>NZ_MNBW01000009.1 GCF_001879715.1 Nioella nitratireducens | reverse complement strand
GTCTTGCCGTGGTCAACGTGACCGATCGTGCCGATGTTACAGTGCGGCTTGCCGCGCTCAAACTTTTCCTTAGCCATAGCCTTAGGCGCCTCGTGGTCTGGGGGGGCCGCCGGGCCCCGGTTCAACGTCGCGCGCTCGTTACTCAGGCGCGCAGGAAAAATCAAGGGGCAGTTGACCCTTGCGGGGTATCCGGTCCGTTTTCAGGCCGGACGTTACTGGGCTGCGTCTGCCGCCGCCGGATCTTCAGGGATCTCAACCGGCTGCTCGACCTCGGCCACCGCTTGCGCAAGCTCGGCCTGCGCGGCCGCAGCGGCTTCTTCATCAATCGAGAACCACTCGGGATGCTCCAGCATCCACAATTGCACCCGCCGGGCCGCATTGCGCGCCAGCACCTGCATCTGCTCTTCGCGCGAGCGGGCGATGCCGGAACCGACAAGGAACGTGTCGGCCGACGTGCCCTCGAAAATCGTCAACTGCTCGGGCTCGTCGTGCAGTTTTGCCTGAAGCTCATCGTCCCACACATTGGCGCTGATCACGAGGATCGAGCGCGGCTGCAAGACCACCGGAATCCCCGGGGGCGCCAGCGAATACGCATCGACATGCAGCGCGATGTGATAGAGCCGGTCACCGTCATAGCCACCGAACCGGCGGTCGATCTCGGCGGTCAGCGCCTGCACCCATTCCTCTTCGGTCGCCGTGCGAGAGGGGGGCACCTGCTGCATGTTGTCGGCCACCACGATATTGTAACCAAGCTGGAAGTCGCCCATGTCAGGCAACTCTTCCTCCAACGGGTCCGTCGCGGCGCAGGCCCCGAGGATCAGGACCATTCCCAGCAGGGTCAGGCGAATAAGGGTGCGCATAGGCTTCTCCTCGATGGCAGCCGGTCCCGGATACCGCAGGCGTGGTCGCGGTGCAATCAATGGGCCGAAACAGCCCGCCTATGCGCAAGAAATCGTGACTTCCGTGCCAACTGCCACCATGCGCCCGCCGATCAGGTGAACCGATTGTTCCTCGGGAAGCCGCGCGGCGCCATGCGCCCGGTGCCAGCCCGTTTGCCCATCCATTCCGCCAGATCGGTCTCGGTCCGGGTGCGCCCTGCCGGGTCGTGCCATGACAGTCCCTCGGCCATCACGAAGCTGCGCGCGTCGGACAGGCCGCCGTCCTTGTATTTCTGCAACCGGACGCCCTTGCCCCGGCCCATTTCGGGCAGCTCTTCCATGGCAAAGACCAGAACCTTGCGGTTCTCGCCGACACAGGCGATGTGATCGTCGCCCTCGGCAATGCGCGTGCAGACCCGCGCCTTGACGTCGCCGCGCACGTTCAGCACCTGCTTGCCAGACCGCGTCTGCGCCAGCACATCCGCCTCGGCCACAAGGAAACCGTCGCCCGCCGACGAGGCCACCAGCAGCTTGGCGCCGGGTTGGTGAATCAGCAGATCGACGATCTCGACCTCGTTGGGAATATCGACCATCAGGCGCACAGGCTCGCCCATACCGCGCCCGCCGGGCAGGGTGCTGGCGGCAATCGTGTAAAACCGGCCATTGTTGCCAAAGAGCAGAATCTTGTCGGTGGTCTCGGCATGAAGCAGGAAGCGGCCTTCGTCGCCGTCCTTGTATTTGAACTCGCCATCCAGCGCCACATGGCCCTTCATCGCGCGAATCCAGCCCATCTTGGACAGGACCACGGTGATCGGCTCGCGTTCGATCATGGCTTCCAGCGGCACGTCTTCGATCTGGCCCGCCTCGGCGAAAGTTGTGCGGCGCTTTCCGAACTCGGTGCCCTTGCCGAATTGCTTGCGCACCTCGCGCAGCTCTTCGGCGATCCGAGCCCATTGCAGTTCTTCGCGGGACAGGAGATCGTCGAGGCCGGCGCGCTCTTCCATCAGGGCGTCGCGCTCTTTCAGCAGCTCCATCTCTTCGAGCCGGCGCAAGCTGCGCAGGCGCATGTTGAGGATCGCCTCCGCCTGCACCTCGGTCAGTTCCCCGTCGCCGGGGGCCGGGGTCACATAGTCGGCCTCGCTCGTGGCCCGCACATGCGGCACGCCCCAGGTCTCGCGCATCAGTGCGCCCTTGGGGTCGTCATCGTAGCGGATGATGTCGATCACCCGGTCAAGATTGAGGAAGGTGATGATGAAGCCTTCCAGCACTTCCAGCCGATGGTCGATCTTTTCCATCCGGTGGGTCGAGCGGCGGATCAACACCTCGCGCCGGTGATCGAGAAAGGCGCGCAGCACCTCTTTCAGGCTGCACACCTTGGGGGTGCGCCCGTCGATCAGCACGTTCATGTTCAGGTTGAAGCGGATCTCCAGATCCGAGTTTCGAAAAAGCGTGCCCATCAGGATGTCGGCGTCGACGTTCTTGGAACGCGGTTCCAGCACGATGCGGATGTCGTCGGCACTCTCGTCGCGCACGTCGGCCAGAATCGGAATCTTCTTGGTCTGGATCAGCTCGGCGATCTTTTCGATCAGCTTGGATTTCTGCACCTGATAGGGAATCTCGGTGACCACGATCTGCCACTGACCGCGCCCCAGATCCTCGATCTCGTGCCGCGCCCGCAGCCGGAAAGCGCCGCGCCCGGTGCGATAGGTCTCGGCCATGCTTTCCGGCGGCTCGACGATGATGCCGCCGGTCGGGAAATCGGGCCCGTGAATGTAGGTCAGCAGCGTTTCGTCGCGCGCATCGGGTGCCTTGATCAAATGCAGGCTGGCGGCGATCAGTTCATCCACGTTGTGCGGCGGGATGTTGGTGGCCATGCCCACGGCAATCCCGCTTGATCCATTGGCCAGCAGGTTGGGCAGGGCCGCGGGCAGAACCTCGGGTTCCTGCAAGGTGCCATCGTAGTTGTCGCGGAAATCGACGGCGTTTTCGGTCAACCCTTCCAGCAGGGCCTCGGCGACCGCCGTCATGCGCGCCTCGGTATAGCGGCTGGCGGCCGGGTTATCGCCGTCGATGTTGCCAAAGTTGCCCTGCCCGTCCACCAGCGGGTAGCGAATGGTGAAATCCTGCGCCAGACGCGCCATGGCGTCGTAGATCGCGGCATCGCCGTGCGGGTGATAGTTGCCCATCACATCGCCCGAGATCTTGGCCGATTTGCGGAACCCCCCGTTCGAGGCGAGCCGCAACTCGCGCATCGCATACAAGATGCGCCGATGCACTGGCTTCAACCCATCGCGCGCGTCGGGCAGGGCCCGATGCATGATGGTGGAAAGCGCATATTGCAGATAGCGCGAGCCAATGGCACGGCGCAGGGGTTCGGCTGTTTCGCGGGGATCTTCGGACATTGTCTGCTCTGTCATTTGGTATCCGTGATACGCGAAACCACGAGGGCTGGTAAAGCAGGGATGTGCTGCGCCTCGTCCATACGGGCAGCCAGTCATCGACCGAAGGTGCCGCAACTGCCGGGCGGAGGAGCCGCCCCGAGCCTTGCACCAGTCTTGCGAAGCCCCTACCCCTTGTCCCAGACCGCCCCGCGCAGGAAGACCCGCCCATGACCCGCAGCATCCTCATCACCGGCTGTTCCTCCGGTATCGGCCATGACGCGGCGCATACCTTGCGCGACCGCGGCTGGCAGGTCTTTGCCAGTTGCCGCAAGCCCGAAGATTGCGACCGCCTGCGCGCCGAGGGTTTTGCCAGCCCGCGCCTCGACTACGAAGACGCCGACAGCATCGCATCGACCGTAGCCGAGGTGTTGGAGGCGACCGGTGGACGCCTGGACGCGCTTTACAACAATGGCGCCTATGGCATTCCGGGGCTGGTCGAGGATCTGCCCCGCGCCGCGTTCGAGGCCATCCTTCAGGCCAACCTGATCGGCCCGCATGACCTGACCCAACAGCTTGTCCCGGTGATGCGGGCGCAGGGCCACGGGCGGATCGTGAACTGCACCTCGGTCTTCGGCTATGTCGCGGTGCCGTGGCGCGGCGCCTACATCGCCACCAAGCACGGGCTGGAAGGTCTGACCGACAGCTTGCGGCAAGAACTGCACGACACCGGGATCGCAGTCAGCCTGATCCAGCCCGGCCTGATCACGACAAGGTTCGGCGAAAATTCTGGCCACCAGATGCAGAAATGGATCGACTGGGAAGGCTCGGTCCGGGCCGAAGACTACAGAACGACGATGCTGGCCAAGGCGCAGGGCCGCAGCGCGGTGGCACATCTCGAAGTGCCGCCCTCGGCGGTGACGCGCAAACTGATCCACGCCCTCGAATCGCCCCGCCCCCGCCCCCGCTATCGGGTTACCAAGCTGGCGGAACTGGCCTGCGTGCTGGATCGGGTTCTGCCGACCCGCGCTTTTGACTGGCTCGCCCGGCGGGTCACATGACCACAGTCCGATTTCCCCAAATTCCCTTCGCTTTTGGTCCGCAGCGGCCTAGGTAGGGATCAAAGACCGCGCACAGGGGCCCGTCAGACCAGACGGTAGGGCCCGGAAAGGACCGCCATGGAAAATACATTCTTCGTGCTTGCGCTGATCGCCACGGTGGCGGTCGCGATTATCCTGCTTTTCGGGATCGGCACCTTTACCCGCGGCGGCGATTTCAACCGCCGCAACGCCAACAAGATCATGCGCTGGCGTCTGGCCGCACAATTCGTGGCCGTGATCCTGATCACCGCCTTCGTCATGATCCGCGGCTACGGAGGCTGACGGATGGTCGTTCTGAACAAGATCTACACCCGCAGCGGCGACACCGGGCAAACGGCCCTTGGAAATGGCGAACGAGTCGAGAAATTCTCGCCCCGCGTCACCGCCTACGGCACAGTGGACGAGCTGAACGCAACGCTCGGAATGGCCCGGCTGCACGTGATGGACGCCATGGATGCCCAACTGGCCGCGATCCAGAACGACCTGTTCGACCTCGGGGCGGATCTTTGCCGCCCGGATATGCAGAAAGACGCCGAGGCAGATTACCCTCCGCTGCGCATGGTGCCCTCTCAGGTGGACCGTCTGGAAGCCGAAATAGACGCCATGAACGAGCGGCTGGAACCGCTGCGCAGCTTCATCCTGCCTGGCGGTTCACCTGCCGCGGCCCATCTGCACCTGTGCCGGACAGTGGCCCGGCGCGCAGAGCGGATGACCGTGGAATTGTCGACCGTCGAACAGGTGAACCCGGCGGCGGTGAAATACCTCAACCGCCTGTCCGACTGGTTCTTTGTCGCCGCCCGCTTGTGCAACGATGACGGCCGCAAGGATGTGCTCTGGGTTCCCGGCGCCAACCGTTGATCGCCTGCTCTGGCGGGTTCGGTGCCCCGGATAACGCGGGGCACCCGGCCATCACGGCGGCCCGCGCCGCAGGCCCCCCCGAATCCCGACCATTTTTCTATACCGGCCCTTTCCGGGGGCCAACCTGCCCATGCGCCGCCCTGGTCCCCGATCCGTCATCAACAGCCCGTTGTCGGCAAAAACGCGGCGTCCAATTGGCCGAACGCGTCGATTTTGACCTGTCATCACGCGATTCGAACCGGTAACAACCGCAGGGTAGCATGACTTTCCCGGGGCCGTGCCTCGGGGGCCATTACAGGAGAGACGTGGAAATGAAGGTACTCGTACCGGTCAAACGCGTGATCGACTACAACGTGAAAGTTCGCGTGAAGGCGGACGGGAGCGGGGTCGATCTGGCGAATGTGAAGATGTCGATGAACCCGTTTGACGAGATTGCCGTTGAAGAGGCGATCCGCTTGAAGGAAGCGGGCAAGGCCGACGAGGTTATCGCCGTCTCGATTGGCGTGAAACAGAGCCAGGAAACCCTGCGCACGGCGTTGGCCATGGGCGCGGACCGCGCCATTCTGGTCGTCGCTGCCGATGACGTGCACACCGATATCGAACCGCTCGCCGTCGCCAAGATCCTTGCCAAGGTTGTCGAAGAAGAGGCGCCCGGCCTCGTGCTCTGCGGTAAGCAGGCGATCGACAACGACATGAACGCCACCGGCCAGATGCTGTCGGCACTTTTGGGTTGGTCGCAAGCCACCTTCGCCTCGGCCCTCGAAATCGACGGCGATGGCGCCAAGGTCACCCGCGAGGTGGATGGCGGTCTGCAAACGATCAGCGTGACCATGCCCGCCATCGTCACCGTTGACCTGCGCCTGAACGAACCGCGCTATGCGAGCTTGCCCAACATCATGAAGGCCAAGAAAAAGCCTTTGGAAGAAAAGACCGCCGCCGATTACGGCGTCGATGTCGCGCCGCGGCTCGAAATCGTCTCGACGACCGAGCCCGAGGCCCGCAAGGCCGGTGAAATCGTGGGCTCTGTCGATGAGCTTGTGGCCAAACTCAAAGAAGCGGGGGCTGTGTAATGGCTGTTCTTCTCCTTGCTGAAGTCACCGATGGTGAATTGGCGCTGGACGCCACCGCCAAGGCCGTGACCGCCGCGTCCAAACTGGGCGACGTGACCGTTCTGTGCGCCGGCGCGTCTGCCGCCGCAGCCGGTGAGGCCGCCGCCAAGATCGACGGCGTGGCCAAGGTGCTGGTCGCCGAAGATGCCTCGCTCGGTCACCGTCTGGCGGAACCGACTGCGGCGCTGATCGTGTCGCTGGCTGGCGACTACGAACACATCGTGGCACCCGCTACAACGGATGCCAAGAACGTGCTGCCGCGCGTCGCGGCGCTGCTGGACGCGATGGTGATTTCCGATGCCTCCGGTGTTGTGGACGCCAACACGTTCGAGCGCCCGATCTACGCGGGCAACGCGGTGCAGACCGTGCGCTCGAAAGATGAAAAGAAGGTTATCAGCTTCCGGACCTCGACCTTCGATGCAGCGGGCGAGCAGGCGGCAGCGCCGATCGAGACCATCGGTGCGGCAGATAGTCCGGCGCTGTCTCAATGGGTTGAAGACAAGGTGGCCGAAAGCGACCGCCCCGAGCTGACCAGTGCTGGCATCGTCGTGTCGGGTGGGCGTGGCGTCGGCTCGGAAGAGGACTTCAAGATCATCGAAGCACTTGCCGACAAGCTTGGTGCCGCCGTCGGGGCCTCGCGCGCCGCTGTCGATTCGGGCTTTGCGCCGAACGACTGGCAGGTGGGCCAGACCGGCAAGGTGGTCGCCCCCGACCTGTACATAGCGGTCGGCATCTCGGGTGCGATCCAGCACCTCGCGGGGATGAAGGACTCCAAGATCATCGTCGCGATCAACAAGGACGAAGAGGCCCCGATTTTCCAGGTCGCCGATTACGGCCTGGTTGCCGACCTCTTCACCGCTGTGCCGGCCCTCACCGAAAAGCTCGGCTGAGCCCCACGACATCACCTTCGCAAAAGGCCCGCCCGACCCGGCGGGCCTTTTTCATGTCAGCACCGCCGCCAGTTGCCCGGCCACCCGCGCATGATCGGCCGGTCCCGGCATCAGCCGCGCGGCTTCGTCCTCTCCGCGTCCGAAATACATGCCGCGCTGCGCCGGGGCCCGCGCATCCGTGGGCGTGACGCATACGCTGGTGCTGGCCGCGTGGCGTGCCACCGTGTCCAGCATCTCCCCGTCCACGAAAAGCGGATCGTCCCCCAGATCGTCGCCGCCAAGCGGGTCATCGTCCGGTGCCCGCTGCGACAACCACAGCAGGTGCACCGGCACCTCGATCTGCGACAGAACCCGGATCATCCGCGCCTGCCACGCCTCTCGTAACTCTTGCAGGATAATGGAAAACCGGTCCTCGGACCGGCGCCGCAACGCGGTCAACATGTGGCGCGTAAAATGAAACTCGGTAAAATCCACCTCGCGATAGATCGTGCGCAGCATGGTCGAAGCCTTTACAAACCTGTCGTTGCGGCGTGGATGCACTGTGAAGAAACGGTTGCTCAGATTGGCCGCGCCCGGCAGTTGCAGCACCACCGCTTCGGCCCGCGCGGCGGCGCCGGTGATCGCGGCGTCATATAGCAACAGGTCAACGCCCGCGTTCATCGCACCCATGTTCACCACGCGCCGACCAAGCACCTTGGCCAGTTGGTCGGGATAGGGCTCTGGCGTGAATTTCCCGAAGGTTTCCGACCCGCCCAGACACAGCACGAAAGACTGATCCAGCCCCGCCTTTGGCCCCCGGAACGTCATCGGCGATCCGTCATACTGGCACGGTTGATAATCAAGGGGGCCATGCCCCGTTTGTGCATAGCTCATCAGCTTGCTCCACCCATAGTTCGACTCACCCGTGTCCAGCTTGGGCGGCACCCGTTGCCAAAAGGCTAAACGGCAAGTTTGCCGGGATTTTTCGAACAAACCGACGCACCGTTTGCGCTTGTCTGCCCCGCCACCGGACGCCTATGGTGCGCGCGAAAACACTGATCGGAGGGACGGGACATGGACATTCAGAAGATCGGGATCGTGGGCGCAGGTCAGATGGGCAACGGCATCGCCCATGTCTGCGCGCTGGCCGGTTACGATGTTCTGATGACGGACATCTCGCAGGACAGCATCGACAAGGCAATGTCCCTGATCGAG
This sequence comes from Nioella nitratireducens, assembly GCF_001879715.1. Taxonomy (GTDB): domain Bacteria; phylum Pseudomonadota; class Alphaproteobacteria; order Rhodobacterales; family Rhodobacteraceae; genus Nioella; species Nioella nitratireducens. Next base: position 182,488 of record NZ_MNBW01000009.1, on the reverse strand, counting down.
CGTAACCTCGACCGGCAGGTCAGCCGCGAAAAGATCAGCGCCGAGGAAAAGGCCGCCTCGCTGGCCCGGATCAAGACCACCCTGACCCTGACCGACCTTGGCCCCTGCGACCTGATCATCGAGGCCGCGACCGAGCGGGAAACCGTCAAGCAGGCGATCTTCGAAGACCTGCTGCCACATCTCAAGCCGCACACCATCCTCACCTCGAACACGTCGTCGATCTCGATCACGCGGTTGGCCAGCCGCACAGACCGGCCGGAAAAATTCATGGGGTTCCACTTCATGAACCCGGTGCCGGTGATGCAATTGGTGGAACTGATCCGCGGCATCGCCACCGATGAAGAGACGTATAAATCCTGCCTCGCCGTGGTCGATCGGATCGGCAAGACCGCCTCCAGCGCCGAAGATTTTCCGGCCTTCATCGTCAACCGCATCCTGATGCCGATGATCAACGAGGCGGTCTATACCCTTTACGAAGGTGTCGGCAACGTGAAGTCGATTGACGAAGCGATGAAGCTGGGCGCGAACCACCCGATGGGGCCGCTGGAACTGGCCGATTTCATCGGCCTCGACACCTGCCTTGCGATCATGAACGTGTTGCATGACGGTCTGGCCGACACCAAGTATCGCCCCTGCCCGCTGTTGACCAAATATGTCGAGGCCGGCTGGCTTGGCCGCAAGACTCAGCGCGGCTTCTACGACTACCGTGGCGAGACACCTGTTCCCACGCGCTGACACACGCGCCTCTTCCATCTGGGCAGCCCCCATGCCCATGCGAGGTGCGGGGGGCACCGGGACACGCCCGGCACCCGATAGCGGGGACGTTCAGATTGTCTTGTCGGGATCGGCTTTCAGCGACAGCGTGTGTTCGCGCAACCGCGCCATGAACTTGCGAGGCGCCTTGATCGGCTCTTCCCATTCATCGGGGGTGATGGGATGGCCGATGATCGGGGCCTGCGGCTTGTCGAAGCTCTTGACCACCTCGTGCAGCAACAGCCCCTGCCGCAATGTCGGCGAGATGCGGTTGGCAATCTGGTAGGCGCGAGAGTTGGTGCCCTGGAAAAAACAGGGCACGATGGTCGCCCCGGATTTGCGGATCATCTTGGCGGTGAACACGTTCCACTCTGCCTCGATCACCGGACCAAACGCCGACTCGGACGTCGCCACGACCCCAGAGGGAAACAGGGCAATCAACCCCTTCTCTTCCAGATGGGCCATGGCGGCCGAACGCATACGGATCATCTCGCGCTGCGCATCGGGCTGGTGCGGGAACGGCACGGGGATCATGTAACTCGCCGCGCTTTCGTCGATGCCGGTCAGCAGCGAACGCGTAAGAATGCGATAATCATCGCGCCGCCGTCCGATCAGGTCGGCCAGGATCATGCCATCGACCAGCCCGTGCGGGTGGTTTGCGACAAAGACCACCGGCCCTTCGGACGGGATGCGATCCAATTGATGCGCGGGCGTTTGCAGCTCGATGCCCATGACATCCATGGTCGCAGGCCAGAACGCCTGCCCCAGCGGTGCCCCCCGGCGTTCGAATTCGCGAACGCGACGGATAATGGTGATCTTGCCGCTGAACCACTCCATCGCCCGGATCAAGGTCGACCGCAACGGCGAGTCGAAGGAGTTGGCATAGGTCAAACTCCGGCGGTCATAGACGGCCGGGGATTGGGTTTGCACCGGCTGGCCTTGGCGCCGGTGATTGGGCGTCGTGACGTCGGTCACCTCTTCCCTACCTTTTTCTTTCCCCTGTCTCAGCCTACATGCCTTCGCCAAATTTGTCTGCGACCAAGACCGACAGGGCGTCCATCAGCTTGTCGGCGTCTGGCCCGTTCGTTTCGACCTCAATAGTGGTTCCCTGAGAGGCTGCCAACATCAAAAGCCCCATGATCGAGTCGCCAGCGGCACTTAGCCCATCCTTGCGAACGGTTGCCGTTGCGTCATGATCTTCCACCACTTCCACGAACTTGGCGGACGCCCGGGCATGCAGTCCTTTGACATTCTCGATCTTCAGGTCGCGGGTCACGCCATCACTCATTCCGGGGCTCCGTCGAAGCTGTTGATATAGCGCCGACCGGCTTCGGTGGCGCGGGCGACGGCCTCATCGACCGGCAGGTTCCGCGATTTGGCGAGTTTGACCAGCATCGGCAGGTTCACCCCCGTCAGGATCTTGCGATTCGAGGGGCGGCAGGCCCGCAGCGACAGGTTGGAGGGCGAGCCGCCGAACATATCGGTGACCACGACCACGCCATCGCCAGTATCCACCGCGTCGGCGGCATCGCAGATCTCGCGTTGGCGGCGGCCACGGTCATCCTCGGCGCCGATGGAAATGGACAGCATACCGGACTGCTGGCCGACCACGTGCTCGACGGCATTTTGCAGCTCTCGCGCAAGACCTCCATGTGCCACGATCACGATGCCGATCACGTTCTGCTTCCTTGCCCCTTACGGCGCGCGGGTCGCTCCCCGGCGTTCAATCTCCCTGTGTCTCTTAGACACCTGCCACCCGGCGCGCGCAAGATGGGCGGCCAGTTTTTCCGTTACGGCAACCGACCGGTGTTGCCCGCCGGTGCACCCGAAGGCAACCGTCAGATGCGCCTTGCCCTCGTCCTGATAGGCGGGCAGCAGGGTTTCGACCAATGTCGTGACCTGTTCAAGGAACGCATGAAAGCGCGGATCGTCGGTGATGTAGTCGACCACGGGGCCATCGCGCCCATCCAGACTGCGCAGATCGGGGTTCCAGTAGGGATTGCGCAGGAACCGGCAATCGAACACCAGATCGGCCCCGGTCGGCAGGCCCCGCTTGTAGGAAAAGCTCTGCACCGACAGGGCCAGCGTCTGCCCGTCCGGCGCGAACCAGCGCTGCACTTCGGCGCGCAGATCGTGCGGTGTCATCTCGGAGGTGTCGATCAGGATACCCGCCCGCGCCCGCACCGGGGCCAGCAGGTCCTGTTCCAACTCGATACCAAGGATCGGCCTGTCCTCGGGTGCCAGCGGATGGCGGCGGCGGGTCTCGGAATAGCGGCGCACCAGCACCTCTGTCGCGCAATCCAGATAAACCAGATCCGCAAGGATATCGGGGTCCGCCGTCAGCCGATCGACCGCTGCGATCACGGCCTGCGCGCTATAGTCCCGATTGCGCGGATCGGTGCCCAAGGCCAGCGGGCGCGACGGCGGCGGTCCGTCCAACAGGCGCGGCAGCAGGCTGAGCGGCAGGTTGTCGATGGTCTCGAACCCCAGATCCTCCAGCGCCTTGATCGCGGTCGAGCGCCCGGCCCCGGACGGACCCGAGACAAAGACAACGCGGGCCGCCTCTTCATCGCGTGGGTGGTCTTCGTTATTCATCGCGTTACTCCGCCCGTCCGTTTTGCAATAGATGGTGCAAGACAGGCGCCAGAAAAGGGTGATCCCGCCCAAGGATCAATGGAACCGCACCGCCCGGCGCGGCGACCTCTCGTCGCGGGGGCAGGCGGTCGGGGTCGGCCCGGTCAAGATTGACCACCAGCACCAACTGGGCCCTTTGGATCGGGCGGGCGCGCAACAGCCCCACCCCGCGCGCTTCGATCAGGGCGGGGGCGGTGTCGGGGCGGATCAGGCGATTTTCGCCATCCAGCCACACGCCATCATCGGCCAACAGGTCGGCCCCAAGCGCCAAGAGCTCGAATGCCAGCCGGGTCTTGCCCCGCCCGGAGGCCCCGAGGATCAGCACCCCCTGCCCGTTCAACGCCACGCCCGTGCCCCGGCAAAAAAGCCGCCCATCCGGGGCGGCTTCCGTGTAGCTGGCGAACAGGGCGTCCAAGGCTCAGAGCGGCAGGCCGACGACGAAGCGCGCACCGAGCGGCTCCGACATCATGTCGGCCTCGGTCGGGCGGATGTTCTCGGCCCAGATCACACCGCCATGCGCCTCGACGATCTGCTTGGAAATCGCCAGCCCAAGGCCCGAGTGGTCGCCGAATTGCTGCACCGGGCGTTCCGAGTAGAAACGGTTGAACACCTTGGTCAGCGCCTCTTCCGGGATGCCGGGGCCGGTATCCTCGACCACGATCAGCACCCGGTTTTCGCGTTTTCGTGCCCAGACCCGCACCGCGTCGCCCGCCTCGCAGAAGGACAGGGCATTGGTGATGAGGTTGACGAAAACCTGTGCCAAGCGCCCCTCCAGCCCGTGCAGCACCACCGGTTCCGCAGGCAGATCCGAGATGAACTCGATCTCGTGCTGCTTCGCTTCCTCGGTGTGATACTGGGTCAGGTTGCCCAACATGTGGATCAGGTCGAACTCGTCCGCATCCTCTTTCACCAACTCGGAATCGAGCCGCGAGGCGTTGGAAATATCCGACACCAGCCGGTCGAGCCGCCGCACGTCGTGGTCGATCACGTCCAGCAACCGCCCGCGTTGATCATCGGTCTTGGCCAGCCGCATCGTGCCAACCGCCGAACGCAGAGAGGCGAGCGGGTTCTTGATTTCGTGCGCCACGTCGGCGGCGAATTGTTCGTTGCCGTCGATCCGGTCATAGAGCGCGGCCACCATGCCGCGCAGCGCCGCCGACAGTCGCCCGATCTCGTCGGGGCGTCCGGTCAGATCGGGGATGCGCACGCGGGTCGGGCTCATCTTGCGGGCATTCTTGTCGCGGCCCAGTTCCGCCGCCGCCGACAGGTCCGACAGCGGGTTGGCGATGGTCGAGGCCAGCACAAGGCTCAGCCCGATCGACACCATCAGCGCGACAAAGAACATTTGCAGGATCTGTTCGCGCTCGGCGCGGACCAATTGCTCGATCTCGCCCGCGGCGGTTGCCACGGCCACCACGCCGGCGGGGCCGGTCGTGCCGGTGATCGGCGAGGCGGCGAGAAAGACGGTGCCATCAAAACCGTTGCCACCATGCAACACCGTGTTGCCATTCAGCGCCTCGGCCACCAGCCCGCGCGCCAGCTCTTCGGTCGCGGGGCCGGTCGGTGGCACAGCCTCTTGGGTGGACATGACCCGCGCCAGCAGATCCCAGACGCGGTTCAGAAAGTCGGTGATGACCAGCGACTGCCCATTGCCATCGCCAAGCCCGGTCACCGGATGCGCCGCGGCGGTTTGAATGGAATCGGTCGAGGCGACCAGCGTTTCGTTGGGGGCGAAGACGTAGATATCCACCCCGTCCGACAGGCCGATCCGGGCCAGCACCTCGGCCGGGTCGATCCCGTCGCCGGTCAGCAGGTTGGCGGGGGCGGTGCGCGGCAGGCTGGCCTGAAAGACCTCGGCCACCAGTTGCGCCTCGGTTGCCAGCGCGCGTTCGCGCTGCACCACCAGGCTGTCACGGAAGGGATTGAGGAACAGAACGCCCGCCACAAGCACGATCAACGCCAGCAGGTTGAACACGATTATCTTTCGCGCCAAGGGCGACCGGTTGAGCGACATCAGCCCGCGACGGGCGCGCGCATTGCGCAATTCCGCCTCGACCGCCCCCGCGGGACGGTCCCAGTCTTCGCCAAGCACGATCTGCGACTCTGCCCGATCGCGGCGGTCCGTGGTCCCGATGTCGGAGGCCAATGTCATCTACTATTCTTCGTTGTACCGATACCCAATGCCGTAAAGCGTCTCGATGGCGGAAAAATCGTCATCCGCTTCCCGCATCTTCTTACGCAAGCGTTTGATATGACTGTCAATTGTGCGGTCGTCGACATAGACCTGCTCGTCATAGGCCACGTCCATCAACTGGTCGCGGCTTTTTACGAAACCGGGCCGTTGCGCCAGCGCCTGCAACAGCAGAAACTCGGTCACCGTCAGCGACACGTCCTTGCCGCGCCATGTTACCGCGTGCCGCAGCGGGTCCATCGTCAGCGGACCGCGCACCATGACCTGGCTTTCTTCCGGGGTTCCGGTCTCGTCCGAGGCAATCGCCTCCTGTCGGCGCAGGATCGACCGGATGCGTTCCACCAGCAGACGCTGCGAAAAGGGCTTGCGCACGTAATCGTCGGCCCCCATCCGCAGGCCCATCAGCTCGTCGATCTCATCATCCTTGGAGGTGAGGAAGATCACCGGCACCTTGGATTTCTGGCGCAGGCGCTGCAACAGGTCCATGCCGTCCATCCGCGGCATCTTGATGTCCAGCACGGCAAGCTCCGGCATCCGGCGCGAAAAAGCGTCCAGGGCCGACTGGCCGTCGTTATAGGTTTCGACCTCAAATCCCTCAGCTTCAAGGGTCATGGCGACGGAGGTCAGAATATTCCTGTCGTCATCGACAAGTGCGATCCTCGACATGGTGATATGTCCTTATGCTGCCCGGTTATGTTATTTTTTGCGTATTCTCCTACATTTCCGCCTTCTGAATCAATCTCTAAGTTGAGAATCGCTCCTTTGCCGCCCCGTGATTCTCTAAGGATGGAATGTTAAGGCAGCGCTAACAGGCCCTTTGCCTCAACTTGGTTGCGCTAACTGTGCGATTGCGTCCTGTTCCTCGCCGAAAGCGGCATGTTATATGGCGGCTACGCCAGCGGCCCATCCGACCGCACTTCTCAAGGATCACTCAAGGCGCCAGGACCAGACGGCGCAGGAGCTTGCATAATGACCACAGGACGCGTGAACCCGGCCCAAACGCTGGAAGCCCAAGGCATTTCGGATCTCGGGACGGTTCACTATAACCTGCTCGAACCGGCCCTGATGGAAGCCGCCCTTCGCCGCGACGAAGGGACGCTCGGTCAGGGGGGGACTTTCCTCGTTTCAACCGGCAGGCACACTGGCCGCTCCCCCAAGGACAAGTTCGTCGTGCGCACCCCCGCCGTCGAAGACACCATCTGGTGGGACAACAACACGCCGATGGCCCCCGACGCCTTCGACCAGCTCTATGCCGACATGCTCGACCACATGAAGGGCGGCGAATATTTCGTGCAGGATCTTTTCGGTGGCGCCGACCCGGAACACCGCCTTGATGTGCGCATGGTGACCGAACTGGCTTGGCACGGTCTTTTCATCCGCACCATGTTGCGCCGCCCCGAAGCCGAGGAACTGGCCAGTTTCGTGCCGGAATTCACCATCGTCAACTGCCCCAGCTTCAAGGCCGACCCGGTTCGGCACGGCTGCCGCAGTGAAACCGTGATCGCACTGAACTTCGAGAAAAAGCTGATCCTGATCGGCGGCACCGCCTATGCGGGCGAAAACAAGAAATCGGTGTTCACGCTGCTCAATTACATTCTGCCCGGCAACAACGTGATGGCCATGCACTGTTCGGCCAACCACGCCGTCGACGACCCAGAGGATGCCGCCGTTTTCTTCGGTCTCTCGGGCACCGGCAAAACCACGCTTTCCGCCGATCCGTCCCGCGTGTTGATCGGCGATGACGAACATGGCTGGTCCGAAAAGGGCATCTTCAACTTCGAGGGTGGCTGCTACGCCAAGACCATCAACCTCAACCCCGAGGCTGAGCCGGAAATCTACGCCACCACCCAGAAATTCGGCACCGTCATCGAGAACATGGTCTATGACGAGTACACCAAGGAGCTGGACTTCGAGGACAGCAGCCTGACCGAGAACATGCGCTGCGCCTACCCGCTGCACTACATCTCGAACGCGTCGGATACCGCGCTTGGCGGCCATCCGAAAAACATCATCCTTCTGACTTGTGACGCCTTCGGGGTTCTGCCCCCGATCGCCCGGCTGACGCCCGCGCAGGCGATGTATCACTTCCTGTCCGGCTTCACCTCCAAGACACCGGGCACCGAGGTGGGCGTGCTCGAACCGATCCCGACCTTCTCGACCTGCTTTGGCGCCCCCTTCATGCCGCGCCGCCCCGAGGTCTACGGCAACCTGCTGCGCGAAAAGATCGCCGGTCACGGCGCGACCTGCTGGCTGGTCAACACCGGCTGGACCGGCGGCGCCTACGGCACCGGCAGCCGGATGCCGATCCGCGCTACCCGCTCGCTGCTGACCGCCGCGCTGGACGGGTCGCTGAACGAGACCGAGTTCCGCAAGGACGCCAATTTCGGCTTCGAGGTTCCCACCGAGTGCCCCGGCGTCGCCGAAGTGCTGCTCGACCCGCGCCGCACCTGGGATGATCCCGAAGCCTACGACGCGCAGGCCGCGAAACTGGTCAACATGTTTGCCGAGAACTTCGCGCAATACGTGCCGTTCATCGACGACGATGTGAAGGCCGCCGCGATTTCTTGATCCCGCGTTCGGGACAAAGGCAAGGGCCTGCCCAACCGGCGGGCCCTTGTTTTGTGGGCGGATGCGGCGCTGCGGGCTACATCACCCCCCGTCGCACCAAATTCAGCCCGGCGAGCAGCAGAACCACCAGCGTCGCCTTCAGGAACGTCGCCCGATCCATCCGGTCCTGCACCTGGAACCCGATCCACATGCCCAGCATGGCGGGCACCACCATCATCAGGGAAAACGGGATCGTGTCGGCGTTCAGCACCCCCGACCGCAGGTGAGAGCCGAAGAGCAGTACGTTACCAAGGAAATAGACCATCCCCTGCACCCGCACCTGTTCCGATTTCTCGGTGTCCAGCGAGATCAGGTAGGCCACCGTCGGCGGCCCGAAAATGGCCGAGAAGCCACCAAAGACCCCGGCCAGCCCTCCGAACAACCAGACCGCAAGCCGCCGCCGCTCGGTGGGCACGCGCAATTGCCAGCCCAATAGTTGCAACGCCGAATAGAGCGAGATCGGCACGCCGATCACCGTGAAGAACAGCCATTGCGGCAGGCTCAGCACCAATTGGGCACTGATCGCCATGCAGACCAGCACGATCCCGATAAAGGGCCAGTGCCGCTTGACCGACTCGACCGCGCCACCCAACCCCTGCCGAAACGCCTGCCACATGTTGGCGACCATGGCGGGGATGATCAGCCCGGCCAGCGCCACCTCGGGCGGCAGAATCGCCGCCAGACCCGACATCATGATCAGCGGCAGGGCAAAGCCGACCGCGCCCTTTACGAAGCCGCCGAACATCGTCACCGCGATTGCGGCTGCAAGGATCGTGATCGGCAGGGTTTCCAGCACGGCGCCCATCGGGGTCTCCACTCAGGTGATGGCGATGCTCTAGCGCAAGCCGCGCGGCCCCGCATCTGCAAACCCGCCCTGCGCGGCCGCACAGTCAATCACAGGTGGGCCAATTTGGCCGCGGTCACGGCGTGCGCCTGCCCGACAGAAACGCCTCCGCGTCTGTACGGGGGGTGCACAGGGGGTGTACGGGGGGTGTACGCCCGGCGACGGACAGTGCGTGAGACACAAATTGTCCAGAAAGTCGCGTTGCACGAATTATTCTTGCGCTGCACCTGCGAAGGGATTATCTCTGCACCAGCACGAAAGACCGGAGACAGACCATGCCGCATGACGGAACGACCATGCCCGAAACGACCAAGGCCACTCTTCTGCCCGAGCTTCTCAGCCTGACCGGCGCGACCATCGCGCCGCTTGAGGCGCTGCTCGACCAGGCCACGACCACGCTGCGCGACACGGTCAGCGCAGATGGGCGCGTGTCGGGCAAGAAACTCGAAGAAAATCAAATGGCCGCGCACGGTTTGGCATGGCTTGCCACCTATGTTGAGGCGCTGCGCCAGATGCAGGCCTGGGCCACGCGATTGAGCGAGGCGGGCCAGTTCGGCGAGATGGAACACCTGCTCCACCAGATCGCCTTTGGCGAGTATCTCAGCCAGATCCGCGGCGGCATCCCGATGAGCCAGGGCGAAATTCTGCGCCTGCAAGATATGGGCCTCGACGCCGCCGATTTGGCCATCCCCCAGGTCGACACCCTCTGCGCCGGTGGAAACACCCAGTCGGCGCGCAGCCAACTCGTTGAATTAATGCAGGAAAAAGCGGGTTCCACCACCTGTTTTGGCGCCAGCGGCCTTGATGAAGAGCTGGAAATGATCCGCGAGCAATTCTCCCGCTACGCCCGCGAACGAGTCGAACCCAACGCCCACAACTGGCACCTCAAAGACGAGCTGATTCCGATGGAAATCATTGAGGAATTGGCCGAAATGGGCGTATTCGGCCTGACCATCCCCGAGGAATATGGCGGCTTCGGCCTGTCCAAAGCCTCGATGGTGGTGGTCTCGGAAGAGCTCAGCCGCGGTTACATCGGCGTGGGTTCCCTCGGCACGCGCTCTGAAATCGCGGCTGAGCTCATCCTGTGCGGCGGCACCGAAGACCAAAAGGCCCAGTGGCTTCCCAAGATTGCCAGCGGGGAAATCCTGCCCACGGCGGTGTTTACCGAACCCAACACCGGCTCTGACCTCGGGTCTCTCCGCACCCGCGCGGTCAAGACCGACGAGGGCTGGGAGATCACTGGCAACAAGACATGGATCACCCACGCCGCGCGCACCCATGTGATGACGCTGCTGGCCCGGACCGATCCCGAGACCACCGACCACCGGGGCCTGTCGATGTTCCTTGCCGAAAAGACCCCCGGCACCGACGAAGACCCGTTTCCCACCCCCGGCATGACCGGAGGCGAGATCGAGGTTCTGGGCTATCGCGGCATGAAGGAATACGAGCTTGGCTTTGACGGCTTCAAGGTAAAGGAAGGCAACCTTCTGGGCGGCGAAACCGGACAAGGCTTCAAGCAATTGATGCAAACCTTTGAATCCGCCCGCATCCAGACCGCTGCCCGCGCCATTGGCGTGGCCCAATCCGCGCTGGAAATCGCGATGCAATACGCCAATGATCGCAAGCAGTTCGGCAAGTCTCTGGTCGATTTCCCTCGCGTTTCAGGCAAGCTGGCGATGATGGCGGTCGAGATCATGGTGGCCCGTCAGCTGACGTATTACTCCGCCTGGCAGAAGGACCACGACAAGCGCTGTGACCTCGAGGCCGGGATGGCCAAACTGCTTGGCGCCCGCGTGGCATGGGCCGCTGCCGACAACGGCTTGCAGATCCATGGCGGCAATGGCTTCGCGCTGGAATACAAGATCAGCCGCATCCTCTGCGACGCGCGAATCCTCAACATCTTCGAGGGCGCCGCCGAAATTCAGGCACAGGTGATCGCCCGCAGGCTTCTGGGTTGATCCCGATCTCAGACGACGGAAACGGCCCGCCCTGACCCGGCGGGCCCTTTGCCGACTATCCCTCTGGCTGGCAGATTTGGCCCGCCACCATCGCCCGGACCGTGCGCAACACCAACGCCCCGATGATCACGACCAGAACCGCCAGCAACCCCGCACCGATCAGCTTGTAGCCCTGTTGCCCGGTCAGGTTTGCGTGCGCGAAGCTGGCAATCGTCACAGCGGCAAAGGGAAAGCTCAGTGCCCAGAAGGACAGGGCGAAAGGCAGGCGGATGATGCGTGGCAACTGCACTGCCACCACCAGCGTAAAGAAATAGGCCGTGTTCAACAGGATCATCGGCACTGGCCCGATCTCTCCCACCAGCCGAATCCATGCGACATAGGCCACGGCGGGTGGCGCGATCAGGATCACCAGCGTCGGCTGCAACCGCCCCGGCAGCGGATCGTGGAACACCAGCCTGTTGAAGACCAATGTCAGCAGCACCACCCAGAAGACCAGCCCCACCGACATGAAATACCAGCTCAGGTCGACATAGCCGAGCGGCACGCCCGCAACCGGCACGATCACGTTGCCCACGGCTGGAATGAACCATGCAGGCGACAAGTGCCCATGCTGAAAGGCGCGCGACCCGATCCAGCCCGTCACCACGGCGATGGTCAGAACCGCCTGCAACGCGGCCCCGAGGGCCCATAGTTCCTCGGCCAGCAGCGGCGCATGACCAAGCGATGCGGTGGCCAGCAAGAGCAGGGAAATGGAGATAGCCGGGAAGAAGGCCAGCTTGACCGGATGGTTCCACTCTGCCGCCACGGCCCCCGGATAGCGGACCAGTTTCAGCAGGAACCCGAGTGTGATTAGCCCGAAGATCCCGAAGGCGATGTAGTAGAGCTTCTCCGAAATACCGAGGGGCCAGCCAAAGGCCTGCTCGGCCGCGTGAACGGCCAGCGACAGCCCGGTCAGGCCCATGACAACCGCGAAGAACGTTATCGGGAAATGCTCAAGGCGGGTCGGGGTCGGATCTGCGGTGGATGTGCTCATTGTCGGTGCGCTCGATCGAGGAGGGGGGTCAGTTTCACCTCTCATATATTACAATTGCCGACATTGACACATGTCAACTAAATGACGACGAGCGTTCTTCTCACGAAAAACAAAACCCCGCCCGAAACAGGCGGGGTTCCAGTTCACGGACGACACATCCGTCAACAGGGGCGAACTTCAACCCGTCCGTCCGCGCGCTTGTAGGCGCATTGGTTGGTCTGGGCGTTATACGCCACCTGAGACCCGACTGCGGCACCGGCCATGGCCGCGACCACTGTCCAGCCGGTATTCGCGTTCATCAGGTCGGCGAGTCCGACGCCGACACCGGCCCCGACCAGGCCGCCGACCATCATTTGTTCCTGGGGCGTGCAGGTGGCACCCGCAAGGGCAAGCACGCAGGCCCCGATCGCAAAATACTTCCTCATATCCAATCTCCTATCACTTCAGAGCGCGATCGGCGCCCCGCTTTGAGAAGGGTAACAGCCTGTCACGACAAGAGTCTTGACCGCGCGCAATGATCACGATCTCGGCAATTCCCCGCGCATGGCCGGTCGGGCGACAGCCGGTTGCGCGGGCACGGACGGGAACGGGCCTATGCCCCCCGCGCCACCCGGTCGACAAAGCGCTGGCGGGCTGCGGGCAAGGGCTTGTCGCCAAGGGACCGGGCCAGGTGGTCGCTCAGGAAATGTCCGGTTACGCCGAACCCGACCAACAGGTCGGCCCGCTCTCCACCACCGACACCGCGCAGGCTGGCTGGCAGGGGCAGCAGGCGATCGGCCCATTCCCCTGCCCCTTCGCGCGTCACGGCCCGGCCACTGCGCGGCGAGACGAATTCCAGTCCTTGGGTCTGCCCCGTCACCGCGCAGCAGGACAGGTCGAGACCGAACCCCATCTCGTCCAGCAGGGCCAGTTCCCATCGCAGGTAAGCATAGGCCCAGCCTTCGGCCCCAAGCGCATCCAGCAGGGCGATGGACCGGGCGTAGAGGTCTGGATGTGCCTCGCGTTCGGGCAGGCAAAACGCCAGAAGGGCGCACACCGAAGACAGCCCCGCAAGCGCGGCGGCATCGTCCAGCGCATCGGCGGCCCGTCCCTTGATCGGTTCCAGTGTGTAGGCGCCCAGATGATCCTCCAACCGGGCCCGCCATGTCAGGTCAAGCTGTGCCCCCGGTTGCAGAATCGGGGCCATACGCCGACCGGCCCCGCCGCGCACAACGCCCGCGTGTCGGCCATGCCGTTCTGTAAAGACCTCGATGATCGCGGCGTTTTCCCCATGCCGTCGCATGGCCAGAAGCACGCCTTCGTCCCGCCATTCCATGGGGGTGATCCTACCTGTCCACCGCGCCACTCCAAGGGGAAATGCATTGCGGAGGGATCAGCTCAGCCCCGGCTCATCCAGCAGATGCCGCCCGGCGCGATTCTCGACCTCGATCACCCACAGGTCCGGGTCCATGCGCCGCTGCCGGGAAATCGCCTCGTCCACCTCGCGCTCTTCCCCCTCGCTCAGCACGATCCACGCGCGGTCCCCGGTCATCAGATCGAAACTGCGCTGAAACAACTGCGCCTGCCCGTCGAGCGTGCTCAGCTTGACCAGCACCGCCCCGCCTGTGTCGTCGCCATGCGCCACCACGAAGGCCGGTATATCGGCCAGCCGCAGCCGAGTGAGATAGGCCTTGACCCAAAACTCTGCTGTCAGGCGCATCTGCTCGCGCTCCACCGGGTCAATTGCCGTCCTTGAAATCGAGCCCCATCTCGGAATAGCGCTCGGACTCTTCCAGCCAGTTCGGGCGCACCTTGACCTGTAGGAACAGGTGCACTTTGCGGCCAAGGAACTCTTCCAGTTCTGCCCGCGCAGCTTGGCTCACGGCCTTGATGGTCTCGCCCTTGTGGCCCAGCAAAATGCCCTTGTGACCGTCGCGTGCAACATAGATCACCTGGTCGATCCGGGCCGAGCCGTCCTTGCGTTCTTCCCAATTCTCGGTTTCCACCGTCAATTGGTAGGGCAATTCCTGATGCAGCCGCAGGGTCAGCTTCTCTCGGGTCATTTCGGCCGCGATCATCCGCATCGGCAGGTCCGCGATCTGATCTTCGGGGTAAAGCCAAGGCCCCTCGGGAAGGTTGCCCGCCAGCCAGTGGCGCAACGCGTCCACGCCGTGGCCCTTCTCTGCCGAAATCAGGAACGTCTCTTCGAAAGGATAGGCTTCGTTCATCTTCTTGGTCAGCGCCAGCAGCACTTCCGCCTTCACCCGGTCGATCTTGTTGATCGCCAGCGCCACACGACGCCCTTGTGCGCGCTCGTTCAAACCGTCGAGGATGGCCTCGACCCCATGGGTCATGCCCCGATGCGCCTCGATCAGCAGCACCACCAGATCGGCATCCGCCGCCCCGGTCCAGGCCGCGGCCACCATCGCCCGGTCCAGCCGACGGCGCGGGCGGAACAGGCCTGGCGTGTCGACGAAGACGATCTGGCTCTCGCCCTCCATCGCCACGCCCCGAATCCGTGCGCGGGTGGTTTGCACCTTGTGCGTGACGATCGAGACCTTGGCCCCGACCATCCGGTTCAGAAGCGTCGATTTCCCGGCATTGGGTTCCCCGATCAGGGCAACGAAGCCTGCGCGTGTGGTCATGTGTCTGGTATTCCGTTCTGACTATCCGCCGCCTTTACAGGGAATCTCTGGCCATGGCCAGTTCCGACCCTCGCCGGGATCGGTGCCCGTTAGCGGCATCGCGCGTGCCGCACCGCTACTGGCCGCCGATCACTTTCGCCAGCATCGCTTGCGCGGCGGATTGTTCCGCCTGCCGTTTCGACGCGGCCTCGGCCCGGGCGCTTTCACCCGATTGCAACCGCACCTCGATGGTGAAGACAGGCGCGTGATCGGGGCCGCTGCGCTCCACCTCGGCATAGGTCGGCGGGGTCTGGCGGCGGGCCTGCGCCCATTCCTGCAAGGTGGTCTTGGCGTCGCGCGAATCCGCTTGCACCGTCGCCACCCGCTCGCCCCAGAGGCGTCGTATCAACGCGCGCGACACCTCGAAACCGGCATCGCGGTAGACGGCGGCGATCACCGCTTCCATCGCGTCGCCAAGCAGGGCGTTCTTGCGTCGCCCACCGGTCTTCATCTCGGATTTCCCGAGTTTCAGCACCGCCCCGAGGTCGATCTCGCGCGCAACCTCGGCGCAAGTTTCCTTGCGCACCAGTGTGTTGAACCGGGGGGCAAGACGGCCCTCGGGCGCGTCCTTGTCCTGCTCCAGCACCGCCTCGGCCATGACCAGCCCCAAAACCCGGTCTCCAAGGAATTCCAACCGCTGGTTATCTGGCCGCGTGTCCGAGGACAGCGACGAATGCGTCAGCGCCCGGATCAACAGATCCGGGCGGGTGAACTCGTGACCCAAGCGGTCACAAAAGGCTTTCAGATCTTTGGAAAGTTTCACTCGATCGCCCGGAAGAAACGGTCAGACCGCCAGGTCCAGAAATAGACCATCCGCTCGCCTGCGGCAGAGAACATGATCCGATCGGCGCGACCGATGATGTTTTCATAAGGGACAAATCCCACCCCGCCGATGGATTGCGGGAAGCGGCTGTCCTGACTGTTGTCGCGGTTGTCGCCCATCACGAAATACATGCCGTCCGGCACGGTAAAGACGGGCGTGTTGTCGGCAAAACTGCCATTCTCGATATTGAGGATCGAATGCACCACACCATTGGGCAGGGTTTCCAACGCGCGCTCTTTTTCGCAGCTACCGCCCTCGCCCACCGGCGCATTGGAACAACGCGGGGTGTGGCCGATCGGACCCTGCTGTGCATAGGTCTCGACAAAGGGTTCCTGCGGTTCCTGCGGGGCCGCCTCGCCGTTGATGTAGAGCACGCCGTTACGCACCTGAACGGTGTCCCCCGGCAGGCCGATCACCCGCTTGATGAAATCGGTGCCGTTGACCGGGTGGCGGAACACGATCACGTCGCCGCGCTCTGGCTCGGACCCGAAGATGCGGCCCGAGAAGGGGCACATCGAGAACGGGCAGGAATAGCGGGAATAGCCATAGGCCATCTTGTTGACGAACAGGAAATCGCCGATCAGCAACGTGTCTTTCATCGAGCCGGAGGGAATCCAGAACGGCTGAAAGAACAGCGTCCGGAACACACCTGCGATCAGCAGCGCGTAGACCACCGTTTTAACGGTTTCCCAGACACCGTCTTTATTGTTGGCTGCTGCCGCCATTGATCCTGCCTTTCGTCTCTGGCCCTCGGGCCTTTCACATGAGTGGTTGCGCCCGCAGTGTCAAGCAAGCGAGCGCCCCGGTGCCGTTGGAGGCAAGGGTTGCCACCCCATACCTTCGGGATATGCATAAATGACGACAAATGCCTGCGCCCACGGCATATCGTCGGTCAGGCTGACGTGAATCGTCGCGTCGCAGCCCTCGGGGGTCATTGCCAACAGCCGTTCTTGCGCCCATCCCGTGACATGCATGATCGGCTGGCCCGTGCGCAGGTTGGTCACAGCCATGTCTTTCCACGCGATTCCCATGCGCAATCCGGTGCCGAGGGCCTTGGAACAGGCCTCTTTCGCGGCCCATCTCTTGGCATAGGTCGCGGCCGGGCTCTGGGTGCGTTCCGCGCGGCGCTGCTCGATCTCGGTAAAGACGCGGTTGCGGAACCGGTCGCCGTGCCGGTCGAGCACGGCCTGAATACGCTCGATATTCGCCAGATCGGTTCCGACACCAAGGATCATGGGACTGGCCCCCTTCTGATTACAGCCGCCCCGGCCCCGGCGCTGAGGGCCGATTCCGGACACGTTAGCGTGAGATACCCCCGTTTCGGGGCCTGCGCCACTCAAGCCTGACTCAGATCATTGCGCAATCGACGAAAGAAGCAGGGGCTTGCCGGACATACACCGATTGAAAGGGAGTATACCAATGACCACCACCAAACGCAGTTCACTGTTCCTCGTCGCCGGCCTGACGGCGGCCGTTTTCGGCCATGGCGCCATGGCGGCGGCAACCACCGTGTCCGTTTCGCTTTGGGACAATGGCATGATGGCCCTGGACGCACTCGGCACGATGCCGGGTATGGGCATGAACATGCCGGATGCCGATATGGGCATGGCAACCATGGGTATCACGACCGACATGGCAACGGTCCCCGCAGGCGAAATCACCTTCACTGCCACGAATGACAGCGAGGCGACGATTCACGAAATGCTGATCTCGCCGGTGCCGGCGGATGGCGGCATGTTGCCCTACGATCAAGCCGCCTACCGCGTGGAAGAAGAAAGCGCGATGTCCTTGGGCGAGGTCTCGGAACTGGAGCCCGGCGATACCGGCGCGCTTACGATCACGCTCGATCCGGGCCAGTATGTTCTCTACTGCAATGTCCCTGGACACTACGAAATGGGGATGTGGACCCTGATCACCGTCACCGAATGACGGTCTGGCGCGCAGGGGGCCAAGCCCTTGCGCGCCGGTCGATCCGCCTAGCGCTTGCGTGCTCCGGTGCTGCGCTCGTTGCGCAGGCCGATGCGATAGAAGAACCGGTTCACCAAGACCCACAGCCCAAAATAGAGCGCCAGGATACCGATCGACGGCAACGGGTTCTGCATCATCACGGTGTAGGTCGCGGGCTGAACCAGCATCATCAGCCCCAGTTGCAGGATGTTCAGGCCAAGCGCGATGAAGCTCATCTTCAGCGCCGCCTGCCATGCCACCATGCCGACCGGGTCTTCGCGGTGCTCGCGGGCGTAGCGCTGGCCTTCCACTGCGGCGGCGGCCATGGCCGGGATCAACGGGATCGCCGCTGACCCGAGGTTGATCCCGAACAGGGCCTGCCCCGCAAGCGTCAGAACAAACAGCACGATCATCGCACCGCCGAAAATCAGAAGGTAGCGGCGCGGGTTGAAGATCATGCCCTTGCCTCCCCGATCAATCGCCGCATTTCCTCGATCGCCGGGGTCAGTCCACGAAAGATCGCCTCGCCGATCAGGAAATGCCCGATATTGAGTTCCATGATTTCGGGGAAGGCCGCCACCGGCTGGACCGTCTCATAGGTCAGGCCGTGGCCTGCGTGAACTTCCAGCCCGAGCGAATGGGCATAAGCCGACATCTCGCGCAGGGCCCCAAGCTCTTGGTCGCGGTCGTTCATGCGGCCCTCGGCATGGGCATCGCAATAGGCGCCCGTGTGCAATTCGATCACCTCGGCCCCGATCCGGTGCGCCGCCTCGATCTGCGGCTTGTCGGCGGCGATGAAGATCGACACCCGGCAACCGGCATCGCGCAGCGGCGCAATGAAATGGGCCAGCCGGTTTTCCTCTCGCGCGACCTCAAGCCCGCCCTCGGTCGTCCTTTCCTCGCGCTTTTCCGGCACGATGCAGACGGCGTGGGGTTTGTGGCGCAGGGCGATGGCCTGCATTTCCTCGGTCGCGGCCATTTCGAAGTTGAGCGGAATGGTCAACGCCTCCATCAGCCGGTCAATATCGCCATCCGAAATATGGCGCCGATCCTCGCGCAGATGGGCAGTGATGCCATCGGCCCCTGCCTCTTGTGCGATCAGCGCGGCGCGCACCGGATCGGGCGTGTCGCCGCCACGGGCGTTCCGCACCGTGGCCACATGGTCGATATTGACCCCAAGGCGGGGATGGCTGGTCATGCTGAAGCTCCCTTTCCCAATCGGGCGGGCGCGCGCCTACTCGGCTTGTTCCTGCGCCTGCCTGCGCATCTTTTCCATTTTTTCCCGCATCTTGGCAATGCGCCGTTGTTGATAGGCGCGGATCACCGGCACCGACAGGTAGTAACAGATCGTGCCACAGATGATGCCGGGAATGACCGCTCCGACCATGTAGGGGAAAAAGACGGACCGGTAGAAGTCGATCAACTCGTCCCAACGCGCCTGATCCGAGGTGAACAGCGCCACCAAGTTGTGCCGCAGATCGTGCCAGGCGCCGCCAAAGGCGTGCAAGACATTGCCGCCGACGCCGCCGGGATCGGTTCCCAACAGGAAATGCCCGGTATGGATCGAGATCAGGGCAATCGGCACATAGGTTAGCGGGTTGCCGATGAAGGTCGCCAGCAGTGCCGCAAGAATGTTGCCCCGCATAAGCCGTGCAATCAGCGCGGCGACCACGAAATGCAGCCCGAAAAACGGCGTGAAGACGGTAAAGGCCCCGGCGAAGACGCCACGGGCAATGCTCTCGGGGGTGCCGGGCAGGCGATGCAAGCGGTGCCGGATGTACTGAATGGCCCGGCCCCACCCGCCGCGCGGGTAGAACCAGTGGCCAACCACGACGAACCAGCGGCGTGCATCTCTACGCTTGAACACCATGGGGTGTTCACCCTCCAACTATCCGCGTCAGGGGCGCCGGTCGAGATTCCGGTAGCGCTCCAACGTGGCCACATCACTATCGGCCTCAACGGCCATCATCACGGCGTGCAAATGCTCGGCGTCCCGCACTTCTATATCTATCAAGAGGCGAAAATAGTCCGGTTTCCTGTCCATGAAGTGCAGGTCCGAGATATTGGCGTTTTGTTCACCGATCAATGTGCATATTCGACCCAGCACCCCTTTGGAATTGCCGATGGTCACATTGATGGTGACGTTATGGACAGCGGCATGGCGCCCTTCCGTCCAATGCACGTCGATCCAGTTGTCTGCCATCGCGTCCAGATCGGCAAGCGCCGGGCAGTCGATGGCGTGCAAGATCGGCCCGCGCCCCTTGTAGGGCACGCCGACGATGCGTTCGCCCGGCACCGGCTGGCAGCATTGCGCGCGGTTGATCTCGGCCCCCGGCGGCAGGCCGATCACCGGGCGGCGCACGGTCTCTTCCTGGTCGCTGCGGCTGACCAATTCGGGGTAAAGCGCCGCGACGACCTCTCGCCCGGACAGCTCGGCCGACCCGATGCGGGCCAGAATCTCTTCGCCGCTGGCAAGGTTCATGGTCTTTGCCGCGGTTTCCAACGCCTTGTCGGTCGCCTTCTTGCCGACCTGTTCGAACGCCACCCGCGCCAATTCCTGCCCGAGCCGAATGTAGCGCCCCCGGTCTTCTTCGCGCAGCAGACGGCGGATCGCGGCCTTGGCGCGGCCGGTCTTGACGATGTCGATCCACGTCGCCTGCGGCGTCTGCCCCTCGGCGGTCATGATCTCGACCGACTGGCCGTTTTTTAGGCGGGTCCACAGCGGAACCCGGATGCCATCGACCTTGGCGCCGACGCAGCTATGCCCGATCCGGGTGTGAATCGCGTAGGCAAAATCGAGCGGAGTCGCGCCCTTGGGCAGCTTGACCACATCGCCCTTGGGCGTGAAGCAAAACACCTGATCGGAATACATTTCCAGCTTCACATGTTCGAGGAACTCATCATGGTCCTCGGCCATCTCGAACCGCTCGGTCAGACCCGCCAGCCATTTCGCCGGGTCGACGGCAAAGGGGTTCTCGGCGCGCACCCCGTCCTTGTAGGACCAGTGCGCCGCAACACCCGATTCCGCCACCTCGTGCATCTGGCGGGTGCGGATCTGCACCTCGACCCGCTTGCCGTCGCGCCCCGACACCGTGGTGTGGATCGAGCGGTAACCGTTCGACTTGGGTTGGCTGATATAGTCCTTGAACCGACCCGGCACCGATTTCCAGCGCTGATGGATCGCTCCCAGAACGCGGTAACAATCATCCTCGGTCTCGGTGATCACGCGGAACCCGTAGATGTCGGACAGGCGCGAAAAGGCCATGTCCTTTTCCTGCATCTTGCGCCAGATCGAGAACGGCTTTTTCGCGCGCCCCAGCACATCGCCGGACACGCCGTGCCGCTCCATCTCCAGCTCGATATCGTCGGTGATCTTGGGGATCACATCGCCCGATTCCTTTTGCAGCAACACAAAGCGGCGCATGATCGACTTGCGCGCGTCCGGGTTCAGGACCGAGAAGGACAAATCCTCCAGTTCGTCCCGCATCCACTGCATCCCCATGCGACCGGCCAACGGCGCATAGATATCCATGGTTTCGCGGGCTTTCTGGGCCTGCTTTTCGGGCTTCATGTGCTTGATGGTGCGCATGTTGTGCAGGCGGTCGGCCAGCTTCACGAGGATCACGCGCAGATCCTTGGACATCGCCATGAACAGCTTGCGGAAGTTCTCGGCCTGCTTGGTCTCGCGGCTCGAAAGCTCCAGGTTGGTCAGCTTGGTGACCCCATCCACCAATTCGGCCACATCGCGCCCGAACTTGTCGGCAATCTCGGTATAGGTGCCCTTTGTGTCCTCGATCGTGTCGTGGAGCAGCGCGGTGGCGATGGTGGCGTCGTCCAGCCGCTGTTCCGTCAGGATCGCCGCGACCGACACAGGATGGGTGAAATAGGGCTCGCCCGACCGGCGCATCTGCCCGTCATGCATCCCCTTGGCATAGGTATAGGCCCCGCGCAGCAGGGCCTCGTTGCATTTGGGGTTGTAGTTGCGGACCAGACTCAGAAGGTCGTCAACGTCGATCATTCCGTCCCTGGTCCGTCCGTTCTCAGCGCTGGCCTTGCGCTTCCATAAGCTGGCGCAGCATCTGCTCTTCCGACATGTCGTCGGCGGCGGGGCGATCCGCTTCGACGCCTTGCAGCAGGGCCATGGCGTCTTCTTCCGGCTCGTCCACCTCGATCTGGGTCTGGTTGGACTCGATCAGACGCTCGCGCAGATCGTCGGCCAACTGCGTCTCTTCTGCGATTTCACGCAGCGAGACGACAGGGTTCTTGTCATTGTCGCGGTCCAGCGTCAGCGGGCTACCGGCGGAAATCTCACGCGCCCGATGGGCGGCAAGCATCACCAGTTCGAACCGGTTCGGGACCTTGTCAACGCAATCTTCTACCGTCACGCGGGCCATTAAATATCTCCGAGCTCTGTTTCAGGAGGGGTGCGCAAGGGGCCTACTTACAGGCCATAAAAAGGATTGACAAGGGATCAATCCGGATCAAGTGGCACGATTTCGTGCAGGTCGGCGGCGGGCAGCCGATCCAGCATCTGTTGAACCGTGTCACCGGTCAGCGGATGGCGCCAATCGGGGGCCACGTCTGCCAGCGGCACCAGCACGAACCCCCGTTCCTGCAAGCGGGGATGGGGCAGGACAAGCTGCCCCGGCGCCCGCGTTGCGGCCTCGGCCAGCGGCATCGTCCGCCACGCTGTCTGGGTCTCGGCATCCGGGCGCACCTGTTCGCCAAGCGCCAGCAGATCAAGGTCCAGAACGCGCGCTTCCCATCGGCGGGTCCGCGTCCGCCCCGCGTCGACCTCGACCCGGTGGAGCAGCGCCAGCAGATCCTCGGCGCTCCCGCTCCAGTCGATGGCAAAGGCCGCGTTCACGAAATCCGGCCCCGCCCCCGCCGGAAAGGCGGGGGTGCGATAGAATCGTGACACCACGGCTTTGCCGCCGCTTTCGCCGACCACCCGATCCACGGCGTCGCGCACTATACTGAAGGACAGGTTTACCTCGGAAGAACCGTTGGAGCCGACGGCAATAAGCGCATTTGTGAAGGAAATATTACAGTCTGGACGTTGCAAAGCGCGTTCCAGCTCTTATTCTCGGGCCATTGTCGATCGTGATTTTTGCCATTTCATTTTTCTCTTAGCGATTGCGGTCGATGTTATCACTCACGGGACCACTATCATGTTTTATCGGGACGAACGGTTGGCGCTCTTCATTGATGGCTCCAACCTCTACGCGGCGGCAAAGGCGCTGGCCTTTGACATCGACTACAAACTTCTTCGACAAGAATTCATGCAACGCGGCAAACTGCTGCGGGCGTTCTACTACACCGCCCTTCTGGAAAACGACGACTATTCGCCGATCCGTCCGCTGGTT
This sequence comes from Nioella nitratireducens, assembly GCF_001879715.1. Lineage (GTDB taxonomy): Bacteria > Pseudomonadota > Alphaproteobacteria > Rhodobacterales > Rhodobacteraceae > Nioella > Nioella nitratireducens. The sequence continues at coordinate 159,669 of NZ_MNBW01000009.1, read as the reverse complement.
GACTGGTTGCATTACAACGGGTTCTCCATGGTCACCAAACCGGCGAAAGAGTTCATCGACAGCCAGGGGCGCCGCAAGGTCAAGGGCAACATGGATATCGAACTGACGGTCGATGCCATGGAAATCGCCCCCCATGTCGATCACATCGTGCTGTTCTCGGGCGATGGCGATTTCCGCCCGCTGGTCGAGGCGCTGCAACGCAAGGGCGTGCGGGTGTCGGTTGTGTCCACCATTCGCAGCCAGCCGCCGATGATCGCAGACGACCTGCGCCGTCAGGCCGACAACTTCATCGAACTGGATGAGTTGAAAGACGTTGTTGGCCGTCCGCCGCGCGAACCGCGTCAAAGCGAGCAGGCGCAATACGAAACTGAAGAAAGCTGAGATCGCGCCCTCCGGCCATCTGCGCCGGAGGGCCCCCTCGGCACAATCGTTACATCTGGGAAATTTCGACACTGTCGAGCAGAATGCCCAGACTGTTGTTCTGGTCGGCGATCTCTCGAAAGCCGATCCGGTCATCCCCGGACTGCCCATAGATCACCACCGACGATTGCTCGAAACTCGTCGTGCTCTGTGGGCTGATCGTCGCCACGACGTCACCGTTCACCACCACCTCGAAAGAGTCTCCGGAACTGCCACCGGCCCGCGCGGCGCTGGCAAAGCTCAACTCGTAGGCAACGCCGTCTTCCATGTCGATCAGAGTCGAGATGTGGTCAATTCCGTTTGACGTCGCGTCCAGTTCGACAAAGGACGAGCCATCCCCGGTTTCCATGCCGTGAAAGCCGTTGCCCCAGGTTTCGATCTGTCCACCAGACCCGGCATTGGACCAGCCGTCTACCGTACCGAGCGACCAAGTCCCCGCCAGTTGATCGGAATCGAGATGTCCGTTGACCAACCCGACGGCAATCGCGGTATCTTCCGCGTTCAGCGGCCCGCCGCCGAACCCGGCCCCGACAGAAATCCCCGTCATCGCATCCCGCGTTTCGCCCGAGAGGGAACCAAGCCCTGCGATGGTCGTCGCCATCGCGGCAATCCCCAACCCGGTCACGGCGGCTGACAGCACGACCCAATCCACTGTGGTCGCACCGCTTTCCCCATGCCAGAATGTGCAGTCGTCGGAAGTCATCCTCCCTCCGTTCCGCCACGCGGATTGACCGGCCAGCCAATCACGGCACCGGTCACGCAGCCGTATCAAGGCCCCCGTTGTACCCTGACAGCCAATTTTGTCTCAAATATGGTTGTTTTGGTAAATTATACTCGATCCAGCCGTCGCAGCACGCTCCATTGGAAAGACTGCACCGCCCCGCCGGGGGTGACGTGATCGGCAAAGCCGCTTGTTTCCAGCTTGAAGGCCTCTGGCGCGACCTCTTCCAGACGAATGACCAGATCCAGCGGATCGTAGCGCTGCACCGGCAAGCCCGAGCAGGTCATCGGCCCGGCCCTGGAAAAGGTCAGGATTACCGCGTGCCCATCGGGGGCAATCGCCTGCCGCATGGTTTCGATATAGTGCTGCTGGTCATCGCGGTCGGTCAGGAAATGAAACACCGCCCGATCGTGCCACAGGTTATAGGGCCGCTCGGCGCGCCACTTGCGGATATCGGCGGTGATCCACGCCACCTTCTGCGCCGCCGCGCCAAGCCGCGCCCGGCTGAGCGCAAGCGCCTCGTCCGACATGTCCAGAACCGAAAGGTCCGAATACCCCGCTGCAAGCAACGCATCGGGCAGGCGGGCGGCCCCGCCCCCGATATCAATGACGGCGTCGCTCGGACCGGAACGGCCAAGGATCAGGTCCAGCGACAAATCCGGCGAAGCCTCGAACCAGCTCAAGCCTTCTGGCGCGTTGTGGCCATAGCGCGTATTCCAATGTTCTGTCGTGCTCTCGGTCATCTGTGCGCTCCGATCGGGTCAGGTCCATAGACTATCATGGCGATCCCGCCCCGTCGGTGAGCATGTCACAGAGCGGACAGATCACTCCAGCGCACGCGCGTTCATCTCGTTATGCATCTCGATCACCCGGTCGGGCCATGTGCTCTTGATATAGGCCAGCACGTCGAGGATCTGCTGCTCGCTCATCACATCGCCAAAGCCCGCCATGTGGCTGCGATACTCACCGCCGATCAGGGCAGCCGAGCCATAGGTGGTGATGGCCACCAACAGGTTGTCGGGGTGGTGCCATGTGTGCCCGGTTTCGTCATGGGGCGGCGCGGGCAAGAACCCCTCCGCATCGCGCTCGCGCCAATTTGCCTGGCCGGACAGGTCCGCGCCATGGCAGCTGGCGCACGTTTCCGCATAGACCACTTCGCCCCGCGCGACCGCCTCGGGGTGGTCATAGGGCAGAAGGCCGGGGCGCTCGCCATGGCTGGCAAGTGCCGAGGTCGCCCCGAGGAGGCACATCGTCGTAATCACCGCGGTCAAGGGTGCGCGCATTGTCGTCTCCCATTTCAAGATCAAGCCGCTGGATACAACCTTCCCGCCCGGCAAGGTCCAATCACCACCGCGTGAGGCCCCCCTCTGGACCATGAGCGACCGGTGGCTTACCTCTGGGCCAAGCCAAGGAGGCCCGCCATGACCAAACCGCCCCTCACCCTCTACCTCGCCGCCCCACGCGGCTTTTGCGCCGGTGTCGACCGGGCGATCAAGATCGTCGAAATGGCGATCGAGAAATGGGGCGCGCCGGTCTATGTGCGCCACGAGATCGTGCATAACAAGTTCGTCGTCGATGACCTGCGCGCCAAAGGCGCGGTCTTCGTCGAAGAACTGGAAGATTGCCCGGACGACCGGCCGGTGATCTTTTCCGCCCATGGCGTGCCCAAATCCGTCCCCGCCGCCGCCGAGGCGCGCCAGATGGTCTATGTGGATGCCACCTGCCCGCTGGTGTCCAAGGTCCATATAGAGGCCGAGCGCCACCACCAGAACGGGCTGCAAATGGTCATGATCGGCCATGCGGGCCACCCGGAAACCGTGGGCACAATGGGCCAGTTGCCCGCAGGTGAGGTGCTGTTGGTGGAAACCGAGGCCGACGTGGCGGGCCTTGCCCCCCGCGACCCCGAGCGGCTGGCCTTCATTACCCAGACGACGCTGTCGGTCGATGACACCAAGGGCATCGTCGCGGCCCTTCAGGCGCGGTTCCCCAAGATCATCGGCCCCCACAAGGAAGACATCTGTTACGCCACCACCAACCGGCAGGCGGCGGTCAAGGCGATTGCCCCCAAGGCCGACGCGATCTTGGTCGTGGGCGCGCCCAATTCCTCGAACTCGCGCCGATTGGTCGAGGTCGGCTCCAAGGCGGGCTGCTCCTATTCGCAGCTTGTCCAGCGGGCCGAAAACATCGACTGGCGGTCACTAGGGGGGATTTCCTCGGTCGGCGTCACCGCAGGGGCCTCGGCCCCCGAAGTTCTTGTCGAGGAAGTCATCGACGCCTTCCGCGCTCGCTATGACGTGACCGTGGAACAGGTCGAAACCGCCGTCGAACGGGTCGAGTTCAAGGTTCCCCGCGTCCTGCGCGACTTCGCCTGAGCGTTGACCGCCACCCACGATCCGGGCCACGTTGCCAGCCATCACGTCCGGGAGCGCACATCATGAAAGCGATCATTGTCGGCGCAGGTCCGGCAGGCCTTGCCGCGGCGGCCTGTCTCAAGCAACGCGGTGTCACTGTTACGCTTCTCGACCGCGCCCAGACCATCGCCAGCAGTTGGCGCAACCACTACGACAGCCTGCACCTGCACACCGCGCGGGGCCGCTCGACCCTGCCGGGGCTGTCCTACCCCAAGGGCGTCGGCAAATACCCCAGCCGGGAACAGGTGATCGCCTATCTTGACGCCTACGCACAACATCACGGGCTGGCCCCCCGGCTTGGATGCACCGTTACCGCCATCGCGCGCAAGGGCGCGGGTTGGTGCGTCACCCATTCCGATGGTGCGGAGCAGGCCGATATCGTCGTCGTCGCCACCAGCGTGAACGGACGCCCCAAAACGCCGGACTGGCCGGGCACCTTCGACGGCCCCATCCTGCATTCGACCGACTACCGCAACGCCGGGCCCTTCGCGGGGCGGCGCGTTCTTGTGGTGGGATTCGGAAACTCGGGCGGGGACATCGCCCTCGACCTCAGCCGTGCGGGCGTGGACGTGACCGTCGCGGTGCGCAGCCCCGTCAACATCCTGCCGAAAGAGCTTTTCGGGGTGCCGATCACCTCTTTTGGCCTGCTGACAAAGCTGCTCGGCTACAGGACTGCCGATATCCTGACCGCGCCGATCCTGCGGCTCAAGATCGGGCAGGCCGAGGATTACGGCCTGCACTCCATGAACAAGGGCCCCGGCGCGATGGTGCAAGAAGACGGGCGCATCCCGATGATCGACGTGGGCGCGCTTGGCGCGATAAAGGCCGGGCGCATCACGGTGAAACCGGGCGTCAAGGCACTGGCGGGCAGGACTGTCCGCTTCGACGACGACAGCGCTGCCCCCTTCGACACGATTATTGCGGCCATCGGATACAAGGTTGATCTGCGCCCGCTGCTTGGCCCCGACTGCGCTGCGCTCGACCCACAAGGCCGCCCCACGGTCAGCGGCGGGCCAACCGCCGAACCCGGTCTCTATTTCTGTTCGTTCCGCGTTTCCCCCGACGGCCAGCTGTTCGCCACCAGCCGCGAAGCCAAGGCCATCGCCGCCGATGTTGCCGACACTCTGCCCCGGAAAGGCCGCCCATGATTTCTGCACAATTCCTTCTGACCGCACTCGTGGTCGTTCTCGTCCCCGGCACCGGGGTCATCTACACGCTGGCGCTCGGCCTCGGGCAAGGTCGCCGCGCCGCGATCTGGGCGGCGCTTGGCTGCACCTTCGGGATCGTCCCGCACATGGTGGCGGCCACGCTGGGGCTGGCGGCGCTGATGCACAGCTCGGCCATCGCCTTCAACATCGTGAAATGGGCCGGGGTCGCCTATCTTCTGTGGCTGGCGTGGGGCGCAGTGCGCGCAGGCGGCGCGCTCCGGATCGAGGAAAAACACGCGCAGGACGGCGGCCCGCGCATCGCGCTCCGCGGTGCGCTCATCAACATCCTGAACCCCAAGCTTTCGATCTTCTTCCTCGCCCTCCTGCCGCCGTTCCTCAGCGGCAACCCCGCCAGCGCAACGGCGGAAATGGCGCTGCTCGGGTTGGTCTTCATGGCGCTCACCTTCGTGATCTTTGCCCTCTACGGAGCCTTCGCCGCCTTCGCCCGCAAGGCCGTCTTGGGCAGCGCCCGCACCATGCGCTGGATGAGCCGCAGCTTTGCCGCCGTCTTCGCCGGGCTGGGTCTCAAGCTCGCCATGGAACGGCTCTGACATGGCAGATCGTGAAACCCTCGGCGTCTACGGGGGCAAGGCCGCCGACTACAGCGACCTGCCGCCGTCCGAACCCGAACAGGCGGCGCTGTCGGGCTTTCTTGCCCGCTTGCCTGCGGGGGCCCATATCCTCGACCTCGGCTGCGGCCCCGGTGCCCATGCCGCGCAGATGCAGGCACAGGGCTTTGCCGTCACCGCGCTGGACGCCACGCCCGAGTTCGTCGATGCCGCCCGCGCCAAGGGGGTGAAGGCCAAACTCGCCACCTTCGACGACGTGACCCAGACAAGCGCCTATCATGCGATCTGGGCCAGCTTTTCGCTGCTGCACGCGCCCAAGGCCGATTTCCCCCGCCACCTTGCAGCGATTCACGCCGCGCTCAAACCGCAGGGCCACCTCTTCCTTGGCCTCAAACTGGGCGAGGGCGAGCACCGCGACCCGCTCGGGCGTTTCTACGCCTATTTCACCGAGGCCGAACTGCACACCCATCTGGACAAGGCCGGTTTGACCCCGATCCACACCAGCCATGGCACAGGGGTGGGCCTTGCGGGCACCGCCGATCCCTTCATACTGCTGACGGCACTCAAGCCCTGAGCCGGGTTGCCCTTCTGCGCCGACAGCGCCAATAAGGGCCCGCCCAATATTCGGAGCCGCACACGATGTCCCCCATTCCCCGTCCCGCCCTTCTGCTCGGGCTTGCTGGCCTGCTGCCCTTTCTCTGGGGTGCGCTGACCTCGGTCCAGCCCGGTCTGGCCGAATGGGGCAGCGATCTGCTTGGCCCCCGCTTCGTCGGGCCTTATGTGCAGGTCTTCTACGGTGCGATCATTCTTGCCTTCATGTCTGGCGTCCTCTGGGGCTTCGCCACCAAGGCCGAGGGTTGGGACGCCTATGTCCTGTCGGTCATCCCGGCGCTGTGGGCCTTCTTCACCACCGGCGGCGGGGCCGAACGGGCGGCAGGCGCGCTGATCGTCGGGTTCATCGGCCTGCTGGCGCTGGATTGGGTGTTCTGGAAACGGGGCCTCGCGCCCCAATGGTGGATGGGCCTGCGCGTGCTGCTGACACTGATCGTCGTCAACGCGCTGGCCGTGGACCTGATTTTCTGATGCCCGATCTTTACGCCTACACGGATGGTGCTTGCTCTGGAAACCCCGGTCCCGGCGGCTGGGGCGCGCTCTTGCAAGCCAAGGAAGGCGACACCGTCGTCAAGTCTCGCGAACTCAGCGGCGGCGAGGCCGACACCACCAACAATCGCATGGAACTGCTGGCTGCGATCACCGCTTTGGAAAGCCTGTCACGCCCGTCGACAATCATCATCGTGACCGACTCGGCCTATGTGAAGAACGGCGTCACCGGCTGGATCTTCGGCTGGAAGCGAAATGGATGGAAAACCTCGAACAAGAAACCGGTGAAGAACGTCGATCTATGGCAGCGGCTCGACGCGGCCCAAGCCCGCCATGACGTGACATGGGAATGGGTCAAGGGCCACGCCGGTCACCCGGAAAACGAGCGCGCCGATGAACTGGCCCGCGCGGGCATGGCCCCATTCAAGAAAGGCGCGTGACGGAAGGAACCGGGCGGCGCTGACGCGCCTTGATTCCGGGCTTTCCCGGCCGTCCCAAACCCGTCACACTCGCCCCCATGACCCTGCTTCTTCTCGACTATGCGGCCGTTCTGGTCTTTGCGCTCACCGGGGCGCTTGTTGCCAGCCGGGCGCAGCTCGACATCGTGGGGTTCTTCTTCGTCGGCTGCCTGACCGCTGTCGGCGGCGGCACCATCCGCGACTTGTTGCTCGCCCGCGATCCGGTGTTCTGGATCGCCGACCCGATGCCTTTGCTGCTCGCCAGTTCCGCGGCACTGGTTGTGTTTTTCACCGCCCACCTGCTGGAAAGCCGCTACCGCACGATCCTCTGGCTCGATGCCGTCGCACTGTCGGTCGCGGTCGCCGCCGGGGCGGGCGTGGCGCAATCGCTGGACCAGTCGCCGTCCATCGTCCTCGTGATGGGGGTCGCCACCGGCTGTTTCGGCGGGTTGATGCGCGATGTGGTCTGCAACGAGGTGCCGCTGGTTCTGAAACAAGGCGAACTTTACGTCACAGCCGCCTTTGCCGGGGCGGGCGCGGCGCTGATCGCCTCGGCCCTGTCGCCGCATCCTCTGGCCCCGATCGTCGCCTGCATGAGCACCTGTTTTGCCCTGCGTGCCGGATCGCTCGTGTTCGGCTGGCGGCTGCCCGTCTACCGGGGCCGTCCGCCGCGCCGCTAGCTAATCAGCGTTTGACGTAGGTCTGCCACGCCCAGATCAGCACCAGTGCCCCCAGCAGCGCGCCCAGAAACCCCGCGAACATGCCCATGACCGTCAACAGAAAACGCAGCACCAGACCGCCGATGATCGCCCCCAGAATGCCGATGCTGACCGTGGTGATCACATCCGCTTCGACATTCATGATCCGGGTGGCAAGAAACCCCGCCGCCGCGCCGATGATGATGAGATAGACAACGACCATATCAGAACTATGCCCCAGCTTGATGACGGTTTCAAAGCGGCCTAGCGCCGCCGGTTACGGCCGCGCCGCCTGCGCGCGGAGTCGGCGGGAATCAGCACAAGCGCCGCCGCCGAACCGATGATCGCATCCACCCCCGGCGAGCCAAAGCTGAGATGGAACAGCGCGCGCAGCATGAACAGCACCACCACCGCACCAAGGGCGATAATGATCGACGGGACCAGCCCGTTATGGGTGATCCGCAACCTTTCGAACAGAACGGCGATAGCCCCCCCGATCATCAGCGAGCCGAAAAAAGCGAAGAACCCCATGGCCTAGCCTCCCAATACGGTGCCCGGCGGGACAGGCGTGCCGCGCAGGAACTCGTCCGCCGCCTGACGCCCACGCCCCTCGGCCTGCACCTCGGTAACCTGCACCGCATCCGTGCCGCAGGCAATGGTCAGCCCGTCCAGCACCGCACCGGGCGCGCCCGCCCCCTTGGCCAATCGGCAGCGCAACAGCTTCAGGCGCTTGCCCGCAAGCATCGTCCATGCGCCGGGAAAGGGCGACAGCCCCCGGATCTGGCGGTCGATTTCTGCGGCGGACGCGGTCCAGTCGATCTGCGCTTCGGCCTTGTCGATCTTGTGGGCATAGGTCACGCCCTCGTCCGGCTGCGGCTCGGCCACCAGATCGGCCAGCCGGTTCAGCGCCTCGACGATGGCCGCCGCCCCCATGACGCTCAGCCGGTCGTGCAGGTCTTGCGTGGTCTCTTCGGCGGCGATGGGCGTCGCCTTGCGCAACAGCACCGGCCCGGTATCCAGCCCCGCCTCCATCTGCATGATGCACACGCCCGTTTCCGCGTCGCCCGCCATGATCGCACGATGGATCGGCGCCGCCCCGCGCCAGCGTGGCAACAGGCTGGCGTGGATATTGAGGCAGCCCTGCGCAGGCGCGTCCAGAACCGCCTGCGGCAACAGCAACCCGTAGGCCACAACCACTGCCACATCGGCCTTCAACGCCGCGAACTCCGCCTGCGCTTCTTCCGACTTGAGCGAAACAGGGTGGCGCACCTCCAGCCCGAGCGACTCGGCCTTTGCATGAACCGGCGTCAGCCGCTCCTTCTTGCCCCGCCCGGCCCGGCGTGGTGGCTGGCAATAGACCGCCGCCACCTCGTGCCCGGCCTCGACCAAAGCCTCCAGCACCGGGACCGAGAAATCGGGCGTTCCCATGAAGACGACTCTCATGTCCGCTTCCTCGCCCTGCGCAAGAACATGTCCCGCTTCACCTTGCTGAGATTGTCGAAATACATCTTGCCGTTCAAATGGTCGATCTGGTGCTGCACGCTGGTCGCCCACAGCCCCACGAAATCCTGCCGCACCGTCATGCCGTGATGGTCGACAAAGCTCACTGTCACTGCGCGGGGACGCTCGATCTTGGCATAGACGCCGGGCAGGTTCGGGCTGGCTTCTTCATGCGGCCTCAACTCGATCGAGGAATGCAGGATCTTCGGATTCGCCATCCGCACCGCCTTGCCGCGTTCATTCGAGGCGTCGACCACCGCCAGCCGCAGCATCACCCCGATCTGCGGACCGGCCAGACCCACCCCCGGCATCGCGTCCATGGTCTCGATCATGTCGTCCCAGGTCGCGCGGATCTCGTCCGTGACCTCGGCCACCGGCGCGGCTGGCGTCCGCAGCCGCTTGTCCGGCCACATCACGAAGGGTCTAACCGCCATATGCGTTCTCCAGGTCCTTGCGCCTCTCGGGAGAGAGCCGGTCAAAGATCACCAGCCCATCCAGATGATCCAGCTCATGCTGCACGCAACGCGCCGCAAAGCCGGTCATCACGCCGTCATGGCGCGCGCCCTCCAGATCGGTCCAGTGCACCCTGACATGCCCCGGACGACACAGCTCGGCCGCGACGCCGGGGATCGACAGGCACGCCTCCTGCCCCCAAACGGAGCCCTCCGCCGCGGGGGCCACCTCTGGGTTGATCATGACGACGGGATCGGGCGCACCCTCTTTCCAGCCGACATCCATGACGAACAGCCGGATCATATGCCCTACCTGCGGCGCGGCCAGCCCACGCCCCTTTGCGTCGTACATGGTGTCCAGCATATCGGCGGCCAGCGCAGCAACATCGCCCGTAACCGGCGCGCAGACCTCGCTCAGCCGCGGATCGGGCCAGTGCAGGATCGGCAGAATGCTCACGCCTGTTCCCGGGCCCGTTCGCGTTTCAACTTGACCATCTTGCGGGTGATCATCTGCCGCTTCATCGGCTTGAGATAGTCGATGAACAGCTTGCCATCCAAATGGTCGATCTCGTGCTGCACGCAGGTGGCCCAGAGGCCGGTAAAGACCTCGCGCTCCTCCTCGCCCTTCAGGTTCATCCAGCGCACCTCGACCTCGGCAGGCCGGGTCACCTCGGCATAGACCTCGGGGATCGACAAACAGCCCTCTTCATACACGCTGGTGTCGTCCGAAGACGCGATGACCTCGGGGTTGAACATGGCCAGCGGGCGCGGCGCGGCGCTGTCGTCCTTCACGCAATCCAGCACGATCAGCCGCTTCGACAGGCCGATCTGCGGCGCGGCCAGACCGATGCCCGGCGCGTCATACATGGTTTCCAACATATCCTCGGCCAGCGTGCGCAACTCGTCGGACAAGTCCGTGACAAGGGCCGCCGGCTTCTTCAGACGCGGGTCGGGATGGATCAGGATCGGCTTCAACATATGGGTCAAATAAGGTATCCCGCGCGCGCTCGCAACGCCCCTTGCGGCTGCCGCTGGTTCCGATAGCCTCCCGGTCAAACAGACAGCGGAGAGCCCCATGAATTTCGACGAGATCATCGACCGACGCGGCACCCATTCGGTGAAATGGGACATGATGGAGAAAATCTACGGCGTGTCGGCGGATGAAGGCATCTCGATGTGGGTCGCCGACATGGATTTCCGTCCGCCCGCCTGCGTGCAAAAAGCGGTCGAAGACACGGCCGCCCACGGCATCTACGGCTATTTCGGCGATGACAGCGCGTACAAGGCGGCCATCGGCTGGTGGATGGAAAACCGCCATGGCTGGCGGGTTGACCCCGATTGGATATTCACCACCCACGGTCTGGTGAACGGCACCGCCATGTGCGTCGATGCATTCACCCGGCCCGGCGACGGTGTCGTGCTGTTCACCCCGGTCTACCACGCCTTCGCCCGCGTGATCGCGGCGGCCGGGCGCGAGGTCGTGGAATGCGAAATGCCGCAAGAGGATGGCCGCTACACGCTCGATTTCGACGCCTGGGACGCGCAGATGACCGGCGCCGAAAAGATGCTGGTCTTCTGCTCGCCCCACAACCCCGGCGGGCGGGTCTGGTCCAAGGCCGAGTTGGAGGCCGTGGCCGCCTTTGCCAAGCGTCATGACCTCGTTTTGGTCTCGGACGAGATCCACCACGACCTTGTCATGCCCGGCCACGAACATACGCCGATGGCCCAGATCGACGGGGTTGCGGACCGGCTGGTGATGATGACGGCGACCACCAAGACCTTCAACATCGCGGGCAGCCACATCGGCAACGTGATCATCCCTGACGCGGCCCTGCGCGCCACCTTCGGCGCCCGAATGGCCGCGCTTGGCATCTCGCCCAATTCCTTCGGGCTGTTCATGGCCACCGCAGCCTATTCCCCCGAGGGCGCGGCATGGGTGGATGAACTCGTGGCCTATCTCGACGGCAACCGCCGCCTCTTCGACGAAGGCGTCAACGCCATTCCGGGCCTCGCCTCGATGTCACTCGAGTCCACCTATCTCGCGTGGGTCGATTTCTCCGGCACCGGGATGAGCCGTGATGAATTTACCACGCGGGTGGAAAAAGGCGCCAGGATCGCCGCCAACCATGGCCCGACCTTCGGCAAGGGCGGCGACAGCTTCCTGCGCTTCAACCTCGCCACCCCCCGCGCCCGCGTCGCCGAGGCGGTGGACCGTCTGGCAAAGGCGTTCAGCGACCTTCAGTAGGGCGCCGGCCACGTGTCATCCCCGGCCCCTGTCATCCCCGGCCACGTGTCATCCCCGGCCACGTGTCATTCCCGGCCACGTGTCATCCCCGGCCACGTGTCATCCCCGCGAAAGCGGGGATCTCCCCCACCTACGTCCCTCTTTCCGCACCGCCGCAAGAGTCCGCCTTTCCCCCGAAACCGCCAAGCCGGTGTACGCGGGGTGTACGGGGGGTGCACAGAGGGTGTACGCCCGGCGACGGCCGAATCCAGGGGGTGCGCCCTTTGCCGCAACGCAGCACTTGCGCGCCGCGGCGCAATATTCTACCCAAGCTTGGAACACATACGAAATTTCCTTACTCAGAGGATCTGCCCATGTCCTTCCGCCTCCAGCCCGCCGCGCCCGCCCGTCCGAACCGCTGCCAGCTCTTCGGCCCCGGCTCCAACACCAAGCTCTTCGCCAAGATGGCCGCCTCCTCTGCCGACGTGATCAACCTCGATCTTGAGGATTCCGTCGCGCCGTCCGACAAGGATCAGGCGCGGGCCAACGTGATCGAGGCGATCGAAAACGTGGACTGGGGCACCAAGACGCTATCCGTGCGGATCAACGGGCTGGACACCCCCTATTGGTATCGTGATGTTGTTGATCTTCTTGAACAATCCTCGGATCGGCTTGATCAGATCATGATCCCCAAAGTGGGGTGCGCCGAAGATGTCTACGCCGTCGACGCGCTGGTCACGGCCATCGAGGCCGCCAAGGGCCGGTCCAGGAAAATCGCCTTCGAGGTCATCATCGAATCGGCCGCCGGCATCGCCCATGTCGAAGAGATCGCCGCGTCTTCGCCCCGTCTGGAAGCCATGAGCCTCGGCGCCGCCGACTTTGCCGCGTCGATGGGTATGCAGACCACCGGCATCGGCGGGACGCAGGAAAATTACTACATGCTGCACGGGCAGAATCGCCACTACTCCGATCCGTGGCACTGGGCCCAGACCGCCATCGTCGCCGCCTGCCGCACCCACGGCATTTTGCCCGTGGACGGCCCCTTCGGCGATTTCTCTGATGATGAGGGCTACATCGCCCAGGCCCGCCGGTCTGCCACCCTCGGGATGGTTGGGAAATGGGCTATCCACCCCAAGCAGATCGCCCTTGCAAATCAGGTCTTTACCCCCTCGGACGAGGCAGTGGCCGAAGCCCGCGAAATCCTCGCCGCGATGGAGGACGCCAAGGCCTCCGGTGCCGGCGCGACGGTCTATAAGGGCCGTCTTGTCGACATCGCGTCCATCAAGCAAGCCGAGGTCATCGTCGCGCAGTCCGAATTGATCGCCAAGGGCTGACGGCCCCAGACAATAGGCCCCAAGGCCACTCTGTTGCACGGGGCACATTGCAAATCATTGCCTTCGCCTGCATATAGCCCAGTGTCAGACGGAGGCGCACATGAACTATCTCGACTTCGAAAAACCCCTCGCCGAGATTGAGGGAAAAGCCGAAGAATTGCGGGCGATGGCCCGTGGCAACAGCGAGATGGACGTCGAGGCCGAGGCCAAGGCGCTCGACAAGAAGGCCGCCGACCTGTTGGTGGACCTCTACAAGTCCCTGACGCCGTGGCGAAAATGCCAGGTCGCGCGTCACCCCGACCGGCCCCATTGCCGCGACTATATCGCGGCGATATTCACCGAATACACGCCGCTTGCCGGGGACCGGAATTTTGCCGACGACCACGCGGTCATGGGCGGCATGGCGCGTCTGAACGACCGCCCTGTCGTGGTGATCGGCCATGAAAAGGGCCATGACACCAAGACCCGGATCGAACGCAACTTCGGCATGGCCCGGCCAGAAGGCTATCGAAAGGCCGTGCGCCTGATGGACCTAGCCGACCGCTTCAACATGCCCGTCATCACGCTGGTGGACACGCCCGGCGCCTATCCCGGCAAGGGCGCGGAAGAACGCGGCCAGTCCGAAGCCATCGCGCGGGCGACGGAAAAATGCCTCCAGATCGGTGTGCCGATCGTGTCAGTGGTGATCGGCGAGGGCGGTTCCGGCGGCGCCGTGGCGTTTGCCACCGCCGATCGCATCGCGATGCTGGAACACTCGATCTACTCGGTGATCTCACCCGAAGGCTGTGCCTCGATCCTGTGGAAGGACGGCGGCAAGATGCGCGAAGCAGCCGAAGCGCTGCGCCTGACCGCGCAGGACCTGGAAAAACTGGGTGTGATCGACCGGATCATCAAGGAACCCCTCGGCGGGGCGCAACGCGACCGGCAGGCGGCGATCACCTCCGTCGGAAAGGGGCTCGAATCGCTTCTGGCAACGATGGATGGTATTGACCGGACCGATTTGGTTTCGGCCCGCCGCAAGAAATACCTCGATATGGGCACCAAGGGGCTGGCGGCCTAAGCCGCCCTTTCCCTTATTTTCCGAACCAAAGCCGCGAGAACAGCCGGTCTTGCAACATGATCTGATGGTAGAGCGCCCCCAGAACATGGAAGACCAGGATTGCGATGATCAGGGTGCCCAGAATGGCGTGCACCATGCGCGGGGTGTAGGCGTAGAAGGTCTCGGGCAAGGGCGCTGCGCCGGACAGTGCCTCTGACAGCCCGGCCTGTTGCCCCAACCATATCCCCGACGCCGCCATCAAGATCACGAAGATGTTCAGGATCCGGGGCATCACCACGCCGAGCTTGTCGAGAAATCGGCTGCCGGTGCCAAGGTGGCCCGGCGCGGGCAGGAACCGGCGCAGCACGATCCGCAGCACGGTCAACACCAGAACCGCAATCCCCACCAGCCGATGCAGGCCAAGCAGCCACAGCTTGTCGGGCTCGGAATTCGGCAGGGCATTCAGCCCGGTCTTGCCCATCACCAGCATCCCGATGACCAACACGGCCAGCAACCAATGCAAAGTAACGGTGATCGGGTGGTAGCGGTCCATGGGGTCTCCTGCGGCTTGGCGACAGCCGCCTCACTTTCCGCCGCAGCGGGGCGGTGTCAACGGCCATCGCCCTTGCGCGGCCCTGCGCCGCAACGGCAAGCTTGCCCAATGTCCCCGGCCACGCCACCTTTGGGCAAGGAGGATCGACCATGCCCAACCATCTCTGGATGCAGGAAGAGCATCACGCCTTTGCCGATACCGTCCGGCGCTTTCTGGACGACGAATTCCAACCGAACCGGGACGCCTGGAAAGAGGCGGGCCGCGTGCCCAAGGACTTCTGGGAAAAGGCGGGCGCGCTTGGCATCCTTGGGGCAACCATCCCCGAAGAACATGGCGGCCTTGGCCTGACCCGGCATTTCGATGCGGTGACCTTTCTGGAACAGGCCAAGATCGGCGATAGCGGCTGGGGCTTTTCGGTTCACAACATCGCCACCCACTACATCACCGGCTACGGAACCGAACAGCAAAAGGCCCGCTGGTTGCCAAAGCTGGCGAGCGGGGAAATGGTCGGTGCCATCGCCATGACCGAACCGGGCACGGGCAGCGATTTGCAGGCGGTGCGCACCACGGCGATTCCCGACGGCAACGGCTATCTGGTGAACGGCTCCAAGACTTTCATCACCAATGGCGGCAGCGCCGATTTGCTGATCCTCGTGGCCAAGACCGACCCAAGCGTCGGCGGCAAGGGCGTGTCGCTGATGGTGGTCGAAACCGAAGCGCTGGAGGGCTTTCGTGTCGGGCGCAAGCTGGACAAACTGGGGATGCGCCGCAACGACACGGCCGAGTTGTTCTTCGAGGACGTCCGCCTGCCCCGCGATCACCTGTTGGGATCGGAAGAGGGCCAAGGGTTCTATCAACTCATGCGGCAATTGCCGTGGGAACGGCTTATCCTCGGCTATGGCGCGCTCGGGGCGGCGCAATGTGCGCTGAAAACCACGCTGGATTATGTGAAGGAGCGCAAGGCCTTTGGCCAGCGGATCATGGATTTTCAGAACACCCGGTTCAAGCTGGCCGAAGCGGCGACCAAGATCGAAATTCTGGCAGCCTTCCTCGATCAATGCCTGACAGAGCTGGAACAAGGCACGCTGACCGCGGAAAAGGCCGCCATGGCCAAGTGGTGGGGCAGCGAAACGCAATGCGAGATCGTTGACGAATGCCTGCAACTGCATGGCGGCTACGGCTATATGAACGAATACCTGATTGCCGAGCTCTTCGCCGACGCACGGGTGCAGAAGATCTACGGCGGCACAAATGAAATCATGAAAGACCTGATCGCCCGCGATCTGGACCGGGGGTGAGGGCAGGTTCGACAAAAAGCTTGCTCTGATCGGAAAGGCAGTGCTTTTCTCTTTAGAAGCCTAGACGTCCGAAGGCATTTCCGGCGTCATATGACGGAGTTGGCTCAATCCGACTAAATACTTTCTTCTCTTCGCGGCGGCGGCAACTGTCGTCAGCGCAGGAACAACCGACCGAGTTCAAGCGTCGGATGGAAGATAGATTGCAACGGTGGTATCGCGGCAAGGCCTCGCATCCCGACCCGGACCTGCAAGAACGGCGCTTGTTTGTGGCTGGCCTCGTGAATAAATCGCGGATGCACAGCTACGCAGAACAGATGAACCTACCCTTGCCCAAACGCTATGCCGAGGGCCGGAGCCTCGACGACCTCGATTTCTCCACCTTGCCGGATAGGGTCGTTATCAAACCCAACAACCTGTCCAACAATAAGGGGGTCTTGCTGTTTGACCGGGAACGGGAGGCCTTCAGCGGCGACGATGTCCCGATTTCCGAACGCCGGGCCTATGTGACCCGAAGGTTGGGTCCCCTCGAACTGTCGACCAGAGGCACAACATTTATCGCCGAAGAGTTCATACAAGATTTTGACGATCGCTTCGCCATTCCAAGGGATTTCAAGGTCTTTGTCGCCGGAGGACGAGCCCACGTGGTGCAGGTTGTTGATCGAAATGCGAAAAAGGTTGGCTGCCGACACAGGTTCTACAGTCGGGATTGGGTGGCGTTTTCCGAGTTCCAGAAGACCAACGCGCATGGAAACCGGGTCGCAAAGCCAAGACACTACCGGGAACTGCTTAGCCTGTCGGACAAAATCGCGCACGATATCCAGTGCTTCATGCGACTCGATTTCTACATCACCAAGCGGGGTGTCGTGTTCGGTGAATTCACCTCTTACCCCAATGCGGGCAACAAATTCACGCCCCTAGGAAGCCACGTTTTGTGCGATCTGATGGACCGATTTCCAGACCCGTTTTGATCCGCACTCTGACTCGCCTGACTGCCGCCGGGCAGAACGCGCGCGCTATCCCCCTGCGCAGGAAATTGCGTTTTTTCTTGGAAAGGACTGTCACGATCTGGATCGGGAGTGAGGGCAAGTTTTCGGAAAAACGTCTGCTAAGGTCACGGTTTCTTCCAATTGCCGCCTCCGAAACCGATGGGGCGACGGCGCAGGGTGAGGGCACTTTTCACGCCTTACCAGGAGGTCCGACATGGGAAATGCCCCGACCTTGGCGGCTTTGCTGCTGCCCGCCTTGATGACCAGTGCAGCGCTCGCGACGCCAGCATCGCGCCCGCCCGACACCTACACCGCCGTGATCTACACCACGCCGCAAGGGTGTTCTTATTCCCGGGCGCAGGCGCCGGGCTACCCGCCGACGTGGCACCTGATCCTTAATCCGCAGCGCGTTGGCCTGCCGGTGCCGACGGGACGTTGCCCGGTGATGCTATGAGCCGTTGGGGCACTCACTCGACAGTGCATGTCCGAGAGGCGAAGAACCGGTGCCCACTTTTTCGCGACATGCCCTCCTTCCTTGATGACGCATGTCCGAGAGGCGAAAAACCGGTGCCCACTTTTTCGCGACATGCCCTCCTTCCTTGATGACGCATGTCCGAGAGGCGAAAAACCGGTGCCCATTTTTTCGCGACATGCTCTATGGCGCCAGCCCCGCCAGTCGGTCGCTCAGCACAGTGGCAGAGGCACGCAATGCGTCGGTTTCGGCCTCGTTCAGGTCTGGCCACAACGTCGCCGAGACGCCCGCCTGCCCCACCAGCCGGGGCAGCGACAAGGCCACGTCAGGCACGCCGAACACCTCGTCTTCAAGGGTCGAGACCGACAGCACCGACCGCTCATCACCCGCGATGGCAGCGACGATCCGGGCAAGGCCCGCGCCGATCCCGAACCATGTCGCGCCTTTGCCCTGAATAATGGTGTAGGCCGCCTGTCGCACGCCCTTGTCGATCCGGGCGCGCACGTCCCCCGTCAACGGGGCAGAAACCTGTGCAGCGAAGCTTTCCAGCGGCACCGACCCGGCCCGCGCGTTCGACCATGCCAGAACCTCTGAATCGCCATGCTCGCCAAGGACATATCCGTGCACCGAGTTGGGCGAGATTCCCAGATGCTGCCCCACCAGCCAGCGGAAGCGGGCGGTGTCCAGAATGGTACCCGAGCCAATGACCCGCCCCGGCGGCAGCCCCGACAGGCGGGTGGTGATCTGGGTCATCAGATCGACGGGATTCGAGGCCACCAGCAGGATCGCATCGGGGCAGGCCGCCATGACACCGGCGATGACTACGCGAAAAACCTCGGCATTGCGTTCCAACAGGGCCAGCCGCGTTTCCCCCGGCTGTTGCGACACCCCACAGGACAAAATCACCACCCCGGCCCCTGCCAGATCGCTGTAGTCGCCCGCCCGGACGATGGCCGACGTGCAAAAGGGAATGGCATGGGCGATGTCCTCGGCCTCTGCCTCGGCGCGGGCGTGGTTGACATCGACCAACACGATCTCTGACGCCTGCCTTTGCAGGATCAGGGCGAAGCCTGCCGAGGATCCGACCATGCCCGCGCCAATGATTCCGATCTTCATCCCGTCACCTCATGTGCCTTGCGCCATCCGGGTCAGGATAGATCGGCAGGCCCCCGCTGGCCATGGCACCTGCCCTGTCAGGCCAATTTTTCGGCCAGACGTTCCATCATGCCCAAACATTGACCCATCTGGGTGAGTTCGATGAATTCGTCAGGCTTGTGCGCCTGCTCGATCGAACCCGGCCCGCAAACGACGACGGACATTCCCAGATCCTGAAACAACCCGGCCTCGGTTCCGAACGGCACCAGCCCGGCCCCGTTCGCGCCGGTCAGTTCCATCACGATGTCGCGGGCTTCGTTCTCGTCTGCGGGTATCAGTCCGTTGATCTCGCCGATCACTTCGGTTTCGATCGTGGCGTCGGGGTCGACGGCGCGCATCGCGGGCAGCAGCACTTCTTCGCAATAGCGCCACAGGTCACCACGCACGAAATCGGCATCCGCCTTTTGCACGGGCCGCATTTCCCAATCCACCCGCGCCCGACCGGGGATCACGTTATGCGCGACGCCCCCGATCAGCGCGCCGGTGTTGATCGTGGTCCATGGCGGCTCGAACTTGCTGTCTTCAGGCGCGCGGGTCTTGAGCGCGTCCTTCAATTCCATCAGCCGGTTCACATAGCGCACAGCAAACTCTACCGCGTTCACCCCGTGATCGGGCGACGATCCGTGCCCTTCCAGCCCGGTGAAATGGGTCGAATATTCGCAGCAGCCCTTGTGCCCTTCGATGATCCGCATCGAGGTGGGTTCGCCGACAATCGCCACATCGGGCAGTAACGCGCGCCCTTTGAGGGCCTCGACCAGCGACTGCGCACCCAGGCAACCGGTTTCCTCGTCATGGGTAAAGGCGAAATAGATCGGCCGCTTCAACCGACGCTCGGCGAACAGGGGGGCCATCGCCACCGAGGCGGCGATAAACCCCTTCATGTCACAGGTGCCGCGCCCGTAGAGCTTGGCGTCATCGGCCCGCATCCTGAACGGATCACTTTCCCATTCCTGATCGGCCACCGGCACCACGTCCGTGTGACCCGACAGCATAATCCCGCCCGGCACCTCGGGCCCGATCCGCGCAAACAGGTTGGCCTTGCGTCCGGTTTCATCCGTCAGCACCTCGACCGCGGCGCCGCAGCCTTCCAACTGGGTCGCGAGATAGGCGATCATGTCGAGGTTGCTGTCGGTAGAAACCGTCGGATAGGCGATCAGTTCGGCGAGCAGATCAGTGGTTTCAGGCAGTCCAGTCATGGTTTCACGAAGAGCTTGCGTTCCATTTTGCAGACGGCCTCGGCGGGGCCGGTTTCGGAGATCAGGATGGTCTCGGTCGTTTCAAGGCCCCAAGTGTCCATCCAAAGCGCGGGCATGAAATGAAAGGTCATTCCCGGTTCCAGCACGGTCTCGTCCTCTGACCGGATCGAGGCAGTGCGCTCGCCCCAGTCCGGCGGGTAAGACAGGCCGATCGGATACCCGCAGCGCCCATTGCGTTCGATGCCATATTTGTTCAACACGCGAACGAAGGCATTTGCAATGTCTGCGGTGCGGTTGCCGGCGCGGGCTGCCTCCAGCCCTGCTTCGATGCCTTCCAATTGGGCCTTCTCGGCCTCCAGAACCTCTTGCGGTGGCGTTCCCAGGAAAACCGTCCGGCACAGCGGGGCGTGGTAACGGCGATAGCACCCGGACAATTCGAAAAATGTCGCCTCACCCTGTTTCATTGGCGCGCCATCCCACGTCAGGTGGGCGGCGGTGGCGTCCAACCCCGACGGCGTCAGGGGCACGATTGCCGGGTAATCCCCCCAGATGTCATCCACGCCGGTGATCCCGGCATGCATGATATCGGCCACCACGTCGTTCTTGCGCACCCCCGGCTCGGCCCGGTCGATGGCGACCTGAACGATCTTTTCGGAAATGCGGGCCGCCTTGCGAATGAACCCGATCTCTTCCTCCGACTTCACCAGTCGCTGCCAGTTCACCAACGCGGTCGCATCGACCAGCGTCGCGCCCGGCAATTCCTCGGTCAGGACGGCATGGGCTTTGGCGGAGTAATAGTAGTTCTCCATCTCGACGCCGATCCGCGCGGTCTCCAGCCCCAGGCGTTTGACGTGCCCGGCAAGATCCTGCATCGGGTGGCGCACCGTGGATTGCACATAGTGATCTGCATAGCCGTGGATGCTGTCGGCGCTCATCCAGCAGGTGCGCAGACCGCCAAGCGCATCCATACTGCGTCCCCACCAGACCGGCTCGCCGTCCATCCGAAGGATCACGCCCTGATGGACATAAAACGACCAGCCATCATATCCGGTAAGCCACGCCTGATTTGACGGGTCGGTGACGAAGATCGCGTCGAGGCCGGCCTGGGCCATGGCCGCGCGGGTCTTGGCGATACGGCGGTCATATTCCGCGGACGAGAACGGTGCGCATCCCTGCGGCATGGCGAACTCCCTGAGTTTTCATGATGTGACCAGACCACGCTAGGCGGATAGCGGGCCCATTCTATCGCGGGACCGACACTGTTCTTGCCGAACGCGCCAAGATCGGTCAGGACCGGGACAAACCCGAAGGCACCATGATGACCAAGCTGATCCTGTTCAACAAACCCTATGACGTGCTCTCGCAGTTCACCGACAAGGGGACCGAAGGCACCCCGCGCCGTACCCTGTCGGATTTCATCGACGTTCCGGGGGTTTACGCGGCGGGTCGGCTGGACCGCGACAGCGAGGGGCTGATGGTTCTGACCGACGACGGACGGTTGCAAGCGCGTATCACGAGCCCGCGCACCAAGACGCCCAAGACCTATTGGGCGCAGGTCGAAGGGAGTCCGAGCGACGAGCAGATCGCAGCCCTGTGCACGGGAGTGACGCTGAAGGACGGCCCCACCCGCCCCGCCAGGGTTCGGTGCGTCGGGGAACCGCCCGACCTTTGGCCGCGCACCCCGCCGGTGCGCTATCGCAAAAGCGTGCCCGACGCATGGCTGGAACTGACAATTACCGAAGGGCGCAACCGGCAGGTGCGCCGTATGACCGCTGCCGTGGGTCTGCCCACGCTACGGCTGATCCGGGCGAGGGTGGGCGAGTGGGGCCTGGACGGCCTCGCGCCGGGCGAGTGGCGCGAAGTGCCGGTCAGCGCCGCGCCCCCTCGTCGCCCGCAGCGGCCGCGCTAGGTTGCCCGGCATGAGCCTGCCCGACGATATCCCCCGGCGCCCTCGGCTGCGCCACCTGCCGTGGCTGATCCTCGGATGGCTGGCGGTCGCGCTTGGGTTTGCCGGGGTGGTGTTGCCGGTGCTGCCGACCACGCCTTTCCTGATCCTCGCGGCCTTTGCCTTCGGCAAAAGCTCGCCCCGCCTGCGCCGCTGGCTGGAGGAGCATCCGATTTTCGGCGGACCGATCCGCGATTGGGAGGAAACCGGCGCAATCCGCCCACGCTACAAGGGGATGGCGGTCACGGCGATGGCGCTGGTGCTGCTGGTCAGCCTGATGTCAGGCGTCGGTGCGCGGGTTCTGGTGATCCAGATCGTCGCCATGGGCGGGGCCGCGCTGTTCATTCTGACGCGGCCCAACGGGGATTAAGCGGGCGCTTGGCGCGCCCGCCCTTTCGCGAATCAACCGCGCAGAACACCGCCGGTGGCCTTGCTGACCTTCTCGACAATCTTGGCCCCCACGGCCTCGATCTCTTCCTCGGTCAGCGTCTTGTCGCGCGGTTGCAGGCGCACGGTCAGGGCGATGGATTTCTTGCCTGCACCCATCTGCGCTTCGGCGGTTCCACCCGTGAACTCGTCGAAGATGCGCACATCCTCGATCAGTTTCTTGTCGGCACCGGCAGCGGCATTTGCGAGGTTGATCGCCTCGACCTCGGCGTCAACCACGAAGGCAAAGTCCCGCTCGACCGCTTGCAAATCGCTCATGTCCAACGCGCCACGGCTGGCCCCTTGGCTGCGCGGCATGGGAATGTCCTCGGGGAAGAGGGTGAAGGCCATCGCTGGCCCTTTCACGTCCATCTCGGCCAGAACCTTGGGGTGCAACTCGCCGAAAATGCCAAGCACCTTCTTGGGTCCAAGACAGATCTTGCCATGACGGCCCGGGTGCCACCAGTTATCCGCGCCGCGCAGGATCTGCACCTTGGCGGGGGCCCCCATGGCGGCCAGCACGGCCTCGGCATCGGCCTTCACATCGAACACGTCGACCGGGCGCCGCGCGCCATGCGGGTCACGGGGACCGCTATGGCCGACCAACAGGCCGGACACCTGCAAGTGCTGCTCGGTCGGTTCACCGCCGTGGAAGGCCGCGCCGACCTCGAACAGGGCAAGGTCCATGAACCCGCGCGCCTGATTTCGGGCTGCGGCCTGCAAAAGACCGGGCAGAACGCCGGGGCGCATATGGCTCATCTCGGACGAAATCGGGTTTTCCAGCATCACGTCATCGCCGCCGCCCCCAAACAGAGTCGCAGAGGCCTTGTCGATGAAGCTGTAAGTCACGCATTCGTTGTAGCCGAGGGCTGCCACAGTGCGCCGGGCCGCGCGTTCGCGCAATTGCATCGGCGTCAGCACCGGCGCGGGCACACCCGGTTTGGGGCGGCGCAGCGGTTGCGGTTGCAACTTGGTCAGCGAGGCGATGCGCGCAACCTCTTCCACCAGGTCGGCCTCGCCCTGCACGTCACGGCGCCACGACGGCACCCAGACCTCCAACACATCGCCCGCGCCAGTGGCCGAGAAGCCAAGCGCGGTCAGAATGCGCACCTGCTCCTCTTTCGGGATCTCCATGCCGACAAGGCTGATCACCCGCGCGGTGTCGAGTTTGTAGCTGCGCGCGGTGTTGATCGCAGCCCCGGCCTCGACCACCTGCGAGGCTTCGCCGCCGCACAGGTCGAGGATCATTCGCGTGGCCGCTTCCAGCCCCGGCAGGGTGTAGTCGGGATCGACGCCCCGCTCGAACCGGTAGCGCGCGTCGGAATGCACTTTCAGGTCGCGGCCCGTATAGGCAGTGCGCACCGGATCCCAAAAAGCGCTCTCGACAAAGACGTTGACGGTTTCTTCGGTGCAGCCCGTGGGGTCGCCGCCCATGATCCCCGCGATGCTTTCCACAGCTTCATCATCGGAAATCGCGATTTGGCCGGGCTGGAAGGTATAGGTCTTCTCATCCAGCGCCAGCAGGGTCTCACCACCCTTGGCCGTGTGCACCCGCAGGTTGCCCTTGACCTTGTCGGCGTCAAAGACGTGCAGCGGGCGGTTCTGGTCGTAGGTGAAGTAGTTGGTCACATCCACCAGCGCCGAGATCGGACGCAGGCCAATCGCGCGCAGACGATCTTGCAGCCATTGCGGCGACGGGCCGTTCTTGACACCCCTGATCAGACGACCGGTGAAATGCGGGCAGTCGTCCAGCGTGTCGCCGTCGATCGTCACCTTGATCGGGCATTCATAGCTGCCCGGAACATTCCTGTCCGCCTGCGGTTTCAGCGTGCCAAGACCGCGCGCCGCCAAGTCGCGCGCCACGCCACGCACCCCAAGCGCATCTTGCCGGTTGGGGGTGATGGCAATCTCGATCACCGGGTCGACCTTGGCAGGGTCATTTTCGGCAAGCCAATCGACGAAACGCTGACCGACCTCGCCCGAGGGCAATTCGATGATGCCGTCATGCTCGTCCGACAATTCCAGCTCGCGCTCTGACGCCATCATGCCGTAGCTTTCAATCCCACGGATCTTGCCGACCCCGATGGTGATGTCGAGGCCGGGGATGTAGCTGCCGGGCTTTGCCAAAACCACGGTGATTCCGGCGCGCGCATTGGGCGCGCCGCAGATGATCTGCATCTCGCCTTCGTCGGTCTCGACCTTGCAAACGCGCAGGCGGTCTGCCTCCGGATGCTTCTCGGCCTCTTTGACCTTGGCGATGGTAAATTCCCCGAGACGCGAGGCGCGATCCTCGACCTCTTCGACCTCGAGTCCGATGTCGTTGAGCACGTCGCAGATCTCGTCCAGCGAGGCGTCGGTGTCCAGATGGTCCTTCAACCAGGAGAGGGTGAATTTCATCGCTTTCGTCCCTTGCGTCTTTGCCGCTCGCGCTTAGCGCATCTCGGGGGGGAAGGGAACCCGAACGCATGCCTTCCGGCAAAGATTGAACCCTTGGGGCACGCGACACGACACACGGGCGATGCTGCGGGGGTCGCCCCCAACCCGAAAGGAACATTTCATGCGTCCCCTCTCCCTCCGCGCCGCCCTTTTGGTGGCCACCCTTGCCGCGCCAGCGGCCCATGCCGATATGGTCATCATCCAATCCGGTCCAATGCCCTCTGCCGCCATACCCGTCATGCCGCAGGGGTCTGCCTTTGGTATGGCCGAAGCGTTCATTCACAACACCGTGGTGCCAAGGATGCAGTGGGTCAGTGCCGATGTCATCGTGCAGCCGGGCCGCCCGCTTGCCCCGCCGATCCTGCTGGACGACACGGACCCGGACCAGCCGATCAGCTTTGCCGGTGCATGGCGCCTGACCGAGATCGTGGATGACGACGGACAGCCGCTGGACGTTGACGCAGACCTTCTGTCGGCGACGGAGTTCAACGTCGATATCGACGGCCCGTTCAGCGCCTATGTCGGCTGCAACCGGATGTTCGGCGAGATCGTGATGCGGGGTGGCGTCGTGGCCTCGGCTGAATACGGGATGACCATGATGGCCTGCCTCGGCCCGGTCGAAGACCTCGAAACGGCAATGACCCGCGTTCTGGACAATGCCTCACTGGTCGCCATGGGGAACGACATGCTGGTCCTGCTCGACCGCGACGGCGACAAGCTGGCCGGGTTCGAGCTGGTCTTGGAGGCCCCCTAGGCCGAAAGGCTGGCCAGCCAGTTCCGGATTTCCGTCAAACGGCCCTCCGGGGTGACATCCTCAGGGGCGGCCCCCAACCGGCGGGCCGCCTCTGCATCTGTTTCAGCGTGCCGCAAATCGGCCAGCGTCGCGGCGCCGTGGCCACCCTGCTCTGCCAGAATGCCGGCCAGACACGCCGGTGACATTTCGGGGTGATATTGCACGCCCCAGAACCGCACGCCCGCCTGCTCATAGGCGAAGGCCTGCACCGGGGAGTGGCTGTTGCCTGCCAGCAGAACGGCGCCCTCGGGCAGCCGGGTGACCTCGTGCAGATGAATGCACGGGGCCGCAAACCCGCTGCGCCGCCCGGCCAGAAACGGATGGCGCGTTCCCGCATCGGTCAGGGCGACCGCCTGCGCCAGCCCCGCCTCTTGTCCGTTGCCGGACGGGCCCGACGCCCCACCCAGAACAAAAGCCGCCATCTGCATGCCGTTGCACGACCCGTAAGACGGGATGCGCGCCGCGAAGATCCTCTCCATCACCGCGCGCAGGGGGGCGGCTTGCGGCGCATCCACACCCCATTCCACCGCCGAGCCGGTAAAGATCGCGCCATCGACATCGCTCAGCATCGCGTCGTCGACGGGCCCGTCATAGGGGGCGATGACGCGGGTCTGAAGGGTCGGGTCGACGATCTCGATGGACTCCGTAAAAAAGCCAGCCGATCGCGGACCCTCAAAAGGGTTGGATTCGACAATCAGGATCGTCGCCATCGCCTGCCTCAGAAAGGGGTCGCGCGAATGGATCGGTCAAAGTCGCCGTCGCAATCCGCCAACAGCACGGTGAAGGCCGAGGGGAACCCCGGATCGTCGAACGCGATCGTGGCCATACCCCAGCTCAGGCTGGTCAGGGCACCGGGGCGTCCAAGGGCGGCGGGGCATTGCAGGGCGCTTTGGCCCACCCAATAGCCATAGTGCACACTTCGGTCGGTGAAGTTCCCGGCCAGACCCGGAAACACAAGCTCGCCATTGGTGCCGTCGGTATCGGTAAAGGTGAGGATGGCCGAGCCATATTCATCGGCAAGGTAAACGATCTGGCCCGTGTCCGAGGACCAGACCTCGTCTGCGAGGGCGGGAACCGCGAAGGCCAGCGCCGCGAGGGCGGGAAGAATAGCTTTGATCATGGGAAGGCTCCAAAAAAGCAGGGTGAGAAACCGTAGCGCAGGCGCGGGCTTGCTCAAAGACAAGAAATGCCCCCGAAGCCGAAGGGATGTCATTGTCAAAGCGCGGGCTGCTCAGTCTTCCACCGCCCCCCGATCCGCCAGCGTCTCCAACCGGCCCATCCGCCACAAGTGAATCTCGCGTGCCATGCGCAGGCTCGGCTTCACACAGAAGAAGACCGACCCGAGGATGAAGAGCCATGTCGCCGGGGTCGCGTATTCCGCCGACAGGAACAGGACCGACCCGACGAGGAACGCCACCGCAGCCGCGAAATCGACGGCCGTGTGGGCCAGTTCATAGGCGGCATAGACCCGGCGGGTGGCGTTGCTCCGCTCTCGGTTCTTGTGGGAAAAAAGCGGCATGGCAGCGGTCCTCTGGTCTTGTCGAATGCGGCCCCATTTACGGGAAAGCAGCGCGGGTGGCCATAGGGGCACCCGCCGCGCATCGGTGGGCCGCGCAGCGCGCATGACTGCGTTCAGGGGATGCACCTCCACCGAACAAATAGAACAAGCCGCGCATCGACGGGCCGCGGCGCGGCGATCCTGCGCCTGTGTGGGGCGCTTTATCGGGCCGCTTCCGTGAGAGGGTTAAGGGGGGCGCAGGCGGCAGCCAAATCGCCGTGCCGGGGGGCGGCCCGGCGATGCGCGGCGGCCTTACGGCCTTGGTTCCGCGCGACTCCGCGCGACTCAAGGTGCGACAGCATCCTGCCCTATGAGATTGCGGAGTGAGCAGTATGGTTCGCCAATGAAGGAAGTGCTTGGGCATTCAACCGTGAGCAAATGAACTAGTACTCCGATCACCACAGGCACGAGAATAATCATAGCTATTGTCCTCACCCAATCATTGCACTTGGACCAACAATGCCTAATCCACCCCCGGTTGCTTTCCGTTGGCGCATTAAGATACTGATCGCCTTGAGAGGTAAGCCGAAAAGAGACGGAGTGAGGGCCCTCGGTTTCCTGGACTAAACCCTTATCAGCAAGAAACTTTAGGCGAGCTATATTCTTCTCATCTTCTGGCTTCGGTCCAACGTAGCGCTGAAAGCGAAGCGTTTTATCGTTTCGCGCAGCAAGCATTTTTAGCAGCTCAGTGTTGGTGTCTCGCTCGACTGACACCCACTCACACCCCCGAATGCACCGCCGGCACATCCAGCGCCGCAAAACCGTAATGCCTCAGCCAGCGCAGGTCGCTATCGAAGAACGCACGCAGATCCGGGATGCCATATTTCAGCATCGCGATCCGGTCGATGCCCATGCCGAAGGCAAAGCCCTGCCACTGGTCGGGATCGACCCCGGCGGCGCGCAGCACATGGGGGTGGACCATGCCGGACCCCAGCACCTCCAGCCAGTCGTCGCCCTCGCCCACCTTCACGGTGCCGCCTTCCCATGAACACTGGATGTCGACCTCTGCCGAGGGTTCGGTGAAGGGGAAGTGCGAGGCGCGGAAGCGGGTGCGGACCTTGGCGCCGAAATAGGCGGAGAAGAATTCCTCCAGCACCCATTTCAGGTTCGCCATGGAGATGTCCTTGTCGATGGCCAGCCCCTCGACCTGGTGGAACATGGGCGTATGGGTCTGGTCATAATCGGCGCGGTAGACGCGGCCCGGCGCGATCACGCGGCAGGGGGCACCATGCTGTTCCATGTAGCGGATCTGCACCGGCGAGGTGTGCGTGCGCAGCACGTGGGGCGGGCGATTGTCGCCCTCGGCCCGGTGGGTGTAGAACGTGTCCATCTCGGCCCGTGCGGGGTGGTGGCCGGGAATGTTGAGCGCGTCGAAATTGTACCAGTCGGTTTCGATTTGCGGGCCTTCGGCCACGGCAAAGCCCATATCGGCAAAGATCGCGGTCACTTCCTCGGTCACCTGGCTGACCGGGTGGATGGTGCCCATGCGGCGGGGACGGCCCGGCAGGCTGACATCCAGCCACTCGGCGCGCAGGCGTTCATCGAGCGCGGCATCGGCCAACGCAGCCTTTTTCGCGGCAAGGGCCGAGTTGACCTCATCCTTCAGCGCGTTCAGCTTCGGCCCCATGACCTGCCGCTCTTCCGGGGTCATCTTGCCAAGCTCGCGCATCTTCAGGCTGATCTCGCCCTTCTTGCCGACCGCTTGCACCCGCAGGTCTTCCAGCGCCGCCTCATCAGCGGCATCAGCAACGGCTTTCAGGTATTTCTCGCGCAGATCGTCCATGGTTCACAGCCCCTCGTCATCTTGCCGTGACTGCTAGCCAGCGACAGCCCGGAATGCAAGTCGCCAATCGGTGCTAGAGGGTCGCCACCTCGCGCCAGAACAGCGGCGTGAGCAGGACGAAGACGGTCAGCATTTCAAGCCGCCCAAGGAACATGCCGAGCACCAGAACCAGCTTCACAGGGTCGCTGAGGCTGGCGAAGTTGCCCGCCGGACCGATGATCTCACCCACGCCGGGGCCGACATTGGCCAGTGCCGTCATCGCGCCGCTCGTCGCGGTGGCAAGATCCAGTCCGAACAGGGTGAGGACGATTGACAGGATCAGGAAGGACGCCGCAAAGAAGACGAAAAAGGAGACGACGCCGCTCAGCACGTCTTCCTCGACGGGGCGGCCTTCGTATTTCACGGTCACCACGCGGTGCGGGGCCACGATATGCTGGATCTGCACCCGGACCCGGCGCCCCAGCAACAGCCAACGCATCGCCTTGACGCCCCCGGCGGTCGAACCGGTGCAGCCGCCCATGGCCGTCAGCAAGAAGAATGCCGCCACCGCGACTGGCCCCCAGAGCGTGTAGTCGGTGGTGGCAAAGCCCGTGGTCGTCACCACCGAAACCACGTTGAAGGCCACCATCCGCAGCGCCTCGGTCAACGGCACCTCGTCGGCAATGGCCAGCCAGAAGGCCAGCCCGACGATCACCACGGCCAGGCCCCAGACAAGGCCAGTCACCTGCTCGCTACGGAAGGCACCACGATAGACCACGCGGATGTACCACGCGAAGGGCAGCGCCCCGAGCAACATGAAGACGGTGCCCGCCCATTGCAGGAACGGGCTGGTGAAATGACCGAACGAGGCGTCATAGCCGGAATATCCCCCGGTCGACAGCGTCGTCATCGCATGGGTCGCGGCGTCGAAGGGACTCATCCCGCCGGCCAGATAGGCCAAAGCGCAAAGCGCCATGAGCCCGAGATAGATCTGCAAGGTGGCCGAGGCAAAGAGCGTAGCGTTGCGCAATTCCTTTTCGCCCTTGTCAGAGCTTTCGGTGCGGAAGAGCTGCATCCCCCCGACCTTGAGGATCGGCAAAAGGGCAATGCCCGTCACGATAAAGCCGACACCGCCAACCGCCTGCAAGACCGCGCGCCACAGGATGATCCCGCGCGGCGTCTGATCCAGCCCGCTCATCACGGTCGAACCCGTTGTGGTGATGCCTGACATCGCCTCGAACACGGCATCCACCGGGGTCAGCGACCAGAACATCAGCGGCACCGCCCCGGCCAGCGCCGCCGTCATCCAGACCGAGGACGTCAGAAGGAAGGTATGCATCCGGTGCAGCCCGGCAGTATCCGTCGAGGTGCCGCCCGCAAGGCTGAGCGCCGCACCGGTCAGGCCAACCAGAACGGCAGACAGGCCGAACTCTTCGCCCGTAGCCGGAAAAAGCGCGGCATCGACCCCCATCAGGGCGGCGAAGAACAACATGGTCAGCCCGTTGATCAAGACAACGAAATTCATTCCAGACGTCCTTATCCCAGATAGACCGTGCCCTCGGGGTAGGCGATCCGACGCGGGCTGCGCGTCGCCAACAAAAACCCGAGGGTCAGGGGCCCGACCCGCCCTATGAACATGATCGCCATGATAACGATCCGGCCTGCAAGGTCGAAATCACCGGTGATGCCGCGCGACAGGCCGACCGTGGCAAAAGCCGAGACTGTCTCAAACGCCAGATCGAGGAAATTCCCCTCGTGAAACAGCAACAGCACGAAAAGGCCAAGCAGCAGCGTGGCCACCGTCACCACGGTCAGCGCCAGAACCTTCATGATCTGCTCCAGCCCCAGTCGGCGGCCAAAGACGTCAATCTCGGTCCGGCGTCGGAAAAACGCCACCGTCGCCAGAAACAGCACGATAAAGGTCGTGACCTTGATACCCCCACCGGTCGAGGTGCTGCCCGCGCCGATCACCATCAGCGTCAGAACCATCAGCGTGGTGCTGTCATTGAGCGATCCGAAATCGACCGTGTTGAACCCGGCTGTGCGCGTGGTGGCCGCCTGAAACCAACTTGCCCAAAGGCGCGCACCGAAAGGCAAGGCACCAAGCGTGTCCGGGTTGCTCCACTCCATCACCGCAAAGGCGAGCGTGGACCAGATCAGCAAGGTCGCCGTGCCCACAAGCATCAGCTTGCTATGCAGGGAAAAGCGCCGCCATTGGCGTTGCTTGTAGACATCTACAGCCACGGTGAAGCCAAGCCCGCCGAAGATCAGCAGCGCCGGAACGACGAGGTTCACGATGGAATTGCCCACGTAACCCGACAGGCTGTCGGAAAACAGCGAAAAGCCTGCATTGTTGAAGGCCGACACAGCATGAAAAAATGCCTGCCACAAGCCGCGGCCCCAGCCCGCATCGGGTACGAAGACAAGCGCCAGCAAACCTGCGCCAATCAGTTCGCACAGCAGCACGACGCGAAAGATCATCTTGGTTAGCCGCACCAGATCGGTGGCCGAGGTCTGGTTAAGGTCTTCGCGCAGGTAAAGCCGGTGTGTAAAGCCCACGGGCAGCCCCATCATCGAAAGGATCAGCACCGCGAAGGCCATCAGCCCCAACCCGCCAAGCTGGATCAGCACCAAAATGACCGCCTGCCCGAAACCGGTGAAATCCGCGCCAGTATCCAGCACGGCCAGCCCGGTGACGGTCACGGCAGAGGTTGCCGTAAAGATCGCGTCGGACCAGCCGATCGGGCCGGTGGTAGCGAAGGGCAGTTTCAGCAGCCCCGCCCCCGTCACGACCATTGCGGCATAGATCAGGATCAGAACCAGCGGCGGGGCCAGATGCGGCGCGCGCCCTTTGGTGTGGCGGATGGCCAAGGGGTCAGCCCCCGAGCCGCATTGCATCGCCGAAGCGGCGCAGCTCCGCCCGCTTGCCGAGCAGCAAGAGGTTGTCGCCCTGTTCCAGCCGCAGGGTGCCGTCATCGCAAGACAGGAACGTGGTGCCGCGCATCGCCCCCAACGCCCGCAGATCGTATGTCTCGGCCAGTTCGGTTTCGGTCAGGGTCTTGCCTGCCATCCGGTCGGACACGATCATTTCGACCACGTGAAAGCCATTCCCAAGGCTGACATAGTCGCGCACCAGTGGGTTGTGCAGCATCTGCGCGATGTGTTGGCCAACTTCTTGTTCGGGCAGGATCACCCGATCGGCCCCCAGCTTGGACAGTATGCGGTGATGGGTGCGGTTCAACGCCTTGACCCAGATGGTTTCCACCCCCAGAACCTTGACGTTCATGGTGCACAGGATGTTGGCCTCCAGATCCTCGCCGATGGCGACCACCGCGACATCGTAGTCACCGACCCCGGCCTCACGCAGGGCGATCTCGTCCCGGCCATCGGCAATGATCGCCTCGGACAGGGTGTCGGCCAAGCGGGCCACGTTGCGTTCTTCGGTATCAATGCCGAGCACCGGGTTGCCGAACCGGGCAAGTTCGCTGGCCACGGTGCTGCCAAAGGTGCCAAGGCCGATCACGGCGAAGCTGCGGGAGGCCATGAGGCTCTTCCTTCCGGGTGTTGCGCGTACGGACCCATGAAAACCTCAGCCAGACGGGAATCACAAGGTTCGGGTGGTCGCGGATGGGCGTTGGCCGGTGATTGGCCGGATGATCCGGCACATGGTTTTCGGGTCGAAATGGGCCTATCGTTCACGCAGACACAACGGGGGACTGCGCAATGCGATGGGACAAGCTTGCCGAGCAACAGATCCGAAAGGCCGAGGCGGAGGGGCAACTTGATGACCTCAGCGGTGCGGGCAAGCCGTTGAAGCCAGAGATGGGCGAAAGCGCCGATGCCGCAGGGTTCCGCATCATGGCCGAGGCTGGCGTTCTGCCGCGTGAAATCCAGCTGCGCAAGGAGCGGGACGCGCTGATGGCACAGATCCGGGCCGCTGACGATGACGCGATCCGAAAGGCCCTGCAAAGAACCCTTGCCGATGTGCAGTTACGGCTGGACATAGAGCAGGAGGCACGGAGAAAATACATGCGCGCGGACGGATGATGATCACTTTTTCAACGAACACCGCCGGACGAATTGAAAAGATCGTCCACCTTTTTGACAGCACCTTTTCCGACTCGGAAGGCCCCGACGCGGGTGCAGCGATCGGCGCGCTGGTGCAGGACATCTTCGCCCGCACCCCGGCAGAGGATCTTGTGACGATTCTGGCGCTGGACGGTAGCCAATTGTCCGGCGCCATCTGCTTCACCCGGCTTGCCTACGATGACGAGCCGCGCAACGTGTTCCTGTTGTCACCGGTCGCCGTCGCCACGACATCGCAAGGCACGGGCGTCGGTCAGGCGTTGCTGACGCATGGGCTTGGGCAGATGCGAGCGCGCGGGGTCGACGTGGTCCTGACTTACGGAAACCCGGATTACTACGGCAAGGTCGGGTTCCGCCCGATCACCGAGAGGGAGGCGCAGGCGCCACTGCCCTTGTCCCAGCCAGAGGGCTGGTTGGGCCAGTCCCTGACCGAGACCCTGCTGACACCGCTTGCCGGACCGTCGCGCTGCGTGGCGGCTTTCGATCAACCGGATCTCTGGTAGCGCCGCGCCCGGCCAAACGAAAAGGGCCTGCCAGCAGGGAGCTGACAGGCCCAATTCTTTCGGCGACGCCGCGGCGCTGGCTCAGGCCAGGGCGGCTTTCGCCTGGGTCACGATGGCACCGAAGGCTTCGGGCTCGTGCACGGCCAGGTCGGCCAGAACCTTACGGTCGACTTCCAGACCGGCTTTCGCCAGACCGTTGATGAAACGCGAATAGGTCAGCGACTCGTCATGGCTGCGGACAGCGGCGTTGATACGCTGGATCCACAGGGCGCGGAACTGACGCTTGCGGGCCTTGCGGTCACGGGTTGCGTACTGGTTCGCCTTGTCGACGGCTTGCGTCGCGGTGCGGAAGTTGCGGCTGCGGGCGCCATAATAGCCTTTCGCGGCCTTGAGCACCTTCTTGTGGCGGGCGTGAGTGGTCGTGCCACCTTTAACTCGGGACATGGATCAGACCTCCTTAGCGCGAATAGGGCATGTAACCCTTGACGATCTTCTCGTCAGGGGCGGACAGGATGGTGGTTCCCCGCGCGGTGCGGATGAACTTGGTGGTCCGTTTGATCATGCCGTGGCGCTTGCCGGCCTGGCCTGCTTTGACACGGCCCGAGGCCGTGACCTTGAAGCGCTTCTTGGCGCTCGATTTTGTCTTCATCTTGGGCATTTTCGTCTCCAGTTCATTGGCTACGTTCTAGCGCGACTCGGCATGCCACTTGGGCCGGTCGCACCGGTTGGAGCGGGTGCATTATCCCCGATTGGGGGTATTGGCAAGGGGTCAGTGCAGGATCCGGGCAAAGACCGAGATGAAGGAATCCGGGATCACGCGCCACCCCGGCGCCGGTTCAATCTGCCAGTAGGCATAAAGAAACACGCCAACCCCGGCCGCAATTGCCGCCAGGGCCACCGTTGGAAATCCAGACCCATCCGACCACACAGACAGCGCCGACGCGATGGCAAACACCAGCACAAGGGTCGACAGCGCAATCAGCAGGTCCGGGGCAAGGATCATTCAAGGTCCGTGGAATGGATCATACGCTCGTCACATGGAGCAACCCGGATGATATTCGTTGTGCCCTGAACATTGAAGGGCACACCTGCGGTCACGACGATAAAGTCATCTTCTGTTGCAACCTCGGCATCACGCGCCGCCCGCACCGCCGAAATCACCGCCATCTTGAAGCGGGTAACCTCGCCCGAAAGGTAGAACTTTGTGCCCCAGGTCAGGCACATGCGCCGCGCCACGCCCACCAGCGGGGTGATCCCGATGATCGGCACGCGGGGGCGTTCGCGCGCCACGAGGGCGGCGGTGTTGCCGGATTGGGTAAAGCAGCAGATCGCCTTGATATGCGCGGTTTCAGCGATTTCGCGGGCCGAGGCGACGATCCCGTCGGCCACGGTGCGGCGCTGCTTGGGCCGGGTCGATTCCATGATGTCGCGATAGGTGGGGTCCGATTCCACCTCGACCGCCACGTTGTGCATGGTGGTCACGGCCTCGACCGGATACCCACCGGCGGCGCTTTCCGCGCTCAGCATCACGGCATCCGCACCCTCGTAGATCGCTGTCGCCACGTCCGACACCTCGGCACGGGTTGGCACCGGGCTCTCGATCATCGATTCCAGCATCTGCGTGGCCACGATCACCGGCTTGGCCGCAGCCCGGCATTTGCGGACCAGGCGCTTCTGGATCGGCGGCACCGCGTGGACGGGCAGTTCCACGCCCAGGTCGCCCCGCGCGACCATGATCCCGTCGGACACGGCCAGGATGTCGTCGAAGGCCTGCACCGCTGCGGGCTTCTCGATTTTCGACAGGATCGCCGCCCGACCCTTGGCGAGGTCTCGCGCGTCCTGAACGTCGGCGGGGCGCTGCACAAAGCTGAGCGCCAGCCAATCGACACCAAGCTGGCAAACAAATTCCAGATCGGCACGGTCCTTTTCCGACAGGGCGGCCAGCGGAAGCACCACGTCAGGCACGTTCACGCCCTTGCGGTTGGAAATGCTGCCGCCCGCGATCACGCGGCAATCGGCGAAGTCATCGCCGCAGGCTTCAACCTGAAGCTTGATCTTGCCGTCATTGACCAGAAGGGTCGAACCAACTTCCAGCGCTTGGAAAATCTCGGGATGCGGTAACTGCACGCGGGTCTGGTCGCCCTCGGCAGGGTCCAGATCGAGGCGAAAGGCAGCTCCATCTTCCAGATCGTGGGGACCGTCGCCGAAAACGCCGCAGCGTAGCTTGGGGCCCTGAAGGTCGGCCAGAATCGCAATCGGGCGACCGGTATCTTTCTCGATCTGGCGAATGAAGGCATGGCGGGCCCGGATCTCTTCATGGTCGCCATGGCTCATGTTCAGGCGGAACACGTTGGCCCCGGCCTCGAACAGCGCCCGGATGGTTTCGTAGTCATTCGACGCGGGCCCGAGAGTGGCCACGATCTTCACATTGCGCTGAGGTCTCATCTGCGGCCCGATCGCTCCTTGTGGTAAATGTTAGCGCTCACATCTCGCTTGCGGCCCTTATGTCGCAAAAGCCGCCGCATGGCAACTGGCGCTCGCGCGGTAGCTGTTTTATGTCCCTTCTGGCAATGAAGGATAACACCAAAATGACAGCGGCCTTCCACATCGACGGGGGCGAGCGGCGCTCTCGCTGGCTGGTGACATGCGACCACGCGTCGAACCGGGTGCCGGGCCGTGTGAACGGCGGTTCCCTTGGTTTAACAGAGGCCGATATGAACCGCCATATCGCGTTTGACGTTGGCGCCGCCGGGTTGTCGCGCGCCTTGGCCCAAGAGTTGGACGCGCCGGTGATCTTGTCGGATTTCTCGCGGCTGGTGGTGGACCCGAACCGGGGCGAGCATGATCCGACGGTGCTGATGAAGCTTTATGACGGCTCGATCATTCCCGCCAACCGCAATGCCGACGCCGCAGAGTTGGAACGTAGGCTGAAAATGCTGCATCGCCCCTACCATACGGCCCTGTCCGAACTGGCCGCGCGCCGAGAGGATACGGTGGTTGTGGCGATCCACAGCTTTACTCCACAGTTCAAGGGTCGCCCGATGCGGCCATGGCATGTGGGGGTGCTCTATGCAGAAGACCGGCGGCTGGCCGATCCGCTGCTGGACCGGCTGCGCGCCGAGAGTGACATCTATGTCGGCGACAACCAGCCCTATTCCGGCCACCTGCCGGGTGACAGCATGGATCGCCACGGCGTGCAGCCCGGCCGCCCGCACGTTCTGATCGAACTCAGGAACGACCTGATCGAAACGCCCGAGCAGCAAGAGCATTGGGGCCAACGCCTTGCCCCGATCCTTGACGGCGCGCTGGCCGATGCACAGGTTTAAGCCAAGCCCCGGAGGACACCATGGACGACCAGACCCGTATAGAGCTTGAAGCCGCCGCCTTTCGCCGCCTGCAACAGCACCTGATGCAAGACCGGCCGGATGTGCAGAATATCGACTTGATGAACCTGGCCGGGTTCTGCCGCAACTGCCTGTCGCGCTGGTATCAAGAGGCCGCAAACGCCCGCGGTATCGGCATGACCAAGGACGAAGGGCGCGAGGCATTCTACGACATGCCCTACGATGTCTGGAAGGATCAAAACCAGACCGAGGCCGACCCCGCGAAACAGGCCGCTTTCCAAAAGGCGTTCGAGGAAAACGTGCTTAAAAAGGACTGATCGCTCAGCCCAACCACGCGAAGGCGCGGCGTAAGAATGCGGGAACACCGTCTGTAACAGGTGGTCCATGCGCCATCACCACGCGCGCGGGCTGCCACGCCTCGATCTGGCCCAACGCTGCCTTGGCGGTGACCCGGTCGCGCGTCGCCATACGGAATTTGCGGGGCACCTGAGGCTCTTTCCCGGTCATCAGGTCCAACCCCGCCACCATTCGACGCCAGCCGCGATACCAGCCTCTCGGCATCTGTTGCAGCAGGTCCGTGAACAGGACCGTTCCACTGGCGCGGTGAAAGAAGGTGACCTCATCTGCGATCTTGTTCGGCCAGATCACCTGCGCGATCAATCCATCCCAATCGGGCGGCGGCGCCACGCCCAGATCGGCGGCAAAGGCAATATCGCCACGCTTGGCGCGCAACCCCGGCGCCGCGTGAATCTGCGCCTCGGGGCAAAAATGCGCCCAATCGCTCAGCGCCATGTGATGCAGGCGGGTCGGCGCGACGATGTGGTGGACAGGACCGAGCGCCTCGATTGCCTCCAGCAACGCAGGCGTCAGGTGGACGGGCGACCACAGCCACAACCCACCATCCGGCAAACGCGCCACCGCCATGCGGGTGGGATAGTGGAACCCCGCCATCGCCCGGATTTCTGGCCCATCGGCCAGCCAAAGGCCGGGCCCGAACACTTGCAACATCGGCCCTCTCCCCCTGTGAGACGCGCATTCGGGGGAAAGAAAGCACAGCCACTGCGACAATGCCAGCAGGCCGGGCAGGTTGAAGCACGCGGACGCGGTGGCTAGATGCGTCGCCAGCCAGCATAGGAAGCATCATGGACAGACGTATCTTCATCGCCTTCGGCGCGGTTGTCGCCGTCGCCGCCGCAGGCGCCAGCTTACTGATCGGAGGCCGGCCCGAGAACCTGACGCTGGAAGCCCTGTCCGGCGACACGCTGGCGCAGGACGACGGCACGTTGTTGGTCGATATCCGCACCCCCGGCGAATGGCAGGACAGCGGCGTGATCGACGGGGCGTTGCTGGTGACCTATTCCGACGCGGACAGTTTCCTGTCTCAGGTCAGGCCGCACCTGCGCGACGGGCAACGCCTTGCCCTGATCTGCCGCTCGGGCAACCGCAGTTCCCGCGCGGCGGCGCAGATCGCGGGCCGGGTAGACGTGCCGGTGGTCGACGTTGCGGGCGGCATGAACAGGGTTCTGGACCAAGGCTATTCCCCCGTCGCCCCCACCCGCGCAATGGGCTGCACCGTCTGCTGACGAATCAGCCCTTGATCGCTTCCCCGAACCTCAGGCTGCCGGGGCACAAGGGCCAGGGTCAATCCCGGTGCGGGTTTGGCCAGTCGCGGTGCCCCTACGCCTCGGCCATCGCCCGGCGATAAAAGGCGGGGCGGCCCGGTTCGCTCAGATCCGGCTCGTGGCGATAGCCGCCGCTGTCAAACTCAAGAATGCTATGCGCGTCTTGCAGCCGGTTCTGAATGATATACCGCGCCATCGCGCCACGGGCTTTCTTGGCCCAGAAGCTGACCACCTTGGGTCCGCCCGGCTTTTCCTCCAGAAACTGCGGAGTGATCACGCGGGGGCGCAGCGCGTCGGATTTCACGGCGGTGAAATACTCAACCGACGCGCAGTTGATCAGCGTGTCGGTGTTCAGCCGGTCGGCCTCGGCGTTCAGGGCGTCGGCGATCAGGCCACCCCAATAGTCATAGAGCGACTTTCCACGTTCGGTGCGCAACCGGCTACCCATTTCAAGGCGGTATTCCTGCATCGCATCCAGTGGGCGCAGCAGGCCGTAGAGGCCCGACAGAATGCGCAGGTGATCCTGTGCAAAGATCATCTCGTCACCGTCCAGGCTGCCAGCCTCCAGCCCGGTATAAGTGTCACCCGCAAAGGCCAACACGGCGGGGCGTTTATCGGCATGGTCATGGAAGCGCGCGAACCGGTCGCGGTTGAGCTTGCCAAGGCTCTCGCTGATCGACATCAGCTTTTGCAGATCGGCCACGGACAGACCTTGCGCCACCTTCGCCAGGTAGTCGGCATCGTCTTGAAACATCGGCTGGGTCATCGGCACATCGCGCTCGGTCCAGTCGAGCTTTTTCGCCGGTGAAATCACGATCAGCATCTCGTCGCTTCCCTCAATCCTGTCACTCGCCTACCTGCGCCAACACATCCAGAAATGCCACGCCGAAGCGGTCTATCTTGACCTTCTCCATACCCGGAATGCGGGCGAGGTCTGCTATCGTGCCGGGGCGACGTTCGGCAATCTGGCGCAAGGTGGAATTGGTGCAAGAGAGGAACTTCTCGGTCCCCATATCCCCCCGCGCCAGATCCATCTGCGCCTGCATCAGTTGGTCGTATATAGGCCCCGCATCGCGCCCGGCCAGCCTGCGCCGCATCGGATGTTCAGGCGCCGGGGCCTCGCCGGTGATGACCTGCAAGAAGGTCGCGCCATACCGCTCCAGCTTGGTGGCGCCGACGCCGCTGATCCGCGCCATCTGGTCCAGCGTTTCGGGCCGTGTCTCGGCCATTTCAATCAGCGTCTTGTCGGTAAAGATGACATAGGCGGGCACCCCCGCCTCTTCCGCCAAGGCGCGACGCTTGGCCTTGAGTGCCGAAAGCAGCGGCGCATCCTCTTCGCTGACCAGCATCTTGACGGCGGGGCGGCGCGCGGCCTTGCGGATCGTGTCGCGGCGCAGGGTGATCCCCTCCTCGCCCCGCAGGATGGGGCGGGCCTTGTCGGTCATTCGAAGCGCGCCGTAGCGTTCGGCATCGGGCCGCACCAGGTCATGGCCCATCATCTGCCGAAACACCGCCTGCCAGCCGCGCCGGTCGAACTCTGTCCCGACACCGAACGTGGGCAGAGCATCATGACCCCGCTGGCGGACCTTGTCGGTTTCGGCCCCAACCAGAATGTCGATCAGATGCCCCGCGCCAAAGCTTTCGCCGGTGCGCAGCATGGCCGACAGTGCCTTTTGCACGGCGACGCCCGCCTCGAACAGGTCCGGCGGATCGGTGCAAAGGTCGCAATTCCCGCAAGGCGCGGGATCTTCTCCGAAATACCGCAACAAGACCTGACGGCGGCACCCCGTGGCCTCGGCCAGGCCAAGCAGCGCGTTCAGGCGCCCGTGGTCGGCGGATTTGCGTTCGGCGGGCGCCAGCCCCTCGTCGATCTGCTGGCGGCGAAAACGGATGTCGTCGGGGCCGAACAGGGTCAGCGTGTCGGCGGGCGCGCCATCGCGGCCAGCACGACCTATTTCCTGGTAATAGGCCTCGATGGATTTCGGCAGGTCGGCATGGGCCACCCACCGGATATCGGGCTTGTCGACCCCCATGCCAAAGGCCACCGTCGCCACAACGATCAACCCGTCCTCTTGCGCGAATCGGGTTTCAACCGCGCGCCTTTCGGCGGGATCCATGCCGCCGTGGTAATGACAGGCATTGTGTCCCGCCTCGCGCAGCGCCCTGGACAGCGTCTCGGTCTTGACGCGAGTGCCGCAATAGACGATGCCGGACTGCCCTTTTCGCGCGGCGGCAAAGCTGAGGATCTGCTGACGCGGCTGGTTCTTGACCTCGAAGGCGAGGGCCAGGTTGGGCCGGTCGAAGCCGCGCAGGAAGGTCTCTGGCGCCACATCGTCGAACAGCCGGGTCACGATCTCGGCCCGCGTTTCGGCGTCTGCGGTCGCGGTAAAGGCCGCGAGCGGCACATTCAGCGCCCGCCGCAATTCGCCGATCTTCAGGTAATCCGGGCGGAAGTCATGGCCCCATTGGCTGACGCAATGCGCCTCGTCCACGGCAATCAGGCTGACGCCCGCGCGGGTCAGCATCCGCTCGGTCCCGCCCGAAGCCAGCCGTTCCGGCGCGATGTAGAGCAATTTCAGCGTGCCCGCCTCCAACGCCTGCCAGACGGCGTCGGTTTCTTCCTCGGTATTGCCCGAGGTCAACGCTCCCGCTTCGACCCCCGCTTCGCGCAGGCCCCTAACCTGATCGCGCATCAGGGCGATGAGCGGCGAAATCACCACGGTCAGCCCCTCGCGGCAGAGTGCGGGCAGTTGGAAGCACAGCGATTTGCCGCCGCCCGTGGGCATGATCGCCAACACGTTGCGGCCTGCGGTCACGGCATCGACGATCTCCTCCTGTCCGGTGCGGAAGGCGGAAAAGCCGAAAACGGTGGATAGCAATTCGGAAGGGGCCGGCATGGTCTGTCGGATCGGGCTGCTCTGGTGTTATGATTGCTCGCGACGGTCGCATATTGTGACCTCGGGGACAAGAACCCCTAGCTCTTGTTTCCGCCCCCACGACGCAGGTCGATAAGGCCACTCAGCCCGGTCAGCGGAATTTCCGGCACAGGCTCGGCCACGACGCCACCGAAACGGGCCTCGTGCACCAGAACGGGCCGATCATGGATCAGGCACAGGACATGCTGTGCGTTTTGCCAGTCACTATCGCCGACACGCCGCCAGACCAGATCGCCGGAGACTGAGGCGTTGGCAAATTCCAGGTGCTGCCCGCGCGCATCAACGGCGAGGCCGAGGCACTCTTGGCAGAAATGCCATGGATAACGCGGACTGGCCTTTTGGGCCACGCCGCAACCGGGACAATGATGTTCGGGCAGAATCATTCCGCAGCCTCCGCCAGACCGATCAGCATGGGCACGTGGAACATGGACTCGAAAACCTCGGCACCGACCGCCGCCAACCGTGCCCCGTCGTCATGCGCCGCGTATCCGAGGCAGCGCATTCCCGCCGCTTGCGCGGCGCGGACGCCGGTCGCGCTATCCTCGACCACCACTGCGCGGGTCGGATCGACCCCGTGATGGGCGGCCGCAGCAAGGTAGAGGCCCGGATCCGGCTTGGCCACGCCGAGCGTATGTGCAGAGAAAACTGCATCACCAAACCGCGGCATCAAGCCGGTCTGGCCGAGGGTGATCTGCATTTTGCGGTCGCTGCCGTTCGACCCGACCGCGTAGGGGATGCCAGCCGCGTCAAGACCGTCCAGAAGCTCGGGGATGCCTGCAATCACATCGACGCCCGCCCGCAGCGCCGCGTAGATTTCCTCGTAGATGTCATCAACCCAGGTGGCGGGCAGATCGGCACCCAATGCCCGCGCCTGCTCGCCAACCGAGCGCATGGTGCCACCGACGAAAAGATCGAGACATCCTTCAGGCGTCATCGGCAACCCGTGGCGGGAAAGGTTTTCGGCCAACACGACATTGGACACGGTCTCGCTGTCCACCAGCACGCCGTCACAGTCGAAGATCACCAGGTCGGGGCGGGTCATGAACCTTGTCCTAGGTAGCGCAGAATGGTCAGAACCGTATCACCGTAGCGGCGCTGGTCGAGCAGGTCGCAGGTCGCAGGCGGCACGGGGGCGGTGCTTTCCTCCCACACGATCAAGGCCTCGGGCAAGAGCCAGCCCCCCGCAATTGCCGCTATCAGAGCCTTTTCCCCCAGCCCCTTGCCATAGGGCGGATCAAGGAAGACGAGGTCAAAGGGCGGTTGTTGCACGTCGCCAAGCTTGGTGGCGTCGCGGCGGAATACCTTGGAACTTCCCTGCGCGGCACACAGGCCGATATTCTCGCGCAACAGCGCCCGCGCGGCCTGCCCGTCATCGACGAAACAGGCGAACGCCGCACCGCGCGACAGGGCCTCCAGACCAAGCGCGCCGGTGCCTGCAAACAGGTCGAGCACGCGGGCATCCGTCACCGGGTCGCCATAACCGCCATTGACCAACAGGTTGAACAGGCTCTCGCGCACACGGTCGGTCGTGGGGCGCAGATGCGCGCCCGCATCGCCCTTGCCGACCGAGGCCAGCCGCTTGCCCCTCTGTGCGCCCGCGATGATCCTCACGCCTTGAGCAGCGATTTGAGATCCGTCGCCGCATCGGCCACGGCGGCCTTGTCGGGCGATTTGCCCATCGACAGCAGCCGTTTGCCCACCATGTAGCCGCGCGGATCGTTGATCGCGTCTACCGCAAGGAACTGATCGCCCGTGAAATACCAGAACGACAAGGTGTCGTCGGTCTTGCGGGTGACGATGTCGTCATAGCCGGTGTTCAGCCCCGCGATCTGCAACTTGGTGTCGTACTGGTCGGACCAGAACCACGGCTCGGGCATGTAATCCTTGCCCGCGCCCATCATATTGGCCGCGACGCATTCCGCTTGGTCGATGGCGTTCTGCACGCTCTCCAGACGGATGCGGTTGCCCTTGTAGGGAAAGCTCGCGCAATCGCCAGCCGCCCAGATCGACGGGTCCGAGGTGCACCCGTAAGAGTCGGTCTTGATCCCGTTTTCCAGCGCCACCCCGGCCAGGTCCGCCAGCCGCGCGTCGGGCACG
Source organism: Nioella nitratireducens (assembly GCF_001879715.1). Lineage (GTDB taxonomy): Bacteria > Pseudomonadota > Alphaproteobacteria > Rhodobacterales > Rhodobacteraceae > Nioella > Nioella nitratireducens. The sequence goes on along the minus strand of NZ_MNBW01000009.1, from coordinate 116,366 downwards.
ATGCCGACACCGACGATCACCATGTCGAGCTGCAATTCGCTGCCGTCAGACAGCACCGCGCCCGAAACATGACCCTCTCCGGTCAGACGGTCGAGGCCGACTCCCTCGCGGATATCGACGCCATGCGCGGTATGTAGCCCCCGGAAATAGTCTGAGGTTTGAGGAGAGGCCACGCGTTGCAGGATACGGTCGGCCATTTCCACGAGGGTCACCTTCATGCCCTTCTTGGAACAAACCGCCGCGGCCTCCAGCCCGATATAGCCGCCGCCGACGATCAGCACCCGGCCGCCTTCGGTCACTTCTGGCGCCATGGCATCGACATCGGCCAGGTCACGCACGGTGAAAACACCCTTGAGATCGCCGCCAATGGCAGCGGGCAGACGGCGCGGGATCGAGCCGGTGGTCAGCGCGAGTTGGTCGTACGATATCACGTCGTCACCCACACTCACCGTCTTGGCCGCGGCGTCGATGGCAGTCACGGATTGGCCGAGTTTCAGGGCGATGCCGTTATCGCCGTAATACGCCTCGGGCCGCAGGTAGAGCCGTTCACGCTCCATTTCGCCCAACAGGTAGGCCTTGGACAGCGGCGGGCGTTGATAGGGCGGCGCCGGTTCGGCGCCGATCAACGTCACGTCGCCGTCGAATCCGAGGGTTCTGAGCTTGGACACCAGCGACGATCCGGCCTGACCGGCCCCGATCACGACAATATGCGACATGAATTTTCTCCCCTTGTCTGGCCCGGCGGCGGCACAGCCTTATATCGCCTCGGTAATGCAACAAGCGCGTGAGGAAAACCATGGCAATTTCTGTTGGCGACCGCCTGCCCGAGACCACTTTGCTGAGGTTCGGCGAGAATGGACCGGAGGAGGTGCCGCTGGCCCCTGTCTTGTCCGGGCGCAAGGTGGTGATGTTCGGCCTGCCCGGCGCATTTACCCGCACTTGTGACGCGACCCATCTGCCCAGCTTCATGCGGACCCGTCCGACCTTCGCCGAAAAGGGCGTGGACGAGGTGATCTGCATCGCCGTGAACGACCCGTTCGTGATGGCCGCATGGGGTGACACCAGCGGCGCACATGAGGCGGGGATCACCATGTTGGGCGATCCGTCGGCAGAGTTCACCAAGGCCATCGGTCTGGACTTCAGCGTACCCGCCATCGGATTGCTGGACCGCTGCCAACGGTTTGCCCTGATGGCCGAGGACGGCGTGGTAACGGTCCTGAACCTCGAAGAGGAAGGCGGCGCCTGCAAGCTGACCGTGGGCGAGGAACTGCTGGAAAAGATCTGATGCGACGGGGCGCCCGATGCGGCGCCCCGTTTCGTTGCGGTCCTGATCTGGCCACCGACTGCGCAGTTCGTGGTCATCTTGCCCTAAACTGCGCCAGACCGGGCTGTTAGCGTTGACATTGCTGCATGGCAGCAATTCGAGCTTGTCGATTGTGCAGCCGCAGCATTGGCCTATCTATCGGGGTGTCGATGCAATCCGGCGTCGGCATTTAAAAGGAGGCTTCAAATGGCCTATGCACACAGCGACGTCGCGCGTCTGGACCGGTTCGGACTGAAAGCGCGCATTCAAGAAATCCGTGACATGCTGGAACAGCGTGCCGCCCGCCGGGCCGTCTACAACCGGACGGTGTACGAACTTCAGGCGCTCAGCAATCGCGACCTTGCCGACCTTGGCTTTCACCGCAGCGAGATCCCGCAGATCGCGCGACAGGCCGCCGATCAGGCCTGACCACGCGACATCCGGGGCGACGAAGACGCCCCCGATGTCCCGAAACCTGCGGCGCGCCGGCGTTTCATCCGGCACCGCCGCAGATTCCCCGGCACAGCCCGATACCTTCGTTACCCCGCCAACTGGTCCATCTTGGCCGCCAGTTTCACATCACGGGCGCTCAAACCGTCCACGTCATGACTGGTCAGGGTAACCTCGACAGTCTTGTAGACATTGAACCATTCCGGGTGGTGGTTCCATTTCTCGGCCCACAAGGCGGCTTTGGTCATGAAGCCGAACGCTTCCACGAAATTACCGAACGTGTATGTCCGGGTGATCGCATCGCGCCCGTCGACCATGGTCCATCCGGCCTCGATCAGCGGGGCGAGCCGTTCGGTGCGGTCAGTCTGTGTCAGCTTGTCGGTCATTCCTGTTCCTCCACTTGGGCTTTGCGGAACGGGCCGTAGGCGGTGAGGATCTCGATATCCTCCTCCATCGCGGCCCTCTCAGCCTCCAGATAGCGCGCCACGGCGTCGGAAAAACCCGGGTCCGCCATCCAATGGAGGGAATGGGTGGCAACCGGCAAATATCCGCGCGCCAGCTTGTGTTCACCCTGCGCGCCCGCCTCGACCTGTTTCAGCCCGCGTGCGATAGCGGCGTCGATGGCTTGGTAATAGCACAGCTCGAAATGCAGGCAGGGGTGGTGTTCGATGCACCCCCAGTAGCGGCCAAAGAGCGTTTCGCGCCCGATGAAATTCAGCGCCCCGGCCACTGGCACGCCATCTCGAATAGCCAGCACCAACAGCACGTCGTCGCGCATCGTCTCTTGCACCAGATCGAAGAACGCCCGTGTCAGGTAGGGCGACCCCCATTTTCGCGCGCCGGTATCCTGATAGAATTGCCAGAATGCATCCCAATGCTCGGGCCGCAGGTCATCACCCGTCAGTTGCACGATCTCGCCGCCAAAATCCTGCGCCTGTCTCCGTTCCTTGCGCAGCGTCTTGCGCTTGCGCGAGGACAGGCTGGCGAGGAAATCGTCGAAACTGCCGTAGTCGTGGTTTTCCCAGTGAAACTGCTGAGTCACGCGGTGGAGCAGGCCCATTTCCGCGCCCCGCTCGGCCTCATCCTCGGTGCAGAAGGTAATGTGAAGCGAGGAAAGCTGGTTGTTTTCGGCGATTTGCACCGCCCCTTGCACAAGGGCCGCACGGCCGACACCTTGCCACCCCGGTTTTGTCAGGAACCGCCGCCCGGTGGCGGGGGTGAACGGCACTGCCATTTGCAACTTGGGGTAATACTGCCCGCCCGCCTGTTCATAGGCATGGGCCCAGTTGTGATCGAAGATATATTCGCCCTGGCTGTGCCCCTTGGCATAGAGTGGCGCGGCGGCGATGGTCTCTTCGCCCGCCCGCGCCATCAGGTAACGCGGCTGCCAGCCAGAACCCGGCCCGACTGACCCGCTCTCTTCCAGTGCCCGCAGGAACCGGTGCGTGGTAAACGGGTCACAGGGCGGCCTACCATCGGCGGTTTCCGGGCAGGCACAGGCATCCCAGTCCTCGGCCGCTATGTCGGCTAGGCTTGCGAAGGCCGAAATCTCGATCTGGGTTTCCCCGTCCATGGCTGATCCTTGCGCGGTCTTGGACACAAGATGGGCTGGCAGGCCGCAAGATCAATCGGCTGGCCCGGATCAGGCGGGCCGGTAGCCTTCGAAGGTGATGGTATCTGCGATCTTGCGGGCCTCTGCCTCTTCCTCGTGCGAACGGATGGTCCAGCACAGGATCGGCAGCCCCTTGGCCTTCAGCGCCGCAACCCTCGGATCACCCAAGTCCTTATGGTACTGGCTGATGAAACACGCGCCAAGATCCTGCGCGTCTTGCAGGCTGCGGAACCGGGCCAAACGATCCTCGCCCAAGGGCGCCCATTCCGGGTCATCGTAGCTGCCGGTTGTCATGCCGAGGGGCACCTGCGGCGCGACCTTTTGAAACGCGGCCAGCGCGTAGGGGCTGAAGCTCATCACCGCGACGGGTCCGTCATAGCCCGCCAGCAATTCCGCCACGGCCCGTTCCAGCGCCCCGTCCACCGGCCCCATGACCTGCGATTGCTCCTTGAATTCCAACAACAGGGGCACGCGCCCCGCGACCTCGGCCAAAGCCTCGGCCAACGTCGGGATCGTGTCTTCGCTGCCGGTCAGCCGGATCGCGCCAAGTTCGGCCGCGCTGCGGGTGTTGACGGGGCCGGTCTCGGGCGTCAGCCGGTCCAGCGTGTAGTCGTGGAAAACCATCGGCACGCCGTCCGATGACAGTTGCAAATCCAACTCGGCCCCATAGCCCGCGGCAACAGCCGCACGCAACGCTGACAGCCCGTTTTCGGGCCGACCGGCGGCAGCATCATGCAGGGCCCGATGCGCGATCGGACCAGTAAGGAAGACACCCGGCAGCGTCATGCGATCTGGAAGATCCCTTCGATCTCGACCGCGACACCAAGCGGCAGAGACGCGGCGGAAACCGCAGACCGGCTGTGCCGCCCCGCATCGCCAAGCGCTTCGACAAGAAAGTCGGAGGCGCCGTTCACGACCTTGGGCTGTTCGGTATAGGTGGCGGTCGAGTTCACGAAACCGGTCAGTTTGACCACGCGGGTCAGACGATCCAGATCGCCGCCGCAGGCCGCCTTGACCTGTGCCAACAGGCTGATTGCGCAGCGGCGCGCGGCGGCGGCACCGGCCTCGGTCGCCATGTCGTCGCCAAGCTTTCCAAGGATCAGGCCATTCTCGTCGCTGGAAATCTGGCCCGAAACATAGACCAGATCGCCCACAACCACATAGGGCACGTAATTGGCGGCCGGGGCCGGGGCGTCGGGCAGGGTGATCCCCATGTCGGCCAAACGGGCCTCGAATTTACTCATCTCGCACCTCTTCGCGCTGACTGCTTTAAATCCGGACCCTAGGGGCGCTCTGCCGTTGCGGCAAGGCCCTGATGCGATACACCATGGGCAAAACGCACGCGTCCTCGCCCCCTTGCCCCGCAGGCCCCTGCTGCCTATACCGCGAAGCGATCAAAACGGATGGGTTGCCATGTCTTTCGCCAAGCGTCACCTCCTGGGGATCGAACCCCTGCACCCCACCGAAATCACAACTGTTCTGGATCTGGCTGACCGCTACGCCGAAATGGGCCGGGGCACCGCCAAGCATGGCGACGCATTGGCCGGGCTGACCCAGATCAACATGTTTTTCGAGAACTCCACCCGGACGCAGGCCAGTTTCGAACTGGCGGGCAAGCGGCTTGGGGCGGACGTGATGAACATGTCGATGCAGACCAGCAGCGTCAAGAAGGGCGAGACCCTGATCGACACGGCGCTGACGCTGAACGCGATGCATCCCGATCTTCTGGTTGTGCGCCACCCCCATTCCGGCGCCGTGAACCTGTTGGCGGAAAAGGTGACCTGCGCCGTCCTGAACGCGGGCGATGGGCGGCACGAACATCCTACGCAGGCGCTGCTGGACGCGCTGACCATCCGCCGCGCCAAGGGGCGGCTGCACCGGCTCAATATCGCGATCTGCGGGGATATCGCCCACAGCCGGGTGGCGCGGTCGAACATCCTGCTTCTGGGCAAGATGGAAAACCGGGTAAAGCTGGTCGGCCCGTCCACGCTGATCCCCGCAGGCGCCGCTGATTGGGGGGTCGAGGTCTATGACGACATGCGCGCGGGCCTTGCGGGCGCGGACGTGGTGATGATGCTGCGGCTTCAGAAAGAGCGGATGGACGGCGGCTTCATCCCCTCGGAACGCGAGTACTACCACCGCTTCGGGCTGGACGCCGAAAAGCTCTCTTGCGCCAAGGACGACGCCATCGTGATGCATCCCGGCCCGATGAACCGGGGCGTCGAGATCGACGGCACCATCGCCGACGACATCAACCGCTCGGTCATTCAGGAACAGGTGGAAATGGGTGTCGCCGTGCGCATGGCCGCGATGGACCTTCTGGCGCGCAACCTGCGCGCGACGCGGCAAGAGGGGGGCGGTGTTTATGTCTGACCAAACGATCTTCCGCGCCGACCGCATGACCTACTGGCGCGACCACGCGTGGATGGCTGCGGGCGCGATGGCGCTTGGCATGGTCGTGCTGTGGCTGATGGGAAACCCCTTTGTCTGGACCGGCGCGGTCGGCGGGCTCTTTGCCATCGCGGTGCGGGCGCTCTACCTGGCCTCCGATGACGCCCACGCCGAATGGGTGCTGACCGAGACCGACCTGACCGGCCCCGAGGACCGCCACGTGCGCCTGACAGACATCGCCAAGATCAAAACGCTCGGCAGCGCCGTCCAACTCATCACCCATTCCGGCGACAAGCACCTGATCAAATACCTGTCGGACCGGCCCCGCGTTGTGGCCGAGATCGAGGCCGCCATGGCCCGCGCAGGCAACGCGATATGAGCGGGGCCGGCGGTTGGGACGGGCTTCTCGCCCCCGGAGAGGACATCCTGTGGCAGGGCCAGCCCCGGCAACAGATCGAGTGGCGCGCTTTAATTAGCCCGCTCACGGCCATGGGCCTGATCTTCACCGGTTTCTCGGCCTTCTGGATCTCGATGGCGGCTGCGATGACCCAAGGCACCAACGCTCCGGCGCCGTTCCAGTTTTTTCCGTTGTTCGGCGTGCCCTTTTTCCTGCTGGGGCTGTGGATGCTGGGCGGGCGCGTGCTGTGGCCCGCCTTCACCGCCGGGCAGACGTGGTACACCCTGACCAATCGGCAGGTGTTCATCGCCCGCAAGGTCTTGGGCAAACGAAGCCTGAAACGCTGGCCGATCCGCGACCTCGACCGCATCCTTCTGCGCGAGGGCGATCCCGGCTCGGTGCTGTTTCGCCTCAAGGGCAGCACCGCCCCCACGACGCGGCTTGGCCTGCACCGGATCGACGAGGCCCGGCAGGTTTATGACCTGCTTCGAAACGCACAGCGCAGCCTGCGAGAGGACGCCCGATGACTTCCAGTCTGTTCACCAATGCCCGCCTGATCGACCCCGAGGCGCAGAGCGACGCCACCGGGTGGCTGCTGGTGAAGGGCGGGCGCATCGCTGCCATTGGCACCGGCACCCCGCCGAAGGACGCGGACAGGGTGATTGACGCAAGCGGCAAGTGCCTTGCCCCCGGCATCGTCGATATCGGCGTCAAGACCTGCGAGCCGGGCGAACGCCACAAGGAATCCATCCGCACGGCAGGCGCGGCGGCGGCAGCGGGGGGCGTGACCACGATGGTGACGCGGCCCGACACCGACCCGTGCATCGACACGCCGGAAGCCTTGGCATTCGTGAAACGCCGGGGCGAGCAGGTATCGCCGGTGCGCATGTTGCCGATGGCCGCGCTGACCAAGGGCCGCGCGGGCCGCGAGATGACCGAGATCGGGTTCCTGCTGGATGCGGGCGCGGCGGCCTTCACCGATTGCGACCACGTGGTGACCGACACCAAGGTGCTGACCCGTGCCATGACCTATGCGCGCGGCCTTGGCGCGCTCATCATCATGCACCCGCAGGAACCGGGCCTGTCGGGCGGCGCCGCCGTGACGTCGGGCAAATTCGCCTCGCTCAAGGGCCTGCCCGCCGTGCCGCCGATGGCCGAGCGGATCGGGCTGGAACGCGATCTGGCGCTCGTCGAGATGACCCGCGTGCGGTATCATGCCGACCAGATTTCCACCGCTGCCGCTCTGCCTGCGCTGGCCCGCGCCAAGGCGGCCGGACTTGATGTAACGGCGGGCGCGTCGATCCACCACCTGACGTTGAACGAGTTCGATGTGGGCGACTACCGCACCTTCTTCAAGGTCAAGCCGCCGCTCCGCGCGGAAGATGACCGGCTGGCGATGGTGCAGGCCGTGGCGGACGGGACGCTCGATATCATCAGCTCCATGCACACCCCGCAGGACGAAGAATCCAAGCGCCTGCCGTTCGAGGCCGCGGCCTCTGGCGCGGTGGCGCTGGAAACCCTGCTGCCGGCCGCGATGCGGCTCTACCATGCGGGCGATCTGAACCTGCCGCAACTGTTCCGCGCCATGGCGCTGAACCCGGCGCGGCGGCTCGGCCTCGATGCCGGGACACTGGCCCAAGGCGCCCCTGCCGATCTCGTGCTGTTCGATCCCGACGCGCCCTTCGTGCTGGACCGGTTCACCCTGCGCTCGAAATCCAAGAATACCCCCTTTGACGGAATGCGGATGGAAGGCAAGGTTCTGATGACGCTCGTGGCGGGCGACATCGTATTTGAAAGGGACGCCGCATGACCCCTGTTTTCGAGACATCTGGCAGCCTGCTGGCCATCGCGGCTCTGGCGGCCTACCTGCTGGGGTCGGTGCCCTTCGGCCTCGTCATGGCGCGGGTCTTCGGGCTGGGGGATATCCGGCAGATCGGCTCGGGCAATATTGGCGCGACGAATGTCCTGCGCACGGGCAACAAGCCCGCCGCCGCGCTTACGCTGGTGCTCGACGCGGGCAAGGGCGGGATCGCGGTGCTGATCGCGCGGTATGCACTGGCCGATGACGCGGCGCAGATCGCGGGTTTTACCGCGTTCCTTGGCCATTGCTTCCCTGTCTTCCTGGGGTTCAAGGGCGGCAAGGGCGTGGCGACCTTCCTCGGCACGCTGCTGGCCCTGTTCTGGCCTGCCGGGATCGCCGCGTGCGTAACGTGGCTGGTGGTGGCCGCCGTGGGGCGCATTTCCTCGCTGTCGGCCTTGGTGGCTGCCGCGCTCGCCCCGGTTTTCGTGACCGTTTTCGGTATGCCACAGGCCGGACTGGTCACCGCCTTGCTGGCGGCACTGATCTTCGTGCGCCATGACGCCAACATCAAACGCCTGCTGAAAGGCGAAGAGCCCCGGATCGGCGGCAAGAGCTAGGCCGGGCGGGCGCCCCCCGCTACCGTTGGCGCGCTGCCGTTCAGCACCTTCCGGGGCACAGACAAAGGCACGCTGTTGCGCCTGAGCGAGATGCCCGAGGCGAAGCGGATGGCTTTCGAGCCGGCGCTGAAGGTCGATGCCGTGCCCCAGAATGGGCACGGCATCCAAGGGTCTTAGCCACGGCTTTCGAGGATATCAGCCGTGCGCTTGGTATTGTGGTAGATGCCAAGGAATAGGTACATCATGCCCGCCATCAGGATCACGTAAAGGCCGCCACCGATCAGCACGCCGACCGCTTGCAGGGCGCCGCCCATCGGACTGGTCGCGGCGACCACCGTACCGACCAGAACGCCGACGATCATGAGGATGACGAGGACGGCGATCAGCTTGTCCAGCAAGCCGATAAAGAAATCACGCATTTCATAAACTCCTTTCGAAAATGGTTCTTGTATGATGTCTGCAAGTGGCAAACGGTTCAAACGAAAGTTTAAACCGTCCCGCGCGAACTGGGGTGAGCCGGGGCTATGCGTGTGGAATTGCCCCATGCCACAGACGCAAAATCCCCCTCCGGTCCCCGGAACGCCATCCTTCGGCCATAGTCGCGTGGCCCATTGGCAACATCTTTGACCGGGGACCAAGAGGGCCAGATGGGATTTTTCGCCGCCATCAAGAGTTGCTATGCCAAGACGCTCACCTTCTCCGGCCGCGCGCGGCGGTCGGAATACTGGTGGTTCGTGGTGTTCCAGATGCTGTTCGGCTTCGCCCTGACGGCGGGGTTCGTCGTCTACATGATGCAGATGCCAGTGGTGCTTGGCACCATCAAGGCGACCGGCCTGCCGCCCGTCGAGTACTGGACACCGATCCTCGTATATCTCGGCATCCAGTTCGTTTTCATCGTCCTGCCGAGCCTGTCTGTCAGCGTTCGACGGCTGCATGACACCGACCACAGCGGGTTCTGGTATTTCATCAACGCTGTGCCGCTGATCGGACCGATCTGGTTTTTTGTGCTGATGTGCCTGCCGGGCACCGCCGGGCGTAATTCCTTCGGCCCCGATCCGATCGGACGCCGCCGCAATGGCTATGACACCCATCCCGCCCTGATGGGCGACCTCGACCCCGAAATCAAGGACGCGCTGCGAGAGCGCCACAAGGCGGAAATCGCAGCCTACTACAAGTCGCGAGTCCTGCCCACGATCCAACAGAACAAGACCGCCCGCGGCACCTGATGCGTCAGTAGCTGAACTCGGAATAGATCCGGCTCAGATCGCCGTTCCAGTCGCCATTGAAATGATCGAGCAATTCGTCAGCGGGAACTTTGCCGCTTTCGATGCTTTCTTTCAGCGCATTCAGAAAGTGGGTTTCGTCAGGAACCAGCCCGCCTGCACCGGGTCGGGCGCGCGCCTTGAGACCCGCCTCGGCAATGGCCACGGCCTCTGCTGCCAGATCATGCATCCGCAGCCCGTTCACCTCGGCCTGAAGCCCGTCGACCGAGGCCGCCACGCGCATGCCTTCACGGGTCTCGGCGTCCCACCCCTTGACCAGATCCCACGCCGCATCCAGCGCCGACTGATCGTAGAGAAGTCCGACCCAGAAAGCCGGAAGTGCGCAGAGCCGCCGCCACGGGCCGCCATCGGCGCCGCGCATTTCGATGAATTTCTTGATCCGCGCCTCGGGGAACACGGTTGTCAGGTGGTCCGCCCAATCGGACAGCGTCGGGGTTTCCCCCGGCAGCGCGGGCAGCTTGCCTTGCAGGAAATCGCGGAACGACTGCCCGAGCGCGTCGATATACTGGCCGTCTCGGTAGACGAAATACATTGGCACATCGAGGGCGTAGTCCACCCACCGTTCAAACCCGAACCCCTCTTCGAAGACGAAGGGCAACATCCCCGTCCGGTCGGCATCGAGCGAGCGCCAGACGCGGGCCCGCCACGATTTGTGGCCGTTCACCTTGCCCTCGAAGAAGGGCGAATTGGCGAAAAGGGCGGTCGCCACCGGCTGCAAGGCCAACGCCACGCGCAACTTTTGCACCATGTCGGCCTCGGACCCGAAATCTAGGTTCACCTGAACGGTGCAGGTCCGGCGCATCATGGTGGTGCCCATGGTGCCAACCTTTTGCATGTAGCCGTCCATCAGCTTGTAACGCCCCTTGGGCATCAGCGGCATCTGGTCGTGGGTCCAGACCGGCGCCGCGCCAAGACCGATGAAGCCCACGCCGATCTTGTCGGAAATGTCCTTCACGTCGCGCAGGTGGTCGTTCACCTCGTCACAGGTCTGGTGGATGGTTTCCAGCGGTGCGCCCGACAGTTCCAGCTGCCCGCCCGGTTCAAGGCTGATATTCGCCCCGTCCTTGGTCAGGCCAATCAGGTTGCCGCCCTCGATCAGCGGATCCCAGCCATGGCCGTCGCGCAGCCCCTCCAGCACCGCGAGGATCGAGCGTTCACCCGCATAGGGCAGCGGCTTCAGCGTGTCCTTGCAATAGCCGAATTTCTCATGCTCGGTGCCAATACGCCAGTCTTCCTTGGGCTTGCAGCCGTCGGCAAGATACTCGGCCAATTGCTCATGCCGTTCGATCGGGCCGCCGCCGGACTGGGGGATGGACATGGGGCCTGCTCCTGAAATGACGCGCTTCGAAGGCCCTTGATGGGTGGAAACGCGAGGAGTGTCAATTCAGAGACGGACGCGCCGGGACCGCTTTTCGCCGCGCCCAGATCACCTCTTTCATTTCGGTCGGTGTTTCGAGTTTGCGCAGCATCGCGGGCACGTTGATCCCCGGTAGCCGCATGAAGGCATCGAACAGCGCCTCGGCCCCGCTGGCGGTCACCGGAATGTGAAGCGGCGGCTGACCCGGCTGGGTCAGAATCCAGACCGCGGGATGGCTGCGGTGGTCGAGCATGAGCGAGGTCAATTCGTCGATATCCGCCACGCCGCCATCGAGCGGTCCGAAATATGTGACGCGGGCCTCGTCGATCTGCACCACGCCGGGGCCATCCTGCGCCTTGCGGAACCGCCCGCGTTGCAGCCCTGCGACCACGACCAGCCCGCCGATGACCATGATCGCCACGCCAAGCCAGAACAGAAACACCGAGCCGCGCACATCGGTCAGGGCATAGCCAAGCACGATGACGGCGAGGCCAAACAGGCTCTCGCGCCAGCGCCGGATCGCAGCAAGCGCCTCGGGCCGCAAAAAGCCGCTCACCAGTCACCTCGCGTGGCCTGAAACAGCGTCAGGGCCGCAACGACCGCGGTATCGGCGCGCAGGATACGGGGGCCGAGCGGGATCGACAGCGCCTGCGGCATGGCGCGCAAACGGGCGCGTTCCGCGTCGGAAAACCCGCCTTCGGGGCCAATCAGGATCGCAGCCTTTTCGCCACCTCCAGCGAGAAGCTCCAGCGGATGCGACGCGCCGCCCCCGGACAGGGTTTCATCGCAGAAGATCAGCCTGCGGTCTTCGGGCCAGTCCGCCAGCACCCGGTCGAGCTTTTGCAGATCGTCCACCGGCGGCACATAGGTGCCGCCGCATTGCTCCGCCGCCTCCACCGCATGGGCCTGCAACCGGTCTTGCCGAATGCGTTCGGAATTGGTGAAGTCGGTCTGCACCGGACAGATCCGCGCCGCGCCAAGCTCTGCCGCTTTTTCGACGATGAAATCGGTGCGCGCCTTCTTGATCGGCGCGAATAACAGCCACAGGTCCGGCGGCATCCGCTGCGGACCGGCCTTGACGATGCAGGCCAGCAGCCCGCCCCGCTTGCCTGCCTCGACAACCTGCGCGGTCCATTCCCCGTCGTGCCCGTTGAACAGGGCGACGTCTGCGCCCACGGCAAGCCGCATCACCCCGAACAGGTAATGCGCCTGCTCCCGCGACAGCGCGACGGTTTGCTTTTCCCCAAGCGGATGCTCTACGAAGAGGCGGATTTTGGCACGCGACGACATGGGACGGACCATATGACCGGCACAACCGAAACGCCAGAGGGACAGGTGCATGACGCGGTGCGCGGGAACTGGGTCGATACCATCGCGCCTGCACCTCTGCGCCCCTATCTGCGCCTCTCGCGCGCGGACCGTCCGATTGGCAGCTGGCTGTTGCTTTTGCCCTGCTGGTGGGGCCTTTGGCTGGCCGCCGCCGCCGGGCAACCAAGGTGGGAAGACCTCTGGATTTTCACGGGCTGCGGCATCGGTGCTTTCCTGATGCGGGGCGCGGGCTGCACATGGAACGACATCACTGACCGCGACATCGACGGTGCCGTCGCGCGCACCCGCTCGCGGCCCATCCCCTCGGGGCAGGTGACGGTGAAGCAGGCGCTGCTGTGGCTGGCGCTGCAATGCCTGATCGCGCTGACGATCCTTCTGACCTTCAACAGCGCCGCGATCCTCATGGGAATCATCTCGCTCGCGCCCGTGGCGATCTATCCCTTTGCCAAGCGGTTTACGTGGTGGCCGCAAATCTTTCTCGGCATCGCCTTCAACTGGGGCGCGCTGCTGGCATGGGTGGCGCATACCGGCAGCCTCGACGGGCCGCCGGTGGTGCTCTACTTGGCCGGAATGGCGTGGACGATTTTCTACGACACGATCTATGCCCATCAGGACAAGGAAGACGACGCGCTTATCGGGGTGAAATCCACCGCCCGCCTGTTCGGCGATCGCACCAAGCCCATCCTGCGCCTGTTCCTGATCCTCTCCGTCACGCTGATGGCCATTGCCATCATCATGGCGCTGACGCCCATGGCTGGCGTTTTGTCGCTGGTTCTGGCGCTGGCTGGCGCATGGGGGTTTGGCTGGCACATGGTCTGGCAGATGGGCAAGCTTGACATCGACGCCCCCGACACCTGCCTGATGCTGTTCCGGTCCAACCGCGACGCGGGGCTGATCCCTGCGCTGTTTTTCGCCGCCGCGGCACTGGTTTCATTGAACCTCTGACTCCAAGCCGTTAAAGCCATGCTATATCACTTGTCGGGGCAAGTTTCAGACATATGCGTTTAGCTTATCTCTTCGCCGTTATCGGGGCCTTTCTGCTTGCCGCCGTTCTGAGCCTTGGGGTCGCCGTCGTCGGCGCAAAACAGGTCGAGCAGCAATCCGTTGCCTCCGTCAATTCGATGATGCGCCAGCAAGGCCTGGACTGGGTCGAGATCGGCGCTGACGGCCTGCGGGTGGTTCTGGCCGGAACCGCACCGGACGAGGCCGCGCGCTTTCACGCGCTGCGCGCCGCAGGCGAGGTGGTGGACAGCGATCGCGTCGTCGACACCATGCATGTGCTGGACCCCGAGGGGATCGAGCCGCCGCGCTTCTCGCTGGAAATGCTGCGCAACGAAGACGGGGTGTCGCTGATCGGCCTTATCCCCGCCGCGCAGGGCCGCGAGAGCCTGACCCAAGGCATCGACGATCTGGCCGCCGGGTTGCACGTGGCCAATATGGTCGAGATCGCCGACTTCCCGATCCCTGAAAACTGGTCAGCGGCGCTGCGCTTTGGCCTTCAGGCTCTAGGCGAACTGCCGCGCGCCAAAGTGTCGGTCTTTGACGGGCAGGTCGTGGTCGAAGCGGTCTCCGACAGCCCCGCCCAAAAGGCCGAATGGGAGGCCTTCCTGCGCAACAATCGGCCCTCGACCATCGACCTTGTCATGGACATCTCGGCCCCGCGCCCGGTGATCACACCCTTTACACTGCGCTATGTTCAAACCCCCGAGGGCGGCCATTTCGAGGCCTGCTCGGCCGGAACCGAAGACAGCCGCACCCGTATTCTTGCCGCCGCCCGCGTCGCCGGGCTGACCGGCCCGGATAGCTGCCGTATCGGTCTGGGCGTGCCCTCGCCGAATTGGCCCGCAGCCGTGGAACAGGCGCTGTCCGCCGTCAGCCGGTTCGAAAATGCCACCGTCACCTTTTCGGATGCCGACATCACGCTGATCGTGGCACAAGGCACCCCCGCGCCATTGTTCGACGAGGTGATCGGAGAACTTGACGCCGCCCTGCCCGAGGTGTTTTCGCTGCACGCCGTGCTGCCGCCCCCGCCGCCCGAACAGGGCAACGAGGATGGCCCCCCGACCTTTACCGCCACCCGCAGCCCGGAAGGCTATGTGCAACTGCGCGGCCGCCTGCCCGACGACCGCATAACCGAGGCCGTGCAGGCCTATGGCACCGCCTTGTTCGGACGCCAGAATACCTATCTGGCCACCCGCACCGACGAAGAGCTGCCGACGGGCTGGTCGCTGCGCGTGCTGGCCGGGCTGGAGGCACTGTCGCACCTGAACAACGGGGCCGTGGTGGTGGAACCCGACACCGTGCGGATCACCGGCAATTCCGGCAGCGAAGACACCACATCGGACCTGTCGCAGCTGATGGGCGACCTGTTGGGCGAATCCGAAGGCTTCGAGATCAACGTCACCTATCAGGCCAGCCTCGACCCGCAGACCGGCCTGCCGACCCCGCAGCAATGCCTTGACCGGGTCAACACAGTCCTGTCTCAGCGCAAGATCACCTTCGATCCCGGCTCGGTCGAGATCAACGAAGAGACCGGCCATATCCTCGACGATCTGGCTGAGATTCTGCCTGACTGTTCCCATGTGCAGATGGAAATCGGCGGTCATACCGATAGCCAGGGCCGCGAGGAAATGAACCTGCGCCTCAGCCAAGGCCGCGCGGATGCTGTTCTAAACGGGCTGCTCGCGCGGCGTGTCCTGACGTCGAACCTGACGGCGCATGGGTATGGCGAGACCCGGCCCATTGCCTCGAACGAGACCGAAGAGGGCCGCGAAACCAACCGCCGGATCGAATTCCTGCTGGCCTCGGACGTGGCCGAACGCGACGCCCGAGAAGCCGCCGAGGCCCGCGCCGCCCTGTTGGCCGACGCGCCGCGCCCGGTGATGCGGCCCGATAACCTTGTGCCCGACGCGGGCGAGGAGAACACCGAATGAACCGCACCGAATTCATCGTTGTCATCGCCATCATCCTTTTCGTGGCCTTCGCCATCGGCTGGTTCGCCAATTGGCTGGTCCATCGCCTGACCCGCGTTTCAGGCGTCGATATGAACGAGCTGGAGGAAATGGCCAAGGCGCTGCACGATGCCGAGGAAACCCGCGATCAGGCGATCAGCTACCTTCAGCATCGAGAGGCGGAACTGACCAACCAGATCGCCCAGACCGAAGCGGAACTGCGCGCCGCGATGGATGGCCTGCGCGAAGCCCGGCAGGAGGCAGAGGAAATGCGCGCCTATGTCGAGCAGCAGAACCTCGGCTAACGGGCGGGGGCGATGTACTGACGCGAACGGGAACCCTTGTAAAACAAATCTACATTGATCGTTCCACCAATCTGGCAGATTGTTATCTTGCTTAAGCCATTTAAACAGGTATCGTCTAAACGCGAGTTCTTTTCCGTGGCGTAAATAGGTTGGGAGTTAATCCAGTGTCCGAGGTTTCGAGATTAGACCGCCTTAGAGGCGAGGCAGCAACGCAAGAGGCGGAAGTTGACCTTTTGGCAGAAAGCTTTGACGAATCGACTGGATTAAGCTGGCTGTGGGCGTTTCTTTTCGGCCCACTTTATTTTCTGGCCCATGGCTTTTGGCAGCGCGCATTGCTGGTATTATTGCTTAATTTTTTCATAATTGGTTTCTTTGTGGCGCCATTCTTAGCATATCCCGCTTGGAAAGCTCGAGCGAAAGAAAAAGCCGAAAAAATGTTGCTGGTTGATCGCGTAAGGAGCGGTCGTTAAGCCGCTTTACTGTCTCGGTTGTCAGCCCTAGCTTGGGCCAATGGAGTCGCCCCTCGAGTATCACGATGCGCTGGCCTTGCTGGAATGGCAGGTCGAGCTTGGCGCCGATGAGGCGATTGCGGAGGCTCCCGTGGATCGCTTCCTCGTGTCAGCCGAGGCCGTGGCAACACAGACCGCTCCGACCGCGCCACGCGTGCAGCAAGCCGCCCCTGCGGTAGCCCCGAAGGCAGATCTGGACCCGGTGGCCGAGGCCCGAAAGGCCGCCGCCCGCGCCCACGACCTTGAAGCGCTGCGGGCAGAGATGGAAGGTTTTGGCCATTGCGACCTGCGCCACGGCGCGCGCAGCTTCGTCTTTAGCGATGGCACACCGGCGGCGCGGCTGATGATCGTCGGCGAAGCGCCCGGACGTGACGAAGATATGCAAGGCAAGCCCTTCGTCGGGCGGGCCGGGCAGCTTTTGGACCGGATGTTTGATGCCATTGGCATGGGCCGGGATCACCCGGACGCGGCGCAAAGCCTTTACATCACCAATATCCTGCCATGGCGACCGCCGCAGAACCGCGACCCCAGCCCCGCCGAAATGGCGATGATGCTGCCCTTCGTGCAGCGCCATATCGAACTGGCCGCGCCGGATGTTGTGGTGATGATGGGCAATATCTCGTGCCAAGGGTTGCTTGGGCAACGCGGCATCACCCGCCTGCGCGGCACGTGGCAAGAGGTCGTGGGCCGCCCGGCCCTGCCGATGTTCCACCCCGCCTACCTGCTGCGCCAGCCTGCCAAGAAGCGCGAGGCCTGGGCGGACCTGCTGACCCTGAAAGCGTGGCTCTCGACATGAACATTCTCGCCTTTTCCGACCTGCACATGGCGCGTGCCCGCGCCGCCGATATCGTGACCGCCAGCGCCAGCGCCGACCTGGTGATCGGGGCTGGCGATTTCTGCAACATGCGGAAAGGGCTGGAGGAGGCGATGGCAATGCTGTCAGGCATTTCCGCGCCTTTCGTCGTGGTGCCCGGCAATGCCGAAAGCGAAGCAGAATTGCGCGCGGTTGCGGGGCCGGGCGTAACCGTGCTGCACGGCGATGCGTGCGAGATTGACGGTCTCACGCTCTTCGGTCTTGGCTACGGCGTGCCGAAGACGCCCTTTGGCGACTGGTCCTGCGACCTGTCGGAGTCCTATGCCGCCGAATTGCTGGCGGGCTGCGACAAGGCCGATATCCTGATCACCCATTCGCCACCCAAGGGCGTGGCCGATGTGACCTCCCACGGGCAGTCTGTCGGCTCGACCGCCATCCGCGCGGCGATTGAACGCATCCGCCCGCGTCTGGCGCTTTGCGGTCATATCCATGACAGTTGGGGCCAAGAGGGACATCTGGGCGCGGCCCGCGTCGTCAATCTGGGTCCGCGCCTCAACTGGTTCGAGGTCACGCCATGAGCCGCATCGACGAGAGCAAAGACTTCATCCCTGTCCGCGTCGCGGTGTTGGCCGTGTCCGACACCCGCACATTGGCCGAGGACAAATCCGGCGACGTGTTGGAGGGGCGCATTCTTGACGCCGGGCACATCCTTGCCGACCGCAAGATCCTGCGCGACGAACGCACCGAGATTGCCGCGCAACTGCGGGCGTGGTGTGCAGACCCCGACATCGACGTGGTGATCTCGACCGGCGGCACCGGCCTGACCGGGCGTGACGTGACGGTCGAGGCGCATCGCGATGTCTACGAGAAAGAGATCGAGGCCTTCGCCACGGTCTTTACCATGGTCTCCTATCAAAAGATCGGCACCAGTGCCGTGCAAAGCCGCGCCACCGGCGGCGTGTCGAACGGCACCTACCTGTTCGCGCTGCCCGGCAGTTCCGGAGCGTGCAAGGATGCGTGGGATGAAATCCTTCGCTGGCAGCTCGATTATCGGCACCTGCCCTGCAATTTCGTCGAAATTTTTCCCAGACTCGACGAACACAAGCGACGGAAGTGATCGGGACCAACGTGAAACCTCTTGCTTGGCCTATTGTGGGCCACGCACTATCTGTTCGCTAACAGACGTCCACAAGGCCGCGGCCCATGCGCTTTTTCCGACGCTCCCTTGCGGGGCTTTTCCTGATTTGTTTGACCGTCGGACTGTTGTTCGTCGCAGGCTACACGATGTGGACAGCCATGCAGACCCGCATGGCCGAAAGCGTGCGGCCCGCCGTGGCCCGCGAACGCGTGTTCACCGCCGAAGTCGTGGCAATGGAGGCGCAGACCGCCACCCCCATCCTGACTGCCTTTGGCGAGGTGCGCAGCCGACGAACGCTGGAATTGCGCGCGCCCGCCGGAGGCACGGTGATAACCCTCGCCGACGGTTTCGAAGACGGTGGCGAGGTCGCGGCGGGTGCATTGCTGATGCAGATCGACCCGGCCGAGGCACAGTCGGCCCGCGATGTGGCCGCCTCTGACCTGCGCGAAGCGGAAAATACGCTGGCCGAGGCCGAGGCCGCCGTCGGGCTGGCCCGCGAAGACGTGGAAGCCGCCCGCACACAGGCCGAATTGCGCGACCGGGCCGCCACGCGCCAGCAGGATCTGCTGGACCGGGGTGTGGGATCGGCTGCTGCCGTGGAAACGGCGGAACTGGCCGCAGCCGGTGCCCATCAGGCGGTGCTGTCGCGCCGCCAGGCCCTCGCGCAGGCCGAGGCGACTTATGATCAGGCGGGCACCACGCTCGACCGCCGCCGGATTGCCTTGTCAGAGGCGGAGCGTATGCTGGCCGAGACCGAACTGCGCGCCGAATTCGCGGGCGTGCTGGCCGATGTCGGCGTGGTTCAGGGTGGGCTGGTCAACCAGAACGAACAGGTGGCCACACTGATCGACCCCGACGCGCTGGAGGTGTCCTTTCGCGTGTCAACGACGCAATATGCCCGGCTGATCGACGCTGACGGGCGGCTGCCCGAAGCCGAGGTAACGGTTGTGCTGGATGTGCTAGGCGCCGACATCACCGCCCCGGCGCGCCTGACCCGCGAAAGCGGTGCGGTGCAACAGGGGCAATCGGGCCGGTTGCTCTTTGCCGAGTTGCAGGAAACGCGCGGCTTCCGGGCCGGCGATTTCGTGGCCGTCCGCTTGCAGGAACCGCCACTTGAGGGGGTCGCCGTGCTGCCCGCGACCGCGCTTGACGCTGAAAACAGGGTTCTGGTGCTGGACGATGAAGACCGGCTCTCCGAGGTGCAGGTCACGCTTTTGCGGCGTCAGGGCGATGATGTGATCGTCCGCGCGCCCGAGGAGGTCTACGGGTCCGATGTGGTGGCTGCCCGGACCCCATCGCTGGGGGGCGGCATCCGGGTCAACCCGCTGCGCGCGCAGACCTCTGCCGCCGCCCCGGCAAACCCCGACACCATCGCGCTCGACCCCGACCGGCGCGCGCGGCTGATTGCGTATGTCGAAGGCAACGGCTTTATCCCCGATGACGTGAAAGACCGGATGCTGCGCCAACTGCGCGAGGACGAGGTGCCGAGCCGCATGGTCAGCCGCATCGAAAGCCGGATGGGCGGATGAGACAGCTGCCAGAGAGCGCGGGGGGTATCCTCTCCTACTTCACCCGCCATGCGACGGCGGCGAACCTGCTGTTGGTTATCCTGCTGGTGGCCGGCCTTGTCAGCTTTCCCCGGATGCGGGCGCAGTTTTTTCCCGACGTGGTGATCGACAATGTCTCGGTCAGCGTGACATGGACCGGCGCGGGCGCCGAAGACGTGGATCAGGCCATCGTCGCTGTGATGGAACCTGTGCTGCTGTCGGTCGAGGGCGTCACCGACAGTTCCGCCACCAGCCGCGAAGGCCGCGCCTCGATCCAGTTGGAGTTCGAACCGGGCTGGGATATGGGCCGCGCCGCCGACGATGTTCAGGTCGCCGTCGATTCCATCTCGACCCTGCCCGAGGATGCCGACGATCCGGTGGTGCGCCGCGGCGCGTGGCGCGACAGGGTGACGGATGTTGTCATTTCCGGCCCCGTGGGCGTCGACCAGCTTGGCCGTTTTGCAGATGAATTCGTAGCGCGATTGTTCGACCAAGGGGTGACGCGCACAACCATCCGCGGCGTGGCCGCCCCCGAAATCGTGGTCGAGGTGCCCTCGGCGGCGCTGATCCGCAACGACATCACCATGGCCGACATCTCTGCCGCCATCGCGGCAGAGGTCGACACCGCGCCGGCAGGCGACGTGACCGGGGCAAATGCCCGCGTGCGCACCGGCGTCGCGCGGCGGAGCGCCGTAGACATCGCGGAAATCGTGTTGCGCTACGATACCGACGGTTCGGCCCTGACGATTGGCGACGTGGCCGCTGTGCACGAACAGGGCATCGACCGCGAACAGGCCTATTTCGTGGGCGAAACACCGGCCATGTCGGTGCGCGTGGACCGGTCCGACCGGGGCGACGCCATCGGCATCCAGCGCACGGTGGAAGAGGTCGCAGCCGAGATGGAACTGACCCTGCCCGATGGTGTGCAGATCCAGTTGATCCGCACTCGGGCCGAGGCGATCACTGGCCGTCTGGACCTGTTGCTGAACAACGGCTTGATGGGTCTTGGCCTTGTTGTGATGCTGCTGTTCCTGTTCCTCAACGCGCGCACGGCCTTCTGGGTGGCTGCGGGGATTCCGGTGGCGATGCTGTCAGCCATCGCGGTGATGTATGCCGCCGGGCTGACCTTCAACATGATCTCGCTGTTCGCGCTGATCATCACGCTCGGCATCGTGGTCGATGACGCCATCGTGGTCGGGGAACACGCGGATTTCCGGGCAAGGCGGCTTGGCGAAGGGCCGGTGCTGGCGGCCGAGACCGCCGCGCGCCGCATGGCCGCGCCTGTTTTTTCCTCGACCATCACCACGGTTCTCGCCTTTGGCGGTCTGGTCGCCATCGGAGGGCGGTTCGGCGACCTTATTTCCGATATCCCCTTTACCGTGATCGCCGTGCTGCTGGCCAGCCTTGCCGAATGCTTCCTGATCCTGCCAAACCACATGGCCCATGCCCTCAGCCATTCGGCCAAGCAGCATTGGTATGACTGGCCCTCGCGCGTGGTGAACAAAGGGTTCGGCTGGGTCCGCGAAACGCTTTTCCGCCCGTTGATCAAGCTGGTGATCTGGGCCCGCTACCCGGTGTTGGCGGGCGTCATTGCGATTCTGGCCAGCCAAACCGCGCTGATCGTGCGCGGTGACGTGACATGGCGGTTCTTCAATTCGCCGGAACAACCCTCGGTCTCGGGCAATTTTGCCATGCTGGAAGGCGCCACGCGGGACGACAGCCTGGCCATGCTGCGCGAAATGCAGCGCGCCACCAATGCCGTCGCCACCCGCTACGAAGACGAATACGGGGTGAACCCTCTCGACTTCGTGTTGGCGTCGCTTGGCGGCAATACGGGCCGGGGGCTGGCGGCGGCTGACAACAAGGATGCAGACCTGCTTGGGTCTATCGCCATCGAGTTGATCGACGCCGACCTGCGACCGTATTCCAGCTTTCAATTCGTGGCCGAGCTTCAAGACGAGATCCAGAACCACCCGCTGGCCGAGGCCGTCAGCTTTCGCGGCTGGCGCGGCGGTCCGGGCGGCGATGCGCTGGACGTGCAATTGTTCGGGGCCGGGGCCGAGGTGCTGAAGGACGCCGCCATGGCGATCCAAACCGCGCTTGGGGCCTATCCAGAGGTATCGGCGCTGGAAGACAGCCTGGCCTATGACCGCGAGGAGATGATCCTTGACCTCACGCCGCAGGGGCAGGCGCTCGGTTTTGATATCGGCTCGCTCGGGCGCACCCTGCGCAACCGTCTCAACGGGGTCGAGGCCGCGACCTTCCCTTCGGGCGTGCGAACCGCCTCGATCCGGGTGGAACTGCCCGAGGGCGAGCTGACCGCTGATTTCCTGGACCGAACGCTGCTCAGGGCCAGCTCTGGCGAATACGTGCCACTGGCCGATCTGGTTTCGGTGTCCTCGCGCAGGGGCTTTTCGACCATCGACCGCGAGAACGGGCTGCGGCTGGTCTCGGTCACCGGCGACCTGAACGAAGACAATGCCGCGCGCGCCGAAGAAATCATGACCGAATTGCGAGAGGTGATCCTGCCGCAGATCGAAGCCGATTACGGGGTCAGCTATCGCCTTGCCGGTCTGGCCGAGCAGGAAAACGCCTTTCTCAACGATGCACTGGTGGGTTTCGGCCTGTGCCTGATGGGAATCTACCTTGTGCTGGCGTGGATCTTCGCCAGCTGGACCCGGCCCATGGTGGTGATGGCGGTGATCCCCTTTGGCCTGATCGGTGCGATCTATGGTCATAACCTCTGGGACGTGCCGCTGAGCATGTTCTCCGTGGTGGGACTGATCGGGATGACCGGGATCATCATCAACGACTCGATCGTTCTGGTCACGACGGTCGATGAATATGCCGCCGACCGGGGGCTGCTGCCTGCCATCGTCGATGCCGTGGCCGACCGCCTGCGGGCGGTGATGCTGACCACGATGACCACGGTTCTGGGACTTGCCCCGCTGCTTTACGAGCGGTCGGCTGATGCGCAGTTCCTGAAACCCACGGTCATCACGCTGGTTTATGGCCTCGGTTTCGGCATGGTCATCGTGCTCTTGGTCGTGCCCGCGATCCTTGCCTTGCAACAGGATATCGGCCGCCAGATGCGGGCCTTGCGGCGTGGGCTGCAAATGGCAGCGCGGGCACCTTGGGTGACCGCGGCGGTCGGTCTGACCATGGCCGGGATCGCCGCCCTCTTCGCCGCAACCCTCGGGGCCTGGGCGGTCACCGGGGCACTCTGGACGCCACTTGCCGGACTGGTCCCTGTCGAGGGGATTCAGGGCGCGCTAGTGCTGTTCATCGCGGGAACGGCGGGATTGTGCCTGACGGTATGGCTGATCGGACTGGCGGTGGCAGGTGCGTTGCACGCGCGCGGGCGGGCCGCCTGAGGCGGTATTCTACCCATGGCAGCCGGTCATCTCGACGGCGCGGCCATCGCCCAGCACCGTGATCCGCAGGGTCGAGCGGTCGAGCGCGAAGGGTCCCGCATCGGGCGGCACGATCCGCAGCCCGTCCGAGATCGGCTCCCGCGGTTTGGACTTCAGAACTTCGACCGTCGCCCGCTTGCACCACTTGGCAACGTCTTGGTGTTGATCCTGTTCTACGCGCTGATTGATCCACTGCATCAATCCCTTATCGCTTGAAACCTTGGTTCGGTTGCGCGACCGAATCTTGCGATCGTTGTCTTCGGTCTGACGGCGTATGTCGTCTTGGCGCTACCGTGAGAAGCTTTTCGCACAGTAATTCTTCCCGTCCAACGAAAGGACCAGAACACCAAACCCGAGGATCGAACATCTAGGACTTGCCCTGCGGCTTGGACAACGTGGGGCGCCTGACCACTATAAAGCCGCCACCGGCTGACCCTGCCGCGACGATCCTTTGGATGCCCAGGGTCACACATCCTTTTGACCGGAGTGAATAGGAGATGAAACAAACACAATCCTAAGCGGAAAAGGCACCCATCTGGCAGACCGCCTGCCATTCTTCATCGGTCACGGGTTGAACAGAGAGGCGCGAATTTCTGACCAGCACCATATCCGCAAGGCGCGGCTCCTCCTTGATCTCGGCCAGCGTTACCGGGCGGGGGAACGGGGCGACGGCCTTGATATCCACACACTCCCACCGGGGATCGTCGGTGGTACTGTCCGGGTGCGCCTCGACGCAGACTTCGACCACGCCGACGACGGATTTTTCCTTCAGCGAATGGTAGAAGAAGCCCCGATCGCCAATTTTCATCTCGCGCATGTAATTGCGGGCCTGGTAATTGCGGACGCCGTCCCATTCCTCGCCCGCTTCACCCTTGGCGACCTGATCGTCCCACGACCACGTGTTGGGCTCCGACTTGAACAGCCAGTAGCGCATCAGCCGATTACCTTCTTCCACGCCTCGATGCGGGTTTTCTCGAAAAGGCCCGCCTTGGCATAGGGGTCGTTTTCGGCCCACGCCAGCGCCGCCGTGCGATCTTCGGCCTCGATCACGACGAGCGATCCGATCATGTCGCCGTCTTCGCCCAGAAAGGGGCCGGCGAGCTGCGCCTTGGTCTGATCGAGATAGGCAAGATGGGCGTCGCGGTTGGCCTTGCGGGTTTCCAGGTGGCCGGGTTTGTCGGTGCAGATGACGGCGTAGAGCATGGGGGATCACTCCGGTTTCAAGGGACGGTTGAGAAGCGCAGCCATGGCATCCTGCACGGAAAGTCCGCCTTGACACAAGGCGGCGACCACATCGGCAATCGGGGTGTCCAGATATTGATGGCTGGATAGTTCCTGCGCGGTGGCGGCCCCTTCGATGGTGGCCTCCGGGTCGAGCGGTCGGGCGCCAGCGAGCGCCTGGCCGTGGCGGTAGTTACGGGATTTGTCCGAGGTGCAGGTCAGCACCAGATCGCCAAGGCCGGAAAGGCCGGACAGCGTGTCATCCTGCGCGCCCTTGGTTGCCGCCACCCGGCGCATCTCGGCAAAGCCGCGCGCCATCAGGGCGGCGCGCGCGCTCTCGCCAAGGCCCGCCCCCATCACCACGCCTGCCGCGATCGCGATGACGTTCTTCAGCGCGCCCCCCAATTCCGCGCCGATCACATCGGTGGTGCGATAGAGGCGCAGGACCGGGGTCGACAGCCGTTCCTGCAAAGCCGCGCCGATGGCGTCATCGGCACAGGCCAGCGTCAGGGCCGTGGGCAGCCCGGCAGCGATATCGGCGGCAAAGCTTGGGCCGGTCAAGGTGCCGGGGGTCACTTGCGGCATATCCCGCGCGATCAACTCGCAGGGGCTGAGGCCGGTCGCCAGATGAATGCCCTTGGCACAAGAGAGCACGGTTGTCGCGTGCCCCGGCAAGAACGGAAGCACCTCGGCCAGTTTTTGGGTCGGCACCGCCAGCAACAGGAGGTCCGACGTCAGGTCGTCGATCCGGCCCGTCACCCGCAAGCTGTCTGGCAGGCTATGCCCCGGCAAGCGGCGGGCATTCTCGCGCGCGGCCTGAATCTCGGCGCCCCCCGAGCGCGCCCAAAGCGTGACCTCGGCCCCGGAGCGGGCCAGTGAAATGGCCAACGCCGTGCCGAAGGCCCCTGCCCCGGCAATGTCGATTCGGCTCATGCCTTGGCCCCCTTCTTGCCCGACCCTATCAAGGCCGGGCTGGTGCGGTCGAGCGGCCAGCGCGGGCGGGCGGCAAGGTCCATCCCATCGCTTCGGCCTGCGCGAAATGCCTCCAGCCCTGCCCACGCGATCATCGCGGCATTGTCGGTGCACAGCCGCAGGGGCGGCGCGATGAAGGGCAGGTCGTGGCTGGCGGCGACCTTTTCCAACGCCGTCCGCAGGGGTTGGTTCGCGGCTACGCCGCCCGCCACGGCAAACCCCGTCAGGTCAGGTTGACCGGCGAGGGCACGGCGGGATTTCTCGGACAACACATCGCGCACAGCCGCCTGGAACGCGGCGCAGAGGTCCGCGCGATCCTGCTCTCGCATGCCGCCCTGTTCGGCGACAACTGCATCGCGGGCGCGCAAAACTGCGGTCTTGAGGCCGGAAAAGGACATGTCGCATCCTTGGCGGTCCAGCAGCGGGCGCGGCAGGGCAAAGCGCAAGGGGTTTCCTTGGGCGGCGGCCTGCTCGACCGACGGGCCGCCCGGTTGCGGCAGGCCGAGCAGTTTGGCGACCTTGTCAAAGGCCTCGCCCGGCGCGTCGTCGATGGTGCCACCCAGCCGGGTAAACGCATCTGGCCCATCCACGCGCAAGAACTGGCAATGCCCGCCAGAGACCAACAGCATCAGATAGGGAAAGGCCACACCATCGGTCAGGCGCGGGGTCAGCGCGTGGCCCGCAAGGTGGTTGACCCCAACCAGCGGCACGCCCAAGCCCATGGCCAGCCCCTTGGCGCACATCACACCCGACAGGACGCCCCCGATCAGGCCCGGTCCGGCGGTGACGGCGATGGCGTCGACCTCGGACAGGTAGATGCCCGCCTGCGCCACCGCCTGCTCGACCATTAGATCGAGCCGTTCGGCATGGGCGCGCGCGGCAATCTCGGGCACCACGCCGCCATAGGCCGCGTGCAGATCGGTCTGGCCGCTGACGACGGACGACAACAGTTCTGCCCCGTTGCCCTCGGCGCGCAGCACAGCAGCAGCGGTATCGTCGCAGCTGCTTTCTAGGCCAAGGATGGTCAGGCGATCGGTCATGTCGGGTGTCGTTGCAGAGGGGGTCACTCGCAGGTAACACTCCCCCCCATGCCTGACAATGCCGTGCCCGTGCTATTGCTGACCCGTCCCCGCCATCAGGCGGACCGCTTCGCGGCGGCAATGCAGGCCAGATGCGGACCAGTCGATACCCTGATCGCCCCGATGCAAGAGATCGTCTTTTACCCGGTGCCCGACCTGCCCGACGGGGCGGTTTTGGTCTTCACCTCGGAAAACGGGGTGCGCGCTGTGGCAGACGTGTGCTTGCAGGGTGTCACAGCCTATTGTGTGGGCACCCGCACAGCCAAGGTCGCCCTAGAGGCCGGGTTTGACGCGATTTCGGCCCAAGGCACGGCGCACGAACTGACCGCGCTTCTGCTGCGCGACGCGCCGCAAGCGCCGGTGGTCCACTTGCATGGCACACATGTGCGGGGGGGCGTGGTCGCGCGTCTCGGGGCGGCGGGGCTGCGGGCCGAAGGGTACACGGTCTACGCGCAACGGGCGCTGCCCCTGACGGACACAGCGAAAACGCTGCTGACCTCTGACCGGCGCGTGGTGGTGCCTCTTTTTTCACCCCGAAGCGCCGCGCTCTTCGGCAGGGACTGCCCGAACGCCGCGCGGCCCGAAATCTTGTGTATCAGCCCGGCGACACGCGATGCCCTGCCACTTGGCTTGCAGGAAAAGGCGATGATCGCCGAAACCCCCGATGGCGAAGCGATGCTCAGGGCTGTGGCGAGACAACTTTGCCACTAGCCCTTGCCCGCCGCGCCATGCGACCCTTTGTTTTGACTCGGCGCTGTTGGAGTATTGGCCACGGCGCATCCATTTGACTGGGAAGGAATGAAGCGGTGCCCGAACCGACGAAGACACCCAATGACGAAGACGTAACCGCAACCGAAACCGAACAGGCCGAGGGTCGCACGGACGCGCCCGAGATCGTCGCGCAAGATGCGATCGAGGATGCCGAGGTTGTCGACGATCCCACGGGGGACGCAACCGGGGATGACGCCGAAACCGGCCAAGATGCCCCGGCGGAAGAACCTCACGCCACAGCCGGGCCCACCCAGGCCCCAAGCGCAGAACCACAAGTGGTGCGCCGTAGCCCCGGCTTTGTGCCGCTGCTTTTGGGCGGTGTGGTCGCGGCTGGCCTTGGCTATGGCGCAGCGTATATGGGGTATCTGCCGACCAATGGTCAGAGCGACCCGACGGAAGCACTGGCCAGCCTGCAAGCCGCCGATGACTCTCAAGCCGGCGCGCTCAGCACTTTGCAGGACCGCGCCGCCGCGCTGGAGGACCAGCTTGCCGCCCTGCCCCCTGTGCCGGACCCGGTGGACCTTGCCCCGCTCGCCGCGCAGATCGAGGCGCTCGGCGGACGGATCGACACGGTCGAAGGCCGGATTTCCGACCTGACCGACCGTGTGGCTTTCCTTGAAACCGTGCCCGCAGGCGAAGGAACGGGCGGGAACAACACCGCCGCGACCGCCGCCGCCGTTGCGCAATTGCGCGCCGCGCTCGCAGAACAACAGGCCACTCTGGAGGCACAACAAGCCCAGAACACCAGCCTTGCCGAAGAATTGCGCGGCGTGGCTTCTGCGGCGGAAGAGCGGATATCAGCCGCAGAAGCACGTGCCGAGGCCCGCGTGAACGGCGCCACCGCACAGGCCGCGCTAGGCCAGTTGCGCATTGCGGTCGCCACGGGCGCACCCTTTGCCAGTGCGCTGGCCGACGTGACCGATGTGGCAGGCATCGACACCCCCGAGGGTCTCGCTGCTGTCGCAGACACCGGTGCCCCCAGCCTGGACGCCTTGCAAACCCGCTTCCCCGCAGTCGCGCGCACAGCCCTGCCGATTGCGATCCGCGAAACCGCCGGCGACGGCGCCATGAACCGCGTCACCGCCTTCCTGCAAAGTCAGGTCGGGGGCCGCTCGCTGGAACCGCAAGAAGGCGACAGCCCCGATGCGATCCTGTCGCGGGCCGAAGCCGCCGTGGCCACCGGCGATCTGACAACCGCCTTGGAAGAGGTGTCGGCCCTGCCGCAAGAGGCGCAGGATGTCATGGCCGACTGGACCGCCGATGCCCAGGCCCATATCGCCGCGACCGAAGGGCTGACGGCCCTGGCTGCCGCGCTCGACACCGTGAATTGAGGACGATTGCCCATGCTTCTCTGGTCTGTCCTGAAAATACTCATCTTCGTGGTGATCGTTGTCGCGCTGACCCTTGGGGTCGGGTTCCTGATGGAATCGAGCGACATGATGTTCATCACCGTCGCGGGCCGCGAGTTCGTGCTGACGCCGCTCTCGGCCGTGATTGCGGCGCTGTTGTTGCTGCTGGCGGTCTTCGTGATCCTGCGGGTCGCTGGCTTTCTCGTGGCGCTCATTCGCTTTTTCAACGGCGATGAGACCGCCATTTCCCGCTATTTCAACCGCAGGGCCGAACGCAAAGGCTATCAGGCGTTGTCAGAAGGGATGCTGGCGCTTGCATCGGGCGAAGGCCGCTTGGCCATCCGCAAGGCCGAACGGGCAGAAGGCTATTTGCGGCAACCCGAACTGACCAACCTGCTGGTGGCGCAGGCCGCCGAAATGGCTGGTGACACCGCCAAGGCGACAGAAACCTACAAGAAACTGCTGGCCGAGGACTCCACGCGCTTTGTTGGCATTCGCGGGTTGATGAAGCAAAAGCTCGACGCGGGCGACACCGATACCGCGCTTAAACTGGCAGAAAAGGCCTTTGGTCTGCGCCCCCAGCATGTCGAGGTGCAGGATACGCTTCTGCGCCTGCAAGCCGGTGCAGAGGATTGGGCCGGCGCACGCAAGACGCTTGCCGCCAAGCTGAAATCCAACACCCTGCCCCGCGACGTGCACAAGCGCCGCGATGCCGTGCTGGCCTTGGCCGATGCCCGCGACGCCCTGGCCGAGGGCAAGATCGAAACCGCCCAGAAAGAGGCAACCGAAGCCAACCGCCTGTCGCCCGATCTGGTGCCCGCCGCTGTCATGGCCGCGCGGATGGCGATCACCGACGGCAAGCCCAAGGTCGCCACCCGCGTGATCCGCAAAGCATGGGATGCAGCCCCGCACCCGGATCTTGCCGCCGCCTTTGCCGAGATCGAGCCGAATGAAACCCCGACCGCTCGACTCAAACGCTTTCGCGTTCTGCTGGCGGTCCATGCCGGATCGGACGAGATCAAGCTGCTCGACGCCGAACTGCACATCGCGGCAGAGGATTACGCAGGCGCGCGCAAGGCGCTCGGCGATCTGGCAGAGCGTCACCCCACGGCCCGCGCCCTGACCATCATGGCCGCCATCGAGCGCGGCGAAGGCGGCGAGGATCGCCTGGTGCGCGCATGGCTGGCCAAGGCAGTGACCGCGTCGCGCGGGCCGCAATGGACCTGCGAGTCCTGCGGCCATGTGCATGCCAATTGGCAACCGGTGTGCGCCCATTGCGACAGATTCGACACATTGTCCTGGACCGAGGCCCCGCAAAGCGAGTCGGCCCTGGCCGGACCGGCCCAGATGCTGCCCCTGATCGTCGGCGCCCTGGAAGACCGACGCGACACGCCCCCCGGGGACATGGAACAGGACGCGGACACACCGGACCCGGCCCGCCCGGAGACGGCAGATTCAGAAATCCTGGAGGCCGAGGCCATCGAAACCGAGCAGGAGAGAGACCCGCACGCCCCCGGCCACCTTCCACCCGACATGGGCGACGTCCGCGCCGACGACGAAACCGACAAGCCCACGCCTCCGACCGCAAATTAGGGCTGTTCAAGATCGGGCAGGCTTGCTATGAGCCTGCCCGCGTGCCGATGTAGCTCAGCTGGTAGAGCAACGCATTCGTAATGCGTGGGTCGGGGGTTCGAGTCCCTTCATCGGCACCAGTTTCCGCATTTCCCGCCCGATGGCAGGTTTATGGGTTAACCCTTCTTTCATTTCTGGATCATAGCTTGCCCCGAACCGAGGCAATACCGGGAACAGGCCATGGCGGCCCAGAACGACCTGCGTCCCATCATCATCAAGAAGAAAAAGGTAATCGGCGGCGATGGCCACCACGGTGGTGCATGGAAGGTCGCCTATGCCGACTTCGTCACGGCCATGATGGCCTTCTTCATGCTGATGTGGTTGCTCAACGCGACGACCGAACAGCAACGAAAAGGCATCGCGGATTATTTCAGTCCGACCGTCCCCATCAGCCGAATTTCCGGCGGCGGGGACGGCTCTTTCGGGGGGGATAGCCCGTTTTCCGAAACGGTCGTTGCCCAGAACGGCACCGGCGCCTCGGATCAACGCCCGACTGAGGGGCGGCAAGCCATGGGTATGCAAGGCTCCGACCACAGCCCCGACGCGCTTGAAGCCGCCGCCTTGCAGGATGTCGAGACCTCTATCCTCGGCGGCAACGGCGACTCGCGGCTGGAGGATGAGACCTTGCAACATGTGCAGACCCGCCTGTCGGACGAGGGGCTGGTGATCGAGGTCTTCGCCCGCCCCGGGGCCCCCCTCTTCACCGAAGACGGTCTGACACCGGAACCGTGGTTCGGCGACGTTCTGATCCTGATGGCAGACCTCTTTGGCACCGTCACCAACACCATCGCCGTGGCCGGGCATGTCCGCTCGGCACCCGTGGTGGTTGCGACAGATACCAGTTGGGACCGGTCCTCGGCACAGGCCCGCGCGGTCCGTGCGGCGCTTGAAACCGCGGGGCTGGACCGTAACCGGTTTCGCCGCGTGACCGGATTTGCCGACAGCAGCCCCGCCGTGTCAGACCCGATGGCCCCCCGCAACGACCGGATCGAGATCACCCTGCTCCGCAGCTATCCATAGCCAAAAACGCAGAGATTTTTATCCATTAGGCTCCCGTTAAGCGCGGCCGTGCTTGTCTTCAGCCTACGATCGAGATGCAGCAGAAAGGCGCATTGCCATGACCATTTCCTCCTCGCTCAACTCCGGGGTCGCCGGACTCAACGTCAATGCCAGCCGGCTGGCCACGATTTCCGACAATATCGCGAACTCGGGCACCTACGGCTACAAACGGGCGGTGACCAATTTCCAGTCGATGGTGATTTCCCAAGGCCACGGCAGCTATTCCGCCGGTGGGGTGCGCGTCATCACGGGCCGCATGGTCGAACAACGCGGCACGCTCATCACCACCGACAACCCGACCGATCTGGCCGTTGGCGGGCGTGGAATGCTGCCGGTGACGGCCGCCAGCGCGCTTGAGTCCGGCGATACCAACATGCCGGTCATGCTGGCCACGACAGGGTCGTTCCGCCCGGATGCCGAGGGGTACCTGCGATCTGAATCCGGGCTGGTCCTGTTGGGGTGGCCTGCCGATGGCGATGGCAACGTGCCCACCTTTCCCCGCGACACCACCGACGGACTGGAACCGGTGCGGGTTCACACCAACCAGTTCGCGGGCGATCCCACCACGCGGATGGAGATGACCGTGAACCTGCCCGCCACGGGAACAGAGGCCGGGGCGGCGGGCGACCCGGTCACCATGTCGACGGAATATTTCAACAATCTCGGAACATCCGAGGTGCTCGATGTCACCTTTACCCCAACGGTGCCCGCCAGCGGCACCTCGAATGAATGGACCATGACGATCCGCGACTCGGCGTCCGGCAACGCGGTCGTCGGTGAATACACGCTCGGATTCGATGATACCCGCGGCAGTGGCGGCAACCTTCTGACCGTCGCGGCCACCACCGGCGGCGCCTATGACCCGGCAACCGGGGCGATTTCGGTCAACGTCGATGGCGGCCCGATGGAGCTGAACCTCGGGCGCATCGGCGAACCTGGCGGCTTCACCCAGCTTTCGGACAGGTTTTCCCACGCTCCGGTTGTCAAGGACGGCTCGCCGGTTGGCAATCTGACCTCGGTCGAGGTGGATGGCGACGGTTTCGTGCACGCGATCTATGACAGCGGCTTCACCAGAACGGTGTACCAGATCCCACTGGTGGACGTGCCCAACCCCAATGGCCTGATCGCCCTGTCGAACCAAGCCTACCAGATCTCGCCCGACTCCGGCTCTTTCTTCCTGTGGGATGCGGGCTCCGGTCCGACGGGCGACGTCGTGGGCTTTTCACGGGAAGAATCGACCACCGACGTCGCCGGGGAATTGACCCAGTTGATCCAGACGCAGCGCGCCTATTCCTCCAACGCCAAGGTCATTCAGACCGTGGAGTTATCCTTGGCCGTGGCCACAGATTTGCCGGTCGAGATTTCCTCCTGCGTTTTGTTGAGGTTGGTGTTGACCGATTTCAGGGTTTGCAGCGCGACCATGGCGCTGGAGTTCGTCAGAATGCTGGACATGCCATGTCCTTCCTAATCTAGATCGGCGCCTTGGTTCCGCGCCCGTTTCAAACCTGCCTTCGCAGGTTCGCCCGAAACGTCCTTCTGACGCCTGTGCCGGCCCGGAACGGCCCGACACGCCACCGATGCGGTGCAGGTTCGACCCTTCACGGAAAGCTCTAACAACGCCCTAACAAGCCCATGGATTTCAGCAGGATTTTAGGAAAATCGGCAACATCACCGCCGTCTTTCGACATGCGTCACAGCCGCCCCGACGCGGCCACTTTGCCCGGCGGCATCGTAGCTGGAAAAACCGGCTGGCCGTACCAGCGCCGCGCGCCCATCGGCCACGCCCCTCAGCGCAGCCTCGACAAGGCGCGACAGGTGCCGCGCCCGTGACTGTAGCGCCCCGGCTTGTGCGGGGGCGATCCGGTCAGACCGGGCCAGCCGCCCCATCGCCTGCTCCAGCTTGGGGGTCAGGGCCGTCACCCCCGCGACATCGCCGGATTGCAGGTGGCATTCCAACCGGTCAAGCAACGCCTCGACCCTCGCCGCGGGCGTCCGTCCCGGCCAGCTCATGGCGCGCCACCCTCGCGGGCGACAAGGGCCGCGAACAGCGACTCGGCCAGCCCGATACCGCCGCGCGCGGCCATCGCCTGCGCTTGTTCTGTTCGCAGGAACGACGAAAACTGTTCTTCCCCGGCACCGCCACCAAAGCTCTGCCGGGTCGTGCCCAGCCCGGTCTGGCGCAGCATTTCGGCCAGGAAAGCGGCCTCCAGCTCCTGTGCGGCCTGCCGCAACGCGCGGTCCCGCGCGGGCGACAGGGGGGGCGGCGCGGCGGGGGCAATGGGTCCGGGCATGGAAACTCTCCTCAATTGAGCGCAGTATTCCGGTCCACGGGTAAAGATTTGGTAAGCTCTTGGCGCAATTGTCTTCGGAACGACCGGAAGAATTCTGGGGATGGATCGCGTGGACACTATTGTCGCCCTGCACAGGCTGTTGCCACCTGCCGCCACAACGGCCCTGCCGCCCGGCCCGACCACGGACCCCGCTTTTGGCGATCTGGTAACAGCAGCGGCCATAGTGGTAGCCGAACCGCCGCGGGGTGCGGCACCGACCCAGCCGCGCCCGACCGGGCCGGTGCAGATGACCGCCGCTTCAGGGGGACAAGCGGACCCGACCGCAGGGTGGGTGGCGGCAGCAGCCCCACCGTTGGCAGCGGACGACACCACGATGGTGGCGCAGGCCCCCATCAAGCCCCACATTGCGCCACTCAGGGCACAGACGACAGAAGAAGAGCGCGGCGCGACCGAGGGAACCGTTCCGAGAGAAGCGCCATCGCAGATGCCCTCCCCTGTCCCGCCTTCCCCTGTCGCGCCTTCCCCTGAACCCGTGGCCGCCCAACCAGCCGCGCCTGCCCCAACCCCGCCGCGCGAGGCAGACCCAACCTCTGCCTCCAGGCGGGCCGATCCGCCTCTGCGGCCCCCTCGGGGACCCGAGGATATGACGCCGCCTTCGGCACCCGACCTCCAGACCCGACAACCAAAGGCCGCACCTGTCACGGCCGGGGCGGATCGCCACCGGCCCGCTCTACCCGACCACCACGACAGGCGCGCGCGTGCGCCAGTTGCGCGTGATCCCGCGGGGGATTCCGCTGACACGGTCGCCAGACCTGACGCAACGCCCGCGACTGCGCCGGAAAACCCGTCGCCCCCGCGCGGAATGCCAATGCCGGAGGGTTCTGAGGCGACACCGGGCATCGCGGCACCTGCGGCGGTGGCGGAGGCGGTGACCCACGGCAACAGGGTTCAACCCCGCCCCGCGCCAGCGGCGCAAGGCGCGCGGTCCCCGCTGGCGCCATCCCGGCAAGACAATCCCGCCCGTGCGGCCCGCGTCCCGAAACCGGGCACGCCTGTGCGGCCCGTTCCGCCGCCCGCGAACCCGGTGCCAGAGGCGGCATCGCCGCACCCGGACGCGGCCCCCATGGGCGACACAACGGGGCCAAAGAACGCCCCTCCCACGCGCTCCGCCCCGCCGAGGTCCGGTCCTTCGTATGCGACGCCCGACCCATCAGCCTTCGCGGCCAGCGGCGATACTCGGTTTCACCCGACATCGACGATGGGGGCTGTCGGGCCGCCCCCCAAGGCTCCAGCCCCCACCGCACAACCGCTGTCAGGGGCCCAGCCGACGGGCGCGGGGGTCGGCGGCGCTTCGGGGACGCAGCCCGCCAAGAACGCCACGCCGACACGGATCTTCGGCCCCCAAAGGGCCATCCCGGATACCGGGCAACGCAACAACAGCCCCGCCGTGCCTGCCGCCGATCCGGTGCCCGCAGGCACGGTGCCAGATCTGTCATCACCGCGCCCTGCGCCGGCGCCCCCGATCACCGACACGCCGCCATCTGCCCCCCACCTTCCCCAAGCCCGGGTAGCGCCCGATCCCGCCCTTGGGCGGCGCCACCCCGCCGATGCAATGCCCGCCAGCCCAGCCTCGGCACCGCCGAAGGACAAAGCCGCCGCACCGCAAGCACCAACCGAACCGGACCACGGCACGCGCAGCACCGCGGTCCTCCGCCAATTCCTTGCACCGCAAGATCCCGTTGCCGAGCGGTTTCATCCCGCCTTTGCCCCCCTCGCTGCCCAACCCTCGGCGCCGCCAACTATTCAAGCGCCCACGCCGCTTGCTTCAACCAGCCTGCAAGGTCAGGGGGGCAGCGCGCCCGCCCCACCAGCGCCAACGCCAGCGCCGCAAGATGCCCCCTCCGGGCTGTCCGCACCTTTCGCTTCCGGGGACGACGCTCTGCCGCCAGCACCGGGCCGCCCAACCCCACTGGAACGCCCCGCGCCTGACGCATCCCGGTCACCCACCGCCCTCGACAGCCCAATCCCGGTGCCGCCATCCGATCCACCGCATCGGGCAGAGGTGCCGCCCCCCGCCCCCGCGCCGGACCGCCCGCAACAAATCGGCTGGCAGATCGCCCAGCGTCTCGGCAACCAGCCGACCCTGCCCGACCGGACAGCGCCGCTGGAACTGACGCTTGACCCGCCCGAGCTTGGGACCATCCGGCTCTCGGTCAGCCGGGGACAGGACGGCATGGTGCTGCACCTGCATGCCGACAATCCCGACACGCTCGACCTGTTGCGCCGTCACGCCCCGGCCCTGAGCCACGAGTTGCAGCGTCAGGGCCTCGAAAACAGCAGTTTCAGCTTTTCCGGCCAGCAGGGGCACCGCCCGCAACCAGAGCTTGCCCCACATCGCCCCCCCGATCAGGCCGCCGACC
Organism: Nioella nitratireducens; assembly: GCF_001879715.1. Lineage (GTDB taxonomy): Bacteria > Pseudomonadota > Alphaproteobacteria > Rhodobacterales > Rhodobacteraceae > Nioella > Nioella nitratireducens. Next base: position 80,355 of record NZ_MNBW01000009.1, on the reverse strand, counting down.
AGACGCAGCCCACCCCGGCCCCCGCCGCGCAATCACCCGTGCAGGCCCCGCGCGCGGCGCGGTCCGGTCTCGATTTACGCCTTTGAAAGGAGATCCCGAATGGACGTTTCCGCCACTGCCCAAACCACCGCGTCCGCCGCGGCGGCCGGCAACAGCAATCGCACGCTCGTCAATTCCGATTTCGAGACGTTCTTGCAGATGCTGACCACCCAGATGCAGAACCAAGACCCGCTCAACCCGATGGAATCGACCGAATTCGCCACCCAGCTCGCCACTTTTTCCGGCGTCGAACAGCAGGTGCGCACCAACGATCTTCTGACCGCCCTAAGCGACCGGATGGCGGTGTCGAGCATGGGCGATCTGGCCGGTTGGATCGGGATGGAGGCGCGCGCCGAAATGCCAATGTCTTTCGACGGCCAGCCGCTGTCCCTGATCGCCCCGGACAATCCGCAGGCCGACCGGATGGAACTGGTGGTGACCGATGCCGAGGGCCAGACCCTGCAACGCCTTCAGGTGCCCGAAGCAGACACGCCATTTCAATGGGCCGGGGTCACCACCGATGGCAGCCCGCTGCCAAACGCTGTGTACGGGTTCCACGTCGAATATTTCAACGACGACGTCCCAATCGACACTCGGCCCGCTCAGGGTTACGCCCGCATCGACGAAGCTCAAATGATCGACGGAGAGGTCTGGCTGTCGTTGCCGGGCGGCGTGCAGGTGCGCGCATCCGAGGTGCAGGCGGTGCGCGATCCCGGCTAGGCCGGGTCCGCCCGCCCAGCCTACCCCTATTTGTCAGCGCCGCCGCCCCCAGACGGCCCGCTGCTGCCGCCATTTCCGGTCAGCACAAGCTGCGCCTCGGGATAACCGACCGAGGCATGGGGCTGCACCGTGGCGACCCAGATGTCGTATTGCCCGCGCGGCGGGGTGCCCCAGACAAGGGACGGGTCCATCCCCCCGGCGCCATTGTCATCGCAATACCACTGCCCGTCCGGGGCATTGATCAGCAGCGCCGTATCCGCGGGGCTGGTGACCGAAAAACCAAGCGGCGCGCCGCTGCCCTGATAGATCACCCGGAAATCCGGTGCCTCGGCCACAAAGCCCGCGCAGCCCTGCCCGACGCTCGACGCCTCCAGCATCCCACCCGCCAACAGCGCGGTGCGATGCGGATCGGGTTGGAACCCTGCTGACAGCGACACCATGCCAAAGGTCGGCGGCAGGCTGTAATCCGGTTCTGTCGCCCGCAGATCGACCTGCGGCGTCTGACCGGCCATGGTGGCCGTGATCCAGTCGGCAAAGGCCGAGACGCGGGTATAGGTGCCGTAGTGGTCGCCATCCTGATGGCAATAATTGCCGCCCGACACCAGCCCGACCTGAACATAGCCCTGCGCGTCATGCGCCAGCAGCGGCCCGCCGCTGTCGCCCCGGCAGGCATCGGCCACCGCGTCGTGGAACCCGGCGCAGATCACGCCCGGCCCGGCATCCGAGGCGCAAAGCTGGGTCTGCACGATGGGCACCGCCGCGCCCAGCAACACCTGCGAGGTATCCCACATCGACGGGGGCTGGGTCGCCGCCCGCTCGGCCTGGGTCAGGGGACCACGCCCGCGCGCGATGTTGGGCGGCGGGGTCAGGCCCCAGCCAATGACAACCGTTTCGCCGCCGACCCGTTCAACGCTCTGCGCCAACGCCGCATCCGACAGGCGCACCGGCGTGATCCCCATCGGGCGCGAGATTTCCAGCAGGGCAATATCGTTCACCCCGACGCCCTGATACCCCGCATGGACGAAAATCCGATCCACGTCATAGGCCACGCCGCCCGCCTGCAAACTGGCCGAATTGGCGTAGATCTCGAACCCTGCCGGGGCATTCGGCGCCAGTGAGTCGACGCAATGGGCAGCGGTCAGAACCCAACGGTCGGCAATCACCGATCCACCGCAGAAATGGCCCTCGAACCGGTTGCGCGCGTTGGCCTGATTGAGCGACACGATCCAAGGGAAATCGCCGATCGAGACCGAGCATCCGCCCATCACCCGGTCGGACGAACAAAATTCCTGCGCCACCGCCGGTCCGCTTGAGGCAATGCTCGCCCCCGCCACCAAGGCCGCGCCCAGTATCCAAGATTTCACTGCACTCATCCGTCTTCCCCCCCTGTGTTCAAAAAGCGGTCAGGCCCGTCGCCGGGCCACCGACCGGCAGGTCATTCCATCTCCAATCCCCGTTCGATGGTGGCCGCCGGATTCGGGATCGGCGCGGCAGGCACCAGTTGCACCGGGGCGTCTTGCTCGGGTCCCGCTACCGGCGGGGCGTCATCCGCGTCGGACCAGACCTCGACCACCAGTTCGGCATCCGGCGCGCGCGATTGGGCCTGTTCGGTTCCCACCCAGATACGGTAGAGGCCCACCTCGCCCCCGGTCAGGTCCACCACCGGCGGCGATCCGTCTGACTCGCTGCCATCGCACAGCCACGCCCCGCCAGGGGTGCGGATCACCAGAACGGTGTCCGCCTCGCTCAGGGTGCGCACGCGCAAGGGGCCGATCGGTTCATCCCAGTCCAGGTGAAAATCGGGACTTGAGGCCACGAAACCATGGCAGGCCCCGCCCAGTTGCACGGCGTCCTCATATCCCCCAGCCAGCATGTCCAGCCGCAGCCCCCGGTCGGGCGGCGGCCCGTCGGCCAGCGCGATCAGCCCGTAAAGCGCGTCACCATCCTCGACAATCCCGCGTCCCGGCTTCCCCGCCGTGGCAAGGCTTGCGGCGACCTGCACCGGCACTTCGTTCGTCTCGGCCCTGCCGCCCCCGGTCTGGAAATGCGGCGGCACCTCGCCGGCAAAGGCAAATTCCAGCCACGGCACCTGACGGCCCTGCGTGGCACTGCGCACGGCGAAAGACACCTCGTACATGATGTCGTCGATGCGCCGCGCAGGCCGGTCAAGCGCCTGCAACAGCGCCTCGGTAAACAACCCGTTGCGCCCCGTCCCGTCGGACGAGGTCTGGCCGGGTGCGGCGGCATACATGATAAAGGCCGACGCTCCGGCGGGGGTTTCCATCGCCGACAGGCCGGTGCCCACATCGCGGCTGGCCCCGCGTTCAGGCAGCGGGTTGTTGCGGCAGGCATCAAGGATGATCACCCCGGTCGCGCCCGTCGCCGCCAGCCGTTCCAGCAGGCGCGGCGCGGGATAGCCCCAGTCGGGCACATCCTCGGCAAAGGCAATCTCGTCGTCATCCACCGGGATCAGGTAGTTGGTGCCTTTGTATTCCACCCCGTGGCCTGCGTAATAGAACACCGCCAGATCGCCGGGGTTCAGGCTGCGGGTGAAATCGCGGATCGCCACGTTCAGGTCGCGCAGCTCAAGGTCCAGTTGCGGGCCGTCGCCAAACACGCGGAACCCGATTTCCTCCAGCCGTTCGGCCATGTCGGTGGCGTCGTTGGCCGGGTTGGTCAGCGGCGACACGGAATAACCCGCATTGCCCACCACAAGCGCCACGCGCTCGGCCATGGCCGGGGCGGACAGCAGAATTCCCAGCGATAGAAGCCCGACCCAAAGGCCGCCAAGACGCACCACGTCGACCTCCTGAAATGTCAGAACCAATGATGTCAGTATGGCGCGAAAGTTCCGTTGCGCCGACTCTTTTTTGTCGGGCGACGCGCGCAAACGGTTCAGACCCGCAGGAAGATCTGCAAGTCCGCGACATTGGTTCCGGTGGCCCCTGTCATCAACAGATCGCCCGATGCCGCCAACGCGGCGTAACTGTCGCTATTGGCCAGCAGCGCCTCGGGCGGTGTGCCCGCCGCGCGCATCCGGGTCAGGCTGTCCTGATCCACCAGCGCCCCCGCCGCATCGGTCGGCCCGTCGCGCCCGTCGGTGCCGCCCGACAGGAACAGCCAGTTGCCCATGTCGCCCCGCGCCTCGGCCAACAGCGCGACGCGCAGCGCCAATTCCTGATTGCGCCCGCCCTTGCCATCGCCCGCCAGAACGACGGTGGTTTCCCCGCCAAACAACAGGGCGAGTCCAGGCGGGGTTTCTTCTGCAAGGTCCAGCACCCGCGCCGCCGCCGCGCTTACAGGTCCGACCAGCGGCTCTTCAATCACGCGCACCGGCATCGGTGCGGCCTTGGCCATCGCCTCGACGCTGATCCGGTTCGACCCCACCAATTCGGCATCGGCGGCCGGCAGATCGGGCATTGGCACATCCTGCGCCAGCACCGCACGCGCAGGCACGGGCAACGCATCCCAGATCCCCAGCCGCCGGGTAACGGCGCGCGCACCGGCCCGGTCGGCAATCGGGGCCACCGTCGGGCCACTGGCAATCACCCGCAGGTCGTCGCCCACCACGTCCGACAGGATCAGGCTGCGCACGGGCGCCGGGGCGGCCAGCGCCAACAGGCCGCCGCCCTTGACCCGCGACAGCGCCTGCCGGACGATATTCGTCTCTTCGATATCAGCCCCGCGTGCCAAGAGCAGCCGGTTGACCTCGGCCTTGTCGGCAAGGCTCAGGCCCGCAACCGGCCCCGGCAACAGCGCAGACCCACCGCCCGAAATCAGCGCCAGCACCGCGTCACCGCTCCCCGTCTCACGCAAGGCAGCCTCCACCGCCTCGGCTGCGCGCAGCCCGTTCTCATCCGGCACCGGGTGGCCCGCCGCAAAGCACGCCACCCCCGGCACATCCTGGTGGTTTTCGTAATTGGTCACCGCGATGCAGCGCGCATCGACGCCCTCGGGCACCCCGGCGCGCGCCGCCGCCATCATGCCATGCGCCGCCTTGCCCACGGCCACGATCGTCAGCCGCCCGCCCTCGGGCACCGCCACCGGTCGCGCCTGCAACGCAGAATCGACAGCGCGCACGGGATCGGCGGCGGCAATTCCGGCTTGGAACATCAGGGTCAGGTCGAGGCGGTCGAAAAGGGCGGGCATGGGGCAGGCTTCCAGGGCAGGGGATCACGCCCCGACTGTCCCAAAGCCCGCCGCCACTGTCCATGCGCAATCCCGCACCCGTGGATCAGAACCAGACTTCCCAAATAGCGACCGAGACAAGGGCCAGCACCACGCCGCCCGCCAGATAGGCCAGCCGCTCGCCCGCGCGAGAGCGGCGCTGCACCGGCGTCCTGGCCTGCGCCAGCAGCATTTCCTGCGCCATGCCCGGCAAACGCGGGCCAAAGCGCGACAGCACCTGCGCCGTGCGCAACAGGTCGCGGATCATCGCCTTGGGGCCGATATTCTCGGTGATATATTGCTCGACCACCGGGCGCGCCGTGCTCCAGATGTTGATGTTCTCATCCAGCGAGCGGGCTACGCCCTCGACCACAACCATGGTGCGCTGCAACAAGATCAGCTCGGTCCGGGTTTCCATCCCGAACTGCTCGGTCACTTCGAACAGGTAAGACAACAGCCGCGCCATGGAAATGCGGCTGGCCTCCATCCCGAAGATCGGCTCGCCCACGCTGCGCAACGCCTGTGCGAACTCATCTATATCTCGGTCCGCGGGGACATAGCCCGCCTCGAAATGCACCTCGGCCACGCGGCGATAATCGCGGCGAATAAAGCCCATCAGAATTTCCGCATAGACCCGGCGGGTATATTCATCCAGCCGTCCCATGATCCCGAAATCCAGGGCCACGATATCGCCGTTCGGCGCGACCTTCAGGTTGCCCTGATGCATGTCGGCATGGAAGAATCCGTCGCGCAGCGCATGGCGCAGGAACATCTGCAAGACACGCTCGGCCAGCATCGGCCGATCATGGCCCGCCGCGTCGATGGCGTCGAGATCGCCCAACGCGATGCCCTCGGCCCAGTCCAGCACCATCACCCGACGCGAGCACAGGAACCAGTTGACCTGCGGCACGGTAAAACCGCCGTCTCCATCGGTGCGCGCGGCAAACTCGCCCGCAGCCGAGCTTTCGATCCGCAGGTCCAGCTCGCGCAGCACCACGCCCTCGAAATGCGCGATCACATCCTGCGGGTGCAACCGGCGCGAATTGGGCGACAGCGTTTCGATCAGCGAAGCAATCAGGTAAAAGGCGTCGATATCGCGCCGGAACGCCCGTTCGATCCCCGGACGCAGCACCTTCACGGCCACCTTCTGCCCGGTATCGCGCAGCCGCGCCTGATGCACCTGCGCGATCGAGGCCGCCGCCACCGGTTCGGAAAACTCGGAAAACAGGTCTTCCACCGGCATCTCAAGCTCTGCCGCGATCATTCGCTTGGCGATGGCGCTGTCAAAGGGTGGCAGCTTGTCCTGCAACACCCGCAATTCGGTCGCCAGATCGGGGCCGACCACATCGGGCCGCGTGCTCAGGATCTGGCCGAACTTGATATAGGCCGGGCCCAGCGCCGTCAGTGCCCGCACAACCGGTGGCAACTTGGGGTCGCCCCGCAGCCCCAGCCATTTGAACGGCCAGGCCAGCACCCGCAACCCCGCCCGCACCGGGCCGGGGGCGTCCATCGCCTCCAGCGCCTGCTGCATGGCGCCCGTGCGTTCGAAGGTGGCGCCGGTCTGGATCAGACGCCAAATGTTGTGCGGCCCCCTCATGTCAGATTTTCCAGCCCGAATGCAGCGCCGCGATGCCCAGCGACAGGTTGCGATATTTCACCATGTCGAACCCGGCCTCGCGGATCATGCTGGCGAACAATTCCTGATCGGGGAACTTGCGGATCGACTCCACCAGGTACTGATAGCTGTCCGCATCGTTGGCGATCACCTTGCCCATCTTGGGGATCACGTTGAAGGAATAGAGATCGTAGAGCTTTTGCAGCCCCTCGTTCGGCAACTGGCTGAACTCCAGCACCATGATCCGCCCGCCGGGCTTGAGCACACGGTAAGCTTCCGACAGCGCGTCGGGAATCCGCGTCACGTTCCGAATGCCAAAGCTGATCGTGTAGACGTCGAAACTGTTATCCTCAAACGGCAGCGCCATGGCGTCGCCCACGATCCAGCCCAGCTTGTCGGCCATCTGCCCGGCCTCGGCCCGCTTCTGCCCCTCGACCAGCATCGACTCGGTCATGTCCAGCACGGTGGCATGCGCCTCGGGCGCGCGGGCGAGAAAGCGGAACGACACATCCCCGGTGCCGCCCGCCACATCCAGCAGCGTCTGCCCGTTTCGCGGCGCCAGCCAATCCATCATCGCATCCTTCCAGACACGGTGGATGCCCATCGACATCACGTCGTTCATCACATCGTATTTCGAAGCGACGTTGGAAAAGACGCCGTGCACCTTGCCGGCCTTGTCCTCTTCCGCCACGGTCTGAAAGCCGAAATGCGTGGTGCGGCTGCTCTCGTCACTCATCTGCCGGTCCTTCCCCAAGGGCCTTGCCCTCGCGCGAATGCTCCCCTTCTTATAGGGGCCGCGTGACGCGTTACAATGTGCCGCCCCCCAAGGAAAGGTCTGCCATGCCCGAACTGCCCGAAGTCGAGACAGTCCGTCGCGGCCTGCTGCCGGTGATGGAGGGCAAACGGATCGAGAACGCGCAGGTCCGCCGCCCCGATCTGCGCTGGCCCTTTCCGCCCGACATGGCCGTCCGGCTGACCGGCGCCCGCGTCCTGCGCTTGCGCCGTCGCTCGAAATACATCCTTGCCGATCTCGATACCGGGGAAACCCTGCTGATCCATCTGGGCATGTCGGGGCGGATGCTGATTTCCGGCGTGGCCGATCGCGCCATGCCGGGCCAGTTTCACCACGATCACCCTGCCCCCGAGAAACACGATCACGTCGTGCTGGATATCGAGGGCGGCGCCCGCGTGACCTTCAACGACGCCCGCCGCTTTGGCGCGATGGACCTGATGGACAGCGGCACGCAGGATGCCCACCCGTTGCTGGCGGTGCTCGGCCCCGAACCCTTCGGCAACGCCTTCGACGGCCCCTACCTTGCCGCGCGGCTGAAAGACCGCAAGACGCCGATCAAATCGGCCCTGCTGGACCAGCGAATCGTTGCGGGACTCGGCAATATCTATGTCTGCGAGGTGCTCTTCCGGGCGCGGATTTCGCCCAAACGGCAGGCTGGCAGAATTGCAACGCCCCGCGTGGAAGGTTTGGTTCCGACGATCCGGCAGGTGCTGCAAGAGGCGATTGACGCGGGCGGCTCCTCCTTGCGCGACTACCGGCAGGCCGATGGCGAGCTTGGGTATTTTCAGCATAGTTTTCAGGTCTATGGCCGCGAAGGTATGCCCTGCGCCACACCCGGATGTCCGGCGACCATCCGCCGGATCGTGCAATCGGGGCGGTCCAGCTTCTATTGCCCCACCTGTCAAAGATAGCTTGAACCGAGCGCCGGGGCTGATAACCCTGCGCATTCGAGGGACAACAATACCGGAACCGATTGAATGGCCTACGAGACCCTGATCGTCGAGATCGAAGACCATATCTGCCTTATCAAACTGAACCGGCCGGACGCGTTGAATGCGCTGAACACCAAGTTGCTGGCCGAACTGTGCGATGCGCTCGAAAGCGCCGACAAGAACGACAAGGTCCGCTGCGTGGTCATCACCGGCTCGGAAAAAGCATTCGCCGCGGGCGCAGACATCAAGGAAATGTCGTCGAAAAGCTATGTCGAGGTCTTCATGGAAGACCTCTTTGCCGACGCCTCCAACCGGCTGATGGGCATTCGCAAGCCGATCATCGCCGCCGTGTCGGGCTACGCGCTTGGCGGTGGCTGCGAACTGGCCATGGCCTGCGACTTCATCATTGCCGGGGATAACGCGAAATTCGGCCAACCCGAAATCAACCTCGGCGTGATCGCCGGGATGGGCGGCAGCCAGCGCCTGACCCGCTATGTCGGCAAGTCCAAGGCCATGGACATGAACCTGACCGGTCGTTTCATGGATGCCGAAGAAGCCGAACGCGCGGGCCTTGTCAGCCGCATCGTGCCCGCCAAGAAACTGATGGACGAGGCCATGGGCGCCGCCGCCAAGATCGCCGAGAAAAGCACGATCTCGACCCTCGCCGCGAAAGAGGCGGTGAACCGCAGCTACGAGACCACGCTGACCGAGGGCCTGAAATACGAACGCCGCCTGTTCCACGCGCTTTTTGCCACCGACGACCAGAAAGAGGGCATGGGCGCTTTCCTCGAAAAACGCGAGGCACAGTTCCGCGACCGGTAACGTGCCACGATCCGACGCAAAACCCCCCGTCCGAACCGGCGGGGGGTTTGCTTTGCGGAAACAGGAAGGATGATCGCCTCACCCCTGTGATCCCGCAACTCCCGCCATCCCGCAACTCCCGCCATCCCGCAACTCCTGTCATCCCCGCGAAAGCGGGGATCTCTCCCCCAATAAACGGCGCTTTCGCCCCAATCCCGGTGGCACGGCCCGCCCATGCCACGCCGCCAAAAACGCCGTTTCCGGTGTACGGGGGGTGTACGCCCGGTGTACGGGGGGCGACGGAGGTTTTACGGGGGTCAGCGCATCAATCGCCCGAACCGGCCATCGGGCGTCACCCCCGCCTGCCGCGCCATGTGCCAGCCCATCACCTGGTTGCTCGACAGCACCGGCACACCCGTCCGCGCCTCGATCTCGTCAATCACGTCCAGCGTGCGCAGATTGGTGCAGGACAGGAAAATCCCCTCCACATCCCCTTGATTTACAAGGGTTTCTGCTGCCGAAATGATTGACTGCGGCGCGATCCGCGCGGCATATTCCTCTCGCTCTTCCTGAAAACTGCCAAAGGCCGGAACGATCAGCCCGTGCCGCGCCAGCGCGGCCAAAAGGCTCTGGTTCACCGCCTCGACATAAGGCGAGAGCACCGCCAAACGCGTTATTTTCAAGGCCTCGCACGCGGCGATCAGCGCCGTCAAAGGATCTGTTACAGCTTTGGTTTCACAGCCTTTTTTGACCATCCCTGCCACGGTATCCGCGCCGATGACAGAGGTGCCCGAGGTGCAGCCATACCCCACCACGTCGAACTTGACGGGCAACGGAAAAAGACGCGCAGAGCCGGTTAATTGCCCCTCCATCCGGGCCAAGGTCTCGCTCGTCACCTCGGCCCCGCTCGGCACCCGGCTCACGTAGCAAGCCACGCCATCCAAAGGAAAAATCCGCCGCATGTCATGCTCGATGGTCTCATCGGACTGCAACACCACCAGCCCGACCGTCGCCCGCGTGCCAAGTTGGTCGATCATCTCGTAGTCGAACCGCATCTCAGATCTCCTTCAACTCCGGCCCCGCGAAGGGCGACAACCGTTCAGGCGCCCCCTCTCGGATCACGATATTTTCTTCGTGAACAAGCACTTGCCCCCTCGCGATCTCCACTCCCGGCTCTAGCGTCAGGACCATACCAGCCACCAATTCCGTGTGATCGTCGGGAACAAGAGACGGCCATTCGGTCAACTGCATCCCCAGCCCATGCCCATAGCGCCCCGCATCCGACCCGCCCGCGCCCCCGGTCAGCACCTTGTCCATTGCGTGAAACAGGTCCGCCGCCGTCGCACCGGGCCGCGCGATTTCCATTGCGCAATCAACAGCTTCAATCAGCCGCCGATGCCCGTCACGGCATCGTGGATCGACCGGGCCGATCCCGAAATTCCGATCATAGTCACAGAAATATCCGTCAAACACCAAGCCGGTATCGAGCATCAGGATATCACCGGTTTCCAACGGCGCGTCCGCGGCCGGCGAAATCACATCGTCATAGCCCAAAGGCCCCGCCCCACCGGCCAGATAGGGCACCCAATCCGCCCCTTCCTCAAGGCACAGCATCTGGAAGCGGCGGAACACCTGCGACACCGCCACACCGGGCCGCGCGATTTCACCCACACGGTCAAACGCGCGTCCGGCAATGGCGCAGGCGGCGCGGATCTTGTCGATCTCGGCCTCCGACTTCACCAGCCGCAGGGATCGCGTAATGCCCTGATCCGACGCGATATTCACCACCTGACGCAGCCGCGCAAAGTCTGCCAGCGGCATCCGCAGGTGGGTCTCGTGCCCCATTGGCACCCCGACCGCCCCGTCCCCGGCGATCTCTGCCAGCGTGTCAATCAACAGGCTGACGCCGTCGTCGGTCAGGTCAGGCGCGCGCCAAGTGCGAATGTCCTCGACCCATGTGCGCGCCATGACCGGCGCGCCAATGGACGGGATCACGGCAATCGGTCTGCCACCAGCGGGCAGCACCACGAACCAGGGCCGTGTCGGGCTTTCCCAAAACCGGGTCAGGTAGCCGGTGAAATACCGCACATCTGGCTCAGTGGTCAGCAGCAGCGCGGCAAGGCTATGCTCGGCCATAAGGGCCTGCGCGCGGGCACAGCGGGCGGAAAACTCCGCTGCGGGAAAGCCGCGCGACATCATGCAGGGCCCTCGGACAGGAAGCACAGAACCCGCGCATCGGGGCCAAGGCCAAGCGGTTCGGCCTCGGCCACCAGCAGCCCAGCCACCCCGGCAACGCCGGATTCCGACCCGGCCAACCCCGCCGCCCGCATCGGCGCAAGGGCGGCTGCGGCTTCTTCCTCGCGGATCAGCAGGAAATCATCCGCGTCCCGCGACAGACCCTTCAGGGCAATCAGCGACGCCTCCTTGCAATCGAGCCGCCCCATGGCAGACACCGGCCCTGTCGTGGTGACAAAGCCCCCGGCTCTGATCGATTCGAACAGCGCAGGGGCCGCCTCTGGTTCCACCACCACGATCCGGGGCCCATTGCCCAGCCGGTCCCGCACCAAGGCCGCGACCGCACCGGCCATCCCGCCAACGCCCGCCTGTAGAAAGACATGCGTCGGTGCCTTTGGGCAGTGGTCCAGCGCCTCGGCGGCCATTTGCAGATAGCCTTCCATCAACCGATGGGGCCGCTCGGTATAGCCCGGCCATGAACTGTCAGAAAGCAGGATATAGCCGTTCTCCTCCGCCGACTGAGCGGCCAGCGCCATCGACGTTTCGTAGTCCGCCCCCGCGCGCACCACATCGGCACCCTTGTCGCGCAAGCGTTCCGCAAAGCTCTCGGGCACCGTCTCGGCGATATGCACCACGGCCCGCGCGCCGAAAACGCGTGCCCCCGCCGCGACCGACATGCCGTGGTTGCCCGCGCTCGCCGTGACATAGGTGGTGCCCGTCAGCGCCACGGACAGATCCGCCGCCCCCGTAGCCACCGCATCGCAGGCGATGACATATGCCGCGCCGAGCGCCTTGAAACTGCCAAGCCCCATCCGCCCCCGTTCATCCTTGATCCAGACCGATGCCACACCAGCAGCGACGGCGATGGCCGGGGCCTCGGTCAGCGGGGTTTCGGCATGGGCCGGGCACCGGGCCAGCAGTTCGGCGACGGCGGCGGCATCGACAGAGGGCGCGGGACTGTCCGACAGGGGCATCAGCCCCTTGCCCCGGTGGGGATTGGAAAGATGATGCACGGAACCCTCGCAGTTGCTGTCTGTTCGGATCAGCTTAGACGGGAAAGACTCATTTGGTCTTCCCTTTCCGACAATTCTGGCCTAAGAGCGCCGCCAGACATGCGCGTGAGGCCCGCTTTGGCCGGATTCGACCGGTTCGGAAAACCCGGTTCGTGGGCTTCGGCGCTACCTGTTAGACATTAGACCCACGAAGGGAACCGATATATGGCCAATTCGCCTCAAGCCAAGAAACGCGCCCGCCAGAACGAGCGTCGCTTCGCCATCAACAAAGCCCGCCGTTCGCGCATCCGCACCTACCTTCGCAAGGTCGAGGAAGCCATTGCTTCCGGCGATCAGGATGCCGCCAAAACCGCCCTGCGCGAAGTCCAGCCCGAGCTGATGCGCGGCGTGACCAAAGGCGTTCTGCACAAGAACACCGTGGCCCGAAAAATGTCTCGCCTGTCGTCCCGCGTGAAGGCGATGGCCGCCTGAGGCAAAGCTGCAACAGCTTGATTATAAGGCGTCCCAAGCGGGGCGCCTTTTTTGTTTCGGAAAAATCCTTGTTCTTCGGCACCCTTACAAACGGCCCGGCGGATTCGTTCTTGAAGAGGCCAGAGTCAAGGGCGAAGAGTCGTTGCGGGTTTACGCGGAGTCCCGCTAGCTTAGACCTCAGCGATTCACATAGTCTGGGGGGACATTAGGGCGTCAGCACATTGGAGGGCTTCCTTCCAAGGAATCAAATTCGGTTTCGTGCGATGCCTTGGACCAGCAAGTGCGAGAGACAGGCGTCTTTCGTGGCTTTAGCTGGGTTTGGTTTCTGTTGTCGACGATTTCGACGACGGCAGGAGTCAGTGTCCGACGACCTCCAACCTGAGTTTCATCGCAGCGACCCCACAAGACCAATAGAGTCGGGGCCGTGGTGGTGGTCTTTTGGCTGGTGGCCTCTGTTCGGTCGAAAGACCGCCTCCTGTTGGCCAAGGTGGGGCGAGATGCTGTCACGGCATCATGTCTTGGCCCTCTGAAGAGATTTATGGAGATCGCGCAGGCACAAGGGTTTGGGCGGCGCAACGACCGCCCACGCGGACCATTCAATCGGGCCGTGTCTAAAAATGACGGGATCAGAATGACACAAGATCAATGGGGACACGTTCGGGGCGAACTGCTGAAATCTGTGGGAAAGAACAATTTTTCTGCCTGGATTGAGCCAATCAGCTTCGACACGGTGGAAGACCGCACCGCGCGTCTGGTCGTTCCGACGAACTTCATCGGAACATGGGTTTCTCAGCATTTCGGCGATGTGATTCTGCGGCACCTGATCTCGTCCGGGCTGGACGTCGAGCGCGTCGAGTTCGCGGTCAACGGGCAGGCCCCCATGACCCCGGCCAATGCCGATCACGCCAATGGGACGGACGCCCGCCGGTCGCAACCTGCCGCGCAGGTCGCGCCGCGCACGGCGCCTGTCGCGGTCACGACGCACGGCATGCCGGAATCGGCGTTGAACCCCAGCCTGACATTCTCGAATTTCGTTGTCGGCAAACCCAACGAACTGGCACATGCCGCCGCGCGTCGCGTCGCTGAAGGCGGGGCCGTGTCCTTCAACCCGCTGTTTCTTTATGGCGGGGTCGGTCTCGGCAAGACGCACCTGATGCACGCCATCGCCTGGGAATTGCGCAACAACAAGCCCGACCTCAAGGTCATCTACCTGTCGGCGGAACAGTTCATGTACCGCTTCATCCGCGCATTGCGTGATCAGGACACGCTGTCCTTCAAGGAGGTATTCCGCTCGATCGACGTTTTGATGGTGGATGACGTGCAGTTCATCGCCGGCAAGAATTCGACGCAGGAAGAATTCTTCCACACGTTCAACGCCCTGGTGGAACTGGGCAAGCAGATCGTCATTTCGGGCGACCGCGCGCCGGTGGATATGGATGAACTCGACAATCGCATTGCCTCGCGGTTGCAATGCGGACTGGTGGTCGATCTGCACCCGACGGATTACGAACTGCGCCTCGGCATTCTGCAACAAAAGGTCGAGGCACAACGCGAGCGCACCCCCGACCTGCGCATTGCGCCGGGCGTGCTGGAATTCATCGCGCATCGCATCTCGACCAATGTGCGCGTGCTGGAAGGCGCACTCACGCGTCTCTTTGCCTTTGCCGACCTGATCGGCTGCGAAATCACAATGGACATGACGCAGGAATGCCTGTCCGACATCCTGCGCGCCACCGACCGCAAGGTCACCATGGACGAGATCATCAAGAAGACCTGCGAGCATTATCACCTGCGCCAGTCCGACCTGATGAGCCCCAGCCGTGCCCGCAACATCGCGCGGCCCCGGCAGATGGCGATGTATCTGTGCAAGAAGCTGACATCGCGCTCGCTGCCAGAGATCGGTCGAAAGTTCGGCGGCCGCGACCACACCACGATCCTGCACGGGGTCCGCAAGATCGAGGAACTGATTTCGGTCGACAGCCAGATCGCCGAGGACGCGGAGCTGTTGCGGCGGATGCTGGAGGCCTGACCCCTTCTTCTTGGTGAAAATACTCCAGGGGGGGCGTCATTGGATGCGCCATTGGCTCAAGCCCAATGGCGACGGGGGAGTATCCCCCCGCCCGGGTCGGCGCCGAAAGCGTCGACACCCGCGGCCAGCGGGGCGCAGCGGCAAGTAATTTCTACGAAAATCCGATCCGCCCATTGACGCCGCGCGCCCATTGGCCAAACTCCGAAAAAACTCTTGTGCTTGCGGGCAGAGAGGCTACCCTCACCGCCCCCGCACCTCGTCGGAGCCAGGACATGAAGATCAGTATTGAACGCGCGGCGCTGCTCAAGGCCGTCTCTCAGGCACAATCCGTTGTGGAACGCCGCAACACCATTCCGATCCTGGCCAATGTCCTGATCGAAGCCGAGGGCGACAGCGCCAGTTTTCGCGCGACCGACCTTGATATCGAGGTGGTGGACAAGGCCCCGGCACAGGTCGAGCGCGCGGGGGCCACGACCGTGTCGGCCGTGACCTTGCATGAAATCGTGCGCAAGCTGCCCGACGGGGCCCTTGTGCAATTGATCGACGACGGGGCCTCGGGGCGGCTGACGGTGAATGCAGGACGATCCTCGTTCTCGCTGGCGACGCTACCGCGAGAGGATTTCCCGGTGATGGCCACCACCGAATACAGCGCCAATTTCTCGGCCAAGGCGCCAGAGTTGCGGCGGCTGTTCGACAAGTCGAAATTCGCGATCTCCACCGAGGAAACGCGCTATTACCTGAACGGCGTCTACATGCATGTGGCGCAAGGCGACGACGGACAGGTTCTGCGCTGCGTGGCAACTGATGGCCACCGTCTGGCCCGCGTGGACATGCCGCTGCCCGCAGGGGCCGAGAACATGCCCGGTGTGATCGTGCCCCGCAAGACGGTGGGCGAATTGCGCAAGCTTCTGGATGATGACGAGATGTCGATTGCTGTCTCGGTCTCGGAAACCAAGGTGCGGTTTGCAACGCCGGATATCACCCTGACCTCGAAGGTCATCGACGGCACCTTCCCCGATTACACCCGCGTCATTCCGATCGGGAACACCCGCAGGATGGAAGTGGATGCCAGCGAATTCGCCAAGGCGGTGGACCGGGTGGCAACCGTGTCCTCGGAACGCTCGCGCGCGGTGAAACTCTCGCTCGACGAAGACCGGCTGATCCTGTCGGTGAACGCCCCCGACAGCGGCGCCGCAGAGGAAGAGCTGGCCGTGGCTTATGGCGACGAAAAGCTGGAGATCGGGTTCAACGCGAAATACCTGCTGGAGATCGCCAGCCAGGTAGACCGCGAAAACGCGGTTTTCCTGTTCAACTCCTCCGGCGATCCGACCCTGATGCGGGAAGGCAATGACACGAGCGCGGTCTATGTCGTGATGCCGATGCGGGTGTGACGAAGGCGATTTTTCCAGGGAAAATCGCGCCTCCGGCGGGAGTATTTGAACCAAGAAGAAGGAGAGGGTCATGGCCAGCACCTATGTGCGCGCGCTGACCCTTTCGCATTTCCGCTCGCACAAGCGGGCGGCGATGGTGCTGGACGGGCGGCCCGTTGCGCTCTTCGGTCCCAATGGTGCGGGCAAGACCAATATACTGGAGGCTGTCTCGCTGCTGTCGCCCGGTCGCGGCCTGCGGCGTGCGGCGGCAGAGGAAATGGCGCGCAGGCCCGAGGCGCTTGGCTGGAAGATCAAGGCCGAGCTGATCACCGGCGGACGATTTCACGAACTGGAGATGGGGGCGGAAGCCGGACAATCGCGCAGCCTGCGCATCGACGGCAAGCCGGAACCACAATTGTCCCTCGCGGGGCTGACGCGGATTGTCTGGCTGATTCCGGCGCAGGACCGTTTGTGGATCGAAGGGGCCGAGGGGCGGCGGCGGTTTCTGGACCGGATCACCATGAGTTTTTCGCCCGAGCATGGCGACGCGGTGCTGACCCATGAAAAGGCCATGCGCGAACGCAATCGGATGTTGAAGGATCAGGTGCGCGACGCGACGTGGTATGCGGCGGTCGAGGCACAGATGGCTGAGGCCGCCGCGCGGATCGTGGCGCACCGAAGCAAGGCAGTGGCGCGGTTGGCAGCGGCACAAGAGGGTGCGGAGACAGCGTTTCCGGTGGCCGCGCTTCAGCTTGTCGAGGCCGAGGGCAGCGAGGGGCTGACCACGGCAGAAGCGTTTGCATCTGCGCACGCCTTGTCGCGCCCCCGAGACCTTGCCGCAGGGCGCAGCCTGATCGGCCCGCACCGCAGCGACCTTGGGGCGATCTACGCGGCGAAGCAGACCGAGGCGCGGCTCTGTTCGACGGGCGAGCAAAAGGCGCTGCTGATCTCGCTCATCCTCGCCAATGCCCGCGCGCTCAAGGCCGAGACCGGCGCCGCGCCCCTGGTGCTGCTTGACGAAATCGCGGCACATCTGGACGTCGCCCGGCGCGCGGCGCTCTTTGACGAGATTTGCGCACTTGGTGGGCAAGCATGGATGACCGGCACCGGACCGGAGCTGTTTGCAGAACTTGGCGACCGGGCACAGTATTTCGAGATCACGGAGACGGACGGACATTCCTCTGTCACGCAAACAGGAACGGACCGATGACCCCACAGCGCGTTACCCTCATCACTCTTGGCGTGGCCGACATGGCCCGGTCACGCGCCTTCTATGCCGCGCTCGGCTGGAAAATGCACCCAGAGAGCCAGGAGGCCGTGACATTTTACCAGGCGAACGGGTTTGCCGTTGGGTTGTTCGGGGTAGAGGATCTGGCGGCGGATCAGGGCCGCGCCGGGGCGGCGCTTGGCACCAGGGCCACGACCCTTGCGCAGAACTTTGCGACCGAAGCCGAGGTGGACGCCGCCTATGCCCGCGCGGTTCAGGCCGGGGCGACCGCCCTGAAGGCACCCCAAACGGTGTTCTGGGGCGGCTATTCTGGCTATTTCGCGGACCCTGACGGCCATGTCTGGGAACTGGCGATGAACCCTTTCTGGCCGCTCAACGACGACGGCAGCCTGACCTTGCCCGATGCGGATTGAGATCACGCCGGAACACGCGCTGGCGCGTGACGCGGATCAGGCCATTGCCGACCTGTTGCAAGCCGCGTTCGGGACGGAGGCCGGGTTCGGAGGCCGCTCTTTTCACAAGCAGCGCCACCACCTGCGGATCATGGCTTGGGCAGGCCCGGGGCTGATCGGCCATGTCGCACTTCACCTCCGGGCCATCGGGATGGGCGCCGAGATACTGACGATCGCAGGCGTCGCCGAGGTGGCCACCCATCCCGACCATCAAGGCCGAGGCATCGGCAGCGCTTTGATGAAACAGGCCATAGCCCAAGCCAGAGACACCGTGGCAGAGGCCATGGTCCTTTTCGGTCATCCCGGCCTTTACGCCCCGCTCGGGTTCAAGGCGCAATCCAATCCCGTCACCCACATCGCCTTTGACAGCGGCCGCCCCGCAGGGGTTGTTACCGATACAATCGAAAGCTTGATGGTGCTTCCACTCGGCTCTAGGCACTGGGACGGACGGGCGGCGATTGACCTGCTCGGCCCGCTGTTCTGAGAGGCTTTCCATGACGCTTACCCTCGCGCAGGCCGCGCTCTATGCCGGGGCACTGTTCATCCTGTTCCTGACGCCGGGGCCGGTCTGGCTGGCGCTTGCCGCGCGGACGCTGGCGCATGGGGTCGGCGCGGCGTTGCCGTTGATGCTGGGCGTCGCGCTTGGCGATATGGCGTGGTCGCTGCTGGCGATCCTCGGGCTGAGCTGGGTGGTGCAAAGCTATGCGGGGGTGATGGACATCCTGCGCTGGCTGGCGGTGGCGGTGTTTGCCCTGATGGGGCTGATGCTGATCCGCCATGCCAACCGGGGAATCGAGGCCGACAGTCGCCTGAATCGCAAGGGGGCATGGGCCGGGTTCGTCGCCGGGCTGGCGGCGATCCTTGCCAATCCCAAGGCGGTGCTGTTTTACATGGGGATGCTGCCCGGCTTCTTCGATCTGACCACGCTGACACGGTCGGACGTGGCCGTGATCGCGCTGATCTCGATGGGGGTACCGCTCGTCGGCAACCTGATGTTTTCCGCGTTCGTGGACCGGGCGCGGCGGTTGATCACCTCTCCCGGGGCTCTTGCCACCGTCAACCGCGTTGCAGGCGGGTTGCTGATCGGAGTGGCGGGGATCATTGCTTTGACCTGAGGGGGCCCGACGCCGCGAAAGGGACAGCCTGTGGCCGGTTGACCCGCAAGCGTGGGGCAAGACGCCCTGAACAGCGCCAGAACCGGTAGATAGCACATCGCCGCCACCCAATATTTTGTGTCGAACCCGTGACAATCCCGGCCACGGGACGTATAAGGACGAGACAAGAAAAACAGGTGTCAGGCATGACCGAAAACGCGCAGGCGACCGATAGTTACGGCGCAGAATCCATCAAGGTTCTCAAAGGCTTGGAGGCAGTTCGCAAACGCCCCGGCATGTATATCGGGGATACAGATGACGGCTCGGGCCTGCACCACATGGTGTACGAGGTCGTGGACAACGGCATCGACGAGGCTTTGGCAGGCCATGCCGACTTCGTGAGCGTCACGATAAACGCCGATAATTCCGTGACCGTGCGGGACAACGGCCGGGGGATTCCTGTCGGAATCCACGCCGGGGAAGGCGTCAGTGCGGCCGAGGTCATCATGACCCAACTGCATGCGGGCGGGAAGTTCGACGACAACGCCTACAAGGTTTCGGGCGGCCTGCATGGCGTCGGTGTTTCGGTGGTGAACGCGCTGTCCGATTGGCTGGAACTGCGGATCTGGCGCGAAGGCAAGGAACACTACGCCCGCTTTGAGCGTGGCGAAACGGTGAAACACCTGGAGGTCGTGGGCGACGCAGGTGACGAGCGGGGCACCGAAGTGCGGTTCCTCGCGTCGACCACGACTTTTTCCAACCTCGAATACAACTTCAAGACGCTGGAAAACCGGTTGCGGGAACTCGCGTTCCTGAACTCCGGCGCGCGGATCATTCTGGAAGATCATCGCCCGGCGGAACCGCTTCGGTCGGAGCTGTTCTACGAGGGCGGGGTCAAGGAATTCGTCCGCTACCTGGACCGCTCGAAGCATTCGATGATGGAAGAGCCGATCTACATCACCGGCACCCGTGACGACATCGAAATCGAAGCGGCGCTGTGGTGGAACGACAGCTACCACGAGACAGTGTTGCCGTTTACCAACAACATTCCGCAACGCGATGGCGGCACCCATATGGCGGGCTTCCGGGGCGCGCTGACGCGGACCATCAACCTCTACGCGGCGTCCTCGGGAATCGCGAAGCGGGAAAAGGTGACCTTCAGCGGTGATGATGCCCGCGAAGGCCTGACCTGCGTGCTGTCGGTGAAGGTGCCCGACCCGAAATTCAGCTCGCAGACCAAGGACAAGCTCGTCTCCTCAGAGGTGCGGCCCGCGGTCGAAGGGTTGATGAACGAGAAACTGGCGGAATGGTTCGAAGAACATCCCAATCAGGCCAAGGTCATCGTCGGCAAGATCATCGAAGCCGCCCTCGCCCGGGAAGCTGCCCGCAAAGCGCGCGAACTGACCCGCCGCAAGACGGCGATGGATGTGGCCAGCCTGCCCGGCAAGCTTGCCGATTGTCAGGAAAAAGACCCAGCCAATTCCGAACTGTTCCTCGTCGAGGGGGACTCGGCCGGCGGCTCGGCCAAGCAAGGCCGCTCGCGGTATAATCAGGCGGTGCTGCCCCTGCGCGGCAAGATCCTGAACGTGGAACGTGCCCGGTTCGACCGGATGCTGTCGAGCCAGGAGATCGGCACGCTGATCACCGCGCTTGGCACCGGGATCGGTCGGGACGAGTTCAACATCTCGAAACTGCGCTACCACAAGATCGTCATCATGACCGACGCCGACGTGGACGGCGCGCATATTCGCACGCTGCTGCTGACCTTCTTCTTCCGGCAGATGCCCGAGATCATCGAAGGCGGCTATCTCTACATCGCGCAACCGCCGCTCTACAAGGTCGCGCGGGGACGGTCCGAGGTCTATCTCAAGGATCACGCATCGCTGGAGGATTACCTGATCCAGATGGGTGTCGACGGGGCGGTGCTGCGCCTGCCCAATGGCGAGGAAATCGCCGGTCAGGATCTGGCCCGCGTCGTCGAGGGCGCCCGCAACTTCAAACGCATCCTCGAAGCCTTCCCGACCCATTACCCGCGCCGCATTCTCGAACAGGCAGCCCTGTCCGGGGCGTTCGACCCCGGTCGCGCCGATGAAGACCTGCAAAGAGTGGCCGACAGCGTATCAGCGCGGCTCGACCAGGTCGCCTTGGAATACGAGCGTGGCTGGCAGGGCCGGATCACGCAAGATCACGGCATTCGCCTGTCCCGTGTGCTGCGCGGGGTCGAGGAAATTCGCACGCTCGATGGCGCCGTTCTGCGCTCTGGCGAGGCGCGCAAGCTTTCCGAGGTGTCGATGCAAACCCGCGACGTCTATCGCGACCCGGCGCATCTGGCGCGAAAGGACCGGCAAACACTGATCCACGGGCCGACCGACCTGCTGGATGCGATTCTGGAAGAGGGCGAAAAGGGCCTGACCTTGCAACGTTACAAGGGTCTGGGCGAGATGAACCCCAACCAGCTGTGGGAAACCACGCTGGACCCCGAGGCCCGGACGCTGTTGCAGGTGAAGGTCGAAGATATGGCCGAGGCCGACGATATCTTTACCAAACTGATGGGCGACGTGGTGGAACCCCGCCGAGAGTTCATTCAGCAAAACGCGCTGAGCGTGGAAAACCTCGACTTCTAAGACAGATGCAGGTTGGGCGGATCGCGGGCCAACCCCGCGGTCCCTCAATCAAGCGCAACCGCCCTTCATGGCAAGGCGCGGGCTGCCAAAGCGATGCGGCAAGGTTCACTTATCCGGAAACCTGCCGAGTGGTGGCAGGCGTGCCGGTCAATTCCCTGGTCAAACCGATTTCGTCTTCGATATATGGCGTGCCATCCTGATGGAGCAGGTCATGAAACCAGACACTGCGATCCGCCTGCCCTCCATGCGCTTTGACCAGTTCGGCTGGCCATGGCAGGTGCGTCTGGGTGCGGCCCTTGACCAGCCCCCATTGAAAGCAGCCGACGCCACGTGATTTGTACAGGTCCAACTGATCGTCAATGCGGCTGCCGATAGGACGGGCCATCCATTCCGTACAAAGCATGGGCCGCTCCAAGGGGGCCAGATGGTCGATGAACCGGCCCACATGGGGCGCGTCCCAATAGGCGTGGAAGGTGATGATATCGGACAGGTCCAACGCGGCCCGGTCCATCTCTGTCTGGTAGGGCGCATCGGTCGAGCCCGGCAGGGGCGTTGTCCATGCACCGACGGTCAGCGGCTGTTCGGGGGCCTCGACGCGCGCCCAGTCGAAGCAGGCGCGCATGAGGGCAAGGCTATCGGCGGAAAAATCCGGAACGTGTTCCTGCGCGCCATCTGCGGTGAAGACCATGCGGTTGCCGGGTTCGTTGTAGAGATCCCAGAACAGCACCCGCGCGTCGCTGCGAAAGGCGCGGGTGATCCCGCGCAGATAGGCCTCGTAGCCGGGCCAGCGGGCGCGATCCTGCACCGCCAGGCGTCCGGGGCTGGCCACTGCACGGCTGTTGTGGACGTCGGGCACCGGGTCAGGCTGCGGCCCGTAAACCGGCTCGGCACCACCGAATCCGCAATCGTCGAAAAAACAGGGGACGGTGGCCATGCCGTTGCGATCCGCGACACCCATGAGCCAGTCGAGCCTCTCCAGCTGGCCCTCTGCGTCATGTTCCCATACCAGCGCGTGCAGGTTGACGCGGATTGCATTGAACCCGATCTCGCCCGCCCACCCCAGTTCGCGCTCGATCGTTGGGCGGTCGAAACTGTCGGGGTGCCACATCTCCAGGAAGTTCACCGCCGTGGAGGGCAGGAAATTGACCCCGCAAATCCAGGGCTTGGAGGACCACCAGCGATTGGCATCCGATTGTGTCCAGCGGGTCATTGGCGGCCTCGTCTTGGCAAAATACGGCCCGCCCCCTACCGCGGGGACGGGCCTGGTCGATGGGTCTTAGCGGTCAAGCAGATCCTGAACGTCCAACTCGGCATCGCCGAGCGCGTCGCCGATCGGCTTGTCGGTCAGCCAGATCGCCTGAAATTCGCGATTCAGCACGTCCTGGATAGCGCCATATCGCTCTGAGGGCGGCGTATCGCGGGCGATTTCCGCGGTGCCGGCATATTCCGAGCGGTGCGGCAGGGCGGCATAGGCGTCAGAGCTCAGAACCGAATTGCGCACGGACATGTGGCCAGTCCGGGCCCAGTCGATGTTGTGATCGTTGATGAACGCCAGAACCTGCAACGCGGCCTGATAGGTCTCGGGGTCGTCCCGCTGAACCGAGGCCGGGATCGCCCACATATGGCTGTCGGCCCATGTTGCGCCTTCGTCGAAGAGCGTCGGGAAGTCAGCCACGTAGTAGTTGGACAAAGCCACGTCGGGATCAGCCGCCTCGGAATCGTAAAGGTCCACGACCCATGTGCCATTCACGAGGATCGCCGCTTCGCCGTTCAGGAAAGCCTGCTGGCTGTCGGCGTAGTTCAATTGAGGATTGGCGAGCCCTGCGTCGAAGAGTTGGGTGATCGCGGTGATCGCGTTGCGGGCGGCCTCGGTGTCGATGGTGGCCGTGCCGTCCTCGGTAAAGATGTTCTCGCCCTGCTGCCACATCAGCGACAGCACCAGCCGCACACCAATGGGAAATTGTGCGAAATCGGCGGCAAGGTAATCTTGGCCGGTTGCGTCATGGACCATCTGGGCCTGCTGCAACAACTCTTCCGGCGACGTCGGCAGGATCGGCTCTCCATTGTCATCGACAAGGCCCGCCTGTTCCATCAGGTCCATGTTCACGTGCCAGAGGTTGGCGTGAAAATCCATCGGCACGGCCATGATGCGACCGTCCACCGTCACCGCATCGCGTGCAGCGTCGGCCCAGTCGTTGGGGTCGATCCCGGCGGCCTCCAGGTCGTCGGTCAGATCGGCCAATGCGCCAAGCCCCGCGAATTCAGCCAGAGCCGAGCGGTGCAAGACATGGATGTCGGGCGGCGTGCCCCCGGCATAGGCCGCCTTGATCTGGTCGTAGTAGTTGCCCCAGTCGGTGGGCAGCGTGTTGACGGTAACGCCGTCGATCTGTTCGGACGCGGCGTTGATGATGGACTGGATGATACAGGCCTCTCCCACGCTGGTGGTGGTGTCGGTGCCTGCATCTTCACAGGCGCCGAAGAAACGGCCAAGCGTCACCTCTTGCGCGGTTGCGCCGGTCACGGTGGCCGCGACCATTGCCGCCCCGATTACGATCTGTTTCATGGGTCTCCTCCCGGTTTGTATTTTGGGGTTATCCCCCGGTGTCATCCTTTGCTTCCGCCGGCAGTCATCGCCTGGACGACGTAGCGCTGGAAGATCAGGAACAGGATCACGACCGGAAGCGAGGCGATAACGCCCGAGGCCATGACACGGCCCAGCCCCTCCGATTGCGCGAAATTCGATTGAATGCTGGCAAGGCCGAGCGTGATGGTGAAAAATTCCCGCTGCTGTGCCGAAACGAGCGGCCAGAGATAGTCGTTCCACGCATAGAGGAACGTCAGGATTGCCAGCGTCATCATCGCCGGACGTGCCAGGGGCAGCATCACGTAGCGAAAGATTTGCAACCAGCCCACGCCATCGAGGCGCGCGGCCTCTTCGATGTCTTGCGGGATCGCCCGAAAGAACTGCATCATCAGGAACACTCCGATCGGCACCGCCATGCGCGGCAGGATCAGCGCGTGATAGCTGTTGTGCCAGCCGAGATCGGCGAACATGGTGTAGAGCGGGATGAACACAGCCTGCTCGGGCACCATCAGGCCAATGAGGCACAGGATCATCACCGGCGTCTTGAACCGGAAATCCAGCCGCGCCAACGCGTAGCCCGCAGTGGTTGAGACCGCCAGCACGCCAAGCGTCATGCCAAGCGCAACGATCACCGAATTCAGGAACCACAGCGGCGTTTGCCCGAAAGAAAACAGCGCGGTGTAATTCTCGAACGTGAAGGGAACCGGCACAAGCCCAAGCGCGGTAGAGGACGTGGTGCGCGCCAGAACCTCGTTGGGTTGAAAGGACAGCGACACCATCCAGATCGTCGGCACCAGCCACAGGAAGGCCGGGATCGCCAGCGCCGTCACCAGCCAATAGTAGCCACGGGTCAGCATCAGTCGTCCTCCCGTCCGAGAATGAATTGCAGGATCGAGAACGACCCCATGATGACGAAGAGGAACACCGCCATTGCCGAGGCGCGCCCCAGTTCGCTATCGCGGAACGCGGTCTGGTAGATGTAGCGCACCAACACCTGCGTGGTGTCGTTAGGGCCACCGTTGGTCATCAGGTGGGATTGCCCAAATACCTGAAAATGCAGAATTATTTGCAACACGACCACCACCGTCACGGTGCGTTTCAGATTGGGCAGGGTGATATGCCAGAACGCGCGCAACCCCGTGGCATTGTCGAGCGCACCCGCCTCGTAAAGGTCTTTCGAGATATCCTGCAAACCAGCCAGGAACAGGATCATCGCGATGCCGAGCGACCACCAGATCGTGGTTATGACGATGGCCGCCATGGCAAAGCTTTCATCGGTCAGCCACACGATCGGCGATCCCCCGAACAGCTCGGTGAGATTGGCGATCAGCCCTTGCCGGGGCGAAAACATGATCTGCCAGATCAGCGTGACCACGGTCACCGACAAGACCTGACTGAGGAAGAACAGCGTTCGCAGCACCGACATGGCCCGCGTTTCACGGTTCAGGGCAGCCGCGAGCACAAGCGCAGAGATCGTGACGCCGGGCACCGTCAGACCCACAAAGGTGATCGTATTGCCGACGGTTGGCCAAAACCGTCGATCATACCAGCGCCCTCCTTCGCCGGGGTGGAAGCCGGGGAGGACAAAGAGCAGCACCGAGGCCAGCCCAAGGGCAATGGCGGTGGCGCGGCTGGCCCGGTTCGTCCAGCGAAGGAAGACACTGATACCGACCCCGGCGATCCCGAGGATCTGCAAGGTCGGATGGGCAAGGGCGGCCCATTCGATGTTCCGCCCCCACATGATGCGTTCGTAATTGCGGACTCCTACGAATTCGCGGGCATCCGGGTTGAAGGCTACGGCCAACAGGTTCCAGTCATGCAGGCTGATCCAGATGCCACGGAAGAACGGGTAGACAAGAAACGCCCCGTAGACCGCCAGAAATGGCAACAACAGAACCCATGCGGCCTGCGCTTCGCTCAGATGGTTGCGGCGTTTGTTGATACTGGTCACCGACTGCCCTCCCTGCAGGTCGATCTCCGGTCGGGCTATAGGCCCGAATCCTCCCGGTTTTCCTCTGCTAAAAATATTAGCAATATTTATTAGCGGAACGCAACCCGCTATGGTGCGTGCATGGCTCACGGCAAGAATTCCCAAGGCGCGCGCGTCACGATGAAGGATGTCGCGGTGCGCGCGGGCGTCTCTCAATCGACTGTCTCCTTCGTCCTCAACGGCATGGAAGACATGCGGATCAGCCCCGATACCCGCCAGCGTGTGCTGGATGCGGCGGCAGAGCTTGGCTACCGCCCGCGCTCGGCGGGACGGCCTCCGGCGTCGACGGGACTGCGTGTCATCGGGCTGATGTTCGACGAGGTGGCGACCAGCCCCTTCGCCTCGATCTCGATCGAAGGCGTGCAGGAAGAGGCGTGGAAACATAACGTGCTTGTCGAGGTGGTCATGACCGGTGGCGACAAGGGCTACGAGACTGCGATCCTGCGAAAGTGGGCCGCCGACAGGGTCGAGGGCGTGATCTACGGCTCAATCCTGACCCGAAAGGCGGCACTGCCCGAGGCATTGTCGAAACACCGGGCGGTTTTGCTGAATTGCTACGACCCCGACACACGCTTCGCGTCGGTGGTGCCAGCCGAAAGGCGGGGCGGCGAGGAAGCTACGCGCTTCCTGATAGACTCTGGTCACAAGACCATCGCGTTCATCTCTGGCGAACCGTGGATGGAGGCATCGGACCAGCGCATGGAAGGCTATGAGCGGACCCTGCGGGCCGCAGGCATTCCCGTCGATCCGTCCCTGATCGTCGAAGGCAACTTCCTGCCGAGCGGTGGACGCGAAGCAACGCTGAAACTGATGGCGCGTGGACAGCGCCCCGATGCCATCTTCTGCGCCAACGACCTGATGGCAGTCGGCTGCTACGAGGCCCTGAAAGAGCTTGGCGAGACCATCGGAAAAACCATCGCCGTCATGGGATACGATGACCAGGAAATCGCCCAACACCTTTCGCCGGCACTAAGCACGGTGCTGTTGCCACATCGCGAAATGGGCCAATGGTGCGCGTCTCGTCTGCTGGAAAGCGATGCAAAGGACAGCCACCAGGAACGCATGGAATGCCCGGTTGTCCCAAGAGCATCCCACCTGCGCAGCGGCGAGTAGCCTTAGGTGTTTGATCCCATGGTTTGATGGTGCGATCCGGGCGATCTGGTCTTCGGTGTGGCCCCAGCCGGGGCGCTCGGGCAGGCCGTGTTCTTCCTGTTCCCGGAACTGGTCGAGGGTCTCGTCGCCCTTGAACAGCCCCATCAGTTTCGCGTGCATGAAGCCCTTGAGCACGTCGTTCATGCGGGGGCCGTAGTCGCGGCCCATGCTGCGGAAAAACTTTACCACGTCCTCATCCAGACGGATGGTCACCCGGCGTTTGTCGGGGGTGGGCGAATTGGCGATTTCGCGCCAGCCGCGTGGCACCCGGTGGTTGATCCAGATGCGGTGGTGCATGTCGAACTCGACCCGCGCCAGCGCGTCGGTCAGGTAGTGGTGGTGTTCGCGCTGGCTCTTGCTCAGCGGTGTGCCATCCATGGTCATGGCCCGGTCCTCTTGTTGGGAAAGTCCGGGGCAGACTGGCACGATTTTCCTAAAATTCGGTGAAAAGCGGCGCGGACGGTGTACGCCCGGTGTACCGGGGGTGTACGGACGGTGTACCGGGGGTGACAGGCCCGTTTTGCGACATCGGCAGCGGCGCGGGGGCGTTTCCGAATCGAGCGGGGACGTGCTATCCCTTGTAGCATGGCTATTCCTGACCCCAAGATAAGCGACGCCCGGCGGGGCATCCGGCAGCTCGACGAGACGCTGATCAACCGCATCGCGGCCGGCGAGGTGGTCGAACGGCCCGCGTCAGCTGTCAAGGAACTTGTTGAAAACGCAATAGATTCCGGCGCGACCCGGATTTCCGTGGACGTCGCGCATGGCGGCAAAGGCCTGATCCGTGTCACCGATAACGGGTGCGGCATGGGACCGGACGATTTGCCGCTCGCCCTGGCCCGCCATGCGACATCCAAGATCGACGGCAGCGACCTGTTGAACATCCACAGCTTCGGCTTCCGAGGCGAAGCCCTCCCCTCCCTCGGGGCGGTGGGGCGGTTGGTGATTACCAGTCGGGCGGCGGGGTCGGAGGCGCATGTGATTGCCGTAACTGGCGGCAGGCATTCCGTTATTCGGCCGGCAGCCCTCAGCGAAGGCACGGTGGTGGAACTGCGCGATCTGTTCTTCGCAACGCCTGCGCGGCTCAAGTTCCTGCGCACGGACCGAGCGGAAATGCAGGCCATAACCGACGTGGTGAAACGGCTGGCGATGGCCGAGCCGGCGATTGGCTTCTCGCTTCGGGATGTCTCGGATGGCAATGACCGCACCGTCTTTCGGGCCGATGCCGAGACGGGCGATCTCTTCGAGGCTCTCGGCAGTCGGCTTGGCCGGATCATGGGGCGCGAATTCACCGAGAACGCGTTGCCCATCGACGCCGAACGCGACGGGGTGCGGCTGATCGGCTATGCTGCCCTGCCCACCTATTCGCGGGGCGCCGCGACCTCGCAATACCTGTTCGTCAACGGGCGCCCGGTGCGGGACAAGCTGCTTGGCGGGGCGCTGCGCGGGGCCTATGCCGATTTCCTCGGCCGTGACCGCCACCCGGCCGTGGCGCTCTTCGTCGGCTGCCCGCCAGAGCGGGTCGATGTGAACGTCCACCCAGCCAAGGCCGAAGTGCGGTTCCGCGAGCCGGGCGTTGTGCGGGGGCTGATCGTGTCGGCGCTGCGCCACGCCCTGGCCGAGGCCGGGCACCGCGCCTCGACCACGGTCGCGCAGGCCACGTTGGGCGCTTTCCGGCCAGAACCATCCGCGGGCCCACAAGGCCCGGCGCGCGTGTACCAGATGGAACGTCCCGCGCAGTCGACCCTGCGGGCCGCTGCCGCGTGGCAGGCCCCGGCGCAACCCGGCTTTTCCGGCGCGGTCCGGAGCGGCGGCTTTGCAGAAGGCCCGGGGGAGAGCTTCGCCCCCAGTTCGGCACGGGTCGAAGATACCGGGCCGGATACCGACGACGCCACGCAAAACCCGCTCGGCGCCGCCCGGGCACAGGTCCATGAAAACTACATCATTGCGCAGACCGAAACTGGCATGGTCATCGTCGATCAGCACGCGGCGCATGAGCGGTTGGTCTATGAAAGGCTCAAGCGGCAGATGGCGGACAACGGGGGGGCGGCGCAGGCGCTGCTGATCCCCGAGATCGTGACGCTTGGCGAAGATGACGCCGCGCGGCTGCTGGATCTTGCAGAAGATCTGGGGCGGCTCGGGCTGATGCTGGAACCGTTCGGGCCGGGCACGGTCGCCGTGCAGGCAACGCCGGCGATCCTTGGCCCGGTGAATGCAGAAGCGATGCTGAAAGACATCCTCGACGAGTTGTATGATCTGGGCGAGAGCCTGACAGTGCAGGCCCGGATCGAGGCGATCCTGTCGCGCGTGGCCTGCCATGGCTCGATCCGGTCGGGTCGGCGAATGCGCGCCGAGGAAATGAACGCCCTCTTGCGCGAGATGGAGGCAACACCGCATTCCGGCCAGTGCAACCATGGACGGCCCACCTATGTGGAGCTGAAACTCTCTGATATCGAACGGCTCTTCGGGCGCACATGATCGAACTTGGACAAATGACCATCAATTTAACCGACCCAATCACGCTGTTTGCGGCGGGGGGCCTTCTCGCCTTTGTCTTGCTGGTGGTCCTTGTCCTTCGCTCGTTGGCGGCAGCGAACCGGGCGGCGCAGGTGGTGACGCCGCTGGCACAGCAGATCGGTGCGCTTGGCGACCGGGTTCAGGGCATCTCGGACGGGCAGCATCATCTGGCGGGCGGCATCACCCATGTCAGCGAATTGCAGGCCAAGGCGCAGGCGCAGATGCTGGAAACGATGGAGCGGCGTCTGGAAGAGGTGCAAAAGAGCATGGGCGAAACGCTGCATGGCACCTCGACCCGGACAGCACGCAGCCTTGGCGAATTGCAGCAGCGGCTGGAACAGATCGACAAGGCGCAGGCGAATATCGAAAAACTTTCAGGCGATGTGTTGGGGTTGCAGGACATCCTGTCAAACAAGCAGACGCGCGGGGCCTTCGGGGAAATCCAACTCAACGACATCGTGCAAAAGGCGTTGCCACCGGACAGCTTCCGCTTTCAGGCGACTCTGTCAAACGGCAAGCGAGCCGATTGCCTGATCCACCTTCCGAACCCGCCGGGGCCGATCGTGATCGATTCCAAGTTTCCGCTGGAACCCTATGAGGCGCTGCGACGGGCCAAGACCGCGCGGGAAACGGAAGAGGCGGCCCGTGCCCTGCGGGTGGCCGTGCGCGGGCATATCAAGGCGATTTCCGAACGCTACATCCTTGACGGCGAAACCGCCGATGGCGCGCTGATGTTCCTGCCGTCGGAAGCGGTCTATGCCGAACTGCACGCCAATTTCCCCGAACTGGTGCGCGAGGGGTTTTCCGCGCGGGTCTGGATCGTCTCGCCAACCACCTGCATGGCGACGCTGAACACGATGCGCGCGGTGCTGAAGGACGCGCGGATGCGCGAACAGGCTGGCGCGATCCGCAAGCAACTGGCGATGCTGCATCGGGACGTGGAACTGGTGGTCGAGCGGGTCGGCAAGCTGAGCACCCATTTCGGGCAGGCACGCAAGGATATCGACGACATCAGCACCGCCGCCGAGCGTGCGGGCAAACGCGCCACCCGGCTGGACAGTTTCGATTTCGAAGAGCTTGGCCCAAAGGACGAAGCCGAGATCGTGCCGCTACCGCACCGCTAGGGCTCGCCACCCGGCGCGCGGCGACCGCTGTTTCGCGCAGGGCGGCAATAGGTGC
This sequence comes from Nioella nitratireducens, assembly GCF_001879715.1. GTDB lineage: Bacteria > Pseudomonadota > Alphaproteobacteria > Rhodobacterales > Rhodobacteraceae > Nioella > Nioella nitratireducens. Next base: position 49,350 of record NZ_MNBW01000009.1, on the reverse strand, counting down.
AGGGCGGGCATCTTGCGTCGGGTTGGGAACGCCAGGCTCAAAGCGGTCTGCATCGGCAGGCCGCTTTACTCCGCGAAGGTCGCGGCCAGAATCCCGGACAGCCCATCGGCATCCTCTTGCGTGAACGCGTCGGGCCTGTTGCTGTCGATATCGAGAACCGCGATCACCGCGCCCGCCGCGTTCCAGACCGGCAGCACCAATTCCGACCGGGTGGAAGAGGCGCAGGCGATATGGCCGGGGAAAGCCTCGACATCGGGAACAAGCTGCGCCTCGCCGGTGCGGGCCGCAGCACCACAAACGCCGCGCGAAAACGGGATTTGCAGGCAGCCATGCCCGCCCTGATAGGGCCCGATCTTGAGCAGTCCCGGCTCTGTCACCCGGTAAAAGCCTGTCCAGTCAAACCGCTCGTCGGCATGGTGGATTTCGCAGGCCAGCGTGGCCATCAGGGCGACCTCGTCGGTTTCGCCGTGGGTCAGGGCGGCGATGGTTTTGGCGAGGGTGGTGTAGTCGAGGGGCATGGGCGTTCCGGTTCTTGTCAGAGGGGATCGCCGCGCGTTCCGCGCGTCGATCCGCGGGGGGATCCTCCCCCCGCACCCCCCTGAAGTATTTGGACCAAGAAGAAAGGATCAGGGGCGTTCGATGGCGATAGCGGTGCCTTCGCCACCACCGATGCAAATGGCCGCAATACCGCGCTTGAGGCCCCGCTTTTCCAGCGCGTTCAACAGCGTCACCATGATCCGCGCGCCAGAGGCCCCGATCGGGTGGCCGAGCGCGCAGGCGCCGCCGTTCACGTTCACCTTGTCATGGGGCAGGCCCATCTTGTGCATGAACACCATCGGCACCACGGCGAAGGCCTCGTTCACTTCCCACAGGTCGACATCGTCCTTGGACCAGCCAAGGCGGGCCAGCAGCTTTTCGGCGGCCGGGACGGGCGCGGTGGTGAACCACCCCGGTTCCTGTGCGTGGCTGGCATGGCCGAGGATGCGCGCGCGGATCGGCAGGCCCTTGGCCTCGGCCACGCTTTCGCCCGCCATGACGAGGGCGGCAGCGCCATCGGAAATGGAGGACGAGTTGGCGGGTGTGACCGTACCGTCCTTGCGGAAGGCGGGCTTGAGCTGCGGAATTTTCTCGGGCCGAGCCTGCGCGGGCTGTTCGTCGATACTTACCAGCACCTCACCCTTGCGGGTCGAGACCGTGAAGGGTACGATCTCATCGGCGAAGGCACCGCTTTCCTGTGCCTCCAGCGCACGCGAGAGCGAGGCGAGCGCGTAGTCGTCCTGTGCCTGTCGGGTGAATTGGTAGGTTTCGGCGCAATCCTCGGCAAACGTGCCCATCAGGCGGCCCTTGTCATAGGCGTCTTCCAGCCCGTCGAGGAACATGTGGTCGATGGTCTGACCATGCCCCAACCGGGCACCGCCGCGCATCTGGGGCAGCAGGTAGGGGGCGTTGGTCATGCTCTCCATCCCGCCCGCGACCATCAGGTCGGTCTGGCCAAGCGCCAGTTGATCATGGGCGATCATCGCCGCCTTCATGCCCGAACCGCACATCTTGTTCAGCGTGGTGGCCGGCACCTCCTGACCAAGCCCGGCCTTGAACCCGGCCTGCCGCGCCGGGGCCTGCCCCTGACCCGCGGGCAGGACACAACCCATCAGAAGCTCTTGCACATCGGCGGGTGCGGCGCCCGACTGGCCAAGCGCGGCCTTGATCGCCGCCCCGCCAAGCTCTGCGGCGGTCACCGCCGTGAACGCCCCCTGAAAACCGCCCATGGGCGTTCGGGACGCCCCGCAGATCACCACGTTGTCCATAAAATTCTCCCGTCTTTGTCCAAGGCCATGGATACCGTTTGGAAAGGATTGGCGTCTAGGGTCTTCGTCAAGGAGTGAAAGGACAGCCCCGTATGGAGATCACTTTCGAAGAAAAACAGACCGTGGCCGTGCTGCACGTGGTGCCGGACCGAATTGATGCCTCTGTCGCCATCCAGTTCAAGGACAGCTTCCGCGATTTGATCCGCGACTGGTCGGGGCCGGTGGTGCTTGACCTGCAAAACGTGGTTTTTCTGGACAGTTCCGGGCTTGGGGCCGTCGTCGCCGCCCGCAAGTTGCTGGGCGCAGAGCGGCCCTTGATCCTGTCCGGCCTGTCCCCGGCCGTCGACAAGGTCATGCGGCTGACACGGATGAACGCGGTTTTTCCGATTCACGCCAACGTCGACGATGCCTTGGCCACGCATGGAAACGCCTCGGCGGCATGACTCCCATGGACCTTCTCCATCTTCGAGAGGGCGCGCCACCACCGCACCGCACGCTTGGCTGGGATTGGCGCAGACGGTTCGAGGCATGCGCCGAAGAGGTGAGCCTTGAGCTTGTCGGTCTGAACCAGACGCTGACGCAACTGGGTCTTCCCATCGAAAAGCTGTTCATGCTGGAACTGGTGCTGGCCGAAATCCTGAACAACGTGGTCGAGCACGCCTATGCCGATCGGGGCGGCGGGCCAATCAGCCTGGACCTGTCGGTGCGCGACGGCTGGATTTTTTGCACGATCACCGACCAAGGTGCCCCGATGCCGAATGGACATCTGCCCGGGGCCCGGCGCTACACCCCCGAGGAGATGGCCCTTGGCGATTTGCCCGAGGGCGGGTTCGGCTGGGGGTTGATCCACGACATGTCGGATCTGCTCACCTACCAACGGGACGGCGATTTGAACCGGGTGAGTCTTGGGATTGACCTTGCTTCAGAAACAATCTGACGCGAGGCGCGGGATCGTTGCGCATAGGCGTTAACCACTCAAGAAATCGCCGCAATTGCTCCGCATCCATGCCGGGAATCTCAAGGACAACGGGGGGGTAGCTGCAATGGCTTCCCTCGGTGTCGTGTCCCTAAGCCCCCACCCAGTGGCGCGATGCCGAGGTCCTTGCTGCTCTTGCCACCGGAGCGGAAAACCCTAGGCTGTGCCCAAACAAGACCAAGGGACAGCCATGCGAGATTTCCACCTTCCGGGCCGCTCAGCCGTTTTCGCAGAAAACGGGATGTGCGCCACCTCTCACCCACTTGCCGCCAAGACCGCCGTTTCCCTGCTGGAAGCGGGCGGAAACGCCGTCGATGCGGCGATCGGCGCCGCCATCCTGCTAGGTATTTGCGAACCACAGATGACCGGGATCGGCGGTGATTGCTTTGCCTTGGTAAAGCGCCCCGACAGCGACGAGATCGTGGGTCTGAACGGGTCGGGCCGCGCGCCTGCGGGCCTCTCTGCCGATGCTTTGCGCGATGCCGGCCATACCACCATGCCCATCCACGACGCCGCCGCCATCACGGTGCCGGGGGCCGTCGACGCCTTTTGCCGATTGCATGGCGACATGGGGCGGCTCGACATGGCCGAAGTGCTGGCCCCGGCCATCCGCTACGCGGATGAGGGGGTGCCGATTGCCCCCCGCGTCGCCTTTGACTTGCAGGAAAGCGGGCCGTTCCTGCAGGGCGTGGCCAAGGACCACTACCTGATCAACGGGCAGATCCCGACCACCGGGCAGGTCTTTCGCTCGCCCGCGCAAGCCGAGGTCTTGCGCCGCATCGCGCGCGATGGCCGCAAGGCGTTCTACGAAGGCGAAGTTGCAGCGGATATGGTTGCGTCGCTGAACGCACTGGGCGGCCCCCATACGGAAGCGGATTTTGCCGCCACCGCCTGCGACTATGTCACGCCGCTTCGCAATGGCTACAAAGGGGCCGAACTGGTGGAACTGCCCCCGAATGGCCAAGGCGCGACCGCCATGTTGCTGACCAACATCCTGTCCCATTTCGACCTGCCCTCGATGGACCCGTTCGGTGCAGGGCGGGCGCATATCGAGGCAGAGGCCACCAAGCTGGCCTATGATGCGCGAAACCGCTTCCTCGCGGATGCCGATCACTGCACGCGGCTGGCCCATATGCTGGCCCCGGAAACGGCACAGTCGCTTGCCGCGCTCATTGATCCCAAGCGGGCCATGGCCGACCCCAAGGCGCTATCCGAGTCGGTGCACAAGGAAACGATCTACATCACCGTGGTCGACCGTGACCGCATGGCGGTGTCGCTGATCTACTCGATCTTCCACGGCTTTGGCTCGGGGCTGGCCAGCGACACGTTCGGCATCCTGTTTCACAACCGTGGCGCGGGCTTTTCGCTGGAACAGGGGCACCCGAACGAGGCGGGCGGTGGCAAGCGCCCGATGCACACGATCATCCCCGGCATGTTACGCGAGTCGGATGGATCGCTGATGCCCTTCGGTGTCATGGGGGGCGCCTATCAGGCGACGGGGCATGCGCGCTTCGTCACCAACACGGTCGATTTCGGTTTGCACCCGCAGGCCGCCATCGACGCGCCGCGCGCCTTTTCGGAACCGGCCGGGCTCAAGGTCGAGCGGGGTTATGACCCGAGCGTGCTTCAGGCGCTGATCGACATGGGGCATCAGGCCCACGTGCCAGGCGGCCCCATCGGCGGCGCGCAGGCCATCCGCATCGACGCGAAGACCGGTCAGTTGCAGGGCGCGTCCGACCCTCGCAAAGACGGCTGCGCGCTTGGCTACTGAGGAGATTTAGGATGCCGATTATTCCCGTAAAAACCCTCGTGGAGAACGCAAAGGCCGAGATCGAGACCATTTCCCCCGAAGAGGCCCGCAGCCAGGCTGACGCGGGCACGGCCCTGTTGGTCGATATACGCGATGTTCGGGAACTCGACCGAGAGGGGCGCATCCCCGGGGCGTTTCACGCGCCGCGCGGGATGCTGGAATTCTGGATCGACCCCGAAAGCCCCTATCACAAGCCGCCGCTGGCCACGGACAAGACGCTGGTCCTGTTCTGCGCCAGTGCGTGGCGATCGGCCCTGTCGGCCAAGGCGCTGCAAGAGATGGGACTGGAGGACGTAGCCGAGATCGACGGCGGCTTTTCGGCGTGGCGGGACGCGGGGCTGCCGGTCGACAAGACGGGCTAGTTCAGCTGAAATTCCAGCGGGTAATAGCCGTCGCGAAACTCGCCGAACAACTCGGGCAGGTCGGGGTGATCCACCGGCTCGCCCGTGTCATCGGCAATCAGGTTCTGCTCTGACACATAGGCCACATAGTAGCTCTGATCGTTCTCTGCGAGCAGGTGGTAGAACGGCTGCTCGCGCGAAGGGCGCGACTCGGGGGGAATCGCATCATACCATTCTTCGGTGTTCGAGAATTCCGGGTCGACATCGAAAATAACCCCGCGAAACGGGTGCTTACGGTGTCTCACAACTTGTCCGAGCGAAAATTTCGCACGAGTCTTCAGCATCGGATTGTGCCCCCTTGGTCCCTCTCCTAAACCGCGACCGCGGGGATTGTCCATCCGCGAGGGCGGGATTCGAAGGAAACAGACTGTGACACTTGTTTTGACAGTTCTGGAAATCGTTGCGCCGGTGTTTCTACTGGCCACGGCTGGTTTCGTCTGGCGCAAGATGGGTCTGGACTATCCGGTGGCGTTCGTCACCCGGCTGGCCATGACCATCGCCGTCCCCTGCCTGATCTTCACAGCGCTGATGCGCACCGAGATTGATCCCGCGTCCCTGTCGACCCTGACGCTTGCCGCGCTAGCCGGTTACGCGGTGGTGATGGCGCTTTCCGTGCTGCTGATCTGGGGCACTGGCGTCGACAGGCGCACCTTCCTGGCACCGACGATCTTTGGCAACACCGGCAACCTGGGCCTGCCGCTGGCGGTCTTTGCCTTTGGCGAGCTGGGTCTGGGCTATGCCGTGGTGGTGTTTGCGGTGATGGCCGTGCTGACCTTTACCATCGGTATTCGCATGGTCTCGGGCCATGGTTCGGCCCGAAAGGTGCTGAAAGAACCGATGGTCTGGGCCACACTTCTGGGCGCGTTGTTCCTGTGGCAGGGCTGGCATACACCGCGCTGGCTGACCAACTCGCTGGAGCTGGCAGGTCAGCTTGCGATTCCGCTGATGCTGTTCACCCTTGGCGTCGCGGTGGCGCGGCTGACCCCGCGCGGCGTCGGGCGGGCGGTGCTGCTGTCGGCGGCGAAACTGGCCATCGGCGTCGGCGCGGGTGTCGCCATCGGCTGGGCGTTCCACCTCGACCCCGTGGCCTTCGCGGTGCTGGTGGTGCAACTGGCCACGCCGGTGGCCGTGACCTCTTACCTTTTTGCCGAACGATACGAGACCGATCCGCAGGCGGTCGCGGGCTATGTGGTGGTGTCGACCCTGATGAGCGTGATCGCGCTGCCGGTTCTGCTGTATTTCCTGCTCTGAACCGTTCCCTCGGACGCCAAAATCGCGTAAGCTGTCCGTCAATAAAAAACTCAAATCGAGCAGGCAGATTTCATGAAACGCGCGATTCTTCTCGTGCTGCTATTGGCCGTCGCCGCGTGCGGCGGGCCGACTCCCCCTCGTCGTCTTGACGACGCGTGCCTGATACTGCGCGACCGGCCCGACATCGCCCGCGCCACCCGCCGCGCCGAGCGGGCGTGGGGCATTCCGGTGCATGTGCAGCTGGCCACGATCCATCAGGAAAGCAGCTTCGTTCATAACGCCCGCACGCCGCATCGCTATGCGCTCGGGATCATCCCCATGGGACGGATCAGTTCTGCCTACGGCTATAGCCAGGCGCTGGACGGCACATGGGACGACTACCGGCAGGACACCCGCAACCGACGTGCCCGGCGCACCGACATCCGCGACGCTACCGATTTCATGGGCTGGTACATGAACCGTTCGGTCGAGCGTTTGGGGATCTCGCCGGATGACGCGCGCAACCAGTACCTCGCCTATCATGAGGGTCATAGCGGATACGCGCGTGGCAGCTATCGCAACAAACCCTGGCTGCGCCGCGTGGCAGACCGGGTGGACGCGCGGGCAGAGCTGTATCAGCAGCAACTGGCAAGGTGTCGCCGCTAAGGCGTGGCGCATCGGGGCCGGTTACTCGACCAAGCCACGCACCCTGAGTTCGATCGGGATGTTGAAATAGCGCGATGGCAGGTCGACATCGGTCTGCAACCCGCCGAGAATTACAGTCGTGTCGAAGCCGGTGGCATCGGTAACGATCCACTGGCGCAGTTCGACCGGATCATCGGTGAACACCAACGTGATATAGCCAATGTCGGGCTCGTCCGGGTCTTGCGCCACGATCCGTGTCGAGGTGTCGTCGCCGGAATGATCAAGGATCATGCCCGACGCGCCAAGATCAACATTCGCGGCAAGGATCAGGTTCAACGGCGTGCGGCTGAGCGGGTATTGTTCCGGCGCGGTGTTGGACCGTCCGTCAAAGATCGCCACTTGCCCGCCCCCGGCCATCACCAGAAGCTCTTCGTTGTCATACTCGAACCGCATCCGTCCGGGCCGTTGCAAATAGAGCGTGCCGGTCGAGATCGCGCCATCGTCGGTGATCTGGGTAAAGCTGGTCTCGGCCGTTTGCAGGCTGTTGAGGTAGTCCGACAGGTCCGACAGGGCAATCGGTTCGGCCAAGGCCGGCAGGGCGGAAGTAGCGGCCAGCGCCGCGGCAAGGAACACGTGTTTCATAGCACCTATCTAGGGTCTGGGCGCGGGCTTTGCACCTCACAGCAGCGCGATTTCGCTCAGGCCTGCTCGGGCACCAGAACTTCGCGTTTGCCGACATGGTTAGCCGCGCTGACAACGCCCTGATCCTCCATCTGCTCGACCAGCCGCGCGGCCTTGTTGTAGCCGATGGCCAGCTTACGCTGGATGTAGGAGGTCGAACATTTCCTGTCCTTGATGACGATGCCAACTGCCTGATCGTAAAGCGCATCCTCGCCGGTGGTGTTGCCGCCAAGGCCAAGCACCGCGTCGATGTCGCTTTCCTTGTCGTCATCCGGGCCGTCCAGCACGCTTGCGGCATAATCCGGGGGACCGAAACTCTTGAGGTGGCTCACGATTTCCTCGACCTCTTCGTCGCTGACAAAGGGGCCGTGCACGCGGGTGATCTTGGCACCGCCCGCCATATACAGCATGTCGCCCATGCCAAGCAGTTGCTCGGCCCCTTGCTCGCCCAGAATAGTGCGGCTGTCGACCTTGGACGTGACGTGGAAGGAAATCCGCGTCGGGAAGTTGGCCTTGATCGTGCCGGTGATGACATCGACCGATGGGCGCTGCGTGGCCATGATGATGTGGATGCCAGAGGCACGCGCCATCTGTGCAAGACGCTGGATACAGGCCTCGATTTCCTTGCCTGCAACCATCATCAGGTCGGCCATCTCGTCGACGATGACGACGATATAGGGCATCTTCTCGGGCGCGAATTCCTCGGTCTCGAAGATCGGGTCGCCGGTTTCGTCATCAAAGCCCGTCTGCACCGTGCGGCTGAACAAATCGCCCTTGGACAGCGCCTCGGCGACGCGGCCATTGTAGCCGTCGATGTTGCGCACGCCCATCTTGGACATCTTGCGATAGCGTTCTTCCATCTCGCCGACGACCCATTTCAAGGCGACGACCGCCTTTTTCGGGTCGGTCACAACCGGCGACAGCAGGTGTGGAATGCCGTCATAAACGGACAGTTCCAGCATCTTGGGGTCGATCATGATCAGGCGGCAATCCTCTGGCGGCAGCTTGTAAAGCAGGCTGAGGATCATGGTGTTGATGGCCACGGATTTGCCCGACCCGGTCGTTCCCGCGATCAGCAGGTGGGGCATCTTGGCGAGGTTCGCAACCACCGCGTCGCCGCCGATATCCTTGCCAAGCGCAAGGGGAAGTTTCTGGGTGCCGTCACCGAAATCGCGGCTCGACAGAATTTCCCGCAGAACCACCTTTTCGCGGTGCTGATTGGGCAGTTCGATCCCGATTACACTGCGCCCCGGCACGGTCGAAACACGGGCCGACAGCGCCGACATGCTCCGCGCGATATCGTCCGCGAGGCCAATGACACGGCTGGCCTTGAGGCCCGGCGCGGGTTCCAGTTCGTACATGGTGACCACGGGACCGGGCCGGACCGACACGATCTCGCCCTTGACACCGTAGTCATCCAGCACGTTTTCCAGCATCCGCGCGTTTTCCTCCAACGCCTCATCGCTAAGGTGATGGCGCTGGATGTTGGCGGGGTTGGTCAGCAGGTTGAGCGGCGGGAACTCATACTCGGTGCCGGCGTCTTCCAGCGGCAAGGTCGGCTGCGCCTCGGCCCGCGCGGCGCGCGATGGCTGGGCGACCTTGCGCGGCGTGTGCTGCACCACGCGGCGCGGCTCGGCCGGGGTTGGGACCGGCGCCCCATGGGCGGCGCTGCGCGCGGAATAGGGCAACGGGATCGTCTCGACCGGCTCATCCTCGACCTGCGGCGCGGCGTGAAGCGGCGGCTCTTCGGCGCGGGCGTGGCTTGCGGTCAACGGCGGCTCTACCCGGCCAGCGGTCAATGGGGGTTCGGACCGACCAGAGACCGATCCATAGGTCTCAAGGCTCGCGTGATGGGCGGCCCGGCGGGCGGCAACCGCAGCCGAAACCGCCGACTTCGGTTCGTCCTCATCCTCGATGTCGGGAACAGCCCCACCAGCCCGGCGTACGCGGCTTTGGATCACGTTGGCGATCTTGGCGCGAATCCGGTCATCGTCCGGTGCATCCAGATCGTCGGGCGCGACCGGGGTGCGTTCCACCAGTTCCGGCTCGGGATCGACCGCGCGTTCGCGGCGCAGCAGGGGCGGCATCCGGTCGAGCAGGCCAAAGCGCGGGCGCTGTTCTGGCTCGGGTTCTGCTTCTGGCTCGTCGTAGGTCGCAAGGACGTGTTCCTCCTCGCGGTATTGCCGTTGCTCGGCCCGGTTGCGGCGGCGCGCTTGCAATTCCAACGCGGCCTGTCCAGCGCCACGTCCGGCCTGCCCGAAAAACGCCCCAAGCCAGCCAAGTGAGTTGATCAGCCCAATGAGCATAAAGCGCAACAGGGTCCGCAACTCGCGCCCGGTTGCCCCAAGAACGAACAGGCCAAGCCCGATCATGGAGAAGAAGGACAGCGCCGCCAGCACCTTGAGCCCCGCTCCGACCGGTAACGGCAAGATGTTGAGCAACGCGCCCAAAACGGTGTCGCCGAAGACCCCGCCAAGACCAAAGCTCTGGTCCCAGCCCGCGGGCGGCTCGTGGCTGGCGGCGTAGACGGCAGCCAGGGCCACGGCAATCGGCAAGAAGATCAGACGCGACAGCGCCCGATCACCGCCCTGATGCAGCGACAGGCGCAGACCCCAGACAAACGCGCCAAGCGCCAGCCCATAGGCGCCCCAGCCCACCACCAGCGTCAACGCGGCAGACAGCGAAGCCCCGAAGCGGCCAAGATAATTATGCGGAATGGCGTCGGTCGCGGCCCACCAGCTTGGATCGTCGGGCACGTAAGAGACCAGCATCAAGGCCAGCGCGATCCCTGTCAGGATCAGGACGATGCCCGCCGCCTCCCGGCCGCGCCGTTCCAACGCCTCTCGCATGCGGCTGTCCAGCAGGGGGTCTCTCTGTCGGGTCTGATAAGCCATCGTGCCGTTACCTCACCTCAATACAGGCAATCGCGAAGCCGGATCAGCCCGCGTTGCATGTCATCCTTGGGGGCCACCAACGCCACGCGGATACGATCCGCGCCGGGCGTGTGTCCCTTCACATCGCGGGCCAGATAGGCACCGGGCAAGACCCGAACCCCGACCTCGCGCCACAGCTTCAATGCGGCCGCCTCGCCATCGTCGACGGGCAGCCACAGGAAAAAACCGGCTTCGGGCGGCGCGTAGCCCTGAAGCCCGGCGAAGACCTCGTCCGCAATCGCGTATTTCTCGGCATAGAGCGCGCGGTTCTCGATCACATGGGTCTCGTCGCTCCACGCCCGCGCGGCCACCGCTTGCAACGGCCCCGGCAAGGGCGCCCCGGCATAGGCGCGCAACTGTTTCAACCGCTTCACGCTTTCCGGTCCGCCCGCCGCAAAGCCAGAGCGCAGCCCCGGCAGGTTCGACCGCTTGGACAGCGAGTTGAAAAGAACGACGCGCTCGGGGTCAGCCCCCATCTGAGCGGCCACTTCAAGCGCGCCCGGTGGCGGCGTGTCCCGGTAGATCTCGGAATAGCATTCATCCGCGAAGATCTGGAAATCGTAATGCTCGGCCAGCCCGATCAACCCGCGCCAATACGCCACGCTTGCCACGGCCCCTTGTGGGTTCGCAGGCGAGCAGACATAGGCCACGGCGGTGCGGTTCAGCACCTCGGCGGGCAGGCTGGCATAGTCGGGCAGGTTCCCGGTGGCATCGGTGGCCGGCACGAAAACCGGCTCTGCGCCCACGGCGACAGCCGCCACCGCGTAGACTTGATAAAACGGGTTTGGCGTCAGCACGACTGGCGTCGCACCATTCTTGCCTTCGGGGCAAAGGGCGATACAGGCGTTAAACAGGCCTTCGCGCGTGCCATTCAGCGGCAATATCTGCGCCGCAGGGTCCGACGTTACGCCATAGCGGCGCTGCAGCCAGCCTGCGATGGCCGCCTGCAACTCGGGGGTGCCGTCATTGGCCGGATAATTGCCAAAACCTGCCGCGTTCTCGGAAATGACCCGCGTCACCCATTCGGGGAACGCATGGGTCGGCTCTCCAATCGTCATGTTGACCGGGTCGGTCCCCGGTTCATGGGAATCGAGCAGCGCCCGAAGGCGCGGGAACGCGTAAGCTGGCAGGTTCGAAAACCGCTCAGGAAATGCCATGTCTGCCTCTGGTTCAGGGTCGTTTTTCGCCCTGTTTGTCGGTAGGTTACAGACTTGGCCGCGTCTGGTCCAGAAAAACGCGCGCCCCGGCGATGAAACCGGCGCGCGCCTGTGGCCTTCAGGCCAGCGCCGCCTCTGCCGCCTTGCCAAGCCGCAGCAACGCCTCTTCCCCAAAGGGCTGGCCAAGGAACATGATCCCGGCGCCGGGCACATCCGTCGGCAGGGTCAGGGCGGCCAGCCCCATCAGGTTGCCCACGCGCGTGTTGCGCAGGGTCAGCAGGTTCTCGGTGACATAATACGCATCATCTTCCAGCAGCCGCGCCGCGTGCGGTGGCAGGTTGGGAGCCGTCGGCAGGATCACCGCGTCATAGCCCGCCACCTGCGCCGCCCATTGGCCGCGCAAATGCTCCAGCCACTGCCATGCGGCCACGTAATCGGCCGCGCTGAAGTTTGCGCCAGACCGGAAACGATCGAGAATACGCGGGAACATTTTTTCCGGGGCAGACTCAATCGCGTGTTTCCACGTTCCATACGCCTCCGAGGTGAAAAGAATCGGCGCAAGGTCCATCGCCTCGACGATGCCGTCTACCGTGCCATGGCTGATCTCGGCCCCCGCCGCCGCCAGCTTGTCCACCGCGTTGGAAAAGCCCGCGCCCGGTTCGGGCCGCACGTCATCGGTATAGGTATCAAGGATCAGCAGCCGCCGCCCCGTCACCGTCGCGCCCGCCAGATCGACAGGTTTACCGCCCTCCATCACCGCCAGCAGCGCCGCACAGTCTTCGACAGTTTTGGCCAATGGCCCCACCGTGTCGAATGACTCCGCCAATGGCACGACACCCTGCAAGCTCAGCCGCCCCGCCGTGGTCTTGAGCCCCACGAGGTTGTTGTAGGCCGAGGGAATGCGCACCGATCCGCCCGTGTCCGAGCCGATTCCCGCAGGCGCCAGTCCCCAGGCCACCGACGCCGCGGCACCCGAAGATGACCCCCCCGGAACAAGCTCTGGGTCGTTGATATTGGGCGGCGTTTCCGTCACCGGGTTCACCCCGAGTCCCGAAAAGGCCAGTTCGCTCATATGCGTCTTGCCAAGGCAGACCATCCCGGCCCGCGTGGCCTTGGCCAGCACCTCGGCATCCATCGGCGGCACCCGCCCCGACAGCAGGTCGGACCCGGCCTTGGTCTCATCGCCCGCACTGTCAAACAGGTCCTTCCACGACACCGGCACCCCATCCAGCGGCCCGCGCCGCACGCCCAATCGCGCGCGATCCGATGCGGCCGCCGCCTCGGCCCGCGCGCGCTCTGCCGTCACCACGGTGTAGATCCGGTCGCGGTAGGGATGCGCGTCAATGGCCGCCAGGTAGCCGTCGGTCAACGCGACCGGGTCGATTTCTCCCGCGCCAATGGCGCGGCCCAGTTCCGCCACGCCCAATCCCTGCCAACCGTCCCGCATCCGCTCGCCTCCGCCATTGTGTCGCGGGCCACGCTAGCGGGCCTCTGCCACATGGACAATCCCGGTCGGGTGGCCATATTGCGGGGCATGGCACTCGACTCCGATATCCTGATCGTCGGCGGCGGCTTGAACGGCCCCTGCCTTGCATTGGCCCTGTCCCAGGCGGGGCTGACCAGCACCGTGATTGACGCGCTGCCTGTGGAAACCAGCGACGCAAACACGTTCGACGGACGCTCCTACGCGCTGGCGCTGGCGTCGGCCCGGCTGCTCATGGCCATCGGGGTGTGGGAGGGCGTGAAGACCAACGCGCAACCGATGCTGGACATCAAGGCCAGCGACGGGCGCGCGGGCGAAGGCCCGTCGCCCTTCTTCCTGCATTTCGACCATGCCGAGATCGAAGAAGGCCCGATGGGCTATATGCTGGAAGACCGCTTCCTGCGCCACGCCCTGCTGACCCGGATGAACGCCGATCCCAACGTCACCCACCTGCCTGGCGCAACCGTGGTGGCGCAGGACACGGGCGGCCCGGCCAGCGTGACGCTGGAAGATGGCCGCATGCTGACTGGACAGGTTCTTGTCGGCGCCGATGGCCGACGCAGCGGCACCGGCGCGCGGGCCGGGATCAAGCGGCAAGGCTGGGACTATGGCCAAACCGCGCTTGTCTGCTCGCTTCGCCATGACCAGCCCCACCACGGCATCGCCCATCAGTTCTTCATGCCGCCGGGGCCGCTGGCCATCCTGCCGTTGACGGGCAACCGCTGCTCTATCGTCTGGAGCGAAACCCACGACCGGGCCGCCGAGATCAACGCACTGAGCGATGCCGCCTACCTCGACGTGCTGCGTCCGCGCTTTGGCGATTTCCTGGGCGACATAGCCCTGGAAGGACGGCGCTTTACCTACCCTCTGAACCTGACCATTTCCGAGCGGTTCGTAGATACCCGCCTCGCTCTGGTGGGCGATGCGGCCCACGGCGTTCACCCGATTGCCGGACAGGGCCTGAACCTCGGCCTCCGCGATGTCGGCGCACTGGCAGACGTGCTGGCCGATGCCAAACGCCGGGGCGAAAATATCGGCGCCATCGACGTGTTGGAACGCTACCAGCAATGGCGCCGCTTCGACACCGCAACGCTTGCCGCGTCAACCGACCTGATCAACAAGCTCTTCTCGAACGACAACCCGATTCTTCGGCTCGGGCGCGATCTTGGCATGGGGCTGATCAACGCCGTTCCCGCCGCGCGTCGCAGCTTCATCCGCGAGGCGGCAGGCCTCACCGGCGATCTGCCGCGCCTGTTGCAGGGCAAGCCACTCTAGCCAACCTGTCCCTTCTTCTTGGCAAAAATACTCCGGGGAGCGCGAGGGGCAGCGCCCCTCGCCTTGGTCGACGCGCGCCAGCGCGGCGAAACCGGTCTGGTCAGTGCATCGTGATATCCCGCCCCGCAGCACGGATCGAGACCGAGAACCCGGCCAGTACGTCGATCAGTGCGATCACCATCAACGTAAAGAACAGCGAGGTCGCGGCCCCCGCGACCAGCAGGAACTCGACGAGGTAGGCGACAAAGACAACAGTCGAAAGCAGGTGATCCACGATCGACGCGGTGCCGGTTACGGTGGATTTCATGATTTCAACGAACAGGATGAGCAGGGCCACCAGCACGATCAGATCGCCCACCGTCATTGTCCAGATCCCGCCCGACATCATGTCGAGCGTGAACAGCGAGCGGCCAAAACCGGTATCCCCGAGCAGGCCGAAAACACCAAGGTTGAAGAGGATCAGGGGAATAACCAGAAGCGGAATGCGGGCAATCACGGGAAATTATCCTTCGATGGGAAAACACCCCGCGATCTAGACCGCCCCACCCCGCTTGCGTCAAGCCTCAGTCCAGCTTGCGCGCCTCGTCTTCCAGCATGATCGGAATGCCGTTGCGGATCGGAAAGGCAAGATGCGCCGCCCGCGAGATCAATTCACCCGCCTCGGCGTCATAGCTCAGCGGGGCTTGTGTCACCGGACAAACGAGCGCCTCCAGCATCTTGCGGTCGACCACAGAGGGCTGGCTCATTGGATCACCTCATCGGACGAGCCGCTGCGGCACGCGAATTCCATCAGGGCCGCCAGCGTTTCGCGGCGGTCGGGCAATTCCGGCGCTTCCAGAAGCGCCTGTTTTTCCTCAAGGCTGAACGGGCAGAGCATGGACAGCGAATTGATCAGCAATTCGTCATCGGCCTCTTCAAGGCTTTCCCAATCGGTTTGCAGGTCGGCCGCCACGAAATAGCGCGACAACAGCCTTAGGAAAGCATCCCGGTCAAAATTCACGTCTTCCTCTTCCGGGCCAAGGTCGCGCCCGAAATCGGACCACCGCACATCGGCGCGGCGATAGGGGGAAAACCCCGTCGTTTCCTGCCGGATGCGAAAGCGGGATACCCCGGACAGGGTGACCATGTAACGCCCGTCCTCGGTTTCCGAAAACTGGGTCAACCGGCCCGCACACCCGATTTCATGCAGACGCGACTGGCCCGGCGTGCCGGATTCCAGCGGCTGCACCATACCGATCAGCCGGTGCGGCGTTTTCAGGCAATCGTCAAGCATGGCAAGGTAGCGCGGCTCGAAGATATGCAACGGCAACCGCGCCCGGGGCAAGAGCAGCGCACCGGGCAGCGGAAAGAGCGGGATCGTTTCGGGCAGGTCAGCCAAGGACATCATGCCTCGTTATCTAGGCATTTTGACCGTTTAGGCAAACAGCAACGACGAAAGTTTACGCCGCCCCTTGAGGGCAACGGGGTCATTCGGCTTCAACGCCTCGAAAATCGTGAAGAGCTGGGTCTTGGCCGCGGCCTCGTTCCACTCCCGATCCCGGCGCACGATATCTATCAACTCCTCGACCGCCTCTTCGACATTGCCCGCGGCATGAAGGGCCTGCGCATAGTCGAACCGGGCCTGAAGGTTGCTCGGGTCCGCCTCGACTGCAGCGGCGAGGTCGGTCAGAGGCCCGGCGCTTTCGGCCTGACGGGTCAATTCCAATTGCGCACGCGCGGCGTCGATCTCGGGTGCGGTGGCGATTTCGTCCGGCACATTGGCCAGCATCGCCTCGGCCTGATCGACGGCACCGGTCGCCAGATGGGCGCGAATAAGGCCCCCATAGGCTCCGGCATGGGCGGGCTCTTCGCCAAGGATCGCGGCGAAGGTCTGGGCGGCGTCGGCCGCGGCCCCCTCGGCCAGCATCTGCTCCGCGGCCTCCACCGCTTCGCCAAGGCCACCATCCCCGGCCAGGCCGATCAGCTTGTCGACGAAGGTCTTGATCTCGGATTGCGGCACGGCGCCCTGGAACATGTCCACCGGGCGGCCCTGCCAAAAGGCGACGACCGTGGGAATGGACTGCAACGGCAGGCCCTGCTGCGACAAGGCCTGCGCCAGTCGCTGGTTCGCGTCGACGTCGACCTTGACCATGCGGACCTTGCCCTTGGCCGCGGTCACCGCCGCTTCCAGCATCGGGCCGAGCGTCTTGCACGGGCCGCACCACGTGGCCCAGAAGTCCACGATGATCGGAACCTCCTGGCTGGCCTCGACCACCTCTGCCATGAAGTTTTCTTCGGTGCCGTCCTTGATCAGGTCCCCTGCGGGTGCGGCGCCGGTCTGGTTTCCACCGAGTTCGAGCATGGTTGCCCCCAATGTTTTCTAGTCCCGCCCTATATGGGCCGCATGTGTCAAAAGGGGAAGGGGCCAATCAGGCTTTGACCTTTCCCCAAGCCGGGACATAGCGTTGCAGGAGATGGATTTTCACGAGCGACGCCCATGCCCCAGATGCTTCTGACCTTCGGTGACAGCAACACCCACGGCACCCCCCCGATCGAGACTCCGGGCCTTTACGGTCGCTTCGGGCCGGATATCCGCTGGCCGCAGGTGGCCTTGTCCCATCTGGGCGATGGCTGGCACTTGGCCGAAGAGGGGCTGCCGGGGCGCACGACCGGGCTGGATGACCCGGTGATGGGCGCGCATATGAATGGGCAGACCGGCCTGCGCATCGCGTTGGAAAGCCACGGGCGCATCGACGTGCTGACAATCATGCTGGGCACCAACGACCTGAAAACGCGGTTCTCGCCCTCGGTCGCCAAGATCACGGGCGGCGTCGCAGGGCTGCTGGATATCGCCTTGTCCGAGCCGATGCAGACCCGTCACGAGGGCTTCAAGGTCTTGCTCATCTGCCCGCCGCCGGTGGTGGAAACCGGCCCGATCCGCGATCAGTTCTGGGGGGCCGAGGCCGTGGGTCCGCACCTCGCCGACGCCTACCGCGCCTTGGCCAAATCGCGCGGGGTCGGGTTTCTGGACGCCGGGCAGGTCATCAAGGTCAGCGGTCAGGACGGCATTCATTTCGACCCGGTCGCACACCGCGCCCTTGGCACGGCACTGGCAGTGGCGATCCGGGGGCTGTAGCGTCGGGCCGGATCTAAAGATCGAACGTTGCAAACACCGGCGCGTGGTCTGACGGTTTCTCCCACCCGCGCGCTGCACGCAGGATGCGGCTGTTGTGCCCCGCGTTGGAAATATCCGGCGTCGCCCAGATATGATCCAGCCGCCGCCCCTTGTCGGCTGCGTCCCAGTCCCGTGCGCGGTAGGACCACCAGCTGTAAAGCTGCCCGTCGGGGATGTCCTTGCGGGTGATGTCCACCCATTTTCCCGCCTCCATCACCGTATCGAGGGTCTCGATCTCGACCGGCGTGTGGCTGACCACTTTCAGCAATTGCTTGTGGCTCCAGACATCATCCTCACGCGGGGCGATATTGAGGTCGCCGACCAGAATCGCCTTCTCGGGCGCGTCGAACCTGCCCCAGTCCCGCATGTCGGCAAGGTAATCCAGCTTCTGCCCGAATTTCTCGTTCTTCTCGCGGTCCGGCACATCGCCGCCTGCCGGAACGTAGAAATTGTGGATGGTCACCCCGTTTTCCAGCCGCCCGGCAATGTGGCGGGCATGGCCCAACCCCGCAAAATCGTGGCTTCCCGCCTCTTCCATCGGCAGTTTCGAGAAGATCGCGACGCCGTTATAGCCCTTCTGCCCCCGCGCCACCATGTGGCCGTAGCCAATGGCCTGGAATATCTCGACCGGTATCTTGTCGACCGGGCTTTTGCATTCCTGCAAGCACAGCACATCCGGCGCCTCGTCGCGCATCAGCCGCGCCACCAGTTCGGCCCGCAGCCGGACAGAGTTGATGTTCCAGGTGGCGAGCGTGAAGGGCATTTGCGGGTCTCTCCTGTTATCTCTTGCCCAAGACCTACGGGGCCAGACGTCGCCACGCAATCCGATATCGGGGCAGAGCAAAAAGAGGCCCGATCCAAGGCGGGCCGGGCCAGTTCAACAGGGAGGAAGGGGAGTTACCCCCGTGTCACAACTATCGGTTGCTTTTTCCAATTCGTCAAGATTTAGCGGTTGAGTCACGCCAACAGACGATATCCACCGCTTTCTGTGACCAAAATACGCGCATTTGACGGATCGGGCTCGATTTTCTGCCGCAAGCGGTAGATATGGGTTTCCAGCGTGTGGGTCGTGACCCCGGCGTTATATCCCCAGACCTCGTGCAACAGCACATCGCGAGCCACCACGCCATCTTGCGCCCGGTAAAGGAACTTGAGGATATTGGTTTCCTTTTCGGTCAGCCGGATCTTTTTCATATCCTCGGTTTCCAACATCTTCATCGCTGGCTTGAACGTATAGGGCCCAAGCTGGAACACTGCGTCTTCCGACTGCTCGTGCTGGCGCAACTGCGCGCGAATCCGGGCCAGGAAGACCGGGAACTTGAACGGCTTGGTCACGTAGTCATTCGCGCCCGCGTCCAGGCCCAGAATCGTATCAGCGTCGCTGTCATGGCCGGTCAGCATCAGCACCGGGCATTTCACCCCCTGCTTGCGCATCAGGCGACACAGCTCTCGGCCATCGGTATCGGGCAGGCCGACATCCAGAATCACGAGGTCGTGGATCGACTCCTTGGCCTTTGCCAGACCATCGGCGCCATTGGCGGCTTCGAAGACGTCGAACTCCTCGGTCATGACCAATTGTTCGGCCAGCGCCTCGCGCAGGTCGTCATCATCGTCCACCAGAAGGATTTTCTTGAGATTGGCCATGACGGGATCTCCTTTCTTGTTGCCCTTAGCAGATGTCGCGCCGGGGATGGTCTGACAAGGTAGGCGACAAATACCTCACGCATTGGTGTCGCTGAGCGCGCAAATGTTTCAAATCGCGACAGGTCGGACTAAATGGAGGGAACCCTGCCCGTCTGGACCCAGCCATGCCGCTTTTGCCAACCGCCTCCGAATTTGCCGCCCGCGCCCGCGCCGATCTGCGCGTGGGCCTGCCAGTCGTGCTGGGGGACGGCGGCGCCGGTGTGGCGGTGCTGGCCGCCGAAACCCTGCGTCCCGACCGCCTGGCCGCGATCCGCGCTTTGGGCAAGCCGGTTCTGGCGATCACCGGACGTCGGGCCGAAACGCTGAAGGCGCGGGCCTATGACGGCGACCTTGCCCGAATCTCGTTGCCCGCTGATGCCGATGCTGGTTGGATTCGCGCCGTGGCCGACCCCGCCGACGACTTGCGCGTGCCGATGAAGGGCCCGCTTCTGTCGGACCGCGCGGGCGCAGCCGGCTTGCACCGTTTGGCACTGGCCCTCGTGAAATCGGCGCAATTGCTGCCTGCCGCACTGGTCGTGGACCTTGCCGACGCGCGGGCCTTCGCGGCAGAGCATCATCTGACCGCGCTATCGCCCGAAGCGACGCATGGCGACCTGATCATGCATCACAGCCTGTTGCCCGTGGCGGCTGCCCGCCTGCCGATGGAAGCGTCGGATTCCGGGCGACTGCATATCTTCCGCCCCGACAATGGCGGGACCGAGCACTACGCCATCGAGATCGGCCGCCCCGATCGCTCGGCCCCGGTGCTGGCGCGGTTGCATTCGGCCTGTTTTACCGGTGACGTCCTCGGGTCGCTCAAATGCGATTGCGGCCCGCAACTGCGTACCGCACTGGCCGAGATGGGCAGCGCCGGGGCGGGCATTCTGCTCTACCTCAATCAGGAAGGGCGCGGCATCGGCCTTGCCAACAAGATGCGTGCCTATTCCCTGCAAGATCAGGGGTTTGACACGGTGGAGGCGAACCATCGACTTGGCTTCGAGGATGATGAGCGAGACTTCCGACTTGGGGCAGACATCTTGCGCCGCATGGGCTTTGACTCCGTGCGCTTGATGACGAACAACCCCCGCAAGGTGGCGATGATGCAGGCCGAGGGCGTGACCGTGGCCGAACGCGTGCCGCTGATCACGCCAACCAATCGCCACAACGCCCATTACCTGAGCGTGAAGGCGGAAAAGTCGGGGCACCTGCTGTGACACCGCGCGACATGGTCCTGACACC
This sequence comes from Nioella nitratireducens, assembly GCF_001879715.1. Taxonomy (GTDB): domain Bacteria; phylum Pseudomonadota; class Alphaproteobacteria; order Rhodobacterales; family Rhodobacteraceae; genus Nioella; species Nioella nitratireducens. Next base: position 28,878 of record NZ_MNBW01000009.1, on the reverse strand, counting down.
GATGGGGCTGCGGGTGATGGGCCGGATCATACCCTGTTCCATCGGCAAGGGCGGCATCCGCACCGCGAAGCGAGAGGGCGACGGCGCCACCCCGCGCGGCAACCACGGGATCGTGGGGTGCCTCTACCGCCCCGACCGCATGGCAAGGCCGGTTCCCTGGGCCGTGCCCATTGGCCCGGGCGACCTCTGGTCAGACGATTCGTCCTGCCCCGACTACAACAAGATGGTGCGCGTGCCTTATACAGGCACCCACGAGCGCCTGTCCCGCGCCGACTGTCTCTATGATCTGGTGCTGCTCACCGATTGGAACTGGCCGATTGCCCACCCCGGCCATGGGTCTGCGATCTTCCTGCACCGCTGGCGCAAACCCGGCCACCCGACCGAGGGATGCATCGCCATGGCGCCCGAACACCTTCTCTGGCTGGCTCGACACCTGCGCCTGGGTGCCAGGCTGATCGTGCGCTGAAGCGTGCCCTACGGCGTGACCCGCTCGCCAAAAATCGCAGACCCTACGCGCACATAGGTCGCCCCGAGCGCCACGGCGGCCTCGAAATCCGCACTCATGCCCATCGACAGTTCTTTCAGCCCATTGCGTTCCGCGATCTTGGCGAGCAGCGCGAAATGCAACGACGGTTCTTCTTCGACCGGCGGAATGCACATCAGCCCGGTGACCGGCAGGTCCATCGCCCGCGCATCAGCGACGAAGGCGTCGGCCTCGGCGGGCAGGACACCGGCCTTTTGCGGCTCTTCGCCCGTGTTCACCTGGATCATCAAATCGGGGCACTGCCCCATCTCTTGTGCCAGCCGCGCAACGGCCTTGGCGAGCTTCGGTCGATCGAGCGTGTGAATCGCATCGAACAACTCCATCGCCTGTCGCGCCTTGTTGGACTGCAACGGGCCAATCAGGTGAAGGTCAACGCCGTCATATCGCGCGCGAAAATCCGGCCACTTCCCGGCGGCCTCTTGCACGCGGTTTTCCCCGAACAGGCGGTGACCCTCGTTCAGCACCGCTTCCACCCGGTCCAGCGGCTGCACCTTGGACACGGCAATCAAACGCACGGACCCCGGCGCCCGGCCTGCCGCGGTTTCGGCCTTCGCGATGGCCTTGGTGATGTCGGATAGTGCCATGGAAAGAACCCCTCTGCCCAAAAAGAAAAGAGCGGGCAAATGCCCGCTCTTCCCTTACCAAATAATCCGTTAGGATTAGAAGGACATGGACACACCGAAGGACCATTCCGACACGTTGGTCGAGACGGCGCCGATGTTGACTTCCGAGTAGCCGTAGCCGAGCAGCAGCGAAGCGCCGCCACCGAGGTCGTAGCCAGCGGAGAAGCCGATACCGTTACGGTCGTTGGCGGCAACGCCACCCAGGTTGTCGTAGACACCGTAGTTCAGGCCGAACGAGATGGCGTCCATCGAGTAACCAACACCGATTGCGACGTGCGACTGGTCGTCAACCCAAGCGTCGTTCTGCATGACGCTGTAGTTCAGGCCGACATTCAGACCGGAGATGGTGGTGTCGAGGCTGATACCGGTGACGGAGGAGTCAACGTTAGCTGCGGTCGAGGTCTGCTGGTGACCAATGGCGATTTCCATGTCGGAGCCGCCGAGGTTCAGGTTGTAACGCAGACCGATGCCGATGACCGGGTCGCCCTGAGCTGCACCGGTGGTGTCGTCGATTTCAGCCGACACTGCGATGCCGAAAGCACCGAAGGTGTTGTCGTAGCGCAGGATCTGGCCGTCATAGGTGCCGTCGAGACCAGCGTTGCCGTTGAAGCCGGCGTGCGAGGTTTCGTCGTCCTGAAGCGAGCCGGGGCCGCCGGGAACTTCGTTCATCGCCCAGTCGAAGGCGCCATCGGTGTCACCCATGGTGACGGTGCCGAAGTTGCCGGACAGGAAGATGGTTTCACCGCCCTGGGTGTTGGCTGCGAAAGCGGCGGATGCGCCAACAGCGCCAGCACCGTCGGATTCGTCGAGGTCGACCGACGCGCCGAAGGTCAGGCCGTTGTCGGTGGTGCCGGACATGGTGAAGGTCACGTCAATGTCGGTGTGGAACTGGGTGTTGCGCGCAGTGACAACACCGGTACCGAAGTTGATCATGTCGCCGCCGTAGATGCCCATTTCAGCGGAACCGGACAGGGTCACGCCCTGTGCGGAGGCAACGCCTGCGGTCGCGATCAGCGCGGTCGTGGCGAAGAGAACCTTTTTCATGGTTTTTCCCTCGTTAGATAAAAGCTCCCCAACCGGGGAATCCGCGTTGGGTATGCCCCTCTACTCTTCTTTCGGGCCTCCAATTGCAAGAAACGGGGCACCGGCATCCGCATCTTGCGTGCCCTATGGTGCAGACATGCCACACCCCACCTGAACGCTGCACGACTCAATACCCTTGCCGCGCTATTGGGCCTGCGATACCAAGGGCCGAGCGGCCGCAGGGCCGAAGACCGCGAAAGAGGGGCGAGGGCGCAAGATGATCGGACGTATCGGCAAAGTCACGGTAGTGGTGCTGGCGCTGGCGGCCCTTGCTGGTTGCAGCAGGTTGGGCGGCGGCGCGCTGGACAATGAAATGTCCCCTGAAACCCGCGCCCAACTGATCGCAAACGGCGCTATCGCCGATCCCAACCGCAGCACGCTGCTTGACCTGTTTACAAACGCCGACGATCCCAACGTGACGGTCGAGGTCAACCGCTACCTGTGGAACGCCACGCTGGAAATCCTCGACTTCATGCCGATCGACGCAGCCGACCCGTTTTCGGGTGTCATCGTCTATGGCTACGGCACCCCGCCCGGCGGCGGGCGCGCCTATCGCGCCACGGTTTATATCACCGATCCCGCGCTCGACGCCCGCAGCCTGCGGGTGGCGTTGCAGTCGCGCGGCGGCCCGGTCAGCCGCGACACCTCGCGCGCGGTTGAAGACGCGATCCTGACCCGCGCCCGTCAACTACGCATTCGTGACGGTGACCTCTAGATTCTGCCCGCACAGACTCTTAAACACACGCCGGGCCCACGCGCCCGGCGTTTTCGTATGACAAGACACTCCTAAGGACTGCAAATGGCCCGATTTGACCCCGGTGTGACCGAACCGAAATGGCAAACCGCGTGGGACGAGGCCGGCACCTTCACCGCCACCCGCGATGAGAGCCGCCCGAAATACTACGTGCTCGAGATGTTCCCCTACCCCTCGGGCCGCATCCACATGGGCCATGTGCGCAACTACACGATGGGCGACGTGGTAGCGCGCTACAAGATTGCCACCGGCCACAACGTGCTGCATCCAATGGGCTGGGACGCCTTCGGAATGCCCGCCGAAAACGCTGCCATGGCCATTGGCGGCCACCCCAAGGACTGGACCTACGGCAACATCGCCACGATGAAAGAGCAGATGAAACCGCTCGGACTGTCGATCGACTGGTCGCGCGAATTTGCCACCTGTGACCCGGACTATTACGGCCAGCAGCAGGCGCTGTTTCTCGATTTCCTCGAAAAGGGCCTCGTCTACCGCAAGAACGCCGTGGTCAACTGGGACCCGGTCGACATGACCGTGCTGGCCAACGAGCAGGTGGAAAACGGCCGTGGCTGGCGCTCGGGCGCGCTGGTGGAACGGCGCGAGCTGACCCAGTGGTTCTTCAAGATCTCCGACTTCTCGGAAGAGCTGCTGGACGCGCTCGATACACTGGAAGACTGGCCCGCCAAGGTGCGGCTGATGCAGGAAAACTGGATCGGCAGGTCGCGCGGGCTGCAATTCAGCTTTGACCGCACGGACGCGGGCGACCCGATTACCGTCTATACCACGCGGCCCGATACGCTGTTGGGTGCCAGCTTCGTCGGCATTTCCCCGGACCACCCGATCGCCAAGGCGATGGAGGCCGACAGCACCGAGCTTGCCGCCTTCCTGAAAGAGGCGCGCAAGGGCGGCACCACGGAAGAGGCGATCGAGACCGCCGAGAAACTGGGCTACGACACCGGCATTCGTGTGCGGCACCCGCTGAACCCCGACTGGGAACTGCCGGTCTGGATCGCCAATTTCATCCTGATGGACTACGGCACAGGGGCCATCTTCGGCTGTCCGGCGCATGACCAGCGAGACCTTGATTTCTGCCGCAAGTATGACCTGCCGGTGATCGACACCTTCTTTGGGCTCGACGACCAAACACCGGTCAAAACCGAGGCATTCGTGCCGCCGAAGACCGAAAAAGTGAAATGGATCAACCACTTCGCCGGTCTTGATGTGGCCACGGGGCAACAGGCCATCGACGCCACCATCGACTTTGCCGAAAAACAGGGTTGGGGTCAGGGCGTCACCAAGTTCCGCCTGCGCGACTGGGGCCTGTCCCGTCAGCGTTACTGGGGCTGCCCGATTCCCGTTGTCCATTGTGACGCCTGCGGCGTGGTGCCCGAGAAGAAGGAAAACCTGCCGATCCGCCTGCCCGATGATGTCAGCTTTGACAAGCCCGGCAACCCGCTGGATCGCCACCCGACATGGCGCGACTGTTCCTGCCCGGCCTGCGGGGCGCCCGCCCGGCGCGAAACCGACACGATGGATACCTTCGTCGATTCGTCGTGGTATTTCGCCCGGTTCACCGCGCCGCGCGCCGAAACCCCGACCGACATGGCCGAGGCGGATTACTGGATGAACGTCGACCAGTATATCGGCGGCATCGAGCACGCGATTCTGCATTTGCTCTATTCCCGCTTCTTTGCCCGCGCGATGCACATCTGCGGCCACCTGCCCGAGAAGTCGAAAGAGCCGTTCAACGCGCTGTTTACGCAAGGCATGGTGACACACGAAATCTACCAGACCCGCGACGCCAATGACCGCCCGGTCTATCACCTGCCCGAAGACGTGGAAGACGGCAAACTCGCCGCCACCGGCGAGGCGGTCGAGATCATCCCCTCGGCCAAGATGTCGAAGTCCAAGAAGAACGTCGTCGATCCGGTCAACATCATCTCGTCCTACGGCGCCGACACCGCGCGTTGGTTCGTGCTGTCCGATTCCCCGCCCGAACGCGACGTGGAATGGACAGCCGCCGGGGCCGACGCGGCCTTCAAGCACCTCGGCCGTGTCTGGCGCATCGCCGAAGAGGTCGCGGCAGCCCAAGACGCCCCGACCGGAGAGGATGAGGCCCTGCTGCGCGAGATGCACAAGGCGATCCGAGACGTGACGCTCGGGGTGGAAAGCTTCGGCTTCAACGCCGCCATCGCCAAGCTCTATGCCTTCACCAACGCGCTGGCCAAATCCAAGGCGGGGGCCGAGGCCAAGCGCCAGGCAACCAAGACCTTGGCACAGCTCATGTCACCGATGACACCGCACCTGTCTGAAGACATCTGGGCGCTTCTGGGCGGCGAGGGTCTGGTGGCCGAGGCTGCGTGGCCGCAGGCCGACGAAGCGATGCTGGTGGAAAACACCGTCACGCTGCCGATCCAGATCAACGGCAAGCGACGCTCGGAAATCACCGTGGCCAAGGATCTGGCCAAGGAAGAGGTTGAAAAGATCGCGCTGGCAGACGACGCTGTGGTCAAGGCCCTCGACGGGGGCCAGCCGAAAAAGCTGATCGTTGTGCCGGGCCGTATCGTCAATGTCGTCATCTGACCGCCGCCATTTCCTGACCCTTCTGGCCGTGGCCCCGCTTGCGGGCTGCGGCTTTGCCCCGGTCTATGCGCCGGGCGGAACGGGGCAGGCACTGCGCGGGCAGGTTCTGGTCGCGGCCCCCGACACGCGGCTCGGGTTTCAACTGGTGTCCCGGCTGGAGGATCGGCTGGGGCGCGGCGATGCGGCGGCCTACCGGCTGAACTACCAGATCAACACCTCTGAATCCGACCTCGCCATCACCGGCACCAACGACATCACCCGGATCAATATCCACGGCAGCGTGTCCTTCACACTGGTCGAGACCGCGACCGACGCACAGCTTCTGGCCGATACGGTGGCGACCTTCACGGCCTATTCCACCACTTCGACCGCCGTTGCCACCGCCGCCGCGCGCCGCGATGCCGAAGACCGTCTGATGCGCGCGCTGGCCGACCAGATAATGTCGCGGCTTCTGGCTTCCTCCGCGCGCTGGTCATGAAGCTCAACGCCCGCGACTCGTCCGCCTATTTCGCCAATCCCGATTCCTCGGCAGCCGGGCTGTTGATCTTTGGCGCCGATGCGATGCGGGTCGCCATCCGGCGGCAGGACGTGATCGCCAAACTGCTCGGCCCCGGCGCGGAAGAGGAAATGCGCCTCACCCGGATTCCGGCGGGCGAGTTGCGCAGCGAAAAGACCCTGCTGCTCGATGCAATCAAATCCGTGGGCTTCTTCCCCGGCCCGCGCGTGGCCTTTGTCGAGGATGCAGCCGATGGCCTTGCGCCCGTCATCGCCGGGGCGCTGGCGGACTGGCAGCCGGGCGACGCACAGGTGATCGTCACCGCGCCCCGGCAACTGGCCGCGAAATCGGCGCTGCGCAAGCTCTTCGAGGGGCACAAGCGGGCCTACGCCATTGGCATCTACGACAACCCGCCGACCCGCGCCGAGATCGAGGAAACACTGGCCAAATCCGGCGTCACCCAGATCGACCGCGATGCCTCGGCCCACCTGACCACGCTGGCAACGCAGCTCGACCCTGGCGATTTCCGGCAGACTGTCGAGAAACTGGCGCTCTACAAGCTGAGCGACCCCGCCCCGGTCACGGTCGCGGATGTCGCCGCCTGTTCCCCGTCCACGATCGAGGCAGGCATTGACGACATCGTCAACGCCGCGGCCGAGGGGCGCATCGCCGAAATCGGCCCCTTGATGCAAAAGCTCGCGGGCCAGGGGGTCGCCCCGGTGACGCTGGCCATCATGGCGCTGCGCCATTTCCGCACGCTTTATACGGCGGCGATCCATCCCAACGGCGCCTCCGCCGGCGTCGGCGCGCTGCGCCCGCCCGTCTTCGGCCCGCGCCGCGATCGACTGGCCCGGCAGGCGGGCAGTTGGGGGGCCTCGCGTCTGGAACAGGCGTTGCAGGCGCTGGTCGAGGCTGACCTGACCCTGCGGTCCAGCCAGCAGGCTCCGCAGGTGGCGCTGTTGGAGCGGGTGCTGATCCGTCTCGCCACGGCAGCCAGCCGGATGCGCTGAACGCACTGGACGGCCCCCGCGCCGCGTGCCAGCCTGTGCCCGCCAACAGAAGGATCCGGCGCATGTACAAAGTCATCGGCAACACCCAGACCCGCACCTTTCGCGTGCTGTGGGCACTGGAAGAGCTTGGCCTCGCCTACGACCATGTAAAGGCCCCCCCGCGCGATCCGGCGGTGGTTGCGGTTAATCCTGCCGGCAAGGTGCCGGTGCTGGTAGCAGCCGGGGTGCCGATCACCGATTCCGTGGCAATCATGACCTTTCTGGCTGACAAGCATGGCAGCCTGACCTTTCCCGCAGGCACCGTCGACCGCGCCCACCAGGATTCGCTGACCCAATTCGTGCATGAAGAATTCGATCAGCTTTTGTGGATGGCCGCGCGCCACAGCTTCATCCTGCCCGAAGAGCATCGCGTTCCTGCGGTCAAGGACAGCCTGAAATGGGAATTCGAGGGCAGCCAGAAACGCCTGATGCACCGCATGTCCGAAACCGGCCCCTTCCTGATGGGCGAGACAATGACCATTGCCGATCTGCTGCTTGCCCATTGCCTGCGATGGGCGGTGGCCGCCAAGTTCCCGATCATCGAGGATCGCCTGCACGACTTCGGCGCGATGATGTTCGACCGCCCGGCCTATGGACGTGCGACAGGGGCCTGAAGCGGGGCCTGATCCTCGGCCTTTGCCCACCGGGTGGCATGCTCTGCGGCCCAACGGCCCGTGGCAAAACAAGCCGTCAGCAGGTAGCCGCCGGTCGGGGCCTCCCAATCCAACATTTCGCCCGCCACGAACACACCTGGTCGGACGCGCAGCATCAGACCCGTATCCACGGCGGCGCGCGTCACACCACCGGCGGTAGAAATCGCCTCGTCCAGAGGCCGGGGACCGACGACGGGCAACGTCAGCGCCTTCAGCCGTTCGCCCAACGCCGCGCCTGACGGCAGGGGGCGGGCGACTTCGTTAACCAGCGCTGCGCGCACGCCGTCCAGCCCGACGGTCTTGCGCAGATGGTTGGCGAGGCTCGCCTTGCCACGCGGGCGCGACAGGCGGCTGGTCAGGTCCGCGACGCTCAAATCGGGGAACAGATCCAGCCGCAGTGACGCGCCCTCTCGCAATTCGCGGTAAAGCGCATAGATCCCGCCGCCTTCCACGCCCTGTTCCGACACCACGAATTCCGCCCGCACCTGCCGGTCGCCTGCCGACAGCGCACATCCCTTGACTGGCCCGCCGAAATGCTTGGCCATATGCGGCGACCAATCCACGCGAAAGCCCATGTTCGCAGGCGAGATCGGGGCAACCTCCACCCCCTCGGCCTGTAGCCAAGGCATCCACGCCGAATCAGACCCCAGCCGCGCCCAGGAGCCGCCGCCAAGGGCCAGAACCGTCACCTTTGGCGCCAGCACCTGCGGGCCGTCCGGGGTTTGAAACCGCAGGCCGCTGCCGTCGAACCCCAGCCAACGCCAGCGCAGCCGCATGTCGGCCCGCGTGCGGCCCAACCAAGCCCGCAACAGTGGCGAGGCCTTCATCGCCTCGGGGAAGACCCGCCCTGATGAGCCTGTGAAAACCGGCTGGCCAAGCACCTCGGCCCACGCCGTGACCTCCTGCGGTCCGAACGCCTCCAGCATCGGGCGCAGCCACTCCGCAGCTTCGCGATATTCCGCAAGGAACGCCTCGAATGGCTCGTCCTTTGTCAGGTTCAGGCCGGATTTGCCCGCCATCAACAGTTTGCGCGCGGCAGAGGGTTTGGCCTCGGCCACCACGACCGACCGCCCCGCTTTGGCCAGCACCTCGGCGGCCATCAGCCCGGCAGGCCCGGCCCCAACCACCAATGCGTCGATCTCTTCGGCTGACATCCGGCCCTTGCCCCTTGGTTCTTTCGCACCATCCTAAGCGGCAGCGGCCCCCATCACCACAGGCGACATGGACCATAGCTTTCCCATTTGCCCGCTCTGCGGACGCCCGATCCCGCCACAGGCCAGGCAGAGCCTGCACCACCTGATTCCCCGCCTTCGCGGCGGCAAGGGCGGGCCAACGGTGCTGCTGCACCAGATCTGCCACAACGAGATTCACGCCACCTTGTCAGAGGCCGAGCTGGCGCGGGTCTACAACACGGTCGAGGCCTTGCAGGCCCACCCTCGGCTGGCCAGGTTCATCGCATGGGTCCGCAAGCGGCCAGACGATTTCCATTCCAAGACGCCAGGTGCACGGCGCGGCAGAACGCGCCGACGGGGCTAGACGCAAAGCGCCTTGATCCCGCGCAGCACCTCTGGCGTGCCCTCCAGCGACGCCTTGGCCAGATCGCGGGCGGTCTCCATCAGCGCATCCGGCGCCACCAGCCGATCGACCAACCCCCACGCCAGGGCCTCCTCTGCCATGACCTTCTGCGCGCCAAGCAGGATCATCTTGGTGCGCGCCGGGCCGATCAGCGCCGCCATGCGCGCCGGATCAGAGGGTTGCGGCAGATAGCCGAGCGTGGCCACGGGGTAGAAGAACTTGGCCCCCGGCACCGCAAGGCGAATATCGCAGGCCAGCGCCATTCCCGTGGCACCGCCCGCCAGCGTGCCGTTGAGCGCCGCGATGGTCAGGCAGGGCAGCGCCGCGATGGCCCCCGAAAGGCGTTCCCACAGGTCCGAGGTCGCAAGCCCCGCCTTGGCGGCTTCAAGATCCGCACCGGCGGAAAACACCCGGTTGCCCGCACCGGTCAGCACCAGCGCGCGCAGGCTGTCGTCCTTGGCGGCGGCCTCGGCCATCTCGCACAGGTCGCGCAGCATCGCTTCGGTCAGGGAATTGGCCTTGTCCGGGCGGTTCAGCGTGACGGTCCACAAACCGCCCGCCCGTTCCAGACCGATCACGCAGTCACTCCGATCCGGCGGCGAATATCTTCGTCCCGCAGCGAAATTTCCTCGCCAAGGTATTCGTCCGCATCCTCCGAGCACATCCACAACAGGCAGTGCGCGGGCCAGTCGGCGGGAATGTGGTCGGACCAGTCCAGCGCGCTGACCGGGTTGATCCCGCTGGCCTTGATCTCGCGCTGCATCTGGGTGGCCACCGTCCCCGGCGACAGGCCCATGGCGCGAATCCCCTGATCGGCCCCTTCGACATGGGCGCATTTCGTCATCATCGCCGCACCGGCCTTGGAGGCGCAATAATGGCTCCACCCTTCCAGCGCGTTATGCGCCGCGCCGGAACTGATGGTCAGGATAGACCCGCCCCCCTTGGCCACCATGATCGGCATCGCCGCGCGCATCCCGTTGAAGACGCCCTTGAGGTTGATGTCGATGGCGTCGCTCCAGCCCTCGGGGTCAGCCTCCATCAGGGGGGCAATCGGTTCGATCACGCCCGCGTTGTTGATCAGGATATCCAGCCCGCCGAGGTTTTCGACACAGGCGTTGACGGCCGCCTCCACCTCCCAGAAGCGTCTGACATCGCAGGGAATGGCCAGCGCCGCAGGGCCGATCTCTCCCGCGATTTCAGCGATTCGATCCCGCGACCGTGCCAGCAAACAGACCTTCGCGCCTTCTTGTGCGAACAGCCTCGCCGTCGCTTCGCCGATCCCCCGGCTTGCCCCTGTGATCATGACAACCTTGCCATCCAACTTGCCCATTGCGCAGACTCCCGCCTAGAATTTCAATTGTCTCAAGGCCATACTGGACGAGCCTTGACGCCCGCCCTTTCGAGGCGGAACATTCAGCTCAGCAATTCACATTCGGATGGACCTTATGTCAAAGATGAAATCCCTTTCTTACAGCCTCTCCGCCGCCGCGCTGGTCTGCGCCAGCCCGGCATTTGCCGATATCACCGCCGATCAGCTCTGGTCGATCTGGCAAGACCAAGCCGCCGAATTCGGCTACAGCATGACCGCCTCCGCGACGGAGACGGCGGATGGCCTGACGCTGTCCAACGTCACCAACACGGTCATGGTCGAAGATATCCAGATCACCGGCACGGTTGATTCGGTCACCATGACCAATCAGGCCGACGGCACCGTCTCCATCTCGACCTCTGACACCATGCGCTATCGCATTACCGGGTTCGAGGGCGGCGACGCCCCCGACGCCATGACCGTGCTGGTCAGCCTGACGGACATGACCGCTACCGCCTCTGGCACACCCGAAAACCTGACCCTCGTATCCGGCTTTACCCGGATCGCCGTCGAAGACGTGAATTTCGAGGGGATCGACCCCTCCGAGGTTCCCGAGATGACCTATGACATCGCGTTCGACGGCTATTCCGCGACCGCCACCTATGACCTGTCCAACAGTGCCATGCTGGACTTTACCTCCACCGCGACCATGGACAGCATGATTCTGGCCCTCGACATGCTTGAGCCGGGCAATACCGGCATTGTGCCCGCGCCCATGCCCGCCCCGGCGCCGACGCCCGCGCCGCAGCCGACCTCTCCGGCGCCGGGCAAATTCGTGACGCCGGACGCCCCGGCCCCGATGCCCGCCCCCGGCGGCATGACCCAAGGCGGCGCGGACGGGCGGTTCGATACCACCATCCAGATGTCCGGCCTTCAGGCCACGTCGCAGGGCGTGATGCCCCGCGGCATCAACTGGATGGAGTTGGACCACTTCCCCGACGGCATGTCGATCAGCGGCGACACCAACTACGGCTCTGCCTCGTTCGATTTCCTGTTCCATGAAAACGGCGACACCACCTCGGGCTCGGCCAGCAACCAGGGCGGCGGGCTGAGTTTCGGCATATCGCAGGACCGTGTGCAATTCGGAATGTCCGCCAATACCGTGGCCTTTACCATGACCGCGCCGGATATGCCCTTCCCGGTCTCGGCCTCTGCCGAATCGACGGCCCTGTCGATCGACCTGCCGCTGTCGCAACAGGATCAACCCTCGTCCTTCGGGGCGGCCATCGGCTATCGCGGTGTGACGATGGATGAGTCTGTCTGGTCCATGTTCGACCCCGGTCAGGCGATCCCGCGCACCCCTGCATCAATTGTTGTCGATCTGTCGGGCACCGTGCAGATCCTTGCCGATCTGCTGATGATGACCCCAGACCAGATGGAAAACATGACCGCGCCTCCGGGCGAACTGCGCAGCATGACCCTCAATGACCTGGAGGTGTCGGCAGGCGGCGCGCAACTGACCGGCTCCGGCGACGTGACGTTCGCCCCCGGCCAGATGGTGCCGATGCCCGTGGGCACGGTCGACCTCAGCCTGACCGGGGCCAACGGCCTGATCCAGAACCTCAGCGATGGCGGCCTGCTGCCGCCGCAACAGGCTGGCATGGCGCGCGGGATGCTCGGTATGTTCGCCATCCCCGGCGCCGAGGCTGACACCTTCACCTCGACTGTCGAATTCCACGAAGACGGGCAGATCACCGCGAACGGCGTGCCGCTGCAATAAGCACGCCACCGCCGCAACACCGCCCCCGGTCCGCCCCGTACGGACCGGGGGTTTTTGGTGCCACCTTGCACGCCCGTGCCTCGGGCACTACCTCTGCCAATCAGCCAGATACAGGATGTCCCGATGCGCCAGAGCCCCGAAACCCTCGCCCACGCCCTTCTCGACGCCGCCCGCAAAGCCGGGGCCGACGCAGCGGACGCGATCGCGGCAGAGGGCACCTCGGTCTCGATCGGCGTTCTCAAGGGGTCACTGGAACAGGCCGAACGCTCGGACGAGGTCGAGATCGGTCTTCGGGTGCTGGTGGGCCAGCGGCAGGCCTGCGTTTCGGCATCCGACACCCGGCCAGAAACCATGCAGGAAATGGCCGAGCGCGCCGTCGCCATGGCCCGAGAAGCCCCGGTTGATCCGACCATAGGCTTGGCTGATCCGGCGCAACTGGCGACATCGTGGGACATCGCCGCGCTCGACATGATCGACCCGGACGACGCCCCCGACCCCTCCGCGTTAGAGGCTGCCGCGCTGACAGCCGAGGCCGCCGCGCTCGCCGTCGAGGGCATTTCACAGGTTCAGTCCGCCACCGCCGCCTATGGCCGCCGCACCCGGCACCTTGCCGCCAGCAACGGCTTTTCCGGTGGCTACACCCGCACGGACCACGCGATTTCCTGCGTCGCCATCACCGGCGAAGGGCTGGGGATGGAGCGTGATTATTACGGCGACATGCGGATGCACCGCGCCGACCTGATGGACCCCGCCGAGGTTGGCCGCCTTGCCGCCGAACGCACCGTGGCGCGTCAGGGCGCGCGCCAGCCCAAGACCGGCGCCTACCCCGTGCTTTTCGATGAACGCATCGCATCGGGCCTGATCGGCCACCTTTTGCAGGCGGTGAACGGCTCTGCCATCGTGCGCGGCGCCTCTTGGCTGCGCGATGCCCTGGGCGAACAGGTGCTGCCCAAGGGCCTCTCGGTCGTGGAAGACCCTCTGCGCCCCCGCGCCGCCGGATCGCGCCCCTTCGATGCCGAGGGGCTGCCGACCGCGAAACGCGCCATCGTCGAAGATGGCGTGCTGACAGGCTGGACGCTGGACCTTGCCACCGGACGCAAGCTGGACCTGCCCTCCACCGCCAATGCCGCGCGCGGCCTGTCCGCGCCGCCGTCCCCCTCGGTCTCGAACATCGCGCTGACGCAAGGCGGGGCCAGCCGGGAAGATCTGCTCAAACAAATGGGCACAGGCCTTCTTATCACGTCGATGATCGGCAGTTCGATCAACCCCAACACCGGCGACTATTCGCGCGGCGCCTCGGGCTTCTGGGTCGAGAATGGCGAGATCACCTATCCGGTCAACGAATGCACCGTTGCCGGCACCCTGCGCGACATGCTGATGACGATCGTGCCTGCCAACGATGCCCGCCCGCACCTGTCGCGCGTAGTGCCCTCGTTGCTGGTCGAGGGGCTGACGCTTGCCGGGGCGTGACCTCTCCCTTCTGATCGACGCCGCCCGCGCCGCCGGAGACATCGCCGCCCGCCACTGGACGCGCGACCCGCAAATCTGGGACAAACCCGGCGGCCACGGCCCGGTGACCGAGGCCGATCTTGAAATCGACCGGATGCTGCGAACCGAACTGACCGCCGCCCGTCCCGACTATGGCTGGCTGTCGGAAGAAACCGAGGACAGCACCGCCCGCCTGTCGCGCCCAAGCACCTTCATCGTCGATCCCATCGACGGGACGCGGTCATTCATCGACGGGCAAAAGAACTTCGCCCATTCGCTGGCGGTGGTGAAATACGGGCAGGTCACGGCGGGCGTGGTTTACCTGCCCATGCTGGACCGGCTCTACACGGCGGAACGCAGGCAAGGCGCGGCGCTGAACGGCCAGCCGCTCGCCGCCTCTGCCCTGACCGAGGAAAATGAGTCCACCGTGCTCGCCTCGCGCCCCAATTTCAGCGACAGCCACTGGCCCGGCGGTGTGCCCCCCGTGCAGCGCAGCTTTCGCCCCTCGCTGGCCTACCGCCTCGCCCTTGTGGGCGAAGGCCGCTTCGACGGCATGATCACCTTGCGCGACAGCTGGGAATGGGACATCGCCGCCGGGGCCCTGATCGTGGCCGAGGCCGGGGCCATCGTCACCGGCCGCGACGGCCAGCCGCTCGCGTTCAACGGCCCCTCTGCCCTGTTGCCCGGCGTCATCGCCGCCACCCGCCCCCTGCACGCCGCCCTGATAGCCCGCAGGCAACCGCGCTGACCACCCGTCTGCCTTGCGGAAACCCTCTGGGGCGGTCGCGGGGCGGCCACCACCAGCGACCCCGCGCCGCTTGACCCTTGGCCCCAAATCCCTAGGGTGCCCGCAACCCGCAACACATGCTCAGAGGCCCCCATGGCACAGCGACTTCACCTTGTTTTCGGCGGCGAACTGGTCGACCCCTCCAAGAGCGTTTTCAAGGATGTGGACGACATCGACATCGTCGGCATGTTCCCCGACTACGCCAGTGCCTATGACGCGTGGAAAGACGCCGCGCAGCGCACGGTCGACAATGCCCATATGCGCTATTACATCGCCCATATTCACCGCCTGCGCGACGAGAACAAAGAGGCCTCGTCGACAGAGGAACTCGACGGCTGAGCGCGCCCCGTATGCCAAGATCCCTCGCCCTCGCGGCCTATCTCGCCTTTTCCGCCCGCGCCACCCGCTTTGCCGAGAAAAAACTCGCCGCGCGGCTTGAGGCAGGCAAGGAAGACCCCGCCCGCATCGACGAGCGGCGTGGCATCGCCGCGCGTCCGCGCCCCGAGGGCCAGCTTGCCTGGTTCCACGCTGCCAGCGTCGGCGAGTCCCTGTCCCTGCTGGAACTCATCCGCCGGATGACCGAGGAACGCCCAGACCTGCACGTTCTGGTCACCACCGGCACCGTCACCTCGGCCCAGGTGATGGAGGCGCGCTTGCCCGCAGCCGCCATGCACCAATTCGTGCCCGTCGATGTGCTGCCCTATGTGCGCCGCTTCCTCGACCATTGGCAGCCCGACCTTGCTGTCTGGACGGAGAGCGAGCTTTGGCCCGCCCTTATCACCGAGACCAAGGCGCGCAACATCCCGATGGTCATCATCAACGCGCGTATGTCCAAGGCCAGCCACGACCGCTGGCGCTTTCTGCGTGGCATGGCCCGCAGCCTGCTGGACCGCTTCGACGAGGCGCATGTGCAAGACGACCTGACGGCGGGCTACCTGCGCCGTCTCGGCCTGCCGGGCAAGCGTCTGCATGTCACCGGCACGCTCAAGGAAGGCGCCGCCGCCCTGCCGTGCGATGAAGACGAACGCGCGCGGCTGGCCTCGCACCTCAACGGGCGGCCCACCTGGCTGGCCGCCTCGACCCATGAGGGCGAAGAGGAAAAGGTGCTGGAAGCGCATAAACTGGCGCTCAAGGTCAATCCGCGGCTATTGCTGGTTCTGGTCCCCCGCCATCCGCATCGCGGTGACGAGATCGCCGAGATGATGGAACATCACCGCTGCACCTTTGCCCGCCGCAGCAAGGGCGCGCTGCCGGGGTCCGACACCAGCGTCTATCTGGCCGACACGATGGGCGAGCTTGGCCTGTGGTATCGCCTTGCCCCGATCAGCTTCGTCGGCGGCTCGCTGGAACCTGTCGGCGGCCACAATCCGTTTGAACCCGCGGCGCTCGGCTCGGTCATCCTGCACGGGCCTTATGTCAGCAACTTCGTCGATATATTCCAACGGCTGGCCGAGGCCAAGGCCGCGCGACTGGTGTCCTCGCCCGAATCGCTGGCGGCGGCGGTGAACGACCTGCTCAACCCCGACCGCGCCGCCGAAATGGCCCATGCCGCGTGGGAGGTCTGCTCGGCCGGGGCCGACGTGACCGACAAGGCGCTGGACATGCTGTTCGACTATCTCGACCGCACCCCGCGGCTGTCGGCGGCGTAATGCAGGCGCCCGCGTTCTGGCATCACCCCCCCGGCTGGCAAAGCTCCCTGCTTGCCCCGCTTGGCGCCCTCTATGCACGGGCGACCGCGCGGCGGCTGGCCAAAGGGCCGTGGGACGGCCCCGGCGTGCCCGTCAT
The DNA here is from genome assembly GCF_001879715.1 of Nioella nitratireducens. GTDB lineage: Bacteria > Pseudomonadota > Alphaproteobacteria > Rhodobacterales > Rhodobacteraceae > Nioella > Nioella nitratireducens. The sequence goes on along the minus strand of NZ_MNBW01000009.1, from coordinate 12,369 downwards.
CTGCGTCGGCAACATCAACGCGGGCGGCACCGGCAAAACCCCCACCGTGATCGCGCTGGCCGAGGTTCTGACCGCGCGCGGGATCAGCGCGCATGTGGTCAGCCGGGGCTATGGCGGCTCGGTCGAGGGGCCGCATCGCGTCGACCCCACAACAGACGATGCCGAAACCGTCGGCGACGAACCCCTGCTGATCGCCGCATGGCTGCCGGTCTGGGTCGCCACGGATCGCGCCGCCGGGGCACGCGCCGCTGTCGGGGCGGGCGCCGAGGTCATCTTGCTCGACGACGGGTTCCAGAACCCGGCCCTGCGCAAGGATATATCGCTTGTCGTCGTGGATGCCGCGCGCGGCTTCGGCAATGGCAAGGTGATCCCCGCAGGCCCCCTGCGCGAACCCGTGGCCACCGGCATGGCCCGCGCCGACCTGCTGCTCTCGATCGGCCCGCGCGCCGCGCAAGACCATTTCCGCGCGCAATGGGGCGAGGCGATTACCGTCCCACACCTGACCGGCAAGCTGGAACCGCTGCCAACGGGTATGCCGTTCGAGGGGCTGCCCGTGCTGGCCTTCGCCGGGATCGGCCACCCGGAAAAGTTCTTCGCCACGCTGCGCGCCATGGGCGCCAAGGTGCTTCGGGCCGAGGGCCTCTCGGATCACCAGCCGCTGACCGACACGCTGCTCGCCCGGTTGGAACAGGACGCCCGCACCCTCGGCGCGCAACTGGTCACGACCGAAAAGGACGCCACCCGCCTGCCCGACAACTTCCGCCCCAAGGTGTTGACGGTGCCCGTGCGATTGCGGCTGGACGACTGGACCCCGCTCGACACGGCGCTGGACCGGGTGTTGGGGGCGGGCTGAAGGCATTGAGTCCGCGCGGATCGACCCCGTCAAACCCCCCGCTTACCCTTCTCCCAGCTTGGGCGATGCCTTGTCCAGCTTCAGCCCGGCCTCCGAAAACCGGAACGGCGAGCGCACCCCTGGCACCCCGTCCAGGTCCAACCGCATTCCGCGCGCAGCGACCTGTGGATCGGCAAAAACCTCGGCCATGTCGTTGATCGGCCCTGCGGGCACGCCCTCGGCCTCGCAGGCCGCCAAAAGATCGGCCTTGGTCCGTTGCAGGGTGCGCTCGGTCAGGCGGCGGATCATCTCGTCGCGGTTGGCGATCCGGTCGGCATTGGTCAGGTAGTCCGGTGCTTCGGCCATATCCTCCAGCCCGAGCAACCGGCACAGCCGCCGATATTGCCCGTCATTGCCGGTGGCGATGATGATGAACCCGTCCGAGCAATCGAACACCTGGTAGGGCGTCAGGTTCGGGTGATAGTTCCCGGTCCGCCCCGGCGGTGTTCCCGTGGCGAGGTAGTTCATCGCCTGGTTGGCCGTGATCGACACCGCGCAATCCAGCAGGGCCATGTCCACATGCTGCCCGCGCCCTGTGCGTTCCCGCTGATAGAGCGCCGCGAGGATGCCGTTCACGGAATACAGCCCCGTCACGATATCGGTCACCGCCACGCCCACGCGCTGCGGCTGGCCCTCGGGGTCGCCGGTGATCGACATCAGCCCCGACATGCCCTGAATGATGTAGTCATAGCCCGCCCGGTGCGCATACGGCCCCGTCTGCCCGAACCCGGTGATCGAGCAATAGATCAGGCGCGGGTTGATCTTTGCGAGGCTCTCGTAGTCCAGCCCGTATTTCTCCAGCCCACCCAACTTGAAATTCTCGATCAGGATATCGGACTCGGCCGCCAGCCCGCGAACGAATTCCTGCCCCTCGGGGGTGCGGAAATCGGCCACGACCGAGTGCTTTCCCCGGTTGCAGGAATGGAAATAGGCCGCCGTCCGGTCGCCGTCCCGCTCGATGAACGGGGGGCCCCACTGGCGCGTGTCATCGCCGGCGGGGCTTTCGACCTTGGTCACCTCGGCGCCAAGGTCGGACAGGGTCTGACCCGCCCAGGGGCCGGCCAGAATACGGGCGAGTTCAAGGACTTTCAGCCCTTCGAGCGGAGCCGTCATTCCTGACTGTCGGCCAGCATACCGTCGAGCAGTTCCGAGAAATCGGCATAGCTCATGTTGCTGTAAAGCTCACCGTTGATGACAAAGCTCGGGGTGCCCTGAATCTCGTCAGCCGTCGATTGCTCGGTCGACAGGGTGACCATCGCCTGCGCCATGGCGTTATCACTCAGGCATTGCTCCAACTGGTCATCGCTCAGCCCGGCACGGCGGCCAATACGGCGCAGGTTCTCGGCCACATCCGCCGGTTCGCCCTGCACCCAGTCCCGCTGCTCTTCGAACATCATCTCGACGATGCCGAAATAGCGCAACGGCCCGCCACAGCGCGCGACCATCCCGGCCCACAGGCCGTAGCGGTCGAAATAGACTTCGCGCAGGACGAACTGGACTTGGCCGGTATCGACGTAGTTCTCCACCAATTGCGGATAGACCTCTTGGCTGAAGCGCGCGCAATGCGGGCAGGTCAGCGAGGCATATTCGATCACCGTGATCGGCGCATCGGGCGAGCCCTCGACCATTTCCATCACTTCGGGGGTATCGGCCTCCTGCGCGGTGGCGTCGGCTGCGGCGGCATCCGACGACTCGTCGGTTTCCTGCGCGCCAACCGCCATCAGCGGCAGCCGGGTCTGATCGCTGACCACCTGCTGCGACATCGACAGGTAGACGTAGCCGCCAAGCGCCACCATGACGGCGGACAGGGCGGATAGAACGAGGGTTCGGGTCATCAAAATACTCTCCTCAATGGCTGTTCTTGGTTAGAACGTTCCGGGCAAGGCGTTCAAGCGCCTCTTTCAGCCGGTCGTCGTGTATCGGGGCAGCCGCTGCATGTGCGGCGGTCAGGATTTCGGGCGTCGGGGCCGGGCGCGGCTTGTCTCGCGCGGCGAACTGCACCTGCCCCTCTGCAAAGCCCGTGGGGGCGGTTTGCGTGATATGGATCTTGCTGACCGCGTTATAACCATAGCAGGCGTTCACCTTCTGGCGGATCGTGTCCTTTTGCATCTCAAGCAGCGGCGCATGGCCTCCGGTCGTCAGCAAAACCAGCGTGGTGCCGATCCCGGCGCGCGAATGGGTGATCTTCACCGGCATCGCGCAGGCGGCGATATCGGGCCCCACGATCCCGGCCCAATGGGTGATCAGCTTGGTCTCGGAAAACCCGCGTTTGTCCAGCGGACCGCGCAAATGCCCCGCGACCAGTTTCGACGCGGCCTCGAACCCGCGCTTGCGGCGGGTCGGTCGGGCAGGAATGGAAGGTTTGGCGGCAGCCATGGGGTTTCCTTTCTGTCGGCTCAATCTATCCTTCCCGGCAAGGGGAACCAATGGCCGAGACGATAGGGGCACATAAAACTTGCGTGACGAAGATTTCAGCGCCGTCTTGCTGGACTGGTATGATGTCCACGCCCGCGTGCTGCCGTGGCGCGTCGCGCCAGAGGATCGCCGCGCCAGCGTGCTGCCCGATCCCTACCGCGTCTGGCTGTCCGAAGTCATGCTGCAGCAGACCACCGTCGCGGCGGTGAAGGACTATTTCCATCGCTTTACAACGCTTTGGCCCACTGTGGCCGATCTGGCGGCGGCGGAAGATGCCACCGTGATGGGCGAATGGGCGGGGCTGGGATATTACGCCCGCGCCCGAAACCTGCTGAAATGCGCGCGGGTGGTGGCGGTTGATCTGGACGGGCGCTTTCCCGACACCGAAGACGCGTTGCAAAACCTTCCCGGAATCGGCCCCTACACCGCCGCTGCCATCGCCTCGATCGCCTTTGACCGGCCCGCCGTCGTGATGGACGGCAACGTGGAACGCGTCATGTCCCGCGTCTTCGCGGAAACCGACCCGTTGCCAGAGGTCAAACTGGTGCTCAAGGCCCGTGCGGCCTCGGTCACGCCGCAGGACCGCCCCGGCGATCACGCGCAAGCGGTGATGGACCTCGGCGCCACCATCTGCACCCCGCGCAACCCCGCGTGCGGCATCTGCCCCCTGCGCGCCCCCTGTCAGGCCCGCGCGCAGGGCATCGCCGCCGACCTGCCCCGCAAAGCCCCGAAAAAGACCAAGCCAACCCGGCGCGGCATCGCCTATCTGGCCCGCCGCGCCGATGGCGCGTGGCTGCTGGAAACCCGGCCCGACAAGGGGCTGCTTGGGGGGATGCTGGGATGGCCCGGAACCGACTGGACCGAGGCCACCCCGGCGGAATCCCCGCCGCTGGACACCGACTGGCACAACCCAGAGCTGGAGGTGCGCCATACCTTCACCCATTTCCACCTGCGCCTGTCCTTGCGGCTGGCCACGGTCGAAACCGCCAACCCCGCCCGAGGCACCTTCCTGCCGCGCGACCAATTCCGCCCCGCCAACCTGCCCACCGTGATGCGCAAGGCGTTTGACCTTGCGCAAGGCGCATGGCCCGAGGATTGAGCTAAACCCGAACTCGGGTCACACTGATCCGTGAAGATTTTCCGACACCGCCGTCAGAAATTTCCGACGCAACTGTCAAAAAGGCCCCGCGATGATCCCTGCCCAACAGGTTGTGAAGCTGCAAAATGCCCTGCCCTTCTGGATCACCATCGCGCTGGTGCCACTGGTCTGGTTCGGTGCCACTGTCGGCGGGTGGGCACTGGTGCTGACGCCTCTCTACGCTATTGTTTTGACAACTATTTTAGATGCAGCAAGCGGCCTGAACACCGCCAATCCCGACCCGGAAACGCCCGAAACGGGGCTGTTTTGGTATCGCCTGATCACACTCATCTGGTTCCCGCTGCAAATCAGCACCCAACTGGGCCTCGTCTGGTACGTCACCCATTTCGGACAAATCGCCGGTTGGGAAAAAATCCTGTTGTTCTATGGGGTTGGCATCATGTCCGGCGGCGTCGGCATCGTCTATGCACATGAGCTGATGCATCAGAAACCACCGCTGGAACGCTGGCTTGGCGACCTTTTGATGGCTTCCGTCCTCTACAGCCATTTCCGCAGCGAACACCTGCTGGTCCACCACGTCCATGTCGGCACCCCCCGAGACCCCGTAACTGCCAGATATAATGAGGGTTTTTATCACTTCTTCGCCCGCATCCTGCCCGCCTGCTGGCGGTCGTCCTTCCGGGCGGAAAAAGCGATGCTGGCCCGCAAAGGGCTGCAATGGCACCACAAATCCAACCCGTTCTGGCGCTACTGGGCACTGCAAGCCGGATTTATCGTTTTGGCTCTGATACTTGGGGGACTTCCGGGGTTGGCGCTGTTCCTGCTGCAAGCCTTTTTCGCCATCTCGTTCCTCGAACTGACGAACTATATCGAGCACTACGGCCTGACCCGCAAACACCTTGGAAACGGCAAATACGAGCATGTGCAGCCGCGTCACAGCTGGAACGCCTCGCATCGCGTCTCGAACTGGCTCTTGATCAATCTGCAACGCCATTCCGACCACCACTACAAGCCGAGCCGCCGGTTTCCGCTGCTGCAAACCTATTCCGAGGCTGACGCCCCGCAATTGCCGCTCGGCTATCCCGCGATGACGGCAATGGCCCTGGTCCCCAGCCTGTGGCGCAAGCGGATGAACCCGCGCGTGCAGCGCTGGCGGCAGATGTATTATCCTGAAATCACCGACTGGCGGGCCTATGACAAGGGCCGCACGCCAATGTAGCAGGGGGCGACCTGATACCAAAAGACCCCGCCAATCCAATGGGTTGGCGGGGCAAGGATGCGTGCCCCCGACGGTCAGGCCGCGGGGCACCGGCGGTATTCTTGTTGAACGCCTAGCCGCTCAGTTCCGACCGGATCTGCTGACGCAGAAGGTCGATTGGGACCGTCTTTCCATCCCGGCGGAAGTGCCAATAGGTCCAGCCGTTGCACGAGGGCGCGCCCTCCAGCTTGGCACCCACCTGATGGATCGAGCCTTTGGTGTTCGACACGACCAACGTGCCATCGGCCCGGATCTTGGCGATCTTGCCGCGCGGGCTGACCAGTTCTTCGCCGGGGGTCAGCAGGCCGCGCTCGACCAACTGGCCAAAGGGCACCCTTGGCTCGGCACGTTTCGAGGTGCTGACCTCCAGCGACGAGCGGTCGAAACGGCGAATATCCTTGAGCCGTTTCTCGGCCACCTCTCGATAGGCGTCCTCGCGCTCGATCCCAATGAAATCACGGCCCAGTTTCTTGGCCACCGCACCAGTCGTGCCGGTGCCGAAGAACGGATCGAGCACCACGTCACCGGGATTGGTCGTCGCCACCAGAATCCGGTGCAGCAGGCTTTCGGGCTTCTGCGTCGGATGGGCTTTGTCGCCCTTGTGGTCCTTGATCCGCTCATGCCCGTTGCAGATCGGCAGAACCCAATCCGACCGCATCTGCACGCCTTCGTTCAACGCCTTCAGCGCCTCGTAATTGAAGGTGTATTTCGCCCCTTCGGATTTCGAGGCCCAGATCAGGGTTTCATGGGCATTGGTCAGCCGCTTGCCGCGAAAGTTCGGCATCGGGTTCGACTTGCGCCACACCACGTCGTTCAGAATCCAATAGCCCTGGTTCTGAAGCTCGGCCCCCACGCGGAAGATGTTGTGATAGCTGCCGATCACCCAGATCGCCCCGTTGGGCTTGAGCAGCCGGTTTGCTGCCTTGAGCCATTCGCGCGTGAACGCGTCATAGATGGCGAAGCTGTCGAACTGGTCCCAATGGTCATCCACCGCATCGACCATCGAATTGTCGGGGCGATGCAGGTTGCCTTTGAGTTGCAGGTTATAGGGCGGGTCCGCGAAGATCAGATCCACCGACGATTCCGGCAGGCTGTTCATCTGGTCGATGCAGTCCCCGGACAAAATGGTATTCAGCGGAAGCACTGGGGCCTCCGTTCGTTTGGGTTTGCTCATCATACTGCCTCTGGCTCACGCCTCTTTTGGGCGCTGTTTTGTACCACCAAAGATGAGTCAAAGGTGATTCGTCGTCAATTTCTTTTTTGAATCAGGAGGTTATAGATTTATCTTGATACAAGATATTGTGGACCGGCTTGAAGCTGCGTCTATGGTGGGGGCTAACACCAATATCTAGCAAGGCCTGCCTATGGTCCGCTGTCGGATACCCGGCGTTCCGGTCCCAGCCGTAACCCGGAAACTGTTGCCCAAGCGCCCGCATGTGATCATCCCGCGCGACCTTCGCCGCGATCGAGGCCGCCGAGATGGACAGGCTGCGCCCGTCGCCTTTCACGATGGCCGTTGCGGGGCATGGCAGGTCGGGGGGAATCGCGTTGCCGTCAATCAGCGCGTGATCGACCTGGGCCAAGCCCGCCAGTGCCCTCTGCATCGCCAGAAACGTCGCGTTGCGGATGTTCAGTGCGTCGATTTCCTCGACGCTGGCCCACCCGAGCGAGACCTCGGCATGCGCCAGCAAAAGCTCGATCAATGCCGTGCGCTTGCGGGCCGTCAGCTTCTTGGAATCGTTCAGCCCTTCGGGAATGGCGGCGGGGTTCAGCACCACGGCCGCCGCCGTCACCGGGCCAGCCAGCGGGCCGCGCCCGACCTCGTCCACCCCGGCCACACGACCACCAGCCTGAATTTCAAAGAAAAGATCGGGTCCGTCGCTCATGCCCTCAGAAACCATGCGAGGGTCAGCGGCACAAGCAAAATGGCGGCGAGGTCAAACCCCGCCGCCCGCCTTGGCCCTGCTCGAAAGGGGGTCAGGTCACGACCGGACGTAGCCGTGGCGATACAGGCACTGCGCGTCATAGACATCGCGCCAACCGTGATAGGTGAACACTTCGTCCCGGCAGCTGTTGGGCAGGGACGCGTAGCCGTTGCCGTGCTGGTAGAGGCAATGCGCGCCAAAGCCACGCACGCGGCCATTGGGGCCCTCGAACCAGTTGAAGCACGATCCGGGCAGGGTCAGGCGCCGGTTCGGCAACAGCGGCACGGGAACCGGCGGCGGCGGTGGCGGCGTGTAGCCATAGCCGTAGCCATAGCGGGTCACCGGCGGCTGCGCGGGCACATAGGTGTGGCCGTGATGGCGCGTGTTGCGGTTGGCTTCGACGGCACCGGCAATGATGGCAATGGCGGCTGCGCCACCGAGGAATCGCAAAAGGTTATCGTTATCGGCACGCGCGGGCGAGGAACTGGCGGCTACGCCCGTGACGGCGATGGTTGCGGCCAGACCCAGGGCAGCGACGCGCTTGGGAAGGGATTTCAACATGGGTTTTCTCCGGGTCTTCAAGGAGGGATGGGAACAGGTCATGAAAAACCGCAAGAGTCGCGGTCCTTGTCCACAATCCATCCAAGCCACTCGGACAGGCAATATCAGCGCCCCGCTATCGAATAACATGGCACGCGCAAACCCTTGATATTGAATGACCACGCCGGTTCGCCCTAACTGGGAACCATGATGAAACAGCTTCTCCTCTCCCTCGCCCTTCTGGGCATCGCCACCGCGGCCAACGCAAACTGCTACGCCGACTACAAGGCAACGATGGATAACCCGCTCCGCCTGCATTACGGTGTGATTGAGTTGCCAGCGAATGCCTGCTCTGTCGGCGCAGCCCAGTCCTATATCTCGGGCCGTCTCACGGGCGGCTGGCAACTTCTGGAAGTCATGTCGGTCTTTGACGAGGCCGGGTTGGATTCGAGGAGAGCACGTGCAGGACAATACTACCTCCGCTTCTGAATCGCGGATCACCGCCACCCGAGTCATCCAGCTTGGGATCGTCGCAGTCGTCGCCATCCTTACGGTGGCGGCGGTCTTGCTGTTTTCCTATCTTCCGGACGCCAACGAGTTCAACGACGCGGTGCGCGAGATCTTCCTCGTCAACGATGCATTGACGACGACCGAGTCGATCCGGATTCTGGAAATCCTCGCCCAATCCGGCACCACCTTTTCCAAGGTGCTCGCCAGCTATCGGGCCATCATCTTCGTCCTGATCCTTTTCGCCACGGCGCTTCTGGTGGCCTGCCTTGTCTTTCTGGTCACGATCATCACGCTCAACCGCCGGATGCACGAAATCGAGAAATCGGGCATTCAGGTCTCGTCGCTGGTGGTCAGCCGTGAAGAAGGCGTGGTGTACCTCAACAACATGGAATTCAAGCTGACCGCCGCCGCGATGGAAACCCTCGCCGTGCTGGCCGAGGCGCGAATGGACGACGACGTGTTGTCGGGGGCCGAGATCGAATCAATGGTGTCAGGCAAGGCCGCCGCCGATTGCGAAGAGGCTGCCGGTGCGACCCGCATCAAGCGCCTGCGCGACACGCTCGGAAACCAGATGGTCAGCGAACTTCTGGTCAAGAACATTGCCCGTCGGGGTTATATGCTGGCCATCGACAAGGACGTCATCAAGATGATCTGAGCCCCGTCAGCAAGAATTGGGCTGCCCCCGGCCATAGCCGCTGCGATCCGAGATCGCGCCATTGTCGCTGTCGGTGGCGCCGGTCCAGGTACCGCCCGGCCCGCGCGGGCAGGCCGTGCCATCGGTCCAGGAACCGGTATCGCCATCGGCGGCCTGCGCCCGCGTCGGCATCAGGGCCATCGCCCCGCCAGCCACGGCCAGCCCCAGAACCCACCGCCGCGCCGGGCGCGACACGATATCATCCTCTGTCAGCGTCTTGTTGGTTCCAGACATTCCGCCCCCCCGAAAAGAAACGATCCGCGCAAGCCAAATGGCCCTGCGCGGATAGAGTGTATCATAGTCAGCCCGCAGTGTTAGCGAGGCAAAGGCAACACCTCAGCAGTAGGGCGCACCGCGACCATAACCGGCGGCATCGGTCAGGTTGCCGTTGTCGCTGTCGGTGTAGCCGGAGTAAACGCCGCCGCTGCCGCGCGGGCAGGCACCGTTGTCGGTCCAAGAGCCGTTGTCGATGTCAGCGGCCTGTGCATTGGTGGGGGTCAGGGCCACAATGGCCGCGCCGCCACCGGCGGCCATCAGGCCCAGGAACGCGCGACGCGCCGGGCGGGCGGTCGAGATATCTGCGTCGGTCAGGGACTTCTGATCTTTTTTGGGGGTCTTCGTCATTTCAGGTGGCCTTTCGCGCTGCCTTATGTGTATGTATAAAACACACGAAGTATAGTGGCTTCCCGCAATCCGGTCAATATCTTTGAGACCGACCTACGTTCCAACGACCGTTGCACCAACACAAAATCTGCGCATAGCTACAAAAAAGCATCATATTGCCATTGGAGACCGCCAAAGATGTCCATGAGTTTCGATCAGGTGATTGCCCCGGTCACACGTGACGCCTTCTTCGCCGACAGTTTTGAGAAAAAGCACCTCGTCATCCGCCGGGGGCAACCTGACTACTACTCCAGCCTGCTGTCCACAGCCGACATTGACTGGGCCGTCACCACCCTCGGCCTCAGCACGCCCGAGGTGAATGTCGTGCAGGCCGACCGGGACATTACCGCAGCCGATTTCGCCTATGAAAGCGGCTTCACCGATCCGCTGTCCGTCAGCAAGCTGTTCGACGAGGGCGCGACCATCATCATGTCGAACTTGCAGGAACGGCTGCCGAAGCTGGCCGAGTTCTGCCGCGCCTTGGAAAAAGTCTTTTCCGCCCGGGTCCAGACCAACATCTACCTGACCCCGGCCCATAGCCAGGGCTTCAAGGCGCACTACGACGGCCATGACGTGCTGGTGTTGCAAGTCGAAGGCACCAAGGAATGGCGCATCTACGACACACCGGTGCACCTGCCGTTGCAGGAACAGGGCTTCAACCCCCATGACGTGCCGATCGGCGAGGAAACCGACCGCTTCGTTCTGGAACCGGGCGATATGGTCTATGTGCCACGCGGTCTGACCCATGACGCGGTTTCGACCGATCAAACCTCGCTGCACATCACAACCGGCCTGATGACCCGGTCCTGGGCCGACGTGATGGTCGAGGCGGTGCGCAAGCTGGCGCTGAACGACTCCGCCTTCCGCGAAAGCCTGCCGCCCGGTTTCGCCAACGAAGGCTTTGACATGTCCGGCGCCGAGGCCAAATTCGCCGCTCTTCTGGGGCGTATCTCGGGCGCCACCCTGCCGCCGATCCTGAACGAATTCAGTGCCGATTTCATCGGAACCCGCCTGCCGCGCGCCCATAACCAGATGGCGCAGCTCTCCCGCATGGACGGGCTGAACGAATCCACCGCCCTCGGCGCGCGTCCGAACCTGATCTATCGCCTTACCGACACGCCCGGAAAAGACGGAGAAGACGACAGCGTCGGCCTCTCGTGCCAAGGCACAGTCATCACTCTGCCCGCCTATGCGAAAGACCCGCTGACCTACGCCATCACAACCCCGCGCTTCACCTTGGGCGACCTGCCCGGCGACCTTGACACCGAAGGCCGCGCCGTGCTGATCCGCCGCCTCGTGCGCGAGGGTCTGGTTATGATCCTCGACTAAGGCTGGCAAACCGGAAACAGGGTGACCCCGGCAGGATTCGAACTTCGCCAATTTCCTAAGCAATTTCAGGGGTCAAGCTGGGACACACAGCCCGATTTCGGCGCATTTGAGAACAATGGGTTAGAGGGGCGTTCGGGACACAAGAACACCCGCCGCGCCACCTCGAGCCTCAGCCATTACATCAAGCCCGAGCACAAGCGCATGGCGCGGGCGCTCGGCTATTGTCTGACGCTTGGCACTATCGAAGCCTGGATGAATTTCCGCCTTCTTTCTGCCGCTCGGCTTTCAGAAACCGAGCGCGCCGGGCTGGCATTCGCCGCTCTGACGACACTCGCCCAGGACAAAGCCGAGGCAACGGCGGCTGCCGCCATAGGATCGGCTGGCGTGCCAGTGCCGCCCCTCTTTGGTGGCATGGATGAAGCGCGTCTTTGGGCCTCTCACGCCAACCGCTCCGAAATCAAGGCATACGCCCTCGCATCCTTCGAGGCCATGAGCGCCCAGGATCGCGCGGCATTCTTCCGGCACATCGGTAAAAAGGAGGTGGCAGCATGAAGATGCTTGTGCACCGGACGGCGAGCGGTTCCGCCCTCTGAGCTACTCCCCATCGGTTGGACAGGATCTGGCGTAAATCAAGCTACTCGTTGCACCTGCTGACCGGTTTGGGTTTCGTCTTTTCGCAGCCAGTAGACCACGGCCGGGGGTTTGCCGCCAAGGGCGGAATGGGGGCGCTTGCGGTTGTAGAACTCGATCCACCTGCCGACACCGGCTTTCGCCTCTGATCCGGTTTCCCAAGCATGCAGGTAGACGCACTCGTATTTCAGGGTCCGCCAGAGCCGCTCGATGAAGATATTGTCCAGGAAGCGCCCCTTTCCGTCCATCGAGATCCGCACACCGCTCCTGCGCAGTCGGTCTGTCCATGCAAAGGACGTGAACTGCGATCCCTGATCGGTATTCATTATCTCGGGCGGCCCGAACTTGTGGATGGCCTCGTTCAGTGCCTCGACACAGAAGTCGGCCTCCAGCGTGTTCGAGATGCGCCAGGCC
>NZ_MNBW01000084.1 GCF_001879715.1 Nioella nitratireducens | reverse complement strand
AAACCCAAACCGGTCAGCAGGTGCAACGAGTAGCTTGATTTACGCCAGATCCTGTCCAACCGATGGGGAGTAGCTCACCCCTCCCTGAGCCGCAGACGACCAAGGGCCGCGCGACTCGTGCCAGAATCGTAAGCGGTTCGCCGCCCCCACACTTTCGAGCTGACGTGTGATCTGCGATTCAGAGGCTTCTTTGGTTTGTGGG
>NZ_MNBW01000083.1 GCF_001879715.1 Nioella nitratireducens | reverse complement strand
ATCTACCAGAAGCCCAATACCAGCAGGCCGGCGAAAGGGCACAAGACCTATCCCTACCTGTTGAAAGGGTTGCGTGTGGATCGCCCGAACCAGGTCTGGTGCTCAGACATCACCTACCTGCCAATGCGGCGCGGCTTCCTCTACCTGGCGGCGATTATGGATTGGCACACTCGAAAGGTTCTGGCCTGGCGCATCTCGAACACGCTGGAGGCCGACTTCTGTGTCGAGGCACTGAACGAGGCCATCCACAAGTTCGGGC
>NZ_MNBW01000082.1 GCF_001879715.1 Nioella nitratireducens | reverse complement strand
CCCAAGGCTTCAGCTTTCTTTCCAAAAAAGAGTTGGCTACCGCCAGCTCCCCGATCTTGGCGTGGAGCTCCTTAACCTGCTCCTCGTCAATCTCGGGCTTCTTGCGGCCCCCGCGCTCGAACACGCCGGACGCGCCTTCGAGCAGGGCGCGTTTCCATTGATGGATCATCGTCGGATGCACCCCGAACCGGCTCGCCAGCTCGGCCGCCGTCTCTTCACCCTTCAGGGCTTCCAGCGCGACCTTCGCCTTGAACTCGGGCGCGTGCTGCTTGCGTTTCGACATCTCTGATCTCCTTCTCGTCGAAGATCAGCAA
>NZ_MNBW01000081.1 GCF_001879715.1 Nioella nitratireducens | reverse complement strand
GTCAGCGGTCCGGTCACCCTGGCGGCCTCCGCCGAGGATACCACACGGGTGATCACCAGCGCCGAGCTTCTGGCCAACGCCTCCGACATCGACGGTGATGCGCTGTCGGTCACCGGCCTCGGCATCGCCACCGGCAACGGCTCGCTCGCCGACAATGGCGACGGCACCTGGACCTATACGCCTGCGGCCAATGACGACACGGGCGTGACCTTCGCCTACAGCGTCAGCGACGGAACCACCTCGGTCGCTGCCAGCGCGACACTGTACCTGACACCGGTCAACGACGCGCCCGAGGTCAGCGGTCCGGTCACCCTGGCGGCCTCTGCCGAGGATACCACACGG
>NZ_MNBW01000080.1 GCF_001879715.1 Nioella nitratireducens | reverse complement strand
AGATCGGCATCAGTCCCATAAGGCGCATCAACCGGCGTATCCGTTTCTCGTTCACCAGATGGCCGTCGTTGCGCAGATGCCAGGTCATTTGCCGGACACCGAAGAACGGGGTCTCCAGGAACTGCTCGTCGATCCGCCGCATCAGGTCGAGGTTCTGCTCGGTCTCGCCCTTGGGCGTGTAGTAGAAGGACGAGCGCGCAATCGACAGCAGCTTGCACTGCTGGCTGATAGACAGCTGGGGGTGATCAGGCTCAATCATGCCGCGCCTCACTTCCCGCCCCAAGGCTTCAGCTTTCTTTCCAAAAAAGAGTTGGCTACCGCCAGCTCCCCGATCTTGGCGTGGAGCTCCTTAACC
>NZ_MNBW01000008.1 GCF_001879715.1 Nioella nitratireducens | reverse complement strand
AAACCTCGCGTCTCCGCATCAGCCCCGCCAGCGACCCGACAGTGCATCTCTGCGCCGCCGGTGAAGGGGCTTTTACGGATACCTCCCAGAACCCGCAACCCCCCTTTTACATTTTCTTCGCATTTTTCCCAATACGATGGAAAAAATACATGTTTACAAGGCGTTGCTGGGGAAAGCCCCCTCGGCGGTCGGGCCGCCGCACCGGCGCCTGCGCCTATCTCGTACACGACTCATCAAAGGCCGGATCTATATCTTGGGGCCAGACGCAGCCGCCCCCCAGCGTCTAGCAAAAACCCAGGTCTCAGACGTCCGACTCAGGCATTGCGCGCCCGGCGACGCGGCAGCCAAAGTCCGCGGGAAGCCACCAGCAGAATAGCGATGGAGAGGTAGACCAGCGACTGCACGGTCCAGACCTTTTCCTGCATCACGAAATGCACCCCGCCGAGGATGACCGCCGGGTAGACCAGCCGGTGCAGTTGCGTCCAGCGGGCCCCCAACCGGCGAATGGATGCCTTGGTCGAGGTCGCGGCCAGCGGTACCAGCATGGCGAAGACCACCATGCCGATGGTGATGTAGGGACGCAGGACGATGTCCTCGGCGATCTGCGGCCAGAGGAAGGACATGTCCAGCGCCAGCCACGTCAACAGGTGCAGACAGACATATATGAACCCCAACAGGCCAAGCGGGCGGCGAAACTTGATCAGGTTCAGCCCCGCATAACGCCGCAGCGGTGTGATCAGGAGCGACGCGAAGAGGAACTTGAGCGCCAAGACCCCCAACTCGTGCTCCAAGGCCTTGATCGGTTCCGGCCCCAGCCCGCCATTGATGCCGAGCCAGAGGAGCCACGCGGCCGGGATCAGCCCCAGAACGTAAAAGGGCCATTCCGGTACCCGCCGGGCGGTCTGGTTGATGCGGTCGATCATGAGAGCCTCAGTAATATTCCGACAGGTCCATGCCCTCGTACATCGAGGCCACGTCATCCTCGTAGCCATTGAACATCAGCGTGGGCTGACGGCTGGAAAACAGCCCGCCGCCGACGCGGCGTTCGGTGGCCTGGCTCCAGCGGGGATGGTCCACGTTGGGGTTCACGTTGGAATAGAACCCGTATTCGCGGGCGTTGATCATGTTCCACGTCGTCTCGGGCTGATCCGCGACAAGGCTGATACGGACGATCGACTTGATCGACTTGAAGCCATATTTCCACGGCACGACCAATCGGATCGGCGCGCCGTTCTGGTTCGGCATCGGCTCTCCATAAAGGCCGGTGGCCAGCAGGGTGAGCGGGTGCATCGCCTCGTCCAGCCGCAGCCCTTCGCGGTAGGGCCAGTCGAGGATATTGCGGCGCTGGCCCGGCATCTCATCGGGGCGATAGACGGTTTCGAACGCCACGTATTGCGCCCCGTCCTGCACGCCGACACGCGTCAGCAGGTCAGCCAGTTCAAACCCGTTCCACGGCACCACCATCGACCACGCCTCGACACAGCGAAAGCGGTAGATGCGTTCTTCGATGGTCTGGCCGTCCAGCAGATCGGCAAGGCTATAGGTGCCGGGGTTGTCGACCATCCCGTCGATCTCGATCGACCACGGGTCGGTGGTCAATTCATGGGCATAGTTCGACGGGTCGGTCTTGCTGGTGCCGAATTCGTAGTAGTTGTTGTAGCTGGTGATATCTTCAAAGCTGTTCGGCTCCAGCGCGTCTTGCGCATGGGCCGGGCCACCGATCAGGCCAGACCCAAGCGCCGCGCCGGTTCCAACCACTGCCCCGGCCCCGGCCATCCACTGACGGCGATTCATGAAGATCTCTTTCGGGGTCACGTCGGTCCGCGTCAGCGGCGAGCGATAGCGATATGCCATGGCGTCCTCCTGTTCGTTGTAGCGCCAAATCTGAATGACAAATGGGGCACAACGAAGCAAAAGCAGGAAAACTCACGGAGTTGTTTGAATGTCGTGACCACGGGGAAAAACTTCGTGCATGGGGTGCGACGTGCCATCCGCCCCCATCAGCCGCACATGGCGCCGCCGCATCAGGCGCGGCTCTGTTACCCCTACAGAATGGGCAATTGTCTCGACTTCCTTGATGACAGAGCGCGCATAAAGGGCCACGCGGTCCTCCTTCACGGCCACCACCAGCCCCTTTTGCAGGCGGGGATTGTGGGTCGTGATGCCGGTCGGACAGGTGTTCTTGTTACATTTCAGGGCCTGAATACACCCAAGCGCGAACATGAAGCCGCGCGCGGATGTTACAAAATCGGCCCCTGCGGCCAGCGCCCACGCCACATCGCCGGGGTTGATAAGCTTGCCCGAGGCCACGAGGCGGATTCGATCCTTGAGCCCGTGACGGTCGCGCAGGTCTGACACCATCAACAGGCCCTCGCGGATCGACATGCCCACAAGGTCCATCAGCGGCATGGGCGAGGCCCCGGTGCCGCCCTCGCCGCCATCGAGGGTGATGAAATCGGGGGCGCTGTCATCGCCGCGTTCGCAGATCAGGGCGAACAGGTCCTCGAAAGGCTCGGCCCCGCCGACAACAGTTTTGATTCCGACGGGCTTGCCCGTCACCTCGCGGATATGGGCGATCATGTCGAGCAGGTCGCCGAACGTGTCGATTTCCACATGCCGGTTGGGCGAAAGACTGTCAGTCCCCGGATGAATCCCCCGGATCTGCGCGATCTCGGGCGTGACCTTGGCCCCCGGCAGGATGCCGCCCTTGCCCGGCTTTGCCCCCTGCGCCAGCTTCAACTCGAACATCTTAACCGCGTCATGCGCCGCGATCTCGCGCAGCTTGTCGTCGTTGAGCGTGCCATCCGGGTTGCGCACCCCGTATTTCGCGGTGCCGATCTGAAAGACGATGTCGCAGCCCCCCTCCAGGTGATAGGGTGACAACCCACCCTCGCCGGTGTTCATCCAGATCCCGGCTGTCTTGGCTCCACGGCTCAGCGCCTCGACCGCCGGTTTCGAAATCGCGCCATAGCTCATGCCCGAGATGTTGAAAAAGGAGGGCGCTGCAAAAGGGTGGCGCGCGGTCGGTCCGATCTGCATAGGCTCGGTCGAGGCATATTGATTGTCCAGCGGCGGAAACGGCGCGTTGACGAAAATCGCGGTGCCCGGAATAAAGAGATTGCGGGTAGAGCCGAAGGCCAACGTGTTCGATCCCCCCTCCGAGGCATGGTTCACCCAATCGCGCTGTGCCCGGTTGAACGGCATTTCCTCGCGGTCCATGGCAAAGAAGTATTGGCGGAAGAATTCACCCAACGTCGAAAACAGATGCCGGAACCGCCCGATCACCGGATAGTTGCGGCGGATGGCATCCTTGGTCTGCACCCGGTCATAGATGGCCAGCACCAAGGCAATCAGAACCAGCGCCCCGACCGCGAACAGAAAGACCTGCGCCAGAAACTCCACGAACAAAAACATCGAATGCCGTCCCTTGCTATATTGCCTGTGCCGACTGTGCCCGCCATGTCCGCCGCTGGCAATGCGGCGTGGCGCGGGGCAGTCGCCGATCACGCCCACAACAAGAATTTGTTACTGGAAACCTGAAGACAACGCGGCTTAGGGCACGGTTTGAATTTGGCAAGACCGGCACCACGCCCGGCCGCCTCTTTACCAAGCTCCCCCATGCTCCATCTGCCTCGCAAGCCCGGTGATTGGCCGGGTGAGGACAGGACCAACATTAAGGAGCAAGACATGTTTCGCCGTAGTTTTCTAAGTTTCGCCGCCGCCACGATGATCGCCGCACCGGCCTTTGCCGGCGGGCATTCGATGGACATCGTCGATACTGCCGTGGGCGCTGGCAGCTTCAACACGCTGGTGGCTGCCGTTCAGGCCGCCGGTCTGGAAGACACCCTTCGCGGGGAAGGTCCGTTCACCGTTTTCGCCCCCACGGATGAGGCCTTTGCCGCCCTGCCCGAAGGCACGGTGGAAAGCCTGCTGATGGAAGAAAACCGTGACCAACTGGTCGCCATCCTGACCTACCACGTGGTACCGGGCGCCGTGATGTCCGGCGACCTGATGAACGGCATGACGGCCACCACCGCGCAAGGCAGCGATATCACCATCGGCACGATGGACGGGGTCACAGTGAACGGTGCCAACGTGGTCACAGCCGATATCGAAGCCTCGAACGGCGTGATCCACGTGATCGACGCAGTGTTGATCCCCGAGATGTAAGATCATCCCCCATGACGCAGAAAGCCCCCGTCCAACCGAACGGGGGCTTTCCTTTGCGGCTATTGCAGGGCGTTAGTGAACCACGGCATCACCCGGCGCGGGCCGGTTCGACGCCGACACGCGGTCGCCCACGATCAGACCATCGGCCCCGGCACTGACATGCACCGTCGCGCCGTCCAGAATGTCGCCGCCAAGGATCATCTCGGCCAGCGGATCTTGCAGCGCGCGCTGGATCACACGCTTGAGCGGACGCGCCCCGAACACCGGGTCATAACCCTCGTCGGCCAGCCACTTGCGTGCGCCATCATCCAGATCGAGCGCGATCTTGCGCTCTGCCAAACGCTTTTCCAACCGGCGCATCTGGATCTTGACGATCCCGTCCATATCATCCCGGCCAAGCCGGTCGAAGATGATCGTCTCATCCAGACGGTTCAGGAACTCGGGCCGGAAATGCGCCCGGACCGCATCCATCACATCGCGTTTGGCATCGGCACTGTCCGAGCCGTCGGGCAACTGGCTCAGCGCCTGTGCCCCGAGGTTCGAGGTCAGCACGATAAGCGTCTGCTTGAAGTCCACGGTGCGGCCCTGACCATCGGTCAGCACCCCGTCGTCAAGCACTTGCAACAGCACGTTGAACACGTCCGGGTGGGCCTTTTCGACCTCATCGAACAGCACGACCTGATAGGGCCTGCGCCGCACCGCTTCGGTCAGCACTCCGCCCTCGTCATAGCCGACATAGCCCGGAGGCGCGCCGATCAGGCGGGCGACGGCGTGTTTCTCCATGAACTCGCTCATGTCGATCCGCACCATCGCCTGATCGTCGTCAAACAGGTATTCGGCCAACGCCTTGGTCAGCTCGGTTTTCCCCACACCGGTCGGCCCGAGGAACAGGAACGAGCCCAGTGGCCGGTTCTCGTCCTGAAGACCCGCCCGCGCGCGGCGCACGGCGTTCGACACGGCCTTGACGGCGGTCTTCTGACCGATCACGCGCTTGCCGATTTCGTCCTCCATGCGCAACAGCTTCTCGCGCTCGCCTTCCAGCATCTTGGACATCGGAATGCCCGTCCAACGCTCGACGACCGCCGCGATCTGTTCGGGGCGTACGGCCTCTTCGACCATGACATCCTCTTCCTGGCTTTCCGCCACGGCAAGGTCTTTCTCAAGCTGCGGGATCACGCCATAGGACAGTTCCCCGGCACGGGCCAAATCGCCCTGCCGCTTGGCCTGATCCAGCTCGGCACGGGCTTGGTCCAGCTTCTCTTTCAGCCCGCGCGCGCTTTCCAGCTTGTCGCGTTCCGATTGCCACTGGGCCGTCATCTCGGCCGATCTCTGTTGCAGTTCGGACAGGTCTTTCTGCAACTTCTCCAGCCGGTCCTTGGACGCCGCGTCATCCTCTTTCTTCAGGGCTTCAGCCTCGATCTGCTTTTGCAGGATATCGCGGTCCAGCGCGTCCAGCTCCTCGGGTTTGCTGTCTACCTCCATCCGCAGACGGCTTGCGGCCTCGTCCATCAGGTCGATGGCCTTGTCCGGCAGAAAGCGGTCGGTGATGTAGCGATGGCTGAGTTGCGCCGCCGCCACCAGTGCCGCGTCGGAAATACGCACCCCGTGGTGCAGCTCGTATTTCTCCTTGATACCGCGCAGGATCGACACGGTGTCCTGTTCGGTCGGTTCTTCCACCATCAGGGGCTGGAACCGGCGTGCAAGGGCCGCGTCTTTCTCAACGTATTTGCGGTATTCATCCAGCGTGGTCGCGCCGACGCAGTGCAGCTCGCCCCGCGCAAGCGCCGGTTTGATCAGGTTCGCGGCATCCATCGCACCATCGGATTTGCCCGCGCCCACAAGGGTGTGCATTTCGTCAATGAAAAGGATGATCTCGCCAGCGGCTGCCGTGATCTCGTTCAGGACGGCTTTCAGCCGTTCCTCGAACTCACCCCGGTATTTCGCCCCGGCGATCAGTGCGCCCATATCCAGCGCCATAAGCGTCTTGTTACGCAAGGATTCCGGCACGTCGCCATTGACGATGCGCAGCGCCAGACCTTCCGCAATCGCCGTTTTACCGACGCCGGGTTCCCCGATAAGCACCGGGTTGTTCTTGGTCCGGCGGGAAAGCACCTGCATCGCGCGGCGAATTTCCTCATCCCGGCCAATAATGGGGTCGATCTTGCCCTCACGCGCCGCTTCGGTCAGGTCGCGGGCGTATTTCTTCAGTGCTTCATAGCTGTCTTCAGCCCCGGCACTGTCCGCCGTGCGGCCCTTGCGCAGGTCGTTGATGGCAGCGTTCAGCGCCTGCGCATTAACCGCACCCGCATCCAGCGCGTCCTTGGCCTTGGATTTCACCATGGCCAGAGCGGTCAGCATCCGTTCGACGGCAACGAAACTGTCGCCCGCCTTCTCGGCCAGTTTCTCGGCCTCGGACAGCACCTTGGCGGTCTGCCCGTCCATGTAAAGCTGCCCGGCATCGCCGGTCACTTTCGGCAGCTTCGACAAGGACAGCTCCAACGCCTCGCTCACCCGCTTGGCGTCGCCGCCGGCACGGTTGATAAGGTTGGCGGCCATCCCCTGATCGTCGTCAAGCAAAGCCTTCAGCAAATGTTCGGGAACCAGCTTCTGATGGTCTTCCCGCTGCGCAATGGTCTGCGCGGCCTGAAGGAAACCGCGCGCGCGATCGGTGAACTTCTCCAAGTTCATCACGTCTCTCCTTTTCTCAAGCGCCCGCCCTTCGCCCTGCCCGACCACGCGGCACAGGGACTTTCGCGAGCCTCGGTAGATAGATGGGGAAGCCTTTCGGCCTTCACAAGATCGAGAGCAGAGAAAGCGTTTTGAAATTTGGTCGCATGGTGCCACAGATTTTTTTGAACCCGCCGCCCGCGCCCTGCGACACATCTCTGAACCCGCCGATTGGAGCGCCGCAAAATGACCCGCCTTGCCCTGACCCATGTCGCCTACGACGCCCGCCGCGCCTGCTTTCGCGCCGAGGCCCTTGTCGATGATACCCGGCGCGTGTCCTGCCGCTGGCACGGACCGCAGGGCGCCAGCTTTCCCCGCATAGCCGATGGCCTCGCCAAGGAGGCCCGTCGCCACATGCGGTAAAGACCCCTCCCCAAAGGCGCGGCCGCCTGCCCTGTCCCTCTCATAGGCCGCGCCCCAGCCAGGTGGACCCCGTCCCTCTCGGTCCCCTGCTGCCCGGCCCGGTCGCGCCTGTCCCGTCGCGACCGGGCCGATTTCCGTTTCCGACAGGGACCGCCATGGACAGAGAGTCCTTTGCCCACTAAGCATCGCGCGACCGCAGCCCATAAGGATCCCCGAGATGAGTGATGACCGCCTGATCGCCGCGCTGGACGTGCCCAATGCCCTTGCCGGACTGGAGCTGGCCAAGACCATTGGCGACGCCGTGAGCTTCTACAAGATCGGGCTGGGGATGCTGACCGGCGGCGGGCTGGCGCTGGCGATGGAGCTCAAGCAGGATCACGGCAAGCGCATCTTCCTCGACATGAAGCTCTTCGACATCGGCGCGACGGTCGAGGCGGCGGTGCGCGGGCTGGCGCAGTTCGATCTCGATTTTCTGACCGTGCATGGCGACCCCCACGTGGTGCGCGCCGCGAAAGAAGGCGCGTCGGGCAAGGACCTGAAGATTCTCGCCGTGACCATCCTGACCTCGCTGGACCGCGCAGACCTCGACGCGAGCCTGATCAAGCCGGGCGACGTTCAGGATCTGGTGCTGGAACGCGCCGCGAAGGCATTCGGGGCGGGGGCGGATGGCGTCATCGCCAGCCCGCAGGAAGCCGCCGCTATCCGCGCGCTGCCCGAGGCGACGGGCCGTCTGATCGTGACCCCCGGCGTGCGCCCGGCGGGCGCGGCGCTAGGCGATCAGAAGCGGGTGGCGACGCCCGCTCGGGCCATCGGCGACGGGGCCGATCACATCGTGGTCGGCCGCCCGATCTGGCAGGCCGCCGACCCGCGCGCCGCGGCCGAGGCGATCCTGGCCGAGCTGTCCTAGTTGGCGACCTGAAAGGCCGTTCCGCGCCGTGTGCCGGTTTCGACCTCGTCCAGCAGGGCGACGGCGTAGTCCTCGGCACTGATCGTGCTGGGGCTGCCGTCGGCGGCGACCATCGCCTCGCGCCATCCGGTCCGGTACTGGCCGGTCCTGTCGCCGGGCGCAATCAGGCTGGCGGGGGCGATGAACGTGTAGTCCAGGCCCTTGGGCGCAAGCCGCTCATAGGTTTTGCGCATGGCCTGCGCTTCGGCGCGGTAGGCGTCGGGCAGAATGTCGGCCAACGGCGCACCATCGGGCAGGTTCAGCGTGCCTGCACCTCCGACATGGATGATCGGCGTCCCCGCGGGGGCAAGCTGGCCCTCGATCACCTCGGCGACCCGTTCCATATCGGCATAGGCATCGCCCGAGCTGCGCGGCGAGATCGACACGACCACCACGTCGGCAACCTTGGCGAGATCCGCCAGCCCCTCGGGCACGGCCATGTCCAGCGCCACCTTGGTCGCGCCATCGGCGATTGCCTCGGGGCTGCGGGCAGTACCGGTCACCGCGTGCCCGCGCGACAGGGCCTCGGCCAAGATACGGCTGCCGATCATGCCGGATGCGCCCAGTATCAAAATCTTCATGCGTTGATCCTCCAGGTTGGATAAGTTACGATCGGTAACCAGATACGCATTTGATATTTTCGGCGAAAGACGGTGTTTGCCGTCACATAGTTACCTGGAAGGAAGCTCATGCCGGCGAAACGCGCCACCAGCTACGCCTGCCCCATCCGCGACGTTCTCGACCGCGTCGGCGATGCGTGGTCGGTCCTGGTGATCATGGAATTGGCGGGCGGCCCCTGCCGCTTCAACGCGCTGCAACGGGTGGTCAACGGTATCTCTGCCCGGATGCTCTCGGTCACTCTGCGCCACCTGGAACGCGACGGGTTGGTCAGCCGCCGGGTGCTGGAGACATCGCCGCCACAGGTGGAATACGCGCTGACCACGACCGGGGCCTCGCTGCATCGCGCCATGGGCGAGCTTGCGGCATGGGCCGAAACCAACCAGCCCGCCATCCGCGAGGCCCGCGCCGCCTATGACGCGAGCCTTGAGGCAGCGCAATAGGCCCGATCGCAGACCCGGCCACAGCCAGACGGTCCTTGGGGGCCAGCCCCCAAACCCCCGGAGTATTTGCACCAAGAAGAAGGGGGTGCGGACAATTTTAGCTGAATTTTCCGGGACTCAGTTATCGTTGATATCATGGTCGAAGGTTTTCACCTGCCCACGATACACGCCAAGGAACCGGCGCAGCAGCAGCCATGCCCCCAGCGAGATGACCGCGAAGGACAACACCAGCACCGGCACGCTGTCGGTGATGAACGCCGCCAGCGGCCCCCCGACGAACAGCAAGACGGCGACCGCCGCCGCGCCGATGCCGAAGCCCAGCAGAACGAAAGTCGGCAGGATCACTTCGCCAATGGCCAGAAGGATCGCCGCCGCCCCCCAGACCCACCAGTCATTCCAGAGCATCAGACGCGTCCCTTCAGCATCTGGAAGGCTTTGCCAAAGGCATCGGCGGCATCGGCAGGCACCACGATGGTCTGCGTCCCCTGCCCCCGCGCCACCTGCGCGATGGCCTCGACCTGTTTCAGCGCGATCTGGTATTGCGCCGCTTCCAGTCCGTTTTCGGCAATCGCATCGGCGACGACGCGCGTCGCGTAGGCTTCGGCATCGGCCTGGATCTTGCGCGCTTCGGCTGTCTTCTCGGCGGCATAGAGCTCGGCATCCGCGTTCAGCTCCACCGCGCGCTTGGCGCCCTCGGCCTCGGTCACCTGCGCGCGCCGGGCGCGTTCGGCGTTCAACTGCTGCAACATCGCGTCGCGCGTTGCCTGATCAAGGTTCACATCGAGAATTTCGGCCCGTGTGACCTCGATCCCCCAGGCATCGACGGCATCCTCGACCGCTGCCTTGATCTCGGTGATCAGGGCCGACCGGTTCGACTGCACCTCGTCAAGGTCCATCTTGCCGATTTCCGCGCGCACTATACCGGCTACGGTGGTCGATATCGCGCCGTCCACGTCCCTTATACGGTAGACGGTCTTTTCCGGCTCAAGGATGCGGTAGAACACGCTGGTGTCGATCTGCACCAACACGTTGTCCTTGGTGATCGCATCCTGGCTGGCATTGGGCAACTGGCGTTCGAGGATGGAAATCTTGTGCGCCACCCGGTCGAGGAACGGGATGATGAAGTTGATCCCCGGCCCAAGCACCGAACGCAGCCGCCCGAAGCGCTCGACCACGAACTTCTGGCTCTGCGGCACGATGCGAATACCGAGGTAGATGCACAGGATGATGAAACCTGCCAGCAGCAGGACCACCAGATTACCGCCCAGAAGGGCGTCCAAGATTGCTTGGATATCGAAATTATCCATGATGGGTTCCTCGTTCTTCATGTCTGGAACTATGCATTGGGGTCTGAAAATGTGCTAGACACATTTGGCCCCGAAACACGCGGGGCGCAAGACCCGAGTCCCCATGCCCGCCCTCTGTCGCGACTGCCTGACCCCGTTCGAGACCGGCGCCCGCTGCCCCGCCTGCGGGCGGCCCCGGGTCGTGTCGCACCCGGAACTCTTCGATCTATCCATCGCGCATATGGATTGCGACGCCTTCTACGCCAGCGTTGAAAAGCGCGACAACCCGGACCTGCGCGACAAGCCCGTCATCATCGGCGGCGGCAAACGCGGCGTCGTCTCGACTGCTTGCTATATCGCGCGGATAAAGGGGGTGCGGTCCGCCATGCCGATGTTCAAGGCGCTGGACCTGTGCCCCGAGGCGGTGGTCGTGCGCGGCAGGATGGACGTCTACGCCGCCGTGTCCCGCCAGATCCGGGCGATGATGGAAGAGATGACCCCCGCCATCGAGCCGCTGTCGCTGGACGAGGCGTTCATGGATCTGTCTGGCACCGCCCGGCTACATGGTCGCCCGCCCGCCGTGATGCTGGCGCGGCTCGTGAAGCGGATGCAGGACGAGCTGGGCATCACCGGCAGTATCGGCCTGTCCCACAACAAGTTTCTGGCCAAGATCGCCTCGGATCTCGACAAGCCGCGCGGATTCTCGGTGATTGGCGCGGCCGAGACCATGGACTTCCTCGAACAGAAGCCCGTTCGGATGATCTGGGGCATCGGCGAAGCCGGGCAGGCCGCGCTCGACAAGGTGGGCATCCGCACCTTCGCGGATCTGCGCCGGTGGGAGCGCGAGGACCTGGTGGCTCGGTTCGGGTCGATGGGCGCGCGTCTCTGGCACCTCGCGCGCGGTCAGGACACACGCCGGGTCAGCCGCGATGCCCCGATGAAAAGCATCTCGTCCGAGACCACGTTTTTCGAGGACACCGCCGATCCCGACCTGCTGGACGGGCACCTGTGGCGGCTGTCGGAAAAGGTGGCCGACAGGCTCAAGGCCAAAGGGCTGGCGGGGCGCGTGGTGGTGCTGAAGCTCAAGCAGTCGGATTTCAAACTGATCACGCGGCGACGCAGCCTTTCCGACGCCACCCAGTTGGCCGACCGCATCTATCGCGCTGCGAAAGAGCTGTTTGACGCCGCCCCCCACAACCGTCCCTACCGCCTGATCGGCGTTGGCCTGTCCGATCTGGGGCCGGGCGACATGGCTGATCGCTCTGGCAACCTGCTGGACCCACACGAAGCCGCCCGGATCAAGGCAGAGCGCGCCAGCGACGAGATCCGCAAACGCTTCGGCGTGGATGCCATCGTGAAAGGACGATCGCTGCGCTGAAGCGTGTCGGGCCAAAGCGGCAACCGATCTTGCGTTCCTCGGACATGCGACATGAATACCGGAGAGCGGGCGCGCGTGATCGGGAATGAACGCGACACGCTCCGGCCCCTACTCCGCCGCCATCGGCAGCGCCTCGCCGCCGCCGATCATCTGGCGCAGAACATCGCGCATCAGCGCCTTCACGCTCTGGAAATTGCTGTTGGGGCGGATGTCGCGTTCGTTCATGTAAAGCGACCGGTCCACCTCGATCTGCACCGCGTGGCGCCCGCGGGACGGGCGGCCATAGTGCTGCGCGATATAGGCCCCGGCGAAGGGGCTGTTGCGGCTGACGATCAACCCGGCCCCGGCAAAGACCGCCTCCAGCCGGTCGATGATCTCACCCGAGGAAGAGGCCCCGAAGCGATCCCCCAGAACCACGTCGGGCCGCCGTTGACCGGGCTTGTGCAACAGGCCATCCAGCGCCTCATGCGGCATCGAATGCATGTCGAGCAGGATCGCCTCGCCGAACCGCGCGACGCTGTCATCCATCAGCGCATCCAGGCGGGCATGGTAGGGTCGCCAGACCTGTATCAGTCGCTGGTCGGCCTCATCGCGCGACAGTTTTCCGTGGTAGATCGGCCGCCCGCCGGAAACGACACGGGGAATCACCCCCAGCCCCGAACTGATGCGGGGATTGACGGCACCGCGCCGCAGCCCCTCGACCACCGCCGGGTCCATCTCGTCGCAGGCGCGGTTGAGATCGACAAAGGCGCGCGGATATTCCGCCGCCAACAGCGGTGCCCCAAGCATCGGGGCGTCCGCCACCAGCATATCCACAAAGGCATCTTCCGACGACCGGATCGCGCGTTCATCCAACCGGCTTTGCCGCAGAAAGCTCCACGGGTAATAACGGCCTGAATGCGGCGACGCCACAACGACCGGTCCTGCCCAGGTTTCGGGCATTTCCAGCCGGTATGGCGGGCGGTATGGTGTGGTCTCGGTCATTGATTTTTACATTACCCGAATTTTGTGGTGTCAAAAGCCCTTGAACACCCTTCCGACTCCTTTTATAGACCGCGCTACCCAACGTGGCAGGGCTGCGGCTGGCAAGGAATTGTTGGCTCGGTTTTGCAATTTAGGGGCGATTAGCTCAGCGGTAGAGCACTTCGTTGACATCGAAGGGGTCACTGGTTCGATCCCAGTATCGCCCACCATTTCCGCCCTTGTATCAAGGGCTTAACCCCAAGCGCGCACCGCCGCGCCGCGACGAAGGAGAGGGCCGATGAAGGTCAAGAACTCGCTCCGCTCGCTCAAGCAGCGCCACCGCGATTGCCGCGTCGTGCGCCGCAAGGGCCGCGTCTATGTGATCAACAAGACGCAACGCCGGTTCAAAGCCCGTCAGGGCTGAACGGCTGGAGATTTTCAGGAAAAACGCCGCAGGGTCGCCCCTGCGGCGTTTTTCTGTGTGGGCGGGGGCCGGGCGGCTCAGTTGCCGCCCAGTAGCCCGCCAATCGCCAGCCGCCCCAGGGTCTCTCCGTCGAGGATACCGGTTTCCCGCAGACCGTTGTTCCGCTGGAACCGGCGGATGGCCGCGACGATGTCGGCTTCGGATTGCGGCGGGGTGTCGAAATAACCCTGCCGCGTCAACGCTTGGGCCGCCAGTTGCAGCTGGATCGGGTTGTTCCGCCCGATCGCGGGATCGTTGGCCTCCAGCTCTGACAGGCGCTGCCGGGCATCGCTGGCATGCCGACCGTTCGGATAGGCCTGCAAATAGTCCCGATAGGCCTGCTGAGTATCCGCCGCTTGGGCCGTCTGCCACGCTTGGTTATCGTCACGGATTTCGGTAATCCGGTCGCTCGCCGCCTGCCCATGACGCGGACTGACGAAGGAATTCAGGTAATCGCGGTAGGCAGGGATCGTGTCGGTCGCCTGCGCGGCCTGCCACGCCTGTTCGTCCGACTGAATCGCCGCTATCCGGTTCTGGGCTTCCTGCCGGTGCGGCCCATTGGGATAGGCGTTCAGATAGGCCCGGTAGGCGGCGACGGTGTCTGTATTGCGCGCTTGTTGCCACGCGCCGGGCTCTCCCGCGACCTGCTGCAATTGTTGCAACCGCTGATTGGCCTGTCCTGCGTGGGGGCCGTTCGGAAAATCGTTCAGGTAGGCCCGATAGGCCTGGATCGAATCCGCCGCCTGCGCCTGTTGCCACGCCTGCTGTTCCTGTTGCGCCGTCATCTGTTGCAGCCGCTGACGCGCCAGTTGCGAAAACTCGCCGTTTGGATAGCGGTTGAGATAGGTTCTCAGGCCCGCGATGTCCTGTCCGCGTCCCGTCTGGGTCCAAAAGGCAATATCGGCCTGCCGTTCCTGCTCGGCCTCGATGGCTTGCAACCGCTGGCGCGCCAGATCGGAATATTCCCCGTTCGGGTAGCGCCCCAGATAGGCCCGCAGGCCCGCCTCGTCCTGACCGCCGCCGGTCTGCTGCCAATAGGCGCGATCCTCGGCGCGGATCTGCTCGCGCCGCACATCGCCCTGATCGCTCAGCCGGGTGATCTGCGCCGCGTCGAGATAGCCGGTGGTCTGAAGCCCGTTGGCCTGCTGCCACGACTGGATGCCGCCGCGTGTGCCCTGGCCAAAAATACCGTCGATGCCGCTGTTGTAATACCCCAGCACCGCCAGATCGCGCTGGATATCGCGCCGGGCATTGCGGCTGAGCGAAAGCGCATTTTCCACCTCCTCCGGGGTCAACTGCGGCTGCGGCGGTTCCAGTTCGGCAATGCGGGCGCGGGCTTGTCCCGCGTAATAGCCGTTGGGATAGCGATTAAGGTACGCGCGATAGGCAAACACGTTGTCCAGCGTCACCATCGAGTCCCAATAGGATTGCTCGGCAGCGGGCACCGTCGGGGTCGCCACAGGCGCGGGCACAAACGGTTGATAGGGCGCGCTCAGCGCCTGCACGGTCAGCCCCGGCGCAACGGCAAAGCTGTCGCGCAGCGGGCGGCCCGGCACCAGCAAGTCCGACCGCAGGAACCGCGCGACCGAGGCTGGGTGCCCAGTGGCCAGCGTCAGCCCATCGGGGATGTCGAGCGGACCGATCCCGGTCTCCAGCCCCGCCCCAAGCGCAACCCCCTGATCCTCGGGCGCAAGCAGGATGACCACGTCGGCATCGCTCTCGGCCCCCAGATCCAGCAGCAGTTCCAGCGGAATGCCAAAGCCCGACACGCTACCCAGATCCTGCTGGCCCGCGTCCCGGCCCAGAAACCACGTCAGCCCGCCGCCCTGGACGAACCGGCCCGACAGCGCGATGACAAGGCGCGTGTCTTCGCCCGCCGCCACCAGCTGCGAGACCAACCCGCGCAGCGTCTCCGATTCCGCATCCACCGCCGTCAGCAAGCGGAACCCCGCTTGGTCCAGCGGGGTGAACGCCGTGCCAAGGTAGCGCGGCGCGCCATAGCTGCTTGTGGCCGACTGATCGACCGTCCCTACGACAAACGCCGTATCGGCCGCCGCGGGCAGGGCGACCCCCATCAGCATGAGGGCTCGAATGACTGTGCGCATGGCTCAAACCTCCTTGATTCAAAGGGCGGTTCGAGATCATTCGTAGCTGCGCCGATCCTCGATCACTTTGCCGTCGTTGGGCAGAGACCCGGCGGGAACAAGCTCGATTCGCCCCCTTAACTTTAGCGTATCCAGAACCGATTGTTCATAAACGCTTCCGTCAGCGCCGCTGGTTTCGATCTGAACGGTCATCACGTCCATTTCGCCCTCGCGGTCGGCAATCACGCGGGCACGGCCCACGTCCTGATGCCGGGCGACCAGTTGCGCCACCTGCTCTGGGCGCACGAACATGCCCTTGATCTTGGTGGTCTGGTCGGCACGACCCATCCAGCCCTTGATGCGCATGTTGGTGCGGCCACAGGGGCTTTCGCCCGCCATCACGGCGGACAGGTCGCCGGTGGCGAACCGGATCAGCGGATAGTCGGCGTTCAGGGTCGTGACCACGACTTCGCCCACCTCGCCCGGCGCGACGGGGTCGCCGGTGCCGGGGCGCACGATTTCCACGATCACACCTTCATCGACGATCATCCCCTCCATCGCCGCGCTTTCATAAGCGATGTTGCCCAGATCGGCGGTGGCATAGCTTTGCAGACAGGCGATGCCGCGATCCGCGTATTCCTGACGCAAGCTGGGGAACAGGGCCCCGCCCCCTACGGCGGCCTTGGCGATCTTCAGCTCCAGCCCCATCTGGTCGGCCTTGTCGAGGATCACCTTCAGGAAATCCGGCGTTCCAGCATAGGCGGTGACGCCGATGTCATGGGCGGCGCGGGCCTGCAATTCGGTCTGGCCGGTGCCTGCGGGCACCACGGCGGCCCCCACGGCTCGCGCGCCATTCTCGAAAATCATCCCCGCCGGTGTCAGGTGATAGCCAAAGCAGTTCTGCACGATGTCGCCCACGCCAACCCCTGCGGCATGCAGGAACCGGCCCATCCGCCACCAGTCATGGCTGATCCCGCCCGGCTCATAAATCGGGCCGGGGCTTTGAAAGACGTGGGCAAACCCGCTTGCAGGCCCCGCAAACCCGCCAAGCGGGCCATTGGCCGCCTGGGCCGTGCCGATCTCGGATTTGCGAAGAACCGGCAGCCCGGCCAGTGCGCCCGCATCGCTGACGCTGGACGGGGCCACGTCGGCAAGGCTCTCGGCATAACCCGGCAGCGCCTTGGCACGGGCGATCTGTTCGGGCAGCGCCCGCGCCAGATCGGCGGCGCGCGCATCGGCACTGCGGGTTTCAAGGTTGTCGTAAAAAGCGCTCATGCGATCTGTCTCCACCCTGATGCAAGCCGCGACAGCTTGCCTAATTGTTCGGCACCGCTCGGGCCGGGCATTATTGGTATACTTTTGTATGCTGTTGCATTTTTTTGTTGAGTGAAGGAGGAGTCTCCGTGAAAGAACCGACCAACAGCCCGCCCGTGACCGACGACGATCTCGATGCCCGGATCATCTTTCATGACGATTTGCAGGTCATGGAGGTCGATTTCACGTCCTTCCGCTTCGAAGACACCGAAACCGTCAACCGATTCTATGACCGGGCCGAGGCCCGCATCGCCGCGACCGGCGAACCGCTGTGGTTCTTCCTCATCAATCTCAGCGACGCCTATATCGACACCGCCGTCTGGTTCGACTACTCGCGCCGCGGCAAGGCGCTGAACATGGCGCATTCCATGGGCTCCGTCCGCTTCGACCCGTCCGAGGCCACCCGCCGCCAGATCGAGCGGGACGCCAACACCGAGGCCTTCGATCCCAACCTGCATGCCGACCGCGACACGGCCATCGAGCGGCTCAAATCCTTGCCGAGCAAGCGGGTCAAACGTGTCATGCAGCAGCCCAATTACGAGCGCGCGGAATTCGTCGGACGAGTCAGCTTCGACGAGGCTGACCAGATCATGGAGGCGGATTTCTCGAACTTCGCGTTCCATAACGCCCGCGATGTCGATGATTTCTACGACTACCTCGACGAGGTCATCAGCGCGACCGGCCGCAAGTGGTTCTTCCTTGTAAACCTCAACAACTGCGAAATCCCGCCCGCGTCCTGGGTGCAATACGCGTATCGCGGCAAAGAGCTGAACATCGCCCATTCCCTTGGCTCCGTCCGCTACGCCGCCGGATCGGAAACCGAGGCCGACATCCGTATGCGCGCCGAAAGCCAAGGCTTCCGCCCCAACATTCGCAACACGCGGCAGGAAGCCATGGAACGACTGGCCGAGATCAAGGACGAGCTTGCGGCGGGCGATTAACGCCCCTCGCACCACGCCAGCCAGGTCCGCCGCGTTGCCTTGGCAGATCGCTTGGGTCTGCATCAGCTCAGCCACCGCTTGCGGCGACGGTAGGACCGCACGTCACGAAAGCTCTTGCGCCCCTCGTCGGACATGCCGAGGTAGAATTCCTTCACATCCGGGTTTTCGCGCAATTCCTTGGCCGGGCCATCCATCACCACGCGGCCCGATTCCAGAATGTATCCGTAATGGGCAAAGCGCAGCGCCACGTTGGTGTTCTGCTCGGCCAGCAGAAACGTATAGCCTTCCCCCTCGTTCAGCGATTTCACGATGCCGAAAATCTGCTCCACCAGCTGTGGGGCCAGACCCATCGAGGGTTCGTCCAGCAGGATGGTTTCCGGCCGGCTCATCAGCGCGCGGCCAATGGCGCACATCTGCTGTTCCCCGCCCGAGGTGTAGCCCGCCTGTGATTTGCGGCGCTCCTTGAGCCGGGGAAAATAATTATAGACCATCTCAAGGTCCGCGTTGACCGCGCCCTTGCCGTCCTTGCGCGTGTAGGCGCCGGTCAGCAGGTTTTCCTCGATGGTCAGGTGTTCGAAACAATGGCGGCCTTCCATCACCTGGATCACGCCGCGATCCACCAGATCGGACGGCGACAGATCCTGCACCCGCTCGCCACGATAGATGATCGAGCCCTTGGTGACCTCGCCGCGTTCGGAATGCAGCAGGTTGGAAATGGCCTTGAGCGTCGTGGTCTTGCCCGCGCCGTTGCCGCCGAGCAGCGCCGTGATGCCGCCCTTGGGCACCTTGAGGCTCACGCCCTTCAGCACGAGGATCACGTGGTTATAGATCACCTCGATATTGTTGACCTCCAGCAGCGTTTCCGCGCCTTCGTCTTCCGGGGCAATCCCGCTTCCGTGCACTTCGTGAACCTGGTCCAGCATAGTCCGTTGCCTTTTTTCTCGGGGTCCGGCGGCGACGCGGATTGGCCGCCGCCGGAAAGTGTCAGGGCCTCAGGGCCGCTTAGTTCGAACAATCACGCGGGGTGATGTCGTTTTCCGCGGCAAAGGCTGCCGAGTCTTCGTCGATCAGCGGCTGAGTGACCGAGTCGTCGGGCGCGATGAAGTCGGTCACCGTGACCCACTGTTGATCGGCGGCATTCCACTGCTGGATACGGCCCATGCCCGGCCCACCGTGGTTGGCGCAGGACACCTGGAAGGCCGGACCGACACCGTGCATGCCCAGTTCGTCCATGCGCTCTTCGGTGATGTTCAGCGCTTCCATGCCGTCCCGCATCATGGTTGCGTCGATCTGCGCCACACCATGGATTTCCTGAGCGGTGGCGGCTGCTTCAGCGGCCAGCATCGCGGCATACATGCCACGGATGTAGAGAACCGACCCGATGTTAGAGCCGTCACCAGCCGCAAGGCCGCGATCGACAACGTATTCACGGATTTCGTCAAAGACCGGCAAGTCGCCCACGCCGTTCATGTTGAGCGAGAGATAGCCGTCGGCGGCGTCGCCTGCGGGCATCACGTCATGCTCGGCACCGGCCCACCAGTTGCCGATGAAGTGGTCCATCGGGAACCGGATGTTAGCCGCTTCCTGCACGGCAACCTGGTTCATGACGCCCCAGCCCCACATCACGACATAGTCGGGACGCTCGCGGCGGATGGTCAGCCACTGGTTGCCCTGCTCCTGACCGGGGTGGTCGACGGGCAGCTGAACTAGCTCGAAGCCATACTGTTCAGACAGCACTTCCAGCGTGCGGATCGGCTCGCGGCCATAGGCCGAGTTGTGATAGAGCAGCACGATCTTCTGACCTTCCAGCGAGCCGTCATTCTGGCTCAGAAGGTAGTTGACGATCACGCTGGCCGAATCCCAGTAGTTGCCGGGGTAGTTGAACACCCATTCGAACACTTCGCCATTCGCGGCAGAGGTTCGGCCATAGCCCATCGAATGCAGCGGGATATGGTCGGCGGTCACGCGCGGGATCAACTG
The DNA here is from genome assembly GCF_001879715.1 of Nioella nitratireducens. Lineage (GTDB taxonomy): Bacteria > Pseudomonadota > Alphaproteobacteria > Rhodobacterales > Rhodobacteraceae > Nioella > Nioella nitratireducens. Next base: position 207,296 of record NZ_MNBW01000008.1, on the reverse strand, counting down.
ATAGGTAATGCCGGTCGACAGCGGCTGATAGACCAGCGCACCTTCGCCCTTGGTGGACTCATAGCACTCCACACCGCGCTCGGTGTTATAAGCCGTTTCGCATTCCGGCACGCTGGTCATTACACCACCGATGCCGCCGTCACGCTCGTTCAGCAGCGTGAAATAGTCGGCATATCCATCCGCGAACGGAATACCGCCTGCAGCATAGGGGCCCGTCCGGTAGGACAGCGACGGGAACACGAGGTCCGCCATCGCGGGGCCCGCAGCCATCAAGCCAGCCACGGCCAGGGTCAAGATTTTCTTCATCGGTAAGGTCCTCCCTTGGTTTGTCCGATGTTCTTCTTATTCCGGCGCTCTCCTCCGGGCGCCGGGGTTTGGCTGGCCCCGCGTTAGTGCGGGAACGGCCAGAGTCTCAGTTTTTCCTTGGTCAGACGCCAAAGCTGCGCCAGCCCGTGCGGTTCCACGATCAGGAAAAAGACGATCAGCCCGCCAACGACGATCAACTGGATATGGGCCACGATGTCGGTCGCCCATCCCAGCATATCGACGCCGAGGATCTTCAGGAACACTGGCAGCAGCACCATGAAGGCCGCACCCGCGAAGCTGCCGAAGATGCTGCCAAGGCCACCAATGATGATCATGAACAGCACCAGAAACGATTTCTGGATGCCAAAGGCTTCGCCCACCTCGACCGCGCCGAGATAGACCGAAAACAGCAACGCTCCGGCCACGCCGACGAAGAAGGACGAGATGGCAAAGGCCGTCAGCTTGGATTTCAGCGGGTTCACCCCGATGATCTCGGCGGCGATATCCATGTCGCGGATCGCCATCCACTGCCGCCCGACCGAGCCGCGCGTCAGGTTGCGGGCAACCCAGCTTAGCAGGATCACGAAGAACAGGCAGAACAGGTATTTCACCCAGACCTCGGCATTGGGGCCAGTGACCGCCATGCCGAACATGCTGCGTTCCGGCGCGCTGATCTGGCCCGAAGCCGAGTAGTTGTAGAACCACGGCACCCGGTTGAACAGCCACACCAGGAAGAACTGCGCCGCCAGCGTCGCCACGGCCAGGTAGAACCCCTTGATGCGCAGCGACGGCAGCCCGAAGAGCACGCCGACAATGGCCGTCACCAGCCCCGACAGCAGCGTCACGCTCACCATGTCCATCCACGGAAACGCCGTCATCAGCTTGTAGGTGGCATAGGCGCCCACGGCCATGAACCCCCCGGTGCCAAGCGACACCTGCCCGCAATAACCGGTCAGGATGTTCAGCCCGATCGCGGCGATGGCGTAGATCAGGAAGGGCAGCAGCACCGCGTTCGCCCAATAGTCCGAGATCACGAAGGGGATCACCAGCAGTGCAACAACCAGAACGAAGTAATAGCGATAGCGATCGAACTTGATCGGAAAGGTCTGGTTGTCCTCGGCGTAGCTCGTTTTGAAATCGCCGGCTTCACGGTAGAACATGGATCAGGCCTCCGACCGGTTGGTGTTCTTGGGAGGGGCCGGCAATTGCTGCCCCTTGGAAAGTTTGAGATAGGCCCAGACACCGGCCAGCATTCCCGCGGCGGCGAGGACAAGGGCAATCAGCGTCTGGCTGCTGTCGGGCTGGTCCGAGGTCAGGGCAAGATACCCGAACGCCCAGAACCCGGCCCATGAGATCACGTTGATGATGGCAATCAGCTTTCGCATCGCTCAGACCCTTTCGATGATCTTTTCGCCGAACAGGCCCTGCGGCCGGAACACGAGGAAGATCAGCGCCAGAACGTAGGCGAACCAGTTTTCGGTCGCGCCACCGATCATCGGGCCAACGGCAAATTCGAACAGCGCCTCGCCCACCCCGATGATCAGCCCGCCGACAATCGCGCCGGGGATCGAGGTGAAACCGCCCAGCATCAAGACCGGCAGCGCCTTCAGCGCGATCAGCGACAGACTGAACTGCACGCCCGACTTGCTGCCCCACATGATGCCCGCGACCAGCGCCACGAACCCTGCCAGCGACCACACGAGGATCCACACGAAGTTGAGCGAGATGCCCACCGACAGCGCCGCCTGGTGATCGTCGGCCACGGCGCGCATGGCGCGGCCCTGCTTGGTGTATTGCGCAAAGGCCACCAGCCCCGCCACCAACAGGGCGGCGACGATGGACGCGACGATATCGAGATTGTCGATGAAGAATCCGTAGCCGAACCAGCCATAGGTGGTGTCGTCGATCACCGTGTTCAGCCCCTGCGGCAGCCCCACGTCCAGCGTGCGGATTTCCGAGCCCCACATCAGGTCGGCCATGCCTTCCAGAAAATAGGCAAGGCCGATGGTGGCCATGAACAGGATGATCGGCTCTTGTCCGACCAAGTGCCCAAAGACGAATTTCTGCACCGCCCACGCAAACAGCACCATCACCGCCACCGTCAGCAGGATCGCCAGCAGCGCCGGAACGCTGTTCCAGGCGAAATTATGCAACGACGTGCCGAAGATCGCGTTGATCAGGTGGCTGAAGGGCACCCGCCCCTCCTGAATGCCGACCAGCGTCATCGCCGCGAACAGCGCCATCACGCCCTGGCTGTAGTTGAAGATTCCGCTGGCCTTGTAGATCAGCACGAAGCCAAGCGCGACGAGGGCGTACATCACCCCGGTCATGAGGCCGTTCAGCGTGACCTCCATGGCGAAAATGAGATTATCGGGCATGAATGCCTCCGGTCATCAGGGGCGCATTTTGTCTGCACGCGGGGTGTACGGGGGGTGTACAGGGGGTGTACGGGGGGCACCCCCCTGTTTTCGGGGTGAAATCAGTCATGCGCCACCCCCAGATAGGCGTCGATCACCTCCTGGTTGGACCGCACCTCGTCGGGCGTTCCGTCGCCGATCTTCTTGCCGTAATCCATCACCACCACGCGGTCCGAGATATCCATGACCACGCCCATGTCGTGCTCGATCAGGGCGATGGTGGTGCCGAACTCGTCATTCACGTCGAGGATGAAGCGCGACATGTCTTCCTTCTCTTCGACGTTCATGCCCGCCATCGGTTCGTCCAGCAGCAACAGCTTGGGTTCCGCCACCAGCGCACGCGCCAGTTCCACCCGCTTTTTCAGGCCATAAGGCAGACGCCCCACCGGCGTCTTGCGGATCGCCTGAATCTCAAGGAAATCAATGATTTCCTCGGCCTTCTGGCGGTTGGCGGTTTCCTCGCGCTCGGCCTTGCCCCACCAGATCGCCTGATCGACGAAGGTCGATTTCATGAAGTTCAGTCGGCCCGTCATGATGTTGTCGAGCACGCTCATCCCGTCAAACAGCGCGATGTTCTGGAACGTCCGCGCAATGCCAAGCCGCGCCACCTCGAAGGGCCGCATCTGCGGGCGCTTCTCGCCCCGGAACCAGACCTCGCCCTCTTGCGGGTTGTAGAACCCCGAGACGACGTTGAGCATACTGGACTTGCCGGCTCCGTTCGGCCCGATGATGGCGCGGATCTCGCCTTCGCGGATGTCAAAGGAAATGTCCTTGATCGCCACCACACCGCCAAAGCGCAGCGTGATATTCTTCATTTCCATCAGCGTGTTGCCAATGGTGCGACCGTCCTCGGTCTCGTAGGGTTGGTATTGCATCATGCTCATTCCGCGGCCACCTGCGCTTGGCCCGCAGGCTCCACGACCTTGGCGTCGCGGATTTCCAGCGTGGCGCTGATCTTGCCCTTGCGACCGTCTTCGTAAGTCACTTCGGTTTCGGTGTAGATCGAGCTGCTGCCATCATAGAGCGCCGCGATCAGGTCGGCGTATTTCTCTTCGATGATCCGGCGGCGCACCTTGCGGGTCCGGGTCATCTCGCCATCGTCGGCATCCAGTTCCTTGTGCAGCACAAGGAAGCGATGCACCTGGCAACCCGAAAGCATCGGATCTTCCGCGACCGAGCGGTTCACCTCTTCCACATGGGCCTGGATCGTGTCCATCACCTGCTTGTGGCCCGCCAGTTCCTGGTAGGATCCATAGGCGATGTTGTTCCGTTCGGCCCAGTTGCCCACGGCCGCAAGGTCGATGTTGATGAAGGCCGTGCACATGTCGCGGTCATTGCCGAAGACCACGGCCTCTAGGATGTTGGGATAGAATTTTAGCTTGTTTTCCACGTATTTCGGCGCGAAAAGCCGCCCGTCGGCCATCTTGCCCACGTCCTTGGCACGGTCGATGATGCGCAGGTGCCCGGTGGCTTCCTCGATGAACCCCGCGTCCCCCGTGGCCACCCATCCTTCCGGGTCTTTGGTGTCCCTGGTCGAGTCCGCGTTCTTGTAATACTCCACGAAGGTGCCGGGGCTGCGGTAGTAGATCTCGCCATTGTCGCCGATCTTGATCTCGACGCCGGGGCTCGGCACGCCCACCGTATCGGCACGCACTTCGCCATCGGGCTGCTGCGTGATGAACACGGTCGCTTCCGTCTGGCCGTAAAGCTGTTTCAGGTTGATCCCGAGCGAGCGGTAAAATTCAAAGATCTCCGGCCCGATCGCCTCGCCCGCCGTGTATCCGACACGCACGCGGGTCAGCCCCAGCGTGTTTTTCAGCGGGCCGTAGATCAGCTTGTCGCCAATCCAGTATTGCAGCCGGTCCATGCCACCGACGGGCTTGCCATCCAACAAATCCGGCCCCACCCGCTTGGCCAGCGCCATGTATTTGTCGAACAGACGTTTCTTGATCTTCCCGGCGTCTTCCATCCGGATCATGACCGTGGTCAGCGTGGTCTCGAACACGCGCGGCGGCGCAAAGAAATAGGTCGGCCCGATCTCGCGCAGGTCGGTCAGCATGGTGTCCGGCGATTCCGGGCAGTTCGTGCAAAAGCCGGTCCAATAGGCCTGCCCGATCGAGAAGATGAAATCGCCCACCCATGCCATCGGCAGATAGGCCAGCACCTCGTCCGAGGACCGCAGGTGGTCGAACTCGGACGAATTCTTGGCGGTTTCGATCACGTTGCGGTTGGACAGGACCACGCCCTTGGATTTGCCCGTGGTGCCCGAGGTATACAGCATCACGCAAGTGCTGTCGTAGGTCAGCTCGGCCTCGCGGCTGCGCAATTCCCGTTCAAGGCGCTCGTGTGCGGCGCGTCCTTCGGCCTGAACATCGGCCAGCGCGTGCAGACGGGTATGGTCGTATTTCCGCAGGCCACGGGCGTCTTGGTAGATGATGTGCTCGATGCAATGCACCGTTTCCTGCACCTCGATCACCTTGTCGACCTGTTCCTGGTCGCCGCAGACCGCAAAACGCGCGCCGGAATGTTCCAGCACATAGGCCATCTCTTCGGCCACCGCGTCCTGATACAGCGGGACCGGAATCGCCCCGACCTTCATCGCCGCGACCATCGACCAGTATAGCGCCGGGCGATTGCGCCCGATAATGGCAACGTAATCGCCCCGCTCCGCGCCAAGCGCCAGCAGACCAAGCGCAATCGCTTCGATCTCGTCGGCGGCCTCTGCCCAGGACCATGTCTGCCAGATTCCGAATTCTTTTTCCCGATAGGCGGGCTTGCTTCCGAATTCATCCACGTTCCGCGCCAGCAATGCAGGCACGGATTCGGGCACGCCCGAAACCGCTGTGTTTTCAGCCAAAGTTTATCCTCCCTTCGCCGGTATCCCCGGCGCCCACGCGGCTGGCTTGCGAGAGCGAGTCCGCTCACCTACCGTGTTGGGGAAATCCTTGGCGGTCAAATTTTTCCTGACTTTTTCTCAATCCTAACGAATTGTAACGGGCGTCGGCGCAGGGCTTGGCCCCCCGGACGCCAAAGTGTAGCCCAAACGCGGGAGGGGCTGTTGAATGGCAAGACTGGACGCAACCGCACAGATGACCCGGGCGGGTCTGAACCTGATCCAGCAGGCCCTGTCGATCTATGACAGCGACCTGACCCTTGCGGTTTGCAATCGCCCGTTTCAAACCATGTTCGGCCTGCCCGAACACCTTGTCACACCCGGCGCCTCGTTCGAGGAAACCATCCGGTTCCTCGTGGAAAGTGGCGAATACGGCGAAGTGGACGCGACAGAGGACTTCGTGAAGACCCGGGTGCAACAGGCCCGCGCCTTCGTGCCCCACTACATGGAACGCCGCCGCGCCAATGGCCGGATGATCAGCGTCGAGGGCAGCCCCCTGCCGGAAGGCGGCTGGATCACGGTCTATACCGACATCACCGCCATAAAGCAGCAAGAAGGGCTGCTGCGCGCCCGGTCCGAGGAATTGTCGGATCAACTGCTGACCCATGCCGAGGAACTGGCCCGCACCAACCGCCAACTGGAATCGACCATCGCGCAACTGGAAGAAACCAAACGCGGACTGGCCGAGATGGAGGCCCGCACCCGGCTGACGACCGAAATGACACCGGCCCATATCGGCCATGTCGATACCGATGGCGTCTATACTTTCACCAACCGCCGCTTGTCCTCGGTTCTGCCGGGGCGCCGCTCGGACATTGTCGGGCTGCCCTATGACGAGGCGCTCGGCTTTACGGTGGCCAGGCGGCTGCGCCCCAATCTCGAACGCGCGCTGACCGGCGAATCGACCGTGCTGGAATTTACCGATGAAGAGTCGGGCCGCCGCATCCGCACCGCCTTCACCCCCGACCGGGTGGGCGACGAGGGGCCGATCAATGGCGTCTACCTGCTGTCCACCGACGTGACGGAAGAGGCGCAGGCCCGCGCCGTGCTGACCCAGACCCACAAGCGCGAACTGGCCGCGCAACTGACCAGCGGGCTGGCGCATGATTTCTCGAACCTGCTGACGATCATCCTTGGCTTGCAAAGCCGGATGAAAAAGCTCCACCTGCCAGCCGAGGCGTCGGAACTGGCCGAGGCCACCACCGCCGCAGCCCGCCGGGGCGGCACGCTGCTGGACCGGATCGCCAAGATATCGGGCAAGCGGGAATTGCACCCGGTGCCCATCGACATGGGCCGATTTTTCGAGACCTTCCGCCCCCTCGCCCGCGCGCCGCTGCCCGACAACATGCGCCTGTCGATCACCCATAGCGTGCCCGATGAACTGCTGCTGCTCGACGAAGGCTCACTTCAGGACAGCCTGTTGAACCTCGTGCTCAATGCCCGCGACGCCATCGGCGCGACTGGCGGGGAAATTCAGGTGCGCGCGCAAAAGGTGCGCGACACATGGCTCGACATCGTGGTCGAAGACACCGGCCCCGGCTTTTCCAAAGAGGCGTTGGAATTCGCCCTCGACCCGTTCTTCACCACCAAGGGGCAGGCAGGCTCGGGGCTTGGCCTGTCGATGGTCTTCGATTTCGCCAAGCTCTCGGGCGGAAATGTGAAACTGGAAAACCACCGAAACGGGGCGCGCGTCACCTATCGCCTGCCGCTGCGCACGGTGCCCAGGGCACAGGCGCAACCGCTGCTCATTCTTCTTGTCGAAGATATGCCGGACCTGCGCGTCTCGGTGCGCGAGATGCTGACCGATCTGGGCCATCAGGTGATCGAGGCCGCCAGTTTCGCCGAAGCGGATGACCTGGCCGACTTGCCCGCGATCAACATGGTCCTGTCCGATATCAAGCTGTCCGGTCACACCACCGGCGTTGATCTGTTGGCACGGATCGCACGGCGGCGGCCCGAGTTGAAACTGGCGCTCATGACCTCGCTGCCCGAAGCCCACCCCCTGCGCCAACGCGGCGCCGCCTGCTGGCCGGTTCTGCCCAAACCCTTCGACAGCCGCCAGCTTCACGCCATCATCGCCGAAGAGGCCGCCGCATGACCGAGCCATTGATCGCCATCCTCGATGACGAACCGCAGATTCGCCTGATGCTGTCCGAGGCGCTGACCGAAGCGGGCTTTCGCACCGCCGCCTTTTCCCGCGCAACCGAATTCGAGGCCGCCCTGCGCAATTCCGCCCCCGATGTCTGCCTTGTCGATCTTGGCCTGCCCGACCGCGACGGGCTGGCGCTGGTGCACCGACTGGCGCTGGAATCGGGGGCGTCGATCATCATCATCTCGGGCCGCGCACAGGTGCAGGACCGCGTGACCGGGCTGGAACTTGGCGCCGATGACTACATCATCAAACCCTTCGACCCTGCCGAAGTGGTGGCCCGCGTGCGGGTGCGCCTTCGCGATGCGAAAACCCGCCCCGCCCAATCCGAAACCGCCCGGTTCGAGGGCTGGACCGCCTATTTCGACCGCTATGTGATGACCAGCGCCCAAGGCGAAGAGGTCAGCTTTTCCCACGCCGAAGGCGAGGTGCTGCGCCTGTTCCTGCACAGCCCCAAGCGCCTGATCAGCCGCCAGCAGATGCAAGAGGCCCTTGGCGGCGCGGCAGGCGAAAGCTTTGATCGCGCGATGGATGTCCGCATTTCCCGCCTGCGCACCAAGCTCAAGGAAGATCCAAAGAACCCGCGCCTGATCAAGACGATCTACGGCGCGGGCTATATTTTCCTTGGCGACGTCAAGTGGGACTGACCCAAAGGGAGCGTCTCAACGCGCTTCGACTATTATACAAGATGTGGTAACATCCGGGCAGTCAGCAACCAATTGCGGGGATATCCCGATGACCACCCTCGAATTCTACACCACCCTCAGCGCGCTCTGGATCGGCCTGTGCTGGGCGCCTTACATTCTTGACCGTGCATTCACCCGCGGCCTGATGGGCGCCATGGCCAACCCCGGCCCCGACGCTGCCCCGCAATCGGCGTGGGCGCAGCGGGCCATGCGGGCGCATACCGTGGCGGTTGAAAGCTTCGTCGCTTTCGCCCCGCTGTCCCTGATGGCCATGACCCGCCTGCCCGATGACAGCTATCCCGGCACGCTGGCGATGGCCTATTTCTTCGCCATCGTTGCCCACTACATCATATACGTTCTGGGCATTCCGGTGCTGCGAACGCTGGCCTTCGTTGTCGCGGCCCTGTCGACGGCGGCGCTGGCCCTGCGCCTCTTCGGCGTCATCTGAGGCCCATCCCACAGGAAAGGAGCCATAATGGACACTGTGACCATGACCTTCTACGCCCTCGTCTGCGGTGTGCTCGGACTGGTGGGGCCATCGCTCGGGCGGGCGCCAATGCGCCTTGTGATCGGCGCCCTTGTCGGGATCGTTGCGGCCGGCGCCCTGCCGACCCTGCGCGCCAACCTGGGCCTTTAGGGCGCCAGCGCAGCAGCCGCCCGCGCCAGAACCCGGAGACCGGTCACCAGATCGGCTTCGGCGGTGTCCTCGTCGAAATTGTGGCTGATCCCGCCGATCGACGGCACGAACAGCATCCCCACCGGCAGCCGCCTCGACACGTTCGACGCATCATGCAGCGCGCCCGAGGGCATCCTGCGCCATTTGCCTGGCACCACCGCCTCGGCCGCCTCGGCCAAAGCCGCCTGATAGGGCGCGTGCATCGGCACCGGTGTCAGGCTCTGGCGCAGGCGCTCGGCCTCCACCGTCAGCCCGGTTTCCGTGGCCACCTCGTCCAGCACGGCCAGAATCACATCGTCCATCCTTTGCAGCCGGTCTTCCTCGCCATCGCGCCATTGCACGGTGAACACCGCCTGCCCCGGCACGATCGACGGCGCATTGGGCGACAGCCGGAAATGGCCGATGGTCCAGACGGTCTGCGGCGTTACCACGTTTTGCAGCCGCTCGTTCAGCCGCGTGGCGATCTGCACCGCGGCTTGGAACGCATCCTTGCGCATCGACATCGGCGTGGTGCCCGCATGGTTCTGCTGCCCCGACACGGTAACCTGAATTTGCCGCGACCCGACAATCGAGGTCACGACGCCAACCGCTTCGCCCGACAGGTCCAGAACCGGGCCTTGTTCGATATGCGCCTCAAGGAACCCGGTGAACCGCGCGGGGTCGACAAACCCGTCCTCCGCCAGATGCGCCACCGCGCGCCGGCCCTCGGCAAAGCTCTGGCCGTCGCGCGCCTGGAACAGGTCGGCCTCCAGCAGCGGTGTGTTTCCAACCCAGATATCGCTGCCGGTCAACGCCCCATAGCGGCCTTCTTCATCCTGAAAACTGACGCAGGAAATCGCGACCCCAGCCGCACGCGCCGCGCGGGCGATCTCCAGCCCCATCACCACGCCCAGCGCCCCGTCCAGCCAGCCGCCTTCGGGCTGGGTATCGGAATGCGACCCGATCAACAGCGACGGTCCGTCTGTCAGGCCAAACAAATTGCCCGCCGGGTCCATGTGGGTCGCTAGCCCGGCCTCCTGCATCCGCCCCGTCAGCCAGGCGCGCGACGCGATATCCGCCTCGGAAAACGCGGGCCGCACAACGCCGGGGCCAGCTTGGCCAAAGCCGCGCAGCGCGTGAAGGTCAGACAGAAAGCGGGCGGGGTCTATGGGAAGCGATTGGGTCATACCCCCTTTCTACGCTCTTCGCCGCGCCGGTCCAGTGCAACGCGAGGATTTCCGCCGCACCCCCCTTTCCCCCCGCGCCGCGACGGCCTAATGCGGGGGCAACAGCCTACGGGGAAATGCCATGTCCTACCTTACCCTCGTGCGCCACGGTCAGGCCAATACCAGCGCACGCGACGAAGACAGCTATGACCGGCTGAGCGATCTTGGCCGCCAGCAGGCGCATTGGCTCGGCCATCATTTCGAGGCGACCGGCGAACGCTTTGCCCGCATGTGTTCCGGCTCGTTGCAACGCCACCGCGAAACCGCGGCGGGTCTGGCGCTCGACGGCCATGACGCACCCGAAATCGACCCGCGCTTCAACGAGCTTGAATTTTTCACCATGGCGCAACTGTTCGAGGCGCAACATGGCGTGCCGATCCCCGACAACCGGGAAGATTTCACCATACACCTGCCGCGCATGTTCAAGGCGTGGGCCGCGGGCGAGATCGACAATCCCCCCGAAAGCTTCGCGGCGTTCGAGGCCCGCGTAAGCGACGCGCTGAACGACTGGTCGCATGGCGAAGGGCGCGCCATCGTCGTCACGTCGGGCGGGGTCATCGGCATGGCGATGCGGATCACGCTCGGGCTTGATATGGATGCCTTCGCGCGCACCTGTCTGGCCATCGAGAATACATCGCTCAGCCGCTGGCTGTCGCTGCATGGCGCACTGGCGCTGACCCAATTCAACGCGCTGCCGCATCTGGAAACACCGGATCGGCAATTCGCGCGCACCCACCTGTGATCGGAGGACACGCGCCATGACACATCTCTGGGTCCGGGCCGAACAGCGCCCGAACGAGGAACGCGCCGGGATCACGCCCGAAGGCGTCAAGGCGCTGATCGCGGCGGGTATCAAAGTGACGGTCGAGGAAAGCTCGGTCCGCGCCAAGGGCCTGACCGGCTATGCCGAAGCGGGCGCCGATATCGCACCGGAAAACAGTTGGCCCAATGCCCCCGCCGACGCGATCATCTTCGGGCTCAAGGAGCTGCCCGACGACGGCACGCCCCTGCCGCATCGCCACATCATGTTCGGCCATGCCTTCAAGGGTCAGTTTTCGGGCCGCACCTTGCTCGACAGGTTCAAGGCGGGCGGCGGCACGCTCTATGATCTCGAATATCTGGTCGACGAGTCTGGCCGCCGCGTTGCCGCGTTCGGCTATTGGGCCGGGTTCGCGGGCGCGGCTGTCGCGCTCAAGGCATGGCTCGCCCAGCAACAGGGCACGATCTGCGGCCCGGTTGGCGGCTACCCATCCAAGGATGCGCTGCTGACCGACCTGCACACTGACCTGACCCGTTGCGACACCACCCCGCCACGCGCCATCGTCATCGGCGCGCTTGGCCGCGTCGGAACCGGCGCGTCCGATCTCTGCACGGACATGGGGCTGGAGGTCACGAAGTGGGACATGGCCGAAACCGCCAGCGGCGGCCCCTTCCCGGAGATCCTCGATCACCAGATTTTCCTCAACTGCATCTTCGCGCGCCCCGGCACGCCGGTCTTTGTCCCGCGCGCGGCGCTCGACGCTGACCGCAGCCTCACCGTGATCGGCGACGTCGCCTGCGACCCCGACAGCGACTACAACCCGGTGCCGGTCTACAGCGAAGCCACCACATGGGCCGCGCCCGCCCGCCGCGTGCATGTCGATCCGCCGCTCGACGTGGTGGCCATCGACAACCTGCCCTCCATGCTGCCCGTCGAATCCTCGCAAGACTACGCCGCGCAATTGCTGCCCTCGCTGCTGACCCTGTCCGATCTGGGTGGCGGAGTCTGGGCGCGGGCGAAGGCCGAGTTTGACAAGCACATTGGTTAAGAAAACCCGACAGAGATGTCAGAAATTTCCGACAGGTGTGTCGGAAAAACCCGGATAGGAGCGAAGCAACATGACCATCCATTGGTGCGGAACCGGCCTTTCCGCGATCCCCGGCCTACGCCGCCTGATCGAAGCAGGCCAACCCGTCGTCGTCTGGAACCGGACTCTCGAAAAAGCGCAGGAAGCCGTCGGCGACCTGACCCGGGACATCCGCATCTTCGACATGGACGCCATCGGCGCGGCGTTGCAGCCCGGCGACGTGGCCGTGTCCATGCTGCCCGGCGACTGGCACGTGCCGCTGGCCGAGCTGTGCATCTCCAAGGGGGCAAATTTCGTGTCGTCCTCCTACATCGCACCCGAGATGCGGGCCCTTGATTCCAAAGCGAAAAATGCAGGCCTTGCCCTGGTGAACGAGGTCGGGCTCGATCCCGGTATCGACCACCTGATGGCCCATGCGCTGGTGGCCGACTACCGCGCCTCGGACGCGTTCGACCCGGCCAACACCCACAGCTTCACCAGCTATTGCGGCGGTATCCCCAAGATCGCCAACCCCTTCCGCTACAAGTTCAGTTGGTCGCCGCTTGGCGTGTTGAAGGCGCTGCGCTCGCCCTCGAAATCACTGGCAGGCGGCGCGGAAAAGATCGTCACCCGCCCGTGGGACGCGATCAGCAGCTACGAGGCCCCGCTGCCAACGCCAGAAACCTTCGAAGTCTACCCCAACCGCGATTCCCTGCCCTTCATGGCAGAGTACGGATTTGCCTCGGACTGGAGCGTCGACACCTTCGTGCGCGGCACCCTTCGACTCGACGGTTGGACACAGGCCTGGACCCCGGTTTTCAAGGAAATTGAGGCCCTTATCGGCCCCGAGGGCGACGCACGGCTCAAGGAAATGTCCGACCAGTTCTGGTCCGAAAACGCCTATGACAAGGGCGAACCGGACCGCGTGGTGCTGTGCGTTTCGCTCAAGGCCGAGAGGGATGGTCAGACCGTCTGGCACAAGACCTACGTGATGGACGCATGGGGCGACGCCCAAGGCACAGCGATGGCGCGGCTGGTCTCGGTTCCCGTGTCGCTTGCAGTCGAAGCCGCCTTGGCGGGCCGCATCGGTGCCGGCGTCTCCGCCGCGCCGTCAGACCCGGTGCTGGTCGCGGAATGGATGGGCGTCGTCGCCGATCTGGCGCAGCATCTGGCCATCGTCGACCACGCCTAGGATCTTCCCAACACCCTGAAATTCCATAAAAGCAAGGGGCCACGAGGCCCCTTTTTCTTCACAGAACGTCGTCTTCCGCGTCCGTCGGATCAATGCCGAGCGCTTCCAGCCCGGCCTCCAGATGGTCGGAAAAATGCGGTGTCCCGATCAAGTAATCGGCGGTCGGCGTCGTCGCCTCGGTCCGCGCGGTTTCCAGCGCATCGGCGAGATCCTCGGCTTCAAAGCTGCCGCGACCCACCCACATGATCGCCACCAGTTCAACCTGCTCGTCCTCGTTCAGGCCCGCGACAAGACCCCGAAGCTCACCTTCCGCACGTTGCAATTCGTGCCCCATCAGGATGATCTGCGCGACCTTGCGGGGTGAGATGGTCAACATGGCGTGTCCTCCCGATGTTTGTGACAGATTCGCCGGGCAAAGAGCGCCCGGATCAATCTTGCGCGCCTTTCGTCAGACGTGCAACCAGCGGCCGCGCCAACCATATCGGCAGAAGTCGCAACACCCGCATCAAGGCCCCGGCCAGCGGTGGCACCGTGCGGCGGAACCGGTCGGTGCCCATATGCTCGAAAATTCCGGCGGCGGCCTGCGCGGGCGTGGGCGAAAACAACCCCGACGGCAAGCCTAGGGTGACCAGTTGCACGGACAGGCCGTGCGGCCGGCCCTCGGCAAACAGGCTTTCGGCCAGAACGCGCACGCCGGCCTTGGCCGCACCATACCCCAGCCCCCCCGACACCCCGTCGAGACCGGCAATACTGTCGAGCAACACGACATGCCCTTCGCCCTTGGTCTGAAAGGCGGGAAGCGCCACCGAAAGGGCATTGGAGATACCACCGAGGTTCTCGGCGAACATCCTGTTCGCGGCAGCCACATTCCAATCCGCGAGGCGCAAGGGCAGTTGAGTGTCCAGCGCGTAGACCATGCCATCGACGGCGCCAAGTTCGATCGCAACCCCGTCAAGCTTGTCGCAAAAGGTGACATCGAGCGGAATATAGCTGGACCTGCCCGGCAGCGTGACCATCAGGTCTTCCAGTGCGCCTTGGTCCTTGCCGGAAAGGACAAGCTCAACCCCCGCCCGGCTAAGCGTGCGGGCAAGGTCCGCCCCCAGCCCGGTATCTGCCCCAAGCAGCCAGTATCGTTTGCCGGCCCAATCGCGCATGGTCATCTCCGTCCGTTCGTCGGGAGGGACCGTTTCACGACCGGCCCGGCAGGTCCAGCCAAGGGGTGCGACAACTTCGTCGCAGTGCTGGCTTAGCTGAGCACCCGATTGACGATGGTGCGGTCCCGTGTTTGCGCCGCGCCGCCCAGAAGCGACCAGATACGGAACACCGCCATTGCATCGCTGCCCCGCGAAATTTCCTCGGGATGAGTCTCTCTCAGTTTGATGACCCGCGTTTCGGAAGACTGTTTGACCATGACGTTCCCCTGTTGGTTCACGCCCCCACGCAGGATCAGTCTGGCGGGAAATCTGTTAGCAGGGTCTTAACAGCGCGCTGCAATATGGGTTGAATTGAAGTGACCGCCCCAGAAAGGCCCCGCCGATGTCGATGCTCACCCTGTTCCTGATGGTCCTTCAAGGCATATGCTTCCTGATATGGGCCAGTCTGTCGTTTCGCGCGATCTTCCAGATCCGGGCGATAGCGGTTGGTCAGACCGACCGGCTGTTTCCCGGCCCACTGTCGTTTCTTCGCGCCGCCGCGGTCTGGCTGCGCGATCCTGCAAACCGGGGCGTTCAGGTGCTGTGGGGCGCGGCGCTGGTGGCGGTGGTCATGCCCTCGGTCCTGATCGCCGTGACCGCGCCCTTGGTGGAATAGCCCTTTCGGCACGGCCCCAAAGGCAATAGATCACGCCACATGCAACCACTCGACTACCGCCCCCCGCAGGACCCGCTGGATATCCTGCACCACGACCATGAATTGCTGCTGGTGAACAAGCCAAGCGGCCTGCTGTCCGTGCCCGGCAAGGGGGATCATCTGTCCGATTGCCTGCTGTCCCGCGTGCAAGATACGTTTCCCGAGGCGCTCTTGGTGCATCGGCTGGACATGGACACATCCGGCGTCATGGTCTTTGGCCTGACCCCGCACGCGCAGCGCCATCTGGGGCTGCAATTCGAAAAACGGCACATGAAAAAGACCTATGTCGCGCGGGTCTGGGGCCTGATCGCGGAAAAGACCGGCGAGGTCGATCTGCCGCTGATCGTCGATTGGCCCAACCGGCCATTGCAAAAGGTCTGCCATGAAACGGGGAAACCGGCGCAAACCGAATGGCGGGTGATGCGCAAGGCCGGGGATGAGACGCGGGTGCGCCTTTACCCCCGCACCGGGCGCTCGCACCAGTTGCGCGTTCACATGCTGGCGCTTGGCCATCCGATTCTGGGCGACCCATTCTACGCCACCGGGGCCGCACGCGACTTTCCCCGACTGATGCTTCATGCCGAAAGCCTGCGCTTGCGTCACCCCGATGGGGGCAAGGGGCTGAGTTTTTCGGCCAAGGCCCCGTTCTGAACGGCACCACGCCAGAACAAAGGGCCGTCCCCGGCCCTTTATCACTGGGTGTCAAACCCGGCTTTGCCCATCAGGCGTCGTCAGGCGACCACCCGGATACGGCCTTGACCTCGCAGAAATCTTCCAGCCCCCAGACACCACCTTCGCGCCCGTTGCCGGACTTCTTCATGCCACCGAAGGGGCTGCCCGCGCCGCGCGACTGGCCGTTCATCTCGACCATGCCAGAGCGCAGGTGCCGCGCCAGACGATTACGGCGTGCGCCGTCCTGAGTCTGGACGTAGTTGGTCAGGCCGTATTCGGTGTCATTGGCGATTTTCAACGCTTCGGCCTCATCCGCGAAGGGGATGATCGACAGGACCGGGCCGAAGATCTCTTCGCGCGCGATGGTCATGTCGTTATTCACATCGGCAAAGACCGTGGGGCGCACGAAATAACCGCGATTGAAGCCCTCCGGGCGACCGGGACCGCCCGCAACCAGCCGCGCGCCTTCCTCGATGCCCGTTTCGATCAGGCCCTGAATCTTGTCATATTGCGCGGCGCTGACCACCGGGCCGATATGACGACCGGGTTCGCTGGCCAGACCGACAGTGCATTTCTCGGCGGTGGCTGCGGCGATCTCGACCGCCTCGTCGTAATATGAACGTTCCACCAGCATCCGCGTGGGCGCGTTACAGGATTGGCCGGTGTTGTTGAAGCAATGCAGCGCACCGCGCTTCACCGCCTTTTCGTCGGCATCGGCAAAGACAATGTTGGCGCCCTTGCCACCAAGCTCCAGATGCACGGGTTTCAGCGTTTCCGCCGCGTTTCTGGAAATGGCGATGCCCGCGCGGGTCGAGCCGGTAAAGCTGATCGCGTCGATGCCCGGATGGCTTGTCATCATCGAGCCCACGCCCGCCCCGTCGCCGTTGACCAGGTTGAAGACGCCCGCAGGCACCCCGGCCTCGTCAAGGATCTGGGCGAAGATCAGTGACGACAGGGGCGCGATTTCCGAGGGTTTCAGAACCATGGTGCACCCGGTCGCCAGCGCCGGGATCACCTTGAGCGTCACCTGGTTCATCGGCCAGTTCCACGGGGTGATCATACCGACGACGCCGACACCTTCGTAGATGATCCGGTCATTGGGGGCGTGTTTGCCAAGGGGTCGCTCGAACTCGAACTCTTCCAGCGCGCGGATGAAATTGTTGATGTGCCAGCTTCCCGCCGGGGCCTGCGAACTGCGCGCCATGTCGATCGGTGCGCCCATCTCGGTGCTGATCGCCTCGGCCATGTCGTCCGAACGGGCTTGGTAAACCTCCAGCACGCGATTGAGCAGTGCCAGGCGCTCTTGCTTGGAGGTGTAGGCATAGCTTTCGAACGCGGTGCGCGCAGCGGCGACAGCAGCATCCACATCGGCCTGGCCGCCAAGGGAAATGGTGGCGCAGACCTCTTCGGTCGAGGGGTTAATGACGTCGAACGGGGTGCCTGCTTGCGGGGCCACCCACTGGCCGTTGATGTAGAAATCCGTGGTGTTGGGCATGGTCTATCTCCCTGATTTGGCGCAGAGCCTGACATTGCCGCCGACCAAGGACAAGGTCTGCCGTTCGTGACGCAGCGACCCCATGGAAACCGCTGTCCGCGAAGGGCCGGGTGCGGCGGAATGTCCGTTCCTTTTTTCGTGTGAGTCTGCCCCGGACCCGTGCAACAGTGCCCCCGGCATCCTACTTAAAATTTGACACTCGCAACCAATCAAAGGGAGTTCGGACATGGGTCTCCGCATCAACGACACGATCCCAAACCTCACCGTCGAAACAGATCAGGGCACCTTCACGCTGCATGACTGGATCGGCGATTCCTGGGCCATCCTGTTCAGCCACCCCAAGGATTTCACCCCGGTCTGCACGACCGAATTCGGCGCCGTGGCGCAGTTGGCCGATGAATGGGCAAAGCGCGACACCAAGGTGCTCGGCATCTCGGTCGACAGCGTGGACGAGCACGTGAAGTGGAAAGAAGATATCGCGGCGGTTGGCGGCGCCAAGGCGGGGTTCCCCATCGTGGCGGACAAGGATCTGGACCTGTCCAAAGCCTTCGACATGCTTCAGGCCGACTACTACCTGTCCGACAACCCGACCCCGGCTGACAGCCAGACTGTGCGCACCGTCTTCATCATCGACCCCAACAAGAAGCTGCGCCTGTCGATGACCTACCCGATGAACGTTGGACGGAACTTTGCCGAAGTGCTGCGCGCCCTCGATGGCCTTCAGACGGCCGACCGCGAGACGGTGGCCACCCCGGCCAACTGGACTCCGGGCGGTGATGTCGTGGTGCCGCTGTCGGTCAGCGACGAAGATGCAATTGCCAAATACGGCTCGATCGACACCAAGCTGCCCTATCTGCGGATGGCCAAGCTGCCGGGTTAAGAGACCGTTCCAGTTACGCGAAAGGCCCCCGTGCGACCGCGGGGGCCTTTTTTGTGGCCGCCGAGAGGGACTCCACCATGAATTGGATGGCAAAGTGATCGGGCACATCCCCGACAATCCACTCAGCGTCAGGCGGCGGGCGGCGATGCGCGGCCACCCCTGGTGTCTGCAAAGGCCCGCTGACCGGGCGTTGCCACTGGTCGCCTTCTTACACCCGGTGCAGTTGCACCGGCGTGCCGATATCGACCATATCGTAAAGCTGGATCACGTGATCATTGACCATCCGGATACAGCCCGACGAGGCCGACAGACCAATCGACCACGGTTGCGGCGTGCCGTGGATGCGAAGAAGCGAATCGCGCGACCCGGCGTAGAGGTAGAGCGCCCGCGCACCAAGCGGGTTGTCCGGCCCGCCCTCCATGCCGCCAGCGAACTGCGTATAGACTTCGGGTTCTCGCGCGATCATGTTCGCCGTTGGCTGCCAACTTGGCCATTCTTCCTTGCGTCCGACGCGGAAGCGTCCGACCGCCTGCCGTCCTTCGCGGCCCACGGCCACGCCAAACCGCATGGCGGTATCGCCATCCTGCACGAAATAAAGGAAATGTGCGCCCATATCGACATGGATGGTGCCCGGCTCAAAGCCGGGATTGATCTCGACCACATGCGGCCGGAACCGGCTGGGGAGCCGCCAACCCTCTTGCGCCTTGGCAATGGTCGGCGTCAGCGCCAAAGCGGCCCCCGTAGAAATGAAATGGCGGCGGGTCAGCATCGCGCCCTCTCCCCGAAAAAAATGATCTCGGCAAAGCTTGGCCGATCAGGGGCGGATACAGCAAGCCTTTGTTAACCAACGTTCCCGTGAGTGCCCCTCGTGAGCATCATAAATCTGTTTCAGGAGCGTCATGTTCTTTTGACAGGCAAAGAGTAGCCAGAACGCCAGCGACCCCCACTACTCAACAAGAGGCTTGTCATGAAAGATTTCGCTCAAAGCTCTTCCACCAGCCGCCAGGTTTCCCGCCGCGGATTCATGGGCGGCATGATCGCCGCCGGTGCTGGCGCCACGGCTCTCGGCGCGGGCCTTCTGCGCTCGACCTCTGTTCTGGCGCAGACCGCCGTCATCAAGTCGATCGGTCAGGTCACCGCCCTGATCGCCGAGGCCTCGACCGCAGGCAACACGCCGGAATTCCTGATCGACGGCCAGTCCGGCGACATTGATTTCCCGTTCATTGCCCGCATGAAGCCGATCGCCACCATCGGTGAGGTCGACGCAGACACCGGCATGGCGCTGACCGGCTACCCCGATGGCCACGCGGCCTTCCTCGCCGACGAGACCACCGTTCGCGTGATCTATCAGTCCGAATCCTATGGCACCATGTCCTCGGAAACCTATCCGCAGGTCATGACCTCGGGCGTGACCTTCACCGGCAGCCATATCCACACCATCGACTATGACCGCGTCGCATTTGCCGACTTCCTGTCGAACGACACCGCAGCGGCAGACATGGTGCGCGGCTCGGGCCACCTCTACAACACCATCTACAACGTCTTCGGCGACGAGGTTCTGCCGAAAGCCGACGGTGGTGTCTGGGGCAACCAGACGCGCGCCGATGGCACGCTGGTCGAGTTCGCACCGGCCATGCAGCTGACCGAGGCCGATTTCTTCGTGAACTCTTACTGCGGGGCCTATTACGAAGTCGCCAACAAATATGGCGAGGGCATCGGCTTTGCTGACGATGTGTGGCTGACCGCCGAAGAGTGGAACATTCAGGAAATGTTCGACGTCACCGATTCCGAAGGCAACCTTGTCGAAAGCCTGATCGACACCGCTGACACCATGGGCCTTGCCTCGGTCGTCGTGGATATCGCCAACAAGGTGGCCTACACCGCCCCGGCCCTTGGCCAGTCCGGCTATGAGAAGTTGTTGCCGATCAACCCCGGTCACCCGGATTACGTTGCCATCGTCCTGTCCGGCTACAATTTCGATGTCGAACCCGCCCCCATGGCCATCTATATCGGCCGCAAGGGTCTGGATGCCAACGGCCAACCGCTGGCCGCCGATGCGTCGCAGCGTGACCAGTTCCTCGCGCGGAACGGCCTGCTCTACGGCAAGATCTACGGCATGGCCGTCGCAAATGACGCCTACGCCGATCTGGGCATCGCCGAGATCGACACCTCTGTGCGGATGCTCGACGCCTACATGGCCGATGAAAACGCCCCCGACACCTTTGACGCCGCCTTCGTGCCGACCTCGTACCAGTGGGGCGGATGGGATGCGCCGGTGGCAGTGCGTGAAACGGAAGTGTTCAAGTGGCAGGACGCCGCCGAACAGCCTGCGGGCCACACCTATTTCGTCGGCGACAGCAAGACCGAGCACCCCGCGGTCGATCCCGACCCGAGCAAGCATCGTTGGGTTCAGAACCTCAGCCAAGCCGGTGGCATTCTTGCCGTGGAAATGCCTACGCTTGCCGACGCTCTGGCAGCGGCCGGTGGCGAGCTGCCAGAGATGCTGACAGCCTCGGCAACTCGCACGCTGCCCGCCTACGATGGCTCGCTGACGCTGGAGATCAGCAACAAGGGCATCAAGCATGGCGGCGAAGGCACCCATGCCACTTGGGAAGACGGAACCGCCCGCACCGTGCAGAACGATGGCCTGATGTGGGTCAAGGCCTCTGACGCCGACGTGCTGCTGGTCGATGAAGACTCGGGCAACGACTACGGCGATCGGAAATACGCACTGGTCCTCGACACTCAGACCATGCAGCTCGCCACCCCCGGCACCGGCTACTTCCTTGCCATGGCTGGCGGCAGCAACAACCCGCGCGGCATGTCGGGCGTTTCGGCCTATGGCGGCACCAACGTTCGCGCCAAAGCGTCGGAATTCTCGGGCACTTGGCCGGTGACGGCCCTTGTCGCACGAAAGGCTGACGGCAGCTTCTACACTGCCGACGAGCTGGCCGGGATGGGCATTCAAGAGGTGACCGGCAGCCTGCCGATCAACGAGCAGACCTTCATCGGTGTGGTTCAGCACAGCGGCGACTCGGGCGGTGCCGTGGCCGAGACCCAGTCGGACAATGGCGGTCAGGTGTTCATGTTCCGCTTGAACCTG
This sequence comes from Nioella nitratireducens, assembly GCF_001879715.1. GTDB lineage: Bacteria > Pseudomonadota > Alphaproteobacteria > Rhodobacterales > Rhodobacteraceae > Nioella > Nioella nitratireducens. The sequence goes on along the minus strand of NZ_MNBW01000008.1, from coordinate 185,948 downwards.
CCGGTCTGAACCGCAGGCGACAGCATTGGAACGGGCGGCCCCTCTACCGCCGCCCGTTTCCGGGGTCCGCCTCTCGCGCACCCTACAGGATTTCATCACCGAGTTATTGGTTCAACGCCCCGGCAGGCTTCGCTTGCCGGGGTTTTTCCTGTGCCCCCGTAGAAAGCAAAAGCCCCGGAGCGTGACCCCGGGGCTTTCCAGTTTCCAAAGCGGTGCGAGGATTATTCGTCGCTTTCCGGTGCTTCTTCTTTGCCGGTTTCCTGGTTGACCATCTTCATGGCCAGACGGACCTTGCCGCGATCGTCGAACCCGAGCAGCTTGACCCACACTTCCTGACCTTCTTTCAGAACGTCGGAGGGATGGTTCAGGCGGCGGTTCTCGATCTGGCTGACATGCACCAGCCCGTCACGCTTGCCAAAGAAGTTCACGAAGGCGCCGAAATCGACGATCTTCACGACCTTGCCCTTGTAGATGTGGCCTTCTTCCGGCTCTGCCACGATCGAATGGATCATGTCATAGGCCTTCTGGATGGCTTCACCGTTCGGCGAGGCAATCTTGATGATGCCGTCGTCGTTGATGTCAACCTTGGCGCCGGAGACTTCCACGATCTCGCGGATGACCTTGCCGCCCGAGCCGATCACTTCACGGATCTTGTCGGTCGGGATCTGCATGGTTTCGATGCGTGGCGCGTGGATCGAGAACGAGCCCGCCTCGGTCAGCGCGTTGGCCATCTCGCCAAGGATGTGCATCCGGCCCGCTTTCGCCTGTGCCAGAGCCTTTTCCATGATCTGCGGCGTGATGCCCGCGACCTTGATGTCCATCTGCAACGAGGTGATGCCGTTTTCGGTGCCGGCAACCTTGAAGTCCATGTCGCCGAGGTGATCCTCGTCGCCAAGAATGTCGGTCAGCACGGCGAATTCGCCGTCATCTTCCAGCACGAGGCCCATGGCCACACCGGCGACAGGCGCTTTCAGCGGCACACCTGCGTCCATCATCGACAGCGAGCCACCACAGACCGACGCCATCGAAGAGGAGCCGTTCGATTCGGTGATCTCGGACACGACGCGGATCGTGTAGGGGAAATCGGTGGGGGCGGGCAAAACGGCCTGAAGGGCGCGCCATGCCAGTTTGCCGTGGCCGATTTCACGACGACCCGGAGGGCCAACGCGACCAGCTTCGCCAACCGAGTAGGGCGGGAAGTTGTAGTGCAGCAGGAAATTGGAGCGGAAGTTGCCGTGCAGCGCGTCGATGATCTGCTCATCATCGCCGGTGCCAAGCGTGGTCACAACCAGACCCTGCGTTTCACCACGGGTGAACAGCGCCGAACCGTGGGTCCGCGGAAGCAGACCGGTTTCCGACACGATCGGGCGCACCTGATCGAGCGCGCGGCCATCAATGCGGCGGCCGTTCTTGACAACATCCGAGCGCAGCACGACCGACTCGAGCTTTTTCAGGGCAGAGCCGAGGTTGGCGTCGCCTTGCTGCTCTTCGGTCAGCCCGGCAATGATCGCGTCCTTGGCAGCGGACACCGCGGCAGTGCGTTCCTGCTTGTCGGTGATCGCATAGGCGGCGCGCATCTGCTCTTCGCCAGCGGCTTTCACGACCTCATAAAGCTCGGAATAATCCGGCGGGGTGAAGTCGAAGGGCTCTTTCGCGGCGTCTTCGGCCAGAGACACGATCAGGTCGACCACCGGTTGAATCTGCTCATGCGCGAAGGTCACGGCGCCGAGCATTTCCTCTTCGGACAACTCGTAGGCTTCCGATTCCACCATCATCACGGCGTTCTTGGTGCCGGCGACAACAAGGTCCAGACGCTGGTCGGGGTTGTTACGCAGATCCTGCATGTCGTCGACGGTCGGGTTCAGGATGTAGTCACCATCCTCATAGCCCACACGGCAACCGGCAATCGGGCCACGGAACGGTGCGCCGGAAATGGTCAGCGCGGCCGACGCGGCGATCATCGCCACGATATCGGGGTCATTGACCAGATCGTGGGACAGCACCGTACACATGACGAGGACTTCGTTCTTGAAGCCGGGAACGAACAAGGGGCGGATCGGCCGGTCGATCAGGCGCGCGGTCAGCGTTTCCTTTTCAGTCGGACGCGCCTCGCGCTTGAAGAAGCCACCCGGCACTTTACCGGCGGCATAATATTTTTCCTGGTAGTGGACCGTCAGGGGGAAGAAGCTCTGCCCCTCTTTCGGTTCCTTGGCGAAGGTCACCGCGGCCATAACCGAGGTTTCGCCAAGGGTGGCGATGACACAGCCATCTGCCTGGCGGGCAATCTTACCCGTTTCCAGTGTGAGCGTTTCTTCGCCCCACTGCATGGTTTTCGTCGTAACGTTGAACATCATCGTATCCTGTTTGGGGCACTCCCGAGCGTATCCCGGGTCCCCGTTTGACTGGCGGCCCCATTGCCGCCGACCCCAATCTTGTTCATGCGCCCGGGGTCAAAGGCATCACGTCTCAGATGTGCGGCGCATACAGGAATTCTTGGGATTTGGAAAGCAACGATATCGCCTGCCCCTTTGCAGGACCAGGCGCCGCCGCCACGCAGATCGCCGTCCGGGAAGGCCGTGCCTGGCAACGAAAAAACGCGCCCCTGTTTCCCGGGGCGCGCCAACGATCATCTCTGACGATGCAGGATTAGCGGCGAATACCGAGCTTCTTGATGAGAGACTGGTAACGTGCCTCTTCCTTGCCCTTGAGGTAGTCCAGCAGCTTACGACGCTGAGCAACCATCATCAGCAGACCACGACGAGAGTGGTTGTCTTTCTTGTGGCTTTTGAAGTGCTCGGTCAACGTGTTGATCCGGCTGGTCAGGATCGCAACCTGGACTTCCGGCGAACCGGTGTCGCCTTCCTTGGTTGCGAATTCGGCGATCAGGCGGGCTTTCTCTTCTGCGGTGATCGACATCGGGGTCTCCTTTGCGGGTTTGAGTGGATGGCGCAGGCCGGGATGTCGTCCAGCAAGGCCCATGGAGAGACTCGCCCATAGCAGGCGATTGCGGGCGTATAGGGGAAAAGACCGACGAAGGAAAGCGCCAAGTTTCTGGCGCAAAAGGGGCCGGTCGGACCCGCCTGCGTTAACCAGTTAGAAACGATTTCATTGAGCTTTTCCTAAAAGCTTCGAAGAATGCCCCGCAGTTCGGAGCGATGGATTCACTCCTCGGAAACAGCGCCACAATTATTCCACAGGAAAACCTTGTGGACGTCGGCAAATGACCCAAGGCCGGGCGCAGGTTCATTCACAATCGTATCAGACGGCTCTTCCCCCCGGGGCCTGAGATTGAGGTAAAGGAAAGAAAATGATTGCAGCGGGTGGTGTATTGTTGCTGATGCTTGTCGGGTTCGCGCTCGAAGGGCTGTTTTCCGGCGACGAGACCGATGACACAAGCAATGACGGTGCAGAGGCGCCAGACGGCGGCAGCGCCCAAAATGCGTATGACGCCTCGGTCTACACATCCGATCTGCACGATTTGCTGTTCGGGTCCGATGGCATGGGCAATCCCGGTGACACCGGCGCGCCCCAGGACCAGGCTGACAGCGGCAACATCCTCGACGACATCTTCGTCAACGACCCGGCGACCGGCGGCGGCAGCGATGCGGACCCGAGCTTCGCGACCACCCCGATCTTTGGCACCGGCGCCGCTGATGCCATGCACGGCGACACCGGCAACGATGAGATTCACGGTGCCGACGGGAATGACGATATCTCTGGTTTCGATGGCGACGATGACCTGTACGGCGACGGCGGCGACGACCTGATCGCGGGTGGCACGGGTGATGACACCCTCGCGGGCGGTGACGGCAACGACAGCCTTGCAGGCGACACTGGCAGTGACACGCTCGACGGCGGCGACGGGTCCGATACCCTCGACGGCGGCCCTGGCGACGACCTGCTGATCCTTGGCGATGGCGATATGGCCATGGGTGGCGACGGCGAAGACCAATTCCTGACCCGCGCGGACGTGCCCGACGACGTGCCGATCCTGTCGGATTTCATGCCCGGCGTGGACACGATCCTTGTGCGCTATGACGGCGACACGCCGCCCGAAATCACCTTTGAAGAGAACGCCGAAAACAACAGCACCGCCGTGTTCTCGGACGGGGCCCAGATTCTGCACCTTGATGACACCACCGGCCTCACCCTCGACGACGTGCAGCTTGAACAAGAGCCGACCGACCCCGATGGCGGCGACTCGATCACCGGCAGCGATGGCAATGACACCCTCGCCGGGGGTGACGGCAGCGATACGATCGACGGGCAAAATGGCAACGACGTGCTGAATGGCGGCACCGCCGACGATATCCTGCGCGGACGCGAAGGTATGGATGACCTGTTTGGCCAGCAGGATGCCGATGCCCTGACCGGCGGCGCTGGCGACGATCTGGTCGACGGCGGCGCGCAGAACGACCTGGCCTTCGGCAACGAGGGCGATGACACCATCCTCGGGGAAGGTGGAAATGACGAGCTTTATGGCGATCAGGGAGATGATTCCATCGAAGGCGGCGACGGCCACGACCTGCTGGGTGGCGGCGACGGCACGGATACACTTTCGGGCGGCGACGGCAATGATCTGATCTACGGCGCGGATGGCGATGACAGCCTTGATGGCGGTGCGGGCGAAGACTTCCTCAGTGGCGGCTTTGGATCCGACCACATGCAGGGTGGCGATGGCAACGACACGCTCGACGGCACTTTTGCCGGTGGCGACGACCAGTTTGGCCCCTATGACGAGGATCAAGCCGACACGATGGATGGCGGCGCAGGAGATGACTACCTGTTCCTTGGCGAAAATGACGTGGCCACAGGAGGCGACGGGTCCGACATCTTCGAATCGGGCGTCTACGTGGAAAACGATAGCGACGCCGGTCTGGTGACCGATTTCGACCCGGCAGACGACCTGATTCAGGTCAGCGTCGATCTGGAGGTCACACCGGACCCCGAGATCAGCGTTGTCGATTTCGAGGATGGCAGCGGCGCCAGCATCATGGTCGATGGCCATGTCGTGCTGCGGGTTGTAGGGGCGCAAGGGCTCGACCCGACCGACATCATGCTGCGCGACATCCGTCTCGACGACATGGCCGAAACTGGTTAAGATCTTTTCCTCGGCTGACCAAGGGCGCCTCGTTGGCGCCCTTTTACGTTGGCTCAGTCCGGCAGGAAATGCGGGCGCACCGCCTGAAGCACCGCATCCGGCACTTCCTCCATCGCGAAGTGGCCGGTGCCGTGCAATTCCTGCCCTGTCACAGGTTGTGCGCACCACGCCTGCCAGATTCCCTTGGGGTCGCCTGCGCGCGCCGGGAACCCCGCACTGGCCCAGACAAAATGCAACGGCGCGGCGATCTTGTTGCCGGCCAACCGGTCGGCTTCGTCCAGCGCGCGGTCAATGCCGGCCCCGGCGCGATAATCGGCGCACATCGCCGCCACGCGGGCCGGATCGCGCGCCTGGCGGCGGTAGCTTTCCAATGCCGGGCCCTCAAAGGGGGCCAATGTCCGGCACTGGGTCCAACTCGACAGGGTCCAGTCAAAATAGGTGCGCGGATCAGCCGAGATCATCCGTTCTGGCAAGGGCGCGGGTTGGGCAAGAAAGGTCCAGTGATAGGCCTTGAGCGCCAGTTCCGCATCCCACGCACCCCAGAAATCACCAGTCGGCACCACTTCGATGATCCCCAACCGATCCACCCGGTCGGGGTGATCCAGCGCCAGCCGGTAGGTCACCCGCGCCCCGCGATCGTGACCGAGGATATGCGCCCGCTCCAGACCCATGTAATCGAGCACCCCGATCACATCCTTGGCCATCTCGCGCTTGGAATAGGTGTGGTGGTCGGCATCATCGGCGGGCGCGTCGCTGTCGCCATAGCCGCGCAGGTCGGGGATGATGACGTGGAAATCCTGTGCCAGCGCGGGCGCGATCCTTGCCCAACACATGTGGTTCTGCGGATAGCCATGCAGCAGCACCAAGGGCACCCCCTGCCCGCCCTGATGCACCGACAAGCGAAGACCGTTTGTCTCGATGTAGCTTTGCGTGAACCCGGCGATATCCGACATGGCGCGGCCCTCCCTTGGCGGTCAGACTGCGGCCCGCACGGCCCAAGGTCAACGGGCACGCCAGACCTGCGGCGCAGTGGCATAGGCAATGTAGAGCGGATGGCGCGGATGGCCTGCCTTGGACAGGCCCAGACAAAGCAACTCGGCCCCGGCGTTGCGCAACAGCGCCTCGACCTCTGGACCCCGCCCAAGATGGTCGCCGTGCACGCCCCACCCGGCCAGCACGGCATCGGCCCATGCAACGCCCGCGGTCAGCAGGCGGTTGTTTTCCGGCCCCACCGGCTGCTCGGCCTGCCGCAACAGTTTCGGATCGGTCTCGCGCCACGCAAAAATGTTCATCACCCGAAACCCGCCATAGCCCAACACCCGCGCCCGCCGTTCGCAGCGCTCGACCGTGGGGTCGTTCTGAACTTCTGTAGCCTTCGAGGGGTTGAGCATCACGACCAAAAGGCGCGGCGCGGCCTGGTCCCAGACCCGCGTCAGCGCGTAACGATACCGCTCGCAATCGGAATAGACCGCATCGCTCGCGGCATCGCCCTTTTGAAACACCCGTGTGATCATGCCCCGCTTGTGGCGCGGGGCAGAATGGGGCGCAAGGTGTCAGTCCACCGCGCGGCGATAGAGGTGCCAACTGGCATGGCCAAGGATCGGCATCACGACGACCAGCCCCAGAAGGAACGGGATCGAAGCGACCGCCAGCGAGAGGGCGATGAAGCCCCCCCACACGCAGGTAACGACAGGGTTCTTGGCCATGACCTTGAGAGAGGTGGCAATCGCCACCGGCACGCCGACGTCACGATCCAGCAAGAGAGGCACCGTCACAACCCCGATGGCCAACGCCAACGCGGCAAAGACCGCGCCCACGGGGATACCGATCAGCATCATCCGCTGTCCTTCGGCAGTCGTCATCGCATCGCGGAAAAACTGTAAGACATTCACCGGCTGTTCGCCCGCCATCGTAAACAGAAAGATCATGTGCGCCGTTAACATCCAGACCGAAAACAACGCCAGCAGGTACACACCGAACACAAGGATAGGCCCCATCGAGGGTGCGCGGATCAGGGCCAGGGCATTGCCCCATGTCGGTGCCAACCCTTTTTCGCGGCGTCGGCTGAGCTCGTACAGACCAACGGCGGCAACCGGACCCAGGATGGCAAAGCCGGACATCAGCGGAAAGATGTGGTGGATCATTTCGTTCTGGAACCCCATCCACACCATCGCCAGCCCGATCACCGGGTAAAGCAGGCAAAGGAAGATGACATCCGAGCGAAACGCCGCGAAATCATCCACCCCGTGCCGCAGGGCGTAACCCAGATCCGCCATACCGATTTTCTTCACAACCGGCGGCTTGTCGATCCGCTCGCTGCCGACATGGGCGGTCATATCCACAAGGTGGCTGCCGCCGTGAACAACGGCCCCGGCAGTCCATGACAAGGGATTTCCGATAGTTTTGACCATAGTAACCTCCTGCATCCTGAATGGTCAGGACGACACCGGGAGGTTCCGCCCGTAACTCGGGCGAGACGGGCGAAACCAGACGGTTCTCCCACGGCCACCCTAGCACAGGCAGGGGTCAAAACGCGAACACAGCTGCGCGACCGAGGCGTGAAAGCCAAGCGTTACAGGTTGAAAACGCGGTTCGGGTGAACCTCTCCGCCGCGATAGATGCCGACCGCGACGGGGGTGCCATTGTAAGACACCCAGACCTCGTCGCCATACTCGGCATGGCCCAGAACCTGCCCCGGATTGCCGTTCTTGAGCCGGGCAAACCCCAGATCGGTGGCGCGCAGTTCGTCAAGATCGGACAGGCCCAGTTCCAGCGGCAACAGGTATTGATCGAGATCGGCGGTTCTGGCCAGTTCTTCGATCACCGAAAAGCTCACCGCCTCGTCAACGTCGAAGGGACCAGACCACACCCGGCGTAACTGTTTCACATGGCCGTAGCAGCCAAGCGCCTGCCCCAGATCGCGCGCGATGGCGCGGACATAACCGCCCTTGCCGCAGACCATTTCCAACACTGCATGGTCGGCATCGGGCCGGTCCAGCAAGACAAGGCTTTCCAAGAACAGCGGTCGCGCGGCGATCTCGAACTCTTCCTCGTCGCGAGCCAATTTATAGGCGCGTTCGCCGTCGATCTTCACCGCCGAGAACTTGGGCGGCACCTGCATGATGTCCCCCTCAAACGCCTTGAGCGCGGCGGTGATCTCGTCATCCGTGGGGCGCGCGTCGCTTGTCGCGATCACCTCACCCTCGGCATCGTCGGTATTGGTCGCGGCCCCGAAGGTCACCGTGAAGACATAGGATTTCATCGCATCGGTGATGAACGGCACGGTCTTGGTCGCTTCGCCAAGCGCCACCGCCAGAACGCCGGTCGCCTCGGGGTCCAGCGTCCCGGCATGACCGGCCTTCCTGGCCTCCAACGCCCACCGGACCTTGCCCACCACGGCGGTCGAGGTCACCCCCGCGGGCTTGTCCACGACCAGCCAGCCAGAAATATCGCGTCCCTTGCGCTTGCGCCCCATTCCGGGCCTCCGTTCACAACCCTATCAGAAGGGCGCTTCTGCTAGCGGGACTTCTGCGCCCCGTCAACAACCGTGCCGAGGATCGGCCCCATCGGAAAGCCGAAATCATCGCGCCCGATCTGCGGCGCATAAAGCCGCGACACCCGACCGTCGAGGTAAAGCGCATTGGGCGTGTGCAGGCGATCCCGAAAGAACCGCCCGAACGTGTCGAAATTCACCGGATCGTCCGAAATTGCAAAGACCACCCGCGTGCCGTTGGCATCTACGCCCACACCGTTGCGGATGTTGAGCGACGAACTGCCCGGCAGGAAACGCGGATGCAGCGCCCCGTCGATCACCAGCATCGGCCCCGATTGGGTCGCATAGCGGCACTCGGGCGGGTTGGCGGCGTAGGCGCGGCTTTCGATCACCTGCGCGCGGCGCTCTTGAATGCAAAAGACGCCATTGGGCAGCAGCCCGAAATTACCGGGCCCGTCAGAGGTAATGACGCGCATTTCCTGTTGGCCATCTTCGATATAGAGGCCCACGGGTGCCAGATCATCGTGATACATCCCGGCATTGATCGCAAAGCCGAGGCGCCGACCGGGGCCAAGGCTGTCCTCGACCCGCGAAAAGGTGCCAAAAGCCTCGCCCGACGCATCGCGCAAAAACAGCCTCAGGTCATCCTGTGTCAGGTCCACCTCGCAAACCGAATACCGGGCCTGTTCGAATCGCTCCTGTCGGCATTCCTCTGCGGGGGCAGACACGGCCACCAGCGACAGGATCAGCGAAAGAAGGGCCGCGCGCATCTCAGTCGTCGTCCTCGTCCCGGTCCAGATCCTGACGGACCTTTTCCTGTTGAAACAGCGCCCGGGTGTCGTCCATCTTGTCGAACGTGTCGTCGATCAGGAACCGCAGGTCAGGTGCATATTTCAGGTTCATCTGCTTGGTGATCACGCGACGCAATTCGCCCTTGTTGCGCTTGAGCGCCTGAATCGCCTCTTGCCGATGTCCACCACCAAGCGGCAGCACATAGACTGTCGCGATCTTCAGATCGGGCGAGGTCCGCACCTCGCTGACGGTGATCGACAGCTGGTTCAGCTCGGGGTCGTGAATATCGCCCTGCATCAGCACATCCGACAGGGTGCGCCGCAGCAATTCGCCCACCCGAAGCTGCCGCTGCGAGGGGCCGGGGCCGTCGTGAAACTTGTTCTTTGCCATGGGTATCATCCTTTGACCCCCACTTATGGGATCACCCGCCCCCTCGCAAGCAACCGCTTTCGCGCACGCCACGGGTGCGGTAGAGCAATTGGCAGGTTTCAGCCAAAGGGGAAGACCATGCAGGGCAGCGTAGGAATCGCGGTGATGGGCGCGTCGGGCCGGATGGGCCAGATGCTGATCAAACTGGTGACCGAAAGCCCCGCCGCGCATCTGGTCGCAGTGACCGAACGACCGGACCATGACTGGGCGGGCCGCGATCTGGGCGAATGCATGGGCGGGGCAGCCACTGGCGTAATGGTCCATGGCGACCCTATTGATGCCATCGTGAACGCGCAGGCTGTGATCGACTTTACCTCGCCCGCCGCGACGCTGGCCCATGCCCAACTGACCGCGCAGGCGCGTTGCGTCCACGTCATTGGCACCACCGGCCTGTCCGATGCCGACATAACCGCGCTCGGCCATGCCGCGCGCCACGCGACGATCATCCGCGCCGGCAACATGAGCCTCGGCGTGAACCTTCTGGTGCAGATCACCCGGCAGGTCGCCGCCGCGCTGGACGCCGATTTCGATATCGAGGTGATCGAGGCCCATCACCGCCACAAGGTCGACGCGCCTTCGGGCACCGCGCTGATGCTGGGGCAGGCCGCCGCAGACGGGCGCGGCATCGACCTTAACGCGGCAGCCGACCGGGGACGAGACGGCATCACCGGGGCCCGGACACGCGGCCATATCGGTTTTTCCGCCATCCGCGGCGGCGACATCGTGGGCGAGCATGACGTGCTGTTCGCGGGCGAGGGCGAGCGCATCGTGTTGCGCCACGTCGCCACCGACCGCGCCATCTTCGGCCGCGGCGCGCTCAAGGCTGCGCTTTGGGGGCAGGGCAAGGGCCCCGGCGATTTCGACATGCTCGATGTTTTGGGGATGCGCTGAAGCCAGCCCTCCGCGGCAGGTCGGGGCTGGGTCGAGGCAGGGTGCACAACTGTTCAGTCCGGGGAAAGACGCTTGCGGCCAGACGAGGTGACCGTGCGTCTGGCATCAGAAATCGACCGCGATGCCCTTCTTTTCCCAATCGCCATACCGCACGGGCTCGGGTCCGTCGCGCCCGCCAAGTTCCGTAGGAAGGTCCAACGCCTTCGCGGCCTTGCGCCGTTCCTCTGCCTCGGCCAGCGCACGCTGTGCTGCGGGGGGCAGGTCGGGGGGCGCGTCTTGCGGGCTCTGATCGGACATCTGTGCCATCCTTGTGCGGTCTGTGGCTTTGATATACCCCGCCCGGGTTGAGTGACAAGAGGACCGCCCATGTCTGAGACCGGCAACGATACCGGCCTGCCCGCCCGCCGTGCAGCGCTGGACGCCCTGCGCGCCGTCATGATGGAGCATCGGCTTTTGTCGCACCTGCCCACCCCCGCAGAGCTGTCGGGCGAAGAAGCCGCCCGCGCGCACCGGCTGGCCCTTACGGTTTTGCGGCATTTGGGGCGGCTCGATGCCGTCTTGCGGCCCTATCTGCAACGTCGCCCCACGCTTGCCGTGCAGAACCTGCTGCGCCTCGGGGCGGCGGAATTGCTGGTGGATGGCTCGGAACCCCACGGCGTCGTCGCCTCGCTCGTCGAGATTGCCAAGCGCCATCCCCGCTGGTCCCGCGCCTCGGGCATGATCAACGCTGTCCTGCGCAAACTGGATGCAGAAGCGCGCGACACATGGGCCAGCACCCCCCCGCAGGCCCTGCCGATCTGGCTGCGCAAACCGCTGCACAAGGCCTATGGGGTCGAGGCCGTCGCGGCCATGGAGGCCGCTCATGAACGCGCCACCCCGATCGACATCACCCCAAAACCCGGCGTCACCGTGGAGGGCGCCACGTTGCTGCCCACCGGCTCCTATCGTCTGGCTCAGGCGCAGGTCACGGCCCTGCCTGGCTACGAGACCGGGGATTGGTGGGTGCAAGACGCCGCTGCCGCCCTGCCCGCCCGGCTGTTGGGCGATGTCGCGGGCCAACGCGTGCTCGACCTGTGCGCCGCACCCGGCGGCAAGACCATGCAGCTTGCCGCCGCCGGGGCCGATGTAACCGCCCTCGATGTGTCCGAGTCGCGGCTCAGGCGGGTTGCGGAAAACCTCTCGCGCACCCGGTTGACCGCCAGCCTTGTCGCCGATGATGCCCTGACCTATGACGCCGACCCTTTCGACGCGATCCTGCTGGACGCGCCCTGTTCGGCGACCGGCACCATCCGTCGCCACCCCGATCTGCCCTTCGTCAAGACCTCGGCCGAGGTCGAATCCCTGACCCGTTTGCAAATGCAGATGATCGACAAGGCGCACACGCTGCTAAAGCCCGGCGGGCGCATGGTCTACTGCACCTGTTCGCTGTTGCCGAACGAGGGTGAGAATCAGGTCAAGGCTGCGCTGAAGCGCCATGACGATCTGACCATTGTCCCCATCGACCCCGTCCCGCTCGGCGGCGATCAGATTTGGGCCAGCCCCGAGGGCGGATTGCGTCTGCGCCCCGATTTCTGGGCCGACATGGGCGGAATGGACGGCTTCTACATGGCCCTTTTGAAACGCGGCTGAGACCTGCTATCCTGCGGACACAAGAATAAGAGCAGTCCGCTTCACATGTCCGACACCCTGTCCCCTGCCCCGGTCTCCCTCAGGGAGCGTCCCGGGCATTTGCGCCGGTTCGCCAATCGGTGGGCCGCGTGGCGGGCGGGCTATGGGCCCAATCCCAAAGGTTTTACCTCGCAGCCCGTTCCGCGCTCGATCGGGTCGGATGCGCGCGGACGGCAGTTGATGGCCGGAAACCTGCTGTTCGCCGGGGTTCTGGTGCAGATGCCACGGGATGTGCCATGGGCACTCGATCCGCCCTCGGACGCGTTCGAGGACGAATTGCATGGCTTCGAATGGCTCGACCATCTGGCCGCCGTGGCCGATGGATCGGGCCGCCCGATGGCTCAGGACTGGCTGGCAAGCTGGCTGACCCGCTACGGCACCGGCAAGGGGCCGGGCTGGACCCCCGATCTTGTCGGGCGTCGCCAGATTCGCTGGATCAGCCATGCGCTCTTTTTGATGAGCGGGCAGGACCAGACCGACACACGCGCCTTGTATGCCACCCTCGGGCGACAGGCCGATTTCCTCGCCCGCCGCTGGCGCACCACCTCGCACGGGCTGCCGCGGTTCGAAGCACTGACAGGGCTGATCTACTCGGCTTGTTCGCTGACGGGTGTGGCCCACCACCTGAAACCGGCGCTCAAGGCCTTGGCACAGGAATGCGCACGCGAGGTCGATGCCTCGGGCGGGATCGTCACACGCAATCCGGAAGAATTGCTGGGTGTCTTTACCCTGCTGACCTGGACCGCCGCCGTGCTGGCGGAATCCGGCAAGCGCCCGGACCCGGCGGTCGATACCGCGATCATGCGCATCGCGCCGACCCTGCGCAGCCTGCGCCACACCGATGGCGGGCTGGCGCGGTTTCAGGGCGGCGGGGGTGGGCAGACCGGGCGGCTCGACCAGGCACTGGCGCAATCGGGCGTGCGGCCCGCAACGGTTTCGGGGCTTGCCATGGGCTATGCTCGGCTGGCCGGCGGGCGCACCTCGGTCGTGGTCGATGCGGCCGCGCCGATGCTGGGGCCAGAAGCCTATAATTCCCACGCCTCCACGCTGGCCTTCGAGTTGACGTCCGGTCGCCGTCCGGTGATCGTCAATTGCGGGTCCGGCGCGGGGTTCGGGGCTGACTGGCGCCGGGCGGGGCGGGCCACCTCTTCGCATTCGACACTGGCCATCGACGGCTATTCCTCGGCGCGGCTCGGACCGCGCTCGGCCTATCACGGCGTGGTCAAGCAACCGCTTCTGGAAGGCCCGGAAACCGTTGAGGTGCAGGAAAGCGACAGCGGCGGCGCCCGCGCCGTCGCCTTTTCCCATGACGGATACCGCCGGACCCACGGCCTGATCCACCTGCGCAGTCTCAGTCTGGAAAGTGACGGGCGGCTTTTGCGAGGCGAAGATGGGCTGGCCGCCATTACCGACAAGGACCGCGACACGCTGGACCGGGTGATGACCCGCCTGCCCATCGAAGGCATCCCCTATTCCGTGCGCTTCCACTTGCACCCCGATGTCGAGGCCGAACTGGACCTGGGCGGCGCGGCCGTGTCGTTGACCCTGCGCGGCGGCGAAGTCTGGGTGTTTCGTCACGGTCGAGAGGCAAATCTGACGCTGGAAAAGAGCGTTTACCTCGAATCCGGCCGTCTGAAGCCGCGCGCGACAAAACAAATCGTTCTATCTTCCCGCGTAACCGATTATGGCAGCGCCGTAAGCTGGAGCCTTGCCAAACCCGCCGACGCGCCGCGGGGACGCCGCGACTATTCGCAAGACCCTCTCCGGCTCTGAGATGACAGGAGATACCATGACCGACCTCGTGCCGCTGCGCCGCGCCCTTCTTTCCGTTTCCGACAAGACCGGCCTGATCGACTTCGCCAAGGCGCTTGCCGACCGGGGCGTGGAGCTGCTCTCTACCGGCGGCTCGGCCCGCGCGATGCGCGAAGCGGGCCTGGCGGTCAAGGACGTGGCCGAGGTCACGGGGTTTCCCGAGATGATGGATGGCCGCGTGAAAACCTTGCACCCCAAGGTGCATGGTGGCCTGCTGGCCCTGCGCGACAACGAAGCCCACTTGGCCGCGATGCAGGAGCACGGGATCGAGGGCATCGACCTTTTGGTCGTCAACCTCTACCCGTTCGAGGCGACCGTCGCCAAGGGCGCGGACTATGCCGACTGCATCGAGAATATCGACATCGGCGGCCCCGCAATGATCCGCGCCGGGGCCAAGAACCACGCTTTCGTCAACGTCGTGACCGACCCCGAGGATTACGCCGCCCTGCTTGACCAACTGGCCCGGAACGATGGCGCGACGACCTATTCCTTCCGCCAGCAACTGGCCCTGGCCGCCTATTCCCGCACCGCCGCCTATGATGCCGCTGTCTCGGCCTGGATGGCCGGAGCACTCGGAAACAAGGCCCCCCGCCGCCGCGCCTTTGCCGGCACACTGAAGCAGACTTTGCGCTACGGCGAAAACAGCCATCAGCAGGCCGCCTTCTATGTCGATGGCTCGGGTCGCGAAGGGGTTGCCACCGCTGTCCAGCATCAGGGTAAAGAACTTAGCTACAACAACATCAACGACACCGACGCGGCCTTTGAACTGGTGGCCGAGTTCACTCCGGCCCAGGGCCCCGCCTGCGCTATCATCAAGCACGCCAACCCTTGCGGCGTGGCCACCGGCGCGACATTGCTCGATGCTTACAAGGCCGCTTTCGACTGTGACCGCACCAGTGCATTCGGTGGGATCGTTGCGCTGAACCAGCCGCTCGACGCAGAAACCGCCCGCGAAATCACCGGTATTTTCACCGAGGTGGTGATTGCGCCCGGTGCCTCGGACGAGGCGAAAGAGGTCTTCGCCGCCAAGAAGAACCTGCGCCTGCTGACCACCGGCGGCCTGCCCGATGCGCGCGCGGGCGGGCAGACCTTCCGGCAGGTCGCGGGCGGCTTCCTGTTGCAAGACAAGGACAACGGCTTCGTCGGCATGGACGACCTGAAGGTCGTGACCAAGCTGGCCCCCACAGACGCCCAGATGCGCGACCTTCTTTTCGCGTGGAAAGTGGCCAAGCACGTCAAGTCCAACGCCATCGTCTACGTGCGTGACGGCGCGACCGTGGGGGTCGGTGCGGGCCAGATGAGCCGAGTCGACTCTGCCCTGATCGCCGCGAAAAAGGCCGAACGGATGGCCGAGGCGCTCGGCCTGCCCGAACCGCTGACCAAGGGGGCCGCCGTTGCGTCGGATGCGTTCTTCCCCTTCCCCGATGGGCTGATGGAAGCCGCCGCCGCAGGCGCGACCTGCGTCATCCAGCCGGGCGGGTCGATGCGCGACGACGAAGTGATCGCGGCGGCAGACGAGGCCGGTCTTGCCATGGTCTTCACCGCGATGCGCCATTTCCGGCACTGAAAGGGGTTGAACCTTCTCTCTCCAGCCCTTCTTCTTGGGGAGGTACTTTAGGGGGTGTGGGGGCAGCACCCTGCCACGCATCGCCGCCGCAAGGCGGTGAAACACCCAGACCGCCCAGTTGACCGGCCCAGTAAAAGGCACTGCCATGCGTCTCACCCTCCTTTCCGCCCTGTTCTGGTTCGGCATCGACCAGATCAGCAAATGGGCTGTCCTCTACGGGATGAACCTGCGCGACGCAGGCGAGATCGCGGTTTTCCCGCCCTATCTCACCTTCCGCATGGGCTGGAACACCGGGGTCAATTTCGGCCTGCTGTCGAATGACGCCAACGCCACCCGCTGGCTTCTGGTGGCGCTGGCCTTCGTCATTTCCGCGTGGCTGCTGTGGTGGGCGCGCAATGGCATGCATCGCCCCATTTCGTGGCTGTCGGCTGGCGCGATCGTGGGCGGGGCGCTGTCGAACGCGACTGATCGGGTGATCTACGGGGCTGTTGCCGACTTCCTGAACACCAGCTGCTGCGGCTTCGAGAACCCCTTTGCCTTCAACATCGCGGATGTGGGCATTTTCGTGGGCGCCTTGGGCTTGCTGATCTTCGCCGATACGAAGAAGATGACCCCGTGACGTCGGTGTAATCTTGCGCTAAACCCGACCGAGAGGAGAGACTGGATGAGCAGGTTTCGCACAGCGATCGGTTTGGGCCTTGTGCTTATGGCACTGGCGGCGTGCAGCCGGGGGGACCCCCGTCTGCTGAACCTGCGTGCAGACGGCCAGGGCCCGGATGAGTTTGGCGTCCTGCCAACGCGGCCGCTGGAAATGCCTGCCGACATGCAGCAGCTTCCGGCACCGACCTTGGGCGGTGGCAACCTCGCCGATCCCGACCCTGAGGCCGACGTTGCAGCGGCGCTTGGAGGCAATGTGAACCGTGCGCCGTCTGGCGGTCAGGGCCTTGTCAGCTATGCCACCCGCTTCGGCGTGGCTCAGGACATCCGCCAGACGCTGGCCGCAGAAGACCTCGATTTCCGCAGCCACAACCGGGGCCGCGTTCTCGAACGGATCGCGGCCGTGAACACCTATCACCGCGCCTACCGCGAAATGTCGCTCGACCGCTATGCCGAGCTTGAGCGTCTTCGCGCCGCCGGCATCTGGACCCCAGCCGCTCCACCGGAAGGCAGCGCAACGCGCAATTGATCGCCGACCGCGCCGCGTGTTCCCGCTCACATCCTTGTCACCAAGCTTGATACGGGCCGCAAAGCCCGTATCTGTTGATGGAGACGCGTTTTTTCACAAGAGGTTGCGAATGCTGCGATTTGCGCTGGCCGCCTGTCTGGCCATTGTTCCGATGGCCCCGCAGGCGATGGCCGCCGATGTCACCCAATTCACCCTCGACAACGGCATGCAGGCCGTCGTGATCGAAGATCACCGCGCCCCGGTCGTGGTTCACATGGTCTGGTATCGCGTCGGGGCCGCCGATGAACCGCCCGGCCGATCCGGCATCGCGCACTTCCTTGAACACCTGATGTTCAAGGCCACTGATACGCTCGACAATGGTGAGTTCAGCCAGATCGTCGAGGCCAATGGCGGCTCTGACAACGCCTTTACCAGTTGGGATTACACCGCCTATTTCCAGCGCGTCGCCTCCGACCGGCTTGGCCTGATGATGGAAATGGAAGCCGACCGGATGCGCAACCTGCTGCTGACGGACGAGGATATCGCGACCGAACGTAGCGTCATTCTGGAAGAGCGCGCGCAACGCACCGATTCCAACGCAGGTGCTCTTTTCACCGAACAGATGCGCGCCGCACTTTACCTTGCCCATCCCTACCGCATCCCGATCGCGGGTTGGCGGCACGAGATCGAGACGCTGGACCGCCCTGACGTGTTCAACTTCTACCATCACAATTATGCCCCCGATAACGCCATCTTGGTGGTTGCGGGCGATGTGACACCTGACGAAGTGCGCACCTTGGCCGAGCAATATTACGGCCCGCTGGAACCCTCGGGCGTCGGCGCCCGCGTTCGCCCGTCCGAGCCGCCGCAGATCGCCGACCGCACCGTGTCCTACGAAGATCCACGCGTGTCCGATCCTTACGTGGTGCGCCAGTATCTGGCCCCCGAACGCGACCCCGGAGATCAGCGTCAGGCGGCGGCGCTGACGCTCTTGTCAAATATCCTCGGTTCCGGCCCCACCGCCGTGCTGCCCCGCACCCTTCAGGTCGAGGAAGAGCGCTCGCTCTACGCTGCGGCCGGCTACAACGGCACCAATCTCGATGACACGGTTTTCACGCTCTACAACGTGCCCGTTCCCGGCGTTTCGCTGGACGAGGCCGAAGCCGATCTCGACCGCGTTGTTGCGCAGTTTCTTGAGGACGGCATTGACCCCGAACGCTTCGAACGCATCAAGTTCCAGTGGCGCGCCGACATGATCTATTCGCAGGACGATGTCAGCGCCTTGGCGCGGATGTATGGCACCGGCCTCGCCTCTGGTCTGACGGTCGAAGATATCGAAGCTTGGCCCGACATCATCGACTCGATCACCATGGAAGAGGTCATGCAGGCCGCCAACGACCTGTTCACCGAGACCCACTCGGTGACCGGTTACCTCAACGCCCCCGGCCTGTAAGGAGAGTGACCATGTTCCGCGTTATCCTGACGGCCCTTGCCGTGTTGACCGCCGCGCCCGCCATTGCGCAGGTGGATATTCAGGAGGTCACCTCGCCCGGCGGCATTAACGCCTGGCTGGTCGAGGATCATTCCCTGCCCTTCGTCGCCCTGGACATTCGCTTTCAAGGCGGCACGTCGCTCGATGCGCCGGATCATCGCGGCGCCACCTACCTGATGACCGGCCTGCTGGAGGAAGGCGCGGGTGACATGAACAATTCCGAGTTCGCGGCCCGGTCGGAAGCGCTGGCCGCCTATTTCGGGTTCAGCGCCTATCGCGATTCCATCGCGATCACTGCCCAGATGTTGACCGAGAATCGCGATCAGGCGGTGGACCTGTTGCACGAGGCGTTGGTGAACCCGCGTTTCGACCAGACCGCCATCGACCGGGTGCGCGGGCAGGTTCTGTCGATTATCGACTCCAACCAGCACGACCCGGCGGAACTGGCCAGTGCCGCGTTCTATGCACAGGCGTTTGGCGACCATCCCTATGGCTCGGCCGAAGAGGGAACGCCGGACAGCGTCAACGCCCTGACCCGCGATGACCTGATCGCCGCCCATCGGGGTGCCCTGGCACGAGACCGGGTGTCGGTCGGCGTTTCGGGCGACATCACCCCGGATGAGTTGGGCGTGCTGCTCGACCGGTTGTTGGGCGACCTGCCCGAAACAGGCGCGCCCCAGCCTGCGGATGCGCCCTATACCCTGAGCGGCGGCACGACTGTGATCGACTATCCGACTCCGCAATCGACAGCGCTTTTCGGTCACGAGGGGATCGAGCGCGATGACCCCGATTTCTTTGCAGCCTATGTGCTGAATCAGGTTCTGGGTGGGGGCAATTTCCGGTCGCGCCTGATGCAGGAAATCCGCGTGGATCGCGGGCTGACCTACGGCATCTCGACCTTTCTCGTGTTGTTCGACCATGGCCCGATGATGATGGGGCAGTTCTCGTCCTCGAACGATCTGGTGGCACAGGCGGTCGAGGTGCTGCGCCAGCAATGGGCCGATGTGGCCGAAAACGGCGTAGCGGAAGAAGAGCTGGAGGCCGCCAAGACCTACCTCACCGGCGCCTATCCCTTGCGGTTCACCGGGAATGAAAACCTCGCGGCGATCCTTGCCGGGATGCAGGCCGACCACATGCCGATCAGCTATATCAACACCCGAAACGACCGGGTGAACGCGGTGACCCAAGATGACGTGCGCCGCGTTGCCGCCCGACTGATGGACCCCGAGGGGTTGCGCGTCGTGGTGGTGGGGCAACCCGAGGGGTTGGAAAGCACCGACTGACCGTCGAATGACCCGCCCGCGCGCGCTCATTCGGGCGCGCGCGGCGCTTTCGAGCAGAGCCACTGCACGCTGTCTGCCCCGGCCAATCGCCCAAAACGCAACAGTTCCGCATCCAACCGGTCGGCGCGGGCGCGGGACAGGGCAACCCCCGGTTCCCGCCAGTGATTGAGAACGCTCAGCTTGCCCACTGACCGATCTGCCTTGACCTCGATCCTTCCGACGAAACGGGTGCCCTCAAGCAGCGGAAAAACGTAGTAGCCCCATTGCCGTTTCGCGGCGGGGACAAACATTTCGACGGTATAGTCAAAGCCGAAAAGCCGCTTCAGCCGCACACGATCCCGAATCGCCGGGTCGAACGGGTTGAGAATGCGCAGACGCCCGCTTGGCTTCGGCAGAGTTTGCAGGCGGGCTTCGATATCCGGGCAGGCCCAAGCCTTGGTCCAGCCGCCGTCGGCGCCCTCGATCTCGACCGGGACCAGCGATGCGCCGTCCCGCTCCAGCCACGCCGCCACGTCGCGCGGGTCCGTGGCATCCCAGAATTTTCGGATCTCGCCCGATGTTCCGAACCCCAACCGATCCAGCGCCCCGCGGCACAGCCAATCGACCTGCTCTCGATCAGGGATCCGGCGGGCCAGCAGGTCGGGCGCAAAGACCCTTTCGGCAAGATCGTAGTACTTGGTGAATCCATCGCGGTGGCTGGTGGCAAGCTCGCCTGCATACCACAGGTAATCCAGTGCCTTCTTGTGCGGCGGTCGTTGCCACATTGCGCGCGGGCCGTCGATCTGGGTATCGAAATCGCGGGTCGATAGCGGGCCTTCATCGGCGATGCGGCGTTTGACTGTCTCCAGCAACCCGGCCTCCAGCCCGCCACCATACCAAGACGAGCGCGCCGCCCTTTCTTTCATCCTGCGGAATTGCCGCTGCCACATCGGCAGGAACGCCATCGGCAGGATCGACGCGTCATGCGTGAAATGCTCAAAGAGCTGCCGCTTCCTGGCAAACACCTTGTCCAGCACCGGCTCACGATACTTTTGGTTCCGGCTCCAGAGGATATGGTGATGCGCGCGCGAGACGATCTGGATCGTATCCAGTTGCACGAACCCCAAAGACCGTATCATCGCATCTGTATCGAGCACACCGGGTGGCGCGTTGGCCAGGCCGTGGGCGTCCAGCCAGAGGGTTCTGGCATCACGATTTGAAATCTTGAGGGTCTGCACGGAACCTCGGCGAACTCTGCGGTGTTGCGATATGAATGACCTCCGTGCACCGGATTGGCAATCCACAAGGGCGCGCGGTGCTCAGTGCCACGGCTGGCGCGGGGCGGGCGGGGCGGCGGCAGGGCGTTGGGATCTCGGGGTCACGACCGTGATCACCCCGGCCAGAACGATCGCGGCCATGCCGATCAGGCTGATCCAGTCAGGAAAGACACTGAACAACAGCACGTCGAACCCAAGCGCCCAGATCATCCCGGTATAGTCGAACGGGGCAAGCTGCGAGACGGGAACGCGCGCGGCGGCCTCGGTCGCAAGGATCTGTGCCACACCGCCGAGAAGTCCGGCAAAGATCAGCGGCCCGGCCACGGCCAAGGTCATCGGCACCCATCCCAGCACATAGCTGGCAGCGCCGATCCCCGAACACACGACCGAAAACCAGAACGCGATGGTCACCGGGCTTTCCGTGCGCGTCAGGTTGCGAACCTGCACGCGCACCAGCCCCATGGTCGCGGCAAAGGCCAGACCGGCCCCGATCCCGATCAATTGCCCGGTCCCGGCCTCGGGGCGGACCAGCGAACTGGCCAGCATCAGGATCACCCCGCCGAAGCCCACTAGCGCGGCCCACAGGATGCGCCGGGTGATTTGCTCTCCCAACAGGATCGCGGCGGCTGGCAGCGAGATCAGCGGTCCTAGAAAGGCCAAGGCAGTGGCATTGGCAACCGGCAGGTAGCTGAGCGATATGAAGGACAGTGTCATCGAGATGCCGCCGAAGATCCCGCGCACGGCGTGCCCCTTGACCCGGTGCGTGCGCAATGCGTTCGGAAAGCGACCGCTCCACACCATGTAGATCACGATCGGAAGGATCGCGACGAAGGACCGCCAGAAGATGATCTGCCCAACCGGAATGGTCTGGGACAAGCCATGCACGGTGGCAGACATCGCGGCGAAGAAGCCGACGGACAAAAGGCGAAGGGCGATGCCGTTCCACATGAAATGGGTCTCGGGCTGGGGAATGCCCGATCACCATGCGCTCGGCGACAAACGGCCACAAGGGGGCCGGAAAAGGGCGCGACGTCACTTTGCGCCGCGCGCCTCGTATTGCTCAGGCGGCGACGTCCTGCACCAGCGACGCACGGGTGCGCAAAATGCCAAGGGCGGCTTCGGCGGCTTCGCGGCCCTTTTGTAGGAAATGCTCTTTGAAAATGCCGATGTGATGGTCGGTTTCCTGGAAATGGTGCGGGGTCAGCGACACCGAAAGAATCGGCACGCCGGTGTCCATTCCGGCACGCATCAACCCGTCAACGACCGCCTGCGCGACAAAGTCATGCCGGTAAATGCCGCCATCGACGACCAGTGCCGCACAGGCAACGGCGCCATAGCGCCCGGTCGCGGCAAGGTCGCGCGCCAGCAGTGGCATCTCGAACGCGCCGGGCACGTCGAAGACATCCACCTGTTCGGCGGGAATGACTTGGGCAAAGCCGGCAAGGGCCTGATCCACGATCTCTGAGTGCCAGTTGGCCTTCACGAACGCATATCGGGTGTGTGTCATTTCGCGATCTCCTTTCACTTTGGATGGCCGCTGACAGACACGAAAACCGGTTTCCAATTTTCGTTGCCAGCCGGGCCGGTGACACGTCACCCAAGGCGATCACGGGCAGGGACCGCGCCCGACGGGACACGCTCACTGCTCGTTCTCTTCCATCCGGACTGTGACCGTCGGCTCTGGCCTCTCACCAGATCTGCTGACCCCCCGGTCAGGCCGGGGGCGCTCGCGGGCTCGTGGATCTGTTGCCCACATACCGCCGGTGGGGAATTTCGCCCCGCCCTGAGAACATGGACACTTTTACAAGCTGGACCATCATGCACAAGTTGCGAAAACGACCAAACCACCCAGGATCCCGTCCGATGCACCCGAACCCGATCTACCGCAAGGAACCGCGCGACTTGCACATTGCCTATGCGCAGGACCGTGGATTCGGGATGCTGTCGGTGAATGGCGATCCGGCCCCGCTGGTGTCTCATGTTCCCTTCGTGCTGGATGCCGCGGGCAGAGAGGCCGACCTGCACCTTGTCCGGTCCAACCCGATCGCCCGCGCGGTGACCGGGCCCATGCCCGCCGTGATCGCCGTGGGCGGGCCAGACGGATACATCTCGCCAGATTGGTATGGCGACCCGGCGCAGGTGCCGACTTGGAACTATGTCGCCGTTCACCTGAGGGGCCTGTTGCACCCCTTGCCGGACGACGCCTTGCGCGCCTCGCTCGACCGTCTGACGGCAAGTTTCGAGGACCGCCTACTGCCCAAAACACCGTGGACGCTGGACAAGACGCCCGAGGATACGCAGGCGCGGCTGATGCGCATGATCCGTCCGTTCCGCTTCGAGGTGCAGGAGGTGGACGGCACTTGGAAACTGGCCCAGAACAAAAGCCCCGACGCGCGCCATGCAGCGGCGGGCCATCTGGCGGAGTCGGGCATCGGGCAGGAAACGGCCCTTTTGGCGGCCCTGATGATGGGTGTCTCCCAAGGGCAATAGACAGGGCGCATCCCGCATCCTACCTATAAGGTCAGGAAAGAGGAGAGATCCCATGCCCCTGCCCCTTCCGCCGCTTGCCGGCCTTGCCCTTAAATATGGCACCATCGCGCTTGCAGGCTATGCGCTGGCGCGGGCCACGTCGCACCGCCAACTCGATCAACGCCTGGAAGACATCATGGATGCCACCCCGGACGGCGCGACCCTGCGCACCGATGATGGACAAGCGAATGCCAGTTTCCGCTGGCGCCGCGCGTTTCGCCTCAACACCACCGGACGCGGACTGTCCATCGACGCCATTGCCCTGACCCGACTGAAAGTGAAAAACCTCAGATGATCACATTGCTGTCTTCGCCCGCCTCGCCCTTCGTTCGCAAGGTGCGGGTGGTTTTGCTCGAAACCGGTCAAGACGACGTTGCCCTGCAAGAGGTAACGACAACCCCCATGGCCACCGCGCCCGAGGTCGCCGCCGCCAACCCGGTCGGCAAGATCCCGGCGCTGATGCGCGACGACGGTCCCGCGATCTACGACAGCCGCGTGATCTGCCGTTACCTCAATGCCCGCGCAGCGGCCGATCTCTACCCCGAGTCCCACATCTGGGAAACCTTGACGCTGGAGGCCACGGCAGACGGAATCATGGATGCGGCCGTCATTTCGGTCTACGAGAAACGCGTGCGACCGGAAGAGTTTCGGTATCAGCCGTGGCTCGACGCCCAATGGGCCAAGGTC
Source organism: Nioella nitratireducens (assembly GCF_001879715.1). Classification (GTDB taxonomy): domain Bacteria; phylum Pseudomonadota; class Alphaproteobacteria; order Rhodobacterales; family Rhodobacteraceae; genus Nioella; species Nioella nitratireducens. Next base: position 161,783 of record NZ_MNBW01000008.1, on the reverse strand, counting down.
ACACACGCGCTGGATGCACTGGAAGCCCGATGGATGAGCCATCTGCACGGTCCCGTTGACATGGGTCATATCGCCATCGGCTGCGCGCTTGGTTATCTCGATTTCCGCCACCCGGACAAAGACTGGCGGACCGGGCGCGATTCGCTGACCGCCTGGGAGGCCAAGTTCGCCGACCGTGCCGCGATGCGGGCAACCCTCCCGCTGTGATGCAGATCAGGCTGGCCAAAACCGCCGAGGACCGCGCCGCGTGCTTTGCGCTGCGCAAAGCGGTGTTCATGGGCGAGCAGAACGTCAGCGAGGCCGAGGAATGGGACGGTCTCGATGACACCTGCCTGCATTTTCTGGCCATCGACCAGACAGGACCGGCAGGGGTCGCGCGGCTGCTGCCCAAGGGGAACACCGCCAAGATCCAGCGCGTTGCCGTTCTGCCCGGGCACCGCGGCACCGGGTTGGGACGGCAGATCATGGAAACGGTGCTGGACCATGCCCGGCAGGCAGGGTTTCATCACGCCGTGCTGGATGCGCAGACCCACGCGCTCGGGTTTTACGAGGTGCTCGGGTTCGTGGCCCATGGCCCTGTCTTCGACGATGCCGGCATTCCACACCAAGCGATGGAGCGCGCGCTTTGACCCTCAGAACCGGTAGGTCACGCCGATATTGATGGCATGTGTCGTGATTTCCGTCTGCATCCTTCCGCCAGCTGTCAATGCGATGTCATGGCTGGAATAGCTGCCGTTATATTCGGCGAACACTGACCACCTGTCGTCGATTTCGTAGGACACACCGGCGATCAGCCGCAGGGCAGGCCCGGTATATTGATACTCGAAAGTCCGGTTACCAAGCGGTGTGATCACTTCGACATGGGGCACGGCCACACCGACGCCAAGGCCGACATAGGGCGTCCAGCGAGAGTCATTCGGCCAGCGCCGCAATCCGTTCAGGGTCAGCAGGTTCAGGCCGTCGGTCATTTCCAACCGGGAAAACCCGTTGACCGCCAGCGTCGTCGAATCGGCGTAAACCTTGGCATGGGTGAATTCCAGACCCCAGCCAAAGCGATCATCCACCCATCGGGTGTAGCGGACCCCGAAATACGGCGGCCATTCGGCGCTGTTCCCATCCCACCCCGCCGTGAAACCGGTCGATGCCCCGAGGCTGTCGGTAAAGTCGATCCGGCTGTCGGGGGCCATCTGCGCGCCGGTGTAAACGCTTAGGTCGGAGTCCTGCGCGTCAGCGACCGGAGCGGTCATCAAGACCACCGCAAGGGACAAGAGGCCAAGGAAGCCATTCCCCCTGCGCAGGCGGGCCGCGATGCGTGCGATTATCCGCGCCATACGGTTCCCTTTCGAGAAAGAGTGGTTTGCCACGTCAATATAGGGCAGATCCCGGCATTTCGACACCACGGCCAGATTGACCCCATGTTTTTGCACCGATGCGACAATTCGGGCCGTCTGCGCGCGTTTGTCCGCTGGACGTCAAGGCCCTTGCGCTTGTAGAAGGCGCCATATTGGCTGCGACGAGGTCCGCGGCCTCGCTAGCTTTTCTGGCCCGGGGACATGGGCCGTTGATGAGGGAGACGCTTTCGGTGTCACACGCAGAAGATCATCCCAGCACCCGCCGCGACTTTCTGTACTATGCCACCGGTGGCATGGGCATCGTCGCCACTGGTGCTGCAGTCTGGCCGCTGATCAACCAGATGAATCCGTCGGCTGACGTTCAGGCCGCCTCGACGATGCGCGTGGATGTGTCCACGCTTTCGGAAGGCACGCAGCTGACCGTCCTGTTCCTTGGCAAACCCATCTTCATCCGCCGCCGCACGGCGGACGAGATCGAAATGGGCCGTGCCGTCGAACTCACGGAACTGGTAGACGACAATGCGCGCAACGAGAATCTCGACGCAGCGGCACCGGCAACGGACGAAAACCGCACCATGGTCGATTTCGAGGGCAACAACACCGGCGAATGGCTGCTGATGCGCGGCGTCTGTACCCACCTCGGCTGTGTGCCGCTGGGGGATGGCGCCGGTGACTTCGGTGGCTGGTTCTGCCCCTGCCACGGCTCTCACTACGATACCGCAGGCCGGATCCGTCGCGGACCCGCCCCCCAGAACCTGCACATCCCGCCGGCGGAATTCGCCGACGCCACCACCATTCTTCTGGGTTAAGGGAGCGAGAAATGTCCGGCATTCCCCACGACCACTACGAGCCGAAGTCGAACGCCGAGAAGTGGCTGCACAGCCGCCTGCCCGTCGTCGGCCTTCTCTATGACACTCTGATGATCCCCACGCCGAAGAACCTGAACTGGATGTGGATCTGGGGCATCGTCCTTGCTTTCTGCCTCGCGTTGCAGATCGTCACCGGCATCGTTCTGGTGATGCATTACACCCCCAACGTGAACCTCGCTTTCGCGTCGGTCGAGCACATCATGCGTGATGTGAACGGCGGGTGGGCACTGCGCTACATCCACGCCAACGGCGCATCGCTGTTCTTCACCGCTGTCTATTTGCATATCTTCCGTGGTCTCTACTACGGCTCCTACAAGGCGCCGCGGGAAGTGACCTGGATCATCGGCATGCTGATCTACGTCCTGATGATGGGCACAGCCTTCATGGGCTACGTTCTGCCTTGGGGGCAGATGTCCTTCTGGGGTGCGACCGTGATCACCGGCCTGTTCGGCGCGATCCCGTTCATCGGGGAAGCAATCCAGACCTGGCTGCTTGGCGGACCCGCCGTGGACAATGCCACGCTGAACCGCTTTCTGTCGCTGCACTACCTGCTGCCCTTCGTCATTGCCGGTCTCGTGATCGTCCACATTTGGGCCTTCCACACCACCGGCAACAACAACCCAACGGGTGTTGAAGTGCGCCGCACCTCGCGCAAGGATGCCGACGCCGACACGCTGCCGTTCTGGCCCTACTTCGTGATCAAGGATTTCTTCGCACTGGCCGTGGTTCTGGTCGGGTTCTTCGCGGTTGTCGGCTTCATGCCGAACTACCTCGGCCACCCCGATAACTACATCGAGGCCAACCCGCTGGCGACGCCTGCGCACATCGTTCCGGAATGGTACTTCCTGCCGTTCTATGCGATTCTGCGGGCCTTCACCAACGACGTGTGGGTTGTGCAACTTGCCAGCTTCCTGACCGGTGGCATCGTTGACGCCAAGTTCTTCGGTGTGATCGCCATGTTCGGCGCCATCGTGGTGATGGCCCTCGTGCCGTGGCTTGACACCTCGTCCGTTCGGTCTGGCCGTTACCGCCCGCTGTTCAAGTGGTGGTTCTGGCTGCTCGCCGTCGATTTCATGGTGCTGATGTGGGTAGGTGCGCAAACCCCGACCGACTTCACCTCCTGGGTGTCGCTGATCGCAGCAGCCTACTGGTTCGCCTACTTCCTGGTGATCATGCCGCTGCTTGGCATCTTCGAAAAGCCGCTGCCGCAGCCAGCCACCATCGAGGAAGATTTCAAAGAGCACTACGGCAAGTCCGGGTCCGAAGGCGCCGCTGCGTCGACCCCGGCCGAGTAAAGAAAAGGACTGACATCACATGCTCAGGAAACTTGCACTCACCGCGCTGACGGCCGTTGCTCTTGCTGGCTCTCCGGCTCTGGCGGCTGGCGAAGGTGGCCATGTCGAGAACATTCCCTTCTCCTTCGATGGTCCCTTTGGCGCCTTTGACCAGAACCAGCTGCAACGCGGCCTTCAGGTCTACACCGAGGTCTGCTCGGCCTGCCACGGTCTGCGCTATGTGCCGATCCGCACCCTCTCGAACGAGGACGGCCCCGGCATCCCCGAGGATCAGGTCCGTGCCTATATCGACCAGAACTTCATCGAAGTCTGGGACGAGGACCTGCGCGACTACCGCACCGCCACGCCGAACGATAACTTTCCGCACAACACCGCCGCCGGTGCACCCGACCTCAGCCTGATGGCCAAGTCGCGCGCCGGGTTCCATGGGCCTTATGGTCTGGGGATCAACCAGTTCCTGTTCGGCATCGGCGGCCCGGAATACATCGTCTCGCTGCTGAACGGCTACACCGGCGAAGAAACGACCATGGCTGGCTCCACCCTCTACGAGAACCACGTGTTCGCCGGCGGCATGATCGGCATGCCCCCGCCGCTCTACGATGGTCAGGTGGAATTTGCCGATGGCTCGCCCAACGACGTTCATCACATGGCCGAGGACGTTGCCGCCTTCCTGATGTGGGCTGCAGAGCCGCATATGATGGCGCGCAAGCAGATGGGCTTCACCGCCGTTCTGCTGCTGATCATCCTCGCCTCGCTGCTCTACCTCACCAACAAGCGCCTGTGGGCGCCGGTCAAGCGGGCCGCGAAAGACAGCTAAACCTGTCAGCCGTCTGACATTGGAAAACGCGCCTCTCGGGGCGCGTTTTTCTTTTGTCTACAGCCACGGGGTCAGGGCCGGGGGCGGTGCCTCCAACATCGGGGCAAGTGCGCCATTCAGCGTGACGGCCCCGTCCTCCAGCAGGCACAGATCGGTGCACAGCCGCTCGGCGTCGCGCAGTTCGTGGCTGACCATGACCAGCGTCAACCCTTGGGCAGCGCACAACTCGCCGACCAATGCCAGCATCTCGCGTCGCAATCCGGGGTCGAGCGCGGCAAAGGGCTCATCCAACAGCGCCAGCGGCTTGTCCCGCAACAGCATCCGCGCCAGTGCCACCCGCGAGCGTTGACCGCCGGACAGATCACCGGGCGTGCGATCCGCCAAGCCCGACAGGCCGACCTGCTGCAATGCCTGGGCGACCGCCGCACGATCCGCCTCATGCAACCGCAGGCTTGGCACCACCCCAAGCGCCACGTTGTCAAAGGCCGACAGATGCGGAAACAGGTTGCCCTCCTGAAAAAGCAGGCTCAGCGGCCGGTCCGGCACCGGCCAATCCGTCACGTCCTGTCCGTCGATCCAGACCTTGCCCGAATCGGGCCGCAGGAACCCGGCAATCATGTTCAGCAGCGTCGTCTTGCCCCCGCCTGACGGGCCAAGCACCGCCAGCCGCGCGCCCCGCGCCACCGCCAGGTCCGCGTGCAGGCGAAAGCCGTCGAAGCTCCTGCTGACAGTTTCAAGTCGCAGCATTCACGCGGCCTCCTCGGTCAAAAATCCAGAACAGCCCAAGGCTCAGCGCCAAGAGCAGAACCGCCGCCGCCTGCGCATCATGGGTGCGGAACGACCCCATCAGGCGAAACATCTCCAACGGCAACGTTCCCTGTTGCGGGGCCGCGAACAGGGTGATGACCCCAAGGTCGCCCATCGACATGGCCGCCGCCAACCCCGCCGAGAACCCAAGGGCCCGCCGAATGCGTGGAAGCAGAACGTGCCGCATTCGCTGCCATCCACTCATCCCGAGGGACTCCGCCAGCCTGCCATAACCCGCCTCGGCCTCTTCGATCGCAGGCACCAACGCCCGCAACAGAAAGGGCAGCGCCGCCAGCGCGTTCACCAACCCCGTCACCGGCAAGGCAGAGCTTTGCGGGGCCATGTAGGGCCGCAACATCAGGAACAGACCGGTGCCGATGACCAATGGCGAAACCGCAATGGTCAGGGCGCCGATGGTTTCCAACAGCCCCTTCACGCGGCCCTTGGCGATCAGCATGGCCATCGGCAGGGACAGGGTCACCGCGACACCGGCCGTCGCCAAGGACAGCAGGATCGAGCGCAGAGCAGCCTGCCAGACCGTTCCCGGTAGCGCCCAAAGCCCGGCCGCGCCCTTGAGCAGGACAGCAAGGATCGGCAGCAGCAGAAACAGCGCCGCAAGGGCAATCGCGGTCCCGTCCACAAAACGGGTCAGCCGCCCCTGCCCATCATAGCGCTCGACCGGTCGATCCAGTCCGGTGCCCATGCCGCCTGGCACCCGCACCCACAAAACCATCGCTCCGGCAACGATACAGATCGCCACCTGCACCAAACCCAGCAACGCCGCGCGCCCAAGGTCGAACTCGTAGCGGAAGGCTTGGTAGATCGCGAGTTCCACCGTGGTGGCGCGTGGTCCGCCACCAAGGATCAACGCCACCGCGAAAGAGGTGGTGCAGATCAGGAAGATTACCAGAAACGCACCCGGCGCGACGGTGCGCAACATCGGCCATTCCATGTGCCGGGCAATGTCGCGCGAGGTGAATCCAAGCGTTGCAGCCAGCCGGAACCGTTCCGCCGGAATGGCCAGCCAGCCCTGCAGCAACAGGCGCACGGCCAGCGGCAGGTTGAAAAACACATGCGCCAGCACGACCCCATGCAACCCGTAGATCTCTATCCCCGGCAGGCCCACGGCCCCAAGCCCCGCGTTTAACACACCGCGGCGCCCGAAAATGGCCAACAGGCCCAGAACGGCCACGATAACGGGCAAGATGAAAGGGGCACCCATCAGCTCGATCAGGGTGGCCCGCCCGGCAAATCGCCGCCGCGCCAGGGCGCGGGCCACGGGAACGGCAAGCGCGACGCTGAACAGCGCCGACAGAATCGCTTGCCAGATGGTAAAGCGAATGGCCGACAGATCTGGCGGGCCAAGCGCCGTGACGCCCTCGGCCCGCCAGAGAACCGCCGAAAGTGGGCCCAGCACCGCCAAGAGGACAAGCACGGCCACCGCCGCGCCCATCCCCTCGGACGGCGTTACTGGCTGAGCGCGGCGCGCCATTCTTCCAACGCTTCGGGCCGAATGGCCTGTGACTGTTCCGGGCTGAACAACAGCGCCGTGTCCGGCATCACCAGAGTCTCGAACCCTTCCGGCAAGTCCGAGGCGGGCAGCGCGGCGGGATACATCCAGTTGGTTGTGGGAATGACCGACTGGAAGGCAGGGGTCAGCATGAACTCCAGGAACCGATGCGCCAGATCCGGTTGATCCGTGGTGTTGACAATGCCCGCGACCTCGACCTGCAAATAATGGCCTTCGTCGAAGGCGGCGACCGTGTGGCTGTCATCCTCTTCGGCGATCAGATGATAGGCGGGCGAGGTGGTGTAGGACAGCACCATGTCGGCCTCGCCGTCCAGATACAGGCCATAGGCCTCGGACCATCCGGGCGTCACGGTGACGATGTTGTCGGCCAGATCTTGCCAGATCGACGTGGCCTGGTCGCCATAGGCGGCCTTGACCCACATCAACAGGCCCAGACCGGGGGTGGACGAGCGTGGATCCTGGATCACGATGCGCAGATCGCTATCCGCCAACTCCCTGAAATTGCTGGGTACATTTTCCAGCGTGCGGCGGTGGACGAAGGCGAAGTACCCCCAGTCATAGGGGAGGAACTGCGGGTCATCCCACGATATGGGAAGGGTCAGACCCTCAGCCGAGAGGCCGTGATCGGTGACGAGGGCCATTTCACGGGCCTGGGCGATCAGGTTGGTATCGAGCCCGAGGACCACGTCCGCATCGGTCTGCGCGCCTTCCAGAAACAGGCGCGACAGCAGCGCCGCGCCGTCGCCTGCGCCGACGAATTGCAGGTCGCAGCCGCAGGTTTCCTCGAAGGCCTCCTCGATGGCCGGGCCGGGGCCCCATTCCGAGACGAAACTGTCGTAAGTGTATACTGTCAATACAGGATTCTGTGCCGCTGCTGCGCTGGCAACAAGGACAAATCCCGTGGCGATGATGGGTGTTTTCATTCTCACATCCTCCAATACGCGACGGGCGGTGGAGAAGTGGCGGGCGTGCCGCGAAACCTTCCCTCCGCCGGTCTTAACCGGTTCAGGTTCAACGGGTTCGCGTCATGCATCTCAGACCTTGCGGCCACCCCGAGGTACCCCGGCAGGTATCGTAGAACGGGCCTCGCGGCAAGGGCGGGCGGGGCGATTTCGGCCTGTCGCCGCCCGTACACCCCCCGTACACCCCTTGTGCACCCCCCGTACACCGGTTTGGCGATTTTCCGGGGGACGCCGGGTGCACCGCATTTCCCGCCAAAGACGGGCCGAGAGGCCACGCCCGCCGCATGGCGCGGCGATTGGGAGGTTGGAATCCGGCGCACATCGGGCTAACCGGAACACGCCAGTCTGGAGTTTGCCCCATGTCCATGAACAGTTTCGGTCATCTCTTCCGCGTCACCACTTGGGGCGAGAGCCACGGGCCCGCGCTTGGCGCGACTGTCGATGGCTGCCCGCCGGGCGTTCCGATCGAGGCCGAGGCGTTGCAGCATTGGTTGGACAAGCGAAAGCCGGGGCAGAACAAATACACCACGCAGCGGCGCGAGCCCGATCAGGTGGAAATCCTGTCAGGCGTGTTCGAGGGGCAATCGACCGGCACGCCGATCCAGTTGATGATCCGCAACACCGACCAGCGGTCCAGGGATTACGGCGACATCGCCGAGAAGTTCCGGCCCGGCCACGCCGACATCACCTACTGGCAGAAATACGGCATCCGCGACTATCGCGGCGGCGGGCGGTCCAGCGCCCGCGAAACCGCGGCGCGGGTCGCGGCGGGCGGCGTGGCGCGGGCGGCGCTGGCGCAGTTGGTGCCGGGGCTGACGATCACCGGGTATATGGTGCAGATGGGGCCGCAGGGCATCGACCGCGATAATTTCGATTGGGACCAGATCGAACAAAACCCGTTCTGGACGCCCGATGCCAAGGCAGCCGAGACATGGGCGACCTACCTGGACGCGCTGCGCAAATCGGGCGACAGCGTGGGCGCCGTGATCGAAGTGACCGTGCGCGGCGTTCCCGCCGGGCTGGGCGCGCCGATCTATGGCAAGCTGGACACCGACCTTGCCGCCGCGATGATGTCGATCAACGCGGTCAAAGGCGTCGAGATCGGCGAGGGCATGAACGCAGCCCTGCTGACCGGCAGCGCCAATGCCGATGAAATCACCATGGGGCCGGACGGGCCGACCTATAGCTCGAATCACGCGGGCGGCATTCTTGGCGGGATTTCCACCGGGCAGGATGTTGTGGTGCGGTTCTCGGTCAAGCCGACCTCTTCGATCCTGACCTCGCGCAAGACCATCACACGGTCGGGCGAAGAAACGGAAATCATCACCAAGGGACGGCACGATCCTTGTGTCGGCATCCGCGCGGTGCCCGTGGCCGAGGCGATGGCGGCCTGCGTTCTGCTGGACCACGTCATGCTGCATCGTGGCCAGATTGGGGCAAACCGGGGGCAGATCGGCACGAATCGTCCCTAATTCTACCTTTCTTTGCCCCTACCCTGTCCCAAAGGTTAGGTCGGCGAGGATCGGCATATGTTGAATGTATTTCTGAAGTCCGAAAGCGGGGCCGTCACCACGGATTTCGTGGTGCTGACCGCTGGTGTGGTTGGTCTTGGGCTGGCGACGGTTGGCGTCGTGTCCACCGGACTCGAGAACACGTCAGGCGATATCGAGGCGACGCTCAGCGGAACAGGGGTAAACAGCAGCTTTGCCCGACAAGGCTATTTCGACGATTTCGAGAACGGGGCCGGCGGTTGGGTCGGCGCGATCACGGATGCCTCGGATGGATGGTTCGGCGGCATTCTCGGGCCTTATAGCGGCAGCGGCGGCGCGGAAATTGTCAGCCGCACCTATGACCTGCTGGCAGGCTACGATTATGCCGTGGTCGAGTTCGACCTTCATGCCATCGACAGTTGGGACGGCGAACAATTCGTGATGTTCGTCAATGGCGAGCCGATCACCACCCAGAGCTTTCAATGGGGGACCAACGGCACCACCGGCAGTTGGACAACCGACAACGGGGCCTACGAGGTAACGGTCGAACCGAACGGCGACCGGACGGCTTTGGGGTATAATCCGGGCTGGGACGATCAGAGCTTTTCGGTTCGGGTCGAAGCCGCCGATCCCGGCGACCAGATGACCATCGGTTTCGGATCGACCCTGAACCAGGATGTCTATGATGAAAGCTGGGGCATCGACAATGTGGGCGTAACCTCGACCAACGACCCCGGCAGCGTTTAAAGGGTCAAGACAACCCCAAATCCAGCAGGGCCTGAATATCGGCCCGGCGGGTTCCGGCGACGAGTCGGCCCAGTTCCTGATCGCCGCGCAGCACCACGAGGGTCGAGCGCCGGGGGATTTGCAAGCTTTGGGCCAACGCGGACTGGCCGTAGCTGTCCCAATCGACGCGAATGAAGGTCATCGAGGCATCGTAACCAGGGGTTTCGGCCCGCAGCGCGTCGATATGGCGTTCCTGTGCGCGGCAGGTGGAGCACCACGGCGCGAAGAAGTCGGGAAACACGGTTTCACCGGCCGCCAGACGCTCGGTCACCAGACCGGGCGTGTATTGCAGGGTGTCGGCCGAGGCGGTTCCGGCTGCCAGCATGGCGGCCCCGGCAAGCATCATCACGTCGCGTCTGTTCATGTCATTCCTCCTTCAAACGGCGACCGACAGATCCTGCAACCAATAGGGCAGAACGTCGAGCAGCCAGGTTTCGACAATATGGTGCCAGCGCAGCAGGATCGCCGTGCCGACCAGGATAAATACCGCCCCGAGCAGCGGGCGCGAAAGCTCGGCCACCCGTTGCATAAGCGCCCGGTGGCGGAGCAGCAGCGACCGCGCGCCATAGCCAAGCGCGAGGATCAGGGTCGAGACGCCAAGCGCGAAGGCGGTCATGATGGCGCCCGCGCGGCCCAGTTGCGCGCCTTGGCTGGCGAGGGAAATCGCGCCGCCGAGTGTGGGGCCGACGCACGGGCTCCAGACCGCGCCAAGCAAGGCACCGCCGATGGCCTGCCCCTGCCAACCGGCGCGAGGCAGCGCGGACATGCGGGTATCGGCCCCGGTGGACATGCCCGCGGTGGCGGTGGCGAAACGGGCGGAAAAGCGGGGCACCAGCAGGATCAGGCCGAAGCCGATCATCAGCATGGCGCCGCCCTGCGCGATCTGCTCGGCGTTGATGCCCACGGCGCGGCCCGCCACCGCGACCGACAGGCCAAGCGCGACGAAAGACAGGCTCATCCCGCCCGCCAGCGCCAGCGGGCCGTAGCGGCTGGCCTGCAAGCTTCCGGCGAGCACGATCGGCAGGACCGGCAAGACGCAGGGGTTGATCAAGGTCAGCAGCCCGGCGGCATAGGCAAAAACGAGTTCCAGCATGGCCCCCGTTCTGGCGCGGGGGCGCTGTAATGTCACCTGACGCCTGCGTGAGGCATCATCACGGTCGCGTCAGCGCGCGGCGCGGGCCAGTTGCACCGCCAGAATACCCGCTGCGATGATCGTCACGCCGATGACATCGGCCCACCCCAGCCGTTCGCCCAACAAGGCCGCCGCGATGGCCACGCCGAAGAAGGGGTTAAGGAAGTGGAAGGTCGCGCCGCGCGTCGCGCCGATGCGTTGCACCAGCAGGAACCAGATCCATGTGGCCAGCAGGCCGGGGGCCAGAACCGTATAGCTGAAGGCGGCGACCAGTTGCCACGACCAGACCACATCCCACGTCTCGAAGATCAGCGCAAAGGGCAGCAGCACCGCGCCGCCGACCAGCATTTGCAGACCGACGATCATCAGCACGCTGCCCTTGCCCGAGGCCGCGCCGCGCACTGTCAGGGTGGCCACGGCCAGCGCCATGGCAGCAAGGATACAGAGGCCGACACCAAGCGGATCGACCCCGCCGCCAAGACGCTGCGCCATGATCAGGGCGACACCGCCGAAGCCCGCCATCAGGCCCACCACCCCAAGCCATGGCAGACGCTCGCGGAAGACAATCCAGTTTGCGGCGGCAACGATGAGCGGCATGGACGAGGCGATGATCGCGGCCAGCGATGCCTCGATCCATTGCATCGCGATGAAGTTGAGCCCGAGATAGAGCGCGTTCTGGCAAATGCCAAAGACGATGATCGACCGCCATTGCGCGCGGCTGAGCGACCAGCGTTGCCCCAACAGGCGGGCCAGCCCGACACCGATCACGCCGGAGATCGCAAAGCGCAGCGCCAGCGCAGTCAGAGGCGGCGCGGCGGCGACGATGATATGGGCCGAAGTGAAGGCAGAGGACCAGATGAGCGCAAAGATCAGCCCCATTCCGATTGCGCGCAGATCCATCAGTTGCCTCCTGCCAAAGAAAAGGGCCGCCCTGAGGCGACCCTTCGCATGTCAAGCGTCCAGAGGCAATCAGCCGTTGACGCTGTCCTTGAGAGCCTTGGCGATGGTCACCTTCACCACCTTGTCGGCCTCTTTCTTGATTTGCTCACCCGTGGCTGGGTTGCGAACCATGCGCTCGGGCCGTTCGCGGCAATACACTTTGCCAATGCCCGGCAAGGTCACGGCGCCACCGGCGGCCACTTCCTTGGACACCACGGCGGACACAGCGTCCAGCGCGGCCGAGGCGGATTTCTTGTCGGACCCCATCTCTTCGGCGAGCGCCGCGACGAGCTGGGTCTTGGTCATGGGCTTTTGTGCCATGTTCTGTTCTCCTTAACTGCCCGAACCCTAGGGGCTCGTTGCGGCAAAGCTATCCGAATATTGCGGGGGCACACAATAACTAGTGTTGCTTTTCACTGAAAATCAGCGATTTTGGTGCGTTTTCCGCAACGTCACAGGAATGCGGTCTCCTCAAAACTGCGTAATTTGCGGCTATGGAGGCGTTCAAGTGGCATTTCGCGCAAAGCCTCCATTGCAGAAATGCCGATCTGCAAATGCCGCGACACCTGCGTTTTATAGAAGGCGCTGGCCATTCCCGGCAGTTTCAATTCGCCATGCAAGGGCTTGTCGGAGACGCACAGAAGCGTGCCATAGGGCACCCGGAAGCGAAAGCCGTTGGCAGCGATTGTCGCGCTTTCCATGTCCAGCGCGATGGCGCGGGATTGGGATAGGCGCTGCACGGGGCCGGACTGGTCGCGCAGTTCCCAGTTGCGGTTGTCGATGGTCGCCACGGTGCCGGTTCGCATGATCTTCTTGAGGTCATAGCCCGAGACCTGCGCCACGCTTTCCACCGCCTCTTCCAGTGCGATCTGCACCTCGGCCAGCGCCGGGATCGGCACCCAGACCGGCAGGTCGTCGTCCAGCACGTGATCTTCGCGCAGATAGGCATGGGCCAGCACGAAATCGCCCAACGCCTGCGTATTTCGCAACCCGGCGCAATGGCCGACCATCAGCCAGACATGCGGGCGCAGCACCGCGATATGGTCGGTCGCGGTTTTCGCGTTGGACGGCCCCACACCGATATTGACCAACGTGATCCCGGCCCCGCCCGGACGCACCAGGTGATAGGTGGGCATCTGCGGCAGCTTTGCCGGTGTGTTCAGGTCTTGATCCGGCGTAGTGATCACGTCGTTTCCGGGTCCGACAAGGGCGGTATAGCCACTGGCGGGATCGGCCAGCGCCTGCCGGGCATAGGCGACGAATTCCTCGACATAGAATTGGTAGTTGGTGAACAGAACGTGGTTCTGGAAATGCTCGGGCCCTGTCGCGGTGTAATGCGACAACCGCGCGAGAGAGTAGTCCACCCGCTGCGCGGTGAAGGGGGCAAGCGCGCCCGAGCCGTCTTCGTTCTTGAAGCCCTTGCCGTTGACGATGTCGTCATTGGTGGTGCCCAGATCCGGCACGTCGAACACGTCGCGCAAGGGGAAGGCCAACGCGCCCTCTTGCGGGATTTGCAGGTCGGCGTCGTTCAGCACCGCGAAATGCACCGGGATCGGCGTCTGCGACACACCGATGCCGACCGGCACGTTGTGGTTTTCGATCAACAGGCGGATTTGCTGCGTCAGGTAGTGTTGAAACAGGTCGGGCCGCGTGACCGTGGTGGCGTAGGTGCCCGGTTCGGCCACATGGCCAAAGGACAGGCGGCTGTCGATATGGCCATAGCTGGACGTGGTAATGCGAACCTCGGGGTAGTAGGCGCGATACCGTTTGTCCGGGGCACCGTCGCGCACGACGGCGGAAAACCTGGCCTGAAGGAAGGCCGTGGCCTCGGCATAAAGCGCCTGAAGATGCGCGACCGCCTCGACCGCGTCAGAGAAGTAGCGCGGCTCGGCCATGGCCGGAGCCTCGATGGGAAGGTGCTTCATCACAGGAGTCATTGGTCGCCCTCCACGAAAAGTGAGGTCAGTTCGAAGGTGGTCACATCCACCAGCCCAAGGTCGGAAATCCGCAAGCTAGGGATCACCACCAGCGCCAGCAGGGAATGCTGCATATAGGCGTTGTTCAGCGTGCAGCCGCAGGCCTTCATCGCCTCTCCCATCTGTTGCGCCTTGTCCGCCACGAGGGCGGCGGGGGCATCGCTCATCAACCCGGCAATGGGCAATTCCACCAGCGCCAGTTCCGCGCCATCCTTGAAGACCGTGACGCCGCCGCCGACCTCGGCCAGCCGCATGGCAGCCTTGGCCATGTTGTCCCGGTCTGTGCCGACCACGATCATGTGGTGGCTGTCATGGGCGACGGTCGAGGCCATCGCCATCTTTCCGGTATAGCCAAAGCCCGAAACAAAGGCGTTGGTGACGCCGCCGGTGGCGCGGTGACGTTCCACCAGCGCGATCTGGCACACGTCGCCATCCCCTTCAACAAGACCATCGACGACGGGCAGTTCGGCGGTCAGGGCCTCGGTCGGCGCCTGGTTTTCGACAACACCGATCACATTGACATGGGCGGAGTTCGCCCCCTCGGGCGCCTTGATCTCGTAATCCTGTGCCGTCAGATCCTTGCCCAGATGCACGGTGTTCCGCGCCTTGGCGGGCCAATCCAGATGTGGGCACTCGACCAGGATGTCGCCGTTTTCGGCCACCCGCTGACCACGGGCAAAGACGACCTCGATGGGCAGGGCCTTCAGGTCCGAGGTCAGGATCATGTCAGCCCTGCGGCCCGGCGCGATGGACCCGAGTTCCCGTTCCAGACCGAAATGGGTGGCGGTGTTCACGGTGCACATCTGCAGCGCGACCAACGGATCGCAACCGCAGTCAATGGCATGGCGCAACACGCGGTTCATGTGGCCATCGTGAACAAGGGTGCCGGAATGGCAATCGTCGGTGCACAGGATGAAGTTGCGCGGGTCGAGGCCCTTTTCCGTGACCGCCGTGATCTGGCTTTCCACATCATACCAGGCGCTGCCCAACCGCAGCATGGATCGCATCCCCTGCCGCACGCGGTCAATCGCGTCGCTTTCGCGGGTGCCTTCGTGATCGTCCGCAGGCCCGCCCGCCGCATAGGCGTGGAAGGCGGGGCCACGGTCGGGGCTGGCGTAGTGGCCGCCCACGGTCTTGCCCGCTGCCTGCGTCGCGGCAATCTCGGCCAGCATCTGGGGATCGGCGTTGATCACACCGGGGAAGTTCATCATCTCGCCCAGCCCGATGATGCCGGGCCATGTCATCGCTTCGGCGACATCATCGGGCCCGATTTCATAGCCCGTGGTTTCCAAGCCCGGCGCAGACGGCGCGCAGGAGGGCATCTGGGTGTAGATATTGACCGGCTGCAACAGCGCCTCGTCATGCATCAGGCGCACGCCTTCCAGCCCCATCACGTTGGCGATCTCATGCGGATCTGTGAACATGGTGGTGGTGCCGTGGGGAATGACCGCGCGGGCGAATTCCGCGGGCGTCAGCATCCCCGATTCGATGTGCATATGCCCGTCGCAGAGGCCCGGGATCAGGTAGCGCCCGGCGCCATCGACAACCTCGGTGCCCTCGCCGATGCAATGGGTGGCATTGGGGCCGACATAGGCGAAGCGGCCATCCGCAACGGCCACCTGCCAGCCGTCCAGCACCTCGCGGCTTTGGACGTTCACGAGTTTCAAATTGCGCAGAACCAGATCCGCCGGGTCGCGCCCCGCTGCAACGGCCACGAGCCGTGCAGCACTTTCTTGCCATGTTGTGAATTTATCTTGTTTTTCCATGCTGCAGGGTGACACCGGAAATTTTCGGCTTCAAGCCACATTTTGATGACAGGTTTTCAATCGGTTGGTCTGGGCCTAGGCTAAGGCGAACCACGCAAGAGGCCGGTCGATGAGCGTCAAGATTTACCACAACCCCAGATGCAGCAAATCGCGGCAGGCGCTGGCGTTGATCCGCGATGCAGGGGTGGAACCCGTGGTGGTGGACTACCTCAAGACGGGGTGGACCCGCGACGGCTTGCTGGCGCTGTTCGCCAAGGCAGGCATTCCCGCGCGCGCGGCGCTGCGGGTCAAGCAGGCCCCGGCGCCAGAGCTGGGATTGCAGGACGCGGACGAGGCCACGATCCTTGAAGCGATGGTGGCGCACCCGGTGCTGGTGGAACGGCCCATCGTGGAAACGGGCAACCGCGCGAAGATCTGCCGCCCGCCGGAATTGGTGGCCGAGGTGCTGGACAAGGGCTGACCTGATCCGGCCTGCTGCACCAGGCGGCGAGGGCGGGACGCCTCCGGCGGGAGTATTTGACCCAAGAAGAAGGCAGGAGAGCCGATTGGCCCGGAAAACCAAACGCAAGGCGAAGAAACGGACGCTTTGGCGGCGCGCGCTGCGGCTGGTGCTGCGGGGGGTCCTGATCGTTGTGGTTCTGGCCGTGGGGTGGATCGCGCTCTATGGCGTCGTGGCGCCGCCGACCACGCCCTACATGATCGCCGAGCGCAGCCGCTTGGGGGCAATCACGCAGGTCTGGCGCCCGATGGAAGAGATTTCGCCCAACCTCGCGCGGGCCGTGGTGGCCGCCGAAGATGCGAATTTCTGCCTGCATTCGGGGTTTGACATGGACGCAATCCGCGCCGCGATTGCCGAGGGGATGCGCCGGGGTGGATCGACGATCAGCCAGCAGGTGGTGAAAAACGCCTTTCTCTGGCAGGGCCGATCCTGGCCGCGAAAGGCGCTGGAAGGGCTGATGACCCCGGTAATGGAGGTGATCTGGACAAAGCGCCGGGTGTTGGAGGTTTACCTGAACATCGTTGAGTTCGACGAGGGCATCTTTGGGGCCGAGGCCGCAGCACAGCATTATTTCGGCGTGTCCGCCGCCGACCTGAATATGACGCAGGCCGCGCGGCTGGCGGCGGTGCTACCCAATCCGCGCGAACGTTCGGCCTCGTCACCCACTGCCGCGCTGCGGGACCGGGCCGAGAGCATCGCCGACGGAGCGGCCACGATCCGCGCGGATGGACGTGACACTTGCTTTGCGCGTTGAAATCGTCCCGACTGCGATGCAAAGAGAGATACGCGACCCCATAACAAGAGCAGACCATGACGCGACTCTACCATTTCGCCCTGTCCCCTTTTTGCCGCAAGGTCCGGCTGGTCCTGGCCGAGAAGAAGATCGACGTGGAGTTGGTGGATGAACGCTATTGGGAACCATCCAATGAATTCCTGCACCGCAACCCGGCGGCCAAGGTGCCGGTGCTGCGCATGGACGGGTTGCACCTGACCGAGAGTCAGGCGATCTGCGAATACATCGAAGAAACCCATCCCGAACCGTCGCTGATGCCCACCGACCCCAAGGGCCGGGCCGAGGTGCGGCGGCTGTGTTTCTGGTTCGACGACAAGTTTCACCACGAGGTGACGGCGAACCTTGTCTATGAGCGGGTGAACAAGAAGGTGATGCGCGGCGGCTACCCCGACGGCAAGGCCGTGAAGACCGGCGCGCAGAAGATCAAGTTTCACCTCGATTACATGAACTGGCTGCTGGACCATCGTCGCTGGTTGGCGGGGGATCGCCTGACACTGGCCGATTTCACCGCCGCCGCGCATCTGTCCTGTCTCGACTATATCTCGGACGTCGACTGGAATCGATCCGCGCAGGTCAAGGACTGGTATGCCAAGATCAAGTCACGGCCCGCGTTCCGCTCGATCCTCGCCGACCAGATCCCCGGATTCATCCAGCCGCCGCATTACGCGAACCTGGACTTTTGACCGATCTGAAAGCAGCCCTCGACGCCAAGGCCCGCGATGAAGGCTTTGCCAAGATGCGGATCTGTCGCCCCGACGCGATCCCCGAGGCCGCCGGGCGGCTGGCGGAGTTTGTCGATCAGGGGCGGCATGGCCAGATGGGCTGGATGGCAGAGCGCATGGCGTGGCGCGGTGACCCGTCCGCGCTCTGGCCTGAGGCGCGGTCGGTCATCATGCTGGCCGAACCCTACACGCCCGAAGTCGATCCGTTGGCGGCACTGGAGCAACGAGATTGCGCAACGATCAGCGTCTATGCGCAGAATCGCGACTACCACGACCTTGTGAAAAAGCGGCTCAAGCGGGTGGGCCGTTGGTTGTTGGATCAGGCTCCGGGCGAACAGATCAAGGTCTTCGTCGACACCGCGCCGGTGATGGAAAAGCCACTTGGGCAGGCGTCGGGCCTTGGCTGGCAGGGCAAGCACACCAACCTGTTGGCGCGCGATCTGGGGAACTGGTTTTTCCTTGGCTCGATCTTCACCACGGTCGAATTGGCACCGGACGCGCCCGAGCACGATCATTGCGGCAACTGCACCGCCTGTCTGGATATTTGCCCGACCAAGGCGTTTCCCGCACCGTTTCAACTGGATGCGCGGCGCTGCATTTCCTACCTGACCATCGAACATCATGGCCCGGTGGACCCGGATTTGCGCCCGCTGATGGGCAACCGTATCTATGGCTGCGACGATTGCCTTGCCATTTGCCCGTGGAACAAGTTTGCCGTTGCCGCAACCGAGATGCGCTATACCGGGCGGCCAGAGTTGCAGAGCCCGAAGCTCGCAGAACTGGCGGGGCTTGATGATGCGGGGTTTCGCGCCATGTTCAGCGGGTCGCCGATCAAGCGGATCGGGCGCGGGCGCTTCGTGCGCAACGTGCTCTACGCGATTGGCAACAGTGGCGATGCGGCGCTGAGCGGGGCCGCGCAGACGTTGGTGGAAGATGAGGATGCCACGGTGGCCGATGCGGCCCGGTGGGCGGTGGAGAGATTGCGATGAAACTGGTGATCTTCGGCACGGGCTATTCCGCGCAGGCGTTGGTGCAAGAGATGCAGCCGGTGGCACCGGGCAGCATTGTGGGCACCACCCGGTCCGAAGCCAAGGCCGAGGCACTGTCCCGAATGGGCGTGACACCCCGCATTTTCCCCGGCAGCGACTTGCGGGCCGATCTGGAAGGCGCGACCCATGTGCTGATCACGGCTGGCCCCGAGGATGGGGCCGACCCGGTGCTGAAACACCTGCGATCCGATTTTGAAGAACTTGCCTCGCGATTCGACTGGGTGGGCTACCTGTCCACCACCGGTGTTTATGGCGACCATGACGGCGAATGGGTCGACGAATGTGCACCGCTGACCCCGGCGACGCGCCGGGGGCGGGCGCGGGTGACGACCGAAGGCGAATGGCAGGCCCTTGCGCGCGACCACGGCTTGCCGCTGCATATCCTGCGCCTTCCGGGTATTTACGGGCCCGGACGTGGGCCGTTCGAAAAGGTCCGGAACGGCACAGCGCGGCGAATTATAAAGGATGGTCAGGTCTTTAGCCGCATCCATGTCGAGGATATCGCACAAGCGCTGCTGGCCTCGATGAATCGGCCCAACCCCGGTGCGATCTACAATATCTGCGACGACGACCCCGCCCCGCCGCAAGACGTGCTGACCTATGCCGCCGAGTTGTTGGGGGTCGATCTGCCCCCGGCGGTGCGGTTCGAGGATGCCGAGATGACGCCGATGGCCCGCAGCTTCTACGCCGAATCGAAACGGGTGGATAATCGGCACATGAAGGACGAGCTTGGCCTGCGCCTGCGCTACCCGACCTACCGGGCGGGGCTGGATGCGCTTTTTGCCGCCGAGCGCGCGAAAGGGTGATACCGGGCAGCGCCCGCTTGCGCTAGACTGGCCGTCAAAACACATCGGGCACGGAACAGGACATGCGACCCCTTCTTGCGATTGTTGCGCTGGCGCTGCTGATGGCGGCGGGCTGTAGCACGGAGATACCCACCTATACGGGACCGGAAGTGACCCGCGTCGTGGTTAGCAAGGCCGACCGGCAGCTTTACCTGCTGCACGGCACCGAGGTTCTGGAACGCTACGACATCGAGCTTGGCTTCGCCCCCGAGGGGCACAAGCAGGTCGAAGGTGACGGGCGCACCCCCGAGGGCAGCTACATCATCGACCGGCGCAATCCCAACAGTGCGTATTACCTGTCGATCGGAATTTCATATCCCAACACCGAGGACCGGGCCGCTGCCGCGGACCTGGGGCAAAGCCCCGGCGGCGATATCTTCATCCACGGCACCCCGCGCGAATGGCGGCGGCAGGAGGACTGGACAGCGGGCTGCATCGCGATTTCCAACCGCGATATGCGTGACGTCTATTCGATGGTCCGCGACGGCACCCAGATCGACATCCTGCCCTGACCGGGCCGGGCTTTCGGCTCAGCCGGTGCGGTTGGCCGGCAGGCCCTGCCCCGTCGTGCCGCCATCGCCAGTGACCATGGTCCACCAGATCTTGCCAGTCGGTTCCTGGAAGAAGGCAAAGCCCAGATCGCGGGCATCGGCATCGGTAATCACGTCGCGCGTGTCGGGCTGCTGCATCCACGCGGCCACGGTTTCCAACTCGGATTCGTAGGTTTCCGAGATATTTTCGCCCAGAACCCGGCCCCGATACCCGGCCCGCTGCGCCCGGTCGATCGGCGACGAACCATCCGATCCGAAATGCCAAGGCCGGTTTTGCAGCGACATGTCGCGCGAATGGGTTTCTGCGGCGGCGGTCAATTCAGCGTTCAGTTGCAGTTGCGGCACACCCGCCCCCTGCCGCAGCGCGTTTACGCTGTCGAGCACGCGAAACTGGATTTCCGCCGTGTCGCCGGGGTTTATTCGATAGACCGTGGGCAAGGGCCGCCCATCCGGCCCGATGCGGGGCGTGGTCGTCCCGGCGCAGGCGGCAAGGGTGCCGAGGGCCGTCGTCAGCAGGAAGGAGCGTCGCAGCATGGGAATAGGTCTGGCCTGAAATCCTGAATATCGCGCTTACCCTTAGCGTCCCGCATCCGGCCAATCAAACACAACTGGCGCAAATCCGCCCATTGTGACCGCCGCGCAAGTGGACGCTGACGTGGATTCCCGGTATTTTGTCCGCCAAGGACACTTCCCCCATTTGGAGGTCGGACATGAGCGACCTGAAAGACACCCCCTTCAACCGGCGCCTGTTTATTGGTGCCGCGGCGGCCACCCTGGCCGCGCCGGTCGTTGCCCGCGCGCAGGATGCATCGGTAAACGAAGGCACGACCGAGATCGAACGCGACGTCAGCCAGTCCGTGCGCCACAACATCTCCAGCTTTCGCACGCTGGAATGGCAGCCCTATTTCGACAACCTGCACAACGGTGCGATCTTGGTCGATATCACCTCGCGGGCGCTGCATTTCTGGAACGAGGAAGAGACGATCTATCGGCTCTATCCCACCTCGGTTCCGGCAACCGAAGACCTGACGCGGCGGGGCCGCACCAGCGTGGTGCGCAAGGTCGAGGGCCCCGATTGGCGCCCGACCCCCGCCATGCAGGAACGCAACCCCGAATGGCCCGACTACGTGCCGCCGGGGCCGGAAAACCCGCTTGGCACCCATGCGTTGTATCTGAGTTGGCAATATTACCGGATTCACGGCACTCACGACACGCGCAAGATCGGGCGGCGCAGTTCGAACGGCTGCATCGGGCTTTACAATGAACATATCGCGCAACTGTTCGAATTAGCCTCTGTCGGCACGCAAGTGTTGCTAATTTGACCACAAATCGGCGATGTTGGGGTGGGCAGCCATTTCCCGCCATTGCAATCGCAAGGCATTGCTGTTTAAACCTTCTTACGAGGTACAGTCTTGGGTGCCCCGACATGCGTAATACCGCGCGAACTATGGGGCGTATCTTGGAGGATACAATGAAAAAACTCGCACTCGCAGCCGTTCTGTCCGTTGCCGCCACCTCCGCATTTGCTGGCGGCTACGTTGAGCCCGTTCTGGAACCCGTCGTAATCGTGGAAGACACTTCGTCCTCCGCCGGTGGCGTCCTGGTTCCCCTTCTGGCAATCATCCTGATCGCCGCTGCTGTTTCGTCGAACTAAGGTTCGCACGATCAAGTTAGGAAAAGGCGGTCCTTCGGGGCCGCCTTTTTCATATTCTGACAGCATAATTTCCCAAGTTTACTTGGACAAACCGGCCTCGGCCGCGATGTCGGCGCGCGACTTGCGCGCCCGTTCGGTGGCCGACTTCAACTGCCCGCAGGCGGCCATGATATCTTCGCCGCGCGGGGTGCGGATCGGGCTGGCATAACCAGCCTTGTAGATGATGTCGGCAAACGCCTCGATCCGCGCCCAGTCAGACCGCTCATAAGGGGCGCCGGGCCATTCGTTGAATGGAATCAAGTTGATCTTGGCAGGAATGCCCTTGATCAGCTTCACCAGCCGCCGCGCGTCCTCGTCACTGTCGTTCACATCCTTCAGCATCACGTATTCGAACGTGATTCGTTCAGAGTTCGAGAGTTTCGGATAGGCGCGCAGCGCATCCAGCAACTCGGCGATCGGCCAGCGCTTGTTGATCGGAACCAGTTTGTTTCGAATCTCGTCGGTCGTCGCGTGGAAAGACACCGCCAACATGCAGCCGATTTCCTCGGCGGTCTTGGCGATTTCCGGCACGACGCCCGAGGTCGACAGCGTGATCCGCCGACGGCTGAGGGAAATGCCCTCGCCATCCATCGCGATCTTCATCGCATTGCGGACGTTGTCAAAATTATAAAGCGGCTCGCCCATACCCATCAGCACGACGTTCGACAGCAGGCGCGGCCCGTTTTCGCCAGTGCCTTCGCCCGGCTCGGGCCATTCGTCCAGATCGTCACGGGCCACCATGATCTGGCCCACGATCTCGCCCGCGGTCAGGTTGCGCACCAGTTTCTGCGTGCCGGTGTGGCAAAAGGAGCAGGTCAGCGTGCAGCCCACCTGGCTGGAGACGCACAGCGTCCCCCGGTCGGTTTCGGGGATATAGACCACCTCGACCTCGTGCCCGCCGGCGATCCGCACCAGGTATTTGCGCGTTCCGTCCGCGGACACATTGCGGCTGACCACCTCGGGCACCTCGATCACGAAATGCTCGGCCAGGTCGGCGCGGTAGCCCTTGGACAGGTTGGTCATCGCGTCGAAATCGCGCACGCCCCAGTGATAGACCCACTGCCAGATCTGGTTCACGCGCATCTTGGCCTGCTTTTCCGGCGTTCCGGCAGCGATCAGGGCGTCGCGCAATTCATCCCGCGTCAGCCCGACGATATTCGCGGGGCCTTGGGGCAATTTGCGCGGAATGGTCAGGACATCCTGCGTGATGGGGGCGCTGGCGGACATGAATCGACTCCGATGGGGATGCGGACACATATAAGCATCCGCCCCTCAAGGCAAACCATGTCTGGACGAAATTCAGCCGCCGCAGCGGGTTTCCGCGTCCTCGACCGCAGCGGTAAAGCCATAGAGCGAGAACGTATCCACCGTCTGGGTGCCACGGCTCGACCGCGCGGTCAGCACGGCATCGGTGCCCCGCTTCATCGCGGTGACGATGCGCTGATCATCCTGTTCCGACGCGGCCCATGCCATTTCGCCATCGGTGAACAGCTCGAACGTGGCATCGCCGATTTCCAGCGAAACGGTCGAGCCATCGGCAAAGGGATAGCCGCCGGTGAACGAAACTTCGCCCATCCTGTTTTCCGAAGGCCAATAGCTGACAAACAGCAAAATCTCTGACCGGCGCACGGCGACGACGCGGCCATCGCGGGTGTTCACGGTCTCGCGTGGCGCGGAGACGACCCAGCATTGCGTCGGCTCGTCCTCGACGAACACGCTCCAGTCCGTCTCGGCGTTGACACGGTTCCCGGATTCCTCGGTGTCCTGCGCGAACAGCGGAGAGGCCAGTGCCAGCGCAATCACCGTACTTGCAACCAAGTTTTTCATTCTGATCCAGCCTCCAGCCGTCTCTGCCTCAGATCCCGGTCCCCTGCCTGATTGTCAGGTCTTGCGTTCGGGTCCCGACCCCGTGTTACTGCGCGCAGAGATTAACCTGAAAATCCTTGAAGGGAAAAGCCCCGGTGGCGGAAAATTGCCGGGGGCCTGAAAGCCGGGAGGACAAACGATGAGAGAAGCCGAAATCTTGCTGGAGGTCTGGCGCGGACCATTGGCCGAAAGCCAGCATCGCGGCCACGCAGTGGTGTGGGATGCCGATGGCGAGACGGTCGCCGCTTGGGGCGATCCCGACAAGGTGATCCTGCCGCGATCCTCGTGCAAAATGCTGCAAGCCCTGCCCCTGATCGAAAGCGGCGCAGCCGATGCCCATGGCTTGACCGAGGCTCAACTGGCGCTGTCCTGCGCCTCGCACAACGGGGCGGCGGTGCATACCGACATGGTGACCGACTGGATCGGCAGCCTTGGGCTGGACCCCGAGGCCGCGCTGCGGTGCGGGCCGCAGATGCCCGACGACCGTCCGGCCCGCGAAGGGCTGATCAAGACCGACAGCTCGCCCTGCCAGATCCACAACAATTGCTCGGGCAAGCATTCCGGCTTTCTCACGCTCACCAAGCATCTCGGGGCGGGGCCGGATTATGTCGAGATCGGCCACCCGGTGCAAAGGGCCGTGCGCGATGCCTTTGAGGACGCCACCGGCGAAACCAGCCCCGGTTACGGGATCGACGGCTGTTCGGCCCCGAATTTCGCCTGCTCCCTGTCCGGCCTTGCGCGCGCCATGGCGCGGTTCGCCGGGGCGGGCGAAGGCGGCGACAAACGCGAACAGGCCATGCATCGGTTGACCCGCGCCATGGCCGCCCACCCTGTGCTGGTCGCGGGCGAGGGCCGGGCCTGCACAAACCTGATGCGGGCCATGAACGGCCGCGTCACCGTGAAAACCGGGGCCGAGGCGGTGTTCATCGCCATCGTGCCGGAAAAACGCATGGGTGTGGCGGTAAAGATCGAAGACGGCGCTACCCGCGCGTCCGAGGCCACGATCACCCAGATCCTGGTCGGCATGGGCGTTCTGGCAGCTGACGACCCGGTGGCACTTAAATATACCCATGGTCCAATCACCAACCGGCGTGGGATCGAAGTCGGGGCCTACAAGCCCGCTGAAACGCTGACCTCCTGGACACTCTGAGGCGGCATGGCTGGCACCAGACCCTCTGGCGCCAGCGCCTCGATCCGGGCCAGGATCTCGGCCTTTCGGAGCGGTTTGGTCAGGTAGTAATCAACCCCGGCCTCGTAAATCTCGGCCTCGTGATCGTCCATCGCATGGGCCGTCATGGCCACGATCGGCAGGCGGGGGCCGCCCTGTGATACCTCCAGGCGGCGAATCTGGCGGGTCAGGTCCAGTCCGTCCATGCCGGGCATCGAAATATCGGTAAACAGCAGGTCTGGCCGCAGAGCGCGATAGGCGGCAAGGGCCGCGGCCCCATCGCCAACAAGCGTCAGGTCGATATCGAGTGCCTTGAGCATCTTGCGAAAGATCATCTGGTTGGTCTTGTTATCCTCAGCTGCCAGCAGCCGCAGCCTGCGCGGAACCGTCGCCGACGCGGGACGTTCGGGCGGGGTGGCGGGCACGGAGCCCTCGACCGCATCGAGAATATCCTGCCGGAAACCGCGCAAGGTAGAGTCCAGCGACACGCGCGGCAGGCCCCCGGCCCTGACCGACGCGCCGTCGCACAGGATCACCGGACAGCCCGGCACCGCCCGTGGCGCATCGGTTTCCACGCCCACCACGATCATCAGGTCGGTTGGCCGGGTCAGCCCCGCGACCGAGGGCGCCACCTGCACCTCGGCCTTCAGTTTGTAGAGTTGACGTTCCACCATGCGGCGATTGATCGTGTCGGACCCCAGCAGACCGACATGGGACAGCGCCTTGGGCAATGGCGGCACCGGGCGCGAGCGATCGCCCTCGGCCATTGGCAGGGTCAGGCGAAAGGCAAAGGTCGCACCCTGCCCCAGTTCCGAGTCGAGCCACATCTCTCCGCCCATCATCCCGATCAGGCGCTGCGAGATTGCAAGCCCCAGCCCTGTGCCCTCGTATTTCCGATTGGCCTGATCCTCGACCTGATTGAACTCACCAAAGATATGCGCCTGCTTGTCGGCGGCGATCCCGATGCCGGTATCTTCCACGGCCACCACCAGCGTGACCGACCCGTCGCTTTGATCCTCGCCCAGAACCCACACCAGAACATGACCGGCCTCGGTGAACTTGACCGCATTGCCGATCAGGTTGGTCAGCACCTGCCGCACCCGGCCCCGATCGCCCACCAGATTTTCGGGCAGGAAAATATCGTAGTCCAGCAACAACTGAACATTTCGCCCCTGCACCGAGGGGCGCAGCAGGCGGAAGATTTCCCGGATCAGATCCTCCAGATCAAAGCTTTCTGCATGCAGCACCAGCTTTTCGGCCTCGATCTTGGAATAGTCGAGCACGTCATTGATGATTTCCAGCAGCGCCTCGCCCGAGTTCTTGATCGTATCGGCGAACAGGGCCTGATCCTCGTCCAGCCCGGTTTCGCGCAACAGGTCGGCCATGGCGACAACCCCGTTCATCGGCGTGCGAATCTCGTGGCTCATATTGGCAAGGAAGGCAGACTTGGCGCGATTTGCAGCCTCGGCCTGATCGCGGGCCTCCAGAAGATCGCGTTCGCGGCGGATGGTTTCGGTGATGTTCAACATCAGGCTGACCACGTCGCCATCGGGCGCCCGCTTGTCGACCAGCTTGATGTAACCACCGTTCCAAAGCTTGACGATGCGCGCGGGCACCGGGCTTTCCCCCCATCGGGCAACCATATCGGCGACCCAGTCGTCGGGATTTGCCCCCTCGATGTTCAACAGCCCCTCATCGACGGCAAGGCGCAGGATCGATTCATAGCTGGCACCGGGGCTGACCTCGACCATGCCTTCGAACACTGCCAGAAACGCCGTGTTTGCGGCCACCAGCCGCCCCTCGCGGTCATAAATGGCAAAGCCATCCTCGATGATATCGAGCGAATCCCACAGCCGCCGTTCGGCGCGCGCGGCCTTTTCCGTCGCCACTTCCAGATCGGCCCGCGCGCGTGAGGTTTCGCCGACCAGTTCGGCGTTCTCCTCTCGCTGTTCGATGACCTGATCCGAGAGCGATTCCGCTTGCGATGCCAGCTTCTTGTTGGCGGCAAACAGCTCCTCTTGTTTTTGAACCAGCAGGCGTTCCGCGGCCAGGCGCGCACGCCGTTCCTGTGCCAAGCGATCATCGAAACCGGCGCCGTCCATGCCCTGCCTACTCCGTCTGGGTCGGGTGTCCTGGCCAGAATGGACGTAGATTGGTTGATTTTGGATTAATGGCCCCCGTTGCGGGCGATCATGGACTCGTGGACCAGAGTCGTGGCACCATCGCGTCAATTATTCATTGAAGATCTTTTACATCAGGAGTGTCCGATGCGCGTCTTGGCCGTGGTCGTTGCCCTTTGTCTTTTGCCCTTCGGCGCACTGGCCCAAGAGGGGCCGGTTGCCGAGCGATTCTTTTCCATCACTCAGGACACCGATTTTCCGGGGGCGGACCTGCGCCCGATCTACGACACGACATTCGCGGCCTGTAGCCGCGCCTGCATGGCCGACCCCGACTGTCATGCGTTCACCTTCAACAGCCGCAACGCCTCGTGCTTTCCGAAATCCGAGGTTCTGGCGATGGAATCCTATGACGGTGCGATGTCGGCCACCGTGCATGACACCGACCCCGCCGTGCTGGCCCGGCTGGAGGCGCGGCTGGCCGACCTGACGTTCCTGAGCGCCACTGACCTGACCGACGCGCGCTTGCAGGCCGAGGGGCTGGCTCAGCAGCACTATGCCGGCACATGGACGGCAGAGCGTATTCTTGACGCGGCGCGGGCCCGCCTGGACGAAGGCGCGTTGCAGCGCGCCATGCGGCTTTATGGGTCGGCCACGACGATCACCGACGATCCCGCCCATTGGATGGACTATGGGCGCCTCGCCCTCGACATCGACCCCGAGAGCCGGTCGGAAGAGCGCAACCTGAACCGCACCGCCTTGCGCGCGGCGATCAACGCCACGCTGCGGGCCACCCCGGGGGATGAGTTGTCGCGCGCCGCCAGCCTGCTGGCCCGCGCCCTCGAAGAAAACGATCGAGGCCGCGACACGATTGCGGCGCTGCGGCTGGCGATTGCCAATGGCGACAGCGCCGCCTTGCAGCAGGCACTGGACCGGGCCATTGGCCTTTATGGCTTCCGCGTCACCGGCAACCGAGTGGAAAGCGACACGGCCGAACCGCGTCTTTGCGCGATCCTGTCCGAGGATCTGGCCCCGGGTGTGACCTATTCCGACTATCTGCAAACCAGCACCTCGGGCCTGTCGGTTGATGCCGAAGGGCAACAGTTCTGCGTGTCGGGCGTGCAACATGGCCAACGCTACGAGATCACCCTGCGCGCGGGCCTGCCCGCCGCGTCGGGCGAGGTTCTGCGCCACCCGGCGACCCTGCGTCTTTATGTGCGTGACCGGACGCCTGCCGTGCGCTTCCCCGGCCGGGCCTATGTGCTGCCGCGCGTGTCCGGGGGCGGGTTGCCCATCGTGACGGTGAATACCGACGCGGTCGACCTGACGCTGTTTGCCGTATCCGACCGCAATATCCTGCGCAGCCTGCAAGAGGATTACTTCGGGCGTCCGCTGGCCGAGTGGGAAATCGACCGCTTCTCAACGGAATTGGCGGAAACAGTCTGGGACGGCACTGGAACAGTCTCTAACTCGCTGAACAGAGACGTTACGACCAGCCTGCCGATGGGCGAGGTTCTGGCCAGTCTCGACCCCGGTCTTTACGCGTTGGAGGCCCGTGTCCCCGGCCCCGCAAACCGCGATGCTCCCCCTGCGACGCAGTGGTTTTTCGTCTCTGATATCGGGATTTCGGCCCTCAGCGGGGCCGATGGCGTGCATGTGGTGCTGCGGGCCTTGTCCGATACCTCGGGGATCGAGGGCGCCACGGTGCGTCTGGTCTCGGAATCCAACCGTGTTCTGGCCGAAGCGGAAAGCGACCGGCAGGGGCGGGTGGATTTCTCAGGCGATCTGGCGGCAGGGCGCAACGGGTCCGCGCCTGCGATGATCTCGGTCGAGCAGGGCGATGATTTCGCCTTCCTCAGCCTGCGCGAGGCCGAGTTCGACCTGTCCGATCGCGGGGTCGAAGGCCGCCCCGCCGCGCCGCCGATCGACCTGTTCCTGACCACCGAACGCGGCGCTTATCGCGCCGGTGAAACCATCCACGCCACGGCCCTCGCCCGCGACGGTGAGGCGGTCGCCCTGTCTGGCCTGCCGCTTACCGCCGTGCTGACGCGCGCGGACGGTGTGGAATACAGCCGCATGGTGCTGGACGAGGTCGGCGCCGGGGGCTTTGTCTGGCAGATGCCGCTTGGGGGCAACGTGCCGCGCGGAACGTGGCGTCTGGCGGTCTACACCGACACCGACGCACCGCCGCTGGCCAGCCAGACCCTGCTGGTCGAAGACTTCCTGCCCGAGCGCATCGACGTGGACCTGACCCTGCCCGAAGGCCCCTTGTCGGTGGCGCGTCCGCTTCGGCTTGGCGTGCAGTCCGATTACCTGTTTGGCGCGCCCGCGGGCGACCTGCCCATCGAAGGCTCTTTTCAACTGCGTCCGGTCTCGACCCTTGCGGCCTATCCCGGCTACAGCTTTGGCCGCCATGACGACCGGCCAGAGCCGGTCTATGACAGCCTGCCCGCCGGGGTGCGGACGGACGACACCGGTGCCGCCACGCTGACCCTTGCCCTTCCCGAGCCCGCAGGCCCACCGCTGCCGCGCGAGGTGACCGTGACCGCCCGCGTTTCCGAAGGATCGGGCCGCCCGGTGGAACGCCAGATCACCCGCGCCATCGCGCCGACCGGGGCATTGATCGGTATCCGCCCGCTGTTTGACGGAACATTGCCCGAAGCGACAGAGGCCCAGTTCAACCTGATCGCCGTGGGGGCCGATGCCCTGCCGGTCCGCTGGACGCTCAACCGCGTCGAACGCCGATACCAATGGTATTCGCAAAATGGCCGTTGGTCGTGGGAACCGGTCACCACCCGGACTCGCATCGCCACCGGAGACGCGACGATTCGCACAGCGCCCACCACCATCGCCGCCCCAGCCGACTGGGGCCGGTACGAATTGCGGGTGGAAAGCACCGAGGGTGACTACACAGCCAGTTCGGTCGGCTTCAGTGCCGGATGGTACGCAACCGGCGACAGCACCGGCACGCCGGA
Organism: Nioella nitratireducens; assembly: GCF_001879715.1. Lineage (GTDB taxonomy): Bacteria > Pseudomonadota > Alphaproteobacteria > Rhodobacterales > Rhodobacteraceae > Nioella > Nioella nitratireducens. The sequence goes on along the minus strand of NZ_MNBW01000008.1, from coordinate 131,783 downwards.
TATGCTGGACCTGTCGCTCGATGCCGACAGCTATGATGTCGGCGACGAGGCGCGGCTGCGCATCGTGCCGCGCTCTGGCGGGCTGGTCCTGATCCGGGTCATGTCGAACCGGCTGATCCATCAGGAATTCGTCACCATCGGCGACACGCCCGACACCTTCCCGCTTGCGGTCACTGCGGACTGGGGCACTGGGGCCTATGTGACCGCGACGCTGCTGCGGCCACTTGACGGCCTGCCGCCCCAGACTCCCGCCCGTTCCCTCGGGCTGGCCCATGCCAGCGTCAACCCGGCCTCTCATGCGCTTGACGTTGCGTTGGAGGCTCCGGAAACCTCTGCCCCCCGTAGTCCGCTGGAGGTTGCCCTGCGCGTGGAAAACGCCGCACCGGGCGAGACCGTCTATGCCAGCATCGCGGCGGTGGACGTGGGCATCCTGAACCTTACCGGCTTTCAGTCACCCGATCCGATGGGGCACTATTTCGGCCAGCGGCGCCTTGGCGTCGGCATCCGCGACCTCTACGGACGGTTCATCGCCAGCGGCGGTGACCCCGGCACGATCCGGCAGGGCGGGGACGCCACCGCCGGGGTGCGGATGCAGGCCCCGCCTCCGACCGAGGCACTGGTGGCCTTCCACTCCGGCCCCGTGATTGTGGGTGCGGACGGGCTGGCGCGGGTGAGTTTCGACATCCCCGGCTTTAACGGCACTGTCCGCGTCATGGCCGTGGCTTGGAACGAGTCCGGGGTCGGTCAGGCCCAGACCGACGTTCTGGTGCGCGACCCGGTCGTGGTGACCGCGTCGATGCCGCGCTTTATGGCACCCGGTGATTCCGCCCGCCTGCTGTTGGAGGTGACCCATGCCCAAGGACCGACCGGGCAGATGCCGATCGAGATCACCAGTTCGGGTGGCCTCTCCCTCGACGCCACGCAGACCTCTGTCATGCTTGCGGACAGGGAAACTCAACGGTTGCGGCTGTCCCTTGTGGCGGGCGATCAACTGGGCGAACAGCAGGTCAATGTCACGCTGACCACCCCGGATGGGCAGCGCCTGTCGCGCACCCTGCGGCTGGTGGTGCAATCGAACGACCCTGTGGTGGCCACGACCTCGCGCATCACGCTGGCAGCGGGTCAGGGCTTTGCCTTCGACGCCACCGTGTTGCAGGGGCTGCGCGACGGCACCGCCCGCGCCGTTCTGTCTGCCGGGCCTCTGGCCCGGTTCGACGCGCCCGGACTGCTGCACATGCTCGACCGCTACCCCTATGGCTGCACCGAACAACTGACCAGTCAGGCGATGCCGCTGCTCTACATGGCCGATGTGGCCGAGGCGCTGGATCTCGACCATGCCGGCGACTTGTCGGCCCGCATCCAAACCGCCGTCGACGCGATCTTGGTCAATCAGGCGGCAAACGGGGGCTTTGGACTCTGGGGGGCCTATGGCGGCGACGCTTGGCTGGATGCCTATGTGGCCGACTTCCTGTCGCGGGCGCGGGCCGAAGGATACACGGTTCCCGACCGCGCCTTCCGCTCGGCCATCGACAATCTGCGAAACCATGTCGCCACCGCGCCCGACTTTGAAGACGGGGGCGAATCCATCGCCTATGCGCTCATGGTTCTGGCCCGAGAGGGCGCGGCCGCCATCGGCGACCTGCGCTACTATGCCGATGTGAAGGCCGATGCCTTTGCCACCCCGCTGGCACTAGGCCAACTGGGCGCGGCGTTGGCGATGTATGGCGACCAGCCGCGCGCCGACGCGATGTTCCGCCAAGGCTATCGGTTGATGCAGACGCGCAGCATCACCGCTGAATCCACCGGCTGGCGCAGCGATTATGGCACGCGGCGGCGCGACGCAGCCGGGCTGTTGACACTTGCGGCAATGGCCGGGTCCGAAGCTATCCCGCTCGACGACCTTGCCCTGTCCCTGCCCGCGCCCGACACGCAGGTCTCGACGCAGGAAGCGGTCTGGAGCCTGCTTGCCGCCGATGCCCTGATCGACCGGGGCGGGTTGACCGGGCTAACCGTGAACGGCACCCCTGTGGATGGCCCGCTGCTGGAGGTTCTGGAAGATGGCGACCAGACCACCCGCACCCTCACCAATACCGGCGACCGCGCAGAGCCCCTGACCCTCACCCGCTACGGTCAGGCCGAGGGGGAAACGCTGGCCGATGGCAACGGCTATCGCATCACCCGCCGCTACCTGACACTCGACGGCCTGCCCGCCGATCCATCACAGGTATCGGTTGGCACCCGTCTGGTGGCACTTCTGACCGTCACCCCCTTCAGCGACCGCGACGCTCGGCTGATGGTGTCTGACCCACTGCCGGCGGGGTTCGAGATCGACAACCCCAACCTGTTGCGGGGCGGCGATATCGGAGCATTGAATGACCTCGCCCTCAACGATGTGGCCGAACATACAGAGTTCCGGCAGGATCGCTTCCTTGCCGCCGTGAACCTTTATGGCGACCAGACCCTGCGGCTTGGCTATATCGTGCGCGCGGTCACACCCGGCAGCTATCACCACCCCGCCGCCTCGGTCGAGGATATGTATCGCCCGGCCTTCCGGGCTCAGACGGCCTCTGGCCACGTGGTTGTCACCGAGTGACACGAGCGAGGGGTTTTCTCTGGGCTGCCGCGCTCTTGTTCCTTGTGGGGCTGGGGCGCGACCGGGTCGATGCCTGGATCGACGCTACGGTGCTGCCACCGCTTATCCCGGCCACCTCGGTCGAGGTTCTGGACCGCAACGGCACCCTTCTGCGCGCCTACACGGTCGAGGACGGGCGCTGGCGGATGCCGGTCAGCCTTGCCGATGTGGACCCGGAATTCATTACCTTGCTGCTGAATTTCGAGGACCGCCGCTTCTGGACCCATCCCGGCGTCGATTGGCGGGCGATGGCGCGTGCCGGGTGGCAAGCGCTGAGCCATGGCCGCATCGTCTCGGGCGCTTCTACGATCACCATGCAGGTGGCGCGCTTGCTGGAAGACAGCGGCACCGGCACATGGAGCGGCAAATTGCGCCAGGTCCGGTTGGCCTTGGCGCTGGAACGGCACCTGTCCAAAGAAGAGATCCTGACTCTCTACCTGCATCTCGCGCCCTATGGCGGCAATATCGAGGGTGTGCGCGCCGCGACCCTGACGTGGTTCGGGCAGGAACCGGCGCAATTGACCACCGCCGAGGCCGCCCTGCTGGTCGCCATTCCGCAGGCCCCCACTTCCCGCAGGCCCGACCGCAACCCAGACAACGCTCATGTCGCACGCGACCGGGTGTTGGACCGGGCGCTGTCCTTCGGCGTCCTGACCCAAGACGAGGTGGCTTGGGCCCTGCAAGAGCCCCTGCCCGACCAGCGGCATGACTTCCCCCTGCTCGCTCCGCATCTGGCCGACCGGATGGTAGAGGAGTCACCCTCGGACCGGCACGTTCTGACCATCGACGCCTTGTTGCAACGCCAGATGCAGGCGCTGGCACAAGAGGCGGTACGCGGTCAGGGCGCGCGGTTGAACGCGGCGGTCATGGTGATGGATCACCAGACCGGCGATGTCCTGGCCTCTGTCGGGTCGGCCAGCTACGACAACACCGCGATCGAGGGCTTCGTCGATATGACCCGCGCCCTGCGCTCACCGGGATCGACGCTCAAACCCCTGATCTACGGGCTGGGCTTCGAGGCCGGCCTGATCCACCCCGAAAGCCTGATCGAAGATCGCCCGACCCGGTTTGGCACCTACGCCCCGCAAAATTTCGACCGGATGTTTCATGGCGAATTGTCGGTGCGCCGCGCGCTTCAGGCATCGCTGAACATCCCCGCCGTGGCGCTGTTGCAAGAGGTCAGCCCCGCCGAGCTGATGACCCGGATGCGCCGCGCGGGTATGTCGCCGGAACTGCCAGCGGGCCAACCCGGCCTTGCCGTGGCCCTTGGCGGGGTCGGCGTAACGATGGAAGACCTGATGCGGCTTTACGGGGCGCTGGCATCGGGCGGCGAGCTGGTGCCACTGCACTACCGCCCCGGCCGGGGTGCCGCCGACCCGCTGCAAGTGCTCTCGCCCGTCGCGGCATGGTATGTGGGTGATATCCTGTCCGACATGGTTCCGCCGCCCAATGCGCCGCGCAACGGCTTGGCCTACAAGACCGGCACCAGCTATGGCCACCGCGACGCTTGGGCCTTGGGCTATGATGGGCGCTACGTGGTGGGGGTCTGGCTGGGGCGGGCCGATGGCGCCTCGGTTCCCGGCGCCTTCGGGGCCGATGTCGCCGCGCCACTGCTGTTCGAGGCGTTTTCCCGCGTCGCTCCACGTCTGACGCCGCTGCCGCCACCGCCCGAAGCAGCTCTGACGGTCAGCCATGATGCCCTGCCTCTGCCGCTCCAGCATTTCGCGGCGCGCGATTCCGTGGGCACCGATCCGGACGCCCCCGAGATCGCCTTTCCCCCCGATGGCGCGGTTCTGGCGCAGCAGCCCGACCTGCCCCTGATGGCGCGGGTGGAGCGGGGGACACCGCCCTATACATGGCTGTGGAACGGACGACCTGTCGAGGTGGCCGCACAGACTCGCGATGTTGACCTTGGCACGCCCTCTGCCGGGTTCGTAGACCTCACCGTCATTGATTCAACGGGTCGGGCGGCCTCGGTGTTTCTTGAAATCACGCAGCCGTAATCAGGCGTGACGCTCTTGTCCCGCTCGCAGCCTCAACTGTGCATTTTCGCACCATTATCACGCTATTTTCCCGCTTTCGTTGGGTGAAACACGGAAACTCAGCGCTTAGGTTGATTGTCATCGGCGGACGAAACGCCCGCCACCACAATCGCACCGAAAGGAAAGACCCATGAAATCCATCGTTCTTGCAACCGCAGTCGTCGCATCCCTCGCAGCCCCCGCCTTTGCCTCCGAGCAACTGGCCCAGTCGGTTGGCGTTCAGCCCGGCCAATACACCACCGCCGAACTGATCCGCCTGGAAGACGCCATTCAGCGCAACGACCACCAGACCATCGCCTTCATCATGAACGGCGGCGGCAACCCCACCGACCCCTCGGTCGCCTACAACGCCCGCCTGCGTCAGGCCGTGGAAGACCAAGACCCGCAGATGGTCGCCTTCCTGCAAAATTCGGGCACCGAGGTGATCTCGTCCCAAGGTCGTGGCGAAAACCCCGTAGCACAGCAGATCTTTGCCCGCATCGCGGCAGAGTCGGCTGAAAACGACTAACGGATTTGCGCGATCCCGTCCGGCGGGGCGGTGTCTCTCCCCTGTCTCGCCGGACCCAAAAACCCCCGTTGCCGCACTGGCACCGGGGGTTTTTCAGTCACCAACGGGCGGGTTAGAGCCGTTCAATGGCCAGCGCGATACCCTGCCCGCCGCCGATGCACATGGTAATCAGCGCCTTGGACCCGCCAATCCGCTCCAATTCGTACATCGCCTTGACCACGAGGATTGCGCCGGTGGCCCCCACGGGGTGGCCCAGCGCAATCGCGCCGCCATTCGGGTTCACCTTGGCGGGGTCGAGGCCCAACCCCTTGTTCACCGCCAACGCCTGCGCGGCAAAGGCTTCGTTCGACTCGATCACGTCGAAATCGGTAACCGACAGGCCAGTGCGCCTGAGCAGGTCTTCCACCGCAGGCACCGGGCCGATGCCCATCACCTCGGGGCGCACACCGGCATGGGCATAGCCCAGCACCCGCGCACGCGGTTTCAACCCCGCCGCCTCGGCCGCTTCGGCGCGCGCCATGACAATCGCTCCGGCCCCGTCATTGATGCCCGAGGCATTGCCCGCCGTCACGCTGCCATCCTTCTGAAACACCGGCCGCAGCCCGGCCAGCTTTTCAAGGCTGGTCTGCTTGGGGTGCTCGTCCGTGACGAAATCCACCATGTCGCGTTTTACCTTGACCTGCACCGGCGCGATCTGCTCGGCAAAGCGGCCCTCGGCGATGGCCTTGGCGGCCCGCTCCTGGCTTTCCATGGCGAAGGCATCCTGCGCTTCGCGGCTGATGTCATGCTCGGACGCCACGTTTTCGGCCGTCACCCCCATATGACCGGTGCCGAACGGGCACGACAGCGCCCCCAGCATCATGTCTTGCGAACTGGCATCGCCCATCTTCTGGCCCCAGCGTGCAGCGGGCAGGATGTAAGGCGAGCGGCTCATGGTCTCGGCCCCGCCGGCCAGGCCGAACTCGGCGTCTCCAAGCATCAGGCTTTGAACCACCGACACCACGGCCTGAGCACCCGAGCCGCACAGCCGGTTCACGTTCATCGCGGGGGTGCTGTCGGGAATTCCCGCCTGCATCGCGGCGACGCGGGACAGGTACATATCCCGAGGTTCGGTATTGATCACATGGCCAAAAGCCACATGGCCGACCTGCTTGCCATCGACGCCCGCCCGCTCCAGTGCGGCCTTGGCGGCAACGGTGCCCAGCTCGATCGGCGGCGTTGCGGCGAGCGCGCCGCCAAAGGTGCCAATCGCCGTCCGAGCCCCGGACAGGATCACGATATCGGTCATTTTCAATCCTCCTTGGTTGCGGCCCCCCCCATGGGGCGGGCCGACATGCAAATTCCCCTTGAAGGATAGCCTAACCCCGTTCGTCCGGCTCTGCCATCAACGCCGTTACGGCATGGCGGAAACTCTCGGCACTTTCGCCCAACCGGTCCATCACCTCGGCCTCATAGGCCCGCGCAATGGGGGTCAGCGCCGCCAGCATGTCGCGCCCCTTGTCGGTCAGCGCCAGAACCACCAGCCGCCGGTCGGTGGCCGAGGACTGCTTTGTCACATACCCTTCCGCACCCAAGCGTGCCACCGCGCGGCTGACCTTCGACTTGTCCAGATGCGCCCGCGCCGCGATTTCGCGCACCGAGACCGAAGGTTGCTGGCTGAGATGCGCCACAACCCGCCATTCGGCCCGGCTGAGGTCAAACATATCCCGGTAATGGCGGGCGTAATCCTGACTCACCTTCTCGGCCACCACGGCCAGTTGGTAGGGCAGGAAGGTTTCCAGAATGAACGGGTCGTCACGCGTCATCCCAATAGGTTGAGCGGAAACCGCATGGGCCTGCAAGCCCGAAACGGTCGGTGTTTGATCCCATCACCCTTCTGTCGGCGCCGCAATGCGCCAGGACAGAACCGCTATTTTCGGGCTTCGCGCCTGGTCAGATAGGAAATCTGTCCGAACAACGGGCGCGCCGGGGATGGGAACTGGCCAAAAGCCCCGGCGCGGATAGCCGGGGCTTTCAAAGGAGTCAGGCGGCGTCGAACTGCATCGGCGCAACTTGGCGGAACATGCCGGTCTGGCGCAGCTTTTCCAGCACATCCGCAGGGGGCTGTGCATCCAGGTACAGCAGCGCGATGGCCTCGCGCCCGGCACCCGACCGCCCGAGGGTAAAGTTGGCGATGTTCACGCCGTTTTCACCCATGGTCTGGCCAAGCGTCCCGATAATGCCCGGAATATCGTCATTCGTGGTGTAGAGCATATGCGCCCCCACCTCGGCGTCGATATTGATGCCCTTGATCTGGATGAAGCGCGGCTTGCCGTCCGAGAACACGGTGCCCGCGATCGAACGGGTGCGTTCCGGCGTGACCACTTCCAGCCGGATATAGCCCTCGAAGGCCCCGGACTTGTCCTGCGTGGTGGTGGAAATCTCGATCCCACGCTCGCGCGCGATGACCGGCGCCGACACCATGTTCACATCCGGGTTCACCGCCTTCATGATCCCCGCGATCACGCCACAGTTCAGCGCCTCAAGGTTCAGATCCTTGGCGACCCCGTTATAGGTGATGCGGATTTCGTCGATGGCCTCGGTGGTCAACTGGCCCACGAAGCTGCCAAGATGCTGGGCCAGTTGCAGCCACGGCCCCATGACCTTGGCCTCTTCTGCCGTCACCGACGGCATGTTCAGCGCGTTTTGCACCGCACCGGTCAGCAGGTAATCGGCCATCTGCTCGGCCACCTGCAACGCCACGTTTTCCTGTGCCTCGGTCGTTGCCGCGCCCAGGTGCGGGGTGCAGACCACGTTGGGCAGGTCAAACAGCGGGTTTTGCGTCGCGGGCTCTTCCGCGAATACGTCAAACGCCGCACCGGCCACGTGACCGGATTTCAGCAGTTCGGCCAGCGCAACCTCATCCACCAGACCGCCGCGCGCGCAGTTGATGATACGCACGCCCTTCTTGGTCATTTCGAGGTTCTCCTTGGACAGGATGTTCCGCGTCTGGTCGGTCAGCGGCACGTGCAGGGTGATGAAATCGGCCCGGCGAAGCAGCTCGTCCAGCTCTACCTTTTCCACGCCCATCTTGTCGGCCTTCTCTTCCGACAGGAAGGGGTCGTAGGCGACGACCTTCATCTTCAGGCCACGGGCCCGGTCACAAACGATGCCGCCGATATTGCCCGCGCCGATCACACCCAGCGTCTTGCCGGTCAATTCGACCCCCATGAACCTGGATTTTTCCCACTTGCCCGCATGGGTCGAGGCGCTGGCCTCGGGGATTTGGCGCGCCACGGCGAACATCATCGCAATGGCGTGCTCGGCCGTGGTGATCATGTTCCCGAAGGGGGTGTTCATCACGATCACGCCTTTCTTGGACGCGGCGGCCTTGTCGACATTGTCGGTGCCGATCCCGGCGCGTCCGATCACCTTGAGGTTGGTGGCCGCTTCGAGCAGTTTTTCGGTCACCTTGGTGGCCGAGCGGATGGCAAGACCGTCATACTCACCGATCTTGGCAAGCAGCGCGTCCTTGTCCTTGCCGAGGCCGGGTTCGAAATCGACCTCGATGCCGCGATCGCGGAAGATCTGGACGGCGGTTTCAGACAGTTTGTCGGATACGAGAACTTTGGGGGCCATGGTGTTTGGTCCTTGGTTGAGGGTCCGATCCGGTGTCATCCCCATGAAAACGGGGATCTCATGGACCGGAGAAATCTGGGGAAGGCCCCCGCTTGCGCGGGGGGGGCAATCTTGATCAGGCGGCTTCGGCCTGTGCGGCGATCTCGGCCTCAAAGGCCCATTCCAGCCACGGCAGCAGCGCCTCGATATCCGAGGTTTCCAACGTCGCGCCGCACCAGATGCGCAGCCCGGCGGGGGCATCCCGGTAGGCCCCGATATCCAGCGCGATACCTTCGGCCTCCAGCCGCTTGGCCACGGCCTTGGCGAAGACAGCGCCATCTGCGATGCGATCATCGGTGAATTTCACGCACACCGAGGTGTTCGACCGCGTCGCCGGATCTTCGGCAAGGTTCGCGATCCAGTCATGCTGGTCGCAGAAATCCCAGATCGCCTGCGCATTGGCATCGGCCCGCGCTTTCAACGCGTCCAGCCCGCCGATCTGACGCGCCCACTCCAGCGCGAACAGGTAATCTTCCACGCACAGCATCGACGGCGTGTTGATCGTCGCACCGGTGAAAATCCCGTCAATCAGCTTGCCGCCCTTGGTCAGGCGGAAGATCTTGGGCAACGGCCATGCGGGGGTGTAATTTTCCAGTCGCTCAACCGCGCGGGGGGACAGGATCAGCATCCCATGCGCCGCTTCGCCGCCCATCACCTTTTGCCAGCTGAAGGTGGTCACATCCAGCTTGTCCCACGGCAGATCCTGCGCAAATGCAGCAGAGGTCGCATCACAGATCGTCAGACCATCGCGGTCCGCCGGGATCACGTCGCCGGTCGGCACACGCACACCAGAGGTCGTGCCGTTCCAGGTGAACACCACGTCGGTGTCATAATCCAGCGCCGCCATATCGACGATCTGGCCATAGTCGGCGGTCTTTACCTCGGCGTCGATTTTAAGTTGCTTGACCACATCCGTGACCCAACCGGCGCCAAAGCTCTCCCAGGCCACCATGGTCGCCTTGCGTTCACCCAGCAGCGACCACAGCGCCATTTCCACGGCGCCGGTGTCGGACGCGGGCACGATGCCGATCTTGTAGTCTGCGGGAATACCGAGGATCTCTCGCGTGCCTTCAATCGCGGCCTTCAGCTTGTCCTTGCCGATCGCGGCACGGTGGCTGCGGCCCAGGGGCGCGTCCTTCAATGCATCAACAGTCCAGGTGGGGGGTTTGGCACAGGGGCCAGAGGAAAAACGCGGGTTGGCCGGCCGCGTTGCCGGGGTGTTCGTTACCATCGCTGGTATCCTTCCAGATAAGCGCCCCTCGTTGGGGAGGGGTGTCCCACGGATGGAGATACGGCCAGTCCCCACGCCGCACAAGTCGGAAAATAACACCAAACCGTCGCAATCCCGAAAATCTGCGGCGCCCCTGTCCACCATCGGAAACCCGGCCCCCCGCCCAGTCATCCGACGTCCTCGATGGAATCGCTGATCCGTGGTATCCTTGGCCCGGTGAACCCACGCGAACCTGCCGATGGGCCACAGAACATGGGGGGAATGACCATGACACGACTCTCAACCGCGGCGCTTGCCGCCCTTTTCTGCACCACCACATCGCTCGCGGCCCAAAGCGCCGATCTCTTGGCCCGTGGCGAATACCTCGTCACCGGGCCGATGGGCTGCGGCAACTGCCATACACCTATGGGCCCCGAAGGCTTTATCGACTCGCAGGCGCTGGCCGGGCGCCTGGTCGAGCAAAACGACATGTTCACCGCCATCTCGGGCAATATCACCCCGGGCGGCGAAGTCGCCGACTGGTCCGACGCCGAACTGGCCCGCGCCATCCGCGAGGGCATCCGACCTGACGGGTCGCTGATCGGGCCGCCGATGCCGTTCACCTTTTACCGCCACCTCTCGGATACCGACGTGGCGGCCATCGTTGCCTATCTGCGCACGGTGCCCGCCGTCGAAAACGATCCGGGGGAATCGACCTACACCATGCCTCTGCCACCCGCCTACGGGCCGCCGGTGAACAGTGTCGCCGACATCCCCCACGGGGTGACGGTAGACTATGGCGAATACCTCGCCGGGCCCGTCGCCCATTGCATGGAGTGCCACACCCCAATGGGGCCGCAAGGCCCGATGATCGACACCGACCTTGGTCGCGGCGGGTTCGAGTTCCACGGTCCGTGGGGCATGTCCGTCGCGCCAAACCTGACCAGCAGCGCGGATGGGCTGGCGGGCTATTCCGACGCCGAGCTGGGCCAGATGATCCGCACCGGCACCCGCCCCGATGGCAGCCCGATGATGCCGCCGATGCCCTACGGCTTCTTCGCCAACATGACCGATGACGACCTCGCCGCGATCATCCTCTACCTGCGCAGCCTGCCGCCGCTGCCCGACGCCGGCTGAGGCACTGGCAATCGACGGCCCTCCGTGGTTTATGCGCGTGCAAACGCTCACCACGGGGGCCTGCCCATGTTCGTCGCCACGCTTCTCACCAACCCCGCCACACCGCGCCTTTCGCCCGCACTGGTCGAGTCGCTGCGCAACGCGTGGGGTGGCGGCGATGCCCAATGGCTTTCGCCCGACGTGGCTGCCGAATTTTCGCTCGCCCAAATCCCCTCGAACCGCTGGGACGTGTGGGACAGCCTGCAAGCCGAGGGCGTCGATCTGGTGATCCAACCCGCAAAGGGCCGCCGCAAGAAGATGCTTCTGGCCGACATGGACTCGACCATGATCCAGCAGGAATGCATCGACGAACTGGCAGACGAGGCCGGGGTCGGCGAGCGGGTGAAAGACATCACCGCCCGCGCCATGAACGGCGAGCTCGATTTCGAGGGCGCGCTGACCGAACGCGTCGGTCTGCTCAAGGGACTGCCCGAATCCGTCATCGCGCAAGTGCTGGCCACCCGCATCACCCACATGCCCGGCGCCAAGACCCTGCTGGCCACGATGAACGCGCAAGGCGCCTATGCCGCGCTGGTCTCGGGCGGGTTCACCGCCTTCACCGCGCAAGTGGCCACTGATCTGGGATTCGATGAAAACCGCGCCAACACGTTGCTGGCGGAAAACGGCACCCTGACCGGCGACGTGGCGCGCCCCATCCTTGGCCGCGATGCCAAGGTGCAGGCACTGAAGGACATCACCGCGCGGCTTGGCCTCGTCCATGCCGACGTGATCGCCGTCGGCGACGGGGCCAACGACTTGGGGATGCTGGGGCTCGCAGGCACAGGCGTGGCGCTGCACGCGAAACCCTCGGTGCAGGCCGAATGCGAGATCCGGGTGAACCACGGCGACCTGACCGCGCTGCTGTACCTGCAAGGCTACGCCGACGAAGAGTTCACCAACGCCTGATCCCCGCGTCGGGTGGGGTTTCACCCCCCCAACGCCCTAGAATGCAAAACGGGCCCCGAAAGGCCCGCTTTCCTTGATCCTGTCGTTGGCTTACTCCGCCGGAACCGCCTGATCCTCGATCCCCAGCGGGTGGGAAATCTTGTTCAGCATCTCTTTCGGACAAATCTGAAGGAAGTTCCCCTTCTCCTCGTCCCAATGTTGCAGGATTTCCCCCGCCTTGCGCGATCCGGTCTCGGCGGCGTGGCGTGCGATCAACCCGTGCAACTGGTCTTCCCAGTGATCCACCGTGACCGGGCAGGTCACCAGCGTTTCCAGGTTCATGTTTTCCAGCGCCGCGCCCTCGGGGTCATACAGATAGGCCATGCCGCCCGTCATCCCCGCCCCGAAATTCGCCCCGATCGCGCCAAGGATCACCGCGACACCGCCGGTCATGTATTCACACCCGTTGGAGCCGCAGCCCTCGATCACCACCTTGGCACCAGAGTTCCGAACGCCAAACCGCTCCCCGGCCCGGCCAGCGGCGAAGAGGTAGCCGTCGGTCGCACCATAGAGCACCGTGTTGCCGATGATCACGTTCTCATCCGCCTTCAGCGGGCTGACCTGCGCGGGCCGCACCACGACAGTGCCCCCCGACAGGCCCTTGGCCACATAGTCATTGGCATCGCCCGACACTTCCAGCTTCAACCCCGGTGCCGCGAAGGCCCCCAGCGACTGCCCGGCCGATCCTTCCAGCTTTACCGTCAGGTGATCGGGCTGCAACGCGTTGCGCATCCCGAAATTCTTGACGATATGGCTGCTCGTCCGGGTGCCGATGGTGCGCAGCGTGTTCTGAACCGCGTAGGAAAGCTGCATTTTCTCGCCATCCTCAAGGAACCGATGGGCATCCTTGACGATCTGCGCATCCAGCGTGTCGGGCACCGCGTTGCGGGCCTTGTAGCGGTCATAGACGATGTCCTGCGCCCCATCCACGGTGATCAGCAGCGGGTTCAGGTCAAGGTCATCGAGATTCGCCGCGCCCCGGCTGACCTGAGTCAGCAGGTCGGCCCGCCCGGTCACCTCGTCCAGCGACCGCGCGCCGATGCTGGCCAGCAATTCCCGCACTTCCTGCGCGTAGAAGGTGATCAGGTTCACAACCTTGTCCGCCGAGCCGGTAAACTTGTCGCGCAGGCTTTCGTCCTGCGTGCAGACGCCCACCGGGCAGGTGTTGGACTGGCACTGGCGCACCATGATGCAGCCCATGGCGATCAGCGCGGCCGTGCCGATGCCGTATTCCTCGGCCCCCATCATCGCGGCCATGACGATATCGCGCCCGGTGCGCAGCCCACCGTCGGTGCGCAGGGTCACGCGGCTGCGCAGGTTGTTCATTGCCAGAACCTGATGCGCCTCGGTCAGACCCATTTCCCACGGCAGGCCAGCGAACTTGATCGAGGTCGCCGGGCTGGCCCCGGTGCCGCCATTATGGCCCGAGATCAGGATGATATCCGCCTTGGCCTTGGCCACGCCGGCGGCAATCGTGCCAACGCCCGAGGACGCCACCAGTTTCACCGTTACCTTGCAGCGCGGGTTGATCTGCTTGAGATCGTAGATCAGCTGCGCCAGATCCTCGATCGAATAGATATCGTGGTGCGGCGGTGGCGAAATCAGCGTCACGCCCTTGGTCGAGTGGCGCAGCTTCGCAATCAGGTCAGTCACCTTCATGCCGGGCAACTGGCCACCCTCGCCGGGCTTGGCGCCCTGGGCCACCTTGATTTCCAGCTCTTCACAGGCCAGCAGATATTCCGCCGTCACGCCGAACCGGCCCGACGCCACCTGCTTGATCTTGGCGCTGGCGTTGTCGCCATTGGGTTCCGGCGTGAAATCGTCCGGGCTTTCGCCACCCTCGCCGGAATCCGACTTGGCGCCGATCCGGTTCATGGCAATCGACAGCGTCCGGTGCGCCTCGGGCGACAACGCGCCAAGGCTCATGCCCGGCGTCACGAACCGCTTGCGGATCGAAGTGATCGACTCGACCTCTTCAATCGGCACCGGCTTGCCAAGCGGCTTGATGTCCAGAAGGTCACGCAGGTGGATCGGCGGGTTCGACCGCATCTTGGCCGAATACTGCTTCCACATCTCGTAAGACGCGGTGTTACAGGCCATCTGCAACATGTGCATGGTCTGCGCTTCCCACGCGTGCTTTTCACCCGACCGGCGCGCCTTGTAAAAGCCGCCGATGGGCAGAATGTCGGTCTGACTCAGCCAGCCTTGGGCGTGCACCTCTTCGACCTTCTTTTGCAGCCCGCTGACGCCGATGCCGGAAATTCGGGAAATCATGCCCGGGAAGAATTCCGCCACCATTGCGCGCGACAGGCCCACGGCTTCAAAGTTCAGACCGCCCCGATAGGACGAAATGACCGAAATCCCCATCTTGGCCATGATCTTGAGCAGACCTTGGTCAATGGCCTTGCGATAGCGCTCCATGGCCTCGGTCAGGCTGCAATCCAGCAGCCCACGCTCGATCCGGTCGGCAAGGCTGTCTTGCGCCAGATAGGCGTTCACGGTGGTCGCCCCCGCGCCGATCAGAACCGCGAAGTAATGCGGGTCGATGCATTCGGCCGAGCGCACGTTGATCGAACAGAAGGTGCGCAAACCCTGCCGCGTCAGCCAGCTATGCACCGCACTGGTGGCAAGGATCATCGGCATTTGCACACGCTCTTCACCCTGATCCCGGTCGGTCAGCACGATATGGCTTGCGCCCGACCGCACGGCATCTTCGGCCTCGGTGCGGATACGATTCAGCGACTCGCGCAAGGTGCCGCGCTCTCCGCCCGCATCAAAGGTGCAGTCGATGGTCACCACGGCCTCGCCGAAATGCTCCTGCATGGCGTCAAATTGCGCATTGGTGACAAAGGGGCTTTCCAGCACCAGAATCTCGGTCTGGCTGCTGTCCTCGTCCAACACGTTCTTGAGGTTGCCGAACCGCGTTTTCAGGCTCATCACCCGGTATTCCCGCAAGCTGTCGATCGGCGGGTTGGTCACTTGGCTGAAGTTCTGGCGGAAGAAGTGGCTGAGCGGACGATAGGTTTTCGACAGCACCGCAGACGGCGTGTCGTCACCCATCGAGGCCAGCGCCTCTTTTCCGTCCTCGGCCATCGGCGCAAGGATCTGCTCCAGCTCTTCCATGCTGTAGCCCGCCGCGATCTGCCGCTTGCGCAGCTCGGCGCCCTGAAATTGCGGCGCTTCGGTCAGGCCCTCGGTCTCTTCGCCCAGATCGGTTATCTTGCCGACCCAATCACCGAACGGACGGGCGGCGGCCAGCGCATCCTTGATCTCGGTATCGTGGTAGAGCTTGGCCTCGGCCATATCGACGGCAATCATCTGGCCGGGGCCAAGCGCGCCTTTCTCGATGATGCTGGCCTCGTTGACCGGCACCATGCCCGCTTCGGACCCCGCGATCAGCAGCCCGTCCCCCGTCACGACATACCGCATCGGGCGCAGGCCGTTCCGATCAAGACCGGCGCAGACCCAGCGGCCATCGGTCATCGCCAGCGCGGCGGGGCCGTCCCACGGCTCCATCACGCTGTTGCAATAGGAATACATGTCCTGCCACGCCTGCGGCAGTTCGGTCGAGGATTTCGACCACGCCTCGGGCACCAGCATCGTCTTGGCCATCGGCGCATTGCGCCCCGCGCGCACCAGAACCTCGAACACCGCATCCAGCGCCGCCGAGTCCGACGACCCCCCCGGCACGATCGGTTTGATGTCTTCGCCCAGATCGCCGAAATAGGTCGACGCCATGCGGATCTCGTGGCTCTTCATCCAGTTCAGGTTGCCCTTCAGCGTGTTGATCTCGCCGTTATGGGCCAACATGCGGAACGGCTGCGCCAGCCACCACTGCGGGAAGGTGTTGGTGGAATAGCGCTGGTGATAGATCGCAAAGGCGCTTTCAAAACGCTCGTCCTGAAGGTCCGGGTAAAACTCGCTCACCTGTTCGGCCAGCATCATGCCCTTGTAGATGATCGACCGGCAGGACAGGCTGGCAAGGTACAATTCCTTGACGCCAGCGGCGGCGGCGGCCTTTTCGATCCGGCGGCGGATCACGTAAAGCTCGCGTTCGAACGTTTCCTCGTCCACCCCCTTGGAGTTGGAAATCAGGATCTGTTCGATCTCGGGCCGCGTCGCATTGGCCTTTTCGCCCAGGCAACTGATATCCACCGGCACATGGCGCCAGCCATAGATGTAGTAGCCCATCCGCAGAACTTCCGATTCCACGATGGTCCGACAGGTTTCCTGCGCCCCGAAATCGCTGCGCGGCAGGAACACCTGCCCCACGGCGATCAGGTTGTCGATGTCCGGCTCGTGCCCGGTGCGGCGGATCTGGTCATAGAAGAACGGCACCGGGATCTGCACGTGAATGCCCGCACCATCGCCGGTCTTGCCATCGGCATCCACCGCGCCCCGGTGCCAGATCGCCTTCAGCGCGTCGATCCCCGCCTCGACAACCTGTCGGCTCGGCTTGCCGTCCAGCGACACCACCAGGCCCACACCGCAAGAGGAATGCTCTTCCTCCTCGATATACATGCCGTTCTCGGCCATCCAACTGCGCTTGGCCTCTTCGGCGGCGACCCAGTTTGCATCATAGTTGGTCATTGAGGCTCTCCTTCTACGGACCGGGCGGGCGTCTTGGCCCAGCCGGGATGACGGGGGGTGGTGGGCAAGGTCATGCGCTGGCCCCCCCACCTGTCTCTTGCGGACGGCGCAATTCCGCCCCGAAATTCTCTTGCAGGATCAGACGCGCGCGGCGCACGCGCCCGTCGATCACCGCCTTCATGAAGGGTGCAAGCACCCCCGCCATCTTCAGCTTTTGCGGCACGTCGTGATGCGTGCGCGGCAGGATGAAGTGGCGGATATTGTCGCCCAGCGGAAACTTGTCGCGCTGCACCGCTTCGCGCGGGTGGCGTCCGTGCACGATAACATAATCCGTCGTCTCGTTCATGTGCTCCGCCGCCGTGCGGATACGAACCTCGGTGATCTTCTCGCGGTGCTCCATCCAGCGATGCTCATCCGGCACCACCTGCGGGTCGATCGAATACTGCGGTGCCAGTGCCAGCGCGCAATCCAGCCGGGTGAACCCCGACAGAACCAGCGCCGCGAATCCGCCCATCGAATGGCCCAGCGCGATGGTGCGGGGCGAGCCGCAGCGCGCCACGAACTCTTCGAAGCGCTCCACGATGGTCTCGATCAGGCCGGGGCCGTTCAGCCACGTCCGGTTCGGATCGGACACGAACAAAACGTTGCGCGTGCCGTTGCCGCTGGCCGAGCGCGCGAATTCGTGGCCCGGCGGCACATCGGCCTCGGTCCCCACACCCGACAGCACCATGACCGCATCCCGCGACTCGGCGCGATGCTCCCACAGGCGCAGGTCCGGCGCGTCCAGCACCGGGGTGATCACCAGATCACGCGCCATGGGACAGCCCCCGCGCGACATATGCCAGACCGGCACGGATCACGACATCATCTCTCCGCAATCATAAAGCGGCGTCGCACTCAGAAAGCCCGGCTCGCCCGGTTCCGCGAAATCCATCGGGGAATAGTCGTCTTCCTCCGACTCCCCGTTGGGCAGGGTCGTCACCTCTTGGCCGCCGAAAAAGACGTTCCACTCCTCGGTCACATATTGGTGGCCCTGCACCCGCCGCGGCCCGTCGCCCAGATCGTATTCGTAAGAGAATTCCGTCCGGTTCAACGTATGGCCATCAACCACCACGGTTTCCCCGGTCAGCCGGTCAAACCCGGTGTAATCGCGCTGGGTACGTTGGCCCGAGGCGCTTTCGTGGATCGTGGAAAAAACCATCGAATCGGTGCCGGTCGCGAACAGTTCCGAGATCGAGGCCGGGTCATCCTCGGGCTCGATCAGCACGTTCTGCGCGCCCGAGCGCAATTCATAGGACAGCAGCCAGCGAAACTCGGAATCGGTGAACGACAGGTAGAACGGCCCGTCCTGATCCATGGTCATACGCCAATGCGTGCCCTCGGGGTCGCCCTCGCAGGTCCACATATGCGACACCGTGCAGCTGCGCGATTGCACCGTCAGAAAGGCGGTGCAGCCCGGCGGCGGCGTCACGATGTTGGATTGCTGAGCAGCAGCCGGGGCAGCGGAAAGGCTCGCAGCGGCGGCGAAACCGGTTAACGCGCCTGCGGCGAGGTAACGATTGGTCAAGCGAAACATGTCAACTGTCCTTCCCTATTTAAAACACGGCGCCGGCCGGCGGTTCTGGAAATATGCAATTTGTCTGCACAGGGGGTGTACGGGGGGTGTACAGGGGGTGCACGCAGGGCACCCCCTGTTTTTCGCTCTTATTCCGCTGCGACGCTGGTGCGCGCGGCCAGTTTCGACAGGATGTCGTCCGCCGCTTCCCGCCCGTCCCGGATCGCCCAGACCACCAGGCTCGCGCCGCGCTGAATGTCGCCCACGGCATAGACACCCGGCAGGTTGGTCTCATGGGTCTGGAAGTCGGCCTTGACCGTGCCCCAGCGGGTCACTTCCAGTTCCGGCGTGTCCCACAGTGCAGGCAGTTCCTCGGGCTCGAAGCCCAGCGCCTTGATCACCAGATCAGCCTCTTCCACGTAGTCCGCCCCCTCGATCACCTCGGGGCTTTGGCGCCCCGTGGCATCGGGCTGACCCAGCCGCATTTTCTGCACCATGACGCCTGTCACAGGCTCGCCCGCAAAGCCCTGGGGCGCGGTCAGCCAGACGAATTCGACGCCCTCTTCCTCGGCATTCTGCACCTCGCGCTGCGATCCGGGCATATTGGCCCGGTCACGGCGATACAGGCATTTCACGCTGTCGGCACCCTGCCGGATCGCTGTGCGCACACAGTCCATCGCGGTGTCGCCACCACCGATCACGACGACCTTCTTGCCTTCGGCATTCAACTCGCCAGACTCGAACTCTGGCACCGCGTCGCCAAAGCTGCGACGGTTCGAAGCCGTCAGGTAGTCGATCGCCCGCACGATGCCAGCTGCGCCCGCGCCGGGGCCTTGCAGATCGCGAGTCTTGTAGACACCGGTTGCGATAACCACGAAATCATGTTGTTCGCGGATCTCTGCAAAGGAAATGTCGTCGCCCACGTTGCAGTTCAGAACGAAGCGCACGCCGCCCGCTTCCAACTGGGCATTGCGGCGCAGGACGATATCTTTTTCCAGCTTGAAACCGGGGATGCCATAGGTCAGCAGTCCGCCCGCGCGGTCATAGCGGTCATAGACCGTGACTTGCAGCCCCTCGCGGCGCAGCCGGTCTGCCGCCGCCAGCCCGCCGGGGCCCGCGCCGATGATAGCCACGCTTTCCGGGCGCTCCTGCGCCGGGGTGATGGGCTTGACCCAACCCTTCTCCCATGCGGTGTCGGTGATGTATTTCTCGACCTGCCCGATGGTCACGGTGCCATGGCCCGATTGTTCGATCACGCAGTTGCCTTCGCACAGCCGGTCCTGCGGGCAGATGCGGCCGCAAATCTCGGGGAAGGTGTTGGTCGCTTGGCTGATCTCGTACGCTTCCTGCAACCGGCCTTCGGCGGTCAGGCGCAGCCAGTCGGGGATGTTGTTGTGAAGCGGGCAATGCGACTGACAGTAGGGCACACCGCATTGTGAACAGCGGCCAGCCTGCTCCTCGGCCTTCGCCTCTACGAATTCCCCATAGATCTCGTTGAAATCATGCGTCCGCGACTCTGCCGCGCGCTTCTCCGGCATGGCCTTGCCCACCGTCACGAATTTCAGCATCTTCTGTTCAGCCATGGCGTGCCTTTCAGGTTCCCTCAGGGTCAGCTAGGCCGCCCGTATAAACGGGCTCTTCAAACATGAAAAGACAGCTATGCTGACCTATTTGTTGGAAATTATGTTCTCTTTGGTGTTTTTTGCCGACGACCTTGCAATTAAAGGGTCAGTATAGTTTCCATAAAAATACATTTTTGTTTTTTATCAATTGCTTAAATACCCGTTTCGCCCCTCACTCCGGAAAACAAGATGACACTCTTCCACCTCTTCCTCGTCGCTCTCATCCAGGGCATCACCGAATTTCTGCCCATTTCCTCCTCTGGGCACCTGATTCTCTTGCCGCAACTCACCGGGATGAGCGATCAGGGCCAGGTGATCGACGTGGCGGTTCACGTCGGCACACTCGGCGCCGTGGTCCTGTTTTTCTGGCGAGAGGTGCGCATGGCCCTCATCGGCACCGGGCAACTGGCGACTGGCCGACGCGACACGCCCGAGGCACGGCTGGCGCTTGGCCTGATCATCGCGACGATCCCGGTCGTCCTGTTCGGACTGCTGTTGAAAATCACCGGTCTGGATGAGGCGATGCGGTCCATCACCGTGATTGGCTGGACCATGCTCCTCTTCGGACTCGTCCTGTATTGGGCGGACCAACGAGGGGCCTCTCAGCTGGCCACCAAGGATTGGGGGCCGCGTCACGCGCTGATCATGGGCCTGTGGCAAGCCGTGGCCTTGATCCCCGGCACATCGCGCTCGGGGATCACCATCACCGCCGCCCGTGGCCTTGGCTACGACCGCACCGATGCGGCGCGGATCTCCATGCTGATGTCGATCCCTACGATCCTCGCCTCGGGCGTGCTGCTCGGGGCGGAAGTGATTGCCACGGCAGACGCTGCCGCCGCGCGAGATGGCGCAATTGCCGCCGGTCTGGCGTTTCTGTCGGCCCTCGGGGCCTTGGCCTTGATGATGCGGTTGCTGCGAAGCGTCAGTTTCACCCCGTATGTGATTTACAGGGTGATCCTTGGCGTGATTCTGCTGGTGATGGCCTATGCCTAGGCCGTCCAGTCAGGTGTTGCGCAGATTGGCGGCGCTGTCTTGCAACACCGAATACTGTCCGCCCGGACGGTAGGGCCACATGTATTCGTCCAGTACCGCATCCATATCGGTCGGCGCGATGCCCAGATCGGCAAAACCCTTGGCACCCTCGGACACGACGTTATCCTTGCGCAACTGGCGCACCTGATCGCGGGTCAGCATTCCGTTGTGGATGAGACCAAGGGTGACCGACTGCACCGCGCCAAGACAAAACCCCATGATCGACCCCACCCAGAACGGCAGGTTCACGATCAGACGACGGCGGCGGATCACACCGAGCATCTTGTGCATCAGGTCACGCAGGCTGGCCACGTCCGGCCCGCCAAGCTCATAGACGCCAGCGGGCGCCGACCCGAGAACGCCGGCAACAGCGGCTTGCGCCACATCATCCACGTAAACCGGCTGGAACAGCGAGGTACCACCAACGATCGGCAGGACCGGGCCAAAGCGGGTCATCTTGGCGAACCGGTTGAAGAATTCATCTTCGGGCCCGAAGACGACCGAGGGGCGCAGGATCACAGCATTCGGGAAATGCTCTTGCACCGCCGCCTCGCCTGCGGCCTTGGTCCGGGCATAGTCACTGTCCGACTCGGCATCGGTGCCAAGTGCCGACAGATGCACCAAGCTCGACACACCGCTTTGCGCCGCGATACGGGCAATCCGTTCCGCGCCTTCGGTCTGGACCGCCTCAAAGCTGTTCTTGCCGCGTTCTGTCAGAACGCCGACGCAGTTCACCACCGCATCCGCTCCGGCCATCGCGGCTGAAACCGAGGCATCGTCGCGAATATTGGCCAAGATGGGCTCGACCTGACCGACAACACCATAGGGACGCACGAAGATCGCTTCGTTCGGTCGGCGAACGGCGACGCGCACGCGCCAGCCTTCCTTGGCCATGCGCCGCGCAATGTAGCGGCCCACGAAGCCAGACCCGCCAAAGATCGTCACGAGTTTCGACATACCTGGTCCCTCCGGTCTCGGTTCGTTGGTGTGATACGCGGCCAAACCCCACAGGACAAGGCGCAAAACGTCCCGGTTCGAAAGGCGAAAACGCAGCGGCGAAAAAGTTTGCGCTTTTTTACATCGAGGCCCGTTGACACCACCTTTGGGTGGCGATATCTGCCCGTCTCACGACACCGGCCCAGGTGGCGGAATTGGTAGACGCGCTAGCTTCAGGTGCTAGTGTCCGTATGGACGTGGAGGTTCGAGTCCTCTCCTGGGCACCATTATCCCATCACAGTGTTGAACAGCAACCGCCATCCACAGGTGTGCCAACGGATGCGACAGTGACGTAATGCCAAGGCCGTGGATGCCACTGGCGCGATGGCATGTTCCCATGTTTGCGATCGTGGAGAGTGAACGGGTGAAACGGAGTCATCTCATGCTTGGTTTTGGCAATTAACGTGATTCCACGTCCTTCGTTCGGGTTCAGGCTCTATTTTCAAGCACTTGTGCCCGACGAGCCCTCGCTAAAACATTCAGATCCTTTGCCGCGACCAGCCGGACCCTTCTCATCAATGGGAACTTGTGATTTATCGATTTCACAGCTTTCATTCACAGGAAATGCAGATCATGCATGGACTCAAAGGAATTTGACCAATGAAGACTTCGTTCGAGATTTTTCCCCTGATTTTGTGCGGCGGGTCGGGTACGCGGCTTTGGCCGCTTTCGCGAAAGAGCTACCCTAAGCAATTCGTACCACTGATCGGCGAGCATTCTTTGTACCAGCAATGTGCTGGGCGGATGGCGGGCACGCGTGGCAGCGTCAGCTTTGCGTCGCCGACCATCCTTACTGGATCTGATTTCCGTTTTGTGGTGACTGAGCAGTTGCACGCTATTGGTATCGAACCCGGTCCAGTTCTGATCGAGCCTGAGGGACGAAATACGGCACCTGCCGTCCTTGCCGCAGCCCTCTACATTGCCAAGACTTCGCCCGAGGCTCTTTTACTCGTCGCACCTTCAGATCACGTTTTGCCCGACGCGGATGCGTTTGCAGAGGCCGTCGCCCAAGGAGCCGACGCAGCTGAGCGCGGGGAGTTGGTATCCTTCGGGATCACCCCCGATCGCCCAGAAACCGGATACGGCTATCTGCAACTGGCCGAGAACGGAGACGCGGGCGGCGCCCGAAAGTTGGAACGGTTCGTCGAAAAGCCCGATCTGGCAAACGCCGAACGTATGGTGGCTGATGGTGCATACCTGTGGAATGCTGGCATCTTCCTTTTTGCCGCAAAGGACATCATTGCAGCCTTTGAACTGCATGCGCCTGGACTTATGAATGCAGTCCGCGAAGCTGTGGACCTTGGTGAGCCCGATCTCGGGTTCTTCCGTCTTGCACCAGAGCCTTGGGCCGATGTGGAGGATATCTCCATCGATTACGCGGTAATGGAAAAGGCTGGCAACCTTAGTGCAGTGCCCTTTCGTGGCCAATGGAGCGATCTGGGTAGCTGGAGCGCTGTACGCGAGCAGAGTGCGATCGACGCCAACGGGGTCGCGGTATCCGGTCCCGCGACCGCAATTGACTGCAAGAATTCGCTGTTGCGTTCAGAAAACCCTGACCAGGAGCTGGTTGGCCTTGGTTTGAACGGAATTGTTGCGATCGCCATGCCCGATGCCGTACTGGTCGCCGACGCAAGCCGGACGCAAGATGTGAAGCTCGCCGTAAAAAGCCTCGCCGCCAAGGGAGCTAAGCAGGCCGAAGCCCTGCCTGTCGATTACCGACCTTGGGGACATTTCGAGACCCTAGTTTTGGACGACCGGTTTCAGGTCAAACGGATCGTGGTCAAGCCAGGCGCCAGCCTCAGCTTGCAAAGCCATCATCACAGGTCCGAACACTGGATCGTCGTGCGGGGCACAGCCAAGGTGACCGTGAACGAATCCGTCACGTTGGTGACTGAAAACGAGTCCGTCTACATTCCGCTCGGGGCTGTCCACCGGATGGAGAACCCGGGAAAAGTCGACATGGTTCTAATTGAGGTTCAAACTGGCAGCTACCTTGGCGAGGATGACATTATTCGCTACGAAGACGTTTATGCACGTGGTCAGGGGGCAAAAGGGTAGTCGGGCGGCATTGCTCGATTCGCAACATAGCCCCCAAGCTGCGGACATGTTAGCTTCGCCTGTGTGTTATTGGCGCAGGTTTCCTGATGAAAATTGGGGGAGGCTGTCAACAAGCAGGCTCGAATTCCGATGGATTGCCGATGCGTGACACGGATCAGTATCAGACGGACGTAGACTTGCAGGTCATGCTCCGGGCGGAAATTCTCGAGTTGCGATCGCAACTGGCGCGTCGTGATGCCGAAATAGCTGCCCTGTTGCAGCAATCCGACGCACAGGCCGTACAGGACATCGCTGAGAAAGAGTTGAGCGGCAGCCTAAAGGGCTGGCTGCGACCTCGCCTACAGCGGTTCCGTCACAGGTTGGTATTGCGACGTCAGGTTGCGGCTCTGTCCGCAAGCCCCCTATTCGACGCGGATTGGTATGCCGGACACTACCCGGAATGCGGCGGACCGGAAAAAGCTGCGGTGCACTACCTCTTGAAGGGCGCATTCGCGGGGCACGATCCGGGGCCGAATTTTGACACTGCCGCCTACTATCGCGCCAATCCTGATGTCGCCGCCGCTGGTTGGCCGGCACTGGCGCATTTCGTGCTGCACGGTGAAACCGAAGATCGGCGCGTTCGGTTGATCTCGGGGGGATGAACCGGTTGCCTTGGGATCCTGATGCCGCTGCATTGCGAGAACGCCTCTTAGCCGACTCGGGCCTGTTCGACAGCGAATGGTATGCTGCGCGTTACGATGATGCTGCGCGGTCCGGCTTGGATCCTTGGACGCATTTTCTGGCTTTTGGCTGGGATTTGGGTCGAGATCCCGGGCCGACCTTCGACTCGAGAGCTTATCTGACACGCTATTGCGATGTATTGGGAAGCGAGACGGACGCACTTACACATTACCTTCTGCACGGCGCTAAGGAGGGGCGATCCGCCAACCCCTTCGCAGATGACCCAGTTCTAAGTGCACGCGCCTTGAGCGACATGCTTAGGATCAGGTTGAACGTGCTCGGTCAGAGATCTGCCTTGCGGGCGCTGCAACGTGTGGCTTGTGATGAGCACGGCGATCAGGCGGCATTTGCCGCAAGAGATCTAGCACTGTGGCACCTGCGCCAATGGCGCGAGTCCGAGCGATTGGAAACGGCCAAAACGGCACGTCATTGGGCCAATTTAGCGTCTGAATCTGCCGTTGATCCGATATTACGTGGCCGACTGCTGACGGTTCGACTGGTTGCTGAAGCCATTTCTGGCATGCAGCCTCCGTCGCAGGCGCAATTGGGAGCTTGGGCCGAAGAGGGGCGTTTAACCCCTGAGATTTGGTTCGCGCTCACCGGGTTCGAGAGCACGGAGGCAGATCGGTTATCGAAAATCAATCAAGCACTCCGCGCCTATGACCTGGCACCGCTTGCTTTGCGTCCCAATGCGACGAGCAACCTTTATGACCGTCTGGATTCGGCATCTCCAGCCAATCCGGTGGACGGCCCGCTCGTGACGGTTCTGATCGCGGCATACAATGCCGAGGCAACCTTGCAAACGGCCTTGCGCGCCATGCGTGGCCAAAGTTGGCGCAATTTGGAAATCCTCGTCATTGACGACGCAAGCAGCGATCATACGGCAGAAATAGCCCGTGACGCCGCAGAAGCTGACGGGCGCATACGCCTCATTAGTCAGTCGCAAAACGGAGGTGCATACGCCGCACGGAATGTTGGACTGGCTGCCGCCCGTGGCGCTTATGTCACCATCCACGACGCCGACGATTGGTGCCACCCGGAGCGCATCTCGCGACAAATGGCAATCCTGACCGAGACGGAAGGGGCAATAGCTTGCACTTCGGAACATGTCCGAATTCAGCCCGACCTGACCTTGACCCGCTTAAGCCCCGAGGCACATTTCCTGACCGAAAATACCGCCTCGTTGTTGTTCGAGCGATTGCCAGTGGTTGAGGCGCTTGGCTGTTGGGACGAGGTGCGTGTCGCCGCAGACAATGAATTCATTCGCCGAATGCGTCGAATTTTCGGCTCGAAAGCGGTCATCTCAGCAGAGACCGGACCGCTTGCACTGCTCAGGGATCAACACGGGTCTGCTGTACGTGGCGGGCCACTTTCTATTGATGGCTACGTGACCGGAGCACGGTTAGCCTATCTCGACGCGCAGGAACACCATCACCGGACCGCACACCCCTCGGCACTGTGCTATGCACCTGGCGACCGCCCCTTCCCGGCACCGCAAATCCTGCGCGGAAATATAGACACGCAAACGCTGTCTCTTCTGGTTGCGGCTGACCCACGTCGCCCTGACCGCGTGATGCAAACCTGCTTGCAACTGATTGATGCTGCCGCCGGTTCAGTTGGATTCATTCCTTTGGTCCGCCCGATCCCGCCATGCCAGCTCGATCCGCCGCCGCGTGTGTGCCCCGCCCTGCTCAGAGCGCTCAGTGCTGGAAAACTGCGGCACCTCTGCCCCGGAGAAACTGCATCAGCCTCACTCCTCATCGTGCCCGATCCCGAGGCCTTGGTGGAACTTCCCGGCGCCTTGCCGTCACTTCTCACGGAACGTGTGCGACTGTTGGCCGATCATTCACCAGTCTCGGTGCTGCCCTCCACGGGCCGTCAAGTCACACGTTATGACCCGGTCGCTTGTGAGGCGGCCATCCGAAACATGGCTAGCGGCGCGTTTGAATGGTGGGCTCTTACCCCAACGATCCGAGCTGCTCTGACGAGGGCAGGAGCAACGAATGTTGGCCGAAAGCTATTGACCGTCACCGATCCCGGGAGAGTGCTTCGATGACAGATCCCGGTTCGTCCCGTATAGACTTTGATCCCGGCTGGTATCTTGCAACATATCCAGACGTGAAGGCAGCCGGCGTAGATCCTTGGGAGCACTACCTTGCACACGGTCGCGATGAAGGGCGCCTTGGCGCGCCAGTACGGGCCATGGAACTCGACCACATCCTGTGGCGTGGCTTCGAAGAAATGGCCCTGCCGGAACTGAGGCTTCTTCTTAGGAATGGATCCCCTAGGGAACGCGCATTAGCTGGTTGGTTCGTTGCCCGACACGCCAGCTCCCAAGGCCGCTGGAAGACAGCACTCTCCGCCATACGAATTTTCTTGGATAGCGATGAAGGTCTCCAGATCGTTTCCCACCGCGGGCCGTGGGTTTTGGCGATCAAGGCAGCTGCGGTCTGTGGCGAAACCACCCTTGCCCGCAAGGTTCTGGCCCGAGCTCGCGATCGTTTTGGCGCTCACGCGGATTTCGCCCTAGGCGACATGGAGATTGCCCTAGCCGAGGACACTTCGGATGGCGTTCTCTCAGAACATCTTCAAAGGGTCTATGATGGGACTGATCTTGTACCGGTAGGACTGTCCGGGGGATCAGGCCCGCGCTTCGACCGTCTGACTGCCAAATCTGACCCCGCTCCAGTGAAAAACGGTCCATTGGTAAGTGTCATTATCCCAGCTTTCCGTGCGGAAGGAACGCTTCCCACCTGCCTTCGCGGTCTGACCGCACAGAGCTGGCGCAATCTAGAGATCATCGTCGTCGATGATGCTAGCCCTGATGGCACCGCTGATGTGGCCGACCGTGCTGCCAAATTCGACCCGCGTATCCGCGTTATCCGGCAAAGCGAGAACGAGGGCGCCTATGTCGCGCGAAATTCCGGACTGGCGGTTGCGAATGGAGCATTCTTTACGGTTCATGACGCAGATGACTGGTCGCACCCACAAAAGATCGAGGAGCAATTGCGCCCGCTTCTCAAAGACAAGAGCCGCATAGCCAGTACCTCTCACTGGGTGCGCGTAGGGCCTGACCTGTCTATGACGCTTTGGCGAATTGAGGACGGCTGGGTCTATCGGAACGTGTCGTCACTCATGGTAAGGGCCGAGATGCGCGAGGCCATTGGCTATTGGGATCGTGTTCGCATCAATGCAGATACCGAATACTACCATCGCATCATCGCCGCATTTGGGAAGGAAGCCATAGCCGAGCAGCAAGCCGGCGTCCCTTTGGCTTTCGGACGCAATGCACCACAATCTCTGACACTTTCTTCAGAGACCCACCTTTCAACCCAGTTTCGTGGGCCACGGCGGGCGTATCTGGACTCCGCTCTATATTGGCAAGCTGGTCAGATTTCTGCTTTGAAAGACGATGCTGATATTGGCGCGCGGACCGCGGCACTCTATCTACCGCAGATACCGGATAGACGCCCCTTTCCGGCCCCGGCAGCAACCCGGCCGTCGGATGCCAATACCGTTCCAAGCGACTATGCGACCATAGCTACGTCACCTCACTTTGATCCGTTGTGGTACCTAGCCCATAATCCGGATGTGCTTTCCGCTGACGCCGACCCTGTTCGTCACTATCTTCAGGACGGAGGACGCGAGGATCGTGACCCCGGTCCGCTCTTTTCCGACTCGGGCTGGCGACGCTTGCGCGGGCTGTTGGAAACGGACGTTCCA
This sequence comes from Nioella nitratireducens, assembly GCF_001879715.1. Lineage (GTDB taxonomy): Bacteria > Pseudomonadota > Alphaproteobacteria > Rhodobacterales > Rhodobacteraceae > Nioella > Nioella nitratireducens. The sequence continues at coordinate 103,317 of NZ_MNBW01000008.1, read as the reverse complement.
TTACTGGACTATGAGCGTTCTTCTGACTGTGAAAAGGCGCGTCCGTTGCGGTTTGAGGGCAAGGTTGTTCCGAATGACCGCCCGAATGTACTGGTGTTTGCCCACTCCGCTGATCGACGCGTATTTGGTGCCGAGCGAAGCCTGCTACGGACTCTGGAACATCTCGCCGAGGGAACGGATGGTCCAAAGATGGCGCCAGTGGTCGTGCTGCCTTCGGCGGTTAATAAGGACTATCTGGACGAGATTCGCGCGCGGGCAATAGCAGTGGAAATCCTCCCGCAACTCTGGCGGCATCGTTTCCGCCAGGTGGCGCCCGAAACCGTAGCGGTCATTCGGAAGATGATTCAACTCTATCAACCGCTCGAACTCCACGTGAACACCCTTGTCTTGAACGCCCCGCTTATCGCCGCTCGGATTGAGGGCTGCCCCTCTGTTGTACATGTTCGTGAACTTCCGGCCGAAGATCCTGCGCTGTGTCAGATCCTTGGCGATAGCTCCCATGGTCTGCGTCGGAGCATTCTGGCCGAGACAGATCGGTTCGTTGCAAATTCGTCGGCAGTAGCCAACTGGCTGAATTGCCCGGAAAGAGTGACGATTCGCCTAAATGAAGTCGACCCGGCACTGTTCGATTTGCCCCACACGCCGGGCAAGGGGCTGCGAGTTGCGCTCATCAGCAGCAACCTCGCCAAGAAAGGCATCGCGGATTTCGTGAAGGTCGCGCAGCTGGTGGGCAAAGCCGAAGTTGAAGATGGACTGCCACCTTCCGCCCGTTGCCGTTTTCTTTTGATTGGGCCAGACTCGGCAGATCTCCAGACCCTCTTCCCCCTGCCAAGCAATACCACCCACACCGGCTACGCAGAGGGGCCAGTGGCCGCGATCAAACAGGCAGATGTTGTCCTGATCCTGTCCCATTTCGCCGAATCGTTCGGCCGCACGGCGCTAGAAGCTATGGCCGCTGGACGCCCGGTCATTTGCTATAATCGTGGTACACCGCCCACACTCATCGCCCAGGGCCAAACCGGCTTTGCGGTTCCTCCTTACGATCAAGAGGCCGTGGCGCGGGCTGTTCTGGCCCTCTCAGTCGCGAGGCTAAAGCTAGCGGATATGAGCCGCGCTGCGCGAAGGCGGGCCGCTGACTGCAAGCATTCTACGGTCTCCGCAGTTTTGAGCGCGAGCGCATAGGAGGCAAAGGGCCTACTGCACCAGCTGAAATTCTCATAAGGATCAAGACTTGGTCTGCACCCAGACCGGCGGCCGTACGGGTCACGCGAAACGATCATTTGCCAATATCGCGTCTCTTGCATTTTATTGGCTTGTGCCCGTCAGGTCGGCAAGACCGAGCAGACCTTGCGAAGCAGGGTAGCCAAGTTGCCAACTTCAGCGAAAACTGCCATGAACCGATGAATTGAATGGGCTGGTGTACGCTGTATGGTCACTAACTTGGACTTTGACGTGATTGTGCGCCGGCCTTTCCGCCAAGGTCACGATTGAGATGGAATGACATGACGATCCACCTTTACAAGAATGACCTTCCCGACGGGCTGGACCTTGGGTCCATCGTCGCTATTGATTGCGAAACGATGGGTCTGAACCCGCACCGTGACCGGCTGTGCCTTGTGCAAATGTCCGGTGGGGACGGCAATGCCCATCTGGTGCAGATCGAAAAAGGCCAGACCGAGGCGCCGAACCTCGCCGCGATGCTGGAGAACCCCGATGTTCTGAAGCTGTTCCATTTCGGCCGCTTCGACATTGCCGCGATGTATCATGCCTTCGGGGCGCTGGCGGCCCCTGTCTTCTGCACCAAGATCGCGTCGAAACTGGTGCGCACCTATACTGACCGTCACGGGCTGCGGAACCTGTGCCAAGAGTTGCTGGATGTCGATATTTCCAAGCAGCAGCAAAGCTCGGACTGGGGGGCACCCAAGTTGACCGACGCGCAGATGACCTATGCCGCGTCGGACGTTCTTTACCTGCACCGTCTGAAAGAGATCTTCGACCGGCGGCTTGCCCGCGAAGACCGGACCGAGATCGCGCAAGCCTGTTTCGATTTCCTGCCGACCCGCGCCAAGCTCGATCTGGCGGGATGGCCCGAAATCGACATCTTTTCGCACTGAGGGGCGAGGATGGCCGCGACCAACACCTATTCGCGGGTCGTTGCCTGGGTGAAGGTGATCCTTCCTTTGTTGGCGCTAGCGCTGCTTTCGACCTTGTTTCTTCTGTCACGCACGCCAGACCCCAACCGGGCCATTCCCTTTGCGGAGGTGGATGTCGAGGAATTGGCGCGCGAACAACGCCTTGGCAATCCTCGTATCGCGGGCACGCTGGCCGATGGGCGAGAGGTGATTTTCACCGCCGACCGCGCCGCGCCGGTCGTAGGGAACTCGGACCTCATCGAAGCCCAGCAGATCGAGGCGCGCCTCGATCTTTCCCCCGATTCCCTGCTGATGGTGGTGGCCGGGAACGCCCTTTTCGACCTGCCCGGAGAACGCGCGGATCTGGGCGATGACGTTCATCTGACCACCTCGGACGGGATGCACCTGCGGACGGATCGCCTTCAATTCGACCTCGGCGCCTCGCAGGTATCATCGCCGGGCGACGTGCATGTAACCGGTCCCGGCCTCGACCTGACCGCCGGGACGATGCAGGCCAGCACTGTTGATGGCGACAATGTAGTTCTTTTTAATAATGGTGTTCGGGTGTTATATGACCCACAGAATTGACGGAGTTTTCATGCGCGCCCTTTTTTCCGCCGTGTTTCTTGTATTCGTTTCGGGACTGTCAGCCGCCGCGCAGATGGCCGTGGGGTTCGGTGGCGTGCCGCATGACCCGACCCAGCAGATCGAGGTCACGTCGGACAGTCTGCGCGTGGATCAGACGACCGGGAACGCCGTGTTCTCGGGCAATGTCATCGTGATCCAAGGGGATCTGCGGATGGCAGCCGAGGAGATATCGGTGATCTACGCCGAAACGGACGGTGCCCAGCAAATCCGCGAAGTGGTGGCGACCGGTGGTGTTATGATGACCCGCGGGCAGGACGCCGCCGAAGGGGACCGCGCCGACTATTCGGTCACCGACTCTTTGGTGGTTGTCAGTGGCAATGTGCTGATTACCCAAGGCCGCACCACCGTTGCCGGGGATCGCCTGAATATCGACCTCACCACTGGCAACGGCACCGTCGAGGGGCGGGTGCGCACTGTGCTTCAGCCGGAAGAGTAATAGATGGCAGACGGACGACACGCCGCGACGCCGGGTGACGGTGCCCATGGATTGCGCGTTACCAATCTGCGCAAAAGCTACAAACGTCGCCCGGTGATCCGCGACGTGACTTTGTCATTGGATCGGGGCGAGGTCGTGGCACTGCTCGGTCCCAATGGATCGGGCAAAACGACCTGCTTTTATTCCATCGCCGGTTTGGTCGCGCCCGAGGCTGGCACCGTTATGCTGGATGGTCAAAACATCACCTATCTGCCGATGTATCGCAGGGCCAAGGCCGGGATCGGCTATCTGCCTCAGGAGATGTCGATTTTTCGAGGTCTGACGGTCGAGGACAATATCTCGGCCATCCTCGAATTCACCGAGAAGGACCGCCACAAACGGCACGAGCGACTGGAAGAGTTGTTGTCGGAATTTTCCATCACTCACCTGCGCGCCGCACCAGCGCTGTCCCTGTCGGGCGGCGAGCGGCGGCGTGCGGAAATTGCGCGGTGCCTGGCCTCCAACCCGCGGTATCTGCTGCTGGATGAACCCTTTGCTGGTGTCGACCCGATCGCGGTGGCCGAGATCAGGGCCCTGGTCTCGGACCTCAAGACGCGGGGCCTCGGGGTGCTGATTACCGACCATAACGTTCGGGAAACGCTGGAAATTGTGGATCGCGCCTACATCCTGCATGACGGCACCGTCCTGATGAGCGGCACTGCCGAAGAAGTGATCGCTGACGAAAATGTCCGTCGCGTCTACCTGGGCGATACCTTTCGAATCGGATGAACCCCGCTGCCGCGTCGCAGCCCTGCCGGTTTGCGTTGACAGCCCGCCCCGATTCAGCGCCAAATGAAGGGGATGTTCAACAGCGCCTTAGATCTTGCCGTGCCGCTCACCGCCCCTGGGGGCCGGTCGGCCTATCGCAATATACTTCCGGCGCCATCCTGTTCATCGCAGCATTGACTGGCGGCCGGGTCGGGGGCATCCCCCGCCGGCCGTTCGCATTTATGGAGGTCCCATGCGCTACCAGATCAGCGGAAAACAAATCGACATCGGCGATGCCCTACAGGTTCACGTCAAGGATAGCCTTGGCGCCGCCGTTCAAAAATACGCTGAACGCCCGACCGACGCGCAAGTTGTTTTTTCACGCAGCGGTCACGAGCATGTCTGCGAGGCAAGCGTACACCTGTCGACCGGCCTGACCGCGTCGGCCAAGGCAACTGACCACGAAATTTACGCTTCGTTCGACAAATGCTGCGAAAAGATGGAAAAACAGCTACGCCGCTATAAACGGCGCCTGAAAGACCATCATATCACACGCTCTGAACCCGTTGAAACTTTCCTCGGTTCCTCGTATATCCTCGCGGGCTCGGAAGGCACGGATGACGCTGAGCCGGATTCGCTGCAACCGATCATCATTGCCGAGATGGAGACGCAAATCCCGTCTCTCTCGGTTGGCGAAGCGGTCATGCAGATGGAACTGGCTGGGGCGCCCGTGCTGATCTTCCGAAATGAGGGACATGACGGGTTGAATGTGGTCTACCGCCGCGAAGACGGGAACGTCGGTTGGATAGATCCCCGTTGAACGAAACATCAGGGGCCGGCCCAACGGACCGGCCCCGCACTGGGACATAACCATGGATCTAGCGTCGCTTCTGCATCCGCAGGCCGTTCATATTTTTGCGGACGTGAGCAGCAAAAAGAGGTTGATTCAAACGATTTCCGAAGTGGCCTCGCCACTGACGGGCATCGGTGTGAGCGAAATCTCGTCGGCCCTTCTGGAGCGTGAGAACCTTGGACCGACCGGGTTTGGCAAGGGTGTCGCCCTGCCACATGCCCGCCTGTCCGGTCTGTCCGGTGTGATGGGGGTCTTCATAAAGCTGGACCGGGCGATTGATTTCGACGCCGTGGATCGGCAGCCGGTGGACCTGATCTTTGCCCTCTTCGCCCCTGAAGAATCGGGAACCGAACACCTCAAGGCGCTGGCTCTTGTCTCGCGCACGCTGCGCGACCCGATTTTGTGTGAAAAGCTGCGGGCCAATTCGGACCCGGTCACATTGCACGCCCTGCTGACAGAAACACGTGCGACGCAGGCAGCCTAACCCTGCCACGGGGCGAAGCCGAAATTCAGAAAATCCTTGCGATAGACATCGCTGATCAGCGCTTCGATCTCGGGGTCGTAAATGTCTGACAGCTCGATTGGGCTGTCCGGCAGGGCCATGTCGAAATCGGCCCCGCTCCGCCCCTGCTCTGCCGCCAGACGTGGCAGCATTTCGATCATGTCCTCTTCCCGCAGGATATGGTCGGGCAGCATGAACTGCGACATCCCCTCCAACACCGCCGTTTGACTGGCCCAGACCGGTTCGACCTTGAGGCTGGTCTGCCCGGCGAGGTTGCCCTTGAGGAAATTCAGGAAGGCGATGAACGCCTCTTTGTGCTGATCGGCGTAGTAGCCCTTGATCCACCCATCCGAAGGGATTGGCAGGCCATAGCGTTTCTTCAGAACCCGGCGGATGTTGGAAAAGGCAGGGCGATCGTTCGGGACGATACAAGTGTTGAAAACGGTATAGGCCCGCTCCAGTGGATGGCGCAGCACGGTAAAGCTGCGATGACCCGGATGTTTTCGCATCCACTGTCGCAAGTCCTTCTGCTTTAGGTCAGTCAACAATGCGTCGGGCCCGATCCCGTCCAATCCGGCCATCCACGCTTTGACCGGTTCCACGGCCGCGCCGCGGATCGGCATGAAGACCAGCCCCGTTTCCGGCAATGCGACGAAGCTGGGCACGGCGGCGTGGCGGGCAGGTTCGAAATTCGGGGTTCGGCCAAGATCGAACTTGTCCATCTTTGCCAGCGACCGCACCATGTGGTCATAGTTTTCGACCTTCTGGCTCAGATCGCTCGGGTTTTGTGGCTTGAGCTTGGCATTCGTCGCTTCAAGCGCGTGGTCGGACCCAAGGAACCTGGCCAGCCCGTTCACCACATCGACATCGTTGATATCCTCGTAGCGGATGAAAAACGCCGTCTGGCCGGTGGTCTGCATCCCGCGTTGCAGTTTTTCCTGAAACGCCTGCAAATCGGCCAGCATGTTCTCGAATTCCCAAAGGCGGAACTCGATCTTGGCGCTCTTGCGGTTCTTCATGTCCGTCAACCGCCATTGCCCCGTTTCCGTGGCGATCCGACGGCTGACATAGCTTTCCAGCGGGTTGCGGGTCAGGATCACCTTGGCAATCGCCGAATCGGGCAGAACCCGGTCCAGAACGCGCGGGTCATGGTCGTGAAAGAACCTGAAGCCCGGCGTCACGTCGCCAGCGTTGTCGATAATCGCCTCCAACAGGTCGAGCGGCTTGGCCTCGCGCCGATCCATGTCGATGCCGTGTATCTCGAACGTGTTGTGATGGCCCATGAAGGTGGGGTTGTAGACCTCGCCCAGGCAATCAATGTCCGGCAGGTCGTTCAGCGTCGCTTCGAGGTAATTGGACCCTGTGCGCATCTCGGCGAAAATGACAAATGCATCGAAACGACGGGTCATGACTTACCTGACTAGATAGGGGCGCGCGCCATCGGTCTGCGACGGGGGCTGCATGTATTCGACCGGGAAATCGCCGGTCATATGGGGGTTCATCCCCTGGTTCTTTAGGTTTTGCAGGAACTGGCCAAAGCCGGTCAGGTCAACCATGCGCGGCGCTTCGGTGATCCGGGCCCCCGAGGACGGGCCGCCAATCGAATCCAAGATGGTCTGAAGGTTTTCCATCGGCTCCTCGATGAATTCCGCCAGACTCCAGATGCGCACATCGGCCCGTGTCTGCACCCGGCGCAGCACATTGACGAAATCCACCTCGGATTTCTGCAACAGAGCGGCGGTCTTGCGGATGGTCTGGAAATCCTTGTTCGAGGTAAACAGCGGCACCGCCCATGCCCCGGTGATGACAGAGATCTGCGCATTCCCGTCCGAGGCCAGGAACGCCCCGATCCGCTGCCGATCACGCGGGCTGAGCTGAAAAACCTGCCGTTCGCCGCGCGTATTCCAGATCAGGCTGGTCAGGAAGCGTTCGGGATTGTAATCGCGCAGCTTGGCCGCAGCCGACAGGCACCCGGCATAAACATCGGCATCGCCCGCGAACCGCGCCCGGGCCGGATCGAACAGGTTGCCATGCACCCGCGTGCCAAGCCGCCGTTCCAGCCATGTCTCGAAATTCTCGAACAGGTCGTTGAAGCCTTGAAAGACGGAAAACGGCGCGGCAGTCTTGCCGTTTTCCCAATCGGGGTTGGGGAACCGGCTGTGCATATACATACCTGCCCGGCCCCGCGTCCGCCGTTCCAGCGCCTTGGAAAATACCCTGTCGATCTTGCCAGGCGCAGGCTCGGCCATCACCGGGCCACGGTCAGGATCGGTCAGGAAGGTCTCATACAAGCGATCCGCCCTGGGCCAGATCTTGCGCGCGACAAAACAATCAGACCGCTTCAGCAGGTGCAGGTGATCATCGTAGAACACGTGCGGTTTGCCCTGAAAATCGAATTTCGACAGGGTCAAAGAACGGCTTTCGATCTGGGTCGAATATTTGCGAACCAGTGTCTGGTAGTAGCTTTCATCCGGAATCCAGACGAGCTTGAAGTAGCGATCATGCGCCTTGCGGGCAGGATCTTGCAAGATCGCGGACAGGGTCTGACGGGTCAGGCACCACCATTGACTGCCCAGATGCGGCACCAGCCCATCGGGAATCCTGCGGGTGAATCCGATCTTGCGCTGCAATTCCACGTAGCCATCAAAGAACCGCCGGTGGCGTTTCCACGAAAACGGAAACCGCAGTTGGAACCGTTCGGAATGCAGGCCATCGACCGTCCATTCCACGTCTTCGGTCGTGACGCTCTCGATGAAATCGGTGCGCGGGCGGGCCATCAGGTAGGCGCGCAGTTCATCCACCGGGCGCAATGGCAGGCAAGAGCCGCTGGAAAGGAACACGTGCCGGACCGACGGAAACTCGGCCAGCATCATCTCGGACGCGGTCTGCGATGCTGCGACCAGCGACCACGTTCCCCATTCGCATTTATGGCGCCCGCAGAATTTCACATTCGGCAAGTCTGCCAGATCGGATTTCAGCCCGTTATAGGCGGATCGTGGCACCCGCTGATCGACATGGATCACCACCGGGCAATCCCGCTCGGCCCAATGGCGCGCCACCTGCGCTGCGCGGTGCAGCGCCGTGTGGCACATCATGACGAACCCGACGCTCATGCCCAGTTCCCCTTGGACATGAGCCCGAGGATTTCAAGCTGTCGCCAGTTGATGAAGCGTTCCGACCACTTGCACCAGAGGTTCGGATCATCCTGCAACCCGGCGGCATAGGCCTTGTATTCATGGCTGTTGGCATAATGCTGCTTGCGGGCCAGTTCCTCGCGCGCTTTGTGCGTGAACGTATCGAGAAACTTGGCGTGCAGCAGCACACCCGACGCCTTTTCGCCGCCCCACTCGTCAAAAACAAGGTTCAGGCCGCGCGGCAACATCATGTGGGTCGAGCTGGCATAGGCATAGCTCTTGTCCCATTTCACCAGCGGAATCTTGTTCAGCGCGGGGGCGCGTTCAGGATTGTCCGGAAAGAACAGTCGCGCGCGCGGGCCGCCCTGAATCCACAGGTTTCCAAAATCCCAATTCCGATCAATCATGTAGTTGCCGGAGTCGAACCAACAGGCGATCTCGAACGGGTTTTGTCCCTCTTGATAGGGCTGTGCCGTGATCGGCCCCTTGGGATACATGTCCAGCAGCATGGCGCCAAAGCTTTTGATCGACGAGCTTTCCAGCCAGTCCGTCAGCGCCGGAATGGGCCGTGTGTCGCAAAAGGGATAGAGCAGGAATTCATCCGGATCGACCACCACGCACCAGTGGCCATGCGCATATTCCCGCATCAGGGCGTTCAGCCAATCCATCCCGAAACGCGAGCGTTTGTAGCTGGCCGATGTCGTCCAGACCGAACAGTCGCGCTGTGCGGCCAGGTAGTCACGCGTGCCATCGGTGCTGTCATTGTCGACAAAGATGAAATGCGACACGCCCCGATCGCGGTAGTAATTCAGGAAATAGGGCAGACGAATCCGTTCGTTGCGCAGGGTAACAAAGCACAACACGTCTGAAGGGCGGATCTGATCGGTGCGGTCAGCCACTAGCAGCAGGTCGCGAGCCTTGCGCCATGCCCGCACAAGAAACCGCTTCCTTTCAAGGCGCAGCTGGTAGCGCTGAACCACACTCATGTTCGTGTCCCCTGCCCGATCTCGGCCAATGCGCGCGAGACGGCTTCAAAATGTGCCTGCCATGTCGGCCCGTCGAAAGCGGGTCCGGCTGTGTCGACCAGACTACCCTCAGATCGTTTCTTTATCGTTTGCGCCCAAGAATACGCATCTAGGGGTTCAAGGTAAACGCCGCAGTCACCAAGCGTTTCCCGCAGCACCGGCAGATCCGAACAGATCGGCAGGGTGCCAAGCCGGGCGGCCTCAAGCGGGGGGTAGCCAAAGCCCTCGGCCAGAGTAGGGAAGAGCAGGCCATGCGCACCTTCAAGCAAGGTGCGCACTTGCCCATCCGACAGGTCATTATGCTCGAAGATCGCCACGTCGCGCAGCGGGTGGGCATCCAGACGATCCAGCAAATCCTGCGTGGCCCATCCGCGCTGCCCCACGATATGAAGATGCGGGAGCGCGTCTTGCGGCAGCTGCGTCCACGCATCAAGCAAAACCGCGTGGTTCTTGCGCGGCTCGATCGTGCCGAGCACGACAAAGCGCGGTGCATTAGTCTCTATCGGGCGGTCTAGAGGCTGTTTTTCAACCAATTCAGGCAACCCCAGATGTGCGGCGACCATTGCCTTGTCTCGCGCCATCCAGTCCGCCAACCGCCGTTCTGTATCTGCGGAATTGCAGATCACCAGATCGGCGTGGTCCCGCGTCGCCCCTAGCATTGCGCGAAAGTGATCCGGGATATGGGCGCGCGAAAATTCCGGGTGGTCCAGTGGGATCAGGTCGTGGATCAGCACGGCAACGCTGACATCCGGGTTGGCCTTGAACGCCCGCAGGCAATCTGCCGTCAGGTTGGAATGCCCGGTGTTGAGGTATATTGTGCCTTCCCGCAGGGTTTGCGACAGCAGCCGAAACAAGCTGGACGGCAAGCACCGCCCAAGCGCGTTGCGCCGAAGCAATGCTTCGGCCCGGTGGCGCGCAAGATCGCCTTTGCCCGTCAGGCGGGAAAGAACATCCGGTTTCGGCCACGCCAATCGCCCGTCCAGCCCCGCCAGAAAGGCGCGCGCGCCCCCTGCATTGACCATCAGGTAGCCCCGCGACGTCCGAAAAAGAAACTGGGCGCCGGGATCTACCCCCAGCACCCAGTCGGCATAGGCGCGTTCGACCCGATCCACACCCGTCAACGGCCCCCGCCCGACACGGGATAATAGCCGCGTCAGGTCGAGACAAAGGGCCGGGCTGGTCATGGATTACTGGGCGGCCGTCCGGGTGGCGACCATCGATTCAAGAAACCCCGAGAACTCATCCCGCAGATCTTCCCGGGCCAGACCAAAGGCAACCGTGGCCTGAAGGAACCCGGCCTTGGACCCGCAATCGTATCGCTGACCCCGGAAGCGGAAGCCATAAACATTGTCCGAATTCTGGATTTCCTGCGCGATGGCATCCGTCAGTTGGATTTCTCCACCCGCACCGGATTTCGCCTTGTTCAGGTTTCTCATCACATCCGGCGTAAGGATATACCGGCCGATCACGGCGAGGTTGGACGGCGCATCGTCCACCGCGGGCTTTTCGACCATGCCTTTCACGGACACGACCGACCCCATGTCCTCTTTGACATCGAGGATACCATAGGACGACGCCTTGTCTTTCGGGACTTCCATCGCGGCGACGATGTTGCCACCGGTTTCGGCATGCGCTTCGACCATCTGTTGCAAACACGGCTTCTCGGCGGCGATCACGTCATCGGGCAGGATCACGGCAAAGGGCTCGTTGCCCAAGAGACGTCGGGCACACCAGACAGCGTGACCGAGCCCCATCGCCTTGTTCTGGCGAATATAGGCGATCTGGCCAGAGTCCATGTTGGTGGATTTGAGCACCTTCAGTAGCTCATCCTTGCCCTTCTTGCGAAGGGTTGCTTCCAGCTCCGGGGCAATATCGAAATAGTCTTCCAGCGCGCTCTTGCCGCGCGCGGTCACGAAGATGAATTCCTTGATGCCGGCGGCGCGCGCCTCGTCGATTGCATATTGGATGAGAGGGCGGTCAACCAGCGTCATAATTTCCTTCGGAACGGACTTGGTCGCAGGCAAAAACCGCGTCCCCATGCCCGCAACCGGGAAAATCGCTTTTGTAACCTTCTTCATCACTCACCCCTTGAATTCACTTGGCATCTAATATTGCCGTTTCTCAATTCATCTATACCCAGACTGTGGCAGAACTTTCACCACCACAGGGAAAATCGGTCCGACTTCCGCCTTATGGACCCTACACTGGCGTCAAATCCAGCGAATTTTGGCCAATCTTGCCTGTTCGGCACGCACACGTTGCCTGAAAGTCCACAACTGAAACCGTGGGTTGTCCCGCTGTGACGGCCCGAAGAGGCCCCCGGTTTGAATCCAGACGCCGGGCGGTTGGAATTGCACCTTTTGTGCGCGCACCGTGTGGTCAAACAGAAAGAGGCTGACGGATACCCCTTGTGCGGCGGCGGCGTGGGCTTGTCGTGTCAGACGACGGTGGTTGAACCAGCGGCCGGACAACACCAAGGGCGCCGGTGAAGGGGCCTCATGAAAGGGCCTGAACGGCGTGGCGGGCGGTATGTCTCGCAGGATCGGGGCGGCGGCGCCTTCGGCCATTCCGGCGTCAAGGCCCGCCAGCAGCGCCGCGCGCTCTTGCTTGGTCAAGCGCTTTTGCGCGACCCAACCATCCAGCCGAGCCACTTGTTCAGCCCGAAGCGTCGCCAGTGCGGCCGATCGGTCCTTGGCGCTCGCGTGTTTGGCCAGGTAGTGCACCGCGCTTGCACCGATGGGACGCAGGTCCAGCGGCACCCGGTCGGCCCTCCGACGCGTGCTTTCGGCATAGCCATGGTGGACGGTTGCAAGCGGCGCGAACGCGATTTTTTGCCCGGCTTCCTTCAACCGCCACGCTAGATCCGTCTCATCCAGAAAGAACGCGAACGCCTCGTCAAAGCCGCCCAGATCGGCCAACACATCGCGGCGCACGGCCATGTTGGTGCCTTCCAGCTTCACCGCCATCCCGTCGGGCACCGGCCCCGGTGCTGCCGGACAGGCGACGCCGGTGGCATCGACCCAACGGTCGGCCCATTGGACAGAGATGCCATTGCGGCCCAGAACCGTGCCAGTGGCAGCGGCGCAGCCTGGCTCGGACATCTTGGACACAAGGTGATGCAGCCAGGTCGGCTCGGGCACCGCGTCATCATCAATGAAGGCAAGGATGTCCCCACCGGCCAAGGCGGCCCCGGCATTTCGGGCGGCAGAGATGTTTGGGCTTTGCTGTTCGGCCGTCTTCAGTCGGTCTGCAAAGGGAAGATCTGCAATCGCCCCCAACCCGGACCGGTCTGCGACAACGACCACCTCGAACGGCCGGTAGAACAGCTGTCCTATCCCGATCAGGGCGCGTCGCAGCAGGGCGGGGCGCCCATGGCTGACGACAATCACGCTGACCGGGGGGGGTTGGGTCAAGGCGCCCCCATTTCCGCCAGCATCGCCTCGATCCGGGGCACGTCTTCGGGGTTGTTCAGCTCCCAGAACTTTCGCCCCTTGGCCTCGACCTCGACACAATGCACCTTATGGCCCGCTTCGAGGAAGCGAAGTTGCTCCAGCCCTTCCAGCGTTTCCAATGTGCCGACCTCCCAATCGGGATAGGCGTGCAGGGCCCACGGGCGGTAAGCGTAGACACCCACATGATGAAAAACCGGGGTCGGCGCATCGGGGGCATAGGCCTTGGACGTGTAGGGGATCACTTCCTTGGAGAAATAGAGCGCCCGGCTTTCGGAATCTGCCACCGCCGTTGTGCCACCGACCCGGCCCGCCGCACGGTCGGCCTTGAGCGCGGCCAGCGTTTCGCCGTCGCAACGCAGGATCGGGGTGGCCAGCGCGGCCTGACTGTCGGCACGCAGACCGGCGATCAGGTCTTCCAGGAACCACGCCGGCGTCAAGGGCGCGTCGCCTTGCAGGTTCACCACCATCTCGACGCCATCTTCAAGCAGCCCGAGCGCCTCGGCACACCGTTCGGTGCCGTTGCGGCAGGCCTGGGACGTCATCAAAACCTGCGCGCCAAAGCCTTCGGCCGCTGCCCGTATCCTGTCGTCATCGGTGGCGACATAGACCGCATCCAGCCCCGCCACCTCTTGCGCCGCCAGCCAGCTTCGCTCGATCAGGCTGCGTGACACGCCAGTCGCCCCGCGCAATTCCGCAAGCGGTTTGCCGGGATAACGGCTGGAAGCGTAGCGTGCGGGGATGATGCAGACGACCGACATTCAGCCAGCTTTCAGATCGACGCCGGGGGCATGGGCGATGAAGAACGGGTTTTCGTAGCCTGCCTTGCCATAGATGAAAGGGCTGTGGTCGTCGAAACGGATCACATGCCCACCGGCCCCACGCAACACGGCGTCGCCTGCGGCGGTATCCCATTCCATGGTGCGCCCAAGGCGCGGGTAGAGGTCGGCTTCGCCTGTTGCCACCAGACAAAACTTGAGCGATGAGCCAGCGCTTTTCATATCGGCAACCGAGTATTTGCCGATATAGTCGTCGGTCGCGGCATCGCGATGCGATTTGGACGCTACCACGAGAAGCGCGGAATTATCCGGTTTCGAGACGGAAATCGGGCTGACATCGCCCTTGGTATCCACCGAGAATGCCCCGGTTTCCTCGACCGAGCGGCCATCGGCATCGGTATAGAACAAGCGGCCCTTGGCGGGGGCATAGACCACACCGCGCACCGGCACGCCGTTTTCGACATAGGCAATGTTCACGGTGAAATCACCGCGCCGTTTCACGAATTCCTTGGTGCCGTCGAGCGGATCGACGATGACAAAGCTGCTGGCTGTCTGGCTATGGCTGGCCGCCTGTTCTTCGGTCACGAGGGTCGTGTCGGGAAAGGCGTCCCTGATACCCGCGGAGATCAGCGCATCGGCAGCCTCATCAGCCTCGGTCACCGGGCTGTCGTCCGACTTGGCCTTTACCTCGAAATCATCCGCATCGTAAATTTCCATGATCCGCGCGCCGGCTTGCAGCGCCAAAGTGCGGAATACCTGCTCCATCTTCTCAAAATCCAAAGCCATCCTCCTTGGGAGTTTCATTGAAAAATCCACTTTTCGCCGTTATCGTCAGCTATCAGCCAAAGGGCAAGACATCCCTGCAACAAAGACAGGGTGGGTCCGGGCAGAGCAGGTTCTTTGAGGTGGTCGCATGAAGTTCAAGCATAGCACGCGAAAGACGACTCTTTCGATCATCTGGAACCTCGCCGAACTGACCTTCACGTCAACCGCGCGCAAGGTTCGGCAGAGCCACGGCAATGCCATTATGGCGCTGGTCATGAACATGATGCAGGCGCTTTTGTTCATCGTGGCTTTCTACTTCATGTTCACCGTGATGGGATCGCGCCGCGTCATGATCCGTGGCGATTTCATGATCTACCTGATTACTGGAATCTTCCTGTATCTCACGCATATCAAGGCGCTCGGCGCGGTGCTTGGGTCCGAAGGCGCGGCTTCGGCCATGATGTTGCACGCGCCCATGAACACGGTTGTGGCAATCGCCTCGTCGGCCTTCGCGTCGCTCTATATCCAGACACTATCGCTCTGCGTGATCCTGTTTGGCGTTCATACCATCTTGAATCCGGTCGTGATCCATGACTGGGCCGGCGTCATGTTCATGTATCTTCTGTCCTGGGCCTCGGGCTGCGCCGTCGGGCTGGTCCTGTTGGCCCTGAAGCCGTGGATTCCCGATGTCATCGGCATCATCCAGACGGTCTATGCGCGGGCCAACATGATCGCTTCGGGCAAGATGTTCGTGGCGAATGCCCTGCCGACGATGATGATTTCGTGGTTCGACTGGAACCCGCTTTTCCACCTGATCGACCAGGCGCGCGGATTTGCTTTCAACAACTACTTCCCGCACTATACCAACTGGGTTTACCCGATTTATTTCACCGTCGGTTTCGTGATCCTCGGGCTGATGGGTGATTTCTATACCCGAAAGCATGTTTCAGCGAGTTGGACGGCAGGACGATGATCAGGTTCCTTTTCTCCCTTTTCTTTCTCGCCATGACTTCGATGGCTTCGGCACAGGTGCATGACTATCCCGCGCTCTATCGGGTGACCGGCGTTGCCAGTGACGATGTGTTGAACGTGCGCTCGGGGCCGGGCGTGGAAAACCGGATCGTCGGCGCGTTGCCCCCATCTGCGACACAGGTCGAAATCGTGGGCACGACGCAGGATCGCGGCTGGGGCCGCGTGTCCCTGGGCGAGGTATCGGGCTGGGTCTCGATGCGCTATCTCGACCGGATCGGGCCGGACTGGAACGCAGGCCTGCCCGCCCCGCTCTATTGTCACGGGACAGAGCCGTTCTGGAGCTATGAGCGCGCCATCGGCGGCGGCACCTTTTCCAGCGTCGCGGAACCCGCCCCCGTCCCCTATGCAGAACTTTGGAGCGGCACGCCCTCGGGCCGTGGCCCACAGGCCTTCGGTATTGTGCTGGACAGTGGCACCTCGACCATGACCGCGATCATACGGCGGGAAATCTGTTCCGACGGGATGAGCGACCGCGACTTTGGCATCAGCGGCATGTTCTTGCGGCGCACCAGCCAAGGCACAGAGGTTCTGGAAGGCTGCTGCGCGTTGGTGCGTTAATCGACGACACGCAGGGTCAGGTTGATACGCCCGCCCTTGGGCAACAACGTTGACGTGCCGAACCGCACGCGGTCCACGCCGTGAAACTTCAACCGCGCCTCGCCACCCATCTTGACCACATCGCCCGACCGCAGCCAGATCGACTCCGTCTTGCCACCGCGCCTGTTATTTCCCATCCGGAACAGTGCCTCGTCGCCCAACGAGACGGACACCACGGGATAAGAGAAATCGCCCTCGTCCTTGTCCTGATGCATCCCCATGCGCGCATCTTCGCCGTAGAAGTTCACCAAGCAGCAATCAGGCAGTCGGTCGATCCCGGCCACGTCGCACCAGATTGCCAGCACGCTGTCCGGAATCGGTGGCCAAGGAGTGCCGTTCGGGTGGTGCGGTTCATAGCGGTAGCCACGCCGATCCGTGACCCAACCGACACGACCCGCCGAGGTCATGCGCACCGACATTTTTCGCCCGCGCGGCGTTTCCGGGTGGAACAGGGGCGCCGCCTGAACCACCGTGCGCAGATCATTCAACACCGCCTGTTGCCTCTGCACATCCAGCGCGCCGGGAAAAATCTCGAAACCGTTTATGTCGATCCGTTCCAATTCGTGACGCCTCCAATGCACCGGTCTGGAGAGAACTTGTTCACATTTGCGTGCAAATCAACGCGCCGGCCCGCTTGCAGCGACCCGGAGCCCCACTTATATACCCTGCGAAGCGCGGTCGGGGACACTCCCCCGGCCACTGGGATAAGGGGCCGGGGGCCGAAATCGGACCCGCCCCCTGCAACATCGCCTTGAAGAAGGGACGAACAACATGGCCAAAGTAATTGGTATCGACCTCGGCACCACGAACTCGTGCGTTGCCATCATGGACGGCTCGCAAGCCCGCGTCATCGAAAACGCGGAAGGCGCCCGCACCACCCCCTCGATCGTCGGCTACACCGATGACGAGAAGCTGGTTGGTCAGGCTGCCAAGCGCCAGGCCGTCACCAACCCCGACAACACCATTTTCGCCGTCAAGCGCCTGATCGGCCGCCGCGTCGGCGACGCCGCCGTCGAGAAAGACAAGAAGCTGGTCCCCTATTCCATCGTCGATGGTGGCAACGGTGACGCCTGGGTGGAAGTGAAGGGCGAGAAATATTCGCCGTCGCAGGTCTCGGCCCTCATCCTGCAAAAGATGAAGGAAACCGCCGAAAGCTACCTCGGCGAGGAGGTGACGCAGGCCGTGATCACTGTGCCCGCCTATTTCAACGACGCTCAGCGTCAGGCCACCAAGGACGCCGGCAAGATTGCGGGCCTCGAAGTGCTGCGCATCATCAACGAGCCGACCGCGGCTGCGCTGGCCTATGGCCTCGACAAGAAAGAATCGCGCACCATCGCTGTGTATGACCTTGGTGGCGGTACGTTCGACATCACCATCCTCGAAATCGACGATGGTCTGTTCGAAGTGAAATCGACCAACGGTGACACCTTCCTTGGTGGTGAAGACTTCGACATGCGCATTGTCGACTATCTCGCCAACGAGTTCAAAAAGGAACACGGCGTCGATCTGACCAAGGACAAGATGGCCCTGCAACGCCTGAAAGAAGCCGCAGAGAAAGCCAAGATCGAACTGTCCTCGGCCACCCAGACCGAGATCAACCAGCCGTTCATCTCGATGGGCAAGGACGGCACGCCGCTGCACATGGTCATGAAGCTGACCCGCGCCAAGCTGGAATCGCTGGTGGGTGACCTGATCAAGAACTCGCTCAAGCCCTGTCAGGCCGCTCTGAAAGACGCAGGCCTCGGCAAAGGTGATATCGACGAGATCGTTCTGGTCGGCGGTATGACCCGGATGCCCAAGGTGATCGAGGAAGTGTCCAACTTCTTTGGCAAGGAACCGCACAAGGGTGTGAACCCCGACGAAGTGGTCGCCATGGGCGCCGCCATTCAGGCCGGTGTTCTGCAAGGCGACGTCAAGGACGTGGTTCTTCTGGACGTGACCCCGCTGTCGCTCGGCATCGAAACGCTCGGGGGTGTTTTCACCCGCCTGATCGACCGCAACACGACGATCCCGACGAAGAAGTCGCAGATCTTCTCGACTGCGGAAGACAACCAGAACGCCGTGACGATCCGCGTGTTCCAGGGTGAACGGGAAATGGCGGCCGACAACAAGATGCTCGGCCAGTTCAACCTCGAAGACATCCCGCCCGCACCCCGCGGCCTGCCGCAGATCGAAGTGACCTTCGATATCGACGCCAACGGCATCGTGTCCGTGTCCGCCAAGGACAAGGGCACTGGCCGCGAGCAGAACATCACGATCCAGGCCTCTGGCGGTCTGTCGGATGACGACATCGAACGCATGGTCAAGGAAGCCGAGGAGAACGCCGAGGCCGACAAGAGCCGCAAGGAACTGGTGGAAGCCAAGAACCAGGCCGAGAGCCTTATCCATTCGACCCAGAAGTCGATGGAAGAGCATGGCGACAAGGTCGACCCGACCACGATCGAAGCCATCGAACTGGCCATCAAGAACCTTGAAGAGCAGATCGAGACCGAAGACGCGGGCAAGATCAAAGGCGGCATCCAGAACGTGACCGAAGCGGCCATGAAACTGGGTGAAGCCATCTACAAGGCTCAGGCAGAATCCGCTGGCGAGGACGCTCCGGAAGGCGCGGACGAGCCCGGCGGTGTCGATGACGACATCGTCGATGCGGATTTCGAAGATCTCGACGGCGACGAACGCCGGTCGTAATCGCGTGAACTGACCCACGTGCGACCGGTCGAGGCACCCCCTTGGCCGGTCTGCGCGTTTCAGGAAGGCAGCAATCCAAATGGCAAAACGCGATTATTACGAGGTTCTCGGCGTCTCCAAGGGGGCCTCGGCGGAGGAGCTGAAAAAGGCCTACCGCAAGAAGGCCAAGGAACTGCACCCGGACCGCAACTCGGACAATCCGGATGCTGAGTCCCAGTTCAAGGAAGTGAACGAGGCCTATGACGTCCTGAAAGACGCCGACAAGAAGGCCGCCTATGACCGCTATGGTCACGCGGCGTTCGACGGCGGTATGGGGGCTGGTCCCCGCGCTGGTGGCTACGGTCCACGCGGCGGCGGGCAAGGCGATTTCGCCAGCGCTTTTTCGGACGTGTTCGAGGATCTGTTCGGCGATTTCATGGGCGGCCAGCGCGGCGGTGGCACACGGCAACGGGCCTCTCGCGGCTCGGACCTGCGCTACAACCTGCGCATTTCGCTGGAAGAGGCCTATGCAGGCCTGCAAAAGGCGATCTCGGTCCCGACCTCTGTCACCTGTGACGCCTGCGATGGCGGCGGTTCAGAGGGTGGGGCAGAACCCCAGACCTGTCCAACCTGCTCGGGCATCGGCAAGGTCCGCGCGCAGCAGGGTTTCTTTACCGTCGAACGGACATGCCCGACCTGCTCGGGTGCCGGACAAGTGGTCAAGAACCCCTGCAAGAAATGCGGCGGCTCGGGTCGGACGGAAACCGAGAAGGCGCTGTCGGTCAATATCCCCGCTGGCGTTGAAACCGGCACCCGCATTCGCCTGTCGGGCGAGGGTGAGGCCGGCCTGCGCGGCGGGCCTCCGGGCGACCTCTACATCTTCATCGAGGTGGCCGACCATCCGATCTTCCAGCGCGACGGCATGGACCTGTTCTGCCGGGTGCCGGTCTCGATGACCAAGGCCGCACTTGGCGGAGAGATCGAGGTACCGACGATCGACGGTGGCCGTAGCCGGGTGAAAGTGCCGGAAGGCAGCCAGTCCGGTCGCCAGATGCGCCTGCGTGGCAAGGGCATGCCCGCCCTGCGCGGCGCCGGATTTGGCGAGATGTATATAGAACTGGCCGTCGAGACCCCGGTGAAACTGACCGGCAAGCAGAAAGAGCTGCTTCGCGAGTTCGAGGAAAGCTGCGCCCATTCGAATACGCCCAATTCGAGCGGCTTTTTCGAGAAGGTCAAAAGCTTCTGGGATGACATGAAGGGCTGACTCGCTCGTTTCCCATGAAACAATAGGCCCGCCAGAGATGATCCGGCGGGCCTTTCGTTTAGTGGCCGATGCGGCTTGCCGCCATCATCGCCATGTTCAGAATGTCGTTCGCGGTCGAGTTGGTCGAACAGATCTGCACCGGATGCTCCAGCCCCGTCAGGATCGGCCCGATGATCGTCGCGCCCGCCATTTCCTGCATCAGCTTGACCGAGATCGAGGCAGAGTGCCGTGCAGGCACCACCAGCACGTTGGCCGGACCGGACAGCCGGGTGAACGGGTATTGCGCCATCACGTCCCGGTTCAGCGCCACGTCCACGGTCATTTCGCCATCATATTCGAAATCGACGCCCCATTTGTCCAACACCTTCGGCGCAAGATGCATCTTCTCGGCGCGTTCCGAGACCGGGTAGCCATAGGTCGAGAAACTGACAAACGCGACGCGCGGCTCGATTCCCAGCCCTCGGGCAACGGTTGCGCCGCGCTGTGCGATCAGGGCCAGGTCGTCAGCCTCGGGCCATTCATGCACCAGCGTGTCGCCGATCAGAACGATCTTGCCCTTGTGCATCAGCACCGTCACGCCAACCGCGCCATCCTGCGCCCCGGCGTCGAAGACATGGCCGATCAGCCCAAGAACATGGGCCGATTTCCGCGTGGCCCCGGTGACCAGCCCGTCACCATGGCCGTGGGCCAGCATCAGCGATGAAAACACATGTCGGTCGCGCGCGGCCAGTCGGTGAATGTCGGTCCGGTCGAACCCCTTGCGCTGAAGCCGATCGTAGAGGAACGACTTGTAGGTATCGAGGTTCGAGGTGTTGGCCGCGTTCACGACCTCCAGCTCGCGCACGGCATCGGCCAGTCCGACGCTTTCCAGCTTTTCGCGCACATCGGCCTCGCGGCCCACGACAATGGCCTTGCCAAGCCCGTTGCGCTGGTAGGATACGGCGGCCCGCAGCACCCGCACGTCGTCACCCTCTGCGAAGATCATCCGCGCCTGTTTCGCGCGCGCCCTTGCGTTGATCCCCCGCAGGACGGACGCCGTCGGGTCCATCCGTGCATTCAGGGTTTGCGCATAGGCGTCAAGGTCGATGATCGGACGCCGGGCTGCGCCGGTTTCCATCCCGGCCTTGGCCACCGCTGGCGGGATCGTGTAGATCAGCCGAGGATCGAAGGGCGTCGGAATGATATAATCGCGCCCAAAGGTGAGCTTGCGACCATAGGCCATGGCGACCTCATCGGGCACATCCTCTCGCGCCAGTTTGGCCAGCGCTTCGGCGCAGGCGATCTTCATCTCATCATTGATGGCGCGCGCATGAATATCCAGCGCCCCACGAAACAGGTAGGGAAAGCCCAAAACGTTGTTCACCTGGTTGGGGTAGTCGCTGCGCCCCGTGGCGACGATGGCATCCACCCGCACCTCATGCGCCTCTTCCGGGGTAATTTCCGGGTCAGGGTTGGCCATGGCGAAGATCACCGGGTTGTCGGCCATGCTGGCCACCATGTCCTGCGTCACGGCGCCCTTGGCCGATACACCAAGGAACACGTCACAGCCCCTCATCGCCTCATCCAGCGTGCGGGCCTTTGTCTTTACCGCATGGGCCGATTTCCACTGGTTCATACCCTCGGTGCGGCCTTGGTAGATCACCCCTTTGGTATCGCACATGATGCAGTTTTCGTGCCGTGCGCCCATGGCCTTGAGCAACTCAAGACAGGCAATCCCGGCCGCCCCCGCGCCGTTGAGAACGATTTTCACATCCTCGATCTTCTTGTTCGACAGGTGCAACGCGTTGATCAGCCCCGCCGCACAGATCACCGCAGTGCCGTGCTGATCGTCATGAAACACCGGGATGTCCATGATCTCTTTGAGCTGCTGCTCGATGATGAAGCATTCCGGCGCCTTGATATCCTCAAGGTTAATGCCGCCAAAGCTCGGCCCCATCAGCTTGACCGCGTTGATGAATTCGGCCGGATCTTCGGTGTCCAGCTCGATGTCGATGGAATTCACATCGGCAAAGCGCTTGAACAGCACCGCCTTGCCCTCCATCACCGGCTTGGATGCCAGTGCGCCAAGGTTTCCCAACCCCAGTACCGCCGTCCCGTTCGAGATCACCGCCACCATGTTGCCCTTGGTCGTGTAGTCATAGGCGGTCTCCGGGTTCTCTGCGATGGCCTCGCACGGCACTGCCACGCCGGGACTGTAGGCAAGGCTCAAATCCCGCTGCGTTGTCATCGCGGTCGACGCCTGAATGTCGATTTTCCCCGGACGCGGTTCCAGGTGATAGGCCAATGCCTCTTCGCGCGTGACCTTGGATTTGCTCTTCATAAGTCCTGTCCCTTCCTCAACCCCAAACCTCTTATCGCCAAGGGCCGCGCGGCTCAACAGATGCGAATGCGCCCTTTTACCTGTCAACCGGCCTTAGTAGGGTGATCGCCGCAGGCAAGGGGATGCATATGACGGGACAAGTCACGCCCATGATGGCGCAGTATCTGGAGATCAAGGCGCAGAACCGCGATGCGCTGTTGTTCTACCGGATGGGCGACTTCTACGAGATGTTCTTTCAAGATGCGGTGGCCGCCGCAGAGGCGCTGGACATCGCCCTGACCAAGCGCGGTAAGCATCAGGGCGACGACATCCCCATGTGCGGCGTGCCGGCCCATTCCGCCGAGGGGTATTTCCTGACGCTGATCCGCAAGGGCTTTCGCGTCGCGGTCTGCGAACAGACGGAAGACCCCGCAGAGGCGAAAAAGCGCGGCTCGAAATCCGTGGTCCGGCGAGAGGTCGTGCGGCTTGTCACCCCCGGTACACTGACGGAAGACACGCTGCTGGAAGCACGCCACCACAACTACCTTGCCGCCTATGCCGATATCCGGGGCGAGGCCGCACTCGCATGGACCGACATTTCCACCGGCGCATTCCACGTGATGCCCTGCCCGCTTGTGCGCCTTGGGCCGGAACTGGCGCGCTTGACCCCGCGCGAGGTGCTGGTGGCCGATGGCACCGACGACGCGGCACTGATGATCATAGAGGAGGCCGGAGCCTCCGTGACACCGCTGGCCCCGTCCAGTTTTGACAGTGGCTCGGCTGAACGGAGGATCGAGGCCCTGTTTCAGGTGAAGTCGCTCGAGTCCTTCGGTCAATTCGACCGCCCCGACCTTGCCGCCATGGGCGCAATCATCGACTACCTGGAGATGACGCAGAAAGGCAAACTACCGCTCTTGCGCGCGCCCACTCGCACGCTGGCGCAGCGGATGATGCAGATCGACGCGGCCACGCGGCGCAACCTCGAACTGACCAGTTCCATGCATGGCGGACGCGCCGGGTCACTGCTGGCCACGATCGACCGAACCCTGACGGCTGGCGGCGCGCGCCTGCTGGAACATCGGCTGTCCAGCCCCTCCACCCAGATCGCAGTTGTGCAAGAACGGCACGAGGCCGTCAGCGCCAGTCTGGAGAATGACCGCCTGTCCAATGCTCTGCGCGACGCGCTGCGCAAGGTGCCCGACATGGACCGCGCCCTATCACGCCTTGGCCTTGACCGGGGCGGCCCGCGCGACCTTGCCGCCATTCGCAACGGGCTGGCCGAGGCCGAGCACATCCACGACCAATTGGCGGCGTCCGGCTTGCCAGAGGTCTTTCAGCGCGCCGCACGGGCGCTCGATGGACACCAGACGCTGCGATCCCTCCTCGACGCTGCGCTGGTCGCCGAACCGCCGCTGCTGGCCCGTGACGGCGGGTTCATCGCTCAAGGGTTTCACCAGGACCTCGACGAAACCCGACGCCTGCGCGACGAAGGCCGGGGCGTGATCGCCGGTATGCAGGCCGATTATGCCGAACAAAGCGGCATCTCCTCGCTCAAGATCAAGCACAACAACGTGCTGGGGTATTTCATCGAGACGACCGCGACACACGCGCAGAAAATGCTCTCTGCGCCTCTGTCAGAGACGTTTATTCACCGTCAGACCACCGCCAACGCGGTGCGATTCACCACGGTGGAATTGAGTGATCTGGAAACCCGTATTCTGAACGCCGGCAACCGTGCCCTGGAGATCGAAAAAACCCTGTTTCAGTCTCTAAGACAGGCAATTCTGGACGAGAACGAGGCCGTCGGCGCCGCCGCTGCCGCGTTGGCAGAGATTGACCTGATCACCGCCCTCGCAGACCTCGCCCGATCAGAAGACTGGGTTCGCCCCCAGATCGACGACAGCCGCGCCTTCGAGATCGACTCGGGCCGCCACCCGGTGGTGGAGCGCGCCCTGCAAAAGGCCGGTGAGCCATTCATCGCCAACGATTGCGACCTGACGGCCGAGGGCCACAAGGCCGCACTGACGCTGCTGACCGGCCCCAACATGGCGGGTAAATCGACCTACCTCCGCCAGAACGCGCTGATCGCCATTCTCGCCCAGATGGGCAGCTTCGTGCCTGCAAAGTCGGCCCATATCGGCCTCGTCAGCCAAGTCTTCAGCCGCGTCGGCGCGTCGGATGACCTCGCCCGTGGCCGCTCCACCTTCATGGTCGAAATGGTCGAAACCGCCGCGATCCTGAATCAGGCAGACGAGCGCGCGCTTGTGATCCTCGATGAAATCGGGCGCGGCACCGCCACCTATGACGGCCTGTCGATTGCGTGGGCCACGCTGGAACACCTGCACGAGGTAAACCGCTGCCGCGCGCTTTTCGCCACGCACTACCACGAGATGACGAGCCTCGCTGACCGGATGGAGGGTGTGCAGAACGCCACAGTCGCGGTGCGCGAATGGGACGGCGACGTGATCTTCCTGCACGAGGTACGCCCCGGCGCTGCCGACCGGTCCTACGGCGTGCAGGTCGCCAAGCTGGCGGGCTTGCCGGGTTCTGTCGTTTCGCGGGCGCACGAGGTGCTGGATGCCTTGGAAAAAGGCGAACGCGAGGGCGGCGATCGCCAAAAGGCGCTGATCGACGATTTGCCGCTGTTCGCAGCCACGCCGGTCGCCACCCCGCAACCAGTGAAACAGTCTGCCTTGTCAGAGCGGCTGATGGACATTCACCCCGACATGCTGACGCCCAAACAGGCGCTCGATCTGATCTACGAGCTGAAGGCCCTCGACGAAGACGGAGGCACAGAAATCGTCTGAATTTCTCTGCGCCCGACATCTTCGCCGAAATGGTCTGGGCGCGGGGGCTGTCCCCCACTGCCCACCATGTCCGCCCTTACGACGCCGGGGTAGAAGACACGCCGACCTGCGCCGGGCGCAGCAACCGGTCGTGCAGCATGAAGCCAACAGTCATCACCTGGATGATTTCGCCAGCCTTGGTGCCGGGCACCGGAGCTTCGAACATGGCTTCATGTTCTTGCGGGTTGAAAACGTCACCGTTTTGCGGAGCGATCGGGGTCACGCCGTGCTTGGAGAACACGTTGAGCAATTCGCGCAACGTCAGTTCCACACCCTCGATCACCGCGCTCGCGACCTCGTTTTCTTCCTTGTTCGCCGCTTCCAGCGCCCGCTGCAAGTTGTCGTAAACCGGCAGCAGGTCACGGGCCAGCCGGGTGCCGCCGTAGTGCTCGGCTTCACGCCGATCCCGGTCCGCGCGTTTGCGAACGTTTTCCGACTCCGCCAGCGTGCGCAGAAGGCGGTCCTTCAACTCGTCCCGCTCAGATCGCAGGGCGTCCAGTTCCAGCGCGAGAGGATCGGACTCGTCCAGTTCTTCCTCTTCCAGCGCCGCGTCCATTTCGGCCTCAAGGGCCTCGGGGTCATCCAGGAACGAATCTTCCTTGGGGTCTGCCATTCTCAACCTCTTATGCCTGGTCCGAGATCAGTTTCCCGACCAGTTGCGCCGTATAATCCACAATCGGAACGATCCGTCCGTAGTTGAGCCGCGTGGGCCCGATAACGCCAACCGCACCGATGATCTTTCGATCCGCGTTCATATATGGGGAAACCACCAGAGAGGAACCCGAAAGTGAGAAAAGTTTATTCTCCGAGCCGATAAAAATGCGCACACCGTCGCCTTCCTCGGTCAGTTCAAGGAATTCTGCGATGTCGCGCTTGCGCTCAAGGTCGTCGAAGAGGTTGCGGATTCGCTCCAACTCTTCGCTTTCCCCGCCGGCATCCAACAGGTGTGACCGACCGCGCACGATCAACCGCTCTGTATCCGCACCTTCGTTTTCCCAGATCGCCGCGCCGCTTTCGATCAATTCCTGCGCCAGTTTGTCGATCTCTTGGCGCCGCGTGCTGACCTCGGTTTCCATCAACCTCTTGAGGTCGCTGACCGTCTTGCCCTCTGCCAAAGCATTCAGGAAATTCGCTGCCTCCCGCATCGAGCTTGGGGTCTGCCCCGGCGGCGGCGTGAATATCCGGTTTTCCACATGGCCATCGGCAAAGACCAGCACCACCAGTGCCCGACCGGGCGACAGCGAGACAAACTCTATATGGCGGATGGGCGCTTCGTGCTTGGGGGTCAGGACAAGGCTGGCCCCATGGGTCACGCCCGACAGGGCCGACCCGAGGCGATCCAGTTTTTTCGAGACATCCGAGTCATTGCCGCCAACCGTCGCGTCCAGCTTGGCGCGGTCGGAAATCGTCAGGTCGCCGACCTCCAACAACCCATCCACGAACATTCGCAGGCCCAGTTCGGTCGGGATGCGCCCAGCCGAGACATGGGGGCTGTCCAGCAGGCCAAGATATTCCAGATCCTGCATCGTGTTGCGGATCGTCGCCGCCGAAACCTTTTCAGACAGGTTCCGCGTCAGGGTGCGTGACCCCATCGGGGCACCGGTTTCCAGATAGCCCTCGACAACGCGCCGAAACACCTCGCGCGAGCGATCATTCATTTCGGAAAGGATGTTCTCTTTTTCAGGCATGTCTGACTTAGGTTACGGACCGAAAACATTAAGCGGTGGTCGCACGACAAGGTCAATCGGGCTTGCGTGTCGCAGGGCCGACAGACTATCCCGGTCGCCGAACACCAGCAGGAGATAGATATGCGCCCATCCGGCAGAAACCTAGACCAGATGCGTCCGATTTCCATTGAAACCAGCGTGACGCGCCATGCCGAGGGCTCTTGCCTGATCAAGGTTGGCAACACCCATGTGCTGTGCACCGCCTCGCTGGAGGAACGCGTGCCCCCCTTCCTGCGCAATACCGGCCTTGGCTGGGTGACAGCAGAATACGGGATGCTGCCGCGCGCCACCCACACACGGATGCGGCGAGAGGCGTCGGCAGGCAAGCAATCTGGAAGAACCCAAGAAATTCAACGGCTTATCGGTCGCTCCCTACGGGCGGGAATTGACCGGGTGGCGCTTGGCGAACGTCAGATCACCATCGACTGCGATGTGATCCAAGCCGACGGGGGCACCCGTTGCGCCGCGATCACTGGGGGCTGGGTCGCCCTTCGGTTGGCCGTGAACAAGCTGATGAAGGCAGGCGATGTCATTTCCGATCCGATCATGGATCACGTCGCCGCCGTGTCCTGTGGCGTGTTTGCCGGTCAGCCGGTTCTGGACCTCGACTATGACGAGGATTCCGAGGCCGGAACCGATGGCAACTTCGTCATGACCGGCGCAGGCCAGTTGATCGAGCTGCAAGCCAGTGCCGAGGGCGCGACCTTCAGCCGCCCTCAGTTCAACGAACTGATGGATCTGGCCGAAGCAGGCGTTGCCGAGCTGGTCACTGCACAGAAAGAGGCCACGTCCTGATGCGGACCTTCACCGGCAAGACCTTGCTTGTCGCCACGCACAACCAAGGCAAGCTCGAAGAGATCGCGCATCTGTTAGAGCCGCTTGGCATATCTGTCACCTCCGCCAAGGCGCATGATCTGCCTGAGCCCGAGGAAACCGGCACGACATTTGTCGAGAATGCCAGGATCAAGGCCCACGCCGCAGCCAAGGCGACGGGGCTGCCCGCTCTGGCCGACGACTCGGGCATCGAGATTGACGCGCTTGGCGGCGCGCCCGGTGTCTACACCGCCGATTGGGCCGAAACACCCTCGGGCCGCGATTTCATCATGGCGATGAACAAGACCCACAAAGAGCTTGAAAAGACCGGCACCCCTGCCCCGCACACCGCGCGTTTCTGCTGCACCTTGGTCCTGGCATGGCCCGATGGCCATGACGAGGTTTTCCCCGGCGTGATGGAGGGCCAAGTCGTCTGGCCGATGCGCGGCGATCAGGGCCATGGCTATGACCCGATCTTCCAACCGCAGGGCTACCAAATCACCTTTGGCGAGATGGACCGTTGGGAAAAGAACAAGATCAGCCACCGCGCCGACGCCTTCCGCAAACTGGTGGCCGCGCTTGGTGAGTGACGATTGGCAGAAGGGCGGCTTCGGGCTCTATATCCATTGGCCCTTCTGCTTGGCAAAGTGCCCCTATTGCGATTTCAACAGCCACGTGTCGGCTGCGGTCGATCAAGCGCAGTGGCAAGCCGCCTATCTGTCTGAAATAGAAAGATACGGTGTAGAGACATCAGGAAGAACACTAAATACTGTGTTCTTTGGGGGTGGCACACCCTCCTTGATGGACCCGGACCTTGTTCATGCAGTGCTTGACAAGATCCGCGCAACCTGGCCGATTTCCAACAGTTTCGAGGTTACGCTAGAGGCAAACCCAACGTCGGTCGAGGCCGGGCGCTTTGCCGGATATCGAGATGCTGGCGTGAACCGGATTTCGATGGGCATTCAGGCGCTGAACGATGCCGACCTGAAACGCCTGGGCCGAATGCACAGCGTGGCCGAGGCGCGGACAGCCTTCGATACTGCGCGCAGCCTGTTCCAGCGGGTCAGCTTTGATCTGATCTATACACGCCAGCACCAATGCTTGCCCGATTGGACAGCTGAACTGCGTGAAGCGCTGTCGATGGCCATCGACCACCTGTCGCTCTACCAACTGACAATTGAGGACGGAACCGCTTTCGGGGATCGCTATGCCATCGGACGCCTGCCCGGTCTGCCCTCAGACGATCTTGGCGCACAGATGTACGAGGCGACGCAGGAGATTTGCGAGGCCGCCGGTATGCCCGCCTACGAGATTTCCAACCATGCCCGCGATATGGCAGAGAGCAGGCACAACCTGATCTACTGGCGTTACGGTGATTACGTCGGAATTGGGCCAGGCGCGCATGGTCGGATCACCAAAGACCGTCTGAAATTCGCGACTGAGACGCCAAGTTCGCCTGGGGACTGGTTGACCCGCGTCAATGAGCGCGGCGAGGGAGAGCGTGAGCGCACACAGATTTCGGGGCCCGATCAAGCCGTTGAGTACCTGATGATGAGTCTGCGCCTGCTAGAAGGGTCGTCACTGTCCAGATTTGAGGCTCTAAACGGCGCATCCGTGCCAAAAGACCGACTCGACATGCTGCAAGAGGAAGGGTTTGTCATTCAGGACGGCGACAGACTAAGGACGACCGCTGCGGGCCGCCCTCTTCTCAACGCTATTCTGCGGGAACTGCTGGTTTAAGATCCGCTGTTCAGCAGCTTGATCAAATCGTCGAGCTGCGCAAGATCGTCATATTTGATCGACAATTTGCCACCGCCCGTCGCCTCGTGGTGCTCGATCGTCACCGTCAGACCGATCGCGGCTGAAAGATCCCCTTCCAAGGCTTTGGTGTCAGCGTCTTTCGACCCGGCACCTGGCGCAGGGCGCCCGGTCGGTGTGGCGCTCTGGCCCTGTTCGTGCTTCATCCGGCGCTCGACCTCGCGCACAGACAGTCCCTTGTTCACCACGTCCCGAGCAATCTCGGCGGCCCGGTCACTGCCAACCAAGGCGCGGGCATGGCCCGCGGTCAGCTTGCCATCCCGCAAATAACCTTGCACCTCTTCCGGCAAGGTCAGCAGGCGCAGCAGGTTCGCGATATGCGGCCGGCTTTTCCCCATAGCCTCGGCCAAGCGTTCCTGCGTGTGGTTGAAACGGTCCATAAGCTGGCGATAGCCCATGGCCTCTTCTACCGGGTTCAGGTCTGCGCGCTGAATGTTCTCGATGATCGCAACTTCCAACACTTCGGTGTCGTTGAAGTTGCGGACAATCACGGGCACCTCATGCAACTGCGCCATCTGCGCCGCGCGCCAGCGTCGTTCGCCAGCAACGATCTGGAACATGTCGGCCATCGCCGGATCGGGGCGCACGATCAGTGGTTGGATGATACCCTTTTCGGCAATCGAATCCGACAATTCCTGAAGCGCGTCTTGCGTAAAGGCACGTCGGGGCTGTTCGGGGTTCGGGCGCACCGATTCTATCGGAACAGTCCGGTCGGCCCGGGCCGGTTGCGGCATCTCTGCCTGGGACGACGCTGTCGGCTCGTTTATATCCGCCATCAGCGCCGACAACCCGCGCCCAAGGCCCCTGCTCTGCTTTGCCATTTCTTGTTTCCTTCTCAGGCTTGCTGCAACTGACGGTCCAAGACCTCTCTCGCCAGATCACGATAGGCTTCGCTGCCCTTCGAGGTGGGATCGTATTGCAGAATCGGCATGGCATAGGACGGGGCCTCGCTCAGCCGAACATTGCGCGGAATCCGGGTGCGATACACCAGTTCCCCAAGATTGTCGCGGGCATCTTCTTCGACCTGCCGACACAAGTTGTTGCGAGTGTCATACATGGTCAACACCACACCCTCAATTCGCAGGGCTGGATTTGCAGACTGGCGAACCTCTCGGATCGTCAGCATCAATTGAGACAGCCCCTCCAATGCGAAGAATTCCGATTGCAGAGGCACCAGAACCGCGTCGGCCGCCACCATGGCGTTGACCGTCAACAGGTTCAACGACGGTGGGCAGTCCATCAAGATGATGTCGAACCCGGCCACGGAGGCCGGCTGAAGAGCATCTTTCAGCAGGAAAACCCTGTTTTCATTACTCACAAGCTCCACATCGGCCGAGCTGAGGTCGGTGGTCGATGGTGCAATCCAGAGGTTGTCTACGCCCGTCGGCAGCAGGATTTCCCGCAGCGACATCCCCTCGATCAAAAGGTCATAGGTCGTAAAATTGCGCTGTTCGGTGTCGATCCCCAGCCCGGTAGACGCATTCCCTTGCGGATCAAGATCAATCACCAGCACCCGCTGCCCTTCGGCGGCGAGCGCGGCCCCAAGGTTGATTGCGGTCGTGGTCTTTCCAACCCCGCCCTTCTGGTTGGCAATGGCAATACAACGAGGTCGGCTGGACTCAAGCACGGTGAATATCTCCGATTTTCAGAATCACGGCCCCCTCGGCCGTCTGGCTGGAAACAGAATCCACGCTCATCCGCCATGTCTCAAGCGCTTCTTCGATTTCCTGCGCATGTGTCGCGCCTTTTAGGAACAGGGCGGTGCCATTGGGCGACAGGTGACGCTCTGCATGCCCAAGAAGTTTGCCGAGAGAGGCCAAAGCCCGTGCCGACAGAACCGCCGCGCCTTGGGGCGGCGCCTCTTCGATTCTCCGGGTTAGAACTCCGACCTTCAGGCCCATTTCCGCCGCAACGGTACGCAGAAAGCTGCCTTTACGCAGATCGCTCTCAATGAAGGTAAACCGCAGCTCCGGGGCCTGTTCGGCTGCAACGGCCGCACACACGAGGCCCGGAAACCCCGCGCCCGACCCGATGTCCAGCCAAAGCCCCTCTTTGACCGGGCAAAGATCGAACACTTGGGCAGAATCGAGGAAATGGCGGCTCCAAAGCTCGGGGATCGTGCTTGGCGCAACCAGGTTGATGGCCTTTTGCCACTTCACAAGCGCGTCGGCATAGGTCTGCAACCGGTCGAATGTTTCACGTGAAACACTGGCCTGCAGCCGGGCGCGCGCATCGTCTTCGGTCATGCCCGTTTCCGTTCATGCTGCCGGATCTTGGTCAACAGCAGCGTCAAAGCTGCTGGGGTCATTCCTTCGATCCGCCCCGCCTGCCCCAAGGTTTGCGGACGAATGTGGCTGAGCTTACCCCGCAGCTCATTCGACAAACCGTCAATCGCGTCATAGGTGAAACCATCGGGAATCCGTTGCGCTTCGTCTCGTTTCAGAGCCGCAACGTCGCGCTGCTGTCGTTCAATATAGCTGACGTAGAGCGCCTCGCGCGATAGCTGCGCCTTGGTCTCAGTGTTCAATGCATTCACATCAGGCCAGATCGCCGCGAGGTTTTCGATAGTGATATCCGGAAAGGACAACAGGTCGAGCGCCGTGCGCCGCTGCCCGTCCTGGTTAATGTTGAGTCCATGCGCCCGCCCCTCGGTCGGCGTGACAGACAGGGCGCGCATGGTGTCATAGCCCCTGGCCAATCGCTCCATCTTGGCGTCGAATGTTTGCACCCGCTCCTGGCTGACAATGCCAAGCTCCTTCGCGCGCGGGGTCAGCCGCTGGTCTGCATTATCGGCGCGCAAGGTCAGTCGAAACTCTGCCCGCGAGGTGAACATCCGGTAAGGTTCCGCAACGCCCCGAGTCACGAGGTCGTCGATCATGACACCGATGTAGGAGTCGCTTCGACTGAACGTTACCGGATCCTTAGACAAAACCTGGTGTGCTGCATTCAGGCCTGCCACAAGGCCTTGTGCCGCAGCCTCTTCATATCCCGTTGTTCCGTTGATCTGCCCGGCAAGGAACAGGCCCGGCACGTCCTTGACCTCAAGCACTGGGCTAAGCGCCCGTGGATCGACGTAATCATATTCGATGGCATACCCCGGTTGCAGGATTTCGGCCTGCTCCAACCCGCGAATCGAATGCACGTAGTCGTGCTGCACGTCTTCCGGCAGCGAGGTCGAGATGCCGTTGGGATAGACCGTGTCGTCGTCCAGACCCTCGGGTTCGAGGAAGATCTGGTGAGACTCCTTGTCGGCAAACCGCACGATCTTGTCTTCGATCGACGGGCAATAGCGCGGGCCGATCCCCTCGATATGCCCGCCATACATCGCCGATCGGTCGAGGTTGTCGCGGATGATCCGGTGCGTCGCGGCATTGGTATGGGTGATCCCACAGGCGATCTGACGCACCTGCGGCCCCTTCGACAGGAAAGAAAACATGACCGGATTGTCATCAGCAGGCTGGCTGTCGAGAATGCCCCAGTTGATCGTCTTGCCGTTCAGGCGCGGCGGCGTGCCGGTTTTCAGGCGGCCTAGCGGCAGGCCGAACGCGTCGATCCGCTCTGCCAACAGGTTAGAGGGCTTGTCCCCCATCCGCCCACCGGGGCGCTGGACGTCACCGATATGGATGATCCCACGCAGGAATGTGCCAGTGGTCAGCACCACCGCCCCGGCCCGGATCTCGGACCCGTCTTCCAAACGGACGCCACCGATCCGGCCCGCGTTCATGATCAGATCGGCGGCTTCACCTTCGATGATCGAAAGACTTGGCAAACAGGCCAACTCTGCCTGCATGGCGAGGCGGTAGAGTTTGCGATCGGATTGAGTGCGTGGGCCTTGAACGGCTGGACCTTTCCGGCGGTTCAAAAGCCGGAACTGGATACCGGACGCATCGGCCACGCGGCCCATGGCCCCACCAAGCGCGTCGATTTCCCGGACAAGATGGCCCTTGCCCAATCCTCCAATTGCAGGGTTGCACGACATGACGCCGATGGTGTCGGCCCGCAGGGTCAGCAACGCCACACGCGCACCGGCGCGGGCTGCCGCATGGGCCGCATCTGATCCGGCATGACCGCCGCCGATCACCACGACATCGAAGTCCAGATGTTTCACGTGAAACACTCCTATTTCCCGAGGCAGAAGCGCGAGAAGATTTCGCCCAGGACCATTTCCACATCAATCCGGCCAATCAGGGAATCCAGCCGTCTAATCGCGCTGCGCAAATGCTCTGCCGCCAGTTCGGTTCGATCTGGCCCTGCTTGTACCTCATCCATTCCCGCGACCAAAGACCGGAGTGAATCTGCCATCGCCTCGCCGTGGCGGGCATGTGTGGCGGTAACCTGACGCGCAGCGCGGGTCGACAGTGTATCGGCCAACTGGTCGATCAGGGATGAGACCCCCAGCCCAGTCACCCCGGAAATCGCGCACTCGGTGTTCCCATGCAGATCGCCTTTGCCAAGCAGCACGATATCCCCGTCGCGCATAGAGATCGGCGGCACCTCGCCCGGTTCAGATTGCAGGAATACGCGGATGTCCGCCCCCTCGGCCCGGGTGCGGGCCCGGTCGATCCCGATGCGTTCGACCGCGTCGCCGGACTCTCGTAGGCCAGCGGTGTCCAGCACGGTCACTGGCAATCCGCGCAGATCCATCCTCACCTCGATCACGTCGCGGGTTGTGCCGGCGATATCGGACGTGATGGCCGCCTCTCGCCCTGCGAGCATGTTGAGAAGTGTGGATTTTCCCGCATTTGGGGCGCCCAGGATGGCAACCTCAAAACCGTCTCTGATACGTTCAGCCACATCAACCCCAGCGATTTCCCTGCGCAGATCGGCCATGACCGGAGTCAGCAACGAAGTGACTTCGGGCGTGACATCAACAGGCACCTCCTCGTCGGCAAAGTCGATCGTGACCTCTAACAGCGCTGCGGCGCGCAGCAAGTTCTCGCGCCATTGCTCTACCAGCTGGCCAAGACCGCCTGACAGAACGCGCAATGCCTGAACGCGCTGCGCCTCGGTTTCGGCGTCGATCAAATCGGCCAGGCCTTCAACCTGGGCCACGTCCATCCGGTCGTTTTCCAACGCGCGGCGGGTGAATTCCCCCGGCTCTGCCATTCGCGCCAGATCGGTTGCACCAATAGCCGCAAGAACAGATCTGACCGTGGCGGGGCTACCATGGGTGTGAAGCTCTACCACATCCTCACCGGTAAAGCTGCGGGGGCCTTGGAAGGCCAGCACCAATGCGTCGTCCAGATGGCCGCCCTGCCCATCCAGCAGCTTGCGCAGACGTGCCGTTCCGACACTGGGAACCGACCCGGCCAAGGCCCCGGCCACGCCAAATGCCGCCGGACCCGAAATACGGATCACGGCAACGCCGGCTTTCCCCGGCGCCGTGGCCAGCGCAAAGATGGTATCCATAGCCCCTCCGCGGGGTCAGCTGTTCATAGAATCGAAGAACTCGGCGTTCGACTTGGTCTGCTTGAGCTTGGAAATCAGGAACTCGATGGCATCGGTGGTGCCCATCGGGTTCAGAATGCGGCGCAGCAGGAAGGTTTTGTGCAGGTCTTTGGACTCGACCAGCAGGTCTTCCTTGCGGGTGCCGGATTTCAGGATGTCCATCGCCGGGAACACACGCTTGTCGGCCACCTTGCGGTCCAGCACGATTTCACTGTTGCCGGTGCCTTTGAACTCTTCAAAGATGACTTCATCCATACGACTGCCGGTGTCGATCAGGGCGGTCGCGATGATGGTCAGCGATCCCCCCTCTTCGATGTTCCGCGCGGCGCCAAAGAAGCGCTTGGGCCGTTGCAGGGCGTTCGCATCGACACCGCCGGTCAGAACCTTGCCAGAGCTGGGAACGGTGGTGTTGTAAGCGCGGCCAAGGCGGGTGATCGAGTCGAGCAGAATCACTACGTCGCGCTTGTGTTCAACAAGGCGTT
Source organism: Nioella nitratireducens (assembly GCF_001879715.1). GTDB lineage: Bacteria > Pseudomonadota > Alphaproteobacteria > Rhodobacterales > Rhodobacteraceae > Nioella > Nioella nitratireducens. The sequence continues at coordinate 67,854 of NZ_MNBW01000008.1, read as the reverse complement.
TGGCCTTCTCGATCACCATTTCCGAGACGGCAACGTGACGTGTTGCAGGTTCGTCGAAAGTCGAGGAGATCACCTCGCCTTTCACGCTGCGCTGCATATCCGTCACCTCTTCGGGACGTTCGTCGATCAACAGGACGATCAGGTAGCACTCGGGGTGGTTTTTCTCGATCGAGCTTGCAATGTTTTGCAAGAGAACCGTCTTGCCCGTGCGCGGCGGCGCCACGATCAGCGACCGCTGGCCTTTGCCGATGGGCGCTACAAGGTCGATGATCCGGGCCGAGCGATCCTTGATGGTCGGATCGTCCAGTTCCATTTTCAGCCGCTCATCGGGATAGAGCGGCGTCAGGTTGTCGAAGTTGATCTTGTGCTTGGCCTTTTCGGGATCTTCAAAGTTGATCTGCGTGGCCTTTACCAGCCCGAAATACCGCTCATTTTCGCGCGGGGCGTGAATGACCCCCTCCACCGTGTCGCCGGTGCGCAAGGAATGCTGGCGGATCATCTCGGGCGAGACGTAAATGTCATCGGGGCCCGGCAGATAGTTCGCCTCGGGCGAGCGCAGGAACCCGAACCCGTCTTGCAACACTTCAAGTACGCCATCGCCGGAAATTTCCCAGCCCTCGTCTGCGCGCTCCTTGAGGATCTGGAACATCATCTCGCCCTTGCGCATGGTCGAGGCGTTCTCGATTTCGAGTTCCTCTGCCATCGACAGCAGGTCTTTGGGGGAGTTGGCCTTGAGATCGGCCAGATTCAGCGTTTCGGTGGTCATGGGAAGATCGTCCCTCGGGCTGGCTCTGCCCGGGTGATCAGGCGTGCCGCGAATAGATTTGAATAGGGAAACAGCAGGGCCGGACGGCCCCGTTGAATTGCCAGATAGGCAAAAGCCCCTTCCGAGTCAACCGGGCTCAGGAAAACGGTCGGGCGATCACAGAAATCACGATCACCACCAGGAACAGGGTCGGCAGTTCGTTCATCATCCGATAGGTCCGCCCGGTGCGAATATTCTCACCCTTGGCAAAGTCCTTGCGGCGCAGTCCAAGCCAGTGGTGAAACCACGTCATCCCCAGCACGGCCACAGCTTTGGTCCAAGGCCAGACCTCGCCCCAATAAACGATTCCCGGGGTGAAGACCAAGGCCAGACCGAAGACCCATGTGGCAATCATGGCCGGGTTCATGATCAGGCGCAGCAGTTTGTATTCCATCGTCTGGAACAGCGCATCGGTGTCGGTGCCCTGACCAACCTGTTCGGCGTGATAGACGAAGAGCCTTGGCAAATAGAACAGGCCTGCCATCCACGCGATGACCGAGATGACATGCAAACTCTTGGTCCAGGGATAGGCTGCCGCAAGGAAATCGCCGATCATTATGCTCTCCTTAACCGTCGCCCCCTCAATAATAGAATCTATATTAAAGAAAAGATGTTGTTGTTGTTGTAGCGTGGATAACTGGGATAGGCGGGTTACCCGGATCTTGTCCCAAGGTTTTTCCACAGGCTTGGCGCGGTGGCAGGGATTTCTGACCTTATCCCAAGGATCGAGAAATTTACATTAAATACAAGGTGTTGTCGATGATAACCGGCTTGGATATCCTCTCGGCGACTCTGGGATAGCTGGCAAATTCGTTCACATGGCCACATCGGCCTGTTGGCAAGCTATCCCCGTGGAAAACCGGTGTGCGACTCATGGCTTTTCCCCTTCCTTGCGGGGGACGGGCGAGTTACCCCCGTTTATACAAAGGTCCACCCCCAGCCTGACCCCAGAGTTGTTCAGAGAGTTATCCAATGTCGCAGATCATCCTGGCCTCCGGCTCCGAGATCCGGAAAACCCTGCTTGCGAACGCCGGGGTGCCCGTAACCGCCCTGCCCGCCCGCATAGATGAGGCAGCGATCAAGGCCGCACTGTTGGCCGAAGATGCCACACCGCGCGACATCGCCGATGCGTTGGCCGAATTCAAAGCGCGCAAGATCTCGGAAAAGCATTGGGACGCCGTGGTAATCGGCTGTGATCAGGTGCTGGAGTTTCAAGGCCAGGTGTTGTCCAAACCCGCCAGCCGGGACGAAGCCGCCGATCAATTGCGCGCGTTGCGGGGAAAGCAGCACAAGCTGCTGTCTGCCGTTGTGATCTATGCCGGAAGGGAACCGCTCTGGCGCTATGTCGGACAAGTGCGGCTGTTGATGCGCGACATCAGCGATGCTTTCCTCGAAGGGTACCTTGAGCGGAACTGGCCCGGTATTGATGACTCTGTTGGCGGCTATAAGCTTGAAGAAGAAGGCGCGCGGCTTTTCAGCCGGGTCGAAGGCGACTACTTTACCGTCTTGGGGTTGCCACTCTTGGAAGTCATCGGCTTCCTGACCCAGAGGGAGGAGATCGAGGGATGACGGACAAGCTGTTGCTTGCAGGCGTGATCGGGGATCCGATCGCTCATAGCCGCTCGCCCCTGTTGCATGGTCATTGGCTGTGGCGCTACGGAATCGACGGCCATTACGTACCGCTGCATGTCACCCGCGATACCCTGCACGATACGCTGCGCCTGCTGCCAGAGCTTGGGTTCAAGGGTATCAACGTCACAATCCCGCACAAGGAAACGGTGCTTCAGATCGCAGACTCGGTAACCGACCGCGCGGCGTTGATCGGGGCGGCGAATACACTGACGTTCACCGCCAATGGCAAGCTTCAGGCAGACAACACCGACGGCGAAGGCTTTATCCAGAATATCAAGCAATACACACCGGGTTGGAGCGCCGCCGAGGGCCCGGCGCTGGTTCTGGGTGCAGGTGGTGCGGCGCGGGCGGTGGTATCGACCCTGCTGTCCGAAGGCTGCCCGCATGTGATCGTGGTCAACCGCACCCGCGCGCGGGCCGAGGCATTGCAGGATAATTTCGGGGCCCGCGTGCAGGTTGCGGACTGGACCCGTATACCAGATGCCTTGGAAGAGGTTGCGTTGCTGGTGAACACCACGTCGCTGGGGATGACGGGCAAACAGCCGCTGCACATCGACCTTGACCGGCTCAGCCCGCAAACGGTGGTCAATGACATCGTGTATGCGCCCTTGCAGACCGATCTTTTACAAGAAGCGGCTGCGCGAGGGTGTCATACAGTGGATGGCTTGGGCATGTTGTTGCATCAGGCCGCACCGGGGTTTGAGCGCTGGTTTGGTGTGAAACCCGAGGTGGACGATGAATTGCGCACGGTGGTTTTGGAAGGATGAGCTACGTCCTTGGCCTGACCGGCTCTATCGGGATGGGAAAATCCACCACAGCCGGGTTTTTCCGCGACGCAGGTGTTCCGGTCTGGGACGCGGATGCAGCCGTTCACCGGCTCTACGCCAAGGGCGGGGCGGCAGTCGGCCCAATTGGGGACATCTGCCCGGACGCCACAGCCATCGGCAAGGTGGACCGGGCCGCGTTGAAGGACTGGATTGCAAGGGACGCATCGGCGCTGGCCCGGATCGAGGCCATTGTTCACCCCTTGGTGGCCAAGGACCGCGCGGATTTTCTGAGCAGGAACGCCGACGCGCCGCTGGTGGTGCTGGACATCCCGTTGCTGTTCGAAACCGGGGGGGCAGAGAAAATGGATGGTGTTCTGGTCGTTTCGGTCGATGCTGAAGAACAGCGTCGCCGTGTCTTGGAACGGGCCACGATGACACCGGCCATGCTGGAGTCGATCCTTGCCCGGCAGACATCCGATGCGGAAAAACGCGCCAAGGCCGATTTCGTCATTGAAACCTACGAAATGGAAGAGGCGCGGGCCGAGGTTCAGGCCCTGATCGCCAAGCTGAACGAGGGCGCCCATGCGTGAAATCGTACTCGATACAGAGACGACGGGTTTTGACCCGGAAAGCGGTGACAGGATCGTCGAAATCGGGGCTATCGAGCTTTATAACCACCTGCCCACGGGCGGCACGTTTCACGTCTATATCAACCCTGATCGGTCAATGCCGGATGAGGCCTTTGGCGTGCACGGCATCGGCCCTGACCTTCTGGAATCCGGGGCGCGGGACGCAAAGCCCGGCGAGATCACACTCAAGGACAAACCTGTTTTTTCAGCGTTTGGCCAACAGTTCCTGGAATTCATCGGTGGCGATTCCAAGTTGATCATTCATAACGCCAGTTTTGACATGAAATTCCTGAACGCCGAGCTTCGTTGGCTTGGCTTGCCACAAATCCCCTGGGATCGGGCCCTGGATACGCTGGCCATCGCGCGGCGCAGGTTTCCGGGGTCGCCGGCATCCCTCGATGCGCTGTGCCGCCGTTTTGGAATCGATAACAGCAGCCGTGAAAAGCACGGGGCATTGCTCGACTCGGAAATTCTGGCAGAGGTGTATCTGGAGCTGATCGGCGGGCGGCAGCCTGATTTCGCACTCCAAGTGACCACCGGCCGCCAAACCGAGGGACAAGTGACCGAAGACTGGCGCCCGCGCCCGCGCTCAACGCCCCTGCCCGCGCGGATCACGCAAGAAGAAGCCGCCGCCCATGTCTCTTTCGTAGAAGAGTTGGGCGACGGCGCTGTCTGGAAGAAATTCGGCTGATCAGGCGTCGGCGTGCGGCTTGGCCTGTGCGGCGCGGGCCAATTGGTTACGATAGATCTGCACGAAATCCATGTTGTCGAGGTTCAGCGGAGGGAAGCCACCGTCGCGCGACAGGTCCGACACGATACGGCGAATGAAGGGGAACAACATCCGCGGGCACTCGATGTGCAGGAACGGGTGCAACTGCTGCTCGGTCACGTTCTCGACCTGGAAGACGCCGGCATAGTCCAGCTCGATCAGGAAGATCTGTGCGCCATCTTCCTTGGTCTTGCTGTCGATCTTGAGTTTGACGATCACGTCATACTGGTTTTCCGTCGACCGCTTTCGCGCCTCGACCCCGACCTGAACCTGAATCTCGGGCTGCGTATTGCCCTGCAACGCCTTCTGGGCCGCGATGTTTTCAAACGACATGTCGCGGATGAACTGTGCCAGAACCTGCATCTTGGGCAGGACGGGTTGCTGTGCTGCTGTGTCTGCTGCTTCGGGGGTATCGGTCCCGTTTTCTTCGGCCATTGGGATCTCCAAGGTTATAAGGTTGTTTGCCGTTTATCAGGCAAACATGCGGGCCTCAATGCTGTGTCCATCCAGAGGGACCGTTGCGCGGCGAAGAATCGTCGACTTCGTACTCGCCGTCGATCACGTCGCCGGGGGCAGACCCTTGCGCGCGCCACTGCTTTTGACCGGCAACCATGGACTCGACCTTCACCCGCTTGCGCAATTCGCGCAGCACCCAGTTTCGCACGCCGGGTACCAGAAGGGCGAAACCAAGCGTATCGGTGAAAAAGCCCGGCGTCAGCAACAGCGCGCCCGAAAACAGGATCATCGCCCCATGGGCCAAGGGTTCGGTCGGATCACGCAGATCGTCAAAACTGTTCCGCAGCCGAGCCATGGCCTGCGCCCCTTGCGACCGTACAAGGGACGTCCCCAGAACCGCCGTCAGAACGACGATACCCAAGGTCGGCCACAAGCCGATCAATCCGCCCACCTGAATGAAAAGAGCGATTTCGATCAACGGCACGGCGATGAACAGAAGTAACAACCACATAATGCGTCCTTTCGTCTTCGGGCACGGGGTGTGTGACATGGACTTGACCCGTCCCCTTGCCTACATATGTGCCATCGGTCGGAAAGATTTAACCCCACCTTCCACGAAGAGGTTACCTAATGAGTTCATCCCTGTTGCAACTGTTGGTGCTTGCCGGGATCGCGATTTTCCTGATCCTCAAGTTGCGCAACGTTCTGGGAACACGGGATGGTTATGAAACCCCGCCCGAAGAGCGCGCGGAACGTAGCAACACTGCGCGCCGGGATTTCGAGGTGATCGAAGGCGGCCCGGATCGCGATATCATCGACCATGTCGATGACGGCAGCGAAGCCGCCAAGGCATTGGCCGCCATGAAAATGGCAGAGCCGGGGTTCAGTGTATCCGAGTTTTTGCAAGGCGCGCGCGGCGCTTATGAAATGATCCTTATGGCGTTCGAAAATGGCGACCTTGACGGTCTGCGTCCGTTCCTTGCACCGGATGTTCTGGAAACCTTCGAAGAGGTAATCCGCCAGCGAGAGAGTCAGGGTTTGTCCATCGAAGCGAGCTTTGTCGGCCTGCGGGAATTAACCCTCGATGATGCGACGTTCGACCGCGCCACGAGCGAGGCGGAAATCACGGTGCGCTTTGCTGGTGAACTGACCTCGGTCGTGCGCAACGCCGCCGGGGACGTGATCGAGGGCGATCCCTCGGAAATAAAGCGCCAGCGGGACGCCTGGACGTTCGGCCGCACTATGGGCAGCGATAACCCCAACTGGGTTCTGGTCGCGACCGGAGGGTAATCCTTCATGCGCGGCGGGCTTTTTTCGCTGGTCTTGTCCGCCGCGGTTCTGTTTTCTGCGCCCGTCATGGCACAGCAGACAGCACAGATATTGTCGTTCGACGATCTTGAGGGATGGGCCGAGGATGACCACGAAGCCGCGCTTCGGGTCTTTCTCAACACCTGTCCTGACATGGATGGCGAATGGCTGCGTCTCTGCGCGGTGGCGCAACAGGAACCCAACGCACGCACCTTTTTCGAGCTGTTCTTTCGCCCGGTCCTGATCGGTGGCGAAGACCCGGCCCTGTTCACCGGCTATTTCGAGCCGGAACTGAACGGATCGCGAACGCGCACCGGGCGCTATCGCTATCCGGTCTATCGCCTGCCCCCCGATATAGCGGAACCCTACTATACCCGCCGCGAGATCGACCAGGACGGGGTGTTGGACGGGCGCGGTCTGGAAATTGCCTGGGTCGATGATCCGGTGGAGCTGTTCTTTCTGCAGATTCAGGGCTCGGGCCGTATTCGCCTGACCGACGGTCATGTGATCCGCGTCGGCTATGCCGGGCGCAATGGTCGCAATTACCGGTCTGTCGGTCAGGAGCTTGTCCGGCGGGGGGTTTATCAGGCGCATCAGGTGTCAGCCCAGGTCATCCAGTCGTGGGTTCGGCGGCACGGGGCTGAAGGGCGGGAATTGCTCTACCACAACCCGGCCTACGTCTTTTTCCGGGTGATCCGGACCCGAAATGAAAACGACGGGCCCCTTGGGGCGATGAACCGCTCGATCACGGCCATGCGCAGTATCGCGGTGGACCCCGTGTTCACTCCGCTTGGGGCACCGGTCTGGATCGAGAAGGATGGCGAAACTCCGATGCGCCGCCTCATGATCGCGCAGGATACGGGGTCGGCCATTCAGGGGGCGCAGCGGGCAGATATCTTCTATGGGTTCGGCGATGCGGCGGGGCAAGAGGCCGGGCGCATCCGTGACCCTGGGCGGATGATTGTGCTGATGCCGATCGAGCTGGCCAACCTGATGGCGCCGGACGTCTGACATGGCCCGCCGCAAACCCGGAAAACTCAGCGAAGAAGATCGGCAGATCTGGTCCGCCGTGGCCAAAACGATCACCTCCGCGCGCCCCGAAAAGCCGCGCGAAGAAGAGCGCCCGACAGAGCCGGTTCACGCCAAGCCAAAGCGCAAGCAAAGCTTTGAAGTCAGCGATTTCCGCATTGGTGAAACCGCCACCGGCCCCCTGCCCGGCAGCCACCTGGCACCGTCCGTGTCGGACCGCCTGGCCCATGCCCCGGTGCGAATGGACCATTCCACCCACAAGAAGATGGTGCGCGGCAAGATGAAGCCCGAGGCGCGGATTGACCTGCATGGAATGACGCTGGCCCAGGCCCATCCGGCGCTGACACGGTTCATCCTCGATGCCTATGACGACGGATTGCGCTTGGTTCTCGTGATTACGGGCAAGGGCAAGGATCGCGACGATCCTGGCCCGATCCCGATCCGGCGCGGGGTGTTGAAGCATCAGGTGCCGAACTGGCTGCATATGCCGCCGCTCGGCATGGTTGTGCTGGACATCCGCGAGGCCCATATCCGGCACGGCGGCACCGGGGCCTATTATGTCTATCTACGCCGCCCGCGGTAGCGCCCGCGCGGCTTGGGCGACACCGACCCACATCAGCCCGGACGCCAGAAGGAACCAAAGCGCGATACCCAGCATCTGCTCGGGGAACGTGATGCCCGCGTCGATCAAGACACCGGAAATCGCGGGTCCGATGGCCGACCCCAGAACCATCGCCGCGGTGGCGATCGACTTGATCCCGCCGATATGGCGCGTGCCGTAGAACTCTGCCCAAAAGGCCGAGGGAAGCGTTGAATTGGCCCCGGTGGTCATCGCCATCAGGGCAAAGGCCACGGCCGCGCCCCAAAGGCTGCCAGCACTCGCCATGACGATGAAACTCGCAGCAATGGGCAGTTGATAAAAGGGCATCAAACGGCTGGTCCCGAACTTGTCCAAGGCCCATCCCGCCAGTGCCATGAACAGGGTTGAAACCACCGTATAAAGCGGGAACAGCGCGACGAAGCTCACATGGCTCCAGCCTTTTACCTCGGCAAGGTGCACCTGTTGGAAAAACAGGGCGGTGACAAAGGCCGATGGGCCAAGGATCGACGGCAGCACGAACCAGAACAGCGGATGACGCAGCATGTCCATCCGGGTCCAGTGGCGGTTGTCCATGCCAATGCCCGCATCGTCCGCTGCCAAGGATTGCGGCGTGCGTTCCTGCCGCAGAAGGCGCTGCATCAGCGGCAGCATCGCCAGAACGAACCCGGCCGCCCCGATCCAGAGCCAGCGCCAGTCCATCACCGTCATCGCCCATACGAAGAGCAACGGCAGGATCGCCTCGCCAAGCGCAAATCCAGCCGTGGCAATCGCCAACGCCTTGCCCCGCGTCGCCACGAACCACCGCGCCATGGCGACCGAGGCCATATGGCTGGTCATCCCCTGCCCCGTGAAACGCAAAAGAAAGACAGAGACAGGCAACAGCGCTGCCCATGGGTTCACCGCCATGAACAGGCAGGCCCCGGATAGGGCCGCGAGAACAACCGCCCCCAACACCCGGACACGCAGACGGTCGGTCAGCACCCCGGACCAGACCATGACAAGGGCCGAGGCTGTGGTGCCCGCCGAATAGATCAGGCCCCATTGGCCATCCGTCAGCGAAAACGCCCCCATGATCTCGCCTGCGAAGATCGAGATAAAAAACGTCTGCCCAAAGCTGGAGGTGAAGGTCAGCAACACTCCGGCCAGTAGAAACGCCGCGTTGGCGCGCAGAAAGGCAAGGCCCGCGTTCACTGTGTCACCGGTGTCAAAAGGATCTGGGTCGCATTCCTGACGGTCAGGACCGTGCCGGTCCACAGGTCGACGGGCACGTCTATCTCGCCACGCCCAATCTCGGGCAGCCCCCGGAACATGTGGATCAGCGACGGCGATGTGGCAAAGGTGGAATGGTTCGACCAATCCCCTGCCCCTGACCGAAAGGCGGAAATGTCGATCAGGGTAATGGGAAACTCTGCCACATCCTCTGGTTCGCCCAGATTGCCAAGCCGGTTCTGCCGCCCGGTCAGGCCAGCCGACACCCGCAGCGCCCGGTCATTGCGCGACGTGATGATCACGAAGGGTTCCGGCAGCGGGCTGACGGCGCGGGCCTGTGACTGGAAGAGTTCGATGTCGATATCGGGCGACACAAGCGCCACGCCCGACAGGCTGTCCAGAACCGCGTCGTTGCCCGACAGGCGGATCTGGCGCAGGGTTTCCATCGTCAGATGTGCGCCGAGGGAATGGGCGACCAGCAGGATGCGGGTCGCGCCTGCCCGATCGAGATCGCGCAAGAACGTCTCCAGCGCATCGCGTGAGAACATCGCACTTTCCCGGTCGAACGCATAGCCAAGCGGCTGGCCCGCACTGGGCCACGCGAAATGTGTCACCAGCCCCGGCGTGTCATAATCGTGGGCCATCTGCGCCGCCCGCATCAGCCCGGCGGCGAAGTTGCTGTTATAGCCATGCACGAACACCACGACCTCTCGGTCACTGGGCGGCAGGGCCATCAGGGCATTGTGAATATCGTTGCGAAAGGCCTCGGCGCCGCTGTAGCGGTCGGCCTCGGTCACGGTGAAATCCGTCTCGGGGTTGGCCACCGGCCCGCGCGGCCAAGTGATTTCCCCGACCTCTCTATTCGGCGGAATAGAGACGGAGAACCGCGTATATTCCAGCGCCCTCTCTCGACCGGCAGAGAAGTGCCGATCTTCGTAGGTGCGGTTGGTGGCAACATAGACCGTCCGCTGCCCCGCGCCCGGCGCAACATCGGGTGTCACGACGAGTCGCGGGGTGGCGCCACAGGCGGCCAGCAAGGTCAGGAGGGCGAAAAGAAGGGGACGCAGCACAGGGCACCAAAAAGGCGGGGACGGAATTCCCCGCCTATAGCACGTAGCGCCCCAGATCGGCAGAGCGCATCAGCTCGCCAAGGTTCTTTTCGACGAAATCGGCATTCACGACCACGGTATCGCCGGTCCGGTCCGGGGCGGTGAAGCTCAATTCTTCGAATACACGCTCCATGACCGTATAAAGACGCCGCGCACCGATGTTCTCAACGCTTTGGTTCACATCCGCCGCGATCTTGGCCAGAGCCGCGATGCCATCGTCGGTGAAGCTGACGGCGACCTCTTCGGTGGCCATCAGGGCGGTGTATTGCCGGGTCAGCGCATTGTCGGTTTCGGTCAGGATACGCACAAAATCTTCTTCGGTCAGCGCGCGCAGTTCCACCCGGATCGGCAGACGCCCTTGCAATTCAGGCAGCAGGTCCGATGGCTTGGCGATGTGGAACGCCCCCGACGCGATGAACAGGATATGGTCGGTCTTGACCGGGCCGTGCTTGGTGCTGACGGTCGTGCCCTCGATCAATGGCAGCAGGTCGCGTTGCACCCCCTCCCGCGATACATCCGCGCCACGCGCGTCCGACCGGGCCGAGACCTTGTCGATCTCGTCAATGAACACGATCCCGTTCTGTTCGACCGCGCGAACGGCCTCGCGGGCGACGGTTTCGGGATCGAGCAACTTGTCGGCCTCTTCGTCGATCAGGATCTCGTAACTGGCGGCGACGGTCATCTTGCGCTTGACGGTGCGCCCGCCGAAGGCCTTGCCGAAGATATCCCCAAGATTCATCATCCCGCCGCCCATGCCACCGGGTTGGCCGGGGATCTCGAACATGCCGCCCATCGGGCTGGAGCTTTCGGTCAGCTCAAGCTCGATCACCTTGTCGTCCAACTCGCCAGAACGCAGCTTCTTGCGAAACATCTCGCGCGTCTGGTCGCGGGCATCCGTGCCCGCCAAGGTCTCGATCACGCGGTCTTCCGCGGCTTGGTACGCGCTGGCCTTGACCTCTTCGCGCATGTGTTCGCGCACCATCACCTGCGCGGAATCCACCAGGTCGCGGATGATCTGTTCCACATCGCGGCCGACATAGCCCACTTCGGTGAACTTGGTTGCCTCTACCTTGATGAATGGCGCACGGGCGAGCTTCGCAAGGCGGCGGCTGATCTCGGTCTTGCCGACCCCGGTGGGCCCAATCATCAGGATGTTCTTGGGGTATACTTCATCGCGCAGGTCATCGCCCAGTTGCTTGCGCCGCCAGCGGTTGCGCAGAGCCACGGAAACGGCGCGCTTGGCGTCTTTCTGGCCGATGATGAAGCGGTCCAGCTCGGACACGATTTCGCGGGGGGTAAGGTCGGTCATTCCGGTCCTTTCGGGATGTGTATCCAAGGCGGTGGCGGCGATCAGGCCTTGATTCGCTCTACCGTCAGGTTGCCGTTGGTGTAGACGCAGATGTCAGAAGCGATGGACATGGCGCGGCGGGCGATGCCTTCGGCGTCCATGTCGCTGTCGATCAGCGCGCGGGCAGCAGCGAGGGCATAGTTCCCGCCCGATCCGATCGCCGCGATCCCGTATTCAGGCTCCAACACATCGCCCGCGCCGGTGATGACATAGAGGTCGCGGCCATCGGTGACGATCAGCATTGCCTCCAGCTTTTGCAGATACTTGTCAGTGCGCCAATCCTTGGCCAGTTCGACGCTGGCGCGCTGCAACTGGCCCGGTGTCGCCTCTAACTTGGCTTCCAGTCGTTCCAGCAGGGCAAAGGCATCGGCGGTCGACCCGGCGAAGCCTGCCACCACCTCGTATCCACCGGGGGCGATGCGGCGCACCTTGCGGGCGGTGCCCTTGATCACGGTTTGCCCAAGACTGACCTGTCCGTCGCCCGCCACGACGACCTCGTCGCCCTTGCGGATGCCGATGATGGTTGTGCCGTGCCAGCCGGGAAAGTCGGAATTGCTCATAGGGTCTCCTTGTTTCCTCGTATATGACCCCCGTGCGTGGCGCGAACAAGGGGGGCGCGGTCCCTGCGAAGACCGTGACAAATCGAGACACGAAATTTTTGCATGAGGCGCTATATTCCAATGCGACGCAATTAAAGGAGACGAGTCAATGATCCGCAAACTGACCTTTGCAACTGCGATCCTCGCAGCACCCATGGCCTTTGCTGACGGCCACGGCGACATGAGCGGCGATCCCGAGGCTGGCGCAGAGGCGTTCAACACCTGCATTACCTGCCACGTCGTCCGCAACCCCGCCGGTGAGGTTCTGGCGGGTCGGAACGGGCGCGTCGGGCCGAACCTCTATGGCCTGCCGGGCCGCACCGCCGGATCGGTCGAGGATTTCCGCTATTCGCCGCTTATGCAGGCCGCCCATGATGCCGAACTGGTCTGGACCGAAGAGCATTTCGTTTCCTATGTGCCGAACGCCTCGGCCTTCCTGACCGAGTTCACCGGCGAGCGTGGCCGCTCGACGATGACGCCGCAGCCGCGAATCAGTGAAGAGGATGCCGCGAATATCTACGCTTTCCTTGCCTCGCTGGTCGAGGAAGACACCGCGTCGGAATAATCGGGCGCGTCGATCCAGAAACAAAAAAGGCGCGTCCAACCGGGCGCGCCTTTTTCTTGATGGAGTCTCTGGCGATCAATCGAGCGAGCGCTCGACCTCTTCGCGTTCGAAGATCTCGATGACGTCGCCCTTGCGGATGTCGTCATAGTTCTCGAAGGCCATGCCGCATTCCTGACCGGACTGCACTTCCTTGACCTCGTCCTTGAAGCGTTTGAGCGTCTTAAGCGTGCCTTCGTGGATCACCACGTTGTCACGCAGCAGGCGCACCCCGGCCGACCGGCGGGCAATGCCTTCGGTCACCAGACAGCCTGCAACCGTGCCGACGCCGGACACGCGGAAGGTGTCCTTGATCTCGGCATAGCCAATAAAGTTCTCGCGCACTTCAGCAGACAGGAGGCCCGAGGCCGCCTTCTTCACGTCGTCCACAAGGTCGTAGATCACCGAGTAATAGCGGATCTCGACACCCTTCTGGTTCGCGGCGTTGCGTGCCGGTGCGTTGGCCCGGACGTTGAAGCCGATGACCGGCGCGCCCGACGCTTCGGCCAGGCCGATATCGGATTCGGTGATCGCGCCCACGCCGGAATGCAGCATCCGCACGCGCACCTCGTCGTTGCCGACCTTTTCCAATGCTTGCGCGATGGCTTCGGCAGACCCTTGCACGTCGGCCTTCACCAGAACCGGCAGTTCGGCCACGTTCTCGTCTGCCTTGGCCTTGGCCAAGAGCTGATCGAGCGTGGTCGCAGCCCCGGCAGCGGCCCGTTTTTCCTTGGCGGCATTTTCGCGGTATTCCGCGATTTCACGCGCCTGCGCTTCGGTGTCGACAACGTTCAACACGTCGCCCGCTTCGGGTGTGCCGTTGAGACCCAGAACCTCGACCGGAACCGAAGGACCGGCTTCTTTGACACGTTCGCCCTTGTCGTTGACCAACGCGCGGACCTTGCCCCACTGCTCGCCCACGACGAAGATATCGCCTTGCTTGAGCGTGCCGTTCTGAACCAGAACAGTGGCGACCGGACCCCGACCAACGTCGAGCTGCGCTTCGATCACGGCACCCTGTGCGGCGCGTTCGGGATTGGCCTTGAGTTCAAGGATCTCGGCTTGCAGCGCAATGGCTTCCAGCAATTCATCGAGGCCCTGCCCGGTATGGGCAGAGACTTCCACGTCCTGTACCTCGCCTGACATCGCTTCGACGACCACTTCGTGTTGCAGCAGTTCGGTGCGCACCTTCATTGGATCAGCGGCCGGTTTGTCGACCTTGTTGATCGCAACGATCATCGGAACACCCGCTGCCTTTGCGTGGTTGATGGCTTCGATGGTCTGCGGCATGACCGAATCATCGGCAGCCACCACCAGAACCACGATATCCGTGACCTGAGCGCCGCGCGCCCGCATCGACGTAAACGCGGCGTGGCCGGGCGTATCGAGGAAGGTCAGCAGCGAGCCACTGTCGGTATTCACCTGATAGGCGCCGATGTGCTGGGTGATGCCACCCGCCTCGCCTGCAACGACCTTGGCGTTCCGGATCGCATCCAGAAGCGAGGTCTTGCCGTGGTCGACGTGGCCCATGATGGTGATCACGGGGGCCCGCGATTGCAGGTCTTCGTCCTTGTCCTTGACGGTGTCGATCACCTGTTCCACGTCCGAATCCGACACCCGCACAAATCGGTGGCCGAATTCCTCGACGATCAGTTCGGCGGTTTCTTGGTCGACGGATTGGTTCTGCGTGACCATCATGCCCATTTTCATGAGCTCTTTGACCACGTCCGCAACACGCTCGGCCATGCGGTTCGCCAGTTCCGAGACCATGATGGCTTCGGGCACCTGCACGTCGCGCACGATCTTTTCGCGTTCCTGCTGACCACCCATGGCTTTCTGACGGGCGCGTTCCTGCTTGCGCTTCATCGCGGCCATCGACCGTTGCCGACCGCCTTCGCCACCGGCAAGCGCCTGGTTCACGGTCAGTTTGCCGGACCGGCGACCGTCGCGGTCACCCTTGTTGCGGGTGTTCTTGTCGTCGCGTTCCTTGTCCCGCTTCGCCGGGGTCGGCGCGCCGGTCTTGGTCGGCGTCGGCCGTGCCGCGCGCTCTTCTTTCGGAGCGTTCGGTTCGGCGGCGGGCGCGGCCGGGCGCGGTGCAGAAGTGCCGGCCTTTTCCGCCTTGCGACGCTCTTCCTCTTCGCGTTTGCGGCGCTCGTCTTCTTCTGCCTTGGCTTTCAGCGCGTCCTCGCGCTCACGCTCTTCGCGCTCCTTGGCTTCGATCTCGGCCTTGCGGCGGGCACGCTCTTCCTCGCGTTCGCGTTCCTCGCGCTCACGACGTTCCGCGTCTTCAGATTCTCGGGCCTTGGCGGCCTGTAGCGCTTTCAACCGGCGCTCCATTTCGGAGTCGGACACCCCGGAAGGCCGCTTGGGACCATCGGACCCTGCGCCGGACGCGCCGGGCTTGGGCACCACAACGCGCTTGCGTTTGGTTTCCACGACCACGCTTTTTGTCCGCCCGCGAGAGAAGCTCTGGTTCACGCGGCCCGACCGGGCGCCGCCAGAAAGTCCGAGGGGTTTTTTACCGTCTTGATCGCTCATACGTCTTTCGTATCCTTCCCGGCGAGATATTCGCCGTATGTGCCGCGCAGGCCTCGCAGCTTCGAGGCCTCCTCTACAACACGTCGCTCGAGTCCGCCAGTCGCAAGCGCGCCATGTATCACACGTTGGCGCCCGAATGCCAAACCCAATTCATCGGCCGTCAAACAGCCGAAAAACCGGCCACCTTCCGGCGTCCAAAGTTTCGTTTTTCCCCGCTCAGAACCGTCGATGGCCTGAAACAGGACACGCGCCCGACCCTCTGCGAGCCAGGTCTTGACCTTTTCGAACCCGGCCACGGCCACACCCGACTTTCGGGCCAGCGCGATCAGGTCCACAACATGCCGTGACAGCACGGTATCGACCTGCGTGATGAGGTCGTCCGGCACCGTCACTTTCTTTTTCGCACCACGGCTGAAAAGCGATTTCTTCACAGCGAGGTCCAACGCCGCCCGTTCCGCCGAAACCCAGATGCCCCGGCCGGGCAGCTTTTCAAGGATGTCGGGCACGACAATATCGCCCGGCCCGACAACAAAGCGGATCAACCCGGCCTTGGGCTGGGTTTCTCCGGTGGCGATGCACCGCCGTTCGGCGTCATCGCGCGATTTCATTTGGCCGCCCCGCGTCATCGACCAGACCCTCCGCGACCTGCGCTCAGGACCCGGCCTCCTCTTCGGCGGGCTCTGCGTCGTCTTCTGCGGCGGCGGCAGCGGCGGCGTCTGCTTCAAGCTCTTCGATGGTGACCCAACCCAGTTGCAGACGGGCGGTCATCACCATGTTCTGGGCTTCTTCGAGGCTGACTTCGAATTTTTCCAGCAGGCCATCGTCCTTGACGCGCTGGCCGTCGACCGTGGTCCAGCCCCCGGCCAGTTCCCAGTCGGCGCAAGTGGCGAAGTCGTCCAGCGTCTTGATGCCGTCTTCCCCCAATGCTTCCAGCATTTGGGGAGTCAGACCTTCAAAATCAATAAGGCTCTGCTCGACACCCAGTTCCTTGGCGCGTTCCAGGGCCTTCTTGTTCTGTTCTTCGAGGTAGTCGCGGGCACGGGCCTGAAGTTCGTTGGCGGTGTCTTCGTCCACACCGTCAATGACCAGCAGTTCGTCCAGTTCGACATAGGCCACTTCCTCCAGCGAGGTGAAGCCTTCGGAGACCAGAAGCTGGGCGAAGAATTCGTCGAGATCGAGCGTATCCATGAAGATCTGGGTCCGCTCGGCGAATTCGGCCTGACGGCGGGCGCTTTCTTCTTCCTCGGTCAGAATGTCGATGTCGAGGCCAGTCAACTGCGAGGCGAGGCGCACGTTCTGACCACGGCGACCGATCGCCAGCGACAGTTGTTCATCCGGCACGACCACTTCGATCTTGCCGGCGTCTTCATCGAGCACGACCTTGGACACTTCCGCAGGTTGCAGCGCGTTCACAAGGAACGTCGGTTGATCGTCGTTCCAAGGAATGATGTCGATCTTTTCGCCCTGCAACTCGTTCACGACGGCCTGAACGCGGCTGCCGCGCATACCGACGCAGGCACCGACCGGGTCGATCGAGTTGTCATAGGAAATGACGGCAATCTTGGCGCGCGAACCGGGGTCACGGGCGACGGCCTTGATCTCGATGATGCCGTCATAGATTTCCGGCACTTCCATCTTGAACAGCTCGGCCATGAATTCCGGCGCGGTGCGGCTGAGGAAGATCTGCGGTCCGCGCGGTTCGCGGCGCACGTCCTTGATGTAGACGCGGATCCGGTCATTGGGGCGATAGCTTTCGCGGCCGATCTTCTCGTTCCGGCGCAGAACCGCTTCGCCACGACCGATATCGACGATGACGTTGCCGTATTCCTCGCGCTTGACCAGACCGTTGATGATGGTGCCCTTGCGATCCTTGAACTCTTCGAACTGGCGGTCGCGCTCGGCTTCACGGACCTTTTGCAGGATGACCTGCTTGGCCGATTGCGCGGCGATCCGGCCCATGTCAACCGGCGGCACTTCGTCGATGATCTCGTCGCCGATCTCGGCGTCTTCCTTGAACGCGCGGGCGTCGCGGAGGGTCAGGTCTGTAAAGTGGTTCTCGACCTCTTCGACCACGGTGCGGACACGGGTGAAGGTGGCCTTGCCGGTCTTGCGGTCGATATGGACGCGAATATCAAGCTCGGAGCCGTAGCGCGATTTGGCGGCGCGGGCGAGCGACTCTTCCATCGCCTCGATGACCAGACCGGGGTCGATCATCTTTTCGCGGGCCACGGCCTCGGCGGTTTGCAAAAGCTCCAGCTGGTTTGCACTGGTGATTGCCATGGGTCAGTCCTCCGCCTTTCCAGGCTCTTCGGTTTCTATCTCGTCGAATTGGGTTTCGTCGATGGTGCCGGCGGCCTTGCGTTGGCGCAGCATTTCGGTGATCAGTTCATCGGTCAGGACCAGTTTCGCATCGCTCAACCAGTCGAATTCAAGCCCGAGGGTCACGTCCTGACCGTCCTGGTCGGGCAGGTTGATCAGCACCTCGCTGCCCTCGATCCCCGCCAGCACACCCTTGAAGCGGCGGCGACCGTCGATCAGGTCGTCGGTTTCCAGCTTGGCCTCGTAGCCCTGCCACGTGTCAAAATCCTTCAGCCGGGTCAAAGGCCGGTCGATTCCGGGGGACGAGACTTCGAGGGTGTAGTTGTCCTCGATCGGGTCTTCAACGTCGAGGATGGCGCTGACGGCGGTCGAGATGTCGGCGCAATTGTCCACTTCTATCCCGCCCTCGGGCCGTTCGGCCATGATCTGCAACGTCTTGGTCTTGCCGCTCATCAGGCGGACGCGCACCAGCTCGAATCCCATTCCCTCGATCACGGGGGTGATGATTTCGGCCATTCGCTGGTCCATCGCGGTTTTGGCAATCAGGTCTGACATGTTTCCAAACACAAAAAAACGGGCGCGCGGCCCGTCGATATTTCCCGGTGGAACGTTCGGTCAGAGACCGGCGCGCCGCTGTTGACAGGGCATATAGGAGGATTCCGCAGGGAACGCAAGGGATGGCGGCACCCTGCGGTCGTACCCGGTGAAATACGGCCTTGGCACAGCGCAAAAAGATACCCAAGCGCAGGCTATCTGCATTGAAACCGCCGCCACTTTGGCACAGGCTTTGGACCAACGCAAAATCGAAGAGAGGAATTTGCATGCGCACCCGTGCCGCCGTCGCCCTAGAGGCCGGAAAACCGTTGGAAGTGATGGAGGTCAACCTTGAAGGCCCGAAAGAGGGCGAAGTGTTGGTCGAGATCAAGGCCACGGGCATTTGCCACACCGACGAATTCACCCTGTCCGGTGCCGATCCCGAAGGGCTGTTTCCCGCCATCCTTGGCCATGAAGGCGCGGGCGTGGTGGTCGAGGTGGGCCCCGGCGTGACGTCTCTCAAGCCCGGCGATCATGTCATCCCGCTTTACACGCCGGAATGCCGGGAATGTGAATATTGCCTTTCTGGCAAGACCAACCTGTGTCAGGCGATCCGCGCCACGCAGGGCCAGGGCCTTATGCCCGACGGCACCACCCGGTTCTCGATGCTCGATGGCACCCCCATCCTGCACTACATGGGCTGCTCGACCTTCGCCAACCACACCGTCCTGCCGGAAATTGCGCTGGCAAAAGTGCGCGAGGATGCACCTTTCGACAAGATTTGCTACATCGGCTGTGGTGTGACCACGGGCATCGGCGCGGTCATCAACACCGCCAAGGTCGAAATCGGCGCCACTGGTATCGTCTTTGGTCTGGGGGGTATCGGTCTCAACGTCATTCAGGGTCTGCGGCTGGCGGGCGCTGACAGGATCGTCGGCGTTGACCTGAACAACGACAAGAAGCCGATGGCCGAACGGTTCGGCATGACCGACTTCGTGAACCCCTCGGAAATCGAGGGTGATCTGGTGGCCCATCTGGTCGAGCTGACCGGCGGCGGAGGGGACTATACCTTTGATGCCACCGGAAATGTGCAGGTGATGCGCGCGGCACTGGAATCGGCCCACAAGGGCTGGGGTGAAAGCGTGATCATCGGCGTGGCACCCGCTGGCGCCGAGATTTCGACCCGTCCGTTCCAACTGGTCACTGGTCGCGTCTGGCGTGGCACGGCCTTTGGCGGTGCGCGTGGCCGGACCGATGTGCCGAAAATCGTGGACTGGTACATGCAGGGCAAGATCGAGATCGACCCGATGATCACCCACACTCTGTCGCTCGACGACATAAATAAGGGCTTCGACTTGATGCATGCCGGCGAATCGATCCGCTCGGTCGTGGTATACTGATCCCGAGGCCGACCCCTGAGTCGGGGTCGGCCCGTTTTGGTCAGGAGGATTTCATGAAGCTCACGTCTTTTCTCGCCGCATCCGCCCTTTTCATGGGTGCAACCGTGGCCAGCGCCGAAGGCTGGACCGTGAATGACCTAGGGTCTGTCGATGAGCGGGCCGAATGTATGCGTCTGGCCGAGGCCACTGTTGATGCCTATCGCGCGACCTATGGCGGGGACGGATTCACCGGGCGCAGCGAATGGACGATTGGCGGCTACGACCTGCGGGGGGATGTCGTCGATGCGCTATTCATTTGCCCGATCGAGGCCGGCCTGGTGGCCCCGTTCCTGGTTGTTTACAACAGCGACTCTGACAACGACGCCCGCGAGACCGTGGCCGATCGGTTGACGAACCTCTGGGATCAACAAGTGCCTCGCAGCGGCACCGGGTTTCCGAACCCCGGCGGCAACAAGTAACCGGATGCCTCACGGGTGATCCGTCAGGCGGTTTCAAGCGGCAAGATCGCGTTCAACGGCAATTTCACGGTCGAAGAGATGGCCGACCTCGTGCATACCATCTCTCGACAGATGCCGTGCGCCTGCGCATGACGCGAGATCGCGCAGAAACAAGGAGCCCCCTCGTGGCCGAAACAACAACCCCGCTGCTGGCCGTCCTCGTGGACGCCGACAACACGTCGCCCAAGCACACCAAGGCGATTTTCGATGAAATCGCCCGCTTTGGAGAGGCCAGCGTGCGCCGCATTTACGGGGACTTCTCGTCGCAGCAGATGGCGGGATGGAACCGGGTGCAGGCAGAGCACGGGCTGGTTCCCTTCCATCAGCCCGCCAATACCGTGGGCAAGAATGCCAGCGACATCGCGCTGGTGATCGACGCGATGGACCTGCTGCACACCGCCCGCTTTGACGGTTTTGTTCTGGTCAGTTCCGACAGCGATTTCACCCGGCTCGCCAGCCGTATCCGGGAACAGGGCCTCGATGTCTATGGCATCGGCCAGAAGAAAACGCCCGAAGCCTTCCGTAAAGCCTGCAAGCGGTTCATCTTCATCGAGAATATCGAGCAGGAAGATGACAAGACGCAGCGTGCGGATACCTCGATGCGCAAGATCAACGAGGCCCGCGACCTGATCTATCACGCCATGGATGGCATTGATCAGGACAGCGAATGGTTCAACCTTGGCACGCTCGGCCAGCAGATCGTGGCGGCGCATCCGGATTTTGATACTCGCAGTTACGGCAAGAAAAAGCTTTCGGATCTGGTCAAGGAAATCAGGACGCTGGAAACCAAGCGTGCCGAGGGAAATCAACTGTTCGTGCGGCGAATCGACTGACGCCTAGCGGCGATAGCGGGCAAGGAACATCTTGACGGTTTCCCGCGCGATACGCTCGATGGCCTCATCCGAGACATCGGTTTCGACGTTGAGGATCTTGCGCAGCAACATGTCCGCGCGGCAAAGCTGAAGAAACTGGTCCGCGGCAAGGTAAGGGTCGTCGATGGTCAGGTCTTGCTGCACCTTTTCGCTGGCGAAATAGCTTGCGATCTGATCCAGCGCCTGTTGTGGCCCGCTCTCGTAAAACGCGCGGCCAAGGTCGGGAAACCGGGCCGATTCGGCGACGCAGACCCGGAACACCTGCACCGAGAAATCGGACATCAGGTAGCCAAGGAAAGACCGCGCAATGGAATACAGCGCCTCGGGCACGGGCTGTTGCAGGATCTCGATCCCCATGGCCTCGTCCGATTGCTGCATGCATTGCGATGTCAGAACGGCCATGAACAGGGCCTGTTTGTCCGGGAAATAGCTGTAGAGCGTTGCCTTGGACACGCCCGCATCCCGCGCAATCTGGTCAACGCTAGCCCCTTCGAAGCCCTCTTTCAGAAAGACCTCGCGCGCCCCGGCGACCACCTGATCGTACTTGCGTCCCTTTTTGAGCGGCGCGTTGATATTCATCGGTGTCCTCCTGCCCAGATCATGAATAAACCGACCAGTTCAGTTCATCAAGCGATGCCCGCGCTGGACAGTCTGCGGGACTTGTCCTAGCGAAGACGACATGATCGAGATTTTTCTGAAGACGTTGCCGTTTTTTGCGTTGATCGGATTGGGCTTCCAGTCGGGGCGCACGGGTTTTTTCTCGGGCGAGGCGACGGCCTACCTGACCAAGTTTGTCTTTTATTTCGCCCTGTCAGCCATGTTGTTCCGGTTCTCGGCCAACCTTTCATTGTCCGAAATCTTCGATTGGTGGTTCGTCGCGGCCTATCTGCTTGGTTGCACCGTGGTCTATCTGTTGGCGACCTTTGTGGCGTTCCTGCGCGGGGTCAGCGTGGCCGAAGCGGCGGTCGAGGCGCAATGCGCGGTGATCGGCAATACCGGGTTTCTCGGGGTGCCGATGCTTGTGGTGCTGATGGGGCCCGAGGCGGCGGGCCCGGTGCTGATGGTATTGGCCATCGACCTGATCGTGTTTTCCAGCCTGATCACCATTCTCATTACCGGGTCGCGTGATGGGCAGATGTCAATCGGCGTTTTGCGCACCATCGGCGGCGGGCTGCTGCGCAACCCGATGATCGTGTCGATTGGTCTGGGTCTGCTGGTCTCGGGCCTTGCCCTGCCGATCCCCGATGTCGTGAATGAATTTCTCGCGCTGCTTGGCAACGCCGCCACCCCCGGCGCGCTTTTTGCCATCGGGGCATCGCTGGCGGGGAAATCGGCCGAACGCCTTTCGGTTGCGGGCTGGCTGAGCTTTTGCAAGCTGGTGCTGCACCCTGCTGCTGTCGCGGTTGCGGCCCTGTTGATCTTCCCGGTGCCCCTGTTCGACGCGGCGGTGATGATTTCGGCGGCCTCGCTGCCCGTGGCGGGCAACGTCTATATGTTGGCGCAACATTACGGCGTCGCTCCGCAGCGGGTGTCCGCCGCGATCCTGATTTCGACCGCCGTGTCGATCCTGACCGTGTCGCTTGTCATCGCATGGGTAACGCCGCTGCTCTGAAAGCTTGCCGCCCCGGAATGCCCGCGTTACCCCTTGGGCGGTCAATCAGAACAAGGATCAGATCCGATGGAAACGATTTCCGAGAACCGCTGTTTCGGGGGCACCCAAGGGGTTTATTCCCACGCCTCGGACGCGACCGGCACCGACATGACCTTCGGGCTGTTCCTGCCCGCCGAGGCCGAGGATGGGCCGGTTCCCGTCCTTTGGTATCTTTCGGGCCTGACCTGCACCCATGAAAACGCGATGGGGAAGGCGGGTGCGCAACTTTGGGCCGCCGAGCAGGGCATTGCGCTGGTCTTTCCCGACACCAGCCCGCGCGGGGCCGGTGTGCCGAATGACGAGGCCTATGATCTGGGGCAGGGGGCCGGTTTTTACGTGAACGCCACGCAAGACCCGTGGGCCGAGCATTTCCAGATGTGGGACTACATCGCAGAAGACCTGCCAGCCCAACTGTTCAAACGCTTTGCACTGGACCCCGAGCGGCAGGGCATCACCGGCCATTCCATGGGCGGCCACGGCGCGCTGACCATCGCCATGAACTTCCCCGACCGGTTTGCCAGCGTTTCGGCTTTCGCGCCGATCTGCAACCCGATGGAAAGCGATTGGGGCCAGAAGCAGCTAACGGCCTATCTGGGTGAAAATACCGCGCTATGGGAGCCGCATGACGCCACCATGCTGATGCGCGAAACCGGGTTTCCCGGCCCGATCCTGATCGACACCGGCACCGCCGATCAATTCGGCGATCTGTTGGGAACCGAGGCTCTGGCCGGGGCCATCGCCGCCCGCCGTCAGCCTGCCACGCTGCGGATGCAGCCGGGGTACGATCACTCGTATTTCTTCGTTTCCACTTTCATGGAAGATCACGTCAGCTTCCATGCCGAGGCGCTCTACGGTGTCAGTGCATGACCATCGAGGCAGTTGTTTTCGACATTGGCCGGGTTCTGATCAACTGGGATCCGGTCGCGTTTTACGACCGCGAGATCGGAGAGGACCGGCGGCGAGAGTTGTTCGCCTCTGTCGACCTCGACGCAATGAACGCGCGGCTGGATATGGGGGACGGCTTCCAAGAGGTCATTTACCCGTTTGCAGACGAAAACCCCCGGTTTAGAGACGAAATTCGCCTCTGGCATGATCGCTGGATAGAGATGGCCCGCCCCGCGATTCCGCACAGCGTGCACCTGCTGCGCGCCCTGCGTGCCAAGGGTATTCCAATCTTCGCCCTGTCCAATTTCGGTGTCGAAACCTACGAAATCGCGCAAGGAGAGTATGATTTCCTGACCGAGTTTGACCGCGAATTCATTTCGGGCCAACGTCGCCTGGCCAAGCCGGACCCTGCGTTTTATGCCGTGTTAGAGACTGAATCGGGCCTGTCCCCGCAGGCGCTGTTCTTCACCGACGATCGGCCCGAAAACATCGCCACCGCGCTGGATCGCGGCTGGCATGGACATCTGTTCGAGGGTCCGCAAGGGTTGGCGGATCAACTTGTTGCCCACGGCCTGCTGACACAAGAGGAGTCCACCCCATGACGTTCGAGATCATCGGCAAGGAGGCCGAAGCACAACTGAACTGGCTCGACCTGATCGAGTCCTTCCGCGCCGGTCACCGCCTGCCCAAGGCCGAGATCGGCGATACATTCCTGTATCGCGGCAAGGACACGTTGCTGTCGCGCGCGGCCTGGATCGACGGGATGGGATCGCTGGTGAAAACCGCCAATGTCTTTCCCGGCAACCCTGACAAGGGCGTCGCGATGATCCAGGGGGCGGTGAACCTTTATGACGATGGAGACGGCTCGCTCGCCGCGCTTGTGGATTTCCATCTCGTGACGAAGTGGAAGACGGCAGGGGACAGCCTGCTCGGCGCCGCGCAACTGGCGCGCAAGGACAGCGACGTGATCCTGATCGTCGGCGCGGGCACCGTGGGCCATTCGCTGCGGCAGGCCTATGGCGCGCTCTTCCCCGACGCGCGGTTCCTTGTGTGGAACCGGACCGTGGCGAAGGCCGAGGCGTTTGCAGCAGACTACCCCAACACCAGCGCCGCGCCCGATCTGGCCGAGGCCGTGGGGCAGGCCGATATCGTCACCTCTGCCACCATGTCCACGGAACCGCTGCTCAAGGGCGAATGGTTACGTCCCGGTCAGCATATTGACGTGATCGGTGCCTACCGCCCCGACATGCGCGAAGTCGATGACGAGGTGTTGCGCCGTGCCTCGGTCCATGTCGACAGCCGCGCCACCACCATTGGCCATATTGGCGAGATCCAGATCCCACTTGATCGGGGCGTGATCACCGAGGCCGATATCGTGTCGGATTTTTATGACCTCGCCGCCGGGAAAATGACCCGCCAGGACGACGCGGAAATCACCTTCTTCAAGAACGGCGGCGGCGCGCATCTGGATCTGATGACCAGCCGTTACATCCTGTCTGCGTGGCAGGGCCGGTAACGATCACGCCGGGGCCCCTCGGGTATTGAGGGGCCTTTCGGTGATCGGCAAGTGAACCACGGCGGACAGTGCCCCCACGCCGACGCCAATCCACCAGACGGCGGTGTAATTGCCGTATAGGTCATACATCCACCCCCCAAGCAACACGCCGAGGAAGCCGCCCAACTGGTGGCTGAAGAAGACGATCCCGTAAAGCGTGCCCATGTAGCGCAAGCCGTAGAGATAGGCCAAGAGCCCGCTGGTCAGCGGCACGGTGGCCAGCCAGAGCGACCCCATGACGATGGAAAACACGATAACGGTCGTGGGCGTGATCGGCATCAGGATGAACATCGAGGCGGTGATCGTCCGGCCCGTATAAATCAGCGCCAGCAGGTATTTCTTGGGAAACCGCGTGCCAAGCCAACCGGCTAGAACGGTCCCCCCCACATTGGCCAAACCGATCAGCGCAATGGACACGGCCCCAAGCGCCGAGGTCGAGGTAATGCCGATATTGTGCAGCATCGAGCCGGGCACGATGGCCCCGCACATCTCGGTCACCAGCGCCGGGAAATGCGCGGTGATGAAGGCCAATTGATAGCCGCAGGAAAAGAACCCGACAAAGATCAGCGTGAACGATGGGTCGCGGAATGCCTTGCGCAGGATCTGACCCATGCTTTCCTCGATCTCTGCCTTGCTGGCCATTTCCGGGGCCCGCAGCATCGGCAGCACAAGAAGCGTGGCGAGGATGACGACCGCGAAAATCAGGAAGACGCTCTGCCATGTCATTTGCGTCAGCAGGTATTCGGCAAACGGCGCACCCACGATCTGCCCGGCCGAGCCAGCGGCAGTGGCGATGCCAAGCGACAGCGACCGGTTTTCATCGGAACTGGCGCGGCCCACGATGGCAAGGATCACGCCAAAGCCGGTGCCCGCGATGCCGAACCCCACCAGCATTTCCAGCGCCTGATGCTGGATCGGCAGGGTGGCCCCCGCCGACAGAACCAGCCCTAGGGCATAAAGCACCGCCCCCATGATGATGGCCTTGCGATCCCCGAATTTCTCGGCAATCGCGCCAAAGATCGGCTGGCCGATGCCCCAGGCAAGGTTCTGGATGGCAATCGCAAGGCTGAACTCTGCCCGCGGCCAGCCGAATTCTTCGGCAATCGGGATCTGGAACACGCCGAAACTCGCCCGGATGGCAAAGCTCAGCAAGATGATCAGGCACCCGCCGATCAGGACGGGCGTGAAAACGGGGCTGCGGTCGGGCATCGGCGTCGGTCCTGTTGTCGCGTGCGGTGACAATCGGTCAGGGTTTCTGTCCTGTCAAATGCCAAAGCGTGATGGCAGTCATCAATTTCCTATGGCACCGCGCGGGGGCTTCGGGCTAGGTCGGGGCATGTCACAGCATTTGCAAGCCATCTACGATACCCGCGTGGCCGAGGGTCTGTTGCGTCCTGATCCCGGCCAGCGAGAAGTTCTTCTGGTGCTCGAAGAGCTGCGCGAGAAACTGGAAGAGAGGCCCGCCAAACCGACGGGTTTCCTTGGCCGGTTCTTCAAACCGACGATGCCGGACGGTATGCGTGGTCTGTATCTGTGGGGCGGGGTCGGGCGCGGCAAATCCATGCTGATGGACCTGTTCTTTCAACATACCGGGATCACCCGCAAACGCCGCGTGCACTTTCACGGCTTCATGCAGGAAATCCAGACGGCCCTGCACGAGGCCCGCAAAACGGGTGTCGAGGATGCGCTGAAACCGGTCGCCGAGGCGGTGATCAAGGATGTCAGCCTGCTTTGCTTTGACGAGATGCAGATCACCGATATCACCGACGCGATGATCGTGGGCCGCCTGTTCGACCTGTTGTTCGAGGCCGGGGTCGTCGTGGTGACAACGTCCAACCGCCCGCCTGCCGACCTTTACAAGGATGGGCTGAACCGGCAGCTTTTCCTGCCCTTCATCGACCTGCTGAACGACACGCTGGAAGTGCACGAAATCGCCAGCCTGACGGACTACCGCCAAGACCGTCTGGCCGGAGAGCGGACGTATTTCGCCCCCGCCGATGCTGCCGCGCGCAAGGCCATAGACGAAATCTGGCGCGACCTGACCGGCGGCAAGAGCGAGGAACTGGTGCTGGAGGTCAAGGGCCGCGAGGTGCATCTGCCCAGCTATTGGGCGGGCATGGCGCGGGTGGATTTCTGGGATCTTTGCGGGCGTCCCCTTGGCCCAGCCGACTACCTTGCACTGGCGGGGGCGGTAAAGCTCCTGGTGCTGGAAAACGTGCCGCGTCTGGACAGTGGAAAATTTAACGAGGCCAAGCGGTTTGTGACCCTCGTGGATGCACTGTATGAAGCGCGCACGCGGGTCATCCTCTCGGCCGAGGATGAGCCGGAAAGGCTCTACCTCGAAGGATCGGGCAGTTTCGAATTTGAACGCACGGCCTCTCGGCTTAGAGAAATGCAGAGCGCTGATTGGGGTGCGGAATAGTCTCTAAACCCCATTTTAGAGACTGTTTTCACCCAGATCGCCAGACCGTAGCCGCAACGCGGCCGCGTGACTTTCCAACAGGTCGAGGGCGGCGGTCCGACGGTCCGCCGTAAACCGCGTGGTCAGCCCCGACACCGCCAAGGCGCCCAGCAACCGGCCATCGCCGTCATGGACCGGCGTCGCCACCGAGGCGATGTTGGGGTTGCGTCCGCCTTCAAGCGTCACGGACCCGGCCGGGGTGAAGGTGATCCCCTTCGGCACCTCTTCGCCAGCGGCCCGGCGCAGCACCATCGCAACCGACCCCCGATCCATCGGCAGCCGCATCCCTTCTTCCAGGTGATAGCGGATCAGGTTGGGTGAATTTTCCCGGTAGAGGCATACCCTGTCGTCACCCGCCTGGACGTAAAAGGATGCGGTTTCCCCGGTTTTTGCGACCAGATCGCGCAAGGCGGGGCGAATGATGGCGCCGTTCTGGTAATCCTGCCGAAAGATCAGCCCCAAGCGCCAGACCGACGCCCCGATTCCGAACCGCCCGTCTGCATCCCGCGTCAAAAACCCGTACAGCAACATAGACCGCGCCTGCCGCGAGACGGTGCTTTTGTGCAGGCCGGTTTCCTCGGCCAGTTCCGCCAGCGTCATGCGGCGGCGTTGGCTTGAAAAGGCCGACAGGATGGACATCGCCCGTTCGACTGAATCGATGCGTCCGTTTGGCATGGGCCCTCCTTTTCGCTGATCCGCAAAGAGTGCCAGCTTGGCCCGCGCTGTCCAGTGCCGTGTTCAGGCGTGTGCGTGGGCCGTCTCTGCCGTGCGGCGTTCGGCCACGATCATGGCGCGGGGGATGGGGCTGGATGGGATCGGCCCGCCGCCCAGAAATGCGTTGGCAAACGCCTGCAACTGATCCGGGTCTGCCCCCTGATCGACACCGCAAAAGACACTGATTTCCATTTTACAGAGACGATAAACCACATCACACGCGCCGCCATCGCAGCCCTCCAACGCGCCGTGGCCGGTCATCTCGAAAGTCTCATCCACTATCGCGCCGCTGGCCCGGATCGCCCCGGCCAGTTGCTTGGCCAGTTTCAGCCCGGCCAGACAGGGGCGCCCTGTCTTGGGGCAGGTCGTGCAGCTATAGGACATATCCTGTTCAGTCAGAATCATCGCGCCCTCCGCGCTTTGATGGACGGATCGGGAGGGTGCGAAACCCCCCTCGAAGGACACCCCGCCCTCGGGTTTGCAGTCTGATGGCAGGTCTCCTGACTTGCGGGTCGATGCGGTCCCCGTGCCTTCCCGGCCCGTCCCGGGGCCAGTGGCAATTGGTGGGGGCGCTCTCCGCTTACAGTTGCGGGGGCAGTTGCGGATTTGGGGGCAGACCCCGCACCGCATTCCCTTTTCATTTCCGTAGGGCTTTGACCCTTTGGAAAACCATCGTGGGGGAATCCTTGCGCCTCTCACTCGGCTTGGTCAACTTGAAACTGCCGCCCGGCGGCCAAGATCAGGGAAAAGGATGGTAGGCCAATGGTGCGCGTTGAAACTGTGAGCAAGACCTACCGCTCGGGCGAGGGCCCGGTGGCGGTTCTCAGCGACGTGTCGTTGTCCGTCGGCAGCAAAGAGACCGTGGCGCTGACCGGCGAAAGCGGATCTGGGAAAAGCACGCTGTTACACCTGATTGGAGGTCTGGACCTGCCGGATAAGGGGTCGATCACCCTCGACGGGCAAGAGATCACCGCCCTGGGCGACACCGCCCGTGCCACCGTGCGGCGCGATACGGTCGGGCTCGTCTTTCAGCAATTCAACCTCGTCCCGTCGCTGACCGTGGCGCAGAACATCGCCCTTCAGGCGCGGCTGGCCGGGCGTTTTGACGCCGCCCTGACGCAACGGCTGATCGACCGGCTCGGCCTGTCGGGGATGCAACAGCGCTATCCCGAGCAGCTTTCCGGCGGGCAACAGCAACGTGTCGCCATCGGACGGACGTTGGCCAACCATCCCAAGGTGGTGCTGGCCGATGAGCCGACCGGAAACCTCGACGAGGATACCGGTGATGCGGTCATGTCCCTGATGCTCGATCTGGTGGCCGAGTCCGGCGCGGCCCTGATCATGGCAACCCACTCCAACCGCCTCGCCGCGCGGTTTTCCCGGCGCGTGCATCTCAGCCGTGGCCGGTTGGAGGCTGCCTGAATGGCGCTGCTCACGCTCTTGTCCCATTGGCGGCGCCACCCCGGCCAACTGGTCACACTGATGCTGGGCCTCGCGCTGGCCACGGCCCTTTGGTCGGGCGTGCAAGCGATCAACGAGGAAGCCCGCCAAAGCTACGCCCGCGCCGCGGCCAGCGTGACGGCCCAAAGCTATGACCGGTTGGTGACGCCAGATGGCCAGCCCGTGCCGATGGCGGATTATATCGCGCTGCGCCGGGCTGGGTGGCTGGTGTCCCCGGTGATCGGCGGGCATGTGCAGATCGGAGCAGAGCGGTGGCGCTTGCTGGGGATCGACCCGCTGACGGCGCCGCAGGGTATCCTGCCACAGGCCGCCGGCGAGAGCCTTGTCGATCCGACCGCGTTCCTGACAGGGCCGGGGCAGGCCTTCGTCACGCCGGGGGTGAATATCGTCTCTGACCAACGGGAAATGCCGAATTTCGTGCCGGTTGAGGGGATCGCGCCGGGCCTCATCCTCACCGATCTGTCGGTGGCCGCGCGGCTTTTGGATCAGCAAGACCCTTCCTTCCTGACGATCCTGCCCGATCAACCCGCCGGCCTGCCCGCGCTGGCCGAGGTCACGTCCCTGACCCGACAGCAACCAAGTGAGGACCGCGACCTCTCGCGTCTGACGCAGAGCTTTCACCTAAACCTGACGGCTTTCGGCTTCCTGTCCTTTGCCGTGGGGCTGTTCATCGTGCATTCCACCATCGGGCTGGCCTTTGAGCAGCGCCGCCCGGTCTTTCGCACCCTACGCGCCCTTGGCCTGCCGCTTGGCCGCCTGGTCGGGGCCCTGATGGTCGAGGTTACGGGTATCGCCCTGATCGCCGGTTCGGTGGGCGTTTTTCTGGGATATTTCGTGGCGGCGGCGCTGCTGCCCGACGTGGCGGGCACGCTGCGCAGCCTATACGGTGCGGATATTGGCGGGTCACTGGCGTTCCGGCCACTTTGGGCCGGGGTCGGCCTGCTGATCGCGATGTTGGGGGCATGGCTGTCAGCGGCGCAGGCCGTGTGGAAAGTGGCGCGAATGCCCCTGCTCGCACCCGCGCAGCCTCGGGCCTGGGCCATGGCATCCGCCAAGGGGCGGCGTTGGCAGGTCGCCGGAGCGCTTGCCTTGTTCGGAACAAGCGGTGTCGCAGGGGCCACCGGGGGCAGCCTGATCGCTGGGTTTCTCTGCCTTGGGGCGCTGTTGCTTGGCGCGGCGCTGATGTTGCCGCCTGTGGTGTCCTTGATCCTTGCGGGGCTGTCGCGGATGGTGCGGGGCGCGTTGCCAGAGTGGATTTTGGCCGATACGCGCCAACAATTGCCCGGTCTGTCGCTGGCGCTTATGGCGCTGCTGCTGGCCCTGTCGGCCAATGTCGGGGTGTCCACGATGGTGGGATCGTTCCGGCAGACGTTCCTCGGTTGGCTCAACCAGCGGCTGGTGTCAGAGCTTTACGTCACCGCCGCCAGCAACGGGCAGGCCGAGGAGATCCGGGCCATGCTGGCCCCGATGGTCGATGCGACCTTGCCAATCGCCTACGCCGAGTCGCGGATTGCTGGCGCACCGGGCCGTGTTTACGGGGTGGCGGATCATGCCACCTATCGAGAGTATTGGCCCATGATAGTCTCTGTTCCGCATGTTTGGGATGCATTGGCAGCCGGACAGGTTGCCCTGATCAACGAACAGCTTTCCTTGCGCGAGGGGCTGTCGCCGGGTGATCCCGTGCGCTTGACGAATGGTCTGACCCTGCCGGTTGGCGGTGTCTACTCGGACTACGGGAACCCCACCGGACAGGCGATGATCGCCCTGTCCCTTTTGCGGGATCGGTTCGATGACGTGCAAGAGCAGCGCACCGCGATACGGATCGACCCGGAGCGGCGTGGCGCGGTGATCGCGACCTTGCAGGACCGCTTCGACCTGCCGGATGGGGCCGTTGTGGACCAAGAGCGGGTCAAACAGGCGTCGATTGATGTGTTCGACCAAACCTTTCGCGTCACCGGCGCGCTGAACGTGCTGACCTTGGCCGTCGCCGGGTTTGCACTGCTGGCGAGCCTGATGACCTTGGCAACCATGCGCCTGCCGCAGGTCGCACCGCTTTGGGCGCTTGGGCAGACACGGGCGCGGTTGGCGTGGATCGAACTGGGGCGCAGCCTTGGGTTGGTGTTGATCACCTGGGCGGTGGCCTTGCCCGTGGGGCTGGCGCTGGCGTGGGTGCTGCTGGCGGTGGTGAACGTGGTGGCCTTTGGCTGGCGGTTGCCGATGATGCTGTTTCCTCTGGATTGGGTGCGGTTGCTGGGGCTGGCCGTTCTGTCTTCGGCGCTGGCGGCGGCCTATCCCGCGCTCGGGCTTTTGCGGATGCCGCCCGCGCATTTGCTGAAGGTGTTTTCCAATGAACGTTAGGGTGCTGCTGCTGGCGATCTTCTGGGCAAATCAGGCTCTGACACAGGGGTTTTCGGGCCTTGGAACCGAGGCCGAGGGCTTTGCCATGCCTGACCCGCAGCATGTCATCAGCTTCCCGCAAGACCACGGTGCGCACCCGGATTTTCGCATTGAATGGTGGTATCTGACCGCGACGCTAGAGGGCGACGACGGGGCGCAATACGGGGTGCAATGGACCTTGTTTCGCAGCGCCATGCGGCCCGGTGAGGGAGAGGGGTGGCAGAGCCCGCAAGTCTGGATGGGTCATGCCGCTGTAACGAGTGCCGAAGAGCACCACGTGGCGGAGCGTCTGGCGCGCGGGGGGATTGGGCAGGCGGGGGTAATTTCCACGCCTTTTGAAACCTTTATCGACGATTGGCAGATGCTCGCAACGGGTGCGGGACTCGAAGATATGACGGTGCGGGCGCGGGGGGCTGATTTTGCCTATGACCTGGCGCTGCACGCGACCGGGCCCATCGTGTTGCAGGGCGACCGGGGCTATTCCGTGAAGTCACCGGGCGGGCAGGCAAGCCACTATTTTTCGCAGCCTTTTTATGAGGTTAGCGGTGTGGTGACTTTGCCGGATGGGCCGGTGGCGGTGACAGGGCAGGGCTGGTTGGATCGGGAATGGTCGTCACAGCCCTTGGCCGAGGATCAGAGCGGGTGGGATTGGTTCTCGCTCAGCTTTGACACGGGCGCGCGGTTGATGGGGTTCGGGCTGCGCGGGGCGGCGCTGTTCACTTCGGCCACGTGGATCGCACCGGACGGCACACCGACGCCTTACGGGGACGGGGCTTTGCAGCTAACCCCCTTGAATCACGTGGAAATAGAGGGACGAGAGGTGCCGACCGAATGGCGGGTCGCACTGCCGGTGAGGGGCGTTGACGTGACTGTCGAGGCGCTCAATCCGCAGGCGTGGATGGGGGTCAGCTTTCCCTATTGGGAAGGGCCGATTTCCATTGCGGGCAGCCACACGGGGCGCGGGTATCTGGAGATGACAGGATACTGAAAATGGGCGGTCGCCCCCCGTACACCCCCTGTGCACCCCCCGTACACCATGCGTACACCGAAAACGCGGGTTTCGGCGGGGGCGCCAGGTAAGGGCGCCACCCCGTTCAAGGGCACATCAGCCGTTTTGCTGAAGGACGATTCCGGCGAGGTAGAGCGAGCCGCAGATCAGGACGCGCGCGCCGGGATGTTGCGACAGGATCGCCCGGAGGGCGCTTTCCAGGTCATCGGCGGTCTCGGCGGTCAGGCCGGAGGCTCGGGCCTTGGCCACGGTCTCTGCCCCCGAGAGCGTGGCCGCCTGACCGGGGATCGACACGCCGTGCAGGCTGTCGGCCACACCGGCGAGGGGGCGCATGAAGCCGCCCACGTCCTTGGTGTTGAGCATCCCGCAGATCAGGTGCGTGGGTTTTTCCGGCAGGCGCGAGAGCGATTCGACGATGGCGAGGGCGGCGGCGGGGTTATGGCCGCCGTCAAGCCACAGGTCGCTGCCCGCGGCCTGTGCGATCTCGACCAGCGGGCCGGCCTTGAGCCGCTGCATCCGGGCGGGCCACTCTGCCTGAGTGACGGCGGCCTCGCAGGCTGTTTCATCGGAGCCAAGATGGCGCAGCGCGGCAAGCGTCGCGCCCGCGTTGACGATCTGGTGCCCGCCCACGAGGTTGGGCAGCGGCAGGTCGATGAGGCCGGTTTCGTCCTGAAAGATCAGGCGGCCGCGTTCTTCCCAGACATGCCAATGCTGGCCAAAGGCCAAAAGAGGCGCACCAAGGCGCTCTGCGCGGGCCTCGATCACCTCCAGCGCCTCATCCTGTTGCGGGCCGACCACGCAGGGCACGCCGCGCTTGATGATCCCGGCTTTCTCGGTGGCGATCTCGGCGAGGGTCTCGCCCAGGTATTGCTGATGGTCGAGGTCGATGGGCGTGAGGATCGTCAGGCGCGGCTGGTCGACCACGTTGGTCGCGTCAAGCCGCCCGCCAAGGCCGGTTTCCAGCAGGGTCCAGTCGGCGGGCGCGCGGGTGAATGCCAGCAGGGCTGCAGCGGTGGTGATTTCGAAATAGGTGATCGAATCGGGGCCGTTGGCCGCAAGGCATTCGTCGAGGATATCACTCAGCAGGTCTTCGTCGATCAAGGCGCCCGACAGCCGGATACGCTCGTGAAAGCGCGCCAGATGGGGCGAGGTGTAGACATGGGCCGATTGCCCGGCGCCCTCGATCCCCGCGCGCAGCATGGCGAGGGTGGAGCCCTTGCCGTTGGTGCCCGCGATATGTATCACCGGGGGCAATTTGGCCTCGGGGCGGTCAAGCGCTGCCAGAAGCCGGTGCATCCTGTCCAAGGTGAGGTCGATGATTTTCGGGTGCAGCGACATCATCCGGTCAAGGAGGATGTCGGACCGGGCCTCAGCCATCCTTGTCTGTCGCCTCATCCTGGGACGCCGGGGGCGTCACGTCTTGGGCCGGAGCGGGGTCATCGACGGGTTCGGGCGGCGGCAGGTCACCGCGCACGGCGGGCGGTTCGCCCAGCATCATGCGCAGGATGGTGACGAGTTCGTCCTTCATGTCCTTGCGATGTGTCACGCGGTCCAACATGCCGTGATCCAACAGGTATTCAGAGCGCTGGAAGCCTTCGGGCAGGGTTTCGCGGATGGTCTGTTCGATCACGCGGGCCCCGGCAAAGCCGATCAGGGCATTGGGCTCGGCGATCTGGACATCGCCCAACATCGCGTAAGAGGCGGTGACGCCCCCCGTGGTCGGGTGAGTCAGGACGACGATGTAGGGCAGGCCCGCTTCCTTGAGCATCTGCACGGCGATTGTCGTGCGCGGCATCTGCATCAGGCCGAGAATGCCCTCTTGCATCCGGGCACCGCCCGCGGCCGAGAACAGCACCAGCGGCAGTTTGCGTTCCACAGCGCGCTCGGCGGCTGCGAGGATGGCATTGCCGACATACATCGACATTGATCCGGCCATGAAGGAAAAGTCCTGCGCGGCTGCGACAATGCGGGTGCGACCGATCTCGCCCTCGGCGACCAGCATGGCCTCGGGCTCGCCGGTGGCGCGCTGCGCTGCGCGCAGGCGGTCGGGGTATTTCTTTTGATCGCGGAAATGCAGCGGGTCGGGCACCGGCACTGGCACCTGCACCTCGGAGAACACGCCTTGGTCGAAAAGCGCGGTGAACCGGTCGCGCGGGGTCAGCGCCATGTGGTGGTCGCAGCTGGGACAGACATTGAGGTTGTTGGTCAATTCCCTATGGAACAGCATCGTTCCGCATTCGGGGCATTTCGACCACAGATTCTCGGGCACCTCGCGGCGCGAGAAGAGCGAGTTGATCCTCGGGCGGACGTAATTGGTGATCCAGTTCATGCGTGATCCGATGCTGTCTGTCCTCGCTGTGCGAGATATGACGCATGGCCGGGAAATGCAATTGCGGCGTGGCTTAGCGGGCGTTTCTGGACAGGATAAAGCGGATCACGCCCCAGATCACCACGGTGGTGGCCATGTCGCGGGCCAGCAACGGGGCGAGGATACCCGCCTCGGCCGGGCCGAACGGCGTGGTGTAGAGCGCGAGACCCGAGAGCGAGCCGCTGAGCGCGACGACAAGGATCGCGGCGACGTTGTTGGCGAAGTGAAAGCCCCAGGCGGCACCGATGGAACCGGTGCGCGCGGTCAGGTCTGCGGCGCAGAGACCGAAAAGGCCCGTGGCCGCGACGGTGAGCCATGACAGAAGCGGGCCGTTGGACGGGTCGAAATGGGCCAGACCGAAAAGGGCCGAGGGCACCAGCATCCAGACCAGCGGCGAATGGAATCGGGCGGCGAGTTGTTGTTGCAGGTAGCCGCGGAAGAACAGTTCTTCCGCCAGCGTCTGCCCGAGGATCACCACGAGGGCCAGCGGCAGGAAGTTGAGCCACAAGCCGAGGCCGAGATTGGCGACGGGGGTGTAGCCGAACGGGATCAGTGACGAAAGGGCGAGAGCCACGCCACAGGCGAGGGCCGCGATGAAAAAGCCCCGGCGCAACCGGCGCAGACGGCCGAAAAGTGTCCAGACGCTGCGGCGGTGCAGGGCGCGGGTGGCGGCCATGGCGCCTAGCGCGAGGCCCCACAGCGTGCCGATCACCAGCAGCGCCGAGGTGGGCGTGTCGGCCATGGTCATGCGATTGATCCAGGCCGGGCCGCCCTCGATCCCGGCGACGAGGTAGACGAGCACGAAGAGGCCGATCACCCAGAGCGTGGATATCGCGCACGCCAGAAGAAAGCCCAGAACGAGCCGCCAGATTTGCGGATGCGCGCGCGCGGGCGCGACATAGGCGTCATGCGCGGGATAGATCATTGCTCGGGTCTGCCTGCTTTTTCTTTTCATCCTAACCCGGCGGGCGGTCTGCGGCAATCACGCTTGTGCGGTGGAGTCGCGGTCTCTATTCCTGTTGGAAACGACACCGAACAGAGGGATTTGACCATGCCGAAACACCCGATCGACAAGTCGAGCCTTCCCAGTCGGCACACCACAGTTGGCCCCGCCAAGGCGCCGCACCGGTCGTTTCTCTATGCCATGGGGCTGAGCGAGGAAGAGGTCGCGCAGCCCTTCGTCGGGGTCGCCACCTGCTGGAACGAGGCCGCGCCCTGCAACATCGCGCTGTCGCGGCAGGCGCAGTCGGTGAAGATGGGGGTGAAACACGCTGGCGGCACTCCGCGCGAGTTTACCACCATCACCGTGACCGACGGCATCGCCATGGGGCACGAGGGGATGCGCGCGTCGCTGGCCAGCCGCGATGCGATCACCGACACGGTGGAGTTGACCATGCGCGGACATTGCTATGACGCCCTTGTGGGGCTTGCGGGCTGTGACAAGAGCTTGCCGGGGATGATGATGGCAATGGTGCGACTGAACGTGCCGTCGGTGTTCATCTATGGTGGGTCGATCCTGCCGGGGCGGTTCAAGGGCAAGGACGTCACGGTGCAGGATGTGTTCGAGGCCGTGGGCCGCCATCAGGCGGGGGCCAATTCGGACGAGGAATTGCGCGCGCTGGAAAAGGTGGCCTGCCCCAGTGCCGGGGCCTGCGGCGGGCAGTTTACCGCCAACACGATGGCCTGTGTGTCCGAAGCCATCGGGCTTGCCTTGATGAATTCCTCGGGCGCGCCTGCGCCTTATGAAAGCCGGGATGCTTATGGCACGGCCTCTGGCGATGCGGTGATGACCCTGTTGGAAAAGAACATCCGCGCGCGGGATATCGTGACGTTGAAATCCTTGCAGAACGCCGCGCGGGTCGTGGCCTGCACCGGCGGCAGCACCAATGCCGGTTTGCACCTGCCTGCGATTGCGCATGAGGCGGGGATTGATTTCAACCTTCAGGATGTGTGCGAGATTTTCCACGACACGCCCTATTTCGTGAACCTCAAGCCGGGCGGCGAATACGTGGCCAAGGATCTGTACGAGGTCGGCGGCGTGCCGGTGGTCATGAAGGAGCTGCGCAAGGCAGGGCTGATCCATGAGGATTGCATGACGGCAAGCGGCCGGTCCTTGGGCGAAGAGCTGGACCGGATCGAGCGCCAGGCCGATGGCAAGGTGATTCACCCGATTGAAACGCCGTTGACCGCAACCGGCGGTGTCGTTGGGCTGATGGGCAACATCGCGCCCGATGGGGCCATCGTGAAAGTGGCCGGTATGAGTGCCGAGGATCAGGTCTTTACCGGTCCGGCCCGCGTGTTCGAGTGCGAAGAAGATGCCTTTGCGGCGGTCAAGGCACGATCCTACAAGGAAGGCGACGTGCTCGTCATCCGCAACGAAGGCCCCGCAGGCGGGCCGGGGATGCGTGAGATGCTGGCCACCACGGCGGCGCTGAGCGGTCAGGGCATGGGCAAGAAGGTTGCCCTGATCACCGATGGCCGGTTTTCCGGTGCAACGCGCGGGTTCTGCGTTGGTCACGTCGGGCCAGAGGCGGCCCATGGCGGGCCGATTGCCCTGTTGCAGGACGGCGACATGATCACCATCGACGCGATCAAGGGCGAATTGTCGGTGGCGCTGGGCGACGAGGATCTGGCCGCGCGGAAAGACGCATGGCCGGGACCGCGCGAGACGATTTATGGCTCTGGCGCATTGTGGAAATACGCCCGGCTCGTGGGGTCGGCAAAGTTTGGCGCCGTGACCCATCCCGGCGGAAAAGAGGAACGACATGCGTATATGGACCTCTAGGCCCGGTCTGGCCCTTGTTCTGTTGCTGGCGGGATGTGGCGGGTTTGGCCCCGTTGGATCACCGCCGGTGCGCGAGATGGCTGTGACGTCGGACCGGGTGATCGTGGCCGGACCGGACGGATTTTGTATCGACCCCGGTTCGACCCGCGAAAGCGAGGATTCGGCGTTTGTATTGCTGGGCAATTGCGCGGTGATCTCGAACCGGCGCAGTGCCGGGCAGCCCTCGGTCCGGGCGGTCCTGACGGCGTCGATTTCCGAAGCGGACCCGGAGCAAAGCCTGCGCGATGCAATCCCTGAACTGGATGCCTTTTTTTCTTCAGACGAGGGGCGGCAATTGCTGAGCCGGTCGGGCGAGGCTGACACGGTTGAATTGCTGGACAGTTTTCATCAGGGTGAAGTGTATTTCCTGCGTGCCCGCGACAGCAGCACCAGCGACTTGCAGGGCGTGTCGCATGATTACTGGCGGTCTTACCTGGACGTGGGCGACCGCATCGCAACCCTGACTGTGCTGGGGACCGAGGAAAGCCCGATCGACGCCGAGACCAGCCTTGGTACCTTGCGGTCCTTTACCGATGCGGTTCTGGCGGCCAATGATGGCGTGGGGGGCGCGCCCCCGGTCGCGGCGGCGCAGCCGAGACCGGCCCCGACCAGCCCCAGACCCGCGCCCGCGCCCGCCGCGGCGCCCGCCACGGGCGGAGCCCTCTGGAATATCGGCCTGTTTCGGAGAATAATGGGAAATTAACGACCGGCGGATAAGCCCGGCGGCATGTGTATTCAGGGGGTGGCCTACGGCCATGAGCGGTTTTCTTGAAAAGAGGTTGTTGCAAGGATCCGTTCAGCGCTGGCAAGCGCTGGCCGATCGGGCGGAGCGCCTGCCGGCGAGCGAGCTTGAGCAACTGGATCGCACGGCGCGGCGGCTGCGGCGCAAGCTTGACCGGTTTTCCGCCGCTGCCGAAAATGCCCATACCGTCGACCCTGCTGCCGGAATCGTGCGCCCCGATCAATGTGATTGGGCGTGGCGACCGTCGCCATGGATCGACCGCCGCGACCCGCGCGGGATCGTGGAACTGGCCTCGCCTTATCACCTGTCGGACCACGTGACGTTGTTTCACGACTGCGCCCAATCCGAGATTACCTTGCGCCAGACCCGTGGCGGATGGGACAGTGCCGCGCCCTATGCCGTGGCGCTGGACGTCTTGCGCTTTGACGGGTCGTTTCTGTCGCTGGTGCTGTCCTTGCCGCCCGAGGGGATTTCCGGCCTGACCCGGAACCACTTTTACAGCGTGCGGTGCCGGATCAAACGGGAAAACCCGATCGAGCTTTATGCGCGGTTGAACGTGCAGCATGGGCCGAACACCGAACAGATGGTGCGGCAGGTCGAGATTCGGGATGGGGACGGGCTGGCCGAGTTCGATCTGGCCTATTCCAACATCAACGAAAAGCGGGTCGAAAAGGTGTGGATCGACGTGATATTCGACAACCCGGCGATGAACCGGGTCGAGCTTTCCGACCTGACCTTGACCCGCGCGCCGCGCGCTGACCTGTAAGGAGACCAGCCAGATGCCGGACACCACCCTGCGCAAGACACGCCTCGCCGCGGGCCGCTACGAGGGGCTGTTGAACGCCTTGGGCAAGCCGCCGGTGGTAGAGGCGGTGCATGTGGACAAGGTGATCGGCACGCTCGATCTGGTCGAGATGGACGGGCATCCGGGCCATTTCCTTGCGTCTTTCGAGCTGCCGGTTTCGGTGCTGTCGGACGGGGTGCAGACAGTCCGATTTCGCAGCGCGGCCAGTGGCAACGTGTTGGATCGGGTGACATTCCTGACCGGCGAGCCGCTGGAGGAAGACATTCGGGCCGAAGTGGAGTTTTTGCGGGAAGAGCTGGAACTGCTCAAACGTGCCTTTCGCCGTCATTGCACGGAAACCGGAACTGACTGACGTTTCGGCAGGCTCGCGCATGACGCGGCGTAGCAGGTGACAGGGTCTGCGCCCTTCGCCATTTTTCTGGCCGGGAGGTCGCCAAGCATGATTCAGGAACATTACCCACATATGCTGGCCCCGCTGGACCTGGGCTTCACGACACTGAAGAACCGGGTGCTGATGGGGTCCATGCATACCGGGCTGGAAGAAACCAAGGACTGGCCGCGCGTGGCCGCGTTCTATGCCGAACGGGCGCGTGGCGGTGCGGCGCTGATCGTGACGGGGGGGATGGCCCCGAACAACGAAGGTGGCGTCTTTCCCGGTGCGGCGGGGCTTTATACGGAACAGGACATTGCCAATCACCGGGTGGTGACGGATGCGGTGCACGATGCGGGCGGCAAGATCGCCATGCAGATCCTGCATGCGGGGCGCTATGCCTATGGGCCGGATTGTGTGTCGGCCTCGCCCATCAAATCGCCGATCTCGCCCTTCCCGCCGAAAGAGCTGGACGAGGACGGGATCGAGAAGCAGATTGCCGATATCGTCACCGCGGCCGTGCGCGCCCAAGAGGCGGGGTATGATGGCGTCGAGGTGATGGGATCAGAGGGCTATTTCCTCAACCAGTTCATCGTCAAACATACCAACAAGCGGACCGACCGGTGGGGCGGCAGCTATGAAAACCGCATTCGCCTGCCGCTGGCGGTGGTGGCCCGCGTGCGAGAGGCCGTTGGGCCGGAGTTCATCCTGATCTACCGGTTGTCGATGATCGACCTCGTTCCCGATGGCTCGACCACGGACGAGGTGATTCATCTGGCGCAGGAAGTTGAAAAGGCGGGTGCCACGATCATCAACACCGGCATCGGTTGGCACGAGGCGCGCATTCCCACGATCGCCACCAGTGTGCCACGCGCGGCCTTCGCGTGGGTCACCAAGAAGCTGATGGGCAAAGTGGGGATACCGGTCATCACCTCGAACCGGATCAACACGCCCGAGGTCGCCGAGGACGTGCTGGCCACGGGCTGCGCCGACATGGTGTCGATGGCGCGCCCGTTCCTGGCCGACGCGGCCTTCGTGCAGAAGGCAGCCGAGGGCCGGGCCGAGGAAATTGCGCCCTGTATCGCCTGCAACCAGGCCTGTCTGGATCATACTTTCGGCGGCAAGCTGACCTCGTGCCTCGTCAATCCGCGCGCCTGCCACGAGACAGAGCTGGTGGTTACGCCAACCGATACGCCGAAACGCATTGCCGTGGTGGGGGCGGGCCCGGCGGGCCTGTCGACCGCGATCACGGCTGCGGAACGGGGGCATGACGTCAGCCTTTTCGACGCGGCGGGCGATATCGGCGGGCAGTTGAACATGGCTCGAAAGGTGCCGGGCAAGGAAGAGTTCGACGGGCTGGTCGATTGGTTCCGCACCATGCTGCGCGAAACCGGCGTGACGGTGCATCTTGGCCGGACGGTCGGGCCAGAAGACCTGACGGCATTCGATGAGGTGATCGTGGCCACCGGCGTGTCGCCGCGCGATCCGCGGATCGACGGACAGGACGGGCCGAACGTGCTGAGCTATGTCGACGTCCTGTCGGGCGCGGCCCCGGTGGGGGATCGCGTGGCCATCATCGGTGCAGGCGGGATCGGCTTTGACGTGGCCGAGTATCTGGTGACAGAGGACAGCCCGACCGAAAGCCTGCCCGACTGGATGCGTGAGTGGGGCGTTGCAGACCCGGCGCAAGCGCGGGCCGGTCTGTCGCCCGATGGGCCGCAACCCGACGCCCCCGCGCGCAAGGTGGTGCTGTTGCAACGCAAGGCGGAACGCGTGGGCAAGCGGCTTGGCAAGACCACGGGCTGGATTCACCGCGCGGCGCTGCGGATGAAGGATGTCGAGATGATCGGCGGCGTGACCTACGAGCGGATCGACGACAAGGGGCTGCATGTGAGCTTTGGCGAGGCGCGGGAAAACCCGACATTGATCGAGGCGGATACAATCGTTCTGTGTGCCGGACAGGTGCCGAACCGCAGCCTCGGCGACGCGCTGGAGGCGGCGGGTATGTCGGTGCATGTCATCGGCGGCGCGGATGTGGCTGCCGAACTGGACGCCAAGCGCGCGATCAACCAGGGGGTGCGGCTGGCGGCGGCGCTCTGACACGTTGGGGACCGGCGCCGAATGGTGGCGATCCCTGCGCAGGGAGTATGGCCCACCCCGCGCCTTTCATAAGCCTGCCGACAACAAAACCTTTGCTATCGCCACATTGTCCACAACTGCATGACAATGTGGCGCGTCATCTGTTTCCCTGCCCTTAACGATCCGCTGTATTACCCGGCTTTGGCCTGTTGCGTTCCCCAATCGCGCCGCATTTGGAAACGATACCGTTGGGGAGATGAGTATAAGCATACAGGTGACCCAATGGACCGTTTGACGGAAATGGAAGCCTTCGCCACCGTGGTGGATCAGGGGGGATTCACGGACGCGGCCAAGAAAATGGGCATTTCCAAATCGGCAGTGTCAAAGCATGTGTCGAGCCTTGAGACCCGCCTTGGTGCGCGGCTGTTGAACCGCACGACGCGGCGGGTCAGCCCGACCGAGATCGGTTTGGCCTATTACGACCGCGCCCGACGTGTCTTGAACGATGCCGGAGAGGCAGACGCGCTGGTGACGGCGATGCAATCCGCGCCTTCGGGCATGTTGCGAGTGTCGGTGGCCACCGATTTCGGGGTCAATCACCTCTCGCCAATCTTGGGCGAATTCCTGCATGCCTATCCCGATATCACCGTGAACATGGTGCTTAACAATCGCTATGTAGAGCTGATTTCCGAAGG
Organism: Nioella nitratireducens; assembly: GCF_001879715.1. Taxonomy (GTDB): domain Bacteria; phylum Pseudomonadota; class Alphaproteobacteria; order Rhodobacterales; family Rhodobacteraceae; genus Nioella; species Nioella nitratireducens. The sequence continues at coordinate 24,816 of NZ_MNBW01000008.1, read as the reverse complement.
CTTCGACATGGCAATCCGGGTGGGTGAGCTGGAAGACAGCACATTGCGGGCCCGCAAGCTGACGGAAACCACCAAGCGGATGATCGCCAGCCCGAGCTATTTCCAGCAATTTGGCCGACCCGAGCGGATCGACGATCTGAACGACCACAAGCTGCTGCACTATTCCAACCAGGCGGCGGGGAACGTTTGGAAAATCACGGCCCCCTCTGGCGAAAAGCGTCAGGTGCGCACGGCGGGGTCGCTGACGGTGAATGACGGGCAATCGCTGCTCAACGCCGCCATCGGCGGGCTGGGGATCGCCTACCTGCCGAGCTTCCTGTATGCCGAACCGATGCGGCAGGGCCTTCTGGAAGACGCCATTCCAGATCTGCCGGAAGAGGTGCAGGGCATTTACGCGGTCTATCCGCCGGGCCGCTACACGCAACCCAAGGTGCGCGCTTTCATCGACTTTCTCGTCGAGCAGTTCAAGGATGTCGGCCCGCAGGACTGGTAAGGCCGACCCCTTCCCAACGTTTCAATATCCATGCCACCCCCCTGCCTTGTCCGGGCGGGGGCACCTTAGCGGGTTGAGGTGATCACCACCTCGACCCGCCTGTTTTGTTGCCGGCCCTCGTCGCTGCTGTTGTTGGCGCGTGGGGCGAGATAACCCACGCCTTCCGCTGCCAGTTGCGCACCATCCGCGCCAAGCGTCTCGATCATGTAGCGTCGCACCGCTTCGGCCCGAGCACGGCTGAGGGCGATATTGCCGTCCAGCGACCCTTCGGCATCGGTGTGGCCAACCAGAACCACCCGTGTATCGGGGTTGTCGGCCAGATAGCCCGCCAGATCGACCAGTGACGGATACTCGCCAAGCGACAGGGTCGCCGACCCGGTGGCAAAGCTGAGATCGCCCAAGGTCGCGCGGCCATCAAGCGCAAGGCTTTCGCGCAAATCCTGAATTTCGGCACCGTTGGGCGAGCGGGTGGACACGGCCACATCCACCGGTTCCATGCTGGCCGGGCTGATGCGGACCATGTGGACATACCCACGATTGCCGCCGCGAGAGGTCAGAAGACCGATATATTCATCGCCCTCGTCGCTCGGCAGTCGTGCCACCAGATAGGCGAAGTCGCCAAGGTCCACATGCATCGTCGGTTCCGGCGTTACATCCATGGCAAAGCGGAAATCGAAGCCGCCGCAGAGCGTGGCGTCACAGGCAAAGACGGGCTGGTAGCCCTGTTCCTCCAACTGGCTGCGCAGATGGGCCATCAACTGCGCGCTGTTGCCGCCATAGTCGGCGATCTGCCAGACCGAACGGCTGAGCGCGCCCTGAACTGTCTGCATCTCGGCCCCGCCATCTACCCATGGCGAGACCGGCAGGCTGTAATTCGTGGCGCTCTCATCTTCCTCATGCGACAGCTCGGCCACGCCGGGCATGTCGAGTTGCAGCGCCTGCGCGGGCAGGGCGGCCAGCAGAGAAAGGGATATGAGCGCCGCGCGGATCACCGGTTCTGGCCGTGGTACTCGTCATTGGGCCGCATATCGACGGCCGAGGCATGGCGGTTGGTCATGTTGAAAAAGGACGCGACCGAGGCGATGTCCCAGATATCCTTGTCCGAGAAGCCCACGTCGCGCAATTCCTGACGATCGGCCTCTTCGATCTTGTAGCTCGCCTCGGTCATCTTGACCGCGAAATCCAGCATGGCGCGTTGCTTGGGCTCCAGATCGGCGACGCGGTAGTTCATCACCAGCATTTCGCCAAGGATCGGGTCGCCCGACAGCGCCCGCACGGCCTGACCATGGGCGGTGAGGCAGTAGAAGCACCGGTTCACCGCCGACACCACCACGGCGATCATCTCGCGTTCCAGCTTGGTCAGGGTGCTGTCGCCCAGCATCAGGTCATTATACATCGCCGTAAAGGCGTTGAGCTTGTCCGCGTCGAACGCGTAGGCGGCCAGCACGTTGGGGATCAGCCCCAGCTTGTCGTCACAAATGTCAAAATATTTCTGCGTCGCCTCTGGCAGCGGGTCCATCGGCGGCAGGTCGAGTGCGGTGCTCTTCGGGTTCGGTTTAGCCAAGTCTCAGCCCTTCTTGATGCGATAAAAATAGTCAGTCACCGGGGTCATTCCCAGAGCTCGGTAGAGACTTTGGGCGGGTTTGTTTGCTTTGACAACCAAAACGGCAAGATCCCGCGCACCGTGGCGGGCCGCCCAGTTGGCCGCGCCCTGCATCATCACCCGCCCGATGCCCTGACGCCGGGCTGTCGAGGCGACCTCCAACCCGTGCAGCATGGCGGTGCCATCATGAATGGCGACAAACGCGGTCGCGGCTGCGTGGTCGTCATGGCGACCGAGCAGGGCTGTTTTCGGGCCTTGGGCACGTTGCATCACGGCAAGACGCGCGGGGCCGATGCCGCCCGTGGCCCAGATTTCCGTCTGCACGGCCAGCGGCGGCCAGCAGGGGATGGCGGCCAGCCGATGCAGATCGGCGGTCAGCGCCTCGACCGGGCAGGCGAGCAGGTCGACCGGGTCGACCACCTCATAGCCGCGCGCCGCAAGGGCAGAGTCAAGCGCGGTCTCCTCGGGGCGTAGTTGGAACAGCAGGTCTTGTCCCAGATCGCGGCAAGCGGCCTCGGCCTGCGGTATGTCCGTGGGGGTCCAGCCGGGCAGGGGAGTGACGGCAGACACACGCTTGCCGCCGCCCTTGCCATCCCGCACCAGCCATGGGCCAATCCGCCGGGTTTCAGCGGCGGGCCAGGTGGCCTCGACGGTATCGAAAAGCGCCTGAGCCGAGACGGTCATTCGGACCCCGGGAAGAGCGCGGCGAGGGCCGTGATCACCGCGTCGATCCGGGCCCCATCCGTGCCCCGCACCACGATGTTGGACCCATACGCCCCGTCGCGGATAAAGGGATAAGAGCCGATGGACAGGTCCGGGTAGTCTTCGGCCAGATTGCTCAGCGGCCCCGCGATGTCGCCCTCGCCGCGCTGAATGCAGAGGGTTTGGGACATGACCGGCGCGCCACCGGCCAGTGTCGGCACGATCGAGGCGACCATCGCCTCGAAGACCGAGGGCACCCCGGCCATGACATGGACATTTTGCAGCGTGAAACCGGGCGCGGCGGAAACGGGGTTGTCGATCAGGATCGCGCCGTCGGGGATGCGGGCCATGCGCAGGCGGGCCTCGTTCATCTCGCGCCCCGAACGGTCATAATGGGCCTGAAGGATCGCGCGGGCATCGTCGCGCACGCCGATGGGCGTGTCGAAAGCAGCGGCCACGGCCTCGGCGGTGATGTCGTCATGGGTGGGGCCAATGCCGCCCGATGTGAACAGGTGATCGTAGGCCGCGCTCAGCGTTTGCACCGTCGAAATGATGACGTCCCGCTCATCGGGGATCATCCGCGCCTCGCGCAGGTCGATGCCATGGGCGGTCAGTTGCTTGGCGAGGTGGTTCATGTTGGAATCGCGCGTGCGACCAGAGAGGATTTCGTCTCCGATCACCAGCATGGCGGCGCTTGGGTTTGTCATTCTCGCTCGTCCTTGCCTCAGTCTGGCCTCAGGTATAGGCCCGGGCCATGCGCTTTCAAACCCCCCTTGTCCCCGCTCGGCTGATCCGTCGCTACAAGCGTTTCCTCGCGGATTGCGACCTGGAAAGCGGCGGCGAGATCACCGCCCACTGTGCCAATCCCGGCAGCATGTTGGGGCTGGCCGAACCGGGGATGCGCGTCTGGCTGGAGCCTAATGACGACCCGAAAAAGAAGCTGAAATTCGGCTGGCGGCTGGTGGACCATGGAGAAGGGCATTTCACCGGCGTCGATACATCGGTGCCCAACCGGATGCTGCGCGCGGCGCTGGAGGCGGGGCAGGTCGCGGGGCTGGACGGGTATGAGATCGTGCGGCCCGAGGTGAAATACGGTCAGAACAGCCGGATCGACTTCCTGCTGTCCGGCCCCGGCCGGCGGGATGCCTATGTCGAGGTGAAGTCGGTGACGCTGAGCCGTGAGCCGGGGCTGGCCGAATTTCCAGACAGCAAGACGGCGCGCGGCGCGAAGCATCTGGGCGAGCTGTCCGCGATGGTTTCAGAAGGGCACCGGGCCGTGATGCTCTACCTCGTCCAGCGCACCGATTGCGACCGGTTCGCCGTCGCCGGGGACATCGACCCCGTCTATGCGGCGGCCTTTGAACAGGCCCGGATCGCCGGGGTAGAGGCGCTGTGTTTCGATTGCAGGATCACCCCCGAAGAGGTGACCCTTGGTCGTGAAATCAGGCTCTAAAGCGCCGAATAGAGCCTATTCCGAGACTTGAATGAGCGTCTGCGTGGGGAACGGGATGTCGATCCCGGCCTTGTCCAGCCCTTCCTTCACCTTGCGCTTCATATCCGCCTCGAAGGAAAACTTGTCGGAGGATTTGCACCAGACCCGCACAAGGAAATCGACCGAGCTGTCGCCGAGGTTGTTCACCTGGCAGAACGGTTCAGGGTCGGTCAGGGCACGGGGGTCGGACAAGATCGCGTCGCGGATCACCTGTTCCGCCGTGGCGAGGTTCGAGCCGTAGGAGACGCCAAAGGTCCATTCCGCCCGGCGGGTGTCATAGACCGAGTAGTTGGTGATGACGCTGCCCCAGACGCTGGCGTTCGGGATGATGATCTGCACGTTGTCGAGGCTGGCAAGCTCGGTCGTGTTCAGCGTGATGTCCTTCACCGTGCCGGATTGCCCCGCAATAGTGACGAAATCGCCCAGCTTGATAGGCCGAAAGATGATGATCATTACCCCGGCGGCAAGGTTCGACAGCGTGCCCTGCAATGCCAGGCCAATCGCCAGACCGGCAGCACCGATTGCGGCGATCATCGAGGTGGTCTGGATGCCGAAGGTGTTGAGCACAATCAGCGCCGCGAAGATCAGCACGATGTAGCGGACGAGATTGCCGAGAAAGGTGAACAGCGTGTCATCCATCTGTTCGCTGGCCAGCGCGATTCTGATGATCTTGCGCTTGAGCCAGCCGCCGATGATGAAGGCCGCGATCAGAATGAGGATCGCGGCAAAGACACTGCCGAACAGCTGCGTCAGGAAATCCAGTGTCAGGAGATCGCCAACGGTGCGGCCCCCGCCGATGTCGGTTTGTAAAAAGGTAGATAGAGCGTTCATTTGGTCTTGGTCCTGTTCGAATGCGCGTGGCCCCACAGCTAGCCCAACTCGGCCCCGGCGGCAAATCGGCTCGCCCTCTGGCATCTGGGGCGATCCTGTCTTAGGTTGCAGCCCGATATGGCCCAAGGAGCGACTGAGTTGGACAAGTTCGACGGCCGTCTGACCAAGGACGGCATCCGCATTCATAGTGACGGCGATTTTGCAGGGATGCACAAGGCCGGGGCGCTGGCTGCGCGCATCCTCGATGACATCATCCCGATGATCGAACCGGGCACGACGACCGAGGCCATCGACGCCGAAATCGAACGCCGTGTGACCGAGGCCGGGGCGACATCGGCCACGATCGGCTACAAGGGCTATCAGCACGCGTCCTGCATTTCCGTGAACCATGTTGTCTGTCATGGCATTCCGGGGCCCAAGACGCTCAAGGATGGTGACATCCTGAACATCGACGTCACCGTGATCGTCGATGGCTGGTTCGGGGACACAAGCCGGATGTATGTGGCGGGCAAACTGGGCCGTAAGTCTGAGCGATTGATCGAAATCACCCATGATGCCCTGTTCAAGGGGATCGAGGCGGTCAAGCCTGGCAACACGTTTGGCGACATCGGCTTTGCCATCCAAAGCTTTGTGGAAGGCCACCGCATGTCGGTTGTCCGCGATTTCTGCGGTCACGGTCTGGGGCAGGTGTTTCACGCGCCGCCCAACGTTCTGCACTACGGTCGCGCGGGCACCGGGCCGGTGCTGGAGGAGGGCATGTTCTTTACCATCGAACCGATGGTGAACCTGGGCCGCCCCGAAACCAAGGTTCTGGCCGATGATTGGACAGCGGTGACCCGCGACAAGAGCCTGTCTGCACAATTCGAGCATTCCATCGGTGTTACGGCGGACGGGTGCGAGATCTTTACCCTGTCCCCGGCGGGAAAATTCCACCCGACCTACGGCTGACCCCATCCGTTTGACCCTGCCCTTGGGCGCGCCTAGGGTGCGCCTGATTGTAAACCTTGGGGGCATCATGCGGTTCATTCTGGCACTCACTCTGGCTGCGTTCGGCCTGTCCGGCGCGGCACTTGCGCAGGACAGCGACCCTGCGCCGTTCAACCTGTTCGCGTTGGACGGGGCCTATGCCAACCGGATCTTCCTGTTCGACGAGGTCTATGCCGAGGATCACGACGTCGAGGTGCCGGTGCCCTTCTCGGTCTCGGTCCCGGCGCAAGACCCTGTCGAGGTGATCGCGGATGGCGAGCCGGGCGGAAACGGGCTTGCCAAGTTCACCTTCGCCGTGGGCGACCCGCGCGCGTTTCTCGAAAGCGTCCTGATCGTGCCGACGCCGCTGCCGATGGCGGCAGACGATGCGCAAGATCCCGTGCGCGCACGGGTCGAAACCGCCTCGGCCGTGCTGCGCGACGTGATTTTCCCGCAGGTGTCCCAAGGTCTGGCGGGGGCCGAGATGCTGGCGCTGGAGGCTTATCCGTTCGAGGGATACATGGGCGCGCACCTGATCGCGCGCTACACGGACGCAGAGCTTGGGCCGATGCTGTTGCGCTTGACCGCCCATCCCAACCCGGTCGGCGCGCAGAGCTATGTCGCCATTTCGGCGATCAATTTGTCGATGGTGCCGGTCACCAATGGCGAAACGCTGCTGCAATCCATGTCGACCCGCGTGGCCAACAGCCTGACGTATCGCGCCAGCCAGCCCTAACCCTCTGTTAATCCTTTCGCGCGAGAGTTGCGGTATGACCCGTGCCGCGACCCGATTAAGTGAACAACCCTTGCCGGGATTCGAGTTCGATCCCGGCAGGCCTTCTGTGCTTGGGCCGCAACCCAAGATGGCGCCAAAGCCGCTGGACGAGATCGAAGAAGATCACCGCCGATTCCACCGTCAACGATTGCGAGACCGCTTTACAAACGGCGGCGCGGCGGCGGTGCCCGATTACGAATTGTTGGAAATGCTGCTCTACCGGGCCAATCGGCGGGGCGACACCAAGCCATTGGCCAAGCGGTTGCTCAAAACCTTCGGAGACCTGAATCATGTGCTGGCCGCCCCGCCTGCCCGGCTGAAGGAGGTGAAGGGCGTGGGCGATGCCGCGGTGTTCGAGATCAAGCTGATGGAGGCGATCGGCCATCGCATGGCGCGCGCGCGGGTGATGAACAAACCGGTGCTGTCGTCATGGGATGCGCTGTTGGACTATTGCCAATCGGCGATGGCCCACCGCGATATCGAACAGTTCCGTATTCTCTTCCTCGACCGCAAGAACGTGCTGATCGCGGATGAGGAACAGCAGTCAGGAACCGTCGATCACGTGCCCGTCTATCCGCGAGAGGTGGTGAAGCGCGCTTTGGAATTGAATGCCTCGGCACTCATCCTTGTGCATAACCACCCCTCTGGCGACCCGACGCCGAGCCAAGCGGATGTCGATATGACCTATGCCATCCGCGATGCCGCCGAAGTGTTGAATATCGTGATTCACGATCACCTGATCATCGGCAAGGCGCGGGAACTGTCGTTCCGGTCAGAAGGGTATTTGTAACGGCCAGCGGCCCGGCAGGGCCCCCCGGATCGGCGCGCGTCAGCGCGGCGACACCCCGTCACCTCAGGCGCGCTTGCCCATCGACGCAACGCCCAGCACATCCAGCACCTTGGCCTCGATATCGTCCGCATTCATCGCGGCGACCGCATACATGTCGCTTGGGCTGGCCTGATCAATGAAGATGTCGGGCAGCACCATCGAGCGGAATTTGAGCCCGTGGTCGAACACGCCCTCTTCCGCCAACAGGTGCGCGACATGGCTGCCGAAGCCGCCCACCGCACCTTCTTCGATGGTGATCAGCGCGTCGTGGTCCGCCGCAAGGCGCAGGATCATGTCACGGTCCAGCGGCTTGGCAAAGCGGGCATCGGCGATGGTGGGGGTGATGCCCTTGGCCGACAGCGCCTCGGCGGCCTTTTGCACTTCGGACAGGCGGGTGCCGAAGGACAGGATCGCCACATCCTTGCCCTCTTGGATCATCCGGCCCTTGCCGATTTCCAGTGGAACACCACGCTCCGGCATCTCGACGCCAACGCCTTCGCCACGCGGATAGCGGAAGGCGATTGGGCCATCGTTATGCGCGGCAGCAGTGGCGACCATGTGCACAAGCTCCGCCTCGTCTGCGGCGGCCATCACCACGAACCCCGGCAGGTTGGCCAGATAGGCCACGTCGAACGACCCGGCATGGGTCGCGCCATCGGCCCCGACCAGCCCGGCCCGGTCGATGGCGAAACGCACCGGCAGGCGTTGGATCGCCACATCATGCACAACCTGATCGTAGCCGCGTTGCAGGAAGGTCGAATAGATCGCGGCAAAAGGCTTCATCCCGCCCGCCGCCATCCCGGCGCAAAAGGTGACGGCGTGCTGTTCCGCTATCCCGACGTCGAAGGTGCGCTTCGGGAAGCGTTCTGCGAACAGGTCCAGCCCGGTGCCATCGGGCATCGCGGCGGTGACGGCGACGATCTTGTCGTCTGCCTCGGCCTCCTTGATCAGGCTTCTTGCGAAGACCTTGGTATAGCTCGGCGCATTCGACGGCGCCTTGCGCTGTTCGCCTGTGACCACGTCAAACGGCGCGCGGGCGTGTCCCCTGTCTGGCGTGCCTTCCGCGTGGCGAAAGCCCTTGCCCTTCTTGGTGATCGTATGGATCAGGATCGGCCCATCGGCCCGCGCCTTGACGGTGCGTAGAACGGCCAGAAGTTGCTCCATGTCATGCCCGTCGATAGGGCCGACATAGGAAAAGCCCAGTTCCTCGAACAGGGTGCCGCCGACGGTTGCGGCCTTGAGCAGTTCCTTGGCCCGGCGGGCGCCTTCCTGAAACGGTCCGGGCAGCAGCGAGACGGCGCCCTTGGCGGCGGCTTTCAATTCCTGGAACGGTGCCCCCGCATAGAGCCGCGAGAGGTAGGAGGACATGGCCCCGGTCGGGGGCGCGATGCTCATCTCGTTGTCGTTGAGGATCACGAACAGCCGTTTGCCCAGATGGCCCGCGTTGTTCATCGCTTCGAACGCCATGCCCCCGGACATCGCCCCGTCACCGATGACGGCAATCGCGTCGCCTGCGCCAGTGTCGGGCACGCCGCCCAGATCGCGGGCCACGGAAAACCCGAGCGCGGCGGAAATGGAGGTCGACGAATGCGCAGCTCCGAACGGGTCGTAGGGCGACTCGCTGCGCTTGGTGAAGCCCGAAATCCCCCCCCTCTTGCGCAGGGTCGGCATCCGGTCGCGCCGCCCGGTCAGGATTTTGTGGGGATAGCACTGATGGCTCACGTCCCAGACCAGCTTGTCGCGCGGGGTGTCAAAGACGGCATGCAACGCAACGGTCAGTTCCACAACGCCAAGGCCCGCGCCCAAATGTCCGCCGGTCTGGCTGACGGCGGCGATGGTTTCGGTGCGCAGCTCATCGGCGATGCGGCGCAGCTCGCTATCCGACAGGCCGCGCAGGTCGGCCGGGGACTGGATCCGGTCCAGGTGGGGCGTGTCGGGATGATGGCTCATGTGGCTCTCCGGGGCGCGCGCGATGCGCCTATTGATCGCGCGAGATAACGAAACGAGCGAGCTGCTTCAAGGTCTCGGCCTGCGGCCCATAGGGCGACAGCGCCTGTTCCGCCTCGGCAATCAGTGCGGACGCACGGGTTTTGGCCCCGTCCAGCCCGAGCAGCGACACAAAGGTCGCCTTTCCGGCCTCGGCATCCTTTCGCAGCGCCTTGCCCGCCTTTTCAGCATCGCCCTCTACATCCAAGATGTCATCCGCAATCTGAAAGGCAAGGCCAAGCGCGCGGGCGTAGTGGCGCAGCGGAGCAGAATCGGCTCGGCCAAGGATGGCCCCGGCATGGGCCGGCCATTCCAGCAAAGCGCCGGTCTTGTTGGCCTGCAACTCGGTGATCTGGGCAAGTGTCAGGGGCCTCTCGGCGGTTTCGGCTGCAATGTCCTGCGCTTGGCCCAGAACCATGCCTTGCGGCCCGGCGGCGCGCGCCAGCGTCAGGACCAATTCGGCGCGCTGGTCGGCGTCCCCTGTGATGGGGTCGGCCAGCAGTTCAAATGCGAAACTTTGCAGCGCGTCGCCCACCAGAACGGCGGTCGCCTCGTCCCAGGTCTTGTGAACGGTCGGCAGGCCCCGGCGCAGGTCGTCGTCATCCATGCAAGGCAGGTCGTCATGGACGAGGCTATAGGCATGGAGGCATTCCACGGCGCAGGCCGCCTGCATTGCCGGCGTCGCGTCGCCGCCGGTCAACCGCGCCGTTTCCAGCACGAGGAACCCGCGCAGCCGCTTGCCACCCGCCGTGGCGTAGCGCATCCCCTCGGCCACCCGGTCGGGTCCGAGTTTTGCCATGCGGTCCGACAGGGCGCGTGCAATCGCGTCCTGCGCTGTTTTCAAAGCGTCCGTGAACAAGCGTCAGAGCCCCTCGACGGGTTTCGCCCCGGTGGGCTGGCCTTCGGAATCCAGCGTGATCTGGGCGACCTTTTCCTCGGCTTCCTTCAGCTTGGCCTCGCAGCGGGCTTTCAGCTTGGCACCGCGTTCATAAAGCTTGATTGAATCTTCCAGCGCCACGTCGCCCCGGTCTAGCTGGCCGACCACGCTTTCCAATTCCCGGATTGCTTCTTCGAAGCTCATGTCGTCGATCGGTTTCTGGTCGCTCATCCGCTTCTCTCCGTCAAAACGCGCACATGGGCGGCAGTCGAGGCCGCGAGGGCGTCCAGATCATAGCCGCCTTCGAGTGTCGAGACCAACCGACCGCCGCAATACCGCTCCGCAATATCGCAAAGCCGGTGGGTGAGCCACTCGTAATCCTCTTCGACCCACGCCAGATCGGACAGCGGGTCGGCGGCGTGGCAGTCGAACCCGGCCGAGACCAGAAGCAATTCGGGCCGGTAGGCGTCAAGCCGAGGGAAAATCGTGGACTCGTAAGCCTCTCGCATCGCGGCGCCGCCCGTGCCGGGGGCGAGGGGCACGTTCAGCACGTTGTTGTGCGCGCCGGTCTCTGACACGTCGCCGGTATCGGGCCAGAGCGGCATTTGCTGCGAGGTGATAAGCAGTGCGCGCGGTTCGTCCCACAACAATGCCTGCGTGCCATTGCCATGATGCACGTCGAAATCGACAATGGCGACGCGGGTCAGGCCGTGATGCTGGATCGCATATTTCGCGCCAAGCGCCACGTTGCCGTAAAAGCAAAAGCCCATAGGCAATTCCTGTTCGGCATGGTGGCCGGGCGGGCGGATGGCGGCAAAGGCGTTATCGACCTCGCCCTCCATCACCAGATCAATCGCCCGCTTCACGCCCCCCGCGGCGCGGGAAAGGGCATAGAGCGACGTCGGCGACAGGAAAGTTTCTTCGTCGGTGTCCGGGTCCATCATGGTAAAGCCGGTCTCGGGGATCGCGGCCTTGATGCGCGCAAGGTAGGCGGGACTGTGACAGCGCAGCAGGTAGTCTTCTTCGACCATGAGAGCGGGAAAATGGAAAACCGGTAGCCCCTCGATCGCGCGCAACACACGGGCCAGCCGGGCGGGTTGCTCATGGACATGCGCGGGCGTCACATGAGTCAGGCAATCTGGATGGGTGATCAGCCCTGTGGCCACCTATGCCTCCATCAGAGCGAGAACATGAGCCGCGGTCGCATTGGCGAGCGCTGGCAGATTGTAGCCACCTTCGAGGGACGAGACGATGCGCCCCTCGCAGACCTCGTCCGCCACCTTGCACAATTCCCGCGTGAGCCACGCGAAATCCTCGGTGGACCAATTCAGGTTGGCCAGCGGGTCATCGGAATGGGCATCGAACCCGGCTGAAACAAGGACAAGCTCTGGCTGGTAATCGCGTAGACGCGGCAACAGGCGCGAGCCGTAGATCGAGCGCATTGTCTCGCCATCCGATCCGGGCGACAGCGGCACGTTCAGGATATTGCCATGCGCGCCGCGTTCGTGCGCGGCCCCGGTGCCGGGATAGAGCGGCATCTGGTGGGACGAGATGAACAGCACACGGTCTTCATCCCACAGCAGGTCTTGGGTGCCGTTGCCGTGGTGCACGTCGAAATCGACAATGGCGACGCGTGACAGGCCGTGGCGGCCCAACGCATGTTTTGCGGCGATGGCGACGTTGCCGAACAGGCAAAAGCCCATGGGCCGTGTTTTTTCGGCATGGTGGCCGGGCGGGCGCGTGGCGACGAAAGCGTTTTTCGCTTCGCCCGCCAGCACCGCATCGACGGCGGCCAGACAGCCGCCCACCCCGCGCAACGCGGCCTGCCATGTGCCGGGCGACATCGACGTATCCGGGTCGAGTGCGATCAGCCCGGCCTTGGGCGCGGCGTCCCGGATGCGGGTGACATGGCCTTCGGGATGGGCCAGCAGCAGGTCGGTCTCGTCCGCCATCGGCGAGGGGCGGCGATCCAGATCGTCAAAGCCGGGCGCGGACAGGGCCGCGTTGACGAATTCCAGCCGCGCAATCTGTTCGGGGTGGCCTTGCGGCATCTGGTGTTCAAGGCCCGAGTCGTTAGTCATCAGGATGGTCATGGAAACCTCAATCGGGGGCCAGCATATAGCCTGCGCCGCGCACTGTTTGCAGGTAGCGCGGCTGTTTCGGGTCCGCCTCGATCTTGCGACGCAGGCGGGTAATCTGCACATCGACCGCGCGTTCCTGGCTGGTGCTGCTGCCTGCGCCCTTGTCGCGGCCAAGATCTTCCACCAATTGCGTGCGGCTGACCGGTTCGTTCGGGCAGGCCGAAAAGATGCGCATCAAGGCGGCCTCGGTCGCGGTCAGGCGAATGGGGGTCTGGCCCTGCCACAATTCGCCGCGTTCGAGGTCATAGCGGATTGGCCCCAGATGCAGCATTTTCGGCGCGGATTTGTCCTCGGACACGGCCGGAACGCGCCGCAGGATGGCGTTGATCCGAAGCAGCAATTCCCGAGGTTCGAAAGGCTTTGGCAGGTAGTCGTCCGCCCCGGCCTCCAACCCCGAAATCCGGTCGCTGGCCTCGCCCCGCGCAGTCAGCAGCATGATGGGAGTAGCGAGCGTTTCCCGCAATGATCGGGTCAGGCTGATGCCGTCTTCGCCCGGCATCATGACGTCCAACACGATCAGGTCGAAATCCAGCCCCTCCAGCAAGCGCCGCGCATGGGCTGCGTCGCGGGCTGCAGTCACGATGAATCTGTTGCGGATCAGGAACTTTTGCAAAAGCCCCCGGATACGCTCGTCATCATCGACGATCAGCAGGTGTGCGGCCGGATCGCTCATCTCTCTCCCTCTGTGGCAGAAAGGTAGTGCCGGCGCAGGTCCGGGTCCATCATATGTTCCAGCACGGTGCGAAAACCCGCCACCGCCTCGGGCCCGGCGGCACGATAGGCGGCGCGCATCCGGGTGCGCTGTGCCTCGGACAACTCTCGTTCCAGCGCGATGCCCTTTTCAGTCAGGTAAAGATGGCGTTCACGTTTGTCGCGCGTGCCAACGCGGCTTTCGACCAGCCCATCCTCGACCAAGGTGCGCAAAACCCGGTTGAGCGACTGCTTGGTCACCCCGAGGATCGCCAAAAGGTTGTTCACCGTGGTGCCGGGACTGCGGTTGATGAAGTGAATCGCCCGATGATGCGCGCGCCCATAGGCATGGTTTTCAAGGATGCGATCTGGATCGGCGGTAAAGCCACGATAGGCGAAGAACATCGCCTCGATCCCCCGCCGCAACTGCTCGTCTGTCAGGAAGAGCAGGTTCTCCCCACTGCTGGCGCTATTCGCCGGGCTGCGTTCGGCCATAATCTCGGCCCCCTTTGGGTTTTCTGCCTCTGGTCCGAGTTTATGTCAGCCTTATTGACTTTCCAAGAATCAATTGATACCGAAAGTCCGGTTTTGCGAAATTTTATGTCCGAACCGGGCATATTTGGCGCAATAATTGGAATTTTATCCCTGCGGCTCGGTGGAAGGGTACGACGATGAGTGCATATGATGATCGCGACGGTCAAATCTGGATGGATGGCATGCTGGTGCCGTGGCGGGATGCACAGGTGCACGTCCTGACCCACGCCCTGCACTACGCTTCGTCGGTTTTCGAAGGCGAGCGGTGCTATGACGGCAAGGTATTTCTCAGCCGTAAGCACTCGGAACGGCTGCTGAAATCGGGCGAGATGATGGATATGCCTATCCCCTACTCAGTGGATGAGATCGAGGCCGCCAAACGCGCGGTGCTAGAGGCCAACGGGCTGGACAACGCCTATGTGCGCGTCGTGGCCTTCCGTGGCGCGGGAGAGGATATGGGAGTCTCCGCCGCGCGCAACAAGGTGCGCATGGCGGTGACGGCCTGGGCCTGGGGCGATTACTACGGCGACGCCAAGATGAAGGGCGCCAAGCTGGATATCGCCAAGTGGAAACGCCCAAGCCCCGAGACCATCCCGACCGCCGCCAAGGCCGCTGGCCTTTACATGATCTGCACCATGTCGAAACACGCAGCCGAGGCCAAAGGCTGCTCGGACGCGATGTTCCTCGATTATCGCGGCTACGTGGCCGAGGCGACCGGCGCCAATATCTTCTTCGTCAAGGATGGTGAAGTGCACACGCCGCTGCCCGACGCGATCCTGAATGGCCTGACCCGCCAGACCGTGATCGGTATGCTGAAAGAACGCGGCATCACCGTGCATGAGCGCTATATCGAGCCGTCTGAGCTGGAGGGGTTCGAACAGTGCTGGCTGACCGGCTCCGCCGCCGAGGTCACGCCAGTTGGCCAGATCGGCGACGACACCTTCGAGGTTGGCGCGCTGACGCGAGAGATCGCGGAAGGATATGAAAAGTTGGTGCGCGTGTAGTCTGGATGTCTGGAACCAATGGCAAGCCCCGCAGTATGTCGCGGGGCCTGCCCTTTGTAAAAGATCAACGTCCGGTCCCGCAGACGGGTTCAGGTCAATACAACAATCTTCCCACCAGCCCGATCGTTTTCCATCGTCTCATGCGCCTGAGCAATCTGACCAAGCGTGAACACCGGGCCCAAGGGCGGTTTGATCTCTCCAGATTCGACCTTGTCGATAAACGCTTGCAAAGGCGTTGCAATGAAATCCTCTGACCCGCCTGCGTAGGTGGTCAGGTTGACACCGGTTGGAATTGAACCCATCGGGCTGAACCGTTCCAGTTCCCATGCGTTACCGACCATCCCGACCATAGCGACGGTCCCATGAATGCCGGTTGCTTGCAGGCTGTCCAGCAATGTCATGGTTCCAACCAATTCCAGGACCTTTGAAACACCGCCGGGTTTGATCGCCCGAACCGCGTCCGCGATTTCTCCGGTATCAATCACGACATGATCCGCGCCGTTGGCTTTAAGCATGTCGGTGCGGTCTGGTTTGCGTGTTGTCGCAATCACCTCGGCCCCGGCCATTTTTGCCAGACCCGCTGCTGTCAGACCGACCGAGGTCGTTCCGCCACGGATCAACAGGCTATCGCCCGCCTTCAATCCAAGGCCGGTGTTCAGGGCACCATGTGCAGTTTGAACCATCTCCGGGAGCGCCCCGAGAACGCGCCAGTCAAGCGACGTGGTCAGCGGCATGACCTGCGACGCCGGGACCGACGTGTACTCTGCATATCCGCCGTCAAAAATCCGACCCATACCGCCCATCGCCGTTGCAACGATCTGGCCCTTGGCCAGCCTGCCAGACGGGTCATCATCAACCTTTCCCACGGCCTCAATCCCCAGAATGCGGGGGAAAGACACGTTGGGGGAATGCCCTTGTCTGGTGAAAAGTTCCGAGCGGTTCAGTCCAAAGGCTTTCACCCTGATCCGCACCCAGCCGTCCCGGCTGTCTGGAATCTCCCGGTCTTCAATTTTCAGTACTCCCGGCGCGCCCGGAACGCGGATGACAGCAGCTTTCATCGTCTGTCTCCTGTGATGAAATTTGACGTGGAGAAAAAGTAGGTTCATCTCTCAGAACGCACGATTAGGTAGAATTTTACGTGATCTGTGCGAATATGAACAGAAAAGGCCCCGGCATTCTTGCGCGGGGCCTTTCTTATCCGGTGTAGTCCCGACGACGCGAACTGGGTGGGGGCAAGAATTCCGCGTCGCCGGGGTGAGACAATGCTCATCACTACGGCAACCAACCTGACCGCGGCACCGGGCAAATTGAGGGAACAGCGACGGTTTCTGCACGGCTCTTTTGCGTCAATTCCATGGCGGCGCTTGAAATACGCCCTGCACCGCGCCAATCTTGGATAATGGTGATGCAGTTTCAGCCGACCGGCCCCGTCCCGCAGCAGGACCAAGTTGCCTTCCACCGCACCGAGTTGGGGGTGATCCTCGGGCTGTATGGCCGCATGGTGGCGGCGGGGGAATGGCGCGATTACGGGATATCGTGCCTGCGCGAGGTGGCGGTCTTTTCGATCTTCCGGCGCACCGCCGAACATCCGATTTACCGCATCGAGAAACGCCCCAAGCTGCGCGACCGGCAAGGGCAATATTCGGTCATCGGCATGGATGGCCAAATCCTGAAACGCGGCCACGACCTGAAAACCGTGCTGCGGGTTCTGGAACGCAAGCTGATCCGCGCCGTCGAGTAGCGCCCCTACAGCCGACGGCGCGCCATGATCGGGCCTTCGCCAGCCTCTTCGATCCGGGCGGCCGCATCTTTCAGTGGTTCATAGGCCACGGCCATATGCGTGGCATTGGCGTGCAGCAGCATCCGGTCATTGGCCATGAAACCGACATGCCCTTTCCAGAACACGATGTCCCCGCGCCGGAGCGAGTCGCCCTGCGGCAGTTCTTGTCCAAGCGTCATCTGTTGATCCGAGTCGCGCGGGCAGGGAATGCCGCAGGCCAGCAGCGCCATCTGGATCAGGCCAGAACAATCAAGGCCCCATCGGCTGCTGCCGCCCCACAAGTAAGGCGAGCCCAGGAACAAATCCGCCACGCCCACGGGGTCGCCGAAGCGGGCCTTGATCGGTTGCAGATGGGGTTTGGGGATAAAGTGGCCGGTATGGATACGTCGGTAATTGCCGCTTTCGCCCACCACCCGCACGGGTGAGCCAAAAAAGATTGCCACCTCGGGCGGGGCCTTGAGGTCGGGCTTGGGGTAAAGATGCGTGGCGGGGGCCGCAACCCAATGCGTCGGCAATTCCGGCGACACCAGTGCCCCCGACAACACATAGCCAACCTGCCCGTCTCGTTCCGCCTGGCCAAAGGAAAAACCGTCATAGGTGTCGAGGACGTGGAACACCTCGCCGAACAACAACTGGCTGACGCGGCGCCCGCGCGGTTCATCGGTGATGTTGGCCATCGGTTGTGTGACCATCAGGCGGCGGCCTTCGACATAGCGGTCAGCCGACACTTTGCCGCGCAGGGACAAATGGGCGACGTTTCCGTTGGACAGGGTCGTGCGGGGGTCGTGGCTCATAGGTTCAGCACCTCCGGCAAAGTGGCGAAGATGGCGCGTGCGCCCTGCCCGACACCACCCTTGGGGCGGGCGGGGGCATCAACGGGCTGCCATCCGTAAATGTCGAAATGTGCAAACCGCGGTGCGGCCCGTGCAAAGCGGCGCAGGAACAGCGCGGCGGTGATCGACCCGGCAAACCCGCCCTTGGGCGCATTGTCGAGATCGGCGATCGTCGGTTGAATCATCGTCTCGTAGGGGGCGTGAAAGGGCATCCGCCAGACCGGGTCGGCCTGCGCCGCGCCGCTGGCGGACAGGGCAGCGGCGACCTGCTCGTCATCGGTGTAGAACGGCGCAAGGTCCGGCCCGACGGCCACGCGCGCGGCCCCGGTCAGGGTCGCCATGCAAATCAGCAGGTCGGATGGGGTTTCGGTGGCAAACGCCAGAGCGTCGGCCAGAACCAGCCTCCCCTCGGCGTCGGTATTGTTGATCTCGACCGTGAGCCCGTTGCGCGCGGTCAGGATGTCGCCGGGGCGAAAGGCGTTGCCCGAGACAGCATTTTCCACCGCCGGGATCAGCACGCGCAGCCGCACGGGCAGACCCGCGCCCATGATCATCCGCGCAAGACCAAGGACCGTGGCCGACCCGCCCATATCCTTTTTCATCAACCCCATCGAGGCGCCGGGCTTGAGGTTCAACCCGCCGGTGTCGAAGCACACCCCCTTGCCGACCAGCGTCAGGGTCGGGCCGGTGGTGCCCCATGTCATCTCGATCAGGCGCGGCGCAGTGTCCGAAGCGCGCCCCACGGCGTGGATCAGGGGAAAATTCGCCTCGATCAGCGTGTCGCCCAAGGTCACGTCCACGGCGGCGCCGAACGCGTTGGCCAGATCGCGCACAGCCAGTTCCAACGCGTCCGGCCCCATGTCATTGGCGGGCGTGTTGATCAGGTCGCGAGTCAGCACCTCGCCCGCAGCGATGGTTTCCAGCAGGGTGGCGTCCAGCCCCTCGGGGGCGACCAGACGCGCCTTGGGGGTAGAGGCTTCCTTGTAGCGTCCAAACCGATAACCAGCCAGGAGATAGCCGAGCGCGGCTTCCCGCATCTCGTCTTCTGGCAAGGCGGTATCGAGCCGATAAGTGCCGTCCGGCAGGGCTGCAATCGCCGCGCCAAGGGCAAAGCGCTGTCGGGCCCGCGCGGGCACATCGCCCCGGCCCAGCAACACCCGCGACATGCCGCCTGCGCCATTGGGCAGGGGGCAGACCTCGCCCAAGGCGCCGGAAAAACCGCTGGTTTCGGCCCACCCCGCCTGATCCGGTGGCAGGTTGGCCAGCGCGGCCTCCATCGCGTCGCTGTCGATGCAGGTCACGGGGATCGCGGCGGGGTCGGTAGGGGCAAATTGTCTGGACATGGGACTCCATCACCTCGGTATGGGGTCAGCCTAACGTGGCCAGTGGCGGCTGCAAGGAGGTTCAGCCAGACACGTCCTCCAGATCCCAAATCGCGTGCAGCGACCGTTCTCCAACCCGCAAGAGCCTTGCGTAGGTGGCCGAGAGCGCAACCGGATCGCGCCGTTCGATACAGGCCAGCACATCGCGTGCGACCCGCGCCAACGTGGCCATGCCGATTCGGTCCGAGGTGGCGGTCAGGGCCCGCAATGGCGCGCAACAGGCGCCGGCGTCGTCCAGCGGAGTGATACTGCCGAGGGTCCGGATATGACGGCTGATTGTTTCCAGCGCGCGCGCCACCTCGTGCTCGGCGCGCACCTCTCCTATTTCATCGCACAGGCGTTCCAACCGGTCGGGGTTGAACCGCGCAGGTTCTTCTGGCCGCAAAGCGGTTACATGTTGCTCCATCACTCACTTCCCTTCCGCCCCCACGGAATGAGGCGACCTTGCCCGACCATGCTGAAGAAACCGTTGCGGCGCGTTTGGAAAAAAACCTCGAACTTTCGAGAAATCCTGCCTATCAGGGGGATCGGGACAGATGAGGACCTTGGATGACGACTGCAACCCCCCTGCCAGCCTACCTTGTTCGTCGCTACCATGCATGGAAATCCACCGACTATGCCGAGAACCAGGCTTGGTTCCGGCGTCTGGCCGACGAGGGCCAGCATCCTCGGGCGATGGTGATTTCCTGCTGTGACAGCCGCGTGCACGTGACCTCGATATTCGGGGCGGAAACCGGCGAGTTCTTCATTCACCGCAATATCGCCAACCTCGTGCCGCCCTATGCGCCCGATGGCGACCATCACGGCACCTCGGCGGCGGTCGAATTCGCGGTTTCTTCGCTGAAGGTGGCGCATATCGTGGTGCTGGGGCATTCGAGCTGCGGCGGTGTGAACGGGTGCATCCAGATGTGCTCGGGCGAGGCGCCGGAGCTGGAGAAATCGACCAGCTTCGTCGGCCGCTGGATGGAAATGCTGCGCCCGGCCTGCGAAGCGACCGCGCATATCACGGACAAGGACGAGCGCCAGAAAGTCTTGGAAAAGCAAAGTGTTCTGGTGTCGCTTGAAAACCTGATGACCTTCCCCTTCGTGTCCGAGGCGGTCCATGAAGGGCAGCTTAGCCTACATGGGCTGTGGACCGAGATCCGCTCGGGCGGGTTAGAGATGTATGACCCGGCGCACCGGGCCTTTGTGCAGGTTTAACCGGTCGTCAACCGTGGTTTGCCACACTGCGAACCATGTTCGGAGAATCACTTACCATTCGCCTTGCGCCGCGGGATTTGCAGGCTCTGGACGCGCTGGCGCGCCGTCAGGATGTAACCGTTGGGTTCATCGTGCGGGGTCTCATCGCGTCCGAGTTGAAGCGCCAGGCAAATACCAAGGCGCGCAATTGCGCCGATGGGCGGCTTGTGGCACGGCTTCAGCGCCTTTTGGCGGGGGCCATGGCCGAAGCCCGCAGTTGGCAAGATCTGCATCGCCGCCTGTCTGATCTCGGCTACGAGCTGCGCCCTTCGGGCGGTGGCTTGACCGTGCATCGCCTTTCGGGGGACGAGCGGTTGTGCAAGAGCTCTGATCTCGGCTTTGCCTATACGCGGCTGGTCAAACGTTTCCGTGCGCCGATGCCGGGTCATCCCCGCAAAATGCAACATGTCCTCGAACGACTGGCGCCCGAGGACATGGAGGAAGATTTCGAGGTGATCGAAGAAGATTAGCCCTTCTTCAACACCCGCTTTCCAAGCGTTTCGGCGATCTGAACCGCGTTCAGCGCCGCGCCCTTGCGCAGGTTGTCGGACACGCACCACAGGTTGATGCCGTTGTCGATGGTCGAATCCTGACGGATACGGCTGATGAAGGTGGCGAAGTCGCCCACGCATTCCACCGGCGTGACGTAGCCGCCATCCTCGCGTTTATCGACCACCAGAATCCCCGGCGCCGACCGCAGGATGTCGCGCGCCTCTTCCTCGTCGAGATGCTCTTCGAACTCGATATTGATCGATTCCGAGTGGCCGACGAAGACCGGCACGCGCACGCAGGTGGCCGTGACCTTGATCGACGGGTCGATGATCTTCTTGGTCTCGGCGACCATCTTCCATTCTTCCTTGGTCGAGCCGTCTTCAAGGAACACGTCGATATGCGGGATCACGTTGAAAGCGATCTGCTTGGGGTAGACGGACGGTGCCACTTCCTGACCCGGCACATACATGCCCTTGGTCTGGTCCCACAGCTCGTCGATGGCCTCTTTGCCGGAACCGGATACCGACTGGTAGGTCGAAACTACCACGCGCTTGATCTTGGCGCGGTCATGCAGCGGTTTCAGCGCCACCACCATCTGCGCGGTCGAGCAGTTGGGGTTCGCGATGATGTTCTTCTTGGAATAGCCGTCAACCGCCTCGGGGTTACACTCCGGCACCACCAGCGGAACGTCCGGGTCGTAGCGGTAGAGCGACGAATTGTCGATCACGATGCAGCCCGCCTTTGCGGCCTTGGGCGCATATTCCTTGGTCGCGTCCGAGCCGATGGCGAACAGCGCGATATCCCACCCGGTGAAGTCGAATGTGGCAAGGTCCTGGGTCTTGACGGTTTTGTCACCGAAGCTGCACTCGGTCCCAAGGGAACGACGGGATGCCAGCGCGGCAAGCTCGTCCACCGGGAACTGGCGCTCGGCCAGGATGTTCAGCATTTCGCGGCCCACGTTACCCGTGGCGCCGACAACGGCAACTTTGTAACCCATAATGATCTTGTCCTCTTTGCTGGGAACAGCGCGGCACATATCGCAGCCAAGGGGAAAGTAAAAGGGAGTCTGCTGAAACAGGCCCCCGGGGCGCGGTTTTGTGTCATTCGGGCAAAGCCGCACGCGCTCATGAAAAAAGGCGACCCCGCAAGGCCGCCCCGTCTTGATCCATGTGCCGTGGTTCAGATTGCGGCCTTGCGCATTTCCTCAAGATAGATCTCGCGGATGCGCGGGGCGAGGGGGCCGACCTTGCCGTCGCCCACGGGTTGGCCGTCGATCTCGACAACCGGCATCACGAAGGCCGAGGCCGAGGTGATGAACGCCTCTGCCGCGTTCTGCGCCTCTTCGATGGTGAAGGGGCGTTCTTCCACCTTCACCTGCGCTTCTTTGGCAAAGCGCAGCACGGCGGCACGGGTGATGCCGTGAAGGATGTCGTTGGAAAGGTGCCGGGTGACGATGGTGCCGTCCTTGGTGACGATATAGGCGTTGTTCGAGGTGCCTTCGGTCACGAAGCCTTCTTCGACCATCCACGCATCGTCGCAGCCCGCCTTCTTGGCCATCATCTTGCCCATCGAGGGGTAGAGCAGTTGCACCGTCTTGATATCGCGGCGATGCCAGCGCAGATCCTCGATCGAGATGACCTTGATCCCGGTCTTGGCCTGCGGCGCATCGGCCAGACCCGGCTTGTTCTGGGTGAACAGCACGATGGTCGGCTCGGTGTCCTCGGGCGGGAAGGCGAAATCACGGTCGCCCGGCGCGCCACGGGTGATTTGCAGATAGATCAACCCGTCGGTGATCTCGTTCCGCGTCACCAGTTCGCGGTGAATTTCCAACAACTCTTCGTGGGTGACCGATTGCTTCATGTCCAGCTCGGCCAACGACCGGGCCAGACGCGCGGCGTGTCCGTCGAAGTCGATAAGCTTGCCGCCAAGCACGCTTGTCACTTCGTAGACGCCATCGGCCATCAGGAAGCCACGGTCGAAGATCGACACCTTGGCCTCGGTCTCGGGCAGATATTCTCCGTTCACATAGACGGTACGAGTCATGGGCGTGGTTCCTTTTCAGACTTGGCGAACGGCGCCCTTGGCGGCGCTGGTGGTCAGGGCGGCATAGGCCTTGAGCGCGGTCGACACCTGGCGCCTGCGCGGCTTGGCGGGTTGCCATCCGGCGGCGTCCTGTGCGGCGCGGCGCTCGGCCAGTTCCGCATCCGACACGGCGAGGTTGATGGTGCGGTTCGGGATGTCGATTTCGATCGTGTCGCCGTCCTGGACAAGACCGATCGCGCCACCCTCTGCCGCCTCGGGCGAGACATGGCCGATTGAAAGACCCGAGGTGCCGCCAGAAAAGCGCCCATCGGTCAACAACGCGCAGGCTTTGCCCAGCCCCTTCGACTTGAGGTAGGAGGTCGGGTAGAGCATTTCCTGCATCCCCGGCCCGCCGCGCGGCCCCTCGTAGCGGATGACGACCACGTCGCCTTCCTTGACCTTGCCGGTCAGGATGTTGCTGACCGCCTCGTCCTGGCTTTCGCAGACATGGGCGGTGCCGGTGAATTGCAGGATGCTGGAATCGACCCCGGCGGTTTTCACGATGCAGCCATCTTCGGCGATATTGCCGAACAACACCGCAAGGCCACCGTCTTGGCTGAAGGCGTTTTCCTTGTCGCGGATCACACCGTTGGTGCGGTCGGTGTCCAGTTCCTTGTAGCGGTTCGACTGGCTGAAGGCCTGCGTGGTGCGCACACCACCGGGCGCGGCCTTGAACAGTTGCTCGGCCTCGGGGTTGTTGGCTACGGCGATGTCCCACTTGGCGATGGCTTCGCCCATGGTTTGGGAATGCACGGTGCTGACGTCGTTGTGCAACAGGCCCGCACGGCTGAGTTCGCCGAGAATTGAGAAGATGCCGCCGGCGCGGTGGATATCCTCCATATGGACATTGGCGGTGTTGGGCGCGACCTTGCACAGGCAGGGCACCTTGCGGCTGAGGCGATCCATGTCGGTCATGGTGAAATCGACCTCGCCTTCATGGGCAATAGCCAGCAGGTGCAGCACGGTGTTGGTGGACCCGCCCATGGCGATGTCGAGGCTCATGGCGTTCTCGAACGCCTCGTATGTGGCAATCTCGCGCGGCAGCAGGCCTTTTTCCTCGTCCTCGTAATGGCGCTTTGCGATCTCGACGATCTTGCGTCCTGCCTCCAGGAACAACCCCTTGCGGTCGGCATGGGTGGCGAGCGTGGAGCCGTTGCCCGGAAGCGCCAACCCGAGTGCTTCTGCCAGGCAATTCATAGAGTTAGCCGTGAACATGCCCGAACACGACCCGCAGGTCGGGCAGGCGTTTTCCTCGATATGCTGCACCTGAGCGTCGGTGAAGCTGTCATTCGCGGCGGCGACCATGGCATCGACGAGGTCGACCTTGGTCATTTCCAGATCAGCAATGTCGATCTTGCCCGCTTCCATCGGCCCGCCAGAGACGAAAATCACCGGGATATTCAACCGCATCGCGGCCATCAGCATGCCCGGTGTGATCTTGTCGCAGTTCGAAATGCAGACCATCGCGTCGGCGCAATGGGCGTTGACCATGTATTCGACGCTGTCGGCAATCACCTCGCGCGAGGGCAGGGAATAGAGCATTCCATCATGGCCCATGGCAATGCCGTCATCAACGGCTATCGTATTGAATTCCTTGGCAACACCGCCCGCCGCCTCAACCTCTCGCGCGACCATCTGGCCGAGGTCTTTCAGATGCACATGGCCCGGCACGAACTGTGTAAAGCTGTTGACGATGGCGATGATGGGCTTGTCCCAATCGCCTTCGGTCATGCCGGTGGCGCGCCAAAGGCCACGGGCGCCGGCCATGTTGCGGCCATGGGTGGTCGTGCGGGAACGGTATCTGGGCATGTCGGTCCTCCTGTCGAGCGGGGATTGCTTAGCGCATGAGGCTGGCGAGGGCCATATGCGGCGGCGGATATTTCCGGGTGCTGCCGTTAGGGTTTCCGACACCTTTGTCGGATATTTCTGACAGGTATGTCGGAAATCATTCAAACACCCTGAGCTACCCCCCGAATTTCGGACACTGACATAAGCTACGAATTGCAGTTTGCTGATCTTCGACGAGAAGGAGATCAGAGATGTCGAAACGCAAGCAGCACGCGCCCGAGTTCAAGGCGAAGGTCG
>NZ_MNBW01000079.1 GCF_001879715.1 Nioella nitratireducens | reverse complement strand
CTCCCCACAAACCAAAGAAGCCTCTGAATCGCAGATCACACGTCAGCTCGAAAGTGTGGGGGCGGCGAACCGCTTACAGCCCATCACCACGATGCGTCAGCATTTTGATCCGGTCGCGAATGCTGGCGGTGCTGGCAGACAGATTCGAACCAGTCTCACCAAGGGCAGTGTAGCTGTCCCTCATGCCGCGCAGAGACCACGCCACTCACCGAGAGCAGCGGCGCGGTTGGCCTTTAAATGATGTCTGCTTGAGAGGCTGCGCTCCTGGTTGAAATGGTTCGAGACAAAGGCGTGGACGGAGGCGAATTTCTGCAAACTTCGCATGCGCCTGAAACGGAGCATCGCCCGTTCCCTGAGCTACTCCCCATCGGTTGGACAGGATCTGGCGTAAATCAAGCTACTCGTTGCACCTGCTGACCGGTTTGGACCTGTCACGTCTTTGTGCCGCCCCAAGTGCTCGTTTAGGCCACTTTCCGTTCGAAGGCGACCGGGCTTTTCCA
>NZ_MNBW01000078.1 GCF_001879715.1 Nioella nitratireducens | reverse complement strand
GCCCCCATAACTCATTGAAATGACTCAGGCCACCACGTCAAAAAGCGAAAATCGCGCCTGATTTTGTCGAACTTGGGTGGCCACCGTCACCGTCGCCATCGTCTTCGGCCCATGCAGCGCCGTGCCACCCCGGAATGGGGGCGACCATTGCACCGGTGGCCAGAACCAGGCCGAGCGCAAGGGCCGAGGTCGTCTTGAAGAGAGTCGCCTTGGAATAAAGTTTCATTTTCGTTTCCTCCTGGAATCAAATCGTCCAAGGAGTATTAAATTCCGATTCTCGTATGTGTTCGTTGATCTCTGTCAATCATTTCGATGATATATTAACTTTCGTTTAAGTCGTGAAATCTAGCCCAACCCATTGCTTGAAAACGAAAAAGGCCGCCCCTGAGGACGGCCTTTCCATTGGTCTGGTGATCCGGTCGCTTATGCGAGGATCTTGGACACGACGCCGGAGCCGACGGTGCGGCCGCCTTCGCGGATGGCGAAGCGCAGGCCGTCTTCCAT
>NZ_MNBW01000077.1 GCF_001879715.1 Nioella nitratireducens | reverse complement strand
TCCTAATCGGCTGATTGGTGGTTTTGACTTTAGCGCCGAGTGCGGACGGTGCCAATTGTAGAGATGCGTCCATACGGGCAGCTCCGCCGCGCGGTCTTCTGAGGTCTGGTAGGCGCGGGCATAGGCCCATTCGCGCAAAGCGGTTTGGATGAACCTTTCAGCTTTGCCATTGGTCTTCGGCGTGTAGGGTTTGGTCCTGATGTGCCGGATGCCGAGCCAGGCGCAGGCTGCCTTGAAGGCATTGGATTTGTAGCAACTGCCGTTGTCCGTCATGACCCGCGCCACCTTCACGCCCATGGACGCATACCACGCCACCGCCGCCTTCAGATGTGCGACTGCGCTGACGGCCTTCTCGTCCGGATGGATTTGAGTGAAGGACAGCCGTGACGCATCATCGATGCAGACATGCACATACTCCCAACCGATCCCGCGACTGTTGGACTGGCCTGTCCTGTCGCCGGTGATGCGATGGCCGGTGCGCTCGAACTTGCCGAGGCGTTTGATATCGAGGTGGATCATGTCGCCGGGATGCTCACGTTCATAG
>NZ_MNBW01000076.1 GCF_001879715.1 Nioella nitratireducens | reverse complement strand
GTGGTGATGTGGTTGGTTTCCAGTTGGGTCTGGATGTCGCCCGAGAGGTTCTCGACGCCCGAGGACACGACGGCCATCACGGCCAGGCCGAGGCCAACGATTGCGGCGGTCAGAACGACCCAGTCAACAGTGACGGCGCCGGATTCGGAATTCAGGAAGGTCTTGATCATGGTCTTGCTCCAGGTTTGCTTTGTCTCAGGTTTGCCCGCTGCGGGGCGTTGCCCCCTTGGGATGAAGTGACATTCGCCTTGAAACCGGGCGCGATTGGGGCGGTCGCAAGAATTTATCGGGAAGTTTCGAGGAATTGTTGCGACCGGGGGTGTCTGTAACAGGTCTCGATCTGACACCGGGACAAAGAAAAAGGGCCGCTGCCCGATGGCGCGGCCCTCTTCGATGGGGGTGTTGGACGATCAGTCGCCGAACGAAGTGGTGATGTGGTTGGTTTCCAGTTGGGTCTGGATGTCGCCCGAGAGGTTCTCGACGCCCGAGGACACGACGGCCATCACGGCCAGGCCGAGGCCAACGATTGCGGCGGTCAGAACGACCCAGTCAACAGTGACGGCGCCGGATTCGGAATTCAGGAAGGTCTTGATCAT
>NZ_MNBW01000075.1 GCF_001879715.1 Nioella nitratireducens | reverse complement strand
ATAAGCGGACATTAAAGGGTCAGAGCCTTCTTCAGATCGTCGTGCTCGAAAGCACTTTCAAGATAGTCGAGTTCGCGTGCCGGAGCCCCGACCTGATGCGCAACATCACGCCACGTCGCTGTCGCTCTTGCCACTTCAGCGACGATCTCCCGGGCGCGTTTGGTGCGGAGGCCGAATTCAGGTGCCACGGCCAACACCAGGTCAATGTCACAGGTCCCGTCGTCGAAATCGATCCGTGTCTGCAGGACACGCGGCTTTTCCAACTGGGACGTCGGGTTGATGTCGAACGCCGGCGACAGCCGCCATCCAGCTGGCCCATCCCAAAGAAACCCGTGATTGCGCATATGGTCGTCCGTATTCGACACCAGAACGGTGAAGATGAGACGACGGTACAGTTCTTCACGGTCCCTGGCAGCCTGGCTGCCAGTCCTGGTGATCGCGTCGACGATCTCGAGATAGTTGCCAGATACGCCATCCCGGTTCTGGGTCATGGTCATGGCTGACATATACGGGATGCGTTCGCCTGCTGCGCGTCGGTCAAACCGGGCGCTCAGATAGACCGGCTGGTCACCGATGTTTGCCAGAGAGTGGTCAGCCATGGTC
>NZ_MNBW01000074.1 GCF_001879715.1 Nioella nitratireducens | reverse complement strand
GAGCCCGTTGACGAGACCGCGGTCCAGGATGGTGCTGATCCTGCGGTGGCGGGGCAGGGGGATGATCGTGATCTCACCGATGGCTATGACAGTGCCGCTCATGCCGGAACCGTCATCATGTCGGGTGGCCAGCCGATTGGCGGCGATCTGCCGGAGGATGAGGATGACGGAGCGCTGAAGCCACTGCCCGAGCGGTTGGTCATGGAGTTGACGGCCCATCGGACGCTTGCGCTACGTGAAGCGATCGGGCGCTCGCCGGATGTCGCGCTGACGCTGCTGCTTCTGAAGCTGGTGACGGACACCTTCCGCACCTCCTCTGCTTCGGGCAGCTGTCTCGAGGCATCCGTGCGTCAGGTCTATATGTCGGCGCAGGCGCCCGATCTGAAAGACAGCGTAGTGGCCAAGCTCGTCGACGAGCGTCATGCGGAATGGGAAGCCGATCTGCCGCTTGGCGATGATGCAGCGCTCTGGGACTATCTGACGGTCCTCGATCAGGGCAGTCGGTTGGCCTTGCTGGCGCATTGCCTCAGCTTCGGCGTCAACGCGCTGCATGAGAAGGTGAACCCGTACGGGGCAGGCATTTCCGCTGGCGGTCTGACCCGGCGGATGGCGCATTCCGATCTCGTGGCGCGTGCCACAGATCT
>NZ_MNBW01000073.1 GCF_001879715.1 Nioella nitratireducens | reverse complement strand
GGCACAAACAAACCGATATCAACCTGCTGCTGCCCTGGAATTACGGCAATCACGTGTGAACGGCGCACCGCTTACCCTACTATTTGCCTATCAAAGCAGTAAGCACATACGCAGGAGCCATCTAAGCTATTGAAAATATTGTTCGGAGTGAGAGGATTCGAACCTCCGACCCCTGCCTCCCGAAGGCGATTTGGCACATAGTGGTGGGCAGAAATCCGTTTGTTTCTTGACGAAGCGTTTGTCCTGACGCCCCTGAATCCGACCGTTTCGTTGCGATATCGTTGCAGATCAGAAGCCAAGCATCAGAGATACTCGATGCTATGCCTGGCCATGGCCGCGAGCTTAGGCATTCCGCACTTAGTGAGGTCCAACAAGAACTCAGACGGCGTGAACGGTGGGTTGTCGTATCGCATCCTTACCGTTCGGAGGGCACGGGCCCCTTCTATGGGAAACAGATCGTAGGTATTCGCCAGAACATCATCAACCCCAAGGGCTTCGACCCCATACTGATCCAAAACGTCCGCAGGAAAGTCCTTCCGGTTCTCTGTGACGATGATCTGAGCCGAGCACTTGATCGCCGCTGCCAGCACATGTTGATCGTCAGGGTCCGGTAGGCTCAAACTGGACCTGTCACGTCTTTGTGCCGCCCCAAGTGCTCGTTTAGGCCACTTTCCGTTCGAAGGCGACCGGGCTTTTCCA
>NZ_MNBW01000072.1 GCF_001879715.1 Nioella nitratireducens | reverse complement strand
TTGATGACTTCGTGGATGACACCGATCTGGCGGCGCGCATCAAAGCTGAATCGCCGCGGTAACAATGAGGCGGTTACCCTGCGGCCCCGTCCTCCGTCAAGACCAAGCCCTCCGCATCTGCTGCGGGCGCAGCCAGCGGTCTCCCCGTCCTTCCGCTCTTCGTTTGTGCAGGACGGGTGATCCCCCTCCGCTGTCTGCGGTCCTGACGGTCTCCCCCCGCTCATTGGCGCGGGCCTAGTCCGGTTGCATGCGCAACCGACTTTGAAAAGGAGAAAAGACAAATGAAACAAGACGTTTATCAGAAAGTGACCGACAAGATTATTGCCGATCTGGAGCAAGGCGAGCTGACTTGGCTCAAGCCGTGGTCAGCAGGAAACACCGAAGGGCAGATCATCAAGCCGCTGCGCCATAACGGCATGGCCTATAGCGGGATCAACGTCCTGATGCTTTGGGGCGCGGCCATCGAGGGCGCCTATCTCTCGCCGTTCTGGATGACCTACCGCCAAGCCAAGGAATACGGCGCACACGTCCGCAAGGGCGAGCGCGGCAACCTCGTTGTCTATGCCAACACCATCACCAAGACGGAAGAGCAGGACGACGGCAGCGAGGAAGAGCGGAAAATCCCGTTCATGAAGGGCTACAGCGTGTTCAACGTCGAGCAGATCGAAGGTTTGCCCGAGCATTTCTATGCGAAGCCCGAGCCGATCATCGTAAGCGGTTCGCCGCCCCCACACTTTCGAGCTGACGTGTGATCTGCGATTCAGAGGCTTCTTTGGTTTGTGGGGAG
>NZ_MNBW01000071.1 GCF_001879715.1 Nioella nitratireducens | reverse complement strand
CCCATCGGCTCGCAGGCGTGATTCAAGCTGGTATCTGTTATGGAGACCAGCTTGGCACGAGACCTGATGTCGGACAAGGAGTGGGCGTTCTTTGAACGGTTTATCCTGGCAGCCCGTGCGCCGAATGGGCGCAAACCCACCAACCACCGCCTTGTTCTTGATGGTATTTTCTGGATTGCCCGCACAGGTGCGCCGTGGCGTGACCTGCCTGAAGAATTCGGCAAATGGTCGAGCGTTTACCGTCAGTTTCGGCGCTGGACGCTGGCGGGGTTGTGGGAGGACATCATGGACGCACTGAACCAAAGTCGGGCGGTGCCAGATGCCCTTCAAATGATCGACAGCACCGTTATCCGCGCGCACCATCAGGCAGCGGGCGCTAAAGGGGGACTCCGCGACAGGGTTTCGGCCGTTCTCGGGGTGGCTTCACGACCAAGATCCATCTCCGCGTCAACGCGGCAGGTCTGCCCATGAGAACCGAGATCACGCCGGGACAGACATCGGACTATCTCGGCTTCGATCTGGTCAGGGCCGACAACCTGCCCGAGCCGAGCGCCCTGCTGGCGGACCGGGGCTATGATGCTGACAGCATTCGAAAAACCATGGACGAACGAAATGTTCTGTCGGTGATCCCCATGCGCAAGTCACGAAAGATGCGCGTCGGCGTCGATCACTCCCTCTATCGCTTGCGCAACCTCGTCGAGCGCTGTTTCAACAAGCTCAAGAACGCACGCCGGATTGCAACACGCTATGACAAAACGGCGGAGAGTTTCCTGGGCTTCATCGACATAACATCGATCCGCCTCTGGCTCCGCCATTTGTCAACATGACCTA
>NZ_MNBW01000070.1 GCF_001879715.1 Nioella nitratireducens | reverse complement strand
CCCGGCCGTGGTCTACTGGCTGCGAAAAGACGAAACCCAAACCGGTCAGCAGGTGCAACGAGTAGCTTGATTTACGCAGATCCTGTCCAACCGATGGGGAGTAGCTCATCCAATCCGCACCCCGAGCTTCGGGATCGGACGACTTGGGAGGTGTTTGAGCGCGAAGTCCAGCATGAACCGCAACAGATCGTAGGCGACCTGTTGAACGCCGAGATCAGTGAGAAACAGGCGCGCTCGATCAAATACCAGATGACGATTGCCAAGCTGCCCCTGGCGAAAGAGGTCGACGAGTTCAGCTTCGAGGACACGCCAGTTAACGAGACACTGGTGCGAGATCTGGCTGGCGGAGAGTTCCTCGAGCATCAGCGCAACATCGTGCTGATCAGGGGCACCGGGACCGGCAAATCCCACGTCGCCGTGAGCATCGCCCGAGCCTGCATCCGACGCGGCAAGCGTGGCCGCTTCTTCAATGTCGTCGATCTGGTGAACAAGCTCGATGCTGAAGCCCGTGCAGATCGCTAGGGTCGCGTTGCAGACCTGCTGTGCCGCTTGGACTTCCTGATCCTCGACGAGCTCGGCTACCTGCCATTCGCTCAGACCGGCGGCCAGCTCCTGTTCCACCTCACCAGCCGTCTCTATGAGCGCACCTCAATCATCGTGACGACGAACTTGGACTTCGGCGAATGGCCCACTGTCTTCGTGGACGCCAAAATGACGACGGCGCTCCTCGACCGCCTCACTCATAACTGCGACATCGTCGAAACCGGCAACGAGAGTTGGCGCTTCAAAACCCGAGAATGACGCCCTCAACCCGCTGGCCCGATACGGCTGTGCTGCGTGAGGGCTGCACCGCATCGGGCCCCCCAAGTTCGACAAAATCAGGCGCGATTTTCGCTTTTTGACGTGGTGGCCTGAGTCATTTCAATGAGTTATGGGGGC
>NZ_MNBW01000007.1 GCF_001879715.1 Nioella nitratireducens | reverse complement strand
CTCCCCACAAACCAAAGAAGCCTCTGAATCGCAGATCACACGTCAGCTCGAAAGTGTGGGGGCG
The DNA here is from genome assembly GCF_001879715.1 of Nioella nitratireducens. Lineage (GTDB taxonomy): Bacteria > Pseudomonadota > Alphaproteobacteria > Rhodobacterales > Rhodobacteraceae > Nioella > Nioella nitratireducens. Next base: position 252,965 of record NZ_MNBW01000007.1, on the reverse strand, counting down.
GCGAACCGCTTACGGAAAGGGGCGCTTCCTGGACAATATCTTCATCGAGCGGCTCTGGCGGACCCTGAAATACGAGTGCGTCTACCTGCATGCTTGGGAAACCGGATCAGAGGCGAAAGCCGGTGTCGGCAGGTGGATCGAGTTCTACAACCGCAAGCGCCCCCATTCCGCCCTTGGCGGCAAACCCCCGGCCGTGGTCTACTGGCTGCGAAAAGACGAAACCCAAACCGGTCAGCAGGTGCAACGAGTAGCTTGATTTACGCCAGATCCTGTCCAACCGATGGGGAGTGGCTCATAGGAGCGGCAGGAGCGATGGCCGGGGCATCGTCATAGGAATAATGCTCAAGGCGCTCAGCGGCTTCTAGAACGGCTCTGAGCAAGTCCCGGCGACCCTTGCGGAGTTCGCGTTGCATCATCGGCTGGCTGGCTTGCCAGTCCTGCGCCGTCAGACCCGATTTTCTCAGGAACGGTTTGACAGGCAGGTACTGGTCGCTCTCCATCTCCATGTCGAGATAGCTTTCGTGATCCAGCATCTCGCAGCGAACGTCTTCCAAGGCGTTCTTCGACAGGCCGCGCCGGTCCAGCCAGTCAAGGTACTGGTCCAGTTGCGCCTTGAAGTAGGCTTGCACCTTGTCGCGTATCTCGCTTTGTCTCAGTCCCGCCAATGCATTGTTCTCGCGTAGTATTCGCCCACAAGATGCAAGATGGCGAGCGAGATCGCCAGCCCGATCTGGGCAACGGGTGCGCAAAGAGATGCGAACGGTGGTCCGCTTTCCCTCTATGGATGGAGGGATAGGCCAGCGGAAGTAGTAAATCCCGTGTCTTGAGGGGCTTAGATAGGATGACAGCATCATAGGGCGTGTGTCCCACTTTGTGTCACACCCGACCGTTCAGCCGCTAACCCTATGATTTAGAATGAAATGGAGGCGAGTACCGGAATCGAACCGGTGTACACGGATTTGCAATCCGCTGCGTCACCACTCCGCCAACTCGCCGCCGGTGGTGTTCGCGCGTTTTGCCCCATCCTCCGGGTTTGTGCAAGCGGCCTTTGCACGCAAGGTGGGGAAATACGTCACCCCCCCTGAAGCAGAAGCTTGTGTGGGCGCGGGGGTGGAGGTGAGTACCGGATTCGAACCGGTGATGGTATACGGATTTGCAATCCGTTGCGTTCGACCACTCCGCCAACTCACCTTGCGGTTTTCTTGCCCCATCGGCCGCGCCGATGCAAGCGCGGGCAGGGAGCGGACGCGGCGGCTTGTCCGTTGCCCCTCCCGCCGTGCTGTGGCATGAGGGGCGAAACAACTCCAGCCCCGGGTCCGAACATGCAAGATTTCGCCGCCCTTCGCACCATGATGGTCGACACGCAGGTCCGCACGCAGGACGTGACCAAGTTCAACATCATCGAAGCGATGCTCTCCGTCCCGCGCGAGGCTTATTTGCCCGAAGCGCTGCGCCACGTGGCCTATATGGGGGAAAACGTGACGCTTGAGGGCGGACGAGTGGTGTTGGAGCCGCGCACGCAGGGCAAGATGCTCGACATGCTGAACGTGCAGCCCGACGAGATGGTCCTCGATCTGGGCGTTGGTCTTGGGTATTCTGCCGCCGTCCTTGCGCATCTGGCCGAAGCCGTCGTCGCCGTGGAAGAGGTCGAGAGCCTCGCCGCCGAGGCGCAATCGACTCTTTCCGAGCACGGTGTCGACAATGTCGCCGTGATCAAGGGCGATTTGGCTGCGGGCAGTGCCAAGCACGGCCCCTATGACGTGATCTGTGTCGAGGGCGGGGTCGAACAGATCCCCGCCGCGCTGATAGACCAGCTCAAAGACGGTGGCCGGATCGCGGCAATTTTCATGGACGGGGCGCTTGGCGAATGCCGGATCGGCCACAAATGGAATGGCAAGATCACGTGGCGAATGATGTTTAACGCCACGGCACCCGTGTTGACGGGCTTCACAAAAGAGACGGGTTTCGTCTTATAAGACAAACCTCCGGGCAATGCCCCGGACATATCATTTGGGACAGAACACAATGCGCGCGACGATCCAACGAACCTTGGCCGCTACCCTGATCGCCGTTGGATCGGCGCTGACGCCCTTCGTGGCGAGCGCGGATACCCTGTCCGACACCCTGTCCGACGCCTATCGCAATTCCGATCTGCTGGAGCAGAACCGCTACCTGTTGCGGTTGCAGGACGAGGGCGTCGCGCAGCAGGTGGCCGGGCTGCGCCCAGTGCTGAGCTTCGTGGCCCAATCCGCCTATGACATCCCGGCAGATCGCCAAACCGACTCGCTCGGGCTGTCCTTGTCGATGTTGCTCTATGACGGCGGCGGCACCCGCTTGTCCCGCGATGCGGCGCAAGAGGCCGTGCTTGGCACCCGGCAATCTCTGGTCGCATTGGAACAGAACGTTCTGGCCGATGCTGTCAGTGCGTATATCAACCTGTGGCAGGACATGCAGGTGATCTCGGTCCGCGAAAGCAACGTGCGGGTTATTACCCAACAGTTGCGCGCCGCCGAAGACCGCTTTGACGTGGGCGAGGCCACGCGCACGGACGTGGCGCAGGCCGAGGCAACTCTGGCGCAGGCGCGCCGGGCGCTTGTGTCGGCGCAAGGCCAGCTCATGATCGACCAGAGCCTGTTTGAACTGGCCGTTGGCCGGGCCCCCAACGGACTGAGCGGTCCGGGCGCGGTTCCGTCCCTGCCGCAGACGCAGGCCGACGCCGAGGCCATCGCCCGCCAGTCGCATCCGCAGATCCTTGCGATGCAACACACCGTGCGTGCCAATGAGTTGAGCGTCGATGCAGCGCGCACCAACTACGGCCCTGAACTGAATTTCGAGGCGACCACCGGGTTCGATCCCGCGCCCTCCGCAGACGGGGAAGGCAACACCAGGTTCACGCTGCGCCTGACGCAGCCGATCTACGCGGGCGGGCGCCTTGCGTCTGCGGAACGTTCAGCCTTGGCGACACTTCATGCCTCGCAATCGGAACTGACCCAGACCACCCGTTCTGTTGTTCAGGGCATCGGCAATGCCTTTGCCCAGATCCGCATCGCGTCGGCCTCGATCCAAGCCTCGCAGCAGCAGATTCGCGCCAGCCGACTGGCGTTCGAGGGGGTGCAGGAAGAAGCGTCGCTTGGCGCGCGCACCACGCTGGACGTTCTGGATGCAGAGCAGACCCTGCTCGAAGCGCGCATCGGCCTTATCGAGGCACAGACCAACCTTTACCTCGCCAGCTATGGCCTGATGCAGGCCATGGGCCTGTTGACAGTTGAACATCTGGGGCTGGACGTGCCGGAATATGACCCGACGGCCTACTACAACACCGTTAGTTCCGCCCCCATGCGCAACCCCACGACACGCGGGGCGCAGCTTGACGCGGTGCTCGACCGAATGGGCCGCAACTAAGTCCAATTCCTCAATTTTGAGCTATCCGTTGCCCGCATCGGCCGCTGGCGCTATCCTGTCTTGAAAACAGGCCATTGCGCCAGGGGCAGGCGCGGCAAGAGCGGAGAGCAATTCGATGGCGGATGCAGCGAAATCGGATGATATCGAGGATGTCCTGTCTTCGATTCGTCGGCTTGTGTCGGAAAACCAGCCCGTGGCTCGGCCCACCATGCCCGAGGCTGCGGAGGATGCGGCGCCAGCGGCCCCCACCGACGAAAGCGCCTCTGACAAGCTGATCCTGACGCAGGCCCTTCGGGTGACTGACCCGGAAGATCCGTGGCGGACGATCTCTCCTCGGGCAGAGGGGCCGGAACCGGGACACGACCCTGCCGCGCCAGCGCCCGTGTTCGGCACCGGCGACACGATCGACGCCACGGAAACGCCCTCGGTCGAGGACGCGCATGGCGCGCCGCGGGATCACGAAGAATCCACCTCTGAGTGGGAGCACGAGATTTGGGGCGACGGGCCTGTCTCGGTTGACGATGCCGATCCGCAATTATTGGCCGACCAATGGGAGGACGGCGACCTGACACCGCCTGCCGAGGCATCTGATCCAGGTGACGCGCTGGAGGCGCCGCTCGACGTGACCGAGGCCGTGTTCGGCGGTCCGCAGGACGACGGTGCTACATCGGACGGGCAGGACGATACCGATCTGCCGCCGCTTTCCTTCATCCGCTCCACCTCCAGCGTTTCGGCCTACGAGCCGGAAGACGACAACGACGCGATCAACGAGGACGATCTGCCGTCGGCGACGTTGGATCTGGCCGAGGTGCGCAGCGCCCGCGACGTCGGCACAGAGACGCCGGTCCGCGAGGACAGCAACGCACAACGCGTCAAGGTGCAGATCCTGCGCCCGGTGCCCGATTCCGCGCAGGAGCCAGACGCCGACGCCCCGCCAGAGGCACAGCCGGAGGTGGACGAGACCGCCGAGGTCGACCCGCTGGAGGCGCTGGAGACGGTCGTGACCGAGTTTTCCGGCAGTCCCGACCCTGCCGACCCTGCGGATTGGTCAGATCTTGCAAGCGGATCGGAGGCCGCGGAAACCACCGCAGCGAGCGACGGGGCCCAAGTGTTCGGCGCATCCCCGGACTTCGAGGATCTTGGCAGCGACTCGCCCTTCACCTTTCCAGACGAAAGCGACGGGTTCGTGGACGAAGACACCCTGCGCGAGATCATCGCCGAGGTTGTGCGCGAAGAGTTGCAGGGCGAGATGGGCGTTCGCATCACCCGCAACATCCGCAAGTTGGTTCGGCGGGAAATTAGGCTGGCCCTGTCGGCACAAGACCTCGATTGACGCCCGAAGCCCCTTGACCTGAGCTTCGGGGGCCTCAATCTGGACCCTATGTTTCCGCTGCGTGATCACAACCCGTCCGAACGGACCCCCTTTGTCACCTGGGCGTTGATCGCGGTCAACGTCGTGGTGTTTCTCAGCTATTTCCCCTCCATCGGCGGCAGTGACCGGCTGCTGATGGCGTTCTATTCGGATTGGGCCTTGGTCCCGGCCGAGGTGTCGCACGGGATCGAGATGCGCACGATCGTGACCTCTATGTTCCTGCATGGTGGCTGGATGCACATTATCGGCAACATGCTGTTTCTCTGGATCTTCGGCGACAATCTGGAGGATCAGTTGGGCCATGTGGGGTTCTTGCTGTTCTACCTCGTCTGCGGTGTTGCTGCAGCCATGGGGCAGGTATTGGCCGATCCGACCTCGACGGTGCCGATGGTGGGCGCGTCGGGGGCCATTGCGGGCGTGATGGGGGGCTATCTGCTGATGTTTCCCAAGGCCCGGGTCGATCTGCTGTTCATCCTGTTTGTCTTCATCAGGGTGGTGACGGTTCCGGCGTGGCTGATGCTTGGCCTTTGGTTCGGGATGCAGCTGGCCAACGGGGCCTCCAGCGTTGGTGCGGGCGGTGGCGTCGCCTACTGGGCGCATATCGGCGGCTTTGTGGCCGGGGTGATCCTGATCCTGCCCGCATGGCTCCGGCGTGGCGGCCCGGCCTTCTGGGACCGCACACATGGCCGCCCGCCGCATGAAGAGGTTCAGTACCCGGAGACACGGCGTTCGGCCATTCCGCTTGCTGGCCGGCGGGGGGCGCAACGCCAAGGTCATGACGCCGATCCGACACGGGTGCCTCGGGCCGGGCAGCGGCGGTCAGGCCGGGGGTCTCCTTGGGGTGGCCATCGCTGAAACGCGACCCGCCCGGCCCCTTGCGGAGCCGGGCGAAGGTGCTGTCGAATGGCTTGCGTCGCGTCGCCCTCAGGCGCGTTCGGCGTATTCCATGGTCTCGGTGTTGACGATGATGTCTTCGTCCTGCCCGACGAAGGGCGGCACCATCACCTTGACCCCATTGTCGAGAATAGCGGGCTTGAAGCTGTTTGCCGCGGTCTGGCCTTTGACCACCGGCTCGGTCTCGACAACCTTGCAGGTCACTTTCTGGGGCAGCGTGGCGTTCAGCGCCTCGGTGTCATGAAATTCCACGACGACGGTCATACCGTCTTGCAGGAAGGGGCGACGGTCGCCAAGGATCTCGGCGGGCAGTTCGATCTGCTCGTAGGTTTCGGTGTCCATGAACACCAGCATCCCGTCAGTCTCGTAAAGGAACTGCTGATCTTTTTGCTCAAGGCGGACGCGTTCCACCTTGTCGGCCGAGCGGAAGCGTTCGTTCAGTTTCGAACCGTTGCGCAGGTTGCGCATCTCGACCTGGGCGAAGGCACCGCCCTTGCCGGGTTTGACGTGATCCACTTTAACAGCCGCCCAAAGGCCGCCGTTATGCTCGAGCACGTTTCCCGGGCGAATTTCGTTGCCGTTGATCTTGGGCATTGGTCTTTTCCATGGCAAATGGTTGAGAAAATCTTGACGGTTCCTATATCTTCCGCGAGGTGAGGTGGCAATACACCTGACCTTGAGATTGAATTCGTCAAGGTATGCGCACCTTGCATATCTACCATGCAGTATTTGCGCACCCGAATCGCCCTCAGAATGGGCATAAGGGACGCCACGCCGGAAATGCAAGAGCAATAAAAAGGACGACGAAATGGCTGATTTCGTTGATGGGACGGCATTCAACTACGAACAGGGCCAGCGGTCGCGCAAACTCTTTGCCGCCGTCGTCCTTGCCGCATTGGATGACGCCATCGCAGATGACAAGAAATATGGCAACGGTCCCGAGCAAATCGCTCGTTGGGCCCGGTCCCGTGATGGGCGCGAAGTGCTGTCCTGTGCAGGGATCGACCCGAACGAACGGGTGGTCAGTGGCCTGATGGCCTTCGTCGGCAACGGTGTGCGCACCTCTGTCGCGCTGTCGCGCGAAGAGAGCGAGCGTCGCAACCAAGCCGAAGCCGCCTGACCAAACGGTCTGAGCTGCCAGTGAAAAAGCGCGTCCGCTCGGGGCGCGCTTTTCTTTTTGTGCCCGGCTTGCGTGCTGGAGGCTATTGCCAGTCCATCACGGTGAACCCCTCGCGGAAGGCGAACCGCTCCAGGTGCTTGTCGATGACGGTTCGCGCCCGCTCGGTGGCCTCTGCATCGGACAGGTCCATGACGACGGTCAGGCGGGCCTCGTCGGCGGTGACGCGGGCTGTTGCAAAGTCAAACCGGATTTCGCCAGATTGCTCATCGAATTGAACGGGCCGTTTGTGGCCGAAATGCTTGCACAGTTGCTGCAGGTATTTGGATGCGTGCGGGGTGTCGAACGTGCCGGTGAGGAGAGGCATGATAATTCCTGTGTGTTTCACTCGGAAATACATGCCCGCCAAACGCACAAGAAACAAGGGCCGCCCCACCGGGACGGCCCTCAATTTGTGTTCGTTTGCGCAGGGGACTAGTCAGCGCCTCGCACATCGAAGGTCGCGTCGGGCGAGGGGTGCAGCAGCTTCTGGATGAAAAACAGCGCCACAGCCGCCCCGACGCCGATCATATCGCTGATCCAGCCGCCCTCGATCATGAAGAGCGCCGCGACCACCAGAGCCACGCGGATATACCACGCCACGCGCCCACCGACGAACCAGCCCTGCATCCCCGAGGACAGCAGGAACACACCCACGGTTGCGGTGATGGCCGCACGGATGATCTCGAACCATGTGCCATCCATAAGGATCGCTGCGTTGTAGAAGAACATGAAGGGCACCACGAAGGCGGCGATGCCGATCTTGAACGACGCGACCGATGTCTCCATCGGGTTGGCCCCTGATATTCCCGCCGCTGCGTAACTGGCCAAGGCCACAGGCGGCGTGATAGCCGACACCACGGCAAAGTAGAAGACGAAGAAATGCGCCGTCAGTTGCGGAATGCCAAGCTCGACAAGGCCCGGCGCCACGACCGAGGCCGCCACCGCATAGGCCGCCGTGGTCGGCATCCCCATCCCCAGCAGGATTGCAATGCACATGGCGAAGAACAGGGCCAGCAGTTGCGAGGCTTCGGCGATGTTGAGCAACATCGACGAAAAACGCGCGCCGACGCCGGTCAGGCTGATGACACCCACGATGATACCGGCACAGGCACAGACCGCGATGATCTGGATCGACATGATCCCCGCCAGTTCAAACGCCTTGAAGATCGACCTGATCCCCATGCGGTTCGGCGTCAGCCAACTGACGACCGCCGCCGACACCGTGGCCAGCGTGCCCGCCCGGATCACCGAATAGCCCATGAACAGGGCCACGATGAGGATGATGATGGGAACGAAGAGGTAGACCTGCCGGATCAGCTTGTTGAGCTTGGGCAGCTCGTCCTCTCGCATGCCCCGCATCCCCAGCTTGGCGGCCTCAAGGTCCACCATGAAGTAGATGGATGCAAAGTAGAGCACCGCCGGGATGATCGCGGCGATGGCGATCTCTTGGTAGGGGATACCGGTGATCTCGGCCATGATGAAGGCGCCTGCGCCCATGATCGGCGGCATGATCTGCCCGCCGGTCGAGGCCGCTGCTTCCACCGCACCTGCCACGCGCTTGTCATAGCCCACCTTTTTCATCAGCGGGATGGTGAGCGAGCCGGTGGCCACGACGTTGCCTGCCGAGGTGCCGTTGATCATGCCCATCAAGCCGCTGGCGAAGATTGCCACCTTGGCCGGTCCACCACGCGCGCGCCCTGCGGCGGCGAAAGCGAAGTTGACGAAGTAGTCGCCGACTTTCGAAGCCTGAAGGAAGGCCGCGAAGATGATGAACAGGATGATGTAGGTCGAGGACACGGCCGTGGTCGGCCCGAGGATGCCCGCATCCGAATAGACATGGCCGAAAAAGCGGTGCCACGTGTACGGGGTCTGCACGGCGAGGATGCCGGGCAGCAGGTGCGCGGTGAAGGTGTAGGTCAGGAAGACGCCGGTGATGATCACCAGCGCCAGACCGGCCACGCGGCGGGTCAGTTCCATGATCAACGCGGTGCCTGCGGTCGCAGCAAAGGCGACACCAATGGGAACAAAGGGCGTTCCCACAGAGTTCCGCGCTGCCGTGGAATAGACCGGCACGAGGTAGAGCGCGACGGCAATCCCGCAAAGCGCCAGCACGATGTCAGAGGTTGCGAACCGGTCGCGCGGGGCGTTTTCGAACCAGCCGAGCACGATGGCGCCCAGTGTGGCGACCAGCAGCGGCAGACCGAACCAGTAAACCTCCCTCGCGTAGATCTCGGCCCCGGCGGGGATCTGGTTGCTGGAAATCCAGACGGTCAGACCGCCCATTTCCTGCAATGTTCCGGAATTGATCATCACCATGAAGTTGATCGACGTATAGGCGGCGATGGCCACCGGGACCAGCAGTAACAGACCGGCCTTGGATAGCAGCGGCGTGGCGCGACGGTCCTCCTCGGGGAAGAGGCGCGCGCCGTAGAGCAGGAAGCCGAGGGCCACGGCCCCCGCGATATGGACGATGCGGAAGTTCCACGTCTCCAGCGGGAATTGCGGAAGGAAGGGCAGGTTGATGCCGGTCCAGTCCCGGATCGACACGCCGTTCAGGGCGATCATGTGAAAGGCGGCGTAGAGCGTCGCAAGGGCGGCGATGAAGATGAGCGACGGGCCGGTAAACAGGCGACGGTTTTTCTCGACCGGCTCCTCGTCCACGCCCTCCGCAAGGACCACCTGGTCCTCTTGTGCAGTCTGTTGTGTCATGGTTCCCTCCGCTCCGCCCCCGTGGCCCCATCGGCCGTGGCGGATCCCGGTTTGAAAATGCCGCGCCCGGGGAAGGGCGCGGCACGTTTGTTTCGGCCTGCGGCCCCGATCAGTTACCGAAGATCATATCGGCGGGAATGTCGGCCCCTGCGTTTTCGGCGAACCACTGGGCCGCACCGGGATGCCACATCAGGACGTTGTTCTTGTCCCAGTTCTCGGGCAGGGTCGAGCGTGCCGCGCGGTGGATGCCCACCATGCGCTCGTTGTCCGACATGACCGTATCGACGACGGCGTAGACGAAGCTGGCCGGCAGGTCGCAGTTGGCGATGGCGAAGTTCCACATCGACACCGAGCGCGCATCGTGGTCGAGCGTGGTGTAGGTGTCAGCCGCGATGTCGAATGCTGAAACCGGGAACGCATCCATGATGGCCGCTTGCTCTTCCTCGGTGAACTCGATGATGTTCACGTCGGTCTGAACTTCAAGCTGGCTGACGGCGGGCACCGGCACACCGGCTGCAAAGGCGATCACGTCAAGCAGGCCGTCCTGAAGTTGGCCGCCAAGGTCGGACCAGCCGCCGTTGCGACGTTCGAAATCGACGCCAAGCGTTTCCATCATGCGCGGGAAGTAGGTGTCCGAGGTGGAGCCAGCGGGGCCGAAGCCGATGCGGGCGCCTGCCGGGATATCTGCCACCGAGGTGATGCCCGAAGAGGCCAGCGCGGTCACCGAGAACGGCGTCTGGTACATCGGGAACATCGCGCAGGCGTTGGTCATCGGCAGGCCGGGCGCAATCGGGTTGGTGCCTTGCAGCGATTCCGCAGCCGGGCCCATGGTGGTCATGCCGAACTGTGCCTCGCCGGTGTGGACTAGCGCCATGTTCTGCATCGGGCCACCGGTGACTTCGCCGCCGCCGCTCAGACCCAGTTCGTCCGCGACAAGGTTCGCCCAGCCAGAGCCGTAGGCGAAATAGGTGCCACCCTGCGACGCGGTGCCGACGGTGAAGCTTTCGGGCCAGCCGGTGCGGTCCATGTTGCCATGACCTTCGGCGAAGGCGGTGGTGGTGGACAGCGCAGTGGTCAGCGCGAGCGCCGTGACTTTGGTGAATGTCATTCTGAAGTTCCCTCCGGTTGGTGTGCCAGCCCAAAGGCCGACTTGGTGTGGATAGAGCCTCCACTCCATCCCCAGCCCATTTCGGGCCGTGCGGCGCAACTAAGGGGGGGCGGGGATGACTCGTTCAACAGGTCTGCGTGCCGGAAATAGCCGGTTGGTGCAGAAACCTCGGCCGATGGGTGGGAAAGGGGACATTTCAGGGGCGGGGGTGTTTCCAAACCGACCCATCGCCGGGCCGTTTCCGGCGGCAAGGGGCGCGCGCCGACCGAAAACCCGGATCACTCGGCGGCGTTGAACGCCTCGCGCGACAGGCCGTGTTTCTGCATCTTCTCGTAAAGCGCCTTGCGGCTGAGCCCGAGTGCCTCGTAGGTGTCTTTCAGGCTGCCGCCATGGGCCGTCAGGCTGGCAGCGATCAACGATTTCTCGTGTTCCGCCATTCGGTCGGCAAGGCTCATCCCGGTTGTCGCGGCCCCCGCGACCGTGCCGATATCCAGGGCCAGCCCAAGGGCGAACCGGTCGGCGGCGTTTCGCAGTTCGCGCACGTTGCCGGGCCAGCGGCGGGCGGCGACGGCGGTCAGGACCGCGCCGGGGATGTCGGGAATCGGGCGTTTGTAGCGGGCGGCGGCCTCGGTCACCAAATGGGTGAAAAGGCGTGGGATATCCTCGCGCCGGTCTTCCAGATCAGGAATGCGAAGGGTCACGACGTTCAACCGGTAGAGCAGGTCCGGGCGGAAATTTCCGGCTGCGGCCTCGGCCTCCAGATCCTGTTTGCTGGCGGCGATGAACCGCACGTCCAGTTCGACCGGGTCATTCGAGCCGAGACGCGTGATGGTTCGGTTCTGGATCGCCGTCAGCAGCTTGGCCTGCATCGGCTGGCTCATGGCGTCGATCTCGTCCAGAAAGACCGCCCCGCCGCGCGCATGTTCGAACTTGCCATAGCGCGCGCGGGTCGCACCGGCAAAAGCGCCGGCCTCGTGTCCGAACAGCTCGCTCTCGATCAGGTCGCCGGGCAGGGCGGCGCAGTTGATATGGACGAAGGGTTTGTCAGACCGGGCACTGGCGCGGTGCAGCGCGCGCGCGGCCACCTCCTTGCCGGTGCCGGTCGCCCCCTGGATCAGCACATCGGCCTCGGTCGCGGCGATGGCGCGGACCTGTTCGCGCAGGCGCACGGCGGCCTCGGACCGGCCTGTCAGGCGGGACTCGATCACATCGCGCCGACCGACCTGCCGCCGCAACGCGCGGTTTTCCAGCGTTAAGCGTCGCTTGTCGAGCGCGCGTTGAACAGAGGTTACCAGCCGCGACGGCTCATACGGCTTTTCGAGGAAATCATAGGCCCCGTCGCGCATCGACTGGACGGCCAGCTCTACGTCGCCATGCCCGGTGACAAGGATCACGGGAAATTCGGGGTCGATTTCCAGCACGCGGCCCATCAGGTCCAGCCCATCCATGCCGGGCATCCGGATGTCGGTCACCAGAATACCGGGACATTCCCGCGCCACATGCGACAGGGCCGAGGCAGCGTCGGCAAAGCAGGCGACGTCCAGATCGGCAAGTTCCAGCGTCTGTTCGGCGGCCATCCGCAAATGGTCTTCGTCATCGACGAAAAGGATCGTTTCGGTGTTCATTGCGCCGCCACCCTGTCGCTGTTGTCCTCGGCCATGGCCAGATCGACGACAAAGATCGCGCCGCCCTCGGGGTGGTTGCGCGCGGCCAGCGTGCCGCCGAAATCCCGCACGATGTTGTAGGAAATCGACAGGCCAAGTCCCAGACCCTTGCCGGGGCTTTTTGTGGTGAAGAACGGGTCGAAGATATGCGACAGAGTTTCCTCGCTCAGTCCCGGACCCCGGTCGCGCAGTTCCACCAGTTGGCGTGCGCCCTCGCGGTGCAGGCTGATGTCGATAACGGGGGTTTGCAGCCGCTCCATCGCGTCGAGCGCATTGGACAGCAGGTTGACCAGCACCTGTTGCAGACGCACCTGACCGCCCATCACCATGATCTCGCCCTCGGGCCGGTCGAAATGCAGCTCGGCCTTGCTGGCCCGCAGCTTGGCGTCCATCAGTGCGATGGCATCGTCCAACACCGACAGCAATGGCACCGGGCCGATCTTGTCCTGCGGGCGGCGGGCGAAATTGCGCAGATGCTTGGAAATCGACGCCATGCGATCGGCCATTTGAGAGATCAGCCGGACATTCTTGCGCGCATCCTCGGGCCGGTCGCGGTCAAGGAAGGTGGCCGCGTTCTCGGCGTAGGTCTTCACGGCGGCGAGCGGCTGGTTGAATTCGTGGCTCAGCGCCGCTGACATCTGCCCGAGCGCCGCCAGCTTGCCCGCCTGCACCAGTTCGGTCTGGGTCTGGCGCAGTTGCTGCTCGGTGGCCTTGCGTTCTTCGATTTCCTGCACCAGCAGGGTGTTGGCGGTGTTGAGATCGACAGTGCGCTCGGCCACCCGTTTTTCCAGATGTTCGCGGTGCTGGCGCTGCTGGTCCAGCCGCTCGACCAGCCGCGCACGGCGTTGCAGGAACAGCCATGCCATCGCCCCTGAAAAGAGGATCAGCAGGACCAGCAGCGCCAGCACGGTCAGGGCCTGCGCCCGCGCCGGGCCGGTGGGGCCAAGGATGGTGACGGTCCAGCCGGCCTCTGGAATGCGTTGCACAGACGAGACGAAGTCGCCTGCCTCTGTGATGCGCACAAGGTCCATGCTGTCCGATAGCGGCGTGCGCCGGTTTTCCAGCGGCAGGATCTGGTCCAGCGGGTATTGGCGCTGCGCCTGAATGCGGGACAGCACGCGATCGTTCAGATCCTCCAGCGCGCGGAAATGCCATTCGGGCCGGTTGGACATGAAAATGATGCCATTGGTATCGCTGACGACGATGTCGCTGCCGCCGCCGCTCCAGGCGGTTTCAAATTGATCGACGGTGAACTTGAGCGCCACGACCCCCACGATGCGGGTGCCGTCTTCGACCGGGGCGGCATAGAAATAACCGCGTTCCAGCGACGTGGTGCCAAGCGCGAAATAGCGCCCCAGCCCGCCACCAAGCGCCTGCGTGAAATAGGGCCGAAACTCGAAGCTGCGTCCGATGAAAGGGTTGTCGCGCCGATAGTTGCTGGCGGCGATGGTCAACCCGGTCGTGTCCATCAGGTAGATGTCCGACGCATTCACGAACTCTGCCGTCAGCCGCAGATGCTCGTTCACATCGGCTTGCAGGGGGGTGTCGCCGGGGGTTGCCAGCAGATCCAGCAACTCCTGCCGCTCTGCAATCAGGGCGGGCAGCGGCTGATAGCGCCGCAAGGCACCGCGCAGGCCCTCGACGGCCAGCGTCAACGTGGCCTCGCCAGCCTCGCCCGACTGGACCAGGAAAAACCGTTCGATCCGGGGCAAGGCGGCAACGCTCAGTGCGACCGCAAGGACGACAACACCCAACAGCCCACGCATGGCGGGAGTTGTGCCGAGGGATCTGTGTCTGCGCCTTTTCATGGCTTGCGAGTATGATCTGCCGTTGCGCCCTTGCCTAGGGGGCACCCGCAAGGGGATTTCCATTCCCGCTGCATTCTTCCATGCTGGATGCAAACAGGGAGGCCAGGAATGGCTGCATCAGGGGTCACCGGGCCGGATATTTGCGCGCGCGAGACGCATCTGCGCATGGCCCTTTCCGCGGTCGCCCGCGCCGGGGCGGTGGTCGAAGAGGCCTTCCCCGAGCTTGACCAGACCTATCGCACGCTGCGGGCGATGCCGTGGGCCAGTGATCGGGGCTGTTCGCCGGATGCGGTCCAGCGCCATTTCAAGGCGACCTTGGCGCAGAACATCCGTCAGGGAAGAGAGCTGACCATCGACGCAGTGGTCGATGCACAGCTTGGCAAATCGGCGATCTCCGATCGGATGGTAGGGTTCCTGTCGCAGTTCGATGTGCTGGCCTGCCCGGCGGTAGGGCTGATGCCCGGCCCGGTAGAAGGGGAATACCCGCGCCCCGCTGCCTGACCCCTTGCGCGACGGGCGCGAGTTCGGGCAACAGAAGGCAAAGCAATTCAGGAAGAGGCCGCAACATGTATGACAGGAATTATCTCGCCCACAGGTTGCGCCATGCCTCTATCGGACGCGAAGACCAACCCTTCCTGATCCATCCCGACAGCGGGGCAGAGGTGAGCCATGGCGCGTTCTTCGCCAATGCCGAACGCATGGCTTCGGCCCTGTCGCGGATGGGGGTGAAGCCCGGCGACCGGGTCGCGGTGCAGGCCCCCAAGACCCAAGCAATGCTGGAGCTGTATATTGGTTGCGTGCTGGCTGGCGCGGTCTTCCTGCCGCTCAACACCGGTTATACCCCCGCAGAGGTGCGATATTTCCTGGGCGACGCCACACCGGCGCTTCTGGTCTGCGATCCGACGAAGCTGGACGACCTGACCCCGCTGGCGGCAGAATGCGGCGTGCGCCACATTCGCACGATTGCATCCGATGGGTCCGGCTCGCTGGTCGAGGCGCGCGACGGCGAGGCGCCGGGCTTTACCCCGATGCCGCGCGATCCGCTGGATCTGGCCGCGATCCTCTATACCTCGGGCACGACGGGCCGATCCAAGGGGGCGATGCTGACCCACCGGGCCTTGGCCTCAAATTCTGAAACCCTGCGCGACACGTGGCGTTTCACGCCCGATGACGTTCTGATCCATGCCTTGCCGATCTTTCACACCCACGGACTGTTCGTGGCGACCAATATCACCTTGATGGCGGGCGGGGCCTGCATCTTCCTGCCCGGCTTTGACGCCGAACAGATCATGGCAGCGATGCCCAAGGCGACCGCGCTGATGGGCGTTCCCACTTTCTATACAAGGCTCTTGCAGCAGGAAGGGCTGTCGGAGGCGTCGAAAACCATGCGTCTTTTCGTGTCTGGGTCGGCGCCGCTGTTGGCGGAAACGCACGACCGGTGGCGCGAGGTGACGGGCCACGCGATCCTTGAGCGCTACGGCATGACCGAGACCAACATGAATACCTCGAACCCCTATGACGGCGACCGGCGCGCAGGCACCGTGGGCTTTCCGCTGCCGGGGGTGGAGTTGAAGGTCTGCGATCCCGAAACCGGCGAAGACCTGCCGCAGGGCGAGATCGGCATGTTGGAAGTGCGGGGCGACAATGTCTTTGCGGGATATTGGCAGATGCCGGAAAAAACCGCCGAGGAGTTGCGTGAGGACGGGTTCTTCATCACCGGCGATCTGGGGCGGATCGACGATGACGGATATGTCCACATCGTGGGCCGGGGCAAGGATCTGATCATTTCGGGGGGCTTCAACGTCTACCCGAAAGAGGTCGAGACGCTGATCGACGATCTGCCCGGTGTTCTGGAAAGCGCCGTCATCGGTGTGCCGCATCCCGATTTTGGCGAGGGCGTCGTGGCGGTGGTGGTGCCTGTCGCGGGTGCTGACCTGACCGAGACGGGCATTCTGACCGCCATCGCCAGCGATCTGGCAAAGTTCAAGCAGCCCAAGCGGGTGCTCTTCCTGCCGGAACTGCCCCGCAACACCATGGGCAAGGTCCAGAAAAACGCGCTGCGGCAGGACTACGCCGAGATCTTTGCATGAAGGAGATTGCCGAAGCGATTGGGCTGTCGTCTGACTGGTCCGAAACTGGCAGGGGCGACCTCCCCTCGGTCTTTCGCGTCAGCGATCTGGCGGCGGCCTCGATGGCTGCGGTGGGGCAGGGCGTGGCAGAGCTGCGCATGGCACTCGGGCACGGCGCGGCAGACATCTCGGTCGACCGGCGGCTGGCCGCGCTGTGGTTCTCCGACTCCATCGCACCACAAGGGTGGGCGTTGCCGCCAGCCTGGGATGATCTCGCGGGCGACTACCTGGCGGCGGATGGGTGGATCAAGTTGCATACCAACGCGCCGCATCACCGGGCCGCCGCGATCCGGGCGCTTGGTTGCGTCGAGTCCAAGGAACATGTGGCGCGGGCCGTGGCAGCTTGGCAAGCGGAGGAGCTGGAAGCCGCCGTGGTGGCCGAGGGCGGCGTCGCGGCCCAGATGCGCGGTATGACGTCATGGGCAGAGCACCTACAGGGGCGGGCGGTGGTTGCCGAACCCTTGGTCGCGTGGGGTGAGGCGCGCCCCGCATCCATCCGCGATTGGGGGGGCGCGCCCGACCGCCCGCTACACGGGGTGCGTGTGCTCGACCTGACCCGCATCCTTGCCGGACCGGTGGCGACACGGGCCTTGGCCGGGTTCGGGGCCGACGTGGTGCGCATCGACCCGGTGGCGTGGGACGAACCAAGCCTCGCCCCCGATGTCACCCTGGGCAAACGCTGCGCCCGGCTGGACTTGCGGACAGACAACGGGCAAGCGCGGTTCGCGACCTTGCTGCAAAAGGCCGATGTGTTGGTGCATGGCTACCGTCCCGACGCGCTCGACCGGCTCGGGATCGGGGCCGACTGGCGGCGGTCACACGCCCCGCATGTGATCGAGGCGAGCCTGTGTGCCTATGGCTGGACCGGGCCTTGGGCCAAGCGGCGCGGGTATGACAGTCTCGTGCAGATGTCGAGCGGGATCGCCGAGGCCGGGATGGCGCGACTTGGGCGGGACAAGCCCACACCGCTGCCGGTGCAGGCCTTGGATCATGCGACGGGCTACCTGATCGCCGCGTCGGTTCTGGCGGCGCTGCGCGATGCCGCGGCGGGCAAAGGGGTGCGCAACGCGCGGCTGTCGCTGGCCCGCACGGCGGCGCTGTTGCAGGACTATCCATCCGAGACCATGTCAGAGGGCCCATTGACCGCCGAGGCAGCGGATTATGCCGCAGAAGTGGAGCACACCACGTGGGGGCCTGCGAGGCGGCTGAGGCCTGCGATCGTGGTGGAAGGCGCGCCGATGCACTGGACGATCCCCGCCGGCCCGCTTGGGCGGCATGTGCCGGTGTGGTCTACGGGGCCTCTGAAATCAGGGCATTGACAGGGGCAAAGCGCGCGCCCGGTTCGGTCAGGGAAAGAACCGCCGCTTCCAATCGCTTGGCGCGGTCGTGGCCCAGAACCGGCCCGGCATAGTCGTGAAACTTCGCGCGGAGTCGCAAGGCATCGAACGGCTCTTCCGGCCCGCCACTGGTGGTGACCTCACCCGAGGCCAGCACTGTGCCATCCGCCAAGGTGATCTCTACCTCGGCCCACCGTTCCGCCGGAAACCGGGCCTGATGCCGCTGATCGACAATGCCTTCGGTCAACGCGACAAGCCGCGCCACGTCCGGGGCGTTCAACCCCGGCCCAGAAATCTCTGGCAGGCCGATCCGCCCGTTCACCAGCATTGCGGCGACAGGAAAGGCCAATGCGTATTGCGCCCGCGCGGTGTGGTCCGGCATACCGGGATAAAGCGCGATGGCCTCGGCAAAACTGCGGATGGTGATACGGGCGATCTGGCGGTGGTCGATCCCGTGGGCTGTGCGCAGGCGTTCGGCGGCGTTGATCGGGGCGTGCGCCCATCGGCAGATGGGGTAGGGCTTGATATATTGATCCTCGGTCAGCCAGTGCTGGCCAAGGTTTTCCCAATAGGGCGCGGCCTCGGGTGCTTCCAGGGTGATTGCGGGCGCGCCGGTAAAGCCCTTTTCGGCCATGACCGCCGCCGATAGCCCCGCCAACGCCCCCATCCCTGACCCGTCGTGCAACATGGTGGGGTTTGCGATCTCTCGCATCATCTGGCTGCGGGGGCCGTGATATTCCGCGATGCCGAGCGCGTGGCGCAATTGGTCCGCGTTCAGCCCCTTCAACCGGGCCGCAAGCGCTGCCACCCCAAGCGCGTTCCACGCGCCGGAGGTGTGGAAATCGGCCACCGTTGCGTGCAGGGCGATCCCCGCGCGTCCGGCAATTTCATACCCCAGGACCAGCGCGGTCAGCGCGTCCGGGCCTGAAAGGTCCGGCAGGTCATGGGCCAACGCCGCAAGCGTGGGCACAACCGCCACGCCGATATGGCCCTTGGTCAGGTTGAACCCGTCATGGGCGTCGAGATTGTCGGTCTGCGTTGCCGCGGCAAAAACCACCCCCGCCGGGCTGACGCGCCGGCCATCAAAGAGCATCGGCACACCGGGGCCGCGCCCGGCCCCGTAGAGGTCTCGCGTCGTATCGCGGGCGATCCGACCGGCCTGCATCTGCGTGGCGGCGGCGCAGATGCCTAGGGTGTCGAGCAATAGGAGCGCCGCCCGCTCCTTTACCGCGACGGGGATGTCCTTGGCAGTGCTCTGCAACGCGAAGGACGCGAGCCGGGAGAAGGGGGCTGACGGCAAGGGGATGGGGTTGAACATGGACGCACTCCGGCGGCTGATGGGATCAGCCTAGGCGCGCTTCGCCCGGTATGGATTGCCAGTTGGCGACGGAAATGGCAGACGAATAGTCGGTTTCAGTCGTCGCCCGTGGCGAAGGCCACCACCGCCTCGACCAGCACATCCAGTGTGTCGATGGCGTTGGCCTCGGCCGAGGTCGCCTCGGCAATCAGCGAAAATTCCGAGCATCCGATCAACTGCGTCTCCGCCCCCATGGCGAGCAGTTCTTCGGACGCGGCACGCAGGATGTTGCGGGCCTCGACCGTGGCGCCATTGGCCTTGATGATGCGGATGGCGTGCAACAACTGGTCTTCGTCATCGACCCAGACCGGCACCGCCCCGCGCGGTTCCAGCGCATCGTCGAAGACACCGGTGATCCGCGTGGCGGGCGAGGCGAGGATGCCGACCTTGCCGGGGCCGGCCCGTTCTGCCGAAAGCGTGACCATGTTGAGCAGCGGGATGTCGACGGCAGCCGTGATGTTGGCGGCATAGGAATGGGCGGTGTTGCAGGGCATGGCCAGTGCCTTGGCCCCGGCGGTTTCCAGCCGCCGCGCCATGTCGGCCAGCACCGGGGCAGGATCGCCGCCGGTGCCCTCGATCAGATGCGCAATGCGCGAGGGCACCTGCGGGTTCATGTCGATCAAGAGGGGGATGTGGTCGGAGTCGTCCTCTGCCGCAACAGTGGCCAGCAGGCGCTGCTGCATCAGGATCGTGGCCTCTGGCCCCATGCCCCCCAAGATGCCGATCCGGCGCATGTTACTTGCCAAAGGCGAAGTCGTAGCCGAAGAGGCCGACAGCGCCGCCGGTATGCAGGAAGACGATGCGCTGATCCTTGAACGTTCCCTTTCGGGCAAGGTCGATCAGCCCGGCCGCGCCCTTGCCGGAATAAACCGGGTCCAGCAGGATGCCTTCCAGCTCCGCGAACATCCGGATTGCCTCCAACCCGCTGTCCGTTGGCAGGCCATAGCCGTCGCCCACATAGTCGGTATTGGCCATCACGTCATCGCGCGCGACCACGCCGGGACAGCCCAGTTTTTCCGCCGTGCGGCAAGCAAGGTCGTAGACCATTTGTTCCTGTTTGGGCTGCGGCGCGCGGGTGCCGATGCCGAGGACCGGAATGCCAGCGTTGATCGCCTTTAGGCCCGTGACAAGCCCCGCCTGCGTGCCGGACGATCCCGTCGCATGCACCACCCGGTCGATCACGAGGCTGCGGTCATTGGCTTGGCCAACCAGCTCGAACGCGCAGTTCACATAGCCAAGAGCGCCCGTGGGGTTCGAGCCGCCACCGGGAATGACGTAGACGGTCTTGCCCTTGGCGCGTTCGGCTTCCGCGGCCTTCTCCATTTCGGTCGCCATGTCGGTGCCGCCGGGGAATTTCTGGGTCGTGGCGCCGTGCAGATGGTCGAGCAACACGTTCCCGTTTCCGTTGTAGTTCTCGTTGTTATAGCCGGTGCGGTCTTCCAGCAGGATATGGCAGCCCATGCCAAGCTTGGCGGCGAAGGCGGCGGTCTGACGGCCATGGTTGGTCTGGGTGGCGCCTTGGGTCATGACCATGTCGGCACCCATCTCGACCGCCTCGGCCATCAGGAATTCCAGCTTGCGGGTCTTGTTGCCACCGGTGCTCATTCCCGTGCAGTCATCGCGTTTGATCCATATCTCGGCCCCCAGTTCCTTGGACAGGCGGGGCATGGGTTCCAGCGGTGTGGGCAGGTGGGCGAGGTGCAGACGGGGGAAACGGGCGAGATGCATGGGAAGCTCCGGTACGGGGTTTAGAGCGGAGCCTAGCGCGGGCTTTCCGGCAGCGTCCAGAGCCAATCCGACGGCGCCAGCGGATTGTTTTGACTGGATTTCGAAGCGCTTAAAGCGGGTTTCCAGTGGGCTTAATAGGGGCGCGCGACAAAGGTCACGCCCGCACCGGCGACGACCGGCGCAAAAGGTAGATGTCCATGATCCACCCATGCGCCGCGCGGGCGGCGGCGCGCGCCTCTGCGATCGCGTCGCTCACCGAGGCCGCAGGTCCGGAGAGGGAAATCTCGGTCTCCATCCCGGCATAACCCGTCCACCAGATATGCAAGCCCTCGGGGTCGAGCGTGCGAAAACTCAACTCGCCATCCAGCATCACCACGGCGGTGTCTGTCCCCGGCGGGAAGCCGTTGTCACGGATCTGGCGGCCGGTGGTGATCGTCACCGGGCCGTTGATGCTGTTGAGCGGGATCGCATGGGCGGCGGTTAGCGCCTGTATCGAGGTGATGCCCGGAACGACATGCACAGCAAGGGGCAGCGCCTTGGCCACGCGTTCCGCGATCCGAAGGGTGGAATCGTAAAGCGACGGGTCGCCCCAGACGAGGAAGGCGACGCGCACACCACTGCCCAGATGCGCCCGGATCGTTTCGGTCCAGATCGCGGCAATCGTGTCGTGCCAAGCCTCGACGCGGGCGCGGTAGTTGGTGATGGCCGGGTCGCGCACGGGCAAGGCGAACTCGACCACCTTGGTGTCGGGATTGGTCAGCACCCGGGCACAGATGTCGCGCCGCAGACCGGCAAGGTCGTCTTTCTCCTCGCCCTTGGTGGGGATCAGGATCAGGTCGGCCGCATTCATCGCGTCTATCGCTTGCAGCGTCAGATGGCGTGGGTTGCCCGTGCCGATGCCGATCAGGTCGAGTGCGATCATGTCATGGTCCTTCAAAGAAACACGGCCCCACGAATGGGGCCGCGCAGTCGAACAGAAACTGTCCTGAATTCAGGCTTTTACGGCAAAGAGGCGCGGTTCGACGAGACCAGAGCCTTTCAGGCCACGCAACGACTTGGCCGCCGCGAGAACAGCCAGATCGGCGAGCGGTTCGATCAGGACGACCATCATGTAGGCACCGCCAAAGGCGAGGACGGATGCCATGGTTTCGGCACCGAAACCCTGACCGTAGAAGACCCAGAACGCGACCCAGGACACCACGCCACCCTGATAAGCCGTCGACAGCTTGAGGGCCTGAAGGTAGCTCAGATCGACATAGCGTGTGCCCGGTGCGATGACCTTGCGCGCAAGGGCCGCGATAGCGAACAGCGGCACCAACAGGGTTGTGACGTTGACGAAATATTGCGGCAGGTCGGTCGGTGCAAAGAACAGCCCTTGCACCAGCAGCCCGAGCGCGAGGCCGATGGCGGCAGGCGCGACGCCAAGCATAAGCAGCAGGGTTGAGCCAAGTATAAAGTGAACCTCGGATACGCCAACGGCGTAATGCGGCATCAATTGGAAAAAGGTGAATACGGCACCGGTGGCCATCACACCGCGAACGGCCAGCGAGGCGACGCCGCTTTCGCGGATGGTGTCGAGGGCGGATTTGGCTGCGTAGGTTGCGGCGCCGGCTGCGGTGGCATAGCTCAGCGCCATTTTAGCGCCGGTGATGATGCCTGGTTCGATATGCATTTTGTTTTCTCCTGACCGTCACACCCGACGGTTCTTTTGGTGTTTCGTATGCCGTGGCCGGTCTCCTGACTTGCGGGTCACAGCCGAGCCTTTCCCCTTCCCACCAAGGCGGATGCCCCGGCAGTGGGATCTTGAAAGGCCGCTCGCCGCTCACAGTCGCGGGGGCGGTCGGGGCTGTGGGCGCCGCAACTTGGTCCGCCCGTTCCCCGTTCCCGTTTCAGTCCCGGCGCTTTGCACCAAATGGGACACCACATGCCCGCCAGTATGCCCGCCGGGGGTCTTTCGGGTCAATGTTCAAAACACGCGTGCTTGCATCTGAAAACGACCTCGGGCGGGAAAAATCAGCCTCTCAGCCGGGGATGCGGGCAAGCGCCTTGAGCCTGAGGTCGCCGATCACGCGGGCGTCCGCGAAATTGCCATCGGGCGAGTCGGCGTAAAGGGGAAGGAAGGCCAGGATCAGAGGCAGGTCCGCGTCGGTCAGGTCGCCGAACAGGTAGGCGGTCTTGCCGGGGGCGCGGATGGACAGGGTGGATGGACGCGGGCAACCAGACATGCATTCCACGGTGTTGACCGTGGCGGCAGCGCGATCGGGCAAGGCCGCACGCAGCCGTTCGGCAAAGCCCGATTGCCCCAGTGGGCAACTGGTGCAGACGGTCAGGTTCAGCTCAGACATCGCCATCGGCCAGCGGCCCATACAGGATCAACCCCGGCATCTTGCTGTCCGAGTGCGAAAGGTGCATCGCAAGTGCGCTTACGGTCGAGCGGGTCAGGTTCTGGTTCTCGGTAGACACGGATTCGGCGTAGAGCGCGGGGGTATCGGCGGGCAAGCCCTTTGCCACCAGACGCTCGACAAGGGCCGCGAAGGTGCGTTTGCCCATGTAGACCACGGTGGTTGCACCGGGATCGGCAAGGGCCGCAAGGTCCAGCCCCTCGGGCAGCGCGCCGGTCACGTCATGGCCTGTGACGAACTGCACGCGTCTGGCGGTCAGGCGGCGGGTCAGCGGAATGCCCGCCGCTGCGGCAGCGGCCGAGGCCGAGGTTATGCCGGGGACGATCTCATAGGGGATGCCCTCGGCGCGGAGCGCGGTGATCTCTTCCTCCAGCCGTCCGAAGATGCCGCAATCACCGGATTTCAACCGCACCACCCGTTGGTCGATGCGGGCATAATCGACCAGCAATCGGCTGACGTGATCCTGCTTGGGCGACGGGCGCCCGGCGCGCTTGCCGACGCCAATGAGGTCGGCCCCCTCGCGCGCATGGGTCAGGATGGCGCCTGCGGACAGGTCATCGAACAGAACCGCGTCGGCACGGCCAAGCCGGTCGACGGCCTTCAGGGTCAACAACTCGGGATCGCCCGGGCCGGAGGATACGAAACTGACAAAGCCGGTCATGTTAGCGCTGTGCCTCCGCGATCAGGTGAAAGAACGTGCCGGTAGCATGGCCCCGCCGCGATCCGGTCTCGGGCACCGCGGCCCCGCCTGCATCGACGACCTGCGCCAGCGGAGCATCGGGTTGGTCGAGGATGGTGGAATAGTGGAATTCGTGCCCCCGCAGCCGGGTGCCCGCGGCATGGCCCGGCATGTCCGTTGTCAGCGTGGCAAGGCGATAGCCCAGATGCATCTTGCGGGTCTCGTAAGAGGTCACAAG
Source organism: Nioella nitratireducens (assembly GCF_001879715.1). Taxonomy (GTDB): domain Bacteria; phylum Pseudomonadota; class Alphaproteobacteria; order Rhodobacterales; family Rhodobacteraceae; genus Nioella; species Nioella nitratireducens. Next base: position 228,979 of record NZ_MNBW01000007.1, on the reverse strand, counting down.
CCCCAGCAATCCGGCCATCTGGTGACGCACGCCCTCCTTGTCGATCAATGCTTCTCCCATGGCCATGTAGCCGCCGCACTCGCCGTGGACGGGCCGCGTTTCGGCAAAGCAAACCAAGCCTTTGCGAAAGGTCTGCGCGGCGGCCAGCGGCCCGGCATACAGTTCTGGATAGCCACCGGGCAGCCAGCAGATGTCGGCACGGGTGTCGGGGGCGTCGTCGTTCAGGGGCGAAAAGGGCAGGATTTCTGCCCCGGCGCGCCGCCAGCCGTCCAGTTGATGCGGATAGACAAAGGAAAACGCCCCGTCCTGCGCCAAGGCGATGCGTTGTCCCGGAGGCGCGATGGCGCTGTCTTGTCCGTCGATCCGGGTTGTCCCGGCCACGGCCAGCAAGCGATCAAGATCCACGTTGTCGGCCACGAACCGGCCCGCTGCCTCCAGAATGCGCGGCATGTCGGCCTGTTCGCCTGCCTGCACCAGCCCAAGGTGGCGTGACGGCATTTCGATGTCCTTCTGGCGGGGCAGCGCCCCCAGAACAGGAATACCGGCCTCGTCCATCCCGGCGCGCAGCATGGCCTCGTGCCGGGGCGAGGCGACGCGGTTCAACACCACGCCCGCCAAGCGCACATCGGGCCGCATCGCGGCAAAGCCCCTGGCGACGGCGGCGGCGGATTGCGCCTGCCCGGACGTGTCGAGAACCAGAACGACCGGCCACCCCGTCAAGGCGGCAAGGCTGGCGCTGGAGCCATTGTCATGCTCGCCCGCCGAGATCACCCCGTCGAACAGTCCCATCGAGCCTTCGGCGAGGATCAGGTCGGCGTCATCGGCCGCCCCGATCAATCCGCCGATCATCTCGGCGCCCATGGCCCATGTGTCGAGATTTACCGACGCCCGCCCCGAAGCCGCGGCGTGAAATCCGGGGTCGATGTAGTCCGGGCCACTCTTGAAGGGATGCACCGTCAGTCCGCGTTCCCGCAGGGCCGCCAGCAGGCCAAGCGTCAGCGTGGTCTTGCCGGTGCCGGACGCGGGGGCCGAGATGATAAGGCCTGGCGCAATCACTCGGCGGTCTCCGGGAAACGGGGATCAGTGCCCACGGGGCGGAAACGGCGGTCGTAATCCCCCGCATAGAGGCAGCTTTCATCGAAATCCTCGGCGCCAAGCGCATGGCCCACAAGGATCAGCGCCGTGCGTCCGCGTTCGCCGCCGGTGGCCTCTTCGACCGTGCCGAGCGTGGCCTTGACGATCTTCTGATCCGGCCACGTGGCGCGCCAGATCACCGCAACGGGGCACTCAGCACCAAAGGCGGGGGCCAGCCGGGCCACCACGTCCTCCAGCACGTGGACAGACAAGTGAATGGCCAGCGTCGCGCCGGTGGCGGCGAAGTTTTCCAACGTCTCCCCTTCAGGCATGGACGAGGCGCGGCCCGAGGTGCGGGTCAGCACCAGCGACTGCGCGACGCCCGGCAGGGTCAGTTCCGCGCCAAGCGCGGCGGCGGCGGCGGCGAACGCGGGAACACCGGGGGTTACGTCATATGCAATGCCTTCCGCGCGCAGGCGGCGCAGTTGCTCGCCCATGGCAGACCAGACCGACAGGTCGCCGGAATGCAGGCGCGCCACGTCTTGGCCCGTCGCGTGGGCTGCCTTGATCTCGTCGATGATCTCGTCGAGCGACAGGGACGCGGTGTTCACGATCCGCGCACCGTCGGGGCAATGGCTCAGCAAGTCTTGCGGCACCAGCGACCCGGCATACAGGCAGACCGGGCAGGCGGCGATCAGATCGCGCCCCCGAATGGTGATCAGGTCTGCCGCACCGGGGCCTGCGCCGATGAAATGAACGGTCATGGGTCTTTCCTTTCTGCCAGCGCCATGGTGGCCATGCCACAGGTGCTTGTCACGCGGGGGGCGATCAGGCGGGCGGTGTAGCCACCCTTGCGGGCGGCGGCCAGCGCCAGTGCTTCGGCGACGCTGCCGGTGGCAAAGCGCGCCTTGATCCGGGGGGAGCAGGTCAGCGTCTGTTCGCCCGCGATGTCTTGTTCGACGAGGCCAGTGAGCGCAAGCCTTTCGGCCTTTGCCCAGTCTTTCAGCGCCGGGCTGGCCTTTGCGGTCAGGCAGGCCAAGGCATTCGGGCGACGGCCCGCTAGAGCCAAGACCTCGTTGAAGGCGGTGTCCGTTGCGCCCTCGCGCAGTCCGATCCCGGCCCAGATCATCGTGTCACCGTCCACTGCAAAACCGGGCGGGCCCGGTCCCATCCTCGCATTGAACCAAGCGGCCCGGCCTCGGCCAGGTCTGCCCGCAACAGATGCCCGCCATGGGAGCCATGATAGCCGATCAACAGCGCCTCGGTTTCCAGCGTCACAGCATTGATCACCAGCCGTGTTCCGGGGGTAAGCCGTTTCCAAAGGGCGGTCACCAACGCAACTGTTGCACCGCCGCCCACGAAGACCATGTCGGGATCGGGCAGGTTGGCCAGCGCATCGGGGCTGCGTCCCTCGACCGTGGTGATCCGATGTTCGAGGCCAAAGGCGCGGGCGTTGACGCGGATGTTCGCTGCCCTGTCCGCGCGGGCCTCCAGCGCGGTCGCGGTGGTTCCGGGGGCGGCAAGGCAAACCTCGACCGAGATCGAGCCAGAGCCTGCCCCGAGATCCCACAGGTGCTGGCCGGGGCGGGGGGCAAGCGCCGAGAGGGTCAGCGCGCGGACCGGCCGCTTGGTGATCTGGCCGTCGCTGGCGAAGAGATCATCGGCCAGGCCAGAGGCGCGTGGCAGGCCGGGGGCGCCCCGCGCCTCGATGGCGACGACGACCGGATGGGCCACGTCGGTCAGTTCGTAGCTTTCGGCGACCGTTCCGCGCAGCCGCTGCCGGGGACCGCCGAGCGCCTCGCAGACGGTCATCCGCGATGCGCCATAACCCCGCGTTGTCAGCCAGCGCGCCATGTCGCCCGCAGCATCCCCGTCGCGCAGGGTGCACAGGATACGCGCGCCCTCGTGCAGCACCGGGGTCAGGCGTTCAAACGGCGCGGCGTGCAGGCCAAGGCACATCGTCTCCTCGATCTTCCATCCCAGCCGTGCGGCCGCGAGCGAAAAGCAGGAGGGCGCGGGAAAGACCTGCCAGTCCTCGGGCGCAAGATGGCGCGACAGCGACCCGCCCGCGCCGTGCCAGAACGGATCGCCAGAGGCCAGAACGGCCACCCGATGGCCTCGCAACGCCAGCACCGGCTCGACCGAAAAAGGCACCGGCCATTCCCGGCCCCGCGCCCCGACCCCGGCCAATTCCAGATGCCGTGGCCCGCCAAAGACGATTTCCGCCGCATCCATCGCGGCATGGCTTGCAGGCGACAGGCCGTTCAGGCCATCTTCACCCAGACCAATCAGGCTCAACCAAGGATCAGCCATGACACGCGTCCTTTTGCTTGGCGGCACGACCGAGGCCACCGCGCTCGCCCGGCTTCTGGCCGAGGCGAGAGTGGACGCCATTTTCTCCTACGCGGGGCGCACCGACAAGCCGATGGCGCAGCCCCTGCCCATGCGGGTTGGGGGCTTTGGCGGTGTGGCGGGTCTGGTGGCTTACCTGCGGGCCGAGAAGATCAGCCATGTGGTCGATGCCACCCACCCCTTCGCCGCGCAGATGAGCACGAACGCGGTCGCGGCCTGCGCCGAGGCGGGGGTGCCGCTGGTCGGGCTGGAGCGGCCTGGCTGGCATGCGGAGGAGGGCGACGCGTGGACCCATGTCGCGGACATGGGCGGCGCGGTTGCGGCTCTTCCGTCCGAAGGGGCGCGGGTGTTCCTGGCGATCGGCAAGCAGCATGTGTCGGATTTTGCCGTGAAGCCCGGAAATTTCTACCTTCTGCGTCTTGTCGATCCGCCGAAAGCCGCCTTGCCCCTGCCGAATGCAGAGGCCGTCATCGCGCGTGGCCCCTTCGATCTGGCCAGCGACCGGCAGCTTCTGGAACGCCACGCCATCACCCATATCGTCGCCAAGAACGGGGGTGGCGCCGGGGCGCGGGCCAAACTTGATGCCGCCCGCGCGCTTGGCCTGCCGGTGGTCCTGGTCGACCGGCCCCACGTGCCGCCGCGCCGTGTCCTGACCAGCGCTGACGCGGTTATGGCGTGGCTGGATCACAGCGCCGACCTCGGGGTGTAGACATAAGGCCCGACCCGGCGCGTGTCGCGATTGCCGACGATCACCATGGTGCGCATATCGGCCATCTCTGGCGTCGCCTCCGCCAGCGTGACGGTGTTGATTTCTTCCTCTGGTGTCGAAACCGCGCGGGCGAAGGAAATCAGCGTGTCCTCCCCACAGGCCTCGCGCAGGATGTGCAGCGCGCGGGCAAACTGATGCGGGCGGGCGCTGGAGCGTGGGTTGTAAAAGGCCATGGCAAAACCCGCCTCACCTGCCAGCCGCAGGCGTTTTTCGATCAGATCCCAAGGTTTGAGATTGTCCGACAGGTTGATCGCCGCGAAATCATGACCCAAGGGCGCGCCGATCCGGGCGGCGGCAGCAAGCATCGCGGTGATGCCGGGCAATATACGGATATCGAGGCTCAGCCAGTCCGCAGGGCCTTTTTCGAGCGCTTCGAACACCGCCGAGGCCATGGCGAAGACGCCGGGGTCGCCGGAGGATACGACCACCACCCGCTTGCCCCCTGCGGCCATGTCCAGCGCGTGGCTGGCTCGGTCCAGTTCGACCCGGTTGTCGCTTTCATGCAAGGTTAGGCCCGCGCGCGGGCTCACCCGGCGCACATAGGGGATATAGCCCACAACATCGGTCGCCAGTGCCAGCACCTCGGCCACTTCGGGCACGATCAGGCCGTCGCGCCCCGGCCCAAGGCCCGCAACCACCACCCAGCCGGTCATGGCCGGCGACCTTGGCCGTGCAGCAGGCAGATGGCGAAATAGGGCGTGTCGCCCGCGAAATCGGTCAACTTCTGCACCGTCTGTTTCGGCATCGTCCCGCGTTCCACCAGCCACGCATCGTCAAGCCGCCCCGCAGCCTGCAACGCGCGTTTCAGCTTGGGCAGGTTGCGCCCGATCTTCATGACCACGGCGGCATCGGTGTCCTTCAGACGTCGCACCAGTTCCTCTTCCGGCAAGGTCGCCATCGCCACGGTCAGCACGTCATCGCCCCAGGTGATCGGCATGTCGGTCGCCGTCCAGCAACCCGACATGCCGGTGATGCCGGGCACGATCTCGACCTCGACCCGGCCTTGCAGGCGCGAATGAAGATGCATGAACGATCCGTAGAAGAACGGGTCGCCCTCGCACAAGACAATCACGTCATCGGTCGCGGCCAGAGCTTCCAGCCGATCGGTCCAGTCGTCGTAGAATTCCGACAGGATGCGGTTGTATTCCGGGTCCTTGAAGGAAATCTCGGTCGTAACGGGATATTCCATCGCGTGTTCGGTGACGTCGTCGCGCAGCATCCCCTCGACGATCTGGCGCGCCTGCCCCTTGCGGCCTGCCTTGCGGAAATAGGCAAGGTGGCGGGTGCCCCGGATCAGCCGGTCGGAGCGGACGCTCATCAGATCGGGGTCGCCGGGGCCGAGCCCGGTGCAGATGACCTTGCCCATGTGGTTTACTCCTTGAAACTGGCGAGCGCGTTGACCGCGGCCACGGTAATGGCGGATCCGCCAAGGCGGCCCTGCACGATCATCGACGGGACCGGCAGATCCTCCATCAGGGCATCTTTCGATTCCCGCGCGCCAACGAAGCCCACGGGGCAGCCGATAATGACCGCGGGGCGCGGGCAGGCGGGGTCTTCCAGCATGTTGAGCAGGTGAAACAGCGCCGTGGGCGCGTTGCCGATGGCAACCAGTGCCCCGTCCAGATGCGGGCGCCACAGTTCAAGCGCAGCGGCAGAGCGGGTGTTGCCCATCTCTTTCGCCATGTCGGGCACGCGGGGATCGCGCAGGGTGCAGATCACCTCGTTGCCCGCTGGCAGGCGCGGGCGGGTGATGCCTTCGCTGACCATATACGCGTCGCACAGGATCGGCGCGCCGTCCTTCAGCGCTTGACGAGCAACAGTCGCCATGCCGGGGGAAAACCGAACGTCCCGTTCCAGCCCCACCAGCCCCGCCGCATGGATCATCCGCACGACGACGGGTTCTTCATCGCTGTCGAACCGGTCCAGATCGGCCTCCGCCCGGATGGTGCGGAAGCTTTCCTCGTAGATAGCGGCGCCGTTGGTCTCATAGATATGGGGCATTCAGAGGGCCTTCTTGATCTGGTCGGGGGCAAGGCCGGTGGCCTCGGGCAGCGCGTCGGCGCGGCCGTCGCGGATAAGGTCGAAGCGGTCGGTCGCTGTTGCGGTCAGGGTCAGCGCCGCAGGGCCGGGATGGGCGCAGCCCTTGGCGCAGCCGGAGATGTGCAGGCGCTGACCCTCGGGCAGATGCGGGGCCAGCGCGCGGGCCAGATCACGGGTGGGCGACAGCGCTTGCGGGCAGCCCGGCGCGCCGGTGCAGACGTCAATGCGCAGACGCGGGTCAGTGGCGTCGTGGATCAGGCCCGGCAGGTCCGGGGCAGTGGTCACGCCCTCCAGCAACAGCGCTCGCCACGGGGTGATGCGGATCGGTGCCAGCCCAGCCAGTGCGGCGAGGGTAGGGGCCGTGATCTGCCCGAATTCCAGCGCCACAAGCTGCCCTGTCAGTGACGCACCCGGGGTCGGAGGCGCTGCCCCCGATGCCGCCGCAGGCGCATGGCGAAAACGGTCCGGCAGGCTGGCCCCACCCGCCAGATGCCGTGCCATGCGGCCCCGGCCAGCAGGCGCGCCGCCAGTGTCAAGGAACCAGCGGGCAAGCTCCATCGCTGCCGCTGCCGCCTCTTGCGCCGTGGCCACAAGCCGACCGGTATCGGCCCCGTCCGCCCGGACGACAAGGCCATCTGAGGCAGCCTCAATGCGGATATCGGCAGAGATGCTGCGTAAAAGGGGGGAAGACCCACAATCCACCGCGAACCCGAATTTGCCGGGCAGGTCAGGGGCGTCTTCGCGGGCAAGTGCTTCTGTCAGAGAGACCGCAACGCACTGCGTCGCATCGCGATCCGCCCAGAATGGCTGAATCACCAGATTACGCCGGGTTTCCGCAGCCACGTCTTCGTCGATCAGTCCAAGTGCGGTCAACCCGTCGATCAGCGCCGGATGTGCTTCTGGGCTCACGCCCCGGATCTGAATGTTCGACCGGGCCGAGACATCAATCAGCCCGTTGCCATGCGCCGCCGCCAAATCCGCCAACCCCGCCGCCTGTGCCTGCGCCAACCGCCCAAGGGGCGCCCGCACCCGCACCACCAGCCCGTCGCCCGACATCATGGGCCTGAGAGCGCCGGGGCACCAGCCATGGACCACAGGGGCGCTCATTGCGCTGCCTCCAGCGTGGCGGCGATGGAGTTGCGGCGCGTGACCCAGAGGCCTGCGTCATGCAACGCCTGAAAGCGGGCGCGCATGGCAGCGAGCGCTGCCGGGTTTTCGCGTTCCATGAAGTCAATCAGGTCGTCGCGGCCCAAAGTGGCGTCGTGGTAAAGGTCGAACAGATGTGGCGGCACGGCGGCGGCCAGATGCGCGAAAGCCGCCAGATGATCGAGCGTTGCCGCAATCTCGGCCGCGCCGCGAAAGCCGTGGCGCATCATGCCATTGGCCCAGTCGGGATTCGCCGCGCGGGCGCGGGTCACGCGGGCGATTTCCTCGGTCAGGTCGCGGGCGCGGGGGCGGTCGGGCTGTGTCGCGTCCATGTGGTAGAGCGCGGGCGCCTCGCCCCCAAGTCGCGCCACGGCGGCGGCAAAGCCTGCCTCATGCGCGGCATAGTCCGACGCCATCAGCAGGTCGGTTTCCGGCAGGTCTTGCAGATGGACGAAACTGTCGGCTGATTTCACGCGGGATTCCAGCGCGTCGCGCGCCTCTGACGCGTCGCCTTGCGCGTCAATCGCAAAGGAGGACGCGCTGAGCCAAGCTTCGCCCGCCGCGGCCCGCGCCTCGGCGCTGTAGTCATCCATATGGCCAGTCATGCCAACGCCGTAACTACCCGGTCGCGGGCCAAAGACGCGCGGGGTGCGGGCGAGATAGGGGTTGTCGTCGGCGGCTTCCTCCCGCTCGGCCAGCGCGGCAGCGGCGGCTTCGAACATCTGCGCAAGGCCGGGGAACACATCGCGGAACAGCCCCGAGACACGCAAGGTGACGTCGATCCGGGGGCGGCCAAGCAGCGCCAGCGGGATCACCTCGAAGCCTGATACCCGTTCCGACCCGTCGTCCCATTTCGGTGCCAGCCCCGCCAGATGCAGCGCCATGGCAAATTCCTCGCCCGCCGTGCGCATGGTGGCAGACCCCCACAGGTCCACGACCAGCCCCTTCGGCCAATCGCCATGATCCTGTAGGTGGCGGCGCAGCAGTTCCTCCGCCAGCTTCACCCCCTGCGCTTGGGCTGCGCGCGACGGCACCGCGCGCGGGTCGGTTGTAAAGAGGTTGCGCCCCGTGGGCAGCACATCCGACCGGCCCCGGTAGGGCGACCCCGACGGGCCGGGCGCAACAAGGCGACCCTCCAACGCGGCCATCAGACCGGCATATTCTTCGGCTCCGCAATCGCCGCTGCCGAAGATATGCAGCCCGTCGCCATACTGGCTTTCCTTGATGTCACAGACGAAGCGGTCGATCCGGGTGATCGCCTCGGCGGCGCTGGCATCTGCGGGAATGCCCAGATCCTGTTCAACCCCGGTGCCCTGCGCCTCGGCGCGGATGTCCGAGATCAGCCGGTCGCGGCGGGCCGGGTCCAGACCGTCGGCGGTAGAATACTCATCCAGCAGATGCTCCAACCGGCCCATCCCCTCTGGCAGGGTCGTCTGTGCCATGGGCGGCGGCAGATGGCCGATGGTGACCGCGCCCACGCGGCGCTTGGCCTGTGCGGCTTCGCCGGGATCGTTCACGATAAAGGGGTAGATGACGGGCAGGGGGCCCAGTAGCGCCTCGGGCCAGCAGTCCTGCGACAGCGCCACAGCCTTGCCCGGCAGCCATTCCAGCGTGCCATGCGCGCCCACATGGATCAGCGCATCGGCCTGCGCCCGCAGCCACAGGTAGAAGGCAACATAGCCGTGGCGCGGCGTGCGGGACAGATCGTGATAGTCGTCGTCGCGGGCCTGAACCTCGCCCCGTTCCGGTTGCAGCGCAATCAGAGCGTTGCCCGCGCGGATCGCGGCAAAGGTAATCTGGTCGCCTTGGATGGCCGGGTCGGCCTCTGGCGCGCCCCACGCGGTGAACAGGTCGTCGCGCAGGCTATCGGGCAGGCTGGATAGTGCCGCGTGGTAATCTGCCAGCGGCCACGAAATGCGCTCTTCCAGCAGGCGTTTGCCCAAATCGGGCACCTCGCCAAATTCGTGGCCTTCGCGGGCGAGCGCGCCCATCAGCCCCTCGACCGAGGCCAGCGGATCCAGCCCGACCGCATGGGCGAGGTTCCAATCGCGGCCCGGATAGGTGGACAGGACCAGCGCCAGCCGCTTGTCTCGGGCGGGCAGGGTGGCAAGCCGGTGCCACGCGGCGACGCGCGCCACGACCTGGGTGATACGACCCTGATCGGCACGATGCGCGAAACGGGAATATTGCAGGTGCGGGTCTTTGCGACCCGGCTGCTTGAAACTGGCGACACCGGCAAAGATGCGCCCGTCCACTTCTGGCAATACGACATGCATCGCCAGATCGGCGGGCGACAGGCCGCGCTCGGCTTTGGCCCAGTCCTTGCGCCGCGCGGTGGACAGCGCGATCTGGAACACCGGGCAGCCCGGATCGCTGAGGGGTGATGCCTTGCCATCCGAACCCTGCGCCGAAAAGGCGGTGGCGTTCACGATGGCGGCAGGGGACAGCGTTGTCAGCCGATCGCGCAGCCAATCGGCGGCGGCGGGCTGTTTGAGGCTGGCGGCGAAGATGCCCACGGCCTCGAACCCCTTGGCCTCCAACGCCTCGATGGTGGCGTCCACCGGGTCCGTATCGGCGGCGGTCAGGTAGGAGCGGTAGAAGGTGACGGGGACCAGCGGCTTGCCGGACGGCTCGAAGCTGCGCAGCACGCCAACGCCCGGACGATAGAAGCCGAAATCCGGCACGGTCTTTTCGCCCACCACGGGGCCGGCATAAAGCCCGCCGGACAGCGCCAGTTGCGCCAGCGCCGCATGAGCGGCCACCGCGCCGCCCGCATCGCACAGGTGTTGAAGGCGGCGCAGAGTGGAAACAGGCAGGGTGGACAGCTCATCCAGACGCGGATCGGGGCGGCCATCGGCGGGCAGAATGGCCAGCGCCATGCCGGTGCGATCGGCCAGTTCACGCAAAGTGGCAAGGCCGTAAGGCCAGTAGCTCTCGCCGCCAATCAGCTTCACCAGAACCGCCTTGGCCGCTGGCAGCGTCTGTTCGGCATAGGTGTCGACGGACAGGGGATGCTTCAGCGCAACCAGATTGGCGAGACGAACGCTCGGCTCGAACCCGTGCGCCTTGGCCCTGCCATAGCCCGCCGCGAAGGCCCCGAGGTCGGAATCGGAAAAGGACAGCACCACCAGATCCGCCGGGCTTTGGCCCAGATCCTGCGGGGTGTCGGTTTCCTCCAACCCATGGCTTTCGCGAAAGACGACATGCATCGGCCCTGATTATCCCTCCAGCACGGCGCGAATGGCGGCGGCGTCCACGTGGTCATGTTCGCCGATCACCACCAGTTGCGACCGGCGGGGCAGGTCGCCCCACGGACGGTCGAACTGGGTGCGCAGGCGCTCGCCCACGGCCTGAACCAGCAGTCGCATCGGTTTGCCCTTCACGGCGATATACCCTTTCACACGCAGCGCGTTCTGTTCCCGCGCCAGCCGCAGCACGGCGGCCTCCAGCGCTTTCACGTCTTCTATCTCGTCCAGTTCGATCACCACGCTGTCAAAATCGTCATGTTCGTGGTCATCCGCGCCGTCATGGTGGCTGGGACGCGCATCGAGGTCGTCTTCCGCAGCGGCCCCAAGCCCCAACACGACGCGCGGGTCGATCACGCCCTCGGTCATCGGCAGGATCGAAACGGGGCGCGGCATTTCGGCCTCGATCACGGCGCGGGCCTTGGCCAGCCCGTCTTCTCCGGCCAGATCGGCCTTGGACAACAGGATGATGTCGGCACAACTGATCTGGTCTTCGAAAACCTCGCCAAGCGGCGTGTCGTGGTCGAGGCTGTCATCGGCCTCGCGTTGTGCCTGCACGGCATCGACATCGCTGGCAAACCGGCCCGCCGCCACGGCCTCGGCATCGGCCAGCGCAATGACGCCGTCTACCGTGATCCGCGACCGGATCGCGGGCCAGTCGAAGGCCTTGAGCAGCGGCTTGGGCAGGGCCAACCCGCTGGTCTCGATCAGGATGTGGTCAGGCGTTTCAGGCAGGGCCATCAGCGCCTCGATCGTCGGAATGAAATCGTCGGCCACGGTGCAGCAGATGCAGCCATTGGCCAGTTCGACGATATTTTCCGCCGGGCAATTATCGTCCGAGCAGGATTTCAGGATGTCGCCATCGACACCGGCTGTGCCGAATTCATTGACCAGAACGGCCAGCCGCTTGCCCTGCGGGTTCTGCATCAGGTGGCGGATTAGCGTCGTCTTGCCCGCTCCGAGAAAGCCGGTGATGACGGTGACGGGGATCTTGGAAAGCTCGGTCATATCTCAGTCCTTGTCGCGGGGCGCGGTGAGCGGGGGGATGCGGGCGATGGATTGTTTGCGGAACACCTCGGGGCGTTCGCGCCACGGCACCAGCCCGTCGGAGGTGGCTGCATAGGCGCGGATGCCTTGCAGGATCTGGTCAAGATGGTCTTCGGGATCGAGGCGGCCATAGATATAGGTCCAGCGATCCGGCCCGCCGGTGATGGCAAGCGAGCAGCCATTGGAACAGGCAGACAAGCATTCATTGCCGCGCAGGCGCACACCTTCGGGCAAGTCGGCGGCTTGCAGGGCCTCGTGCAGTCGGTAACCGGGGCGTGGCTCTTCTGGTATGCGTTCGCCATCCACCGTCTTGCGGCAGGTCGTGCAGACCGTGATCGTGATATCGCCCATGGGCGGTCCTTTTCGTCATCGCGAAAGGGGAAGGCCAGCCGGGGGCTACTGCCCGTCAAGCCGGCGCGAAACACCCCGTTCGCCCGTTGCACGTCTTGCTGGCAGGTCTCCCGGCTTGCGGATATCGGGGCGGGTGGCCCCGGCGGCGTCTGGTCCTTCCCGGCGGTATCCGCCAGTGGTTCCAGGGCCTTCTCCGGTCACGGTCGCGGGGGCGGCTGCGCTTCGGCGATGAACCCCGCAAGGTCGCAAAGCCTGTCGCATTCCCTCTTCGCCTGTTCTAGGAACAGGAACCAGCACGCCGCACCTGCGGCAATGACCGCCCTGATGTCAAGCGAAGGATGATGAAATGGCCGACACGCCACTCTCTGACGAGGACCGCCACGCCCAGAAGATGGCCAAGAAGAAAGCCGCGCGCGACAAGATCATGGCCACCAAGGAAGGTGAGAAGGGGCTGATCATTGTCCATACCGGTGCGGGCAAGGGCAAGAGCTCCTCGGGTTTCGGGATGATTCTGCGCTGTATCGCCCATGACATGCCCTGCGCCGTGGTGCAGTTCATCAAGGGCGCGTGGGATACCGGTGAACGGCGCATTCTGGAAGGAAATTTCAGCGAGCTGTGCCAGTTCCACGCCATGGGCGAGGGCTTTACCTGGGAAACGCAGGACAAGGGCCGCGATATCGCGATGGCGGCGAAGGGTTGGGAAAAGGCCAAGGAGTTGATCCGCGACCCGGACATCAAGATGGTTTTGCTGGATGAAATCAACATCGCGCTGCGCTACGATTACCTTGATATCAACGAGGTGGTGCAGTTCCTTGTGGACGAGAAACCTCCCATGACCCACGTCGTGCTGACCGGGCGCAACGCGAAGGACGCGCTGATCGAGATTGCCGACCTCGTGACCGAGATGACCTTGGTCAAGCATCCGTTCCGGTCTGGGGTGAAGGGGCAGAAGGGCGTCGAGTTCTGATCTGCGCGGTATCGACGCCTGTCGGCGCCGACCCATGCGAGGGGCGCTGCCCCTCGCACTCGCCAGGTTTTTTCACATAGAAGAAGAGGCCATCTTACACGGGTCTCGGGCGGAGGGCATCAGGTGAAAGCGTTGATGATTCAAGGGGCTGGCTCGAATGTGGGCAAATCGCTGCTGGTCGCGGGGCTGTGCCGGGTGGCGCGGGCGCGGGGGGTGTCGGTGGCGCCGTTCAAGCCGCAGAACATGTCGAACAATGCGGCTGTGACGGCGGATGGCGGTGAAATCGGGCGAGCGCAGGCGTTGCAGGCGCTGGCCTGCGGGCTTGATCCGGTGGTGGATATGAACCCTGTCTTGCTGAAGCCCGAGACCGATGTCGGCGCACAGGTGGTGGTGCAGGGCAGGCGGCTGGCCACGGTGAAGGCGCGCGACTATGCGGCGCTGAAGCCGCGCTTGATGGCCCCCGTTCTGGAGAGCTTCAGCCGTTTGAAATCAAGCCATGACCTGGTGATCGTCGAGGGGGCGGGCAGTCCGGCAGAGGTCAACTTGCGGGCGGGCGACATTGCCAATATGGGGTTTGCACGGGCTGCGGACGTGCCGGTGATCCTGGCCGGGGATATCGACCGGGGGGGCGTGATCGCGCAGATGGTGGGCACGCAGGCAGTGCTGGACCCGGCGGACGAGGCCCTGATAAACGGGTTTATCATCAACAAGTTCCGCGGAGATGTCAGCCTCTTTGACGAGGGCTATCGGATGATCGAGGCCCGCACCGGGTGGCGTGGGATGGGGGTTCTTCCCTTCTTCGCCGATGCCTCGAAACTGCCCGCCGAGGATGCGCTGGACCTGCCTGCCAAAGGGCAGGGCGAGGGGCTGAAGGTGGCTTGCCTGGCCTTCAGCCGGATTGCGAATTTCGACGATCTGGACCCGATCACGCAGGAACCGGGGGTGTCGTTGACCATGGTGCGGGCCGGAGACGCGATCCCCGGCGATACCGATCTGGTGATCCTGCCCGGCACCAAATCCACGCGCGGAGACCTGGCCTTTCTGCGCGCGCAGGGCTGGGATGTGGATCTGTTGGCGCATTGGCGGCGTGGCGGTCGTATCCTTGGAATTTGTGGCGGATATCAGATGCTTGGCCGCGAGGTGCATGATCCTGAAGGGATCGAGGGCGCGGCTGGATCGACGCCGGGGCTGGGTCTTTTGGACGTGGAAACGGTGATGACGGCGGACAAGAGCCTGACGCTGGTGGAGGCGGTGCATGTGGCCACGGGCGCCGGGATGCGGGGCTATGAGATTCACATCGGGCGCACGGATGGGGCGGACCGGACGCGACCCTTTGCGCAGATTGCCGGGGCCGATGAAGGGGCCTGTTCCAGTGACGGGCGAGTGCAGGGCAGCTACCTGCACGGGATGTTTGCCGAGGACGGCTTTCGGCGGGCGTTTCTGGAGGGGTTCGGGGTCGCCTCGGGGCCGCTGTCCTACGGGCAGGGGGTCGAGGCAACACTGGACTCATTGGCCGCGCATATGGAGGCGCATCTGGATATAGACGCGCTGCTGGGTCTGGCCCGCTGATCGGGCGAAAACAGCCCGTCGCCGGGCGTACACCCCCCGTACACCCCCTGTGCACCCCCCGTACACCGGTTTGGCGGATTCGGGGGGGCAGGGCGCGACCGGGCCGGGACGGCCACCGGACGGCACGCCGGACCTGGCGGATCGCTGTGCCGGGCGCGTCAATCCTTCCCGCTCTACCTCACCCTTCCAAAGCAGGGATCGCGAGAGTGGTTGGGCCAGCCCCGGACCGCGGGGCACTTTAAAAGGACGAGGGTGTGTCCGGAGCGTGGGCGTTACTCTGCCGCTCCGGGCAGGTCGAGGGTTGAGCGCGGGCGGGCCTCGGGGTCGTCGTCCATCACCCGGTGCAGCTTTTCCATGATTTCGTCGAGCGCCGCGCAGTCGGCGTCGCTGAGGGCGGCGAGCAGGCGCTTTTCATAGGCGACGGCGGGCGGGAGGATTCGGTCGAGCAGGGACCAGCCGTCCTCGGTGAGCGAGATCGACAAAAGGCGTTGGTCGGTGAGGCTGCCGGTCTTTTGCACCAGCCCGACGGTTTCGAGCCGGGTCACGGCGCGGCTGACGCGGGACTTGTCGAGATTCACGCATTCGTGGATTTCGCGCACCGAGACTTCGTGACAGCGCGCCAGATGCACCATGACCCGCCATTCGGCCACCGACAGGCCAGCCTCGGCGCCGTAGATCGTCGACAGGCGGCGGCTGATCCGCTCGGACAACACGGCGAGTCGGTAGGGCAGGAAGCGGGCGAGTCGGAAGTCGTCGATACCCATCGGGCGGGAATCCCTCACAATTTGTTGCGTTTGCAACGGTCTTGACTTTTGTTGCACCTGCAACGATAACACGGGGCAGGACCGGCGGGAAGGGCCAAGCGGCCGCACCGCCATGAACGCGCGATCTGAACGGGAGACTGGATCATGGCCAAGGCCTTCGCGTCCCAAGGGGACATGACCGAAAAGAACATTTCCTTCACAGAGGTGGGCGAGGGGCTGTGGGCCTTTACCGCCGAGGGCGACCCCAATTCGGGTGTCATCATCGGCGATGACAGCGTGATGATCGTCGAGGCGCAGGCGACGCCGCGTCTGGCGAACAAGGTGATCGAAAAGGTCCGCGAGGTGACCGACAAGCCGATCAGCCACGTGGTACTGACCCACTATCACGCGGTGCGCGTGCTGGGGGCCGCGGCCTATGGCGCCGATCAGATCATCATGTCGGACGTGGCGCGGTCGATGGTGGTGGAGCGCGGGCAGGAAGACTGGGACAGCGAGTTCCAGCGGTTCCCGCGTCTCTTTGAGGGGCACGAAAGCATTCCGGGCCTGACCTATCCGACGACGACGTTTTCCGATGCGATGACCGTCTACCTTGGCAACCGCCGGGTCGATATCATGCATCT
The DNA here is from genome assembly GCF_001879715.1 of Nioella nitratireducens. Taxonomy (GTDB): domain Bacteria; phylum Pseudomonadota; class Alphaproteobacteria; order Rhodobacterales; family Rhodobacteraceae; genus Nioella; species Nioella nitratireducens. Next base: position 213,035 of record NZ_MNBW01000007.1, on the reverse strand, counting down.
GGGTCGGGCGCATACGGCGGGCGACGCGGTGATCCACGTGCCCGATCAGAACGTGATGTTCACCGGTGATATCGTGGAATATCACTCGGCCTGCTATTGCGGCGACGGGCATTTCGGCGACTGGGGCAACACGCTGGACAATATCAAGTGGTTCGACGTGGACGCGATTGCGCCGGGCCGGGGCGATGCCCTTGTCGGCCGCGAGATGGTGAATGCCGCCATCGAGAACACCCGCGATTTCGTGGAAAGCACCTACAAGCCGGCGGCCCGTGTCGCGGCGAAGGGCGGGTCGCTCAAGGACGCTTGGGACGCGGTGCGCGACGCCTGCGATCCGAAATTCGCCGATTACGCGATTTACGAACATTGTCTGCCGTTCAACGTGGCCCGTGCCTATGACGAGGCGCGCGGGATCGACACGCCGCGCATCTGGACCGCACAGCGCGATATCGAGATGTGGGAGGCCCTGCAGGGGTAATCTTGGATGCGAGATCCGTTCCTGACGATGGCCCTGAACAACGCCTGGGCGAATGCCACGCTTTATGGCGCGATTGCCGGGTTGTCGGATCAGGCGTTCGCGGCCACGCGGCCGGGGTTCTTTCCTTCGCTCAAGGCCACGCTGAACCATATCTACGTGGTGGACCTCTACTACGTGGATGCGTTGGAGCAGGGCGGGGCTGGCCGGTCGGTCTTTGAGGGCGATGAGATTGGCCGCGTGGCCGATCTTGCCGCCGCGCAGGCCGAGGTCGACATGCGGTTGGCAACGGTCTGCCGGGGGCTGACGCCCGCGATGCTGGACGCGCCGCGTGTGACGGAACGCCAGGAGGGGCCGGTGACGGAACAGGTGGGGCCGCTTTTGCTGCACCTCTTCCAGCACCAGATCCACCACCGCGGGCAGGCCCACACGATGGTGGCGGATGCCGGGATCGCGCCGCCGCAACTGGATGATTTCCATTTGACCTATGGCCGGGTGCCGAGCGCGCAGGCCTATTTCGCCGATTGATCCTCGGGAGGAGGAGGAGAGATGAACCAGATGAGTGACAAGAAGATCTTCGAGGTGCCGCTCTATGCCTATCAGCGGTCGCCGGATCAGGATGCCGCGACGCCCGCGCGCCGCAAGGTGGTGATCATCGGTGCGGGGCCCGTGGGGCTGGCGGCGGCCATCGACTTTGCCCAGCAGGGGATCGAGGCGGTGGTGCTGGACGACAACGACAAGGTCAGCTTCGGCAGCCGCGCCATCTGTTTTGCCAAGCGTCCGCTGGAAATCCTCGGCCGGTTGGGCTGCGGCCACGAGATGGTGGAAAAGGGCGTCGAGTGGGAGGTCGGCAAGGTCTTCTTCGACGACCGGCAGGTCTACGAGTTCAACCTGCTGCCCGAGAAGGGGCATGAATTCCCGGCTTTCATCAACCTTCAGCAATATTACTTCGAGGAATACCTCGTGAACCGGGTCCGGGCGATGCAGGAAACGGGCGCGCCGATCGAGATCCGGGGCCGCAACAAGGTGCTGCGGGTCGCGGACAAGGGCGACCATGTCAACCTGCTGATCGACACGCCCGAGGGGGAATACCCGCTGGAGGCCGATTGGCTGATCGCCTGCGATGGCGCAGGGTCGCCCACGCGGGCGATGATGGGGCTCGACTTCGTGGGGCGTGTCTTCGAGGACAACTTCCTGATCGCCGACGTGATCATGGAGGCCGATTTCCCGACCGAGCGTTGGTTCTGGTTCGATCCGCCCTTCAACAAGGGGCAGTCGGCGCTGTTGCACAAGCAGCCCGACGGCGTCTGGCGCATCGACCTGCAACTGGGCTGGGACATCGACAAGGAAGAGGAAAAGAAGCCCGAGAACGTCATTCCGCGCCTCAAGCAGATGCTGGGCGATGACGTGAAGTTCGAGCTTGAATGGGTGTCGATCTACACCTTCCAGTGTCGCCGCATGGAGAAGTTCCGCCATGGCCGGGTGGTCTTTGCCGGTGACGCCGCGCATCAGGTCAGCCCGTTCGGCGCCCGCGGGGCCAATTCGGGGCTACAGGACACCGACAACCTTGCATGGAAGCTGAAGCTGATCATGGACGGGACCGCACCGGAAAGCCTGCTGGACAGCTATGATATCGAGCGGGTGCATGGCGCCGATGAGAACATCCTCAATTCGTCGCGCTCGACTGATTTCATCACCCCGAAATCCGAGATGAGTCGGCTGTTGCGCGATGCGGTGCTGGACCTGTCGGAAGCCTATGACTTTGCCCGCCCGCTGGTGAATTCCGGCCGCCTGTCGGTGCCGTGCACCTATGATGGCTCGCCGCTCAACGCCCCCGACGCGCTGGCCGGTGGCCCGGCCCGCACCCGGCCCGGTGCGCCCTGCGTGGATGCGCCGCTTGGGGACGGGTTCCTGCTGAAGAAACTGGGCGACCGGTTCACCCTGTTGACCATCGGGGCCGACGCGCCCGAAGCGCTGGATGTGGACGGCATCGCGTTGGACCGGCTGGCATTGGAGCCGACCGAGGCCGTGGCCGCCCGCTACCTGGGGGACGCTACATCGGCGGTCTACCTCATCCGTCCCGATCAGCACGTGGCCGCCCGCTGGCCGTCCTATGATGAAGCCGCCATGCGCGCCGCCGTGGCCCGCGCCATCGGCAAGGAGTAAGCCCCATGTCCGACCTGATCCTGACCCCCAACATTCCCGGCGCGGATGATTTCTACGCCGAGCTTCTGGCCACCCACGAGGGCCTGACCAAGGCGGACAGCGATGCGCTGAACGCCCGGCTGGTTCTGGTGCTGGCCAACCATATCGGCGACCGGGCGGTGCTGAGCGCCGCGTTGCAAGCGGCCGCCCTGCGCAAGGAGGATGCCGCATGAAGATCGAGAAAATTCACCACGTCGCCTATCGCTGCAAGGACGCGAAGGAAACCGTGGAATGGTACACCAAGATGCTGAACATGGATTTCGTGCTGGCGATTGCCGAGGACCATGTGCCCTCGACACATGAGCCCGATCCTTACATGCACCTTTTCCTCGATGCCGGGAACGGCAATGTGCTGGCCTTCTTCGAGTTGCCGACCAAACCGGAAATGGGCCGTGACCCCAACACCCCGGCGTGGGTTCAGCATATCGCCTTCAAGGTGAAGGATCGCGCGGAACTGCTGGAATTCAAGGAGCATCTTGAAGCCAATGGCGTGGATGTTCTGGGCGTGACGGATCACTCGATCTTCCACTCGATCTATTTCTTCGATCCCAACGGCCACCGCGTCGAGCTGGCCTGCCCGGACCCGGAGGAAGACGAGATGCTCAAGCGGCTCGATGCCGTGAAGTGGGACATGCTGGAAGAATGGTCGCGGACCAAGAAGGCCCCGCAGCATGCCGACTGGCTGCACGCGAAGGAACTGGACAAGGCCTGACATATTGGGCCTGCGCGCCATAGGGTGGGAGTGACCCGGCGCGCGGCCCCGACGATAGGAGACGCGCGATGAATACCCACGATCTGCCCGCCGGGATGGTGACCGCCGCCACCCGGCCCAACGAGTTGCAATACATGCCGGGGTTCGGCAACGATTTCGAGACCGAGGCGCTGCCCGGCGCGCTGCCGCAGGGGCAGAATTCCCCTCAGAAATGCAACTATGGCCTTTATGGCGAGCAACTGTCCGGCACGGCCTTTACCGCGCCGAGCCATCAGAACGAGCGGACGTGGTGCTATCGCATCCGGCCCTCGGTCAAGCATTCGGGCCGCTACACCAAGATTGATCTGCCTTACTGGAAATCCGCGCCGCATGTGGACCCGGACGTGATTTCCCTGGGCCAGTACCGGTGGGATCCGGTGCCGCATTCGGATGCCGGTCTGACATGGCTGACCGGTATGCGGACGATGACCACTGCGGGCGATGTGAACACGCAGGTCGGCATGGCGAGCCATATCTACCTTGTGACCGAGTCGATGGTGGACAGCTATTTCTACTCGGCCGACAGCGAATTGCTGGTGGTCCCGCAAGAGGGGCGGCTGCGCTTTTGCACCGAACTGGGCGTGATCGACCTTGCCCCGCAGGAGATCGCCATTCTGCCGCGCGGGCTGGTCTATCGCGTCGAGGTGCTGGAGGGGCCGTGCCGGGGCTTCGTCTGTGAAAACTACGGCCAGAAATTCGACCTGCCGGGGCGCGGGCCGATCGGGGCCAATTGCATGGCCAACCGGCGCGATTTCAAGACGCCGGTGGCGGCGTTCGAGGACCGCGAGGCGCCCTCGACCGTGACCATCAAGTGGTGTGGCCAGTTCCACGAGACCCGGATCGGGCACAGCCCGCTGGACGTGGTGGCGTGGCATGGCAATTACGCGCCGGTGAAATACGATCTGCGCACCTATTGCCCGGTGGGGTCGATCCTGTTCGACCACCCGGACCCGTCGATCTTTACCGTGTTGACCGCGCCCTCGGGCGTCGAAGGGACGGCCAATATCGACTTCGTGCTGTTCCGCGAACGCTGGATGGTGATGGAAGATACCTTCCGCCCGCCGTGGTACCACAAGAACGTGATGTCCGAGCTGATGGGCAATATCTATGGCCAGTACGATGCCAAACCGCAAGGCTTCGTCCCCGGTGGCATGTCGTTGCACAACATGATGCTGCCGCACGGGCCGGACAAGACCGCGTTCGAGGGCGCGTCGAATGCCGATCTGAAGCCGGAGAAGCTGGACAACACGATGTCGTTCATGTTCGAGACCCGTTTCCCGCAGCACCTGACGGCCTTTGCCGCCAAGCAAGCGCCGTTGCAGGACGACTACATCGACTGCTGGGACAGCCTTGAAAAGAAGTTCGACGGCACGCCGGGCCTGAAATAAGGTCCGTCTGGCGGGGTCGGTTGACGCCGCCAGTTCGGGAGATGACATGAAACTCTACACCTATTGGCGGTCGAGCTGCTCCTACCGCGTGCGCATCGCGCTCGGCCTGAAGGGGCTGGCGTGGGACAGTATCCCCGTGCACCTCGTGAAGGGCGAGCAGCGCGATCCGGGATACGTGGCCCACAACCCCTCGGGCTTCGTGCCGACGCTGGTTCTGGAGGACGGCACCGAGCTTGTGCAGTCGATGGCGATCCTCGATTACCTCGAAGCGGTCTATCCCGACCCGGCGCTTTTGCCCGCCGATCCGCTGGACCGCGCCCGCGTGCTGGCCGCCGCGCATGTTATCGCCATGGACACGCAGCCGGTGACCAATGTGGGCGTGGTGGGGCATCTGAAAGCGACCTACGGGGTCGACATGCAGGGTGGCATCGACTGGATGGTGCATTTCATGCAGCGCAACCTGGCCGCGTTTGACCGGCTTATTGCGCCGGAGGGCACGTTCAGCTTTGGTGACAGCCCGACCTGGGCCGATATCTGCCTTGTCCCGCAACTCTACAACGCGCATCGGTGGGGGGTGGACCTTGGCCGCTTCCCCCGCCTTTTGACGATCGAGCGCGCCGCGCTGGCCTTGCCGGCCTTCGACGCCGCGCGCCCGGAAACCCAACCCGACGCCGAATGAGGATCAGAACATGACTGCTTTGCGCCGCTCGTGGATTGACAGCGCCAATTCGCCCGACACCGATTTCCCGCTCAACAACCTGCCCTATGGCGTGTTCTCGACCGAGGACTCTGCGCCGCGCTGTGGCGTGGCCATTGGCGACCAGATCGTCGACGTGAAGGGGCTGGAAGAGGCCGGCATCCTGACCTCGGGCGAGCCGCCCGTGTTTTCCAAGCCCTCGTGGAACGCCTTCATGGAGCTTGGCCCCGAGGCTTGGAACGGGTTTCGAGGCGCGCTGATGGCGCTGCTTGCCGAAAAGACCGGCCTGAAAGAGCGGGTGAAACCCTATCTTGTGCCGATGGCCGAGGCGCGGATGCATATGCCCTTCGAGGTCAGCGAATACACCGATTTCTATGCGGGCAAGAACCACGCGGTGAACGTGGGCACCATGTTCCGGGGGCCGGAAAACGCGCTGCCGCCGAACTGGCTGCATATCCCCATCGGGTATAACGGCCGGGCGTCGTCGGTCGTCGTGTCGGGCACCGATGTGCGCCGCCCGTGGGGCCAGTTGAAAGCCCCCGACATGGAGGCGCCTGTCTTCGCCCCCTGCAAGCGCTTCGATCTGGAACTGGAAATGGGCGCCATCGTCGGCGTGCCATCGAGCGGGCCGATCACGGTGCAGGAGGCGGACGACATGATCTTCGGCTACGTGCTGCTGAACGACTGGTCGGCGCGCGATATCCAGGCCTGGGAATACCAGCCGCTCGGGCCGTTCCAGGCCAAGGCGACGGCGACGACCATCAGCCCCTGGATCGTGACCAAGGCAGCGTTGGAACCGTTCCGCACCTCGACGCCGGAGCGCGAGAAAGAACTGCTGCCTTACCTGCAAGAGCCGACTCCGATGCTTTATGACATCACGCTGGAGGTGACGCTGGCCCCCGACGGCAAGGAGGCGAGCACCATCGCGCGGACGAATTACAGCCAGATGTATTACTCCGCTGCGCAGCAATTGGCCCATCACACCACGTCGGGTTGCCCGATGCGGGTGGGCGACCTGCTGGGGTCCGGCACGATCTCGGGTCCGACGAAGGCCGAGCGCGGCTCGTTGCTGGAGCTGAGCTGGGGCGGGAAGGAACCGCTGACTCTGGAGAGCGGCGAGACGCGCAATTTCCTTGAAGACGGCGATACGCTGACACTGGCGGGCGCGGCCAAGGGCGATGGCGTCCGCGTGGGGTTTGGCGTTTGCGCGGGTAAGGTGCTGCCGGCGCTGGACGATCCGTTCAAGCGCTGAGCCACGTCCAGCCATGGATCACGGAAAAGGGTCTGCCGTCTGGCGGGCCCTTTTTCGTGGGGGTCTTACGTCACTCGGTGTTACGCTATGATGAAATTTCCCAAAATTATGTAACGTTTTTTCTTGCATCGAATCGTGCAACAGAATACCTCGACCATGCGGTCAGTTATTTGCACGAACCCCAGGGAGGATACCGCATCATGGAGGCATTCATCTGCGACGCGACACGGACACCCATCGGACGCTATGGCGGCGCCCTGTCCAGCGTGCGCACGGACGATCTCGCGGCGATCCCCATCGCTGCGCTGAAGGCCCGCAACCCCAATGTTGATTGGGCATCGCTCGACGACGTGATCTATGGCGACGCCAACCAGGCGGGCGAGGATAACCGCAACGTGGCGCGCATGGCCGCGCTTTTGGCGGGCCTGCCAGTCAGCGTGCCGGGCACCACTGTGAACCGCCTCTGCGCCAGTGGCATGGATGCCGTGGGCATGGCTGCACGGGCGATCAAGGCGGGCGACTACGAGATGGCGATTGCCGGTGGCGTGGAAAGCATGTCGCGCGCGCCCTTCGTGATGCCAAAGGCGACCGCCGCCTTTTCGCGGTCGAATGCGGTTTATGACACGACGATCGGCTGGCGCTTCGTGAACCCGAAGATGCAGGCCGCGCACGGCACCCATTCGATGCCGGAAACCGCCGACAACGTGGCCGCAGATTACAAGGTCAGCCGCGCCGATCAGGATGATTTCGCCGCCCGCTCGCAAGCGCGGTGGGACGCGGCGAACAAGGCCGGAATTTTCGCGCAAGAGATCACGCCAGTCAGCGTGCCGCAGCGCAAGGGCGATCCGCTGATCGTGGATACGGACGAACATCCACGCCCCGGCACCACGGCTGAAAAGCTGTCGGGCCTGCGCGGCGTGAACGGGCCGGACCTGACGGTGACGGCTGGCAATGCCTCGGGTGTGAACGACGGTGCGGCGGCGATCCTGATGGCGTCGGAAACGGCGGCCACCGCCAATGGCCTGACACCCATGGCCCGGGTGGTGGGGATGTCGGCGGCCGGGGTGGACCCCCGCGTGATGGGAATCGGGCCGGTGCCCGCCACCCGCAAGGTGCTGGCGAAAGCAGGGCTCACCATCGAGCAGATGGACGTGATAGAATTGAACGAGGCCTTCGCCGCACAGGGGTTGGCCAGCTTGCGGGAACTTGGCGTGGCCGATGACGCCCCCCATGTGAATCCCAACGGTGGCGCCATTGCCATTGGCCACCCGCTGGGTATGTCGGGCGCGCGGCTGGTGCTGACGGCGGCCTATCAACTGCAACGCACGGGCGGGCGCTATGCGCTGTGCACCATGTGCGTGGGTGTGGGACAGGGCGTCGCCCTGGTCCTTGAGCGGGTCTGAAAAAGGAGACCGGAAATGTATGCACAGATGGTGAAGACAGCCGGAACCGGCGTGAAATCCCGCGCGGAGATGAGCGCCGAGGAAGCCCGGTTTCAGGATCGGATCGACGACGACCAGAAGATCGAGCCGAAGGACTGGATGCCCGAGGATTACCGCGCCACGCTGATCCGGCAGATCGGCCAGCACGCGCATTCGGAGATTGTGGGGCAACTGCCCGAGGGCAACTGGATCACCCGCGCGCCGACGCTGGAGCGCAAGGCGATCCTGCTGGCAAAGGTGCAGGACGAGGCGGGGCATGGCCTCTACCTCTATTCGGCGGCGGAAACGCTTGGCGTCAGCCGCGATGAGCTGACAGAGATGCTGCTGGATGGCCGCATGAAATATTCCTCGATCTTCAACTATCCCACGTTGAACTGGGCCGATATCGGCGCCGTGGGCTGGTTGGTCGATGGCGCGGCGATCATGAACCAGGTGCCGTTGCAGCGGACCTCCTACGGCCCCTACAGCCGCGCGATGATCCGTATCTGCAAGGAGGAAAGCTTTCACCAGCGGCAGGGCTACGACATCATGATGAAGATGGCCCAGGGCACGGACGCGCAGAAGAAAATGGCGCAGGATGCACTTAACCGCTTCTGGTACCCGTCGCTGATGATGTTCGGGCCGTCCGACAAGGACAGCGTGCATTCCGCGCAGTCGATGGCATGGAAGATCAAGATCAACACCAATGACGAACTGCGCCAGAAATTCGTCGATCAGACGGTGCCGCAGGCGGAATATCTCGGCCTGACTGTCCCGGACGAGGGTCTGTGCTGGAACGCGGAAAAGGGCGGCTATGACTTCAGCCAGCCCGACTGGTCCGAGTTCTTCGCGGTGCTCAAGGGCGGTGGCCCCTGCAACCGCGAGAGGATGAATGACCGGATCAAGGCTTGGGAAGACGGGGCTTGGGTGCGCGACGGTCTGCTGGCCCATGGGCGAAAGAAACAGGCCGCCAAGCACGCGGCAGAATGAGGGGGAGAAACCCGATGAAACACGAATGGCCCCTGTGGGAAATCTTTATCCGCGGCCAGCATGGCATGAGCCACCGGCACGTGGGCAGCCTGCACGCGCCCGACGCGGAAATGGCGATCAAGAACGCGCGCGACGTCTATACGCGCCGCAATGAAGGCGTGTCGATCTGGGTCGTTCAGGCCGCCGATATCACCGCCAGTTCGCCCTCGGACAAGGGCCCGCTCTACGAGCCGTCCGAGAGCAAGGTATATCGTCATCCGACCTTCTTCGACATTCCCGAAGACGTGGGGCACATGTGATGACCAAGGACGACGCCCTGTTTCAGTTCCTTCTTCGGATGGGGGACAACACGCTGATCCTTGGTCACCGGGTTTCGGAATGGTGCGGCCATTCCCCGGTGCTGGAGGAAGATATCGCGCTGGCCAACACGGCGCTCGACATGATCGGGCAGACGCAACTGTGGCTGGGGCTGGCCGGTGAGGTCGAGGGCAACGGCCGCTCGGCGGATGATCTGGCCTTCCTGCGCGACGCGTGGGATTTTCGCAACGTGCTGCTGACCGAATTGCCCAACGGTGATTTTGGCCAGACGCTGATGCGCCAGTTCCTGTTCGATGCGTTCCAGTCGGTGATGCTGAACTGGCTGCAAGATTCCAGCAATACGCGGATCGCCGAGATCGCCGAGAAAGCCAGCAAGGAGGTGTCCTATCACCTGGAACGTTCCGGCGACACGGTGATCGGCCTTGGCGACGGAACCGAGGAAAGCCACGCCAAGATGCAGGCAGCGCTGGATTATCTCTGGCCCTACGTGGGCGAGATGTTCGACGGCGACGCAGTGGATGCAGTGTTGGCCAAGGAAGGCATCGCCCCGGACCCGGCAGAGCTGCGCCCGGAATTTGACGCGATCGTCGGGGCCGTTCTGGCCGAGGCGACGCTGACCGTTCCCGACAGCCCTTTCGTGCACAAGGGCGGCCGCGACGGGCGAATGCATACCGAGCATCTGGGCCATCTGCTGACGCAGATGCAGTGGCTGCAACGCGCCTATCCCGGCGCAACGTGGTGACCGGGATGACGCAGCCGAGCGTCGATCAGGTCTGGGCGTGGCTCGACGAGGTGCCCGACCCCGAGATCCCTGTGATCTCGCTGGTCGATCTGGGCATCATCCGGGATGTGGACTGGCAGGGCGACACCCTGTGCGTCACGGTCACGCCCACCTATTCGGGCTGCCCCGCGACCACGATCATCAATCTCGATATCGAGACCGCGCTGCGCGAAAAGGGCATCGACAAGCTGGAGCTGAAACGCCAGCTGTCGCCCGCCTGGACCACCGATTGGCTGACCGAAAAGGGCCGGGCCAAGCTGGAGGAATTCGGCATCGCGCCGCCCCAACCTGCCGGCGGCCCCGACCGTTGCCCGCGCTGCCACAGCGCCAATCTGGAACGGATCAGCCAGTTCGGCTCGACCCCGTGCAAGGCGTCATGGCGCTGCCGCGACTGCCTCGAACCATTCGACTATTTCAAGTGCATATGAGGGAGGAGCCCCATGGCGCGCTTTCATGACCTGACCGTCACCGACGTTCACAAGACCATCCGCGATGCGGTGGTCGTCACCCTGACGCCCGATGACCCCGAGGCGTTCGACTTCATTCAAGGCCAATACCTGACCTTCCGCCGCGATTTCGACGGTGAGGAACTGCGCCGGTCCTACTCGATCTGTGCGGGCAAGCCCGAGGGCGTTTTGCAGGTCGGCATCAAGCGGGTCGAGGGCGGCGCCTTTTCGACTTGGGCCAATGAAGAGCTGAAGGTGGGCGACCGGGTGCAGGCGCTGCCGCCAATGGGGGGCTTTCACACGCCGCTCGACCCGGCCTCTGCGCGCAATTACCTGGGCTTTGCCGGTGGGTCGGGCATCACGCCGGTCCTGTCGATCATCAAGACGACGCTGGCCGCCGAGCCGCAATCAAGCTTCACGCTGGTCTATGCCAACAAGGGCGTGAACACGATCATGTTCCGCGAAGAGTTGGAAGATCTGAAGAACCTCTACATGGGCCGGTTCAACGTGATCCATATCCTGGAGGCGGACGCGCAGGAGATCGACCTCTTCACCGGCCTCGTGACCGAAGAGAAATGCGCCGAGCTGTTCAAGGGCTGGATCGACATCGAGAGCGTCGACATGACCTATATTTGCGGGCCGGAACCGATGATGCTGGGCATCGCCAAGGCGCTGCGCGATCACGGGCTTTCCGATGCGCAGATCAAGTTCGAGCTGTTCGCCTCGGCGCAACCCGGCCGTCTGAAACGCAAGGCGGTGTCGCAGGACGCGGCCAGTGCCGCCAATCAGGCCACGATTTCGGTGTCGCTCGACGGGTCCACCCGAACGGTGACGGTCGGAAAGGATGTGAGCGTTCTGGACGCGGCCTTGGACAACAGCATCGACGCGCCTTATGCCTGCAAGGCGGGCGTCTGTTCGACCTGCCGCTGCCGCGTGCTGGAAGGCGAGGTTGAGATGGTCACGAACCACGCGCTGGAAGATTACGAGGTGGCGAAAGGCTATGTCCTGTCCTGCCAGTCTTTCCCAGTGACCGACCGCGTTGTCGTCGATTACGATCAGTAAAGGGGGCGGGACCATGGACATGAGCATCGAAGACTACCTGTCGAAAGGCGGCGTGCTGACCAGCCCCGCAAACGTGCCGCCGCGCTATCGGGGCGAGTTGATGAAGCTGATGGCGATCTTTGTCGACAGCGAATTGGCGGGGGCTGCTGGCTTTGCCGACGTGATCAACGCAGGGCCGGGCATCAAGGAACGGATCGCGGCGGCGCGGATCGTGCTGGAAAAGACCGATCACGCCGAGAAGGTGCTGCGCATCATGGGCGAGTTCGGCGCGGATACGGCGCGCTATGCCAACCATCACCCATGGACGGCCCGTCTGGACCGCAATGCCGATATTGGCGTCAACCGCAGCGCGCATGATATGCGGCTGGCCGTGTTCAACTACCCGCTACAAGGCTGGGGCGATGCAGTTGCGATGAACCTGCTGATGGGCCGCGCCGTGGGCGTGCAATTGGCCGAGTTCCAACTGGTGTCCTATCAGCCGCTGGCCGAGGCGTTTCGGGCCATTGCGCCGGTGGAAAGCCGCCATGCGGAACTGGCCGAAGAGGGATTGGAACGGTTGATTTCCGAAGGGCAGGGCGAGGCGCTGCAAGCCTCGGTCGCTTATTGGTGGCCCCGTGTCGAGGGCAGTTTCGGGCAGGCAGAGTCCGCCAAATTCGAGAGCCTGCGCGCCATGGGCCTGCGCCGGTCGACCAATGCCGAACTGCGCCAGCGCTGGCAGGCCGAAGCACAGGGCGCACTGACCCGCGTGGGGTTGGAACGGCCCTAAAGCTGGGATTCGATCCAGTCGATCAGCCGCTGACAGACCGCATTCGGCGCAGTCTCGCCCTTGTGGATCAGGTAAAGGCCCCCGGCATCGTCGGGGGCTTCTTCGTGCAGCCAGACCAGCCGTTTTTGCGCAATCGCGTCAGCCGCCAGCAGGTCGGGCACAAGGCCAATACCCTCACCGGTCTCGACCGCGTCAATGGCCAGCGCGCTTTGGGCGCAGCGGCGCGGCGTTACCGTTTGGCCCGGGGCGTGGCGGTCGAGATAGGGTTGCCACGGCGTCAGGGCGTCTTCGATCAGCTGAAAGCCAAGCACCCATTCGGGACGCAGGATTACCGGTGCGCGCGGCACGAGAATGGGCGAGGCCACCATCACGGGACGCAGTGGGGCAAGACGGCGAACGGTCTGACCGGGCACGCGCGGTTCCGGCCCCAGATGCAGGACCAGATCGGCAGCGGAGTTGTGGGCAGGTCGGTTGCCGGTCAGAAAGGAAAGGTCAAGCCCTGGATGCGTTTCCGCCAATCCGGGCAGCCGTGGCGCCAGCCATTTCGCCGCAATCGAAGGCGTCGTGGCCAGCGAAACACCCGCGGCACTAGTGGTTAGATTTTCTATTGCCTGTGAAATTTGGGAAAGGGCCTGTTTCACGGGAATATACAAGTCCTGACCAGCCTCTGTCAGGTGCAATCCGCGGGCGTGTCGGGCAAAGAGTTGCACGTGAAGCTGTGATTCCAATTGTTTGATCTGTTGTGAAACAGCCCCTGGCGTAACGCCAAGAGCCTCTGCCGCACGCCGCAAGGACAGATGACGGGCGGCGAGTTCAAAAACGCGCAGTGAATTGAAATTTGGAAAGCTCATATTCGCGGTCTCTATAGAGTTTCTATAGTCATACAGGCGAACCAGAGCCGATCAAACCGTTCTTTTGGCGTCAGATCAGCCGACAAGAGGATGGCCCCCTCAGGTCAGGGATTGCGGCTTGGGTTGGCGGTGGCCCAGCACCTCGACCGCGCCCGCGCTGACGATCAAAAGCGAGCCGACGGCCTCGCGCCAGCCGAACACGTCACCCGACCAGATCGCGGCAGTGACGACGCCCACGATGATCTCGCTCATCAGCAAGAGACCCACCCGAGCCGGGCTGAGCACCGTTGCGGGCCAGATCGTCATGAACAGGGTCGGCACCAGCACCAGCCCGGTAATCAACCCCCATGGCGCGGCGGCAACGACGCTTGCGCCCGTCACCGCAATGCCGGTTGCCGCGACCCCGGTGGCCAGGGTCAGGCCAGTGACCAGGAACGCGCCACAGATGAAGGCAAAGACCTGCTCGCTGATCGCAACATTGCCCGCACGAAACAGGAAGAGCGTGCCGATTGCCCACGAGATACCGGAAAACAGTGCCATCAGATCGCCCGCGTTCATCGTGATCCGCAAGGCCCCAACGCCGAGGATGACCAACAGGCCACAGAGCCCGAGGGTCAGCGCGGCCGTTCGCGCAGGCGTCAGCCGCTCGCCGAGGAAGACGATGCCGAGAAGGGTGCTCCAGACCGGGGTGAGGTAGAACAGCAGGACCGAGCGGACCACATCGGTGAGGACAAGGCTCGTGGTATAGAGGCTGAAGGCGCAGCCCGTAAGCAAGCCGCACGGGATAAGCACCCAGATATGGGCCATCACACGCGCCTTGACCCGGATCAGGATGGGGATCATCAGCGCGATCGCGCAGGCATAGATGGCGATGCCGGGCCACGCGCCGGTCAGGCCGGTCTGTTCCATCGCGCGGATTGGCACCCAGAGCAGCCCCCAAAGCCCGCCGCCGACCACAAGGCCGAGCGCAGCGAAACCGGGCTGCCGGGCAATCTCTTGCAGGGCGGGCATGGGGAAACTCCGAGAATGGTGGTGATGGACCGGGGCCAACGGGGGCAGAGTGCCCCGGACCGGCCCCCGACCACAACCCTCAGATGCCGGGCAGCCCCTTGAGCGTCAAGTCGGTGACCACATCGGCATAGGTTTCGCGTGCTTCGGCGCCCGCGCCCGCATTCCACATGTAATACCAGTTCAGCATGCCGAAAATCGACATCGTCACCGCCCGCAGCTTGGCGCGATCGTCGCCGAACACCTCGGGCGCGGCGCCGCGCAGGCAATCGGACAGGAAGCGCACCATGTCGCGCTGATAGGCGCGCATCTGATCCTGCTGATCCTCGGGCAGGGCCGAGAGCGCATTGAGCTGCACCTGATGCTCGTGGTCGGCGCCCTGATAGGCGCGCAGAATGTTGCGGATCGCCCGCCGCAGGCGGTCTTCCGGCGCCAGCCCCGCGACGTCAGAGGACAGCACGACATCGCGCAACTCGCTCAGGTAGCTGTCGAGGATGTCGTAGAGGATCGCGTCCTTGCTGTCGTAATAGTGGTAGATATTGGCCTTGGAGATCCCGCATTCCTTGGCCAATTGCGCCATCGACGCGCGGTCAAACCCTTCGGTGGCAAAGATTTTCGCCGCCGATTTCAGGATCTGCTCGCGCTTCTGGTCGTGGTCTTTCGCGATGGTTCTGGCCACACCTCACCCCTTTCCGCGGTTGTCGACCACGCGCTTGGCCTTGCCCTGGCTGCGTTCCACCGCGCCGGGATCACCCACATTCACCTCGATCGAAATGCCGACGATATCCTTGACCCGCTTGGACAGCATCCGCGCGGCGGCGGTTTTCGACAACTCGTCGCCGGCATCGCTTTCGGCCTCGACATGCACCCGCATGGCATCCATGCGGCCCGCGGTGTAAAGCTCGATCTGGAAATGCGGGGCGAGACCGCCGGTGGCCATCAGCTGTTCCTCGATCTGGGTCGGGAAGACGTTGACGCCGCGCAGGATGATCATGTCATCAGAGCGGCCGGTGATCTTTTCCATCCGCCGCATCGACCGCGCGGTTCCGGGCAACAGGCGCGTCAGGTCGCGGGTGCGATAGCGGATCATCGGCAAGCCTTCCTTGGTCAGCGTGGTAAAGACCAGTTCGCCAAGCTCGCCATCGGGCAGAACCTCTCCGGTTTCGGGGTCGATGATTTCGGGCAGGAAGTGGTCCTCCCAGATCACCGGGCCATCCTTGGTTTCCACGCATTCATTGGCCACGCCCGGCCCCATGATCTCGGACAGGCCGTAAATGTCGACCGCGTGCATGTCGAAAGCTTGTTCAACCTCCTTGCGCATCGCGTCGGTCCACGGCTCGGCCCCGAAGATGCCGACCTGAAGGCTGCTCTCGCGCGGATCGAGGCCCATCTTGTGGAACTGTTCGAGGATGTTCAGCATGTAGGACGGAGTGACCATGATGGTCGTGGGCTTGAAGTCGTTGATCAGCGTTACCTGCCGCTCGGTCATGCCACCCGACACCGGCACCACTGTCGCGCCGAGCCGTTCGGCGCCGTAATGCGCGCCCAAACCGCCGGTGAACAGGCCGTAACCATAGGCCACGTGCACGACATCGCCCGCCCGTGTGCCGCTGGCCCGCATTGAACGCGCCACGAGGTCGGCCCAGTTGCTGATGTCGTTTTTCGTATAGCCCACAACCGTCGGCTTGCCCGTGGTGCCGGAGGAGGCATGAACACGGGATATTTGCTCGCGCGGAACGGCGAAAAGGCCGAACGGGTAGTTGTCGCGCAGGTCCGACTTGTAGGTAAAGGGAAATTTCCCGAGGTCCGACAGCTGTTGCAGGTCATCGGGATGCACGCCCGCGTCGTCGAAGCGCTGGCGATACATCGGCACGTTGTCATAGGCGTGGCGCACCGACCATTTCAGGCGGTCGAGTTGCACCGCGCGGATTTCGTCGATCGAGGCGATTTCGATCGGGTCAAGATCGCTCTTGTTGGGGGTCAGATCCTTCATGGTGTCCTCCTCACCGGGGGTTATTCGTCAAAAAGCTGGCCTTTGATCGCGCGGGAATTGCCCCGGAATTCTGCGATCACGGTGCCGTCTTGTGTTGTGACAGTGACGTCATAGATGCCGCTGCGCCCGGTCAGGCTGATCTCTCGCGCCGTGGCCGTCAGCCGGTCGCCGACACGGCCGGGGGCGATATAGGTAATGGCATTCGCCTGCGCGACGGTCCGCTGGTTGCGGCTGTTGCAGGCATAGGCAAAGGCGGTGTCGGCCAGTGCAAAGGTGATGCCGCCATGGCAGATGGCATGGCCGTTGGCATGGTGCGGTTCCACGGTCATGGCCAGTGTGGCGTGGCCTTCGGAAATCGAGACGATCTCAAGCCCCAGCCATTTTGCGGCATGGTCATCGGACCACATGGCGTCGGCGCTGCGCTGTGCGCGGGTCTGTGCGTCCATGGTTATTTTCCTTTGAAAACAGCGGATCGTTTTTCCATGAAGGCGGTGACGCCTTCGGCATAATCCGCGCTTTCGCCGCAGGTCTTCATCGCGTCGGCTTCGATGTCGAGCTGATCGGAAAGATTGTTCGTTGCGGCCTCGTGAATGCAGTGCTTGGTCAGGCCAAGGCCAAGCGTCGGGCCTGCGGCGAGGCGGGCGGCGAGGGCGCGGGCCTCTTCGAGCAAGGTCTCATCGGGATAGGCGCGCCAGATCAGGCCCCAGTCTTCGGCCTTTTTCGCAGGCAGCGGTTCGGCCGTCATGGCAAGGCCCTTGGCCCGCGCTTCGCCAAGCAGGCGGGGCAGGTGCCAACTGCCGCCGGTATCGGGCACAAGCCCCACCTTGCTGAAGGCCTGGATGAATTTGGCGCTGTCCGCGGCCAGCACGATGTCGCAGGCCATGGCAAGACTGGCGCCCGCCCCGGCGGCGACGCCGTTCACCGCGCAGATCACCGGCAGGCGCATGTCGCGGATCAGCCGCACCAGCGGCGCGTAAAAACTGCGCACCGTATGGCCCAGATCGGGCGGGCCGTCCATTTTCGACGGATCACGGTCGCCCAGATCTTGCCCGGCGCAGAAGCCACGGCCCGCCCCCGTCAGCAGGATTGCCCGAGCGCCGCTGTCGCACGCCTCGGTCAGCGCCGCACGCAGGGCAAGGTGCATCTCTTCGTTGAAACTGTTCAGCCGGTCGGGGCGGTTGAGCGTGATTTCGCGCCAGTCGCCGTGATCCGTCACAAGAATGGTGTCGCTCATCGGGGTCTTGATCCTCCTCGTTGAGGAATCTCTTGCATAAACCGAACGGTTGGTCAATAAATTCTCGAAACACCGCGACGAATGGGAGGACAACATGACCGCAAACTCTCCGGTAACAGTCTGGAAAGACGGGGATATTGCCTGGGTGATCATCGACAACCCGCCGGTGAACGCCACCTCGCAGGCGGTGCGGGCCGGGTTGGAATCGGCGGTTGAGGCGGTCAAGGGCGCGCGTCTGGCG
Source organism: Nioella nitratireducens (assembly GCF_001879715.1). Taxonomy (GTDB): domain Bacteria; phylum Pseudomonadota; class Alphaproteobacteria; order Rhodobacterales; family Rhodobacteraceae; genus Nioella; species Nioella nitratireducens. The sequence goes on along the minus strand of NZ_MNBW01000007.1, from coordinate 195,159 downwards.
GTGCTCAAATGTGCCGGAAAGACCTTTGTCGCGGGGGGCGACATGTCGGAATTTGACGGTCCCGCACTGCTGCCGCACCTGCCCGACGTGGTGCAGATGATCGAAGACAGCGAGGTGCCGTTTCTTGCGCTGTTGCACGGCACGGTTCTGGGCGGTGGGTTCGAGATTGCCATGGGCTGTGCGTGGCGTTTTGCGGCCCCCAGCACACGGGTCGGTCTGCCGGAAGTCAACGTCGGGCTGATCCCCGGCGCAGGCGGCACACAGCGCGCGCCGCGTCTGGTAGGCATGGAAGCCGCCATCGAAATGGCCTGCAATGGCCGGATGTATACGGCTGAGGATCTGCTGCCGCTGGGTGGCGTGGACCGGATCGAGGGCGATCTGGAGGCGGCCGCGCGTGCATTCGCTGCCAATGTGCCGGAGCGGCCCGTGGCCGTCAGCGCGCGGGACGTCCGCGCGTTGAGTGCCGAGGCCTTTGCAGCGGCGCGGGAGGCCATCGCAAAAAAGGCAAAGGGGCAGCAGGCTCCGCTCTTGAATCTTGAAGCATTGCAATGGGTTGCGCTGCCCTTTGCGGACGGCCAGGCAAAGGAACGCGCGCGGCATCTGGAGATGCGGGCCGGGGCGGAATCTCGGGCGCTGCGCTATGCGTTCTTTGCCGAGCGTCAGGTTGCCCGCCCCAGGGCCATCGCGGGCGCGACCCCGCGCGACGTCAAACATGTGGCCGTCGTGGGCGGCGGGTTGATGGGGGCGGGGATCGCCACCGCTTGCCTTGGCGCGGGCTTGCAGGTGACGCTGATCGAGCGCACCCATGACGAGGCCGAAGCAGCGCAAATCCGTGTCGAAGGTCTTGTTGGCGGGGCGCTGTCGCGCGGAAAAATAACTCAAGATCAGTATAATGCGCGGATTTCGGCCTTTCAGGCGGTGGATAGTTACGCCGCTGCCAGCGGGGCTGATCTGGCCATTGAAGCGGTGTTCGAGAACCTGAAAGTCAAGCAAGAGGTCTTTGCCGCGCTGGCGGGAAACCTGTCGCCCGAGGCCATTCTGGCAACCAACACCTCTTACCTCGACCCGCGCGAGATTTTCGCCGATGTGCCGAACAAGTCGCGCTGCCTTGGTCTGCACTTCTTCTCGCCCGCGCATATCATGAAGCTGGTCGAGGTGGTGAACACGCCACGGACCGACCCGGACGTGCTGGCCACGGGCTTCGCGCTCGGGCGGCGGCTGAAAAAAGTGACGGTTCTGTCGGAAATTTGTGACGGGTTTGTCGGAAATCGGATGCTGTCCGCCTATCGGCGCGAGGCGGAATACCTGCTGGCCGATGGTGCCTTGCCGCATCAGGTGGACGCGGCGATGCGCGGGTTCGGAATGCCGATGGGGCCATTCGAATTGCAAGACCTGACGGGGCTGCAAATCGCGTGGGCCAACCGCAAGCGGCAGGCGGCGACGCGTGACCCCAGGGAAAGGTATGAAGCCATCGCCGACACCCTGTGCGAACAAGGGCGGTTGGGGCAACGGTCGGGCAAGGGCTGGTATGCCTATGCCGACGGGGACCGCAGGCCAGAGCGCGACCCCGAGGTTGAACAGATGATCGTCGACTATTCCGCCGCGCGCGGGATCACGCGGCGCGACTTTACCGAGGACGAGATCCGCGACCGGCTGTTGGCGGTGTATGCCAACGAGGGCGCGCGGATCGTGGAAGAAGGGATCGCCGAGGACGACGCGGCGGTCGATATGGTCAAGCATTACGGCTACGGCTTCCCGCGCTGGCGGGGCGGGCCGATGCATTACGCCGGTCAGATCGGGTGGGAAAATGTTGCCCGCACGATGCAGACGGTGGCCGAGGAAAGCCCGGAGAGTTGGGGCCTTGCCAACCGCCTGACCGACGCACTGGAAGGAGAGATGAAATGAGCCTGCTGGACATCAGGAGTTTCGCGGCTGGCGCGTGGATCGCCCCCGATGAGAGCGCCCGCATGATCGCAAGCGCAGTGACTGGGGAGCCGATGGCGCGAGCGGGGGCGGCGCTGCCGGTGCAGGAGATGCTGGATCACGCCCGCAATGTTGGGGGCCCGGCGCTTCGCAAGATGACGTTCCACGACCGGGCGCGAATGCTGAAGGCGCTGGCGATGGACCTGGGCAAGCACAAGGACGCGCTCTACGACCTGAGTTTCAACACCGGGGCCACCCAGAGCGACCACCTGATCGACATCGACGGCGGCATCGGCACCATGTTCGTCTTCGCCTCGAAGGGGCGGCGAGAAATGCCCGACGGGCATGTCTATCTGGATGGCGAGGTAGAGCAGCTCAGCCGCACGGGCGCTTTTCTGGGCCAGCATGTCTGCACGCCGTTGCAGGGTGTTGCGGTGCATATCAATGCCTTCAACTTCCCGGTCTGGGGGATGCTGGAAAAACTGGCGCCGACGCTGCTGGCAGGGGTGCCCGCGATCGTGAAACCGGCGACCGCAACCTGCTATGTCACCGAGCTGGCCGTGAAGATCATGCTGGAGAGTGGCATCCTGCCCGACGGCGCGCTGCAATTCGTGGCGGGCGGCGTGGGCGATATGCTCGACCGGCTGACGTGCCAGGACGTCGTCAGCTTTACCGGTTCCGCGGCGACGGCGCAGGCGCTTCGGTCTAACGACAATATCATGCGCAACTCGGTGCGCTTCGTTGCCGAGCAGGACAGCCTCAACGCGTCGATCCTTGGCCCCGATGCAGCGCCGGGCACGCCGGAATTCGACCTCTTCGTCAAGGAAGTCAGCCGCGAGATGACCGCGAAAGCGGGGCAGAAATGCACCGCCATTCGCCGCATCCTGGTGCCGCAGGGGCGCGAACAAGCGGTGATCGAGGCACTGTCGGCGCGGCTGGCCAAGACCGTGATCGGCGACCCGCGCGCGGAGTCGACCCGCATGGGCGCGCTGGTCAGCGCCGCGCAAAAGGCCGATGTGCTGGAGAAGATCAAGCTGATCGGGGCCGAGGCCGAGCGGGTCTTTGGCGATCCCGATGCGTTCGAGGTTCGGGGTGCGGATGCTGACAAGGGCGCGTTCCTTCCGCCGATGCTGTTTCATTGCGCCGACCCGGACGCGGCGGAGCGGGTGCATGACACAGAGGCGTTTGGCCCCGTGTCCACGGTCATGGGGTATCGCGATATGGCCCATGCGGTTGCACTGGCGAACAAGGGGCAGGGCAGCCTTGTCGCCTCGCTCATCACCCATGATCCCGCCGTGGCGCGCGAGGTCGTTCTGGGGGCAGGAGCTTTCCACGGTCGGATCTATATCAATGACCGTGACTCGATGAAGGAAAGCACGGGGCATGGTTCGCCCTTGCCGCATATGGTGCATGGTGGCCCCGGCCGCGCCGGTGGCGGCGAGGAACTGGGCGGCGTGCGGGGGGTGATGCACTACATGCAGCGCACCGCCATTCAGGGCAGCCCCCAGATGCTGTCGGCCATCGGCGGCACATGGGTGCCGGGCGCGAAAGAGATCGAAGGCCCGACGCATCCGTTCACCCGGCGCTTCGGCGCGTTGGCGATTGGCGAGACGCTTTATACTGCACCGCGTACCATCACGCTGGACGATATCGAGCATTTCGCCAAGTTCACCGGCGACACTTTCTACGCGCATATGGATGAGGACGCCGCGGCTCGGAATCCGTTCTTTCCCGGCCGCGTGGCGCATGGCTATCTGCTGCTGTCCTTCGCGGCGGGCATGTTCGTCGAGCCGAACGAGGGGCCGGTGCTGGCCAACACGGGTCTCGATGGGCTGCGGTTCATGAAGCCGGTGCAGGCCGGGGACTCCATCAAGGTGCGGCTGACGGTCAAGACCAAGACCAAGCGCAACGAGGAGTATGGCGAGGTGCGCTGGCATGTGACGCTGACCAACCAGAACGATGAATTGGTGGCGGAATACGACCTGCTGACCATGAACGCGTTCTGAGCCACGGCTGGCATCCCGCCGGGCAGGGGCCTATAGTCCCTGCCGATGGGGACTGAAAGTGACACTTACCGCCATGCGGCAGAGATTTTGACCCGGGGCGAAAGCCACCGGGTCTGGTCATTGATTGTCACCATCTTCGGAGATCTGGCGCAGGCCGAGGGCGAGCGGATCAGCGGCAGCGCCCTGACCCGTCTGGTGGGGCTGATGGGCGTCAAGCCGGAAGCGATGCGGGTCGCCCTGCACAGGTTGCGCAAGGACGGCTGGATCGAGAGCCTGCGCGCCGGGCGCGGCAGCCTGCATGAATTGACCCCCTATGGACGGGCGCAGAGTGCCGAGGCCAGCCCGCGAATCTATGACCCCGTGCGCAGCTATCCTGACCGTTGGCACCTGCTGCTGGCCGGGACCGGCGAGATGTCGGGGCGCGCGCAATTGGAGGCGGCGCTGCTGACGGGGGACTACCTGTCGATCGGGCCGCAAGCGGCCATGGGGCCGGGGCCGATGCCCGGTGACACCGGCGCGCTGATGGCCGTCGAAACCGACCGGTGGGCCTGCCCCGACTGGGTGCGGGCGCAGGTTTGTCCGCCGCCCGTGCTGGCGCAATATGACGCGTTGCACCGGGACTTCACGCGGCTGGTGGCAATGCTGGACGCGGACGCGACCGGCCTGTCGGTGCCAGAAGCTGCGGCGCTGCGGCTGCTGGTCGTGCATTGCTGGCGGCGGTTGCTGCTGCGCCACCCGGACCTGCCCGCGGGGTTCTTTCCCGACGGATGGCCGGGGTCGAAATGCCGGGGGCTGTTTTGCAGCCTGATGGCGCGTCTTCCCTCGCCGACGCTCAACCGACTCGAATCATCCCTGACCGACCCTGATTCGGTGTCAGCCGCATTGTCGTGATCGTCCGAAGACCAGCAGAGTTGCTGATTTGGCGCAGTTCCGGCGAACGGCATATTTTGGGCAAACAGGTAAGCACATTGCCTAAGGATTGGCTTCGAATAGGGCTTTTGACCTAAATTTAACGAGGGGGGTGGACGCTCAAGGCTTAGGGCTTACAGTGAAGACAACAGGTTGATGTCGGTTTTCGGGTGCCAAACGTCGTTTGAAATGCCCGTTTCCGCGGAAGCTGGATCAAGAATGGCCGAAAGAGCCAAAATAAAAACCGGGGCCTTGGTGCCGGACAACAGGGAAGAGATATGAACGCGAGTTCCGGATCGGAAAACTTCGTGGTCTTCGACCGCGTGCAGAAAAGTTACGATGGCGAAACGCTTGTCGTAAAAGACCTCAACCTCAGCATCGGCCAAGGCGAATTCCTGACCATGCTCGGACCCTCGGGGTCGGGCAAGACGACCTGCCTTATGATGCTGGCCGGGTTCGAGACCGCCACGCATGGCGAGATCTTGCTGGACGGCCAGCCTATCAACAACATCCCGCCGCACAAGCGCGGTATCGGCATGGTCTTCCAGAACTATGCCTTGTTTCCGCACATGACGGTGGCCGAAAACCTCGCCTTCCCGTTGCAGGTGCGCAAGATCGGCAAGTCGGATCAGGAAGCCAAGGTCAAGCGTGCGCTGGACATGGTGCAGATGGGCGATTTCGGCGGTCGGCGACCGGCACAGCTGTCGGGTGGTCAGCAACAGCGGATCGCGCTGGCCCGTGCGCTGGTGTTCGAGCCCGAGCTGGTGTTGATGGACGAACCGCTTGGCGCGCTTGACAAGCAATTGCGTGAACACATGCAGTTCGAAATCACCAACCTTGCACACCAGTTGGGCATTACCACGGTCTACGTGACCCACGACCAGACCGAGGCGCTGACCATGTCAGACCGTGTTGCGGTGTTCGACGATGGCCGTATCCAGCAACTGGCCCCGCCGGATCAGCTGTACGAAGCGCCCGAAAACAGCTTTGTCGCGCAGTTCATCGGTGAGAACAACACGCTGATGGGCACCGTGAAAGAGATGTCTGACGATGCCGCAGTGGTTCAGCTCGACGATGGTGAAGTGATCGACGCCGTGCCGGTCAACGTGAAAAAGGTCGGCGATCGGACGCTGATCTCGATCCGCCCGGAGCGTGTCGAGATCGATAAGAACCGCCTGCACCCCGAAGCCCATACCATCAAGGCCGAGGTGCTGGAGTTCATCTACATGGGCGATATCTATCGCACCCGCCTGCGCGTGGCCGGAAATGACAACTTCGTCATCAAGACCCGGAACGCGCCCGATCAACGCCGGATGACCCCCGGCGAACAGATCGAGATCGGCTGGCGGCCGCAAGATTGCCGGGCGCTGGACGCCTGAGCAGCAGGGCGCGTGCATCGCATGCGCCCGCCACAAACAAAAGACGATCAACAGAGGAGACTATAATGAAACTGAAAAGCGTTCTCATGCTGACCAGCGGGGCTGTTCTTGCCGCTCCGATGGCAATGGCGCAGGACATGGCAAACGACATGACGCTCGTCAGCTGGGGCGGTGCATACCAGACCAGCCAGGTGCGCGCCTACGCCGAACCCTACATGGCAATGCATCCCGACGTCAGTGTCGTCTGGGACGAAAGCTCGAACGAGGCCGTGGCCCGTCTGCGCGCCATGAACGAAGCTGGCAACATCACCTGGGATCTCGTGGACGTCGTGGCCTCTGACGCCATCCGCCTCTGCGACGAAGGTCTGGCGATGGAAATCGACGCCGACGAAGTTCTGGCCCCGGCGCCCGACGGCACCCCGGCCTCGGAAGACTTCGGCGACCTGCTGGTGTCCGATTGCTTCATTCCGCAGATCGTTTACTCCACCACCTTCGGCTATCGCAACGATGTGGCCGAGTGGAACGGTCGCACCCCGGACAACATCTGTGACGTGTTTGACCTGGAAAACTTCCCCGGTCAGCGGTCGCTGGAGCGTCGTCCGATCAACAACATGGAATGGGCGCTGCTGTGCTCGGGCGTCGCGATGGAAGACATCTACGACGTGCTCGAGACGGAAGAGGGCATCGACCAAGCCTTTGCAATGCTCGACACCATCAAGGACGAAACTGTCTGGTGGTCCGCCGGTGCAGACACGCCGCAGCTGCTCGCCGATGGCGAAGTGGTGATCGGCTCGACCTATAACGGTCGTCTGTTCAGCGTGATCGAAGAGCAGGACCAGCCGGTATCCATGCTGTGGGACGCACAGGTGTTCGACCTTGACGGTTGGATCATCCCCGAAGGTCTGCCGGAAGATCGCCTTGCCCGCGTTCTGGATTTCGTTCGCTTCGCGACCGACACCCAGCGTCTGGCTGACCAGGCCCAGTACATCTCGTACGGCCCGGCCCGCGCCTCCTCGGCTCCGCTGGTTGGCACCCACGCCGACCTGGGCATCGAGATGGGTCCGCACATGCCGACCGACCCGGCAAACGCGACGCGCACCATTCTCTACAACTACGAATGGTGGGCAGACTATCGCGACGATCTGGACGCCCGTTTCCAGGCGTGGCTGTCGCAGTAAGCTTTTAGGCGACGTTCGGGTGGGCCAGTCTCGTGGCCCACCCACCCCTTCACACGGCTGGCGCTGGCAGGGAGATGACCATGCCCAAAGGCTATATCATCGGGCATATCACCGTGACGGACCCGGAAAGCTACCCGGAATACATCCGCCGAGATACACCCATCCTTGAACGGCTTGGAGCCAAGTTCCTCGTTCGGGGTGGCACGTCCGAAGTGCCTGAAGGCGAAACCCACGATCGCCATGTGGTGATCGAGTTTCCCAGTTTCGAAGCCGCCAAAGCCGCCTATTACGATCCAGACTATCAGGAAGTGGCCGAGATCCGCCGGGCCTCGGCGGACAGTGTCATCATCCTAGTGGAAGGCCACGAATGACCGACAACACGGCACAAACGCCCTCCGGCCCTGTGTTGGCCGCGGACGGGCGCCCCCTGAAAGCGAGCCTCAACCGCGCGCTTCGGGCCCAGAAGATCCGGGCGCTCTTGCTGATCGCGCCGCTCCTGATCTTTATTCTCATCACATTCATCGCCCCGATCGCGGACATGTTGTTCCGCTCGGTGGAAAACCAGATCGTCCGCGATACGCTGCCGCGCACGGTCGTCGCGCTGGATACGTGGACGAACACGGACGAGGCGCCGGGCGAAGACGTCTACGCCGCGCTCTACTATGACATTTTCGAAGCGGCCGAGTTCCGCAACCACAGCCGCGTCGGCAGCCGACTGAACTACGAGCTGACCGGCGTGTCCTCGATGTTCCGCCGTGCGGGTCGGGGTGTGGGACGTTTCGACACCGATATCTACACCGATCAGTTCACCGCGCTGGACCCGGCCTGGGCCGAGTATGAAACCTGGACCGGCCTGATGGACGACGACGCCATTCGCGCCGCATTGCCGGAAACGTCGGATGCCTTCGACACCTGGATTCATATCACCATCGACGCGAACGATGACGTTCCCGCCGAGGAAGACATCGAGGATTTCGTTTTCACGGCGCTATATCGTGACCTCAGCAACACTGGCTATTCTGGCAGCAATGCCCTGCTTTCGACGGCCGCCGATGCAGTCGCCGGTTTCGAGTCCGTGTCGCTGCGCGACCAGTTCGCGGATATGGACGAGGACTGGCTGGACCCGACGGTGATGGAAACCATCAAGGTCTATTCGCCCAGCTACACGCCCGGCTACTTCCTGACCGCGATCGACATGCAGTTGACCGCCGATGGCGTCAGCGCGCAGCCCGAGGACCGGCGCATCTACGTCACCCTCTTTGAACGCACGCTGTTCATGTCGATGGTCATCATGGGCAGTTGCGTCCTGTTGGGCTACCCCATCGCCTTCCTGCTGGCAAATCTGCCGACGCGGGTGTCGAACCTGCTGTTGATCCTTGTTCTTCTGCCGTTCTGGACATCGCTCTTGGTGCGAACGTCGGCGTGGAAGGTTCTGTTGCAGCAACAAGGGGTGATCAACGACGTGCTGGTGTGGATCGGGCTTGTCGCCGATGACAACCGATTGCAATTGATCAACAACCAGACCGGTACGATCATCGCCATGACGCATATCCTGTTGCCGTTCATGATCCTGCCGCTCTACTCGGTGATGCAAACCATTCCGCCGACCTATGTCCGGGCCGCCAAATCGCTTGGCGCGACGAACTGGACGGCATTTTGGCGGGTCTACTTCCCGCAGTCGGTGCCGGGGATCGGTGCGGGGTGTATCCTCGTCTTCATCCTGTCCATCGGCTACTACATCACGCCGGAACTGGTCGGCGGCCGGACGGGCACGTTCATCTCGAACCGGATTGCCTATCACATCTCGTCGTCACTGAACTGGGGCCTCGCGGCCGCGCTTGGCAGTATCCTGCTGGCGGTGGTCCTGCTCCTCTACTGGGCCTACGATAAACTCGTCGGCATCGACAACGTGAAGCTGGGGTAAAGATCATGAGCAGCCTTCCTCCTTATGCGACGACCGGCCAGCGGATCTGGTTCTATGGGTTCCGGGTGATCTGTGGGTTAATCTTCTTCTTCCTGATCGCCCCGATCATCACCATTATCCCGCTGAGCTTTAACGCCGAGAACTTCTTTACCTTCACGCCGGGGATGCTGGCGCTGGATCCCGAGGCTTACAGCCTGCAACACTATCGGGATTTCTTCACCAACCCCAACTGGCAGCAGCCCTTGTGGAACTCGATCAAGATCGCGCCTATGGCGACGTTCCTGTCGGTTTCGCTCGGCACGCTGGCGGCCATCGGCCTGAGCCAGAGCCATGTACCCTTCAAGGGCGCAATCATGGCAATCCTGATCTCGCCGATGATCGTCCCGCTGATCATCTCGGCGGCTGGCATGTACTTCTTCTACAGCCGCATCGGCTTGCAGGGGACGTATCTGGGCGTGGTGCTGGCCCATGCGGCACTGGGCATTCCCTTCGTTATCATCACGGTAACGGCGACGCTTGTGGGCTTTGACCGCTCGTTGACGCGGGCGGCGGCAAATCTGGGGGCCGATCCGGTAACAACCTTTTTCAGGGTGCAGATGCCGCTTATTCTGCCGGGCGTGATTTCGGGTGGTCTGTTTGCCTTCATCACCTCGTTCGATGAGGTGGTGGTGGTGTTGTTCGTCGGCTCCGCCGGGCAGAAGACCCTGCCGTGGCAGATGTTCACCGGCCTGCGCGAGCAGATTTCGCCCACCATTCTGGCGGCGGCGACGATCCTGGTCAGTATCTCGGTCGTCTTGCTGGCGACCGTCGAAATCCTGCGCCGCCGGTCCGAGCGTTTGCGGGGCATGAGCCCTCAGTAAGCACCGACAGACATACAGTCATGAAATGGGCGGTCCTTCGGGGCCGCCTTTTTTGTGTGCTACGCAGATTTGTAAAGGAGGGGCCGGAACGCGCAGGCGGCAGGGGTCAGTACGCCGTGACTCCGCCATCGACGGCGATGGCCTGCCCGGTGAGATAGCTGTTGGCCGGATCGAGCAGCGCCAGCATGGTCGCCACCACTTCCTGCGCCGTGCCCAGACGTTTCATCGGGCTGGCCTGTGCCAGAAAGTCCTGCTTGTCGGCCATGGCCCCTTGGGTCACCATCGGGGTGTCACTGTAGAATGGGCAGATCGCATTGACGCGAATGTTGTTGCGCGCCTCTTCGATGGCGGCGGTCTTGGTCAGGCCGACAACCGCGTGTTTCGCGGCGGCATAGGCGGCCAGTTTGGGGGCCGCACCGAGACCGGCGACCGAGGCCACGTTCAGGATCGTGCCGCCATCGGCCCGCATCAGGGGGATCTGGTGCTTGAGGCCAAAGAAGACGCCCTTGGCATTGACCGCGTGGATCAGGTCGAACTCATCCTCGCGGATCTCGGTGAGGGGCTTCATCGGGCCCGCAAGCCCGGCGTTGTTGACGGCGATGTCGAGGCGGCCGAATTGCTCGATGGCGAGGTCGGACAGCGCCTGAACCTTGTCTTCCCTGGTCACATCGCAGCGCATGTAGGTGGCGACATGGCCACGCGCCACGTGGCGCAGGCCCCACTTGTTTCGATCCCCCATGACCAGCAGCGCGCCTTCCTCTGCCATCGCCTCGGCCAGAAGTTTCCCGAAGCCGCTGGCGGCGCCGGTAATCAGGGCAACCTTTCCGTCGAACCGTCCCATCATATCGTCAGCCCGCCATCGACGACCAGAAGCTCGCCGGTGGTGTAGCTGGCCGCATCGGACACGAGGTAGAGCACCGCACCGGCCATTTCAGACGGCTCGGCAGGGCGTTTGATGGGCAGGCGGGCCATGATCTCCTTGTAGTGCTTCTCGCTCTCGAGGAGAGCGCCCGCGAACTTGGTTCGGGTCCAGCCCGGAGCAAGGGCATTCACCCGGATGCCAAGCGGCGCGCATTCCTTGGCGAAGGCGCGGGTCATGTTCACGACGGCGGCCTTGGTGATGGAATAGGTGCCCTGCATGTCGCCGGGTTCCAGCGCGTTGACCGAAGAGGTGTTGACGATCGCGCCCTTGCCCTGCTCTCGCATCATCTTGCCCGCTGCGACCGACATGAAGAAATAACCACGGATGTTCACGTCCAGCGTCTTTTCGAAACTGGCCTGATCGGTATCGAGGATATGCCCGAAAAAGGGGTTGGTGGCGGCGTTGTTTACCAGGATGTCCAGCCGCCCGTGGGTGGATGCGATATGGTCGAAGATCGTTTCGATCTGGTCCATGTCGCCGATATGGCAGGGGAACGCCTCGGCGCTGCCCCCTGCCTGGGTGATGGCCTCGGCCACGGCGGTGCAGCCGTCGATCTTGCGGCTTGAGACGATCACATGGGCGCCGTGCTCGGCCAGTATCTTGGCAATCTCTTCGCCGATTCCCCGGCTGGCACCGGTCACAAGGGCGATGCGGCCGGAGAGGTCGAAAAGCGGATGCGGGGTGATGGTCATGGCGCGGTCCTCCCTGTCTGACATGGGGCAAGGCTAGGCGCCATGAAGCGAAAGGCAAGCGGTTTCCGGGGCGGGCCAGAGTGACACTACGGCAGAGTTGACAGGGGGCACGGTGCGACCCACCGTTGCGCCTGAGACAGATGGAGGAGAGAGCGGTGGATTTCGAGCCGACCCAAAAAATGCGTGACCTACAGGCGCAACTGACCGAGTTCATGGAGGCGCATATCTATCCCGCCGAGGCGGTGTTCGCGCGGCATTTCGAGACCACGGAGACGCTGTTCCGCACCCCCGATTTCTATGATGATCTGAAGGACAAGGCCCGCGCGGCAGGGCTGTGGAACCTGTTTCGACCCAAGGCACATGGCGGCGACCTGACCAATCTGGAATACGCGCCGCTGGCCGAAATCATGGGCCGGGTCTGGTGGTCGCCCGAGATATTCAATTGCAACGCGCCCGATACCGGCAACATGGAAACCCTGATGCTCTACGGCACAGAGGCGCAAAAGGCCCGCTGGCTGGAACCGCTGTTGGCGGGCACGATCCGGTCCGGCTTTGCGATGACCGAACCCGACGTGGCCTCTAGCGACGCCACCAATATCCGCACTGAAATTCGCCGGGATGGCGACACTTACGTGGTGAACGGCACCAAATGGTACACCACCGGCGGGATGCGCGAGAGCTGCGCCGTCTTCATCGTCATGGGCAAATCCGACGCCGACAACCCCGACCGGCACAAGCAACAGAGCATGATACTGGTGCCGCGCGACACGCCGGGGGTGAAGATCCTGCGCCACGTGACGACGTTTGGCTATCACGATGCGCCGTTTGGCGAAGCCGAGATCGCGTTCGACGATGTGCGGGTGCCGGCGGAAAACCTGCTGCTTGGCGAGGGCCGGGGGTTCGAGATCGCGCAGGGGCGGCTTGGACCGGGGCGGATTCACCACTGTATGCGGCTGGTGGGGGCGGCGCAGCGCGCGCTGGATCTGGCAATGGACCGCGTCGAAGAACGCGAGACCTTCGGGCGCAAGCTGAGCCAGCACCAGTCTGTGCGCGAGGACATCGCCAAGAGCTGGTGCGAGATCGAACAGGCGCGGCTGCTGACGCTGAAAGCCGCCGCCAAGATAGACCGCGAGGGCGCGAAGGCCGCGAAAGACTTGATTTCGGCGATCAAGATCGTGGCGCCGATGATGGCGCAGACGGTGATCGACCGGGCCATCCAGATCCATGGCGGCAAGGGGCTGACACAAGATACGCCGTTGGCGGAATTATTCAACTATGCCAGACAGATACGGTTTGCCGATGGCCCGGACCAAGTGCACATGATGGCGCTTGGGCGGCAATTGGTGCGGGCCCGTCATGCGGGAAACAAGGGGCCGGTCTGATGGAGGAAGCAGAGCTGCGGCCGCTGGGGCGCTACCTGGAGGGGGCGGTTGAGGGCTTCAAGGGGCTGCGCACGGCGCAGAAGTTTACTGACGGGCAGTCCAACCCGACGTTCAAGCTGCGGGCCGAAAGCGGAACCTACGTCCTGCGGCGCAAACCGCCGGGGGAGTTGCTGAAGTCGGCCCATGCGGTGGACCGGGAATTCAGGGTGCTGGCGGCGTTGGCACAGACGGATGTGCCGGTGGCGCGGGCCCTGCATCTTTGTGCGGATGAGAACGTTCTGGGCTCGATGTTCTATGTCATGGAATTCGTCGAGGGCCGGGTTTTCTGGGACCCGGCGCTGCCCGGTCTGGCCCCGGCAGAACGCGCCGAGATATACGATCAGATGAATGCGGTGCTGGCCGCGATCCATTCCGTCGATCTGGAGGCCGTTGGGCTGGCCGATTTCGGGCGCCCCGGCGGATATTACGACCGGCAATACGCGACATGGGTACGCCAGTATCGCGCGACCGAGACCGAAGCGATCCCCGAGATGGAGAGGATCATCGACTGGCTTGGGGCCAACATGGTAACCGATGACGGGCGCGTGTCGCTGGTGCATGGCGACTACCGACTGGATAACGTGATGTTTGCGCCGGACGCGCCGCGCCTGATCGCGGTGATGGATTGGGAATTGTCGACTCTCGGCCATCCGCTGGCCGACCTGGCCTATCAATGCATGTTGTGGCGGATGCCGCCGGGGCCGGTGCTGAGCGGGCTGGAGGGGCTGGATCGGCGGGCGCTCGGGTTGCCGACGGAAGAGGCCTATGTCGCCCGCTATTGCGAGCGGATGGGACTGCCGGGCATCGAGAACTGGCCGTTCTATCTGGTCTTCGGGCTGTTCCGGCTGGCTGCCATCGTTCAGGGCGTGAAATATCGCGGGTTGCAGGGCAATGCGTCGTCGGATCGGGCGCTGCAAGTGGGGGCCTTGGCGGCCCCGCTGGCACGCAAGGCCTGCGATATCCTCGATGAGACGGGCTGAGCCGGAATAGTCATTTTTATTCAGAATGTTGGGGCGCGAGTCTGCCGTGGCTTCGGGGCGGGGGAAAATCGTGCCGGATAGAGGGCGGCCGCCGTCAAGAAATTTGATCAAATGTTTGACGCAAGGTGATGTTCACGGGGAATCCCTTTGACTCGACATGGGAAAAGCCTTTGCAGTCCCACTTGTTCCTGACAGAGTTTCTGCAGCCGCAAAGGATCATTTCGTCGGGTCTTGGGCGGGCGGCAGGGCGGCGGTCGATAGGGACGGGGGTGGCCGGGTAGCGCAGAGTTTTGGGTGGGATTTGGATGAATTTGGTGCGTTTTTGCGGTACATTTTCTTTCAATATTTTGATGTTCGTACTCTAAAGCGCGCAAGTGGAATTCATGGCTAATATCAAAAATAGTCAAATTATAAGAACAGTTTAAACCTGATAGATAGCGCACTATTGGTGGTGAAGATCATCGCAATAGCTTCAATATTACAATAACTATCCCCGGCATACCGTTGCCTGGTGAGCTATCCACATCCTTCCCAATGCCCTCCGGCCCGAAGTCGTCCGTCCATCCGGCAGCGGCCGTTGGCAGTGCGCCGGGGACATCCTGTTTCCCCGCAGGGGCTCCGGCGCCGAAAGCCGCCACTGCCGGGCCAGAATGGGCCGTTGTGCCAGCAGGCCGATCAGTCGGCGGTGTCGCAAAATGGCCCGGACTGGTCGATTTCCGGTTTTCCATTGGGGTTGACCATGTAAGACTGACGCCATGAGACGGGGAAGACTCACTCATGACACCGGGCCTCGATGCCCGAATTCGGGGTGTGCCGCGATGGTGGTGCTGTCCCGACAAGATTGTTCCGAGATTTCAAATGTCTCGAAAACGACCCTGACAACAGCGGAGAAAAAAATATGACGAAGACTCCTCTCTTCACGGGTGGCGTCAGCCGCCGTGGCGTTCTGAAAGGGGCCTCTGCGCTTGGTGGCGCGGCATTGCTCGGGCCGATGGGCGCGCGGATGGCACGGGCCCAGCCGACGCAAGGCGGCGTTCTGCGCATCGGTCAGGCGCACGGGTCCACCACCGACTCGCTCGATCCGGGGTCGTGGGAAAACGACTTCATGATTTTGCAGGCCCATACCCGCAACAACTTCCTGACCGAGATCATGCCCGATGGCACGCTGCGCCCCGAGATCGCGGAAAGCTGGGAAGCGTCGGCGGATGCCGCCGAGTGGGTCTTCACCATCCGCTCGGGCGTGCAGTATCATTCCGGGCGCACCGTGACCGCCGAGGACGTGATCGCGTCGATCAACCATCACCGGGGCGAAGACTCCACCTCGGCGGCCAAGCCGATCGTGGAAGGCATCACCGAGATGCGCGCGGATGGCATGAATGTCATCTTCACGCTGGAATCGGGCAATGCCGACTTCCCGTTCATCATGTCGGATTATCACCTGCCGATCCTGCCCTCGACCGATGGTGCCATTGACCCGATGACCACCGACGGTTGCGGCCCCTACAGGCTCGACGATCTGGAGTTCGGTGTCAGCGCCACCTATTCCCGCCATGACGGATATTGGAAGGACAACGCCGCCTATTTCGACGGGGTGGAGCAGATCGCGATCCACGACGCGGCGGCCCGTCAGAACGCCCTTATCTCGGGGCAGGTTGACTACATCGACACCGTTGACCTGAACACGGTGCACCTGATGCAGCGCGCGCCGGGCATCAATGTCCTGTCGATCACGGGCTCGCAGCACTACGGCCTGCCGATGGATACCCGCGAAGCGCCGTTCAGCGACAACAATGTCCGTCAGGCGCTGAAATATGCCATCGACCGTCAGCAACTGGTGGATACGATCCTGAATGGCTATGGCTCGGTCGGGAACGATCACCCGATCAGCCCCGGTCAGCGGTTCTTCAACACCGAACTGGAACAGAAGACGTTCGATCCGGATCGGTCGCGCTACTACCTGCAACAAGCCGGTCTAGACAGTCTCGACGTGGATATCCACCTTGCCGACGCGGCCTTTGCCGGGGCGATCGACGCGGGTGTGCTCTACTCGGAAACCGCGGCGCAAGCGGGGATCAACCTGAATGTCGTGCGCGAGCCGAACGATGGCTACTGGTCCAATGTCTGGATGCAAAAGCCGTTCTGCGGCACTTACTGGGGTGGTCGCCCGACGGAAGACTGGATGTTCGCCACCGCCTATTCCGAAGGCGCGGCTTGGAACGAGTCCTATTGGAGCAACGAGCGATTCAACGAGCTTCTCATCGAAGCCCGTGCCGAGCTGAACGAAGACCTGCGCCGCGAAATGTATTTCGAGATGCAGGATCTGGTCGCCAATGACGGCGGCACGATCATCCCGATGTTCGCGGCCTATGTGGGCGCCTACAGCGATGCACTGGCCCATAACGACCAGATCGCGTCCAACTGGCGCAATGACGGTCACCGCATTTCCGAGCGGTGGTGGTTCGCCTGATCCACTCAGCCCCCCGGCCCGAAAGGTCCGGGGGGTAATCGTCTTGAACGGGATCAAGCCGGGCCCGACGGGTGCGGCCTGTAGGGGAACACATGTCACATATCTGGAAAATGGTCTTCAAGCGTTTGGGCCTTGGCTTTCTGACGCTTTTCATCGTGTCGCTTCTGATCTTCCTCGCCACCGAACTTTTGCCCGGTGACTTTGCGCAGGAATTCCTGGGACAATCCGCGACACCCGAAACCGTGGCCGCCATCCGGCGCCAGCTTGGCCTCGATCTGCCCATGCATATCCGCTACATCCAATGGCTTGCGGGCGTTCTGCACGGCGATTTCGGCACATCGCTGGCCAATCACCGGCCGGTGATCGACCTGATCGGGGGGCGGCTTGGCAACACCTTGTTCCTTGCGCTTTACGCCGCCGCCATCGCGGTGCCGCTGTCGCTGATGCTGGGCATTCTGGCTGCGCTGTTCCGCAATTCGTTCTTCGACCGTTTCGTCAACGCCTCGGCCCTGACGTCGATCTCGTTCCCCGAATTCTTCGTGGCCTATATCCTGATCTTCTGGCTGGCCGGGATGGGCGGCATGTTCCCCTCGATGGCGAATTTCCGCGGCGACCCGAATTTTCTGGATATGCTCTATCGCACCTTCCTGCCCGCGATCACCCTGACGCTGGTGGTCACCGCGCACATGATGCGGATGACGCGGGCGGCGATCATCAACCTGCTGGCCAGCCCCTATATCGAGATGGCGCGGCTGAAGGGGATGACGCCCATGCGGGTCATCGTGCGCCACGCGCTGCCCAATGCGCTGGCCCCGATCATCAACGTGATTGCGCTGAACCTTGCCTACCTGATCACCGGGGTGGTCGTGGTCGAGGTGGTCTTCGTCTATCCGGGCCTTGGACAGTTGATGGTCGATAGTGTGGCCGCGCGCGACATGCCCGTGGTGCAGGCCGTGGCGCTGATTTTCGCGGCGGCCTATGTGCTGCTCAACCTCACGGCGGACGTGTTGGCGACCTTGTCCAACCCGCGCCTCGTGCATCGTCGCTGAGGGGGACGGGTATGGGACCGTTGATCGTATTACTCTGGGCTGTCGCCGTCATTGCCGCCTGCCTCGTGGCGGGCTGGCTGTTTCGCACCGTGGCTATCGTTGCCACCCCGCACACCATCAAGCGGGAACTGCGCACCGCGCCGCTGACCGCGTCGTTCGGGATGCTGGTGATTGTCATTTACATCTTCGTGGCCATTTTCGCCCCGCTGATCGCGCCGTTCCCGGAGCGAGAGATCGTCGGACCGGAATACATGCCATGGGACCACATCCACCTGCTGGGGACCGACAATCTTGGGCGCGACATGCTTTCTCGTCTGATCTTCGGCGCACGAAACACGGTGGGGATCGCTTTTGTCACCACGGCGTTGGCGTTCCTGATCGGCGCGATCCTCGGCCTGCTGGCGGCGACTGTCGGGGGCTGGCTGGACCAGATCCTCAGTCGTGTCGTCGATGTGCTGATGGCGATCCCGGCGCTGATCTTCTCGCTTCTGCTGCTGACGATCTTTGGCACGTCGATCCCGACACTGATCCTTGTGATCGCGGTGATCGACTCGACCCGCGTGTTCCGTCTGGCGCGGTCGGTGGCGCTGAATATCGTGGTGATGGACTATATCGAGGCCGCGAAGCTGCGGGGCGAGGGGCTGTGGCGCCTGATCACCCGTGAAATCCTGCCCAATGCCCTTGCGCCGCTGGTGGCCGAGTTCGGGTTGCGGTTCTGTTTCGTTTTCCTCGCCATTTCAGCGCTCAGCTTTCTCGGCCTCGGCCTGCAACCGCCGATGGCGGACTGGGGGTCGATGGTGAAAGAGAACGCCACGCTGATTTCCTTCGGAGATATCACGCCGCTGTTGCCCGCGGGGGCGATCGCGCTGCTGACCGTTTCCGTGAACTTCGTCGTCGACTGGCAGCTGCACCGCGCCAGCGGCCTGAAGGAGTAAGCCCATGTCCGACACCTCCAACGACACCCGCGACCCTCTGCTGACGATGCGAAACCTTCGGATCGAGGGCCGCGCCGACGACACATGGGGCGAGATCGTCCATGGTATCGACCTCGACCTTTATCGGGGTGAAGTGCTTGGCCTGATCGGGGAATCCGGGGCGGGCAAGTCCACCGTCGGGCTGGCCGCCATGGGGTTCACCCGCGATGGCTGTCGCATCTCGGGCGGGGAAATCCGGTTCGACGGGATCGACCTGACCGAGGCCAGCGAAGCCACGAAGCGCCACTTGCGCGGTGCGCGGATCGCCTATGTGGCGCAATCCGCCGCGGCCAGCTTCAACCCCGCGCACAGGTTGATGGACCAATATTGCGAAACGCCGGTGCAGCATGGCGTCATGGGCCGGACCGAGGCGGAAAACGATGCGGTGGATCTTTACCGGCGGATGCAACTGCCGGACCCGGAACAGATTGGCTTTCGTTATCCGCATCAGGTTTCCGGCGGGCAGTTGCAACGGGCGATGACGGCGATGGCCATGGCCTGCCGCCCCGACCTGATCATCTTCGATGAACCGACCACGGCGCTGGATGTGACGACGCAGATCGAGGTTCTGGCGGCAATCCGCAACATCGTCGAGCAATTCGACACGGCGGCCATCTATATCACCCACGATCTGGCGGTGGTGGCGCAGATGGCGGACCGGATTAAGGTTCTGCTCCGGGGCGACGAGGTCGAAGAGGCCGACACGCGCAGTATGCTGGCGCAACCGAGGGAAGACTACACCAAGTCGCTTTGGGCCGTGCGCAGCTATGCCCGGGCCGAGCAGCCGCCTGTTGCAGAGGGAACGGTGCCCGTGGTCTCGATCAAGTCCATCACGGCGGGATATGGCACCGTGGATGTGCTGAAGGACGTGAGTTTCGACATCCATCAGCGTCGCACCGTTGCTGTGGTGGGCGAGTCAGGGTCCGGCAAATCCACCGCCGCGCGGGTCATCACCGGGCTGTTGCCACCGCGAGAGGGCGAGATACGCTTCGATGGCGAGGTGTTGCCCCCCGACTACCGGCGCCGAAGCCGGGACCAGCTGCGGCAGGCGCAGATGATCTACCAGATGGCCGACACCGCGCTGAACCCCAAGCTGCGCATCCGGGAACTGATCGGGCGGCCTGCGCAGATGTATCTGGGCTTGCAGGGGCGCAAACTGACCGACCGCATCCGGGATTTGCTGAGCCTGATCGAACTGGAGCCGGACGAGTATATCGACCGCCTGCCATCGGAACTGTCGGGCGGACAGAAACAGCGGATCGGCATTGCCCGTGCGCTGGCGGCGGAGCCCAAATTCATCATCTGCGACGAGGTCACATCGGCGCTTGACCAACTGGTCGCCGAGGGCATTTTGAAGCTGTTGGACAAGCTGCAAGGGGAGTTCGACCTCGCCTATATGTTCATTACCCACGATCTGGCGACAGTGAAGGCCATCGCCGACGATGTTGTGGTGATGAAAGAGGGGCGTGTTGTCGAACAGGGCTTGAAGGCGGATATGTTCCGGCCGCCGCACGATCCCTATACCGAGCTGCTTTTGTCCTCGGTCCCCGAGATGGACCCCGACTGGCTGACCAATGTGCTGAGCGATCGGACCTAATTGGCCGCTCTTGCAGTGGCGCGGTCAAGATGCGCCGGTGCTGGCGCTTTTGGGCGCTTGGCTGGCGCAAACGACAATATCCGGTAGCAATCCGGGCCAAACCCATGTGAAATGGGCGATACTGCGCATCTTGCGCCCAAAAAAAACTATCAGGGAGTGTCTGCAATGAAATCTGTATTTCTGTCCGGCCTGTCCGTCTTCGCGCTGGCTGGCGCGGTTTCGGCGGCCGATCTTGGCGATACCAGCCAACCGATCCGTCTGGCGATCAACGAATGGACCGGCCAGCACCTGACCACGCATATCGCTGGTCAGATGCTGGAACAGGCCGGGTATACGGTCGAATATGTGACCGCCGGCTACTACAACATGTATCAGGCGATCGGTGAGGGCGAGATTTCCGGTGCGCTGGAGGTTTGGGAATCCAACGTGGCCGACCAGTATTACGATGTCTTGGCCGACGGCAATATCGAGGATATCGGTGATCTGGGCCTCGTCGCCCGCGAAGGGTTTGCCTACCCGGCGCATGTGGCCGATATCTGCCCCGGTTTGCCTGCGTGGGAAGCATTGCAGGATTGCGCCATGCAATTCGCCACCGCCGAGACCGTACCGCAGGGCCGTCTTGTCGATTATCCCGCTGACTGGGGCACCCCCGGCGCCGACCGCGTCGCCGCGCTGGAACTGCCCTTCCGCGCGGTGCCTGCCGGGTCCGAAGGCGCCCTGATCGCGGAACTGCGCGCCTCGACCGAGCGCGGCACGCCACTGTTGATGGTGTTCTGGCAGCCGCATTGGGCCGCCTCGGCCTATGACGTGCAATTCGTCGATCTGCCCGAAGGCACCGATGAATGCTACACCGATCCGGCCTGGGGCCCGAACCCGGACGTGACCGGCGACTGTGACTTCCCGCCTTCCCGAATTTTCAAGACGGTCTGGTCCGGGTTTGCCGAGCAATGGCCCGCCGCCTACGAGATTCTGCAAGCCTACCAACTGACCACCGCCGAGCAGGAACCGATGATGGGCATGGTCGATGTGGACGGTGACGCGGTCGAGGATGTCGCTGCGGCCTATGTCGCGGATCACGCCGATGCGATTTCGGCCATGATCGCCGCGGCGACGGAGTAACCCGTCCCATGAGCACACCGGCCATCTCGGTCGACGGGCTTTGGCAGGTCTTCGGCACCGACGCCAAAGCCCGGTTGAAAGAGGCACTGGGGCGGAACGACACCGCCCCGGATGCCGCCTCGGACCTGCGCGAGTCCGGGTTGATCCCCGCCGTGCAGGACGCCAGTTTCGAGGTCCGCGAGGGCGAGTTGTTCGTCATCATGGGCCTGTCCGGCTCTGGTAAATCCACCATGATCCGCTGCGTGTCGCGGCTGGTCGAACCGACGGCAGGCTCGGTGAAGATCGACGGCGAAGATATCCTTGCCGCCAGCCCCAAGCGGTTGATCGAGCTCAGGCGGGAAAAGCTGGGCATGGTGTTCCAGCATTTTGGCCTGTTCCCGCATATGACCGTAGCCGAGAACGTGGCCTTTCCCCTGAAAATGCTTGGAAAATCGCGGGCTGAACGGCGCAGGCGCGCGCTGGAGGTCATCGAGATGGTCGGGCTGGACGGCCGCGAGGATGCCTATCCGCGCGAGTTGTCCGGCGGCCAGAAGCAGCGCGTGGGTATTGCCCGGTCACTGGCCGCGAACCCGGATACCTGGTTTCTGGATGAACCGTTTTCGGCGCTCGACCCGCTGATACGGCGGCAGTTGCAGGACGAATTTCTCAAGATCCAGTCCGGGCTCAACAAGACCATCGTCTTTATCACCCACGATATTTCCGAGGCGTTGAAGCTGGCCGACCGCATCGCGATCATGCGCGATGGCCGGATCGTGCAAATCGGCACCCCGGCGCAGATCGTGCTGAACCCGGTGGACGATTACGTGCGCGAGTTTTCACGCGACGTGGCCAAGGGGCGTCATGCCCGTCTCGACAGCGTGCTGCACACCGACACGCCGCCGCAGATGCCGGATGATCCAAAGCTGCGTCTGGACATGACGCTGGAGGAAGCGCTGGCCAATTGCATGTCGCTGTATGAACCAGTGCCTGTCTGGGACGACCGGGGCCGGATGGCGGGGTATGTGCATCCGTCCGATCTGGCGGCCGCGCTTCAGGTGGACCGGTCATGACCCTGCTAGCCCGGCTCACCCCCGGCGCGCGGGCAGCCCTCTTGGTGATCGCTGTCGGGGCGCTGTGCATGGCGCTGGACCGGTCGGCCAACTGGCTACCGGGGTGGCCGGATGCGCTGACCCTGCCTATGACGCAATGGGTCGGGGACGGGTTGGAATGGGTGTTCGACCTGATCCGCCCCGGCGTGCGGCTGATTTCGGCCCTGCTGGAATACCCGATGGCGGGGGTCAACTGGCTGCTGACGGAAACACCGTGGCCGCTGGTGCTTGGCGCGACGGTGGCGCTGGCTTGGTATGCGGGCGGGCTGTCGATGGCGGCACTGGCCAGCGTGGGTCTGGGGTTCGTCCTGATCTCGGGCTACTGGGTCGAGGGGATGAACACCTTGGCGCTGGTCTTCGTGTCGGTGCCGCTGGCGCTGATCCTTGGGCTGCTGATTGGCATATGGTCGAACGAAAGCCCGCGTGCGCGGCCGTGGATCGAGGCGACGCTCGACCTGATGCAAACAGTTCCGACCTTTGCCTATCTCACGCCGCTCCTGCTGCTGTTCGGGTTTGGCCCCGTGGTGGGCCTGATCGCGTCGGCGATCTACGCCGCGCCGCCGATGGCACGGAACACGGCGCTTGGCCTGCAAAGGGTCGAGGCCGAGGTAAAAGAGGCCGGGATCATGGCGGGCGCGACGCGGGCGCAGCAACTGATCCAGGTCGAGATTCCGGCGGCCTCGACCCAGATCATGATCGGCGTGAACCAAGCGCTGATGGCAGCGCTCAGCATGGTCATCATCGCCGCCGTGATCGGTGGTTTCGACGATATCGGGTGGGAAGTGCTGCTGACAATGCGGCAGGCCAATTTCGGGCAGAGCCTGCTGGCCGGTCTGGTGATCGTGGTGTTTGCCATCATCATCGACCGGATTTCGGCGCGCATGGCCACCTCGGGCCAACGCTTTGATCTGCGGATTTCGTGGATCATTCTGGGCGTCTCTGTGGTGGCCGCGATTGCCGCGTGGGCGCTGTTGCCGCCGCCCGGTGATTTTGCCCTGCTGGCCCCGACCGTCGAGGCGGTGGATAGCGGGCTGTCGCAATTCACCCGTGGGGCGGGGGCCACGCTCGATTCGATCAAGAACAACGCGATGTTCTACGGGCTGTTGCCGCTGCGCATCGGGCTCGACAGCGCGGTGTTGCCCTTTACCTGGGGGTTTTCCTGGACCCCTGGGATGAGCTGGATCTACTACGGCGTCGCCGGGCTGATCGGCCTGGGCGTGGCGCTGACCGGGCGGATCACGCTTGGCGCGTCGCTGGTGATCCTTGCCGGGGTGTTCGAGACCGGCATTTCCGAATTGCCGTGGCCCGTGGTCTTCGTCGGGGTGGGCGCGCTTGCGTGGGTTTCTGGCGGGTGGAAGCTGACGCGGCTGGTGGTGATCCTGCTCTTGTTCATCGCCATCGCGGGCCTGTGGGAGCGGGCTTTGCTGTCGCTCTATCTCTGCGGGGCGGCGGTGCTGATCTGCGCGGTCGTTGGCGGTCTTCTCGGGCTGCTATCGGCTGTGTCCGCGACTGCGTGGGCGGTGATCCGCCCGGTCTGCGACATGCTGCAGACCATCCCGCTGTTCGTTTTCCTGATCCCGGTTTTGATGTTCTTCCAGATTGGCGAGTTCTCGGCGCTGTTGGCGATCATCGCCTATGCCATCGTGCCGATGATCCGCTATACGCGACATGGGCTGGTGACGACACCGGCCGAATTGCTGGAGGCCGCGACGTCTTCGGGTGCCACCAAGTGGCAGACGATGAAAGAGGTCCGCGCGCCCTATGCCGCGCCGACGATCCTGCTGGGGCTGAACCAGACGATCCTGTACGCCTTTGCCATGCTGGTGATTGCCGCGCTGATCGGCACCACGGGGCTGGGGCAGTCGATCTATATCGCGCTTGGCTCGGCCAATGTGGGGCTTGGCATCGTGGCGGGGGCTGCGATGGCGATCCTTGCCTTGATTGCCGATCGTATCGTACAGGGCTTTGCAGAAGAACGGCGGAGGGCCTTGGGCCTATGAGCGACGAGTTCATCCCCAAGGGGGTGGCCCATGTGGATCTGGACCCCGGACAGACAACGGAAATCATCAGTTTCCTGTTGCTGCCCAAATTGTCCCTTCTGGCCTTTACCTCGGCCATCGAACCCCTGCGGATAGCGAACCAGTTGACGGGGCAAAAACTCTATAGCTGGCAGATGATTACCCAGGACGGCAAGCCGGTGCGCGCGTCGAACGGGGTCGAGATCGGGGCCAGTTGCGCCTTGGACGATGCCCGGATCACCGGTCCGCTCTTTGTCTGTTCGGGGGTGGAGCCCGATACCGTGGTGACCGACCGGGTGGCGGGGCTGGTGCGGCGACATTGGCGGATGGGCCATCAGGTGGGGGGATTGTGCACCGGGGCCTATGCGTTGGCCCGCGCGGGGATATTGAAGGACCGCGATTTCACCCTGCATTGGGAGAACATGCCCCCCTTCCGCGAGAGCTTTCCCGATCTGGAGCCGCTCGACCAGCTTTATGCGATCGACGATCGCATCGTGACCTGCGGCGGCGGGTCGTCCGCGACGGACCTGTTCCTGCGGCTGATTTCCGAACGCTTTGGCCCGATCCTGTCGCATTCGGTATTGAACATGTGCCTGCACCCGGTGCATCGGTCCGAGGAAGAGGCGCAGCAATCGTCACGCGCGGCGTCGCTCGGGACGCGCAATCGCAAATTGCTGCAAATCTTGCGCTACATGGAAGAGAACATCGAAGAGCTGATCTCGCTCGACGATCTCGCGACCCGGTTCAAGGTGTCCCGCCGCCAGATCGAGCGCCTGTTCCTGACGCATGTGAAGGCCACGCCCAAGCAATACCTGACCGACCTGCGCCTGCGGCGGGGACGAATGCTGCTGGCGGAAACGGACATGAAGGTGGCTGATATCGCCAGCTCTTGCGGGTTTGAATCGACCAACCATTTTTCCCGCCGGTTCCGAGAGAAATACGGGGTCTCGCCGCACAAGTTCCAGACGGCGGGGCGGGGGTAGGGCCGCGCCGAGACCACATGCCTGACGAACGTCCCGGGTCCTTGGCCGAGGTTGAACGCCGGAGGGCGGGTTTGGGCCGTCCTTGGCGATCAAGCCGGGTTGGCGAGTGGGATCTCCCGTCGCGCCGCCGCAAGGCCGGTTTGAGGCCATTGGGGCAATTGTCACAAGCCGCGCAGCGTCGGGCCGCGGTTCGGCGATCTGGAGCTTGAAGGCCGGCACTTTATCCCAGCCAAGTTCGTGTGACCTTTCGACTTCCACCTGCATCAGCCAAATCGCCGTGCCGGGGGGCAGCCCGGCGATGCGCGGCGGCCTTCGGCCTTGGTTCCGCGCAGGCAGCCCGCAACCAATGCCCGCTTCGTCCCGCATGGCCGACCTTCGCGAAGTCGTGACCATGCGATATCGCCCGCGGCGAACGGGACCGGTCTGCCGGGCGGGGCAGGCGGGTCGCCTCCTACCCGGACTTGCCCACCACGTCCCAAAGCGCCCGCGCCAGCACCAGCGGAATGGTTGGGCCGATGGCTGTCCCGACAACCTCGTCATCCTCGTCGATCTGGGAACTGCGCAGCGATGCGCGCCAGTGTCCGTCCGGTTCGCTCGCAATGCCGGTCAGGTGAATGTGCCAACCGGGCAGGCAGCGGGTGATGACCTGCATGATCGCGTCTGTCGGGTCGTCCAGAACATCGGCATGGGCTGGCGCGTCGGGAAACACCTTGGCGGCGGAGACGCAGATATCTGCCAGCAGGGCCCTGTCGAGCTGTTGGGCCGTGCGGATGCGGGACGCGAGGTCGTTGGAAGACATGGGGCACCTGTGCTTGCTGATGTGCTTACCGGGTGTGACGGGTTCCGCGCACCGCTGCCATGACTTGAGTCAATGACCGACCGGGGCGTCCGGGCTAGCGTGGTTCGGGGACAAGGAGCACCCCGAGGGAGGATTTCATGACAACGACCGATCCGAACGTTATCGGGTTCGAGGCGCTGCGGCGCGCGGATGTGGCGCTGGTAGGGGGCAAGAACAGCTCGCTTGGCGAAATGGTGCAGGAATTGGCAGGGCAGGGGATCGCTGTTCCCGGTGGCTTTGCCACAACCGCAGGGGCCTACCGGGCGTTCCTGACGGCCAATGGCCTGACCGACCGGATCACCGAGACCATCGCCAAATGGCAGGCGCGCAAAATCCCGCTGGCCAAGGCTGGTGCGTCCATCCGCGCCGAGATCATCGCGGGCGATTGGCCAGAGGATATCCGCCAGGACATCCTGACATCTTACGCGGCGCTCAGCACAGCGGCGGGGCAGGCGGATCTGCCCGTGGCTGTCCGCTCGTCCGCCACGGCAGAGGATCTGCCGGATGCCAGTTTCGCGGGCCAGCAGGAAACCTTCCTCAATATTACCGGTGCCGAGGCGCTGCTTGATGCTTGCCGCCGCTGCTTTGCCTCGCTCTTTACCGACCGGGCAATCAGCTATCGCGAGGTCAAGGGCTTTGACCATATGTCGGTGGCCCTGTCGGTCGGTGTGCAACGCATGGTGCGCTCCGACACGGGCGGGTCGGGTGTGATGTTCTCGATCGACACGGAATCGGGGTTCGACAAGGTGGTACTGATCAACGCCGCCTGGGGTCTGGGGGAAAACGTGGTGCAGGGGGCCGTGGACCCGGATGAGTACCAGGTGTTCAAGCCGTTTCTGGACGACGAGAGCCTGAACCCCGTGGTGGGCAAACGGCGTGGTGCCAAGGAAATCAAGATGATCCTTGGCAGCGACGGCCCGGCCCCGGTGCGCAATGTGCCGACCTCGAAGGCTGAGCGCGCGGCCTGGGTGCTGAGCGACGCGGAAATCCTGTCGCTGGCGCGGATGGCGGCAACGATCGAGGGGCATTACGGCTGTGCGATGGACATGGAATGGGCACGCGATGGCGACACCGGTGAGTTGTTCATCGTTCAGGCCCGGCCTGAAACGGTCGAGTCGCGCCTGTCGGGGGCGGCGTTGCGCAGTTACTCGGTGAGTGGCGCGGGCGCGGTGCTGACCACGGGCCTGTCGGTCGGCAATGCCGCCGCCGTTGGGCAGGTCTGCCTGATCGAGAACGTGGCCGATATCGACAGGTTCGTCGACGGGGCGATCCTGGTGACCTCGAACACCGATCCCGACTGGGTGCCGGTCATGAAACGCGCGGCGGCGATCATCACCGACCACGGCGGGCGCACGTCGCACGCGGCCATCGTCAGCCGGGAATTGGGCGTGCCGGCCATCGTCGGCACAGGCAACGCCACCCATGTGCTGCATGACCAGCAAGAGGTAACCGTCAACTGCGCCACGGGCGAGGATGGGCTGGTCCATGCGGGCTTGGCCAAGGTCTCGGTCGAGGATCTGGACCTGTCGAGCCTGCCGGAAACCCGCACGCGGATCATGGTCAACATGGCCAACCCCGCCGCCGCCTTTCGCTGGTGGCGATTGCCGAGCGAGGGCGTGGGGCTGGCACGGATGGAGTTTGTCGTCAGCAACTCGGTCCGCGTGCATCCGATGGCGTTGCTGGAGTTCGACAAGGTGACGGACGCAGGCGAACGTGCGGAAATCGAGACGCTGACCACAGGTTACGAGGACAAGGCTGAATATTTCGTGGATCAGCTTGCGCTCGGGTTGGCGCGGATCGCGGCGGTGTCTTACCCGCATCCGGTGATCGTGCGGATGAGCGATTTCAAGACCAACGAATATGCCGACCTGTTGGGTGGGCGGGCGTTCGAGCCAAAGGAAGAGAACCCGATGATCGGCTTTCGGGGGGCCTCGCGCTATACCGATCCGGCCTATCAGCCGGGCTTCGAACTGGAATGCCGGGCGATAAAGCGTCTGCGCGAAGAGATGGGGTTCGACAATGTGGCGGTGATGATCCCGTTCTGCCGGACGCCCGCCGAGGCGGACGGCGTTCTGGCAGTCATGGCGGGGGCCGGACTGGAGCGCGGCAAGGCCGGTTTGCAGGTCTATGTCATGTGCGAGATTCCGGCCAACGTGATCCGGGCCGAGGAATTCGCCGAGCGCTTCGACGGCTTTTCGATCGGCTCGAACGACCTGACTCAACTGACGCTCGGCGTGGACCGGGACAGCGACCGCTTGGCCGACCTTTTCGACGAAAGCGACCCGGCGGTCATCTGGATGATCCGCACCGTGATCGCCAAGGCCCGCGCGGCGGGGCGCAAGATCGGGCTGTGCGGTCAGGCCCCGTCGAACAACCCGGAATTTGCGCGGGTTCTGGTCGAGGCGGGGATCGACTCGATCTCGGTCACGCCCGACAGTTTCGCGGCGGTCAAGGCGCAGGTGGCCAAGGCAGAGGCTATGCAGAAAGGCCCGGATTGAGTAGCCTTGGAAAGCATATTCGCCCGCGAGCATCGACCCTGCGGGCGAAGCCATCAGGTGTTTCGAAAGGGGAGGTCAGCATTGCCATGACCCGCACTATTTTTCGCACGTCCATTGCCATTCCTTTGACTTTGCTGGCGACGACCGCGCTGGCTGGCCCGCCACCTGCAAGCGGGTCCGATGCCGGGGCGGGGGGGCTGTCGATCGATTGCACGATCAATGGCCGGGTCGAACATTTCGACCTTGCGCCAGGCGCGCTCGATCAGGGGCTTTTCTCGCTGACGCGCGGTGGCGTGACCTACGTCATCGAAGACCGGACGGTGCAGGTCAGCGGCGGGCCGGATGCCGGAAAATGGGATTGCGTGACGGTGGCCCCGGGTCGCGTCCCCACTGCCGCGAGCCCCGAAACCATGGCACGGATTGTCGAACTGGAGGGCGCGCTGGCCAATGCCGAGGCGGCCCTGCACGCTGCACAGGGCGACCGTGACGCCGCCGATCTGGGGCGTCTGGCCGCCGAACAGGCCCGGACTGCGGCCCTGTCCGAAATTGAGACGCTGCGGGCGCGAATGGCTGAACTGACGGCGGAAAACGAGACCCTGCAATTGAGCGCACAGGAAGGTGCCGCCGCGCAGGAACGCGTTGCGGCGCTCGGTGAGCGATTGAACACGGCCTTGGCGAGCAATGCGGCCCTGAACCTGCAAGTCGAGGATCTGCAGGCGCAGGTCGCCGGGTTGCAGGCCGATCTGGCCGCCGCGCGGGCAGAGCCTGACGAGATGTCGGACTCGGCGGCCACGGAAGACGAGGCACCAGCCGAGAACGACGTGCCCGCCCTGGTCACGGACGGAGCCTTTACGGTTGACGGGTTCGATCCCGAGGTCGCGCAGGCGGCCTTGGACGCCTCGGGTCTGTCGACAATTGCCCATGACTCGCTGTCGGCGGCGGTGGCCGAGGCCGCGGCCGATCCCGCGCGCATTCCCGAGGTGGTGGATCGGCTGAACGCCGCGCTCGGGCGCTGAGGCCCCGGATCAAAGCAGGTTGCGATCCCTTGCGATCATCGCAGCCTGCGTCCGGTTCTTGGCGTCCAGCTTGCGGCACAGCGTCTTGACATGCAGCTTGATCGTGACCTCTTGCAAGCCAAGGTCGCGACCGATTTCCTTGTTTGACTTGCCTTCGTAGAGGCCGTGCAGAACGTCGGTTTCGCGCGGGGTCAGATTGGCGACCGCCTTGGGATCGTCTGCCGTCATGAACTCGACCGGCAGGAAGGTTCCGCCATCGGCCATGTAGCGGATCGCGGTCACCATGTCCTTGGCGGCAAGGGTTTTCGGAACGAAGCCTGCCGCCCCCGCTGCAATCGCGTCGCGTGCCACGGTGCGCGTGGCGTTGCCGGACAAGAGCGCGATCGGCTTGTTATTGTTGACCTCTTTCAACCGGGCGAGCCCGGCAAGACCGTTCATGCCGGGCATCTGGTAGTCCAAAAGGGTCAGATCGAAATTCCCTGTATCGCGAGTCTTGGCAATCGCCTCGTCCAGACTGCGCGCGGTGCACACGTCTTCGACCCCTTCGGATTGAAGGTAAAGGGCGATGGTCTCTCGCACCAGATCGTGGTCATCCGCCACAAGAACGCGCATTGTCTTGCCTGTTTTTTGATACCGTCTGTGCAAATTAGGGCATTGGGCCGGATATGAAAACCTTTCCCGCGGCCTGCGCGGCAATGCCGTCGGGCGCGCGCGACCCGTCCGGGTGGCTGAACCGGATCGCAGCGGCCCTTTTCGCGTTGCGATTCAAGCAGCCCGCCACGGCGATAAATTTGATTGCCCCCCCGAATTGGCCTATCTGGTGACATGGGTTCAAGGAACCGGGGCGGGCGACACCGGGGTGAAGGGAAGCGAATGACGGTATTTCAACAACTGGGCCGGGGGGTCGGGCTCTGTCTTTGGGCTGTCATCGCGCAAGCGGCTCATGCCTCTGAACCGATCCTGTTGACGGTGTCGGTCGATGGCGAAGACACCGGCTTTACCCGCAGTGCGCTTGAGGCGCTCGGCACCGCAGAAATCGAGACGACAACGATCTGGACCGACGGGGTTCAGCATTTCAGCGGTGTCCCGCTGAGGGCGCTGGCCGAGATGTTTGACGTCGGAGACAGCGGATTCCGGGCTTATGCCATCAATGACTACGTCATCGACATTCCGCTGGAGGATGCCCGCGACGGCGGTGCCCTGCTGGCGCTTGACCGCGATGGCGAACCGATGAGCCTGCGGGATATGGGCCCCATCTGGCTGATTTACCCTTATGACAGCGATCGGGATTTTCAGACCGAGGTGATCTATGCCCGCAGCGTTTGGCAATTGATCCGGCTGGAGGTGATGGATTGAGGCGACCCCGAGGGCTCGGGGCGTCGCGGCTGCTGCCGCGCCTTGCGGTGCTGGGGCGCGAGCAGATGTCCTATCTGGCTGCTGTCCTGACGCTCTTTGCCTTCGCGGTGCTGATCTGGGTGCTTAGCGCCGACGCCCGACGCGAGATCGACGCGCTGGCAACGGCGAATTCGGACAGTATCCAATGGACGCTTGCGCAGGCCGAAGTCGAGCATCTGACCCTTTGGAACGCGGTTCAGTCGGCCACGCCCGGCGATGCGGCTTCACTGCAAGAGCTGAGGGTGCGGTTCGACGTGTTCTATTCGCGCGTGGCGACCCTGCAAGGCGCGCCTGCGTTCCGCGAAATGCGTGCCTTGCCCGAGGTGACCGAGGCCCTCGATCATGTGAACCGGTTTCTGGCGGACACGATCCCGCTGGTGGACGGCAGGGATGCCGAACTCGGGGCGGCGCTGGACGAACTGGAGCCTGCGGTGGCTGACTTGCGGCACGATCTGCGCCTTGTATCGCTCGGTGGGGTCAGGGTCTTTACGGCGGACTCCGACCGCCAACGACAGCGCGTGGCAAACGCGCTAGGGGATTTGGCGTATCTCACGGTCGCCCTGGTGGTGGGCCTTTTCGCGATGGTTCTGGCCCTGATGCGGCTTTTGGCCATGCGCCGTCGCCAGACCGAGGAAATTCGCCAGACCCAGTCCCGCCTTAGCGCGGTGGTAACCTCGTCCATCGACGCGGTTCTGGTGTTGGACCGCGACGGGCGGATTGCCGAAATGAACGACTCGGCCGAGACGCTTTTCGGCTACTCCCGTGCCGAGGCTCTAGGACAACAGGTGGCCGACCTGATCGTGCCGCCCAATTTGCGTATGCCGGGCACCGAAGGCTGGAGGCAGATCCCCCTCGACCGCGACGATTTTGTCGACCAGGGCCTTGTGCAATTCCAAGCGGTCGACAAGGCCGGTCGCGTCTTTCCCGTTGAATTCTCGGTGTCCAGCGCCGAAAGCGAGGATGGCCGGATCTACGTGACCTTCTTGCGCGACATCTCGGACCGGGTGGCGGCGCGCGAAGAACTGATCCAGGCGCGTGACACCGCCTTGGCCGGGGAAAAGGCCAAATCCGACATGCTTGCGGTGATGAGCCACGAGGTGCGCACGCCCCTCAATGGTATTCTGGGCAGTCTGCAACTGTTGGCTGACAGCGACCTCGACCCGCGCCAGCGGCGCTTCGTCGAGGTGATGGAGCGCTCGGGGCGGATGCTGCTGGACCAGGTCAACACGGTGCTCGACATCTCGCGCACCGATGCGGGCAGCACGGTTCTGACGCAGCAGGTGTTTTCCATCGACCGCGTGTTGGCCGATGTGGCCGACAGCCTGCGTGTGCAGGCCGATGCGCGGGGAAATACCATCCGGATCAGGGCCGAACCGGCCCTTGGGTTCGCCGTGGGTGATGCGGTGCGGTTGCAGCAGGTTCTGGTCAACCTCGTGGCCAATGCGGTCAAGTTCACCAAGGACGGAACCATCACCCTCGACGCCCGGCGGAAAGACGGCGGGGGTGCAGTGGCCTTCGCCGTTCGGGATACCGGGATCGGCATCCCAAAGCGAGAGCATGAGCGGATTTTCGATGACTTCGTGACGCTCGACAGTTCCTATGGTCGAGAGGTTGAAGGCACCGGGCTGGGTCTGGGGATTGCCAGGCGTATCGCCCGCACCATGGGCGGCGATATCGCTGTTCAGAGCCGTCCGGGCCACGGAGCGACCTTCACCGCGACGATCTGGCTGCCGCAAGCCGACCGGTCCGAGGACGAGGCCTCGGCCAGCGCCGAAGGTTCAGCGGTGCCGCATCAGATTGGCCTTGATGTCCTGTTGGTCGAAGACAACGAGACCAACCGCCTTGTCGCCCGAGAGATGCTGACCGCGCTTGGGTGCCATGTCACCGAGGCCGCCGACGGGCAGGTGGGGGTGGAGATGGCCGCGCAAAGACCGTTCGACCTGATCCTGATGGACATCAGTATGCCCCATCTCGACGGGGTGCAGGCCACCGCGTTGATCCGGTCGCACGCAGGGCCGAATGCCGACACGCCCATCGTGGCGCTGACCGCCCATGCGCAGCCTGATGACATCGAGCGGTTCCACGCGGCGGGGATGGCCGATGTTCTGGTCAAGCCGCTGTCGCTTGCACGGCTTGCGGCCCTGTTGTCGAACGATGAGGCGGCAGAGCCGATTGCGCTGTACGGCGGTGATCCGCTGCACGAGGTGCTGGCCTCGCTGATGGCGGCCCTTGGCCCTGACGGCACCCGTGACACGATGAACAACGGCCTGAGAGAGGTTGAGGACGGGCTTGCCGACCTCGCTTTGCACCATGGGTCGGCAGGGGGTGCGGGCGCGTTGGCGCACAAGTTGGCGGGCACGGCGGCGGTGCTTGGCCTGCGTGGGGTGCACAATGCCTTGCTCGACATCGAGGCGGCGGCGAACCGAGGAGAGGTCGGGGCTTTGTCGCAACAGGTTGCAGTCGCCCGCAATGCCTTGGTCACCGACCGCAGCCGGGCGGAAGCGGCCCTGTGGGGCGTTCTGGAGGCCGCTGGTCACAACCCACTGTCCTGATCGCACCGGCCTGATCGCACCGGCCGGTCTTTGCCACGCTGGAAATCATCTGTTGGCACACACGAATAAAATGTCATGCTCCCAAAAATATCTTTGGGAGGAGATTGCCATGTTCGGACAGATGATGGAGCAGCCGCTTCTGATTTCTAGCCTCATTACCCACGCCGCGCGCTATCACGGGCAGGGCGAGGTCGTGTCGGTCGAAACGACGGGAGGGGTTGAGCGCAGCACCTGGGCCACGGTCGAGCGAAACGCACGCCGGTTGGCCTCGGCTCTCGGCAAACTGGGCATCGCCGAGAATGACCGCTGCGGCACCATCGCCTGGAACAATCGCCGCCACCTGGAAATCTATTTCGGTGTTTCTGGCGGCGGCATGGTCTGTCACACGATCAACCCGCGCCTGTCGCCGGAAAACCTGATCTACGTGATCACCCATGCCGAGGATCGGGTGCTGTTCATCGACCGCACCTTTGTCGGGCCGGTGTCCAAATTACTGCCCAGGCTGACCACCCTGCGCCATGTGGTGGTGATGGGGCCGCGCGACGAAGAGGCTGCGGGGCTGATCGACGGGGTGCTGTTCTATGACGAGTTGCTGGAAACCGGCGACGACAGCTATGAATGGCCGCAGTTCGAGGAGACCCGCGCCTCGTCGCTTTGCTACACCTCCGGCACCACGGGGCACCCCAAGGGCGTGCTGTATTCGCATCGTTCGACGGTCTTGCATTCGATTGGCGGGAACACCGTGGACGGGCTGGCCATCGCGGCGCGCGATACGGTTCTGCCGGTTGTGCCGATGTTCCATGTCAACGCCTGGGGTGTTCCCTACGTGGTGGCCGCCCAGGGCTCGCGGCTGGTGCTGCCGGGGCCGCACCTGGATGGGGCAAGCCTTGTGAACCTGATCCAATCGGAAAAGGTGACGCTGGCCCTCGGGGTGCCAACGATCTGGATGGGCCTTTTGGCGGCGTTGAAAGAACAGGGTGTGACCGATCTCTGCCTTGAACGGACAGTGGTCGGCGGGTCGGCCCTGCCGCCGTCGATGATCGACGCGTTCCGCGATGGCTATGGTGTCGAGTTGATCCACGCATGGGGCATGACCGAGACCAGCCCGTTGGGAACCATGAACCAGCTTCTGGCCAAACACGAGGCGCTGTCGGACGAGGAAAAACGCAAAGTGCGTCTGGGGCAGGGCCGCCCGCCCTATGGCGTTGACCTGCGGATTTTGGGCGACGAGGGCGAGGCGCTGCCGTGGGACGGGCAAACGCAGGGCAAGTTGCAGATCCGGGGCCACTGGATCGTCGATCGCTATTTCGGGGCGGACGATACTGCGCTGACGCGGGATGGGTGGTTCGACACCGGCGATGTCGCCACCATCGACAGCGACGGCTATCTCGTGATCCGCGACCGGTCCAAGGACATCATCAAATCGGGCGGCGAGTGGATTTCCTCGGTGGATCTGGAAGGCATTGCCATCGCCCATCCCGCCATCGCCAACGCCGCAGCTATCGCCGCGCGCCATCCGAAATGGGATGAGCGTCCGGTCATCGTGGCGGTGAAAGCGCCGGGCCAAGAGGTAGAGGAAGCTGAACTATTGGCTTTTTACGATGGGAAAGTGCCCCATTGGCAGGTGCCCGACCGGGTGGTCTTCGTGGAGGAACTGCCCCTTGGCGGCACTGGGAAAGTCCTGAAAACCCACCTGCGCGAAGCGCATGGCGATATCTTGCTGAAGGACTGAGCGCCGCGCCTGGAGCATGTCGTGCAAAAGCGGGAACCGGTTTTGTGTTCCTCGGACATGCGACATCAACAGGTTAGAGCGGGGGGCGTGATTGCGAAAGACCGCACCACGCTCTAACCCAACCGCTTGGCAAGATAGGCCACCGCCTGCGCAGGCGTGGCGATCTGGGGGTAGTCGGCCTCGGGTATGTCCACGCCGAGGATTTCGTGCAAGGCCGTCACGAGGTTGAGAACGTCCATCGAGTCGAGTCCGAGGTCATCCTGAATATGCTCGTCGTCCTCGACGGTCGCGGGGTCGATGTCGGGGGCGACATTGCACAGGGTGTCCAGAAAAGCGGCGCGTAGGTCTGCGTGGGTCATAGGGCCTCCGGGGCTGAGAGCTGGGATTCGAACGCGGCGATGAAGCGGGCTGCCTGACGCCCGTCATTGGCGCGATGATCGGCCGAGAGCGTGATGGTCACCACATGGCGCGGCTGAATGCTGTCGCCAATGACCCATGGCCTCACTTGTGGCGCTCCGATCCCGACAAGCGCCGCCTGCGGCGGGAAGATCACGCCGGTCATGCTTTCGGGGCCGCTCTCGCCGACACTGGACAGGGTGATCGTTCCTTCGGTCATTTCACGGTTCCGCAGCCGCCCGGCGCGCGCGCGCGTCACCAGATCGCGCATCGCGGCCATGGTGGCATCAAGATCCAGCGTTTCGGCGTCAAGGATTGCCGGTGCCACCAGCCCGCCGCCGCGCAGGGCGACGGCCAGCCCGGCATGGACCGGCCCCGAGGCGATGAACCCGTCTTCGTTGACCTGACCGTTGAGGCTGGGCACCTTGACTGCCGCGCGCACCATCGCCCGGACAAAGAGCGCCCCGAGCAGGATGCGTTCTGCTGGCGGGCGGCCCTCGTTTCGGGTGGCCAGCCATGTCATGGCCGGATGCAGGTCCATCGTTTGGGACATGTAGAAATGCGGAATGGTCTGCTTGGAGCGGGTCATCGCGGCCGCAATGGCCCGGCGCATTTCCTCTTGCGGCGACCGCGCGGGCGGCGCCCCGGCCAAACGTTCCACGTCCACCAACCGCACCGCGCCGCCCGGGCCACTGCCGGTGACGGTCGCCAGATCGACCTTTAGCTCGCGGGCGCGCAAACGGGCGGCGGGGGAACTGGGCGGCGTGCCGTCAGGGGCGGGGGGCGACGCGGCCACGGCGGGGACCGGGGCGTTTGTGGCAGACGCTGTGACGGGGGCGCTCGGGGCGGGGGGTGGCGTCACCTCGGCAGGGGGCGCTGGCGGGGAGGGGGCGGTCGCTTTGGCGGGGCTGTCTGCGGGCGGGGCCTCTCCTTCTGCCAGGATCATGGCCAAGGGCGCTCCGACGGGCAATTCGGTACCAAGCTCGGCCAGAAGGTTCTGCACCACTCCGGCCTCGAAACATTCGATCTCGATTGCGCCTTTCTGGGTTTCGACCACTGCCACGATATCCCCGCGCGCGACCGTGTCGCCCGGTTCCACCAGCCATTCGACCAGTTTGCCTGCATCCATGTCAGCCCCGAGGGACGGCATTGAAAAGAGTCCCATCAGCCTTGCCCCATGGCCGATTTCGCCATCGCCACGATGACGGGCACCTGCGGAATGGCGGCGTCTTCCAAGTGTTTGGCATAGGGGATCGGCACCTCGGCAGAGCACACCCGCCCCACCGGCGCATCGAGGGTCCAGAAGGATTGCTCCATGATCCGGGCGGAAATTTCCGCCGCAAGCGATCCGCTGCGCCAGCCTTCGTCCACGATCACGGCGCGACGGGTATGGGCGAGCGAGGCCATGATCGTATGATCGTCCAGCGGCCGCAGGCTGCGCAGGTCGATCACCTCGGCGTCGATCCCGTCGGCGGCCAAGACCTCGGCGGCTTCCAATGTCTTGAACAGCGATCCGCCGTAGGTGATCAGGGTCAGATCACGCCCCTCGCGGCGCACGGCGGCCCGCGCGATATCGACCGGGCCAGCCTTGGCGTCGATCCGCTCGGCCCGGTTGTACAGCATGACGTTTTCAAAGATCAGCACCGGGTCGGGATCTTGCAGCGCGGTCCACAACATGCCGCGGGCGTCCGCCACGGTGGCCGGAGCCAAAACCTTGAGGCCGGGAATATGCGCATACCAGCCCTCAAGGCTGTGGGAATGCTGCGCCGCCAACTGTTTGCCAGCCCCGGTCGCCATGCGGATGACCACCGGCACACCGAACTGCCCGCCAGACATGTGCCGGATCGTGGCGGCGGTGTTCATGATCGCGTCGAGCGCCAGCAGAGAGAAATTCACCGTCATCAACTCGACAATCGGACGCATTCCGGCGGCGGCGGCCCCGATGCCCGCACCGGTAAAGCCCGATTCCGACAGGGGTGTGTCCCGAATGCGCGCCTCGCCGAACTCATCCATCAATCCCTTGGAAACCGCGTAGCAGCCGCCATAGGCCCCTACATCCTCGCCCATCAGGAAAACGCGGTCGTCGCGGATCATCGCGTCGCGGATCGCTTGTTTCATCGCCTCGCGATAGGTCATCTCGACCGTCTTGCCCGATGGAGATATCGCGGCGGGCGGTTCAGGCTGCGGGCCGAGCACGTGCTGGTCGAGCATCTCCAGCGGCTCCAGTCGGCCCGCCTCGGCAAAGGCCACGGCTTGCGCGATCTCCGAGTCCGCCTCGGCTTCGATCCGGGCGACGTCTTCGGGGTGGATCAGCTTATTGTCCAGCAGCCATGTCTGGAACTGCACGATCGGTCCGCGTTTGCGCCAGTCCGCAACCTCGTCCTTTGGGCGGTAAAGCTGGGCATCGAACATGGAATGGGCTCGGAACCGATAGGTGCGGCATTCCAGAAAGACCGGCCGCCCCGTCTCGCGGATGGTGGCGATGGCCTTGCGCGCCGCGGCCTCGACCGCGACCACGTCCATGCCGTCAACCTCAACGGATTCGATGCCATAGCATCCGGCCTTCTTGCTGATGTCGGGTTCCGCCTCGGTTCGGGTTAATGCCGATCCCATCGCGTAGCCGTTGTTCTCGCACACAAAAAGTACCGGAAGATCCCACAGGGCGGCGAGGTTCAGGGTTTCGTGAAATTCTCCCTCCGCCACGGCGCCTTCACCGAAGAAACAGGCGGTCACATTGGCCTCGTCAACCATCCGGTCGCGCAGGGCAAGACCGCCCGCCAATGGCAGGCCGCCGCCGACGATGGCATTGCCGCCGTAGAAATTGCGCCCTGCGTTGAACAGGTGCATCGAGCCGCCACGCCCGCGCGAGCAACCTTCGATCTTGCCATACATCTCGGCCATGATCTCCGACATCGGCAGCCCGCGCAGCAGGGCGTGCCCGTGTTCGCGATAGGTCGCCACGACCCGGTCATCCTCGGTCAACAGCGGGATGATCCCGGCAGCGATGGCTTCTTCCCCGTCATAGAGGTGCAGGAAACCGCGAATCTTTTCCTGAGTGTACATCTCGGCGCATTTGTCCTCGAACTTGCGCACACGGATCATGTCGGACAGCAGCGACAAGACATGGTCGCGGTTCAGGCGGGGCTTGGTTGCGCTACTCATGATTCATCGGTCTCCAGAGTCGAGATGTCGCCTTCGGGCAAGCCAAGTTCGCGTGCCTTCAAAAGTCGTCGCATGATCTTTCCCGAGCGTGTCTTTGGCAGAGTGGTGCGGAAGATGACCTCGCGCGGGGCGACGGCGGGGCCCAGTTTCTTGCGGGCGTGGCCGCGCAATTCCTTTTCCAGCGTCGCATCGGGCTGATAGCCGGGGTTGAGCGTGACATAGGCTTTCACGACTTCCCCGGCGGTTTCGTCGGGAATGCCGATGACACCCGCTTCGGCCACCGCCGGATGTTCGATCAGGGCACTTTCCACCTCGAACGGGCCGATCAGGTGGCCCGACGTCTTGATCAGGTCATCGGCCCGCCCCACGAACCAGAAATAGCCATCGGCGTCGCGCATGGCGAGGTCGCCGGACAGGTACCACCCATCGGCAAAGCACTTGTCGTAGCGCGCCTGTTCATGAAGGTAGGCCCGCATCATCGAGGGCCATCCGGGCCGCAGCGCCAGTTCCCCCACCTTGCCGGTGCCAAGCGGCTCAAGGCCCGCATCGGTGTGCTCGACGATCCCGGCCTCGATCCCCGGCATGGGTTTGCCCATGGACCCCGGACGCACCGCCATGCCCGGCCTGTTGGCGATCATGACGCCGCCTGTCTCGGTTTGCCACCAATTGTCATGGAAGGGCTGCCCGAAGACTTTTTCACTCCAGATCACGGCCTCGGGGTTCAGCGGTTCGCCGACGCTGGCCAGAAACCGCAGCGACGAAAAATCATAGGGCGCGGCAGCCTCGGCCCCCGATCGCATCATCATCCGGATGGCAGTGGGCGCGGAATACCAGACCTCGACCTTTTCGTTCTGAACCGTGGCATACCAGCGGTCGAGGTCGAATTCCGCCTCGTCCACGATCATCGTGACCCGGTTCACCAGCGGCGCAATGATGCCGTAGGACGTTCCCGTGACCCAGCCGGGATCAGCCGTGCACCAATAGATGGTGCCGGGCGTCAGATCGAGCGCGTGGCGTCCTGAAAAGGCGTGATAGACGACCGCGTTGTGGACATGCACCGCGCCTTTGGGCTTGCCCGTGGTGCCAGAGGTGAAGTGGATCAGCGCCGGGTCTTCCGGCTCTGTGTGCACGGTTTCAAAGCTGGGCGATGCGGCGGCCATCGCCGGGTCAAGCGCGACACAGCCTTCGGGGGCCTCGTCGCCAAGGATCAGCACCAGTTTGAGGGACGGTATCTGGTCGCGCCACGCCGCTATCTTGCGCCTGTAGAGTTGCGCTGTCGTGACCAGAACGTTGGCGCTGCCGATTTCCATCCGGGTCTGGATCGGCTCCGGTCCGAAGGCGGAAAAGAGGGGGGTGAAAACCATGCCGGCCTTTAGCGTGCCAAGGGCTGTGATGTAGAGATCCGGCACCCGCCCCATCAGGGCGAACACGCTGTCGCCCTTGGTCAGACCATGCGCGGTCAGCACATTGGCCATCCGGGCAGAGGCGTCGGACAGGGCGCCGTAGCTCAACGGGCGCCTGCTGCCATCCTTGCCAAGCCAGAGCATCGCCACCGTGGCGCCGTGGCCCTGCGCGACATGGCGGTCCACGGCCTCGTGCGCGATGTTGACACTGCCGCCCGGCGCATCAATCAGGGCGCGGGCCTCTTTCCATGGGTCGGGGCTGTTTGAATCCACTGTCATCGTCATCCTCCCTCTGCCCAGCATGGGCTGGATGCACAGGCAGGGGAATGACGTGGGTCAATGCAGGGGTGCGAACCCTGGGATGGCGGCAAAGCGGCTGCGATGCCGGTAGACCTGCCAGAGATCTGTGGATCGCGCAGGGGGCTTCAGGCACGCGGCCATGTGCGCGCCGCCAGCCGCATGCGGCACGTTGGAACGGGGCATTCCAGTCGATAAGGTCCGGAACAAGAGAGATTTTTGTAGAGAAGTGGCAGCCCGTAGGGGAATCGAACCCCTCTTTCCAGGTTGAAAACCTGGCGTCCTAACCGATAGACGAACGGGCCACTCAGATGCGCCGATGGGGATGGTTCAACCGCATCCCGTTGGCGTGAGGCGGTGTTTATGAAAAGGCCGGGGGGCGTGCAAGGGGTAAAATCAACCTGCCGACAACTTTTTTCGGCTCAGGCGGGGGCGGCATCTTCGAGGCGCAATTGCACTGTCTGGCGGCCGTTCCAGTGGTTCACTTCGATGCGGCCGACAAGGTTGAACGGGCGGCCATTATGGGCCTCCAGCGCGTCGGCCAGACCCGTGGCGCGGGCGTTGAAGGCGATGGCGTCCAGCACCACCGGGCCACCGTCCGAGACACTCAGTTTCAGGTGCCCGTCGCCCACCGGCTTGGTGAAACGAATGGTCTGCGCCGGAAAGGCGAAGCGGGGGGCAGATGCCCCGGCACCAAAGGGACCAGCGGCGTCGAGGTGTTCGATCAACGCGACCGTGGCGCCGCCGGGCATCAGCAGGCCGTCAATGCGCAGATCGGCAGGGCCCGCATCGCCCGCGCCCTGCTTGCCGAGCAATTCGCTCAGCCGGGCCATGGCTGGGTCCAGTTGCGCGCGCGTCAGGCTGAGCCCTGCCGCCATCCGGTGGCCGCCGCCCTTGGTGATCAATCCTTCGGCTGCGAGCTTCTGGATCGAGGCGCCAAGATCGACGCCGGTGATCGACCGGCCCGACCCCTTGCCCTCGTCGCCGTCGAAGCCGATGACGACGGCGGGGCGATTGGTGGCTTCTTTCAGGCGGCTGGCGACGATGCCGACCACGCCGGGATGCCAGCCGTCTTCGGCGGCCCAGACCAGCGGCGCATCCAGCCCACGGGCCTCGGCCTGCGCCAGCGCCGCTTCGCGCACGCGGGTCTCGATTTCCCGCCGGTCGGTGTTGAGGTCGTCCAGCAGCTTCGCCAGCTTGGTCGCCTCTGCCATGTTGTCCGTCGACAAGAGCCGCGCCCCAAGGTCTGCCTTGCCGATCCGCCCGCCCGCGTTCACACGCGGCCCCAGCAGGAAGCCGAGGTGATAGGCGGCGGGGGCCCGGTCGAGTCGGGACACATCGGCCAGCGCCACAAGGCCGGGGCGCTGACGGCGGGCCATCACGGTCAGACCTTGCCGGACAAAGGCGCGGTTTACGCCGGTCAGTTGCGCCACGTCTGCCACGGTTGCCAGCGCCACGAGGTCGAGCATCGCCATCAGGTCGGGGCCTGTCACGCCCTCGGTGCGCAGCCGCCTGTTGGCTTCGACCAGCATCAGGAAGACCACGCCTGCCGCACACAAGTGGCCAAGCGCGCCGTCTTCGTCCAGCCGGTTGGGGTTCACCACGGCCACACAGTCGGGCAACTCGGCCCCGCCAAGATGATGGTCCAGCACGATCACATCGGCCCCCTTGGCCGCCGCGATCGGCCCGAGGGACAGGGTTCCACAATCGACGCAGATGATCAGGTCGTGGTTGCGTGCCAGCGCCTCCATCGCCGGTTCGTTGGGGCCATAGCCCTCGTCGATCCGGTCGGGAATGTAGAGCGTCGCAGGGCGGCCCATCTGGCGGAGCCAGTCAATCAGCAGTGCAGCCGAACTGCCGCCATCCACGTCATAGTCGGCGAAGATGGCAATCCGCTGGCCTGCGGTCACCGCGTTCAGGAACCGCGCGGCGGCTGCCCCCATGTCTTTCAGGGTCAACGGATCGGGTAGCAGGTCGCGCAGGGCCGGGGCGAGGAAGCTTTGCGCAGCCCCTGGCATAACCCCGCGCCGCGCCAGAACGCGGGCCACGGGGGGCGGCAGGTCGGCCTGTTGTGCCAAGGCTTCGGAAAGACGCTCCTGCTCCGGCGACAGGCCGACCCATTTGCGGCCCGTGACCGAGTGCTCGACCCCTAGAAACGCATCAGCCATGCCTT
This sequence comes from Nioella nitratireducens, assembly GCF_001879715.1. Taxonomy (GTDB): domain Bacteria; phylum Pseudomonadota; class Alphaproteobacteria; order Rhodobacterales; family Rhodobacteraceae; genus Nioella; species Nioella nitratireducens. The sequence goes on along the minus strand of NZ_MNBW01000007.1, from coordinate 152,208 downwards.
AGCGGCGCGGGTTGCGGTAGGCCATGCGCCGCACAGATCCGGTCTTGGAGCGCATCAGCAGGGTCTCGGTGGTCAGCCAGCCGACTTCGCGCTTGATGCCGCTCAGGATCGAGCCGTTGGTGACGCCGGTGGCCGAGAAGATCACGTCCTGGGTCACCATCTCGTCGCGGGAATAAATGCGATCCAGATCGGTGATGCCGGTCTTGGCGGCGCGGGCGCGTTCATCATCGGTGCGGAAAACGAGCTGGCCATACATCTGCCCGCCCATGCATTTCAGCGCGGCGGCAGCGAGCACCCCTTCGGGTGCGCCACCCCGGCCCATATACATGTCGATGCCAGTGATATCGGGTTCGGCGCAATGCATGACACCCGCCACGTCGCCATCGGTGATCAGGCGGATCGCGGCGCCGGTGGAGCGGACGTCTTCGATCATCTGCTCGTGCCGGGGGCGTTCGAGGATGCAGACGGTGATGTCAGAGGGCTGGCAGCCCCTCGCGCTGGCCAGCGCCGAGACGCGCGTGGCGGGGTCCATGTCAAGGGTCACGATGCCTTCGGGATAGCCCGGCCCGATGGCCAGCTTTTCCATGTAGGTATCGGGCGCGTGCAGCATCGAACCGCGCGGGCCCATGGCAATCACGGTCAGCGCATTCGGCATGTCCTTGGCGGTCAGGGTGGTGCCTTCCAGCGGGTCGAGCGCGATGTCTACCGCAGGGCCTTCGCCGGTGCCGACCTCTTCGCCGATGAACAGCATCGGCGCTTCGTCCCGCTCGCCTTCGCCGATCACGACCACACCGGCGATGTCCAGCATGTTCAACTGGTCACGCATCGCATTCACGGCGGCCTGGTCCGCTGCCTTTTCGTCGCCGCGTCCGATCAGGGTGGCGGATGCGATGGCCGCCGCTTCGGAAACGCGGGCCAAGCCGAGCGAAAGCATGCGGTCGTTGAAATCGGTGGGATGCGACATGAGCGGATTTCCAATTTATTCTTGTGCCGGTTGAAATCTATCTAGCCCGCGCAGACCCCGGCACACAAGCCGCCCGCACGGGTCGATCGGCCTTTACGCTTGCGGCGTTTCAGCCATGTAACAACGATGATTGCTCTTGTTTCGGGCGATTGCTCAGACGTCTTCGATCCGCAAGGCGACGGGTTGGCCCACGACAACATCGGTCTTGGGCAGTTCGACAAGCGCATCCTGTAGCGACGGTGCGGCGACCTTGTGGGTCACGATCAGCACCGGGGCATCGGTGCCGCCATGGCTGCGCTGGCGCATCCGGTCGATGGAAATCCCGCAGTCGCCAAGAACAGCAGCGACCTTGGCCATCGCGCCGGGTTTGTCGCGCAGCATCAGGCGCAAGTAGTAGGGCGCTGCGGTCGCCACGGCGGCGCGGTTGGCCTTGGTCAGTCCGGTTGCGGGTTGGCCGAAAGTGGACAGGCGAATGCCGCGCGCGATGTCGAGCACATCTGACAGAACAGCGCTGGCGGTGGGGCCTTCGCCGGCGCCGGCGCCGCGCAAGACGATCTGGCCCACGGCGTCCCCCTCAAGAACCACCATGTTGGTGCCGCCTTCAAGTTGGCCGATGGGGCTGTTGGCGGGCACGAGGCAGGGCGTCATGCGCTGTTCCAGCCCGCGTCCGGTCATCCGCGCGACGCCCAGAAGCTTGATCCGAAAGCCAAGCTCAGCCGCTTGGTTGATATCCTCGATCGTGACCTGACCGATGCCTTCCAGCGCCACGCCGTCGAAATCGACCTGCGTGCCGTAGGCGATGGAGGACAGCAGCGCCAGCTTGTGCCCGGCGTCGATGCCGCCCACGTCGAGATTTGGGTCGGCCTCCAGATAGCCAAGCTGGTTGGCCTCTTCGAACACCTCGTCATAGGACAGGCCCGCTGACTGCATCCGCGTCAGGATGTAGTTGCAGGTGCCGTTCATGACGCCCATCACGCGGGTGATGTCGTTGCCCGCCAGCCCCTCGGTCAGGGCCTTGACCACCGGGATTCCGCCTGCAACGGCAGCCTCGAACCGGATCACGCGACCTGCGGCCTCGGCGGCTTCGGCCATGGCCTGACCGTGCAGCGCCAGCATTGCCTTGTTGGCGGTCACCACGTCCTTGCCCGCGGCAATCGCGGCTTCGGTCGCGGCCTTGGCCGGGCCGTCGGAGCCGCCCATCAGTTCGACGAAGACATCGACATCGTTCCGGGTGGCGAGCACGACGGGGTCGTCCTCCCAGCCGTAGCCGGAAATATCGACGCCGCGATCCTTGTCGCGGACGCGTGCCGAGACCGCAGAGATGGTGACCGGACGGCCGGTGCGCATCGCCAACAGGTTGGCTTTCTGCTGCACGATCTTCACGACACCGACACCCACGGTGCCAAGCCCGGCAATGCCCAGGCGAAGCGGCTCAGTCATGAAAGATCCTCCGGCTGTGTCTTGTCTGTCTTGATCGCCCTGTTAGCGGCAATGCCCCAAGGGTGCAACGCGCCACGCGCCATCAATCGACGGGAATCGCCCGCAAAAGCGCAGCGCGGCGGCGCAGGTCGGCGGCGCGCCATTGCAGTGTGCGTCCTTCGGCCTCGGCGGTGCGGGGCGTCAACGCCTCTGCCTGCGCCAGCAGGGGGACGAGTGGCACCAGTTGTGGCCAGTCCGCCTGACGGCTGGTTTCGGTGATCGAGGCATCCAGTTCCGGCGCGCGGATCGAGCAGGCGGTCAACGCCAGCAAGACAGACAGGATCAGTATGACGCGCATCGCGGCCCCCGGTTGGATCACGCCCCCTGATAGCGCGGGCAGGGCGCGCAGGTCCAGCGGGAAGGCGAATTGAACACCTGTTCAAATAGCGGCAGGGGCGCTAACCTGCCCCCATGGCACGCAAGCAAGGCTCTCATGCCGAAACCACTGGCCCCAAGGTCCGCGAGGCGGCGCTGCACCTGTTCGCGCGGCACGGCTTTGCCGCTGTCTCGATGCGCCAGATTGCGAAAGAGGTCGGGGTGCAGGCCGGGGCGCTTTACCTCTACACCCCCGACAAGCAGACACTGCTCTTTGACCTGATGCAGGGACATATGGAGCATCTCTTGGCGTCGTGGCAGGTGCCGGAGGGGACGCCCGCCGCGCAGTTGGAGGGGTTTTGCCGCCACCACATCCGTTACCACCTCGACCGGCCCGAACTGGTCTTTATCGCCTACATGGAACTGCGCAATCTGGAGTCCGAGAATTTCGCGGTGATCGAGGGGTTGCGCAAACGCTACGAAGACCAGTTGGAGGGTATCCTGAGGGCCGGGCAGGCGAGCGGTGCCTTTGCCGTGGCAGATACCAAGATCGCCACGCTGGCCATAATCGCCATGCTGACCGGGGTAAACACGTGGTATCGTGAAGGCGGGCGTCTGGCGCGCAGCGACGTGGAAGGCATCTATTGGGACATGGTCCGGAAATCCGTCTCTGCCTGATACGCGCTTGTCTGGTGTTGGCGCGCCCGAAATGGTTCGGCAGCGACCGTTGAATGACGCGGAAGGGCAAGCCCCCATGGTGAAACCCCACACCATGGGGGCGAATGACAAAAAGGGGATACCGATGCTCGACGAAGCCCGTTCCAGACATGCCGCTTTCCAGAATCGCCTTTCCGCCGCGGGTGTCGACGTTGCGCTGCTGACCGACGAGTCCTCCATCGCCTACCTGGCCGGGTTCTGGGGATATTTGTCTGTCGAGTTCGGGCGCCCCACCGCGCTGATCGTGCGCCCCGACGCCGATCCCATCATCGTCACGCCGCTCATGGAAAGCGAGATGGTGGCAGCGATGACATGGGTCGAGACCGTGGTGACGTGGGAGGATATGGGCAACAACCACTGGGTGAATGTGCTGCCCAGGGCTCTCGGCGATTCCCCACGCGTGGCGGTCGAAAAGGGCACCTTGCCTGCCGTCTTGCGAAACTGGTTTGACGATCAGCGCCCCGAGACGGAGCTGACCGATGTCTCTCCGGTCCTTGGGACCATGCGGATGATCAAATCGCCCGCCGAGATCGAGGTGATGCGGCAAGCGGGCCAGATCGCAGGCGCGATGATGGGGGCGGCGCATGGGGCGTTGTCGGCGGGGGGGCCGGAATACGAAGCCGCGCTCGCGGTGATCGACGCAGGCACGCGCAAGGCGGCGGGGTTTCTGACGGATCGAGGCTGGGAGGCGTTCGTCTCGCCGATGATTCAGGGCTTGCAAGTGATGCAATCGGGCAGCGACACCTCGATGGTTCATCGCCGCGCCAGCGTAAAGCGTCTGGCCCCCGGCGACCCGGTCTATTTCTGTTTCTGCAACATGGCGCAATTCAAGCTCTACAAGCTCGGCTTTGACCGGATGTTTTTCATCGAGCATGCCAGCGATGTCGCCATCGAGGTCCAACAAGCCGCCATCGACGCACAGCAGGCGGCGATTGCGGCAATCCGGCCTGGCGTGACGGCGGAAAGCGTGGCGGAAGCCGCGAACCAAGTCTACCGCGCGCGGGGCTTTGAGACTGGGTATCGCACCGGGCGCTCCATCGGGATGAGCTATCTGGAAGCGCCGGAGTTGAAAGCTGGCGACAGGACCGTGTTGCAACCCGGTATGACCTTTGCCGTGGATGGGGGCATTTCACTGGACCGACAATGCGGCGGGCGGATCGGGGATTCCATTGTGGTGACGGAAACGGGGGCAGAGTATCTGACCGACTACCCGCGTGAGATCCTCTATTCGGGCCAGCGCCCATGAAAGCGGGGGTCTGGCAGAGCGACGGAGCGGACCTGACGCCAAAGGCCCGGTTGGCAGCGCTGGAAGCGGCCATCGCGGGGCAGGGGCTGGACGTCGTCCTGTGCCCCGAGCTTTTTGCCGCTGGCTATCACATAGGGGACGCGCTGGAGGCAGCGGCAGAGCGCGCCGCAGGGCCATTCGCCCAAGCGGTGCAGGCCTTGGCCAAGCGGACGGGAACGGCGGTGCTTTATGGTTACGCCGAGCGGGACGGGGCACAGGTCTTCAATTCTGCGCAATTGATCGGGCCGGATGGGCCCGTGGCCCACCACCGCAAGCTGGTGATCCCGCCGGGGCCGGAAACGGGGCGATTTGCACAAGGTAAGGGCTGCGAGGTCTTCGAGTTCTGCGGCCTGCGCTGCGCGATTCTCATCTGCTACGACGCCGAGTTCCCCGAAGGCCCCCGCGCTGCAGCACTGGCGGGGGCAGACGTGCTGTTCGTGCCGACCGCCCTGTCGGATCAATGGGGCAATGTGTCAACGCAGGTGATGCCCGCGCGGGCGTTCGAAAACGGGCTTTGGCTGCTCTATGCCAACCACGCGGGCGAAGAGGCCGGGTTGCGCTATTTCGGCGGCAGCCGGATCGTCGGGCCGGTGGGACAGAGCGTGGCAGAGGCCGGGACGGCCCCGGACCTGATCATGGCCGATCTCGATGCGGCGTCCGTGCGTGCCGCGCGCAAGCGGTTGCCCTACCTCGCCGATCGGGCGGGGTTGCTGAGGCGGCTTGGGGCAGGAAGGTAACGGGTGGCGCAGAAGCCAAAAGAAAGCCCCCCGGCGCCTATGGCCGGGGGGCTTTTGGGATCAGGCTGTCGGATCAGAGATCGTCGTAGAGCGGGAAGCGAGCGCAGAGCGCTTCGACTTCGGCTTTGACCTTCTCTTCCACCGCGGCGTTGCCTTCTTCACCGTTGGCGGCCAGCCCGTCGACCACTTCGACGATCCAGTCGGCGATCTGGCGGAACTCGTCCTCACCAAAGCCACGCGTGGTGCCGGCGGGGGTGCCAAGACGCACGCCCGAGGTGACCGTCGGCTTTTCCGGGTCGAACGGGATGCCGTTCTTGTTGCAGGTGATGTGGGCCCGTCCGAGCGCCTTCTCGGTGGCGTTGCCCTTCACGCCCTTGGGACGCAGGTCAACCAGCATCACGTGGGTGTCGGTGCCGCCTGTCACGATGTCGAGACCGCCCTTCATCAGCTGATCGGCCAGGGCCACGGCATTGGCGCGCACCTGCTTTTGATAGGTCTTGAAACCGGGGCGGAGCGCCTCGCCGAAGGCGACGGCCTTGGCCGCGATGACGTGCATCAGCGGGCCGCCCTGAATGCCGGGGAAGATCGCCGAGTTCACTTTCTTGGCGATGGCTTCGTCATTGGTCAGGATCATGCCGCCGCGCGGGCCGCGCAGGGTTTTATGGGTGGTCGTGGTGGCCACGTCGGCATAGGGAAAGGGAGAAGGGTGCTCGCCTGCCGCAACCAGACCTGCGAAATGGGCCATGTCCACCATCAGGTAGGCGCCGACGCTGTCTGCGATCTCGCGGAACTTGGCAAAGTCAACCTGCCGCGGAATGGCCGAGCCACCGGCGATGATCAGCTTGGGCTGATGTTCGGTGGCAAGCTGCTGGATCTGGTCGTAGTCGATCAGGCTGTCCTGCTTGCGCACACCATACTGGATGGCGTTGAACCACTTGCCCGACTGGTTCGGCTTGGCGCCGTGGGTCAGGTGGCCGCCCGCGTCGAGGCTCATTCCGAGAATTGTGTCGCCGGGTTGCAGCAAGGCGGTAAACACGCCTTGGTTCGCCTGCGAGCCCGAGTTGGGCTGAACGTTGGCGAAATCACAGCCGAACAGCTCTTTGGCGCGGTCAATGGCCAGGTTTTCGGCGACGTCCACGAACTGGCAGCCACCATAGTAGCGGCGACCGGGATACCCTTCAGCGTATTTGTTGGTCATCACCGAGCCCTGCGCCTGCATCACGGCTTTGGACACGATGTTTTCCGAGGCGATCAACTCGATCTCGTTGCGCTGGCGGCCAAGTTCCTTGCCGATAGCGTCGAAGATTTCCGGATCGCGGTCTGCAAGGGTTTCGGTGAAGAAACCAGCGTCGCGGTGGGGCGCGTTCATGGCCTGTCTCCCTATGTGAAGGCAATGAGATATTCCGGCTGCATCTAGCCAAAGGCGCGCGTGGGTGGAAGCCCGGAAAGCGCCGCATTTCGTCTCATCAGCGTCCCCGATAGGAAACTTCGGCGGGTTTTCGCAAGATTCCGGGATTGAGTTTCCGACCGTCACGCGCGAACACTGATCCTGTCAGAAGCCCCGGAGTTGCCATGCCCGCCGCCAGAAATCTCTGTTTCCTCGCTTCCGACGCCCCGATTGCGCAGGACGCGCAGGCCCGTCTCGCGGCGCAATATGGGCAACACCCCCCCGAAGAGGCGGATGTGATCGTGGCCTTGGGGGGCGACGGCTTCATGCTCTCCACCCTGCACGGGACACAGGCGCTTGAGGCGCCGGTCTACGGGATGAACCGGGGCACGGTCGGGTTCCTGATGAACGAATATGCCGAAGACAAACTGATCGAGCGACTGGAGTCGGCGGAAGAAGCGGTGATCCACCCATTGTACATGACGGCTGTGGATACGGACGGCAAGGTCAGCGAGGCCTTGGCGATCAACGAGGTCAGCCTGCTGCGGGCAGGGCCGCAGGCGGCGCGGCTGCGGATCTGGGTCGATGACCGGATGCGGATGGAGGAACTGGTTTGCGACGGCGCACTCGTCTGCACCCCGGCGGGTTCGACGGCCTACAACTATTCCGCGCACGGACCGATCCTGCCCATCGGCTCGGATGTTCTGGCGTTGACGGCGATGGCGGCGTTCCGGCCCCGGCGCTGGCGCGGGGCGCTGTTGCCCACCAGCGCGGTGGTCCGGTTCGAGGTGCTCGACCCGCGAAAGCGCCCGGTGATGGCGGATGCGGACAGCCGGTCGGTCGAAAATGTCACCTCGGTTGAAATCCGTTCCGAACCGGATGTGCGCCACCGTATCCTGTTCGATCCCGGTCACGGGCTGGAAGAGCGGCTGATCCGCGAGCAATTCGCCTGACGGCACCGGCGGGTTCTGGGGCCTGTGCGGCCGTTCTGGCCATCGGGGCGAACGGGGACAGTCCCGCCCTATGGATTGCTTTTTGCGACCAAGTATAGTTCAACGTTAAACAAGTTTCCTGGAGGCCCATCAGATGAGCGAAGACAAGACCGACGCGTTCCGGCAGGGCGCACTGGATTACCATGAATTCCCAAAGCCGGGGAAACTCGAAATCCGCGCCACCAAGCCGCTCGCGAACGGTCGCGACCTTGCCCGCGCCTATAGCCCCGGCGTGGCCGAGGCCTGCACCGAGATCGCCGCCACGCCGTCCGAGGCCGTGCGCTACACCGCGCGCGGCAACCTTGTGGCGGTCGTCACCAACGGCACGGCGGTGTTGGGGCTTGGCAATATCGGTGCGCTTGCCTCCAAGCCGGTGATGGAAGGCAAGGCCGTGCTCTTCAAGAAATTCGCCAATGTCGATTGCTTCGACATCGAGGTGAACGAACCCGATCCCTACAAGCTGGCCGAAATCGTCTGCGCGCTGGAACCCACCTTCGGTGCCATCAACCTTGAAGACATCAAGGCCCCCGATTGCTTCATCGTCGAAAAGATCTGCCGCGAGCGGATGGGCATCCCGGTTTTCCATGACGATCAGCACGGCACAGCCATTGTCGTCGGCGCGGCCGCCACCAATGCTTTGCATCTGGCGGAAAAGAAATTCGAGGACATCAAGGTCGTGTCCACCGGCGGTGGGGCCGCGGGGATAGCCTGCCTCAACATGCTGCTCAAGCTTGGCGTGAAGCGCGAGAATGTCTGGCTGTGCGATATTCACGGGCTGGTCTATCAGGGCCGGGAAGAGGACATGAACCCGCAAAAGGCCGACTACGCGCAGGCCAGCGCGTTGCGGACGCTTGACGATGTGATCAAGGGGGCCGACCTGTTCCTCGGCCTCTCTGGCCCCGGCGTTCTGACGACCGGGATGGTCGCCAAGATGGCCAAGCGCCCCATCGTGTTCGCATTGGCCAACCCGACGCCGGAAATCCTGCCCGATCAGGTGCGCGAAGCCGCGCCCGACGCGATCATCGCCACTGGGCGCAGCGATTTTCCCAATCAGGTCAACAATGTCCTGTGTTTCCCATTCATTTTCCGTGGGGCGCTGGATGTCGGGGCGACCGAGATCAACGACGCGATGCAGATCGGCTGTGTCGAGGGTATCGCGGCCCTTGCCCGTGCCACCACCAGCGCCGAGGCCGCCGCCGCCTACAAGGGCGAGCAACTGACTTTCGGCGCGGATTACCTGATTCCCAAACCCTTCGATCCCCGTCTGATCGGCGTGGTCGCGGCCTCGGTGGCCAAGGCGGCGATGGACAGCGGCGTGGCGGCGCGGCCGCTGGACGATCTGGTGGCCTACAAGGAAAAGCTGAATCAGTCTGTGTTCCGTTCGGCCCTTGTGATGCGGCCCGTGTTCGAGGCGGCATCCACCGCCACCCGCAAGATCGTCTTCTCGGAAGGCGAGGATGAGCGGGTGCTGCGCGCGGCGCAGGCGATGCTGGAGGATACGACCGACACGCCCACCCTGATCGGTCGCCCCGAGGTGGTGCAGATGCGGATTGAACGGGCGGGCCTGACGATCCGGCCCGACCGCGATTTCGACCTGATCAACCCGGAAAGCGACAGCCGCTACCGGGACTACTGGCAAACCTATCTCGACAAGATGCAGCGCAAGGGCGTGACGCCCGATCTGGCCCGCGCGATCCTGCGCACCAACAGCACGGCCATCGGTGCCGTGGCAGTACATCGAGGCGAGGCGGATTCGCTGATCTGCGGCACCTTCGGCCAGTATCTGTGGCACCTGAACTATGTCACCCAACTGCTGGCCCATGACGGGCTGCATCCGGTGGGCGCGCTCAGCCTTGTCATTCTGGAAGACGGGCCGCTTTTCATTGCTGACACCCATATCCACGCGGTCCCGACGCCCGAGCAGATCGCCGAGACAGTGATCGGCGCGGCGCGTCACGTGGGCCGTTTCGGCATAGCACCGCGGATCGCGCTCTGTTCCAGCTCGCAATTCGGCAACCTCGATAACGACAGCGGTCGCCGGATGCGGGCCGCGCTGGAAATTCTCGACGGGATGGATCTGGATTTCTGCTACGAGGGCGAAATGCATGCCGATGCCGCGTTGGACCCGGACCTGCGTGACCGCAACTTCCCCGGTTCGCGTCTGGACGGGGCAGCAAATGCCCTGGTGTTTTCCAGCACCGATGCCGCCAGTGCCACGCGCAACATCCTCAAGATGAAGGCGAACGGGCTGGAAGTGGGACCGATCCTGATGGGAATGGGCAACAAGGCCCATATCGTGACCCCGTCGATCACCGCGCGCGGATTGCTCAACATCTCTGCCCTCGCGGGCACGCCGGTGCATCACTACGGCTGACCCCGCATCGCGTTGGCTCAAACCGGCCCTTCCGCCTGCGGAGGGGCCTCTTTTTATGCGGCTGCGGCAATCAAACCCTTTGTATGGTGCGGCATACAATTGTAGGGGAGGACACAGGGGAATGCAGGAGATTTGTGGAGGAGACCACATGGGATATTCGGAGATTGCGGCCGAAGCCAAAGCTGACCCTGAAGGCTACTGGATGAAGGCAGCCGAGGGCATCGACTGGGTCACCCCGCCGTCGAAAGCGCTGTTTGACGAGAATGCGCCGCTCTATGAATGGTATGCTGATGGCACGTTGAACGCCTGCTGGAACGCCGTCGACCGCCATGTCGAGGCTGGCCATGGCGAGCGGGTGGCGATCATCCACGACAGCCCCATTACCCATTCCAAGCGCGAAATCAGCTTCGTCGAGCTGCGCAACCGCGTCGCCAACCTGGCCGGGGCGCTCAAGGCGAAGGGCGTCGAAAAGGGCGACCGCGTCATCATCTACATGCCGATGATCCCCGAAGCGCTGGAGGCGATGCTGGCCTGTGCCCGCATCGGCGCGGTGCATTCGGTGGTGTTTGGCGGGTTTGCCGCGCATGAACTGGCCGTGCGGATCGACGATTGCACCCCGAAATGCATCATTGCCGCGTCCTGCGGGTTGGAGCCGGGCCGTGTTGTGCACTACAAGCCGCTGCTGGACGGCGCGATTGAGCAGGCCACGCACAAGCCGGATTTCTGCGTCATCTTCCAGCGTGAACAAGAAGTCGCAAAGCTGACCGAAGGCCGCGACGTGAACTGGCATGGTTTTCAATACGGCGTGGAAGCGGCGGAATGCGTGCTGGTCGAGGGCAACCACCCGCTCTATATTCTCTATACCTCGGGGACCACGGGGCAGCCCAAGGGCGTTGTGCGCCATACGGGCGGCCATTCGGTTGCACTCAACTGGACGATGCGCAACCTTTACGACATGAACCCCGGCGAGGTCTTCTGGGCCGCGTCCGACGTCGGCTGGGTCGTGGGGCACAGCTATATCTGCTATGGGCCGCTGACCTATGGCTGCACCACCATCGTGTTCGAGGGCAAGCCCGTCGGCACCCCGGATGCCGGCACGTTCTGGCGCGTCATTCAGGACCACAAGGTCAAGTGCCTCTTCACCGCCCCGACCGCCTTTCGCGCGATCAAGCGCGAGGACTCGAATGGTGACCTGATCGGCAAATACGACATGTCGAGCCTCGAAAGCCTGTTCCTTGCCGGCGAACGTGCCGACCCCGACACCATTGTCTGGGCGCAGGACAAACTGGGTGTTCCGGTGATCGACCACTGGTGGCAGACGGAAACCGGTTGGGCCATCGCTGGCAACCCCCTCGGGATCGAGGCGTTGCCGGTCAAGGTCGGCTCTCCGTCGGTTGCGATGCCGGGCTGGGACGTTCAAATCCTCGACGAGGGTGGCCATCCCCTTCCTGCCGGCGAGCTTGGCGCGATTGCTGCGAAGCTTCCACTGCCACCGGGGACGTTGCCGACGCTCTGGAATGCCGAAGACCGGTTCCTCAAGTCCTATCTGGAACACTTCCCCGGGTACTATGAGACCGGTGATGCGGGCTACAAGGACGAGGACGGATACCTCTACATCATGGCGCGCACCGATGACGTCATCAATGTTGCGGGCCACCGCCTGTCCACCGGCGCTATGGAAGAGGTTCTGGCCAGCCACCCGGACGTGGCGGAATGCGCCGTGATCGGTGTGGCCGACGCCCTGAAGGGGCAGATGCCGATGGGCTTCCTGTGTCTCAATTCGGGTACCCAAAAGGCCGCTGAAGACGTGGTTGCGGATTGCGTGAAGCTGGTGCGTGACCAGATCGGTCCCGTGGCGGCCTTCAAGCTTGCCACCGTGGTGCAGCGCCTGCCCAAGACACGCTCGGGCAAGATCTTGCGGGCCACCATGGTCAAGATCGCAAATGGCGAAGAATTCAAGATGCCCGCCACGATCGACGATCCGGCGATCCTGGACGAAATCGCCGAGGCGCTGAAAGAGATTGGCTATCCCCGGTAGGGATGGCGTGCAGATGCGACGTCGAGAGGCCGGGCCACAGTGCCCGGCCTTTTCGTGAAACGGCGCAGCCCGCCTTGGCCCTCGCGGGTCAGTCGGGGTTCTCTTGGCGCCCTCTCGCACGGTGTTAACCGAATATTAACCTTGTCACGGCGTCATGAGACGGGGCGGTTCAGGCGGGGACATGACGCAAGACCATCGTTCAAGGGCAGGGGACAGCCCGGCCATGGCCGAAATCGACGCGGTGCGCGATGCGCTGCGGCTATACGGTCATGACATCCGCGCGGCGGTCTCGGACGTGGTCGGCGGCCTGCGTTTGATCGACCCCGCGCGGGTGCCGCCCGACCTGCAATGCCAGCTCGACCGGGTGCGGGTGGCGGGCGAAACGCTGGCCGACCTGATCGACGGGGCCACGATGCTGAGCACCGGCAGGCCCGCGCAGGCTGCTCCGTCGCGGGGGTTCGACTTTCGAAGTTTTCTGGCCGGGATCGAAATGCGCTGGTCGGGCCGCGCGCGCGAACAAGGGTTGACCTTCCGGCTGGATGTCGATCGCCATGTGCCCGAACGGATACGGGCGGCACGGATCAAGCTCGACCGGATCCTCGGCAACCTGATCGCCAATGCGTTGAAATTCAGCGACCGAGGGCGGGTGACCTTGTCGGTGCGCCTTGAAGCCGACGCGTTGATCTTTCAGGTCCGCGATCAGGGGCGCGGGTTCTCCAAACCAGCCCTTGACCGGCTGTTCACACCTGACGGACGGCCGACCAATGAAAACCGTCCCGGCACCGGGCTGGGGCTGCATATCTCCAAGGAACTGGCCGATGGGCTGGGCGGGGCGTTGGTGGTTGAAAACCGGGCCGGGGCCGGGGCCGACGTGACCCTCAGCTTGCCGCGCGAGTCGTGGGAATGCCGTCAGGGGGATGGCGACCGCCCGGACCTGTCGGATCTGACGGTTCTGGTGGCGGAAGACAATGAAACCAACCAGATCCTCGTGCGGCAGATGCTGGAAGGGATGGGAGCCCGGATGCTGCTGGCCCGCGACGGGCAAGAGGCGCTCGACCTGCTGGCACACCACCCGGTGAACATCGCGCTGGTGGATATCGAGATGCCGCGCGTGTCAGGGATCGAGGTGATGCGCCGGATGCGCCAGCGACCGGGGTTCGACACGCCGATGGTGGCGCTGACCGCCTATGTCATGCGCGAGAACCGCGAAGCGATTTACGCCGCCGGGGCCGACGGGGTGATTGCCAAGCCGATCCGCTCGGTCAGCGCCTTTGGGCAGGCCATCCGCCGCCATGTGGGCCGCAGCATGGACGACGCGCCACCGCCGCAGCCACGGCCAGACGCCGAGGCGACGATGGCGGCCTTCGACAGAAACCGGTTCGAGTCGATCCTGCAAGCCGCCGGGCCGGACGGACGGCAGGAATTCCTCCTGCATTTGTTGCAGGACTTACGCTCGGTCCGGGGAGAGTTGAAACAGGCTACGGCGGGAAATGACACCGTTCAGACCCGCGCGCAAAGCCATATCCTGATTTCACTCGCGGGCGCGGTTGGGGCCGACCGGTTGCAGCAGATCGCGGAATCGCTGAACGCGGCGGCGCATAAGGGGCGGTTGCAAGAGGCGGGGACGCTGGTCTCGACCTGTGACCATGCCCTTGGTGCCCTGATTGCACAGGTCGAACATCGCGCCGCATCCTAGCCTGTCCGCCGGGGAAGGCTTGCACGCGGGGCGGTGCGGGACCAGACTGGGCAAAATTGCCCGGAGGTTTCCCCCATGTCCCTTGTCGACCACGCCGCGCGCGTGCGCCTGAACGCCTATGTTCCCTATTCCCGCTTCAAGGTGGGCGCCGCCATCCGCAGCACCGAGGGCAACTTGCATCTTGGCTGCAATGTCGAGAACGTGGCCTATCCCGAGGGCACCTGCGCCGAAGCGGGGGCCATTGCGGTCATGATCGCCGCGGGCGACAGCCGCATCGCCGAGGTCGCCGTCATTGCCGACAGCCCCAGCCCGGTGCCGCCCTGCGGCGGTTGCCGACAGAAACTGGCGGAATTCGCCAAGGGCGACGTGGTTGTGACGCTGGCCACCACCGACGGCAAGATGCTGCGCACCACCGTGGCCGACCTGCTGCCCGGCGCGTTCGATGCAAGCCACATGGAAGGCGCTTGACCCATGGATGCGCGTGCAATTCTGGCACAGCTTCGCAGGGGCGAGGCACTGAGCCCCGAGGCCTATGACTGGTTCGCGCGTGGTCTGGCCGACGGCGGGGTCAGCGATGCGCAGGCCGGGGCCTTTGCCATGGGCATCTGTAAATCGCCCATCGGGTCCAAAGGGCGGGTGCTGTTGACCCATGCGATGCGCGCCACCGGGCAGGTTCTGGCATGGAATGTCCCGGGTCCGGTGCTCGACAAGCATTCCACCGGCGGGGTGGGGGACACGGTGTCGTTGCCGCTGGCCCCGGCGCTTGCCGCCTGCGGGGCCTTTGTTCCGATGCTGTCGGGGCGGGGGTTGGGCCATACCGGCGGCACGCTCGACAAGATGGAGGCGATTCCGGGCTATCGGGCCATCGTCTCGAACGAGGACTTGTCGCGTGTTGTGCGAGAGGTGGGCTGCGCCATCGTCGGCGCGTCTGGCGAAATCGCCCCGGCGGACAAGCGGCTTTACGCGGTGCGCGATGTCACCGCGACGGTGGAAAGCATCGACCTGATCACCGCCTCGATCCTGTCCAAGAAGTTGTCCGAAGGGCTCGATGGGCTGGTGCTGGACGTCAAGACCGGCTCTGGCGCCTTCATGGAAGACCCCGCCGACGCACTGGCACTGGCGCAATCGCTGGTGGATACGGCGCAGGGCGCGGGTTGCAACTGCACCGCGTTGCTGACGGATATGAGCCAGCCACTGGCGCGCAGCGCGGGCAACGCGCTGGAGGTGATCGAAGCGATGGAACTCCTCACCGGCACCGGGGGCGCCCCCCGGTTGCGAGAGGTCACGGTGTCACTCGGGGGCGAGTTGCTGGCGCTTGGCGGTCTGGCAACGGACGCGGCGGATGGCGAGGCAAAGATCAATGGCGCGATCAATTCGGGCCGGGCGGCAGACGTGTTTGGCCGCATGGTCGCGGCGCTTGGTGGCCCGTCTGATTTCGTGGCCCGTTGGCGCGACCGGCTGCCGGCTGCCCCCGTGGTGGTAGAAATCCACCCCGGTCAGCCCGGCTACGTGGCCAGCATCGACACCCGTGCGATTGGCGAGGCGGTTGTGCATCTGGGCGGCGGGCGATTGGTGCAAAGCGACGCGGTTGATCCCGCCGTGGGCCTGTCCGATATCGCCGGGATCGGCGACAGGGTAGAGGCTGACCGCCCGCTTGCGCGCATCCATGCCCGCAGCGAAGAGGACGCGCATCGCGCCGCCGAGGGGGTCGTGGCGGCCTATCGGCTGTCGGATGCGCGTGTGCCGCCCCCGGCCCTGGTTCAGGAAAGGATTGCCTGATGGCGCGTGCGTTTCTGGTGGTGATGGATTCCGTGGGGTGCGGCGGCGCACCGGATGCAGGATCGTTCTATAATGGCGATACGCCCGACACCGGGGCCAATACGCTGGCCCATATCGCCGCCGAATGCGCTGCCGGGCGGGCGGATAAGGGGCGCAGCGGTCCGTTGCGCCTGCCCACGCTCGATGCGCTCGGGCTTGGCGCGGTGGTGCGTCTTGCCTCGGGGCAGGACGCGCCGGGGCTTGGGGCAGACCCGGCGGGCCTCTGGGGGGCGGCAAGCGAAGTTTCCGCGGGCAAGGACACGCCGTCGGGCCATTGGGAACTGGCCGGGCTGCCGGTGCCGTGGGATTGGACCTATTTTCCCGACACCGATCCGGCCTTTCCGCCGGACCTCGTGGACAAGGTCAAGGCGATTGCGGGGACCGACGGCATTCTCGGCAACCGACATGCCTCGGGCACCGTCATAATCGCGGACGAGGGCGAGCGGCATCAACAGACGGGATGGCCCATCTGTTACACCTCTGCCGACAGCGTCTTTCAGATCGCCGCACATGAAGAAAGCTTCGGCCTCGACCGGCTCTACGACCTTTGCGCGCGGCTGGCCCCGGTGCTGCACGCGATGAAGGTTGGACGGGTCATTGCGCGGCCGTTCGTGGGCAGCCCCGGCCACTACACCCGTACCGGCAACCGCCACGATTACGCGATCGAACCGCCGGCGCCGACGCTGTGCGATTGGGTCCAGGGGGCAGGGCGCAAGGTCCATGCCGTCGGCAAGATCGGCGACATCTTCTCGATGCGCGGCATCGACGATGTGGCGAAGGGGCCGGATGCGGACCTGATGGGCCATCTCTCGAACCTCGTGGATAATGCCGAAGACGGCAGCCTGACCTTCGCCAATTTCGTGGAGTTCGACAGCCTCTACGGCCACCGTCGCGACGTGTCGGGCTATGCCCGGCATCTGGAATGGTTCGACACGGCCATCAGCCCGATCCTTGCGCGTTTGCGCCCGGACGACCTGATGATCTTCACCGCCGATCATGGCAACGATCCAACTTGGGTCGGCACCGACCACACCCGCGAACGGGTGCCGGTGCTTGGCAAGGGCGCACAATCCGGGCAGATAGGGCTGTGCGCCTTCACCGATGTCGCGGCCACCATTGCCGCGCATCTGGGGGTGCCAGCACAGGGACCGGGGCGGAGCTTTCCATGACACCCAAGATCGAACTTCACCTGCATCTCGAAGGCGGTGCCCCGCCCGCGTTCATCAAGGGCATCGCCAAGGAAAAGCATGTCGATCTGTCCGGCATCTTCCGCGAGGATGGCAGCTATTCCTACAAGGATTTCTGGCACTTCCTGAAGGTCTACGAGGCAGCGACCAGCGTGCTGACCACGCCCGAGGATTACGCCCGCCTGACCCGCGCGGTGCTGGAAGAAAGCGCCGAAAACGGGGTGGTCTACTCCGAGACCTTCCTGTCCCCCGATTTTTGCGGCGGCGGCGACGTGGGCGCGTGGCGGGAATATCTGCACGCGATAGAGGAGACGGCGGCAACCGCCGAGGCCGAGCTTGGCATCACCCTGCGCGGCATCATCACCTGTATCCGCCATTTCGGGCCCGAGAAATCCAAGCCGATCGCGCGTTGCGCCGCCGAGACCAAGGGCGATTTCATCACCGGTTTCGGCATTGCCGGCGATGAACTGATCGGTAGGCCCAAGGACTATCTGTGGGCCTTTGACTGCGCGCGCGAGGCGGGGCTGCGCCTGACCGCTCATGCCGGTGAATGGGGCGGGGCGGAAAGCGTCCGCGATGCGATCCGCGATCTTCGGGTGGAACGGATCGGCCACGGGGTGCAGGCGATTGACGATCTGGCCCTTGTCGACGAGATCGCCGAGGCCGGGATCACGCTGGAATGCTGCCCCGGCTCGAACGTGTTTCTCGGTGTATTCCCCACGTGGCGCGACCACCCCATCGAGACCCTGCGCCAACGCGGCGTGAAGGTCACGGTGTCCACCGACGACCCGCCCTTCTTCCACACCACGATGGCCACGGAATACGATCGCCTCGCCGATACCTTCGGCTGGGATGACGGGATTTTCGCCGAAATCAACGCGAATGCACTGGACGCGGCCTTCTGCGACGCGGCGACCCGTGCCAAGATTGCCAAGACACTCGAGAAAGGGACATGATGCAGCACCTTACCGTCGTTGATCACCCGCTGGTCCAGCACAAGCTGACGATCATGCGTGAAAAGCACACGTCGACTGCCGTGTTCCGGCAGCTCTTGCGGGAAATCAGCCAGCTTCTGGCCTACGAGGTCACGCGTGAATTGCCGATGACGACCAAGCGGATCGAGACGCCCTTGCAGGAAATGGACGCACCGGTTTTGGCGGGGCGCAAGCTGGCGCTGATTTCGATCCTGCGGGCGGGCAACGGGCTGTTGGACGGGATGCTGGAACTGATCCCCTCGGCGCGGGTCGGCTTCGTCGGTCTCTACCGGGACGAGGAAACGCTGAAGCCCGTGCAATACTACTTCAAGGTGCCGGACGAGTTGGGCGACCGCATGGTGATCGCGGTCGATCCGATGCTGGCCACCGGCAACAGCTCGGTCGCGGCCATCGACCTGCTCAAGCAGGCCGGAGCGACCAATATCCGCTTCCTCTGCCTGCTCGCCGCGCCCGAGGGCGTGGCCCGTATGCAAGAGGCCCATCCCGACGTTCCGATCGTCACGGCGTCACTGGACAGCCACTTGAACGAAAAGGGTTATATCGTTCCCGGACTAGGGGATGCGGGCGACCGCATGTTCGGCACGAAATAGGCTATCCCCCTTTACGCCCGCCCGATCCTCTGTCACTGTTTCGGGGACACCAAAGGGGGGTTGTCATGCGTCTGCTTCGGACGATCTCGGGGCTGGCCCTTGTGGCTGTGCTCAGCGCGCCTGCTAGCGCGCAATCCACTGCATCCATGTCCGGACCGGCGGAATTTCCGCCGTCTTCGTTTTCGGGCGCGCAATATGTCGACAGCAATGGATGCGTGTTCATCCGCGTGGGCTATGGGGGCGAGACCAACTGGGTGCCGCGCGTGACGCGCGACCGTCAGCCGATTTGCGGCCAGCAGCCGACCTTTGGCGCGGCGGCCCCGGTCAGCGTCGCCACCGGTCCCGCGCCGACCGAGGCACCGGATTTGCCGGACGCGCCCGCCGCGCCGCAAGTGACCGTTGCCACCGCGCCCGAGGCGCGCCCCGTGCAGCCTCAAACGGCACAACCTCAACCGGTGCAGCCGCAACCGACCATCGCCGCCGCTGCCCCCGCTCCGACGCAGCCGGTGCAGACCGCGACCGCGCGGCCAGTGCCAGCGCCCGCCGCCGCGCGGCCAGTGCGCACGCCAGCCGCCCCGGCCATGGTCAGTTGTCAGGGTCTGCCCGCCGGCGCAGCGCATTACATGCGTGGTGCCGATGTGCGTTGTGGCCCGCAGGCCATCCATCCTGCCGACGGACAACCGGTGATCCGAACCGCCGCCATCCGCGCCGGTATCACCACCTCGGCCCCGTCAGCAACCGGGGCGGCCGCCAGTGCCGGGGCCCCGCCCCTGACGCCGCTGATCGTGCCCGAGGGCTATCGCCCGGCTTGGGATGACGGGCGCCTTAACGCTTATCGCGGGCTGGCCATGGCGACGCCGCAGGGCAATGCAGAGATGGCGCAGGTCTGGAGCAACACGCTGCCCCGCGTGGCCATCCAACCCGACCCGGCAGCCGATGGGGTGCCGGTGCCGCGGACCGCAATGGTGACGCGCGCCTCCTCCACGCCCACGCTTGCGGTGTCCGATAGCGACAGCGCGCCCGAGACCCCGGTCGTGCGAGTCTCGTCCACCGATCGGTTCGTCGAGGTCGCCCGTTTCACGGACCGCGACAGCGCCGACGCGGCGCGCCGCGCCTTGCAGCAACGCGGACTGGCGACCCATCTCGGCGGTTTGCGACACGGGGGGCAGGTCAGGGGCTATCTGGTCTTGGCCGGTCCCTTCGAGGATCCGCAACTGCTTGGGCGCATCTTGGTTCAGGCCCGCCGCTTTGGCTATCCCGGCGCCACCACGCGATAATTCCGGGCAGCCGTCACCCGTCGCAGAGTTCCTGAAGCGCGATCCATTGCTGATCGGACAGGAGCGGCGCGCGCAAACGCCCCCGCATCGGGTCTGCCTCGATCATCTCCAATACAGATTCCCCCGATACATCAATGGCATAGGCATAAGGCTCGGAGCTGAGCCCGGCCTGCTCAAATCGCGCCAGCAGACGGGTGGTGTCGACCGGGGCAGGCGGTGTGGTCAGCAGGGCGGCCGCGTGATCGCGCAGATGGGCTTCGTCGATCTCGCCGGTGGTGAGCAGCCGGATCGTTGGCATCACCCCGGCCGCATGCAAGAGCGTCAGGATCGGGTCTTCGGCCCGGCGGCGCAGATCCTCGGCCAGCAGGAAGCCCGCCAGCACTTCAGGCCCTTCGTAGTCCTCGACCAACGACCGGTTCACGAC
This sequence comes from Nioella nitratireducens, assembly GCF_001879715.1. Lineage (GTDB taxonomy): Bacteria > Pseudomonadota > Alphaproteobacteria > Rhodobacterales > Rhodobacteraceae > Nioella > Nioella nitratireducens. The sequence goes on along the minus strand of NZ_MNBW01000007.1, from coordinate 131,933 downwards.
CAGGATATTGCCGGGCAAATGCGCCGTTGTTTGCGCGGTCGATGGCAGCACGATGACCTGCGGGGGAGCGGTCGCCCCGAACAGGCCGGTGGCCAATTCGCGCATCGAGGTCAGGCCGGCGGGGGCGGTGCAGGGGCGGCCGGTCAGGGTGGCCATTTCGGTCAAAAGGCGTTGGCCGATGGCGGCGCGGCTGGCCGTGGGCAAGACAACCGCCGTCTGGCGCATCAGCACCGAGGGCAGCCACACCACGCAGATCAGGATCACCGCAAGGCTCAGCGCCCCCCCGAGCCAGAGCCGCAGACGCCCCGGATGCGGGCGGCGGCGCTCGATCACAGTGCGCACCCGCTCTATCGCTTCGATCATGTCGGGATCGGTCAGTTCCAGCAGTTCGTCGGCATCTGCATCCGGCGCGTAAAACGCTGGAAGTTTCCCCGGATTCAACCGCTTAACGGCTGGAAGCGACCAATGCGACAGGGCCGTTTCCGAGGTCGAATAGATCACAAGGGTGGCGTCCCCGAGGGAAACGACAACCTCTCGGCGCTGGCTGTCGGGCGTGTCGCGCCACAGGCCCGTGGTCTCGAGCCGCTCGTATTCTGAAAGCGCCGTCATTGCCTGTGGTTGCCCTGTTTTGACAGCCAGACTAGCGGATACGGGCGGTTTGCTCAACTGATCACGAGGCGCCTGGGCCGCCAAAACGGCCTGTCGCCCCCCGTGCACCGGGCGTACACCCCCCGTACACCCCCTGTACACCGGAAACGGCGTTTTTGGCGGGTGCGGCATCCGGGGCGCGGACGGCGGCGCGCGCCGCCGCCCGCGTCCTACAGATCGGCCGCCACTTTGCGCAGTTCGAATTTCTGGATCTTGCCGGTCGAGGTCTTGGGCAATTCCTGAAACACCACGCGCTTGGGCGTCTTGAAGCCGGCCAGACGCTGGCGGGCGAAGGCGATCAGGTCTTCCTCGCTGGCGTCGGCGCCGTCCTTGAGCTCGACGAAGGCGCAGGGCACTTCGCCCCATTTCTCATCCGGCTTGGCCACGACGGCGCAGAGCAGCACGGCGGGGTGGTGCATGAGGGCGCCCTCGACCTCGACGGAACTGACATTCTCGCCGCCGGAAATGATGATGTCCTTGGCGCGGTCGGTGATCTGGACGTAGGTGTCGGGGTGCTGCACGGCGATATCGCCGGAATGGAAATAGCCGCCCTTGAAAGACTCGGCGGTGGCGCGGGGGTTCTTGTAATAGCCCTTCATCACCGAATTGCCGCGGATCATGATCTGGCCCACGGTCTGGCCGTCCATCGGCACCGGGCACAGGTCGTCATCCATCACCACGATGGGTTCCATGGTGGGCAGGGCGACGCCCTGACGGGCCTTGATGGCGGCGCGCGGCTCTTGCTCCAGATCGCCCCAATCCTCGTCCTTCCAGACGCATTCGGTGGCATGGCCGTAGGTTTCGGTCAGGCCATAGACCTGCGTGACGTTGAAGCCCATCGGCTCGATCGCGGCGAGCGTCGCCGGGGCGGGGGGCGCGCCTGCGGTAAAGACCTCGACGGTGTGATCGAAGGCGCGGCGGTCGGCGTCGGGGGCGTTGACGATGGCATTGAGCACGATGGGCGCGCCGCCGAAATGGGTCACGCCCTCGTCCGCGATGGCATCATAGATCGCCTTGGCGGTCACGTCGCGGCAGCACACGACAGTGCCGCCGAGGGCGGGCATCATCCACGTGTGGCACCAGTTGTTGCAGTGGAAGAAGGGCACGATCGTCAACAGGCGCGGGTTCAGCGTCATGCGCCACGCGATGGGTGTGCCGAGCGTGATCAGGTAGGCGCCACGATGGTGGTAGACCACGCCTTTGGGCCGCCCGGTGGTGCCAGAGGTGTAGTTGAGCGCGATGCTTTCCCATTCGTCGGCGGGCATGATCCATTCAAAATCGGCGTCGCCCTCGGCCAGCAGGTCTTCGTATGTCAGGTGACGGCCCGACGCGTGGTAGCCCGCCTGTTCATCGGGCACCTCGACGATGAGCGGCAGGGCTTCGGCCTCCATCTCTTTCAGGGCCTCTTCGACGGCGCCGAGGAACTGGGTATCGACCAGCACCACCGTGGCCTCGCCATGGTCGAGGATGTAGCTGATGGTGCCGATGTCGAGCCGGGTGTTGATGGTGTTCAGCACTGCCCCGCAGGCGGGCACGCCAAAAAGCGCCTCGGCCTGTGCGGGCACGTTGGGCATGACGGTGGCCACGACGTCGCCGGGGGCAATGCCGCGCGCGGCGAGGGCGGAGGCCAGTTGCGAGACACGGGCGTGATAGTCGGCATAGGTCTTGCGGAAGGTGCCGTAGACCAGCGCTTCGTGCTTGGGAAAGACCAGCGCCGCGCGTTGCAGATGGGTCAGCGGTGTCAGCGGCACAAAGTTGGCTGCCCGCTTTTCCAACCCGGTTTCGTCTTTCATCCAGCCCATGACCGCTCCTCTCGATGATTGTCGCGCGGGGAACTATGGAACATGGCGGCGTAGGTGCAAGAAAAACATCACCGGGATGCAATGTCCGGTGTCACGCTGTCTTTACTTGACAACCCAAGGATGAAACCTATCCTTTTGGACAGGTGGACCGGGCAACAGTGCCAGGTGTCGGACGCCGGAAACCGGGCGGCAGGACTGGTAAGCATCCAGGAGGATGAACGGTGTTTGGTCGCGCCCGATTTTCAGAATCGAAACGTCATCTTTGCGAAGCGGGGGGCCACCCCGATGGCTGCGCTGTCTGTTCCGCCTTTGGCCTGCTGGACGAGACCGAGGTGATGACGCCAACCGGCTGGGTGTCGGCGGGCCAGGTGATGCCGGGTGAAGAGGTGATGACCTATTCCGACGGGTTCCTGCCGGTGTTGCGCGTGACGCGGCGCCCATCCTTCAGCAGCCGGGTGACATGCCCCGGCCATTTCTGGCCGCTGATGGTCGCGCCGGGCCTGCTGGGCAACGACCGGACCTTCCGGTTGCTGCCCGACGACGCGGTGCTGTTCGACACCGACGACGCCGAGGATGTGCCGGTGATGATCCCGGCGCGCGCGATGATCGGATGCGCTGGCGTGGTGCCGTGCGACCCGGCGCAGCGCCAGCCTGTGACAGAGCTGTGGTTCGCGCGGCCGCACCTGGTGGCGGTGGCAGGCGGGGCCTATGTGCTGTGTTCGCAGGGGACGGGGCAGACCTCGGCCGTTGTGGACGTGCCGACGCTTGGATTGGCCGAGGCCCGCAAAAGGCTGCACGCGGCCCGGCAGTGACTGTGCCAGGGACCGTGCCAAGCGTGAAGCGCTGGTCTTTTTATTGAATTGGACCAAGGTGTTCGGGCGAATGCAGTGCTTTGGGGCCAGGGAATGCAACGATTATTAATTCCGCTCGCAGAATTTCACAATTTCACCATTTTGACTCGAAATAACAGGCCTGAAAAAAACGTGGACCAACGTGGACTCGAGCGTGACAAAGCAGTTCTTGCACCAGGATATCGTCACCCCGATCGGGGCGGGGGCCGTGGCCATGAGTGGCCTTGGCGGCGCGTCCTTGCCGCTTGGCTTGCAGGGACATACGCAGGTGCGCACCCCTTATGGTGACGTGCCCGCCAGCGACCTGACCGCCGGGGCCTTGGTGGAGACGTTCGAAGACGGGGTGAAGGAAATCCGCGCCGTCATCCAGCGCCGGGCGTGGACCAACCGCGCCGAGCGGTGCCTGGAGCATTGGCCGTTTGAAATTCCGCCCGGTGTTCTGGGCAATCTCGACGTGTTGCACCTGATGCAGCATCAGGCGGTGATCTTCGAATGCGATCTGGTCGAGAAGATGACCGGCGATCCGTTCGTCTTGCTGCCGGTCAAGGCCCTGGACGGCTATCGCGGGATCAAGCCGGTGGAACCGGCGGCAGAGTCCCTGGTCTATGAACTGGCCTTCGACCAGCCCCAGGCGATTTGCACCGGCAGCGGCACCTATGTTCTGGCGCATGATGCGCTGAGCCTGGAAGTGGCCTGCGGGCGCCGCAGCATCGTGGACAATTGCAAGGCGCTAAGCTGGGAAAAGGCGCGCAGGCTGATGATTCATCTTGAGACCATCGACCGGGCGGATCGTGCTTGCGCGGCCCCGACCGGGCGTAAGGGCGGGGCGCCGACCGTTGTTGCCAGCGCCCCCAAGCGGCCTCAGGCCGCGGTCTTGGCTTCCGGGCCGAAGCGGCCGTAGAAGCTCTGGGTCTTGGTGGCCATTTCGCGCAGCAGGTCGGGGCAGGTGAAGCGTGCGCCGAACTCTTCGGTCAACTGGTCGCAGCGCTCGGCGGCGTAGGGCGTGCCGAGCATGTCGAGCCAGCTAAAGGGACCACCCGACCAAGGCGCGAAGCCCCAGCCGAGGATCGCGCCGACATCGCCTTCGCGGATGTCTTCCAGCACGCCCTCTTCCAGTGCGCGGACCGCTTCCAGCACCTGCGCGAAGAGCAGGCGGTGTTGGACTGTGGTCAGGTCGGGCTGGTCGTCTGCCACGGCGTAGCGTTCGCCCAGACCGTGCCACAGGCCCTGACGCTTGCCCTTGTCGTCATAGGCGTAGAAGCCGGAATTGGACTTGCGGCCCAAGCGGCCCTCATCCGCCATCCAGAACAGCACCTCGTCCACAGCCTCGTCGGGGTAGGCGTCGCCCATGGCGGCCTTGGTGGCCTTGGCAATCTTGACGCCGAGGTCGATCGAGGTTTCATCCACCAGTTGCAGCGGGCCAAGCGGCATTCCGACCAGTTTCGCCGCGTTCTCGATCAGCGCCGGGGCCACGCCCTCCTTCACCATGCGAATGCCTTCGTTGATGTAGGGGATGATGCAGCGGTTGGCGTAAAAGAAGCGGGCGTCGTTGACAACGATGGGCGTCTTGCGGATCTGGCGCACATAGTCCAGCGCCTTGGCCACGGCGCGGCTGCCGGTCTGTTTGCCCTTGATGATTTCAACCAGCATCATCTTGTCGACAGGGCTGAAGAAGTGGATGCCGATGAACTGCTCGGGCCGCTTGCTGGCGTGGGCCAGATCGGTGATCGGCAGGGTCGAGGTGTTGGTGGCGAAGATCGCGTCGTCGCCGACCACGGCCTCGGCCTTGGCGGTCACGTCGGCCTTGACGGCTGGGTCTTCGAACACCGCTTCGACGATCAGGTCGCACCCGGCGAGTGCGGCGTAGTCGGTGGTCGCGGTGATGCGGGCCAGCACCTGCTCTTTCTTGTCGGGCGTCACCTTCTTGCGGGAAATGCCCTTGTCGAGGATTGCTTCGGAATAGGATTTGCCCTTGTCGGCGGCCTCCTGCCTGGCGTCGATCAGCACCACCTCGATCCCGGCATTGGCCGAGACATAGGCGATGCCCGCGCCCATCATGCCCGCGCCGAGCACGCCGACCTTTTTCACGGTCTCATCGGCCACGTCGGGACGGTTGGCCCCTTTTTCCAGCGCTTCCTTGTTGACGAAAAGGCTGCGGATCATGGCCGAGGACGAGGGGTTCATCAGCACGTTGGTGAACCAGCGCGCCTCGATCTTGAGCGCGGTGTCAAAGGGCACCAGCGCGCCTTCGTAGACGGCCGAGAGCAGCGCCTTGGCCGCCGGGTAGACGCCCTTGGTCTTGCCATGCACCATGGCGCTGGCGCCGACGAAGGTCATGAAGCCCGCCGGGTGATAGGGGGCACCGCCGGGCATCTTGTAGCCCTTTTGGTCCCACGGTTTGACGATATCGGCGTCCTTGGCGTTCAGAACCCAGTCTTTCGCGGCAGACAGCAGCCCGTCCGCCGGGACGACCTCATCCACGATGCCCGCGGCCTTGGCTTTTTTCGGGTCGCTCAGCTTGCCTTCCAGCAGGAAGGGGCTGGCCGCCATCGCGCCCATCTTGCGCGTCAGGCGGGTGGTGCCGCCCGCGCCGGGGAAGATGCCGACCATGATTTCCGGCAGGCCGATCTTGGCCTTGGGGTTGTCAGCCACGAAGATGCGGTGGCACGACAGCGGAATTTCCAGCCCGATCCCCAGCCCGGTGCCGGGCATGGCGCAGGCAATCGGCTTGCCGCCTTTGTTGGTCTTGGGGTCCATGCCCGCACGCTCGATCTTTCGCAGCACCTCGTGCATGTGCATGATGCCCTCAAAGAGGCCCATGGCGGGGTTGTCGCCCGCCATGTCCTTCATCCGGGAGATGATGTTGAGGTCCATTCCCCCCGCAAAGCTGCCCTCCTTGCCGGAGGTGATGACGATGCCCTTCACGGCGTCGTCCGCCAGCGCGCTGTCGATGCAGGCGTCAAGCTCCTCCAGCGCGTCGAGGTTGAGCACGTTCATGCTCTTGCCTTGGGTATCCCAAGTGATGATGGCGACGCCGTCGGCGTCCGTGGTCATGGTGAAATCGGTCATGTGTCGTCTCCCTTGAGCGGGCTTCCGTCTTTGCGGGTGAAGGTGAAACCGGTCGTATCGACGCTGATCTTCAGGTCGAGATCGCTGTAATACGCGGTTTCCGTTTCTGTGCGGGTGCCGATGACGAGGAAGCGGGCCTCGTCATCCGTGTTGTTCACGAAGCAGTGGCCATTGGCGTCCCCTGCCTTGAAGGTGGCGCAGTCGCCCACGGCCATGGGCGTTTCGCCCAAGTCATCGACCAGCGTGCAGGTGCCCTGCGTGACCATCACGAATTCGTCCTGTTCCACATGCCAGTGGCGCAGGCTGGATTTCGCGCCGGGGGCGAGGATGACGATATTCGCGCCGAATTGCGTCAGCCCGCCTGCGTCGCCCACGCGAAGCGAGGACCGCCCCGCCACCTGTGCGTCATATGGCGCGGGATAGATGGAGCCGGTGCGGGGCGCGAGCTTGGACAAGTCGATCTTGGGCATCAGACGCGCTCGATGATCGTGGCGGCGCCCATGCCCGAGCCGATGCAGAGCGTGGCAAGACCGGTTTCCTTGTCAGAGCGTTCAAGCTCATCCAGCAGCGTGCCAAGGATCATCGCGCCGGTCGCGCCAAGCGGGTGGCCCATGGCGATGGAGCCGCCATTGACGTTGACCACGGAGGGATCGACGTTGAAGGCCTGCATGAAGCGCATGACGACGGCGGCGAAGGCCTCGTTCACCTCGAACAGGTCGATGTCCGAGATGCTCATGCCGGTTTCGGACAGGATCTTTTGCGTCACCGGAACGGGGCCGGTCAGCATGATGGTGGGATCGGTGCCGATCTTGGCGGTGGCCCGGATGCGGGCGCGGGGTTTCAGGCCCATGGCCTCGCCGAATTCCTTGTTGCCGACCAGAATGGCCGCCGCGCCATCGACGATGCCCGAAGAGTTGCCCGCGTGGTGGATGTGGTTGATCCGTTCCAGATGCGGGTATTTCATCAGCGCCACGGCATCGAAGCCGGGCATGGCCTCGCCCATTTCCTTGAAGCTGGGTTTGAGCCCGCCAAGCGACTGCATGTCGGTGCCCGGCCGCATGTATTCGTCATGGCCAAGGATCGGCAGGCCGTTCTGATCGACGATCGGCACGATGGATTTGGCAAAGCGCTTGTCGTCCCACGCGGCCTTGGCGCGTTTCTGGGACTCGACGGCCAGCGCGTCGGCCTCATCCCGGGAAAACCCGTATTCGGTGGCGATGATGTCGGCGGAAATGCCCTGCGGAACGAAGTAATTGTCCATGGCAATCGAGGGATCGACGGCAATCGCGCCGCCATCCATGCCCATGGGGGTACGCGACATGCTTTCCACGCCACCGGCGATATAGGCATTGCCCGCGCCACCGCGCACCTGGTTGGCGGCGAGGTTCACGGCCTCAAGGCCCGAGGCACAAAAGCGGTTGATGGCGAGGCCCGGGATCGATTCATCCAGCTCCGAGGCCAGCACGGCGGTGCGCGCCAGGCAAGCACCCTGTTCGGCCACTTGCGTGACGTTGCCCCAGATCACATCCTCGACGGCGTGACCCTCAAGGTTATTGCGGTCCTTCAGCGCGTTCAGGGCAATCGCGGACAGCCGCGCGGCGCTGACTTCGTGAAGGCTGCCGTCCTTGCGGCCCTTGCCGCGCGGGGTGCGGATGGCGTCGTAGATATAAGCGTCGGTCATGATCGTCCTCTTCGCTTCAGGCGCGGTCAGCGGGGCTGCCGGGCATCAGGTCGTAGGGGTGTTGCCACCCCGGTGTTTGGGAAAGGCGGGTCAGCCAGGCGTCGATATGGGGCCAGTCGGCCCGGTCGAAGCCGAAGGGCTCGGGGTAATAGAGATAGCCGCAACAGGAGAGATCGGCATTGGTGATTCCGTCGCCCACGATCCAGTCACGCCCCGCAAGATGGGCGTTCAGCGTCGCATAAGCGGATTTCAGGCGGCCCTGCATGAAGGCGATGACATTCGGGTCACGGTGTTTCTCGGGCAGGAAGTTCATCAGGAAGCGGGTCATCCCCGCCTGCGAAGACAGTTTATGGTTGTCCCACAGCACCCAGCGAAGCACTTCGTACTTGTCCGTCGCGCTGCCGCCGAATTTGCCTGTCTTGTCGGCGATATAGGCTTGTATGGCGCCGGATTGGGTCAGGGTCACGTCCCCGTCCACCATCACCGGCGCCTCGCCCATTTCGTTGACAGTGGCGCGGTAGTCTGGCGTGCGTGTTTCGCCGCCGAAGAAATCGACAAAGACCGGCTCCCAGTCCAGCCCCGAAAGCTGCAGCGCCAGCGCGGCCTTGTAGGCATTTCCGCTTTCGCCGAAACAGTAGAGCTTGATCGTCATATGGCATCCTCCTTGGCCAATGTCGCGCAGGCGGGGGATTTCACACCCCCCGCACCCCCCGTGGAGTATTTCAACCAAGAAGAAGGCTCATAACGGATTGTTAAGGTTAACCGCCTAGCTTCCGATGTGCGGTACAGGCTGGAGAGCCGATGACCGCCCAAGGAGAAGGCACTCTGCGTATCCGATCCTCTGCGTGCAGGGCCGGTTCGGCCTCCGATGCGGGGCTGTGCGGACTGGCAGAGTGTCACTCTCCTTCTTCTTGGTTCAAATACTCAAAACACTCCTCCGCGTTCCGCCTGCGCCAGGCGTTTACCGTTTTCGCCCTTCCAGTTCGGAATTGAACAGGCGGATGCGGTGGGTGAAATTGTCGTCATCCACCACGCTTTTCCAGTTCTCGAACAGGAAGGACAGGAATTCGCCCTCGTCGAGCCCCGCCTCGCGGGCCAGTCCCCGCAGCTTGCGGTAGCCGTCTTCGGACATCGCAAGCGTGGGGCGGCGGGTGAGGCGGAGTCGTTTGGGCATCTGGTCCTCTCAGAACTGCTCGGCGGCGATCCCCATGACCGAGTCCGCGCCGGACTGGATGCGGGCAAGATGCATCGCCGTCGCCGGCAGTTGGCGGGTCATGTAGTAGCGCGCCGTGGTGAGCTTGGTCTTGTGGAAATCGGGATCCTCGGTGCCATCCGCAAGGGCCGCGAGCGAGGCCTTGGCCATCCGGGCCCACATCAGCGCCAGGCAGACATGGCCCATCAAGTGCATGAAATCCGTCGATCCCGCGAGGGCGGCGTTGGGGTTTTTCATGCCTTCCTGCATGAAGAACATGCCGGCGGCCTGAAGATCCTTGGACGCCTGTTTGAGCGGGCCGACATAGGGGGACATGTCGTCGCCCTCGTTTTCCTTGCAGAAGGTCTTGACCATCTCGAAGAAGGCCATGACGTGCTTGCCGCCGTCTTGCGCCAGTTTGCGACCGACGAGGTCCAGCGCCTGCACGCCATTCGCGCCTTCGTAGATCATCGCGATGCGGGCATCGCGGACGAACTGCGACATGCCCCATTCCTCGATATAGCCGTGGCCGCCATAGACCTGCTGCGCCTGTACCGCCATGTCAAAGCCCTGATCCGTCAGGAAGCCCTTGAGGACCGGCGTCATCAGCGAAATCAGCCCGTCGGCGTCGGCATCGCCGTTGCGATGGGCCTGGTCGATCAGCAGCGCGCCCCAGAGCAGGAAGGCGCGCGCGCCCTCGGTAAAGCTTTTCTGGTCCATCAGGCTGCGGCGGATGTCGGGGTGGACGATCAGCGGATCGGCGGGGCCATCGGGGTTTTCGGTTCCGGTTACGGCACGGCCCTGGAGCCGGTCCTTGGCATAGGCCAGCGCGTTCTGGTAGGCGGCATCGGCCTGCGCCAGACCCTGCATCCCGACGCCGAGTCGGGCCTCGTTCATCATGGTGAACATGGCGCGCATGCCCTTGTGCTCGGTGCCGAGCAGCCAGCCCTTGGCGCCGTCGTAATTCATGACGCAGGTGGCGTTGCCGTGAATACCCATCTTCTCTTCGATCTTGCCGCAGGCAAGGGAGTTGCGCGCGCCAAGGCTGCCATCCTCGTTGACAAGGAATTTCGGCACGATGAACAGGGACACGCCCTTGATGCCCTCGGGGCCGCCGGGGATCTTGGCCAGCACGAGGTGCACGATGTTGTCGGCCAGATCATGTTCGCCCGCCGAGATGAAGATCTTTTCCCCGGTGATGGCATAGCTGCCGTCGTCCTGCGGGTCTGCCTTGGTGCGCATCAGGCCCAGGTCGGTGCCGCAATGCGCCTCGGTCAGGTTCATGGTGCCGGTCCATTCGCAGCTGACCATCTTGGGCAGGTAGGTCGCCTTTTGCGCGTCCGAGCCATGCGCAAGGATCGCCGAGGCGGCGCCGTGGGTCAGGCCCTGATACATCGCGAAGGCCTGGTTGGAGGCGGCGAACATTTCCAGCGTGGCGGTGCCCATCACGAAGGGCATGTTCTGGCCGCCGAATTCTTCGGGCATGTCCAGCCCCGGCCAGCCACCGTCGCGGACCTGGTCGAAGGCGTCCTTGAACCCCTTGGGCGTGCGCACGACCCCGTTTTCCAGAACGCAGCCCTCGATGTCGCCCACGGTGTTGAGCGGGGCGAGCACTTCGGCGTTCAGCTTGCCGCATTCTTCCAGAATGGCGGCAGTGAAGTCGCGCTCCAACTCGTCATAGCCGGGGATCGGCTGGTCGGTCACCTTCAGCACGTCGTGCAGGATGAATTGCATATCTTTGGTAGGGGCGGTGTAGCTCGGCATCTGGTCCTCCCGAAGAGCAGAATGGCGTGTGTCTAGGCGGATTGCTGGCCGCTTGCGATGTCGGTCAGCATATCCTCGACCATGCCCATCTGAGATTTCATCTCGTCTATGGCATCGTCCAGTTCAGCGCGCCGGCGTTCGAGGTCGTCCAGCCGGGCGCGCGCAACTTCGAGCGTGCGGCTAAGCTGTGTTTCCTGCTGATCGCCAACGTAATACAGTTCAAGGAGCTGCCGGATTTCTTCGAGCGAGAAGCCGAAGCGCTTGCCGCGCAGGATCAGTTTCAGACGGGCCCGGTCGCGGCGTGTGAACAGCCGCTTCTGGCCCTCGCGCATCGGAAAGAGCAGTTCCTTGGCTTCGTAGAATCGCAGAGTCCGCGGTGTGACATCGAAGGCGTCGCACATTTCGCGGATGGTCATGGTTTCGGGGTCCATGAGATCACCTGTTGTCATAAAAGTCATGCTTGGTCCCGATTTGCGATTCACGGGACCACTCTACAAGATACGTTTACGTTAACGTAAAAGGAACGTCGCGTCACCTGAAAAATTGACCAAGCGTCAGCGGCATCTCGCCGGGGTCAGAGGCTGGCGAAACGGGGCCGCGCGGCCATGCGGGCCGGATCAGGTGGGGCTGTCCTGCTCTGCCGACGCGTCCCAGACATCGCGCAGGCGTTCAAGCTCGTCGATGATTTCATCCAGTTCCACCCGGCGCGATTTCAGCTCGTCCAGTTGCTTGTCGGCCATCTGCATCCAGACCTTGCGTTGCAGGCGCTGGGTGGGGTCGGCGTCGTAGAGTTCCAGCCACTGGCGCAGTTCTTCCAGTTTGAACCCGAACCGGCGCCCCCGCATGATCAGCGTCATGCGGGCGATTTCGCGGGCACCATAGAACCGCTGGCGCCCGTCACGTTCGGGCATGAGCAGTTCGATATATTCATAATGGCGCAGGGTTCGGGGCGTGACCTCGAATTTCGCGCACATCTCCTTGAACGTGATCCTGTCGTCTTGCATTTGCTGCTGGTGTCCCTTGGTCCCCGTCTGCCGCAACGGGATTTTGCAACAGGCTTGCGGGGAATGCAAAACCGTGTTCCCACTTGGGGCCTGTTGAGACCGGAAAAATGATCGGAGGCGCGGCGGATGAGTCTGGAAGCCGGGGAAAAGGCCCGTATTGCCAAGCAGTTCATCGAGGCCATTCCGTTTTCCAAGGCGCTTGGCATGTCGCTGGACGATATCGGCGACGGCTATGCCGTTATCTCGATGCCATGGTCGGAAGAGTTGGTGGGCGACCCCAGCACGGGGGTGATTCACGGTGGCGCGGTTTCGGCGCTGATGGATACCTGCGGCGGCGCGGCGGTGATGAGCCATCCGGGCGCCCCGGCGGGCACCGCCACCATCGACCTGCGCATCGATTATATGCGACCCGCAACGCCGGGCCAGCGGATCGTGGCACGGGCGGAATGCTACAACATCACCCGCTCGGTCGGCTTCGTGCGCGCCAGCGCCTTTGACGAGGACGAGGGCCGCCCCGTCGCCACCGCCAGCGGTGCCTTTACCGTGGAACGCCCCAAGGAGGCCAAGGCATGAGCCGCACCCGCCCCGAACCCGTTCAGGTGGTCAAGGAACGGCGCGACCGGGCGCTGGACCTGCTGGTGGGGGGCGTGCCGTATGCCCGGTTTCTGGGGGTCACTTTCGACCGGCGCGGGGACGAATTGACGGCGCTGCTGCACTACGACGAAAAGCTGATCGGAAACCCGTTCCTGCCCGCGATTCATGGTGGGGTGATCGCGTCCTTTCTGGAAATGACGGCCATCATCGGCCTGAGCTGGCAGATCCTGTGGGACGAGATCGAGACCGGGACGATTGCTGCCGAAAACCTGACGCCGGAAACCTTGCCCCGCCTGCCCAAGACAATCGACTTCACCGTGGATTACCTGCGCTCGGGCCTGCCGCGCGATGCCTATGCGCGGGCACGGGTCAACCGCTCGGGGCGGCGCTATGCCAGCGTCCATGTCGAGGCATGGCAGGACAACCGCGAAAAGCTGTTTGCGCAGGCCACCGGACATTTCCTGATGCCGCGACGCGATGTGGCCACCAATGGCTGAAACGCCGGCGGCCCCGGTCGCGCTGACGCATCGGCGCGTGCTGTGGATCGCGCTGCCCATTCTGTTGTCCAATATCACCGTGCCGCTTCTGGGCGCGGTCGATACCGCCGTGGTGGGGCAGATGGGGTTGGCCGCGCCGCTTGGGGCGGTGGCCGTCGGGGCCTCGGTGCTGTCGATGGTCTATTGGATCTTCGGCTTTCTGCGGATGGGCACCACCGGGTTGACGGCACAGGCGATGGGGGCGGGCAATCGGGCCGAGGTTGCGGCGCTGCTGACACGGGTGCTGATGATCGGGCTGGCCGCCGGGGCCATTCTGATCGCGCTGCAAACGGTGATATTCGGGGTCGCGTTTCGCATCGCCCCCGCCTCGGACGAGGTCGAGGGGCTGGCGCGCGGCTACATGGCCATTCGCATCTGGTCGGCACCCGCCGCCATCGCGATCTTCGGCATCAATGGCTGGCTGATCGCGCGCGAACGCACCGCGTCCCTGCTGGCGCTTCAGGTCTGGATGAACGGGCTGAACATCCTGCTCGACCTGATCTTCGTGCTCCGGCTCGACTGGGGCGTTGCCGGGGTGGCCACGGCGACGGTCTGTGCGGAATGGTCGGGGCTGGCCTTTGGCCTGTGGCTTTGTCGTGGCGCGTTCCGGGTGCCGGACTGGCGCGATTGGGCGCGGGTGTTCGACCGTGAAAAGCTGCTGCGCATGGCCTCGGTCAATACCGACATCATGATCCGCTCGGTCCTGCTGACGACCGGCTTCACCACCTTCATGCTGTTGGGGTCGGGGCTGGGGGATGTGACGCTGGCGTCGAACCAGATCCTGATGCAGTTCCTTCAGATCAGCGCCTTTGCCCTCGACGGGTTCGCCTTGGCGGCGGAAACGCTGGTGGGCCAAGCCATCGGCGCCCGGTCGCGGGGCGGGCTGCGGCAGGGGGCGGTCATGGCCAGTTGGTGGGCCGCTGGCATTGCCCTTGCGCTGTCGGCGGCCTTTGCGCTGGCGGGCGGGCGGATCATAGACCTGATGACCACGGCCGAGGGCGTGCGGGAGACGGCGCGCGCGTTCCTGCCATGGGCGGTGGCAGCGCCGCTGTTTGGCGCGCCGTCCTTCATGCTGGATGGCGTTTTCATCGGCGCGACCCGGACACGGGACATGCGCAACATGATGGCCCTTGCCTTCGCGGGCTATGTCGCGGCGCTGGCGCTGTTCCTGCCTGCCTTCGGCAATCACGGGCTATGGGCGGCGCTGATGGTGTTCTTCACCCTGCGCGCGATCACGCTGGCTGTCCGCTATCCAGCGCTGGAGCGGGCGACGGGGTAGCACGCTCTTTGGTCGACAGGGCGCTGCGGATCAAAGCCAGTCGCCGCGCCCGGTGCCGACGGCCTCGGCCACGCTGGCAAAGCCGTCGCGGGCCAGCAGGGCGTCCATCCCGCGCGCGATGTCGCCCGCCAGCGACAGCCCGCCATAGACCAGCGCCGTGTAAAGCTGCACCGCCGACGCACCTGCACGGATCTTGGCGTAGGCTTGTTCCGCCGAACCGACGCCGCCCACACCGATCAGCGGCACATGCCCCTCGGTCAATTGGGACAGTTGCGCCAGAACACGCGTGCTCATCTCGAAGAGCGGCGCGCCGGACAGGCCGCCCATTTCGTCCCGTTGAGCGCTGCGCAGCCCCTCGCGGGATTTCGTGGTGTTGGTGGCGATGATGCCAGAAATGCCAGAGGAAAGTGCCACTTCGGCAATGTCGTCGATCTCGGCGCGGTCAAGGTCGGGCGCGATTTTCAGGAAGACCGGGATCGCGCGCGGCAGACCTGCCCGCGCGGCCATCACGCCCGCCAACAGTGCCTCCAACGCCGCCTTGCCCTGCAGGTCGCGCAGGTTCTCGGTGTTGGGCGACGAGACGTTGACGGTTGCGAAATCCACATGCGGGCCGCAGCAGGTCAGGACACGGGCGAAATCCGCCGCGCGGTCCTCGCTGTCCTTGTTGGCACCGAGGTTGAGGCCGACGATGGCCCCGGCGGGGCGCTTGGCCAACCGCGCGGCAATCGCCTGCATCCCGTCATTGTTGAAGCCGAAGCGGTTGATCGCCGCGCGGTCCTCGGTCAGGCGAAAGAGGCGCGGCTTGGGGTTGCCGGGTTGCGGGCGGGGGGTGGCGGCGCCGACCTCGACGAACCCGAAACCCGCGCGGGCCAGCGGGGCCAGCGCGGTCGCGTTCTTGTCGAACCCGGCGGCAAGGCCCACCGGGTTGGGCAGGTCGAGACCGGCCAGCGTGGTGCGCAGCCGGTCCGAGGTGATCTGCCCCGGCAGCGGCGCAAGCCCGGCGGTCAGCGCCTTCAGCGCCAGCCCATGGGCGGTTTCCGGGTCGATCCGGCGCATCACCGCAAGGCCCATCCGTTCCAGCATCGCTCAGTCCTCCAGGTCAGGGAACCGGTGGCGGCCATCGACCAGCGGCAGCGGTTTGAACCAAAGCACATCGGACAGCCGGAGTGGCGCATAGAGATGCGGGAAGAGCGCGCCGCCGCGCGAGACCTCCCATTTCAGCGCAGGTCCAAGCGTGTCTGCGTCCAGCGCCAGCAGCACCAGCCCCTCGGCGCCCGCGAAATGCTTGGCCGCGGTTTCCACCGCCTGATCGGCGGTCGAAAAATGCACGAACCCGTCGGCCAGATCTATGGGCGCGCCGTGCGTCTGGCCTTGGTCCTGCAACTGTGCCCATTCTTCGGGCCGGAATATCTTGAATATCAGCATGGGCGTGGAGTGGCCCGCCCGCGACCCGGCGTCAAGTGTCACATGGCAGTCACCGAAACGCTTTACTTGCGCGGATGGCCCCGCCAATCTGGCGGGATAAACACCAACAGGGAGTTTTCACATGTTTGCGCGAATCCTGTGTTCGACGGCAATTCTTGCCGGTCTTGGATCGGCCGCTGCCGCCGACACGACCTTCCACATCCTGCATTTCAACGACTTTCACAGCCGTATCCAGCCGATCAACCGCTACGACAGCACCTGTCCGGCAGAAGATGACGCGGCGGGCGAATGCTTTGGCGGCATCGCGCGGATCCAGACGGCGATCCAGCAGATGGAAGCCGAATATGGCCCTGACAACGTTGCCGTGATGGTCGCGGGCGATATCTTCCAGGGCTCGCAGATGTACACGACATTCCACGGCGACGTGGAAGCCGAGATGATGCAGGCCATCGGCCTCGACGTCATGGCGCTTGGCAATCACGAATTCGACGATGGTCCCGAGAATCTCGGGCGGGTTCTGGAGCAGGTCGATTTCCCGGTGATTTCGGGCAATCTCGACCTCTCCATGTCCGACGCCCTGCGCGACCGCGTGAGCGATAGTGTCGTGCTGGATATCGCGGGTATCCAGGTCGGCGTGGTTTCGGCCCTGACGACCGACACGATGGAAATTTCATCGCCCGGTCCGAACGTGCTTTTCCAGAACGAAATCGAGGCTCTGCAACAGGACGTGGATGACCTGACTGCGCAGGGTGTCGACGTGATCATCGCGTTGACCCATGTGGGAGAGGGCGAGGACGAAATGATCGCCTCGCAGGTCACCGGGATCGACGCCGTGGTCGGCGGCCATTCGAACACCTACTTCTCGGCCAGCGACGAAGATCGCGATTATGCCTATCCGCTGATGGTGTCGAACCCCGAGGGCACCATGGTGCCGGTGGTCTCTGCCTATGCCTATGGCAAGTATCTGGGCCATCTGGAACTGACCGTGGATGATGCGGGCAACCTGATCTACGCGGGCGGGGATACGATCCTGCTGGATGCATCCTTCCAACCCGATGCCACCCTGACCGCGCGTGTGGAAGAACTGGCGGCACCGATCGAGGAAGCCATGTCGGTGGTGGTGTCGTCCTCGACCGCATCGATTGACGGCAATCGCGATAGCTGCCGTGCCCGCGAATGCGAAATGGGTGTGCTGGTGACAACCGCAATGCTCGACCGCACCCGCGCCCAGGGCATGGATGTGGCCATCACGAATGGCGGCGGTCTGCGCGCCTCGATCGACGCGGGCGACATTACGATGGGGGAAGTCCTGACCGTGCTGCCCTTCCAGAACACCTTGTCCACCTTCCAGCTGACTGGCGCGGGCGTGATTGAAGCGCTGGAAAACGGTGTGAGCCAGGTCGAGGAAGGTGCGGGCCGCTTCCCGCAGGTTGCCGGTATGCGCTACACGTGGGATCCCGAAGCCGAGCCGGGCAGCCGTATCGTTTCGGTCGAGATCGAGACCGCCGATGGCTTCGTTCCGATTGACCCCGAGGTCACCTACGGTGTGGTGAGCAACAACTTCATGCGCGCAGGCGGTGATGGCTACTCGGTCTTCGCCAATGATGGCATGAACGCCTATGACTACGGTCCGGGGTTGGAGCAGGTGGTTGCCGATTACCTGACCGAGAATGGCCCCTACGAGCCGCATCTCGAAGGCCGGGTCATGCAGGCGCAGTGAACCGCGTTTCCATTTGATCGGAAGGGCCGGGCGTGAAAGCGTCCGGCCCTTTCCTTTGGTGATCCGGCGGCCCCGATGTGGCCGTTTCCCCGGTGGGGCATCCCCGATGCTGCCATGCAGCAATTGCAGGGCGGGCTTATCGCTTCGGCAATTGTGAATTTTGTTGGCGCTAACATATTGGGGTCAGAAACAACGTATCCCTCAGACGAAGGAAAGGGGACTGACATGACCAACCGACTGATCGCAGAAGCCCGTAAATACGCCGCCTACCGCCGCACCCTGCGCGAGCTTGGCGCGCTGCCGCTCGACACCCGGCTCGATCTCGACATCGATTCCGGCAACATGCGCCGGATCGCGCAGCGCGCCGTTTACGGGGCCTGATCGCGCTTTTCCCGCACGCCGGGGCCGGGTAGGCTTGGCCCCATGTGCGGACGCATGACCATGACCCATCCGGCCGAGGCCATGGCGCGGCTCTTCGGGGCCGCCCCGGCCAATGACCTGCCGGTGACCCCCCGGTTCAATATCTGCCCGACGCAAGACGTTGGCGTGGTGACGTTCGATGACGCGACGCGCCATTACCGGACCATGCGATGGGGCTTTGTGCCCAAGTGGTACAAGAGCCCCACGGATGGCCCGCTGCTCATCAACGCCCGGGCCGAGACCATCGCCGAAAAACCCTCTTTCCGAGAGGCCTGCCGCACCCGGCGCTGCCTGATCCCGGCGACGGGGTTCTACGAATGGACCAAGGACGCGGCGGGCAACCGCCTGCCGTGGTACATCCACCCCGCCGATGACAGCCCGCTGGTTCTGGCCGGGATCTGGCAAGACTGGAGGCAGGGCGAGGATCGGCTGACCACCTTCGCCATCGTCACCTGTCCTGCCGGGGCGGGGCTGTCCCATATCCACCACCGCGAACCCGTCAGCCTTGCGCCCGAGGACTGGGGAAAGTGGCTGGGCGAGGACGGCAAGGGCGCGGCCCTGTTGATGACCGCCGCGCCCAAGGCCCGGTTCAAGGCGTTCCGAGTCGACCCGCAGGTCAATTCCAACCGCGCCCAAGGCCAGCAGTTGATCGCGCCGATCTGAGCGTGCTTGCCCGCACGGGGCGGCCTTGCTAGGGCAGGGCAGGCAATCGCAAGGGGCAGCCCATGTCACGCAATATGGCCACCGCCGTGGGCTTTGTCGCCGTCCTTCTCTGGGCGCTTCTTGCCTATTTCACGGCGGCCAGCGGACAGGTGCCGCCGTTTCAACTGACCGCCATGAGCTTCGGCATCGGCGGATTGTCGGGTATTCTGACATGGATCGTTCGCCCGCAAGGCCCGCGCGCGCTGCGTCAGCCGCTGAAGGTCTGGGCGCTCGGGGTGGGCGGTCTGTTCGGCTATCACCTGCTGTATTTCACCGCGCTGCGTAACGCGCCCACCGTGGATGCCAGCCTGATCGCCTTTCTCTGGCCGCTGCTGATCGTGCTGTTTTCTGCACTGGCACCGGGCGAAAGGTTGCGGTTGCATCACGTCGCGGGCGCGGTGATGGGCTTTGCGGGGGCGGCGCTGATCGTGACGCGCGGGCAGGGGTTGACGCTCAACCCAGACTACGCGTTTGGCTACAGTCTCGCGCTGCTCGCCGCGCTGTTCTGGTCGTCCTATTCGGTTCTGTCCCGCCGCTTTGCAGAGGTGCCGACGGATGTCGTCACGGGCTTTTGCCTCGTGACCGCCCTGCTGGCAACGGGCGCGCATCTGATGCTTGAAGACACCGTCTGGCCCGCCACCACCGGCGAATGGCTGGCGGTTATCGGCCTTGGGGTTGGTCCCGTTGGGCTGGCATTTTTCGTCTGGGATATCGGCGTAAAGCGGGGCGACATACAGGTGCTTGGCGCGGCGAGCTATTCTGCGCCGCTCCTGTCCACCCTGCTGTTGATCGCGCTTGGGGAAAGCCCGGCCACCTGGGCCGTGGCGGGGGCCTGCCTGCTGATCACCCTTGGGGCCACGGTGGCGGCCAAGGACATGCTGTTTCGTCGCCGCGCCCGGGCCGCGGTTCAGCGGGTAAAGCCCGGCCCCTGATGCCAGCGCCACGCATCGGCGATCATCTCGGACAAGGTGGATCGTTTCGGACTCCAGCCCAGATCCTCCGCCGCGCGGGCGCTGCCCGAGACCAGCTTGGTGCAATCGCCGGGGCGACGCGCGCCCTCGGTCATTGGCACCTCGCGGTTGGTTACAGAGCGGCTCGCCTCGACCACCTCGCGCACCGAAAAGCCCGATCCTGTGCCAAGGTTGAAGACCTGACCGCCCTTGCCTTGGCGCAGCCATGTCAGCCCCAGAACATGCGCATCGACAAGGTCCATGACGTGCACGTAATCGCGGATGCAGGTGCCGTCCGGCGTGGCGTAGTCGGTGCCGTAGATCGTCAGGGCAGGGCGCTTGCCGTCAATCGCGTCCAGCATCAGCGGGATCAGGTGCGTTTCGGGCTGGTGGAACTCGCCCACCTCGGCCTCGGGGTCGGCCCCCGCCACGTTGAAATAGCGAAAGATCACCGCCTCCAGATCGTGCCGGGCCGAGAAATCGCGCAATATCCCCTCGATGGCCAGCTTGGACCCGCCATAGGCGTTGATCGGCTCCTGCGGGGTATCCTCGGTCAGCGTCACCTCGTCCTTGTCGCCATAGGTGGCGCAGGTCGATGAAAACACGAAATGGCGGCAGTCCGCTGCAACCGTTGCTTCGATCAGGTTGAGCGCGCCCATGACGTTTTCGCGCCAGTAACGTCCGGGGTCTTGCATCGACTCGCCCACTTGGGACAGTGCCGCGAAATGCATGACGGCGGCGGGTTTGTGCTTGGCAAAAACCTCGTCCAGCCGCGCACGATCCAGCAGGTCGCCCTGTTCGAACGGTCCGAACTTCACGGCATCCTGCCAGCCGGTCGACAGGTTGTCATAGGTCACGGGCGTGAACCCCGCCGCTTTCAACGCCTTGCAGGCATGTGCCCCGATATAGCCCGCGCCGCCGGTGACAAGGATGGTGTCGGTCATGACGTATGCGTCCCGTTTGAAATATGCGGTCTGGATAGCAGGTCAGGCTTGCGATTCCATCCCTTTCCTGCCCGCGCCCCGGGACGAATTGTCGACTTTCGCACCTTGGCAGAGGGGGGCAGCCGCTGCCCCAGGAAACCGGCACCTTGCCCGTGATTTGGGCGCACCGGGGACCATCAGCGTCGGTGGGGCATGTTCAGGCCTGCCGTGCGTTCCTTTGCTGCCCAATTCATCACCACCTCGCCCATCTTTCAGCGCCTTTCGGCGTTTCGATAGCGGCCAGGTCGGGCCGTCCCGTGCCAATCGCGCCGCACCGCCTATACTCGCCCCATGTCGCCCTCACTCGCGCTTTTGGTGTTTACCGATCTCGACGGCACGTTGCTGGACCATGGCTCCTATAGATGGGACGCGGCCCGCCCGGCGCTGACCGCCCTGGCCCGGATCGGGGCGGGCGTTGTGCTGGCCAGCAGCAAGACCGCCGCCGAAATGGCCCCCCTGCGCGACCGATTGGGGCTGGGGGATTGGCCTGCCATTGTTGAAAACGGGGGCGGTGTCTTGCCGCCGGGCACGGGGGGCGAGTTGCCCGCAAACACCCATCAAACGGTCCGCGCGCGGCTGTCCGGCTTGCCTGCGGGCTTCGTTGGTTTTTCCGACCTGTCTGTTGCCGACCTCGCCGAGTTGACCGGATTGTCGACGGATGTGGCCGGGCTGGCCAAACAGCGCCGCTTTACAGAGCCGGGAATATGGACGGGGGCCGAGGCGGACCTGCCGGATTTCCTGAATGCAGCCGAACAGGCCGGGCTTGGCGCCACCCGCGGCGGGCGGTTCCTGACCCTGTCGCTTGGGCAAACCAAGGCGGGGCGGATGCAAGAGGTCATCGACCGCACCCGCCCGCTGCATAGCATTGCGCTGGGCGATGCCCCCAATGATGTCGAAATGCTGCAAGCCGCCGATCACGGCGTGATCGTGCAGAACCCCCATGGTCCGCGCGTGCCCCCCTTGCCGGGCGAGGCGACCGGGCGCATCCGCCGCACGACGCGGCCCGGACCGGCAGGTTGGAACCGCGCGGTGCTGGACCTGTTGCAAGAGTTGACCCTGATCGGAGACCCCCAAGGCGATGGCTGATTTTCACCAGAACGGGAACATCACGACCCTGCACAACCTGCGCACGCGACCGCTTGACGATCTGACGCTCGAACTCAAGACCTATGCCGCGACGCGCAAGATCACCCTGATATTGCCCTGTCTTTATTCCGAGTTGGAAGGACCGGCCCTGTCCAACATCCTCGATGAACTGGCCGAGGTGCCTTACCTGCACCGGATTGTCATCGGGCTCGATCAGGCAACCGGGGATCAATTCCGCCAAGCGAAGGCCTATTTTGCCCGCCTGCCGCAAAATCATATGGTGATCTGGAACGACAGTCCCCGGATGCTGGCGCTTGGCGCGCGGCTGGTCGAGCTGGGGCTTGCGCCGCAGGAACCGGGCAAGGGCAAGAACGTCTGGACCTGCATCGGCTACCTGCTGGCCTGCGCCGACAGTGCCGTGATGGCGATCCACGATTGCGATATCGTCACCTATGACCGCGACATGCTGGCGCGGCTGGTCTACCCGGTTGTGAACCCGTCCTTTTCCTACCAGATGGCCAAGGGCTTTTACCCGCGCATCGGGGATGGCAAGCTGAACGGGCGGGTGACGCGGCTGTTGGTCAGCCCACTTCTGATCGCGCTCAAACGCGTCATCGGCGACCGCGACTACCTCGATTACCTGCGCAGCTTTCGTTACCCGCTGTCGGGCGAATTTGCCATGCGCACCCATGTGCTGGCCGAATTGCGCATCCCCTCTGATTGGGGACTGGAGATCGGGGTGCTGTCCGAAGCGTGGCGCAACCTCGCGCCGAAATCGGTCTGTCAGGTGGAGATCTCGGATGCTTACGATCACAAGCATCAGGAGTTGTCGCCAGAGGACGCCTCCAAGGGGCTGAGCCGGATGTCGACCGATATCTGCAAGGCGATCTTCCGCAAACTCGCCGCCGATGGCACGGTTTTTACCCAGAACATCTTTCGCACGCTCAAGGCCACCTACTACCGCTCGGCGTTGGACCTGCTCGATGGCTATTACACAGATGCCAAGATGAACGGCCTCAGCATCGACCGGCACAGCGAAGAAAAGAATATCGAGCTTTTCGCAGAGAACATCCTGCGCGCCGGGCAGGTCTTTCTGGACAATCCGCACGAGACGCCCTTCATCCCGACATGGAGCCGGGTGCATTCCGCCGATATCGACTTTCTGTCAGACCTGCGTGCCGCCGCGGCGGCGGATGCAGAAGAGTTCGGCCAAGCTTACGCCCGCTCAGGCGCGGTTTGATATCCAGCGGCACTGGTAGGGCGCGAAGGGGATCTCGGCCCCCACCGGCAGGATCTCTTCCCCCGTCAGCAGGTCAAGCCACGGCTCGCCGTCGATCAGGTTCACCGCCGTGGGGCTGACCGTGACCGTTTCGTTGCTGACATTGTGGATGGCGAAAATCGACTGGTGCCGGTCGAGGCTCTGCCGCCAGATACCGAACAGCCGTTCATCCAGCGCCAGCGTGAATTGCGTGGCATTGGGGTGAAAGGCGGGCTGTTTCGCGCGCAGTTTCAGCCGCTCGGTCAGACCGGCCAGCACCCGCGCCTGGGTCGAGCTGGGGTCAGTCAGCCGCGCTTGCAGGTCGGGGTAATGCCAGCGGTGCCGGTTGATGGCGCGGTTCATGCCGCGATGGGCAACCGCGTCGTGATCGTTCGGGGTGGCCAGCAGGGAATGGATGTAGAAGGCGGGGATTCCTTCGAGCGACATGACGATGGTCTGCGAACACAGGAAGCGCGGAATATGGTGGTCGGCCTCGCCCGCGAAGGTCATGCGCAGCGCGTCGAAGAAGGTGCAGTTCAGCTCGTAGGGTTCTTCGCCGCCGTCTGGCGTGCTGCGCATCGACACCAACCCGCCCGCCTTGCGCACGGTTTCGATCACCTTGTCCTTTTCCTCGGGCGGCAACACCCCCTCGGCGGGGCGCATCCCTATGCCGTCATGGCTGGCGGTGAAGTTGAGATAGGCACAGCCCAGTTGCGCGGGCGGCATCGCCGCCTGCCAGCGGTTGAGAAAACGCGCCGTGCCCGATTGCATCGCGTGCAGGATCAAGGGCGGCAGCGGAAAGTTATAGATCGCGTGCGCCTCGTTGCGGTTGCCGAAATAGCTCAGGTTCTCGCTGCGGGGCACGTTGGTTTCGGTCAACAGAACCACGGACTCGACCGAGAAATCGCACAAGAGCCGCATCACCTGCACGATGGCGTGGGTTTGCGGCAGGTGAATGCAGGTGGTGCCCAGTTCCTTCCACAGAAAGGCCACCGCATCCAGCCGCAGGATGCGCACGCCCTTGTCGATATGCAGCCGCATGATGCGCAGGATTTCCAGCAGCACCTCGGGGTTCGAGAAATCGAGGTCGATCTGGTCATGGCTGAAGGTGCACCAGACATGGCGGGGGCCCATCCGGGTTTCGACCTCTTGCAAAAGCGGTGTGGTGCGCGGGCGCGTCACCCTTGAAAGATCGTCATCGGGACCGGCCTCGTAAAAGAACCGGTCATAGGGCGCGTTGCCCTGCCGGTACTGGTTGAACCATGTGCTCTGGCTGGAGACATGGTTCAGCACCAGATCGGACATCAGGTGAAACGCGTCCGCAATGCGGGTGATGTCCTCCCATCCGCCCAGTTGCGGGTTGACCTGCCGGTAGTCCGTCACCGCGAACCCATCATCCGAGGTGTAGGGAAAGAAGGGCAGGATATGCACGCCGTTCACCACGCCCGCCATCTGGCGCCGCAGAAAATGGTAGAGCAAATCCAGCGGCTTGTGGCGTCCGTCCTGAAACGTGTCGCCATAGGTGATCAGCACCGCGTCGCGTTCCGACCACAGGCCATTACCGGGCCGCCGCGCCCGTTTGCGCCGATGCGTGCCCTCGGGCCAGAACGCGGCAGCAATCTCTTGCCCAAGCGCCCCTGCGTCCTGCGCGGGATAGATCTGGCGCACCAGTTCCTGCAAACGGGTCTCGAAGGTCAGCGATGGGTGCGGCACGTTGGATCGGCTTTCAGTCTCGGGGGCCACTTGGCACGGGGCATTGAGGTCATGATTCGATCCCGGCCCGCCCTTGTCAAACCGCAGGCGGCGCCGCTCCGCCCGTCGCCTGCAAAGGCGGCACATCAGGGGCCGCCCGCCGCTTTTTCAGGTGGTTTGCAAAGGCCGGGAGGGTCCGATCGGCACGCCGCCACGCCAGACCTTGGCGGGCGCGTCCCCCGCCAAGGTGACATGCAGGAAATCCGCTGGCGCGCCGGGTCGCAACGTCCCGCTCCCGTCGCTCAGCCCGGCGACCTTGGCCGGGATCGCGGTTGCCATGGCCAGCGCGGTCTCTTCCCCTGCCGCCTGCCAGCGCAGCAGGTTGCGAATGGCGCTCAGCAGGCTCAGGTCCGCGCCCGCCAGCGTGCCGTCTTCGAGCGTCAGGCGCCCGTCGCGGCGCAGCACCGTGCGTCCGCCAAGATCGAAGCGCTCGGCGTCGGTCCCGGCCACCGCCATGGCATCGCTGACAAGGAAGATCTGACCGGGGGGCTCTTTGCCGCGCAGCGCCAGGCGCAGGGTCTCGGGGTGGACGTGATGGCCATCGGCGATCAGCCCGGCAGACAAGCCCCCCTCGGCCAGCGCCGCCCCGACAAGGCCCGGCGAACGACTGCCAAGCTGGCTCATGGCGTTGAACAGATGCGTGACACAGCGCGCGCCTGCCCCGACGGCGGCGCGCGCCTTGTCGAAACTGGCGTCGCTGTGCCCGAGCGAGACGACTGCGCCCGCCGCCGTCAGCGCGCCGATCTGCTCTGGCCCCACCACCTCGGGGGCCAGCGTCACCATCAGAACCGGCAGACGTCGCGCGGCATCGCACAGGGTTGTCACATCCTCTGGCGTCATCGGGCGGACGAAGGCGGGATCATGCGCCCCCTTGCGCGCCATGGCAATGTGGGGGCCTTCCAGATGCAGGCCACGCACGCCCGGCACCCCGGCAGCAATCGCGCGGGCCACGGCCTCGATGGCGGCGGCGGTCTTGGCCGGGCTGTCGGTGATCAGCGTCGGCAGGATCGCGGTCGCCCCCAGCCTGACATGCGCCTCGGCGATGCGGGTCAGGGTCTGGAGCGTGGGCGCGTCATTCAGCATGACGCCACCACCGCCATTCACCTGCACATCCACGAAGCCGGGGCAGATCATCCCGCCCGAAAGGCGGTGCACCGGTATGGCCGGATCAAGCTGACCAACCGCCACCATAGCGGCCACCCGGCCCGCTTCGATGACCAGCGCGTGGTCCTTGTGGCGGGTCTGCCCGTCAAAGATGTCGGCGCCTTGAAACGCGGTGCGAGGGCTGGTCATGGGGCGTTCGGTTCCTTTCTGGCGGATCGCAGGCGGGCAGGGCACATCGCGGGGGTCATGGCTGTTGCCATCCGGGGGCGATGGTGGCCGCAAGGGCCAGCGCCCCGTCCAGGCCGCTGCCCTTGGGCGGGGTCAGGGCGTCCGCCATCTCGTCGGGCAGACCGTCCCCGTAACATGCGGCAAGGCCACCCACCGGGCAAATGGCGTCGCCCGGCTGCCAGCCAAGCCGCCGCAAGCCCCGCTCGATATAGGCCGCCCCATCCGACAACAGGCCCCGAGCAACCCGGTCGCCTGCGGTCGCGGCCGCGACAATGCGCGGCGCAAGCTTGGCAAAATCGCGGGGCGTGGCCGTGGCCGCGAAGCCAATGACACCCGCTGGTCCGCCAAGCTCTTGCAGCACCGCCAGCGTCAGCTCCGAGGTCGGGCCAAGCCCGTCCACGCCCAGCACCGCCCGCTGCAACAAGCCGCGCCCCAGATGCGCGCCCGAGGCGTCGTCCCCAAGGTTCAAGCCCCATCCGCCGATCAACCGCGTCTGCCCCGCGACCTTGCGGGCAAGGAACGATCCGGTGCCGATGCCGATCACGCAGCCATCCGCCGCGCCAAGCGCCCCGGTGGTCGCGGCGATGCGGTCATCGGCCACGACGATATGGGGGAACGGCAGCCTTCGGGCAACTTCGGTGGCCAGATCGGCGCTGACCACGCCCGCCAGCGCGACATAAATCCGCGCCGTGGCAAGGTCAGCGACGGACCGGCCAGCGCGGTCTGCCAAGGCATGAATCCCGCCGTCCAGCGTTGCCATCGCCCCTTCGAAATCGGTCGAGACATTCGCCGGACCGCCCGAAACCTCGACCCGCTGCCCGCCCCGCACCAGCGCAAAGCGGCAGCCGGAGCCGCCGCCATCAATGCCGATCAGGGGGTCAGTCAGGGGTGTCATCATCGGTTCCCCCATTAAGGGGCCTTTCGGTGGATTGCCAAAAGGAATCTTGGCCAAGGTCGCGGCCGATCCTCATTTATACCCCCACCCCCGGCGCGCGCCGTCCGGTCAGGGGGCGGGCGGCGCGATCGCCTCCATCCGGCCCAACACATCCACCCCTTGCGTGTTCCAGAAATGCAGCAGGTCGATGAAGACCCAGTTCTCGGCCAGCTTGTCGCCCGCACGGCGGTAGATATCGACCACCCGGAATGCGCCCGCCTGTCCGGTGGCGGGCATCCCCATGAAGCCGCCGGTGGCGCGCGCGGTGAAATTGGGCCAGCCAAAGAACCCGCCGAAATGCCCCTCTGCCATCCGGCACAGGTGCTTGGTCTTGCTGCGATCGGCAAAGCCCGCGCGGAACGGGGCCGAATGCTGCTTGGCATAACGCGCGATGGTATAGGTCGCGCCAATCCCCGCCGGTCCCCACCACAGCATGTCGTCATGCCACGACCGCGCCAGTTCTTCTTCCAGCGGCAGGCCCGATTGCCATTGCCCAAGATCGGTGACCATGGCGTTGATCGCAGCCAGCGTCTGGCTGCCCTCGTCCTCCGGCTGCGCCTCGAACAGCAGCCCGTCATGGGTCAGCGGCCCCGGCTGCACCAGATGCGCGGCGGTTTGGGGCGGGAAGGGCGACAGCCCGGCCTGCATCATCAGGTGCGGGATGTCGATGAAAAGCGCGGTCTCGGTGATCCGTCCGCCCTCGACCCGGTGGAACGCGGCATAGCGCAGCATCGCCAGTTTCCCGGTGGGCGCGATCCCCAGCCATGGCCGGTCGAACAGCCCCATCAGATGCCCCATCGACGCGACCCAGACCGACGCGCCGCCATCCATTTCGTTCCGCCCGGCAAAGAAGATGTCCATCCGTCGCTGGATCGAGGACAGAGCGTCCTTGAGCGGGGCCCAGAATTTGGCGGCCACGTCATCAGGGCCGGTCATTTCGTGAAACGGATGCACCCCGCGCCAGAGTAATGCCGCATCGCAGTATTCATGCAGCACCGCAGCAGATTCGCGGCCCTTGGCGGAATCGAGGGCCGCGTAATAGCGTCGAACCAAGTCTTTCTCCGTTTGAAAGTCGCTCATACTCTCATCCTTTTCGCTGGCAAAGCCCTCGTTTTTCTCGGTTTCGGGCGGGGCAAGGGCGGCGCGTTGAATACGTTTGCAAAAAACTCTTGCCAAGTCATCCCCGACTTGTCTAGCGTTATTGCAAACGTATGCAATACATGCGCACGGGGAGGCCCATGGCTCAGATCCAGCTTCGCAACATCTCCAAGAGATGGGGCAGTTTCGTCGGCGTCGACAAATTCGACCTGACCATCGCCGACGAGGAATTCCTCGTTCTTCTCGGTCCGTCGGGCTGCGGCAAGACCACGACCATGCGCATGATCGCGGGTCTGGAAGACCCGACAGAGGGCGAAATCATCGTCGGCGACCGCGTTGTCAACGACCTCGACCCCAAGGACCGGGACGTGGCGATGGTGTTCCAGAGTTACGGCCTCTACCCCAATATGAACGTCTACGAGAATATCCGCTTCCCGCTCAAGGTGCGCAAGGTCGATCCGGCCACCCATGACGCGCGGGTGATGCGCGCAGCCGAGATGGTGGAACTGACCGAATTCCTGCACCGCAAACCGGCGGAACTTTCGGGCGGCCAACGTCAGCGCGTGGCCCTTGCCCGCGCCATCGTGCGTGAACCCAACGTATTCCTGATGGACGAGCCGCTGTCGAACCTCGACGCCAAGCTGCGGGTCTCGACCCGCGCGCAGATCAAGAACCTCAGCCACGAGCTCAAGGTAACCACGGTCTACGTCACCCACGACCAGATCGAGGCGATGACGCTGGCCGACCGCGTTGTGGTGATGGAACGCGGCGTGGTCCAGCAGGTGGGCACCCCGACCGAAATCTATGACCGCCCCGCGAACACATTCGTCGCGGGTTTCATCGGCAGCCCGGCGATGAACCTGATGCAAGGCGCGCTTGAGGGCGGTGTCTTCACCGGCAAGAACGTGCGCATCGAGGGGCTGTCCGGCCCCGACGGCCCTGTGCAACTGGGCTTCCGTGCCGAGGATGCCCGCGTTGCCGATGGCACCACCGAGGGCCAGATCACCGCGCCGGTCTACACGATCGAACTGTTGGGCGACGCCACCATGCTGACCGCACGGGCAGGCGGCGCGCTGGTGTCTGTCAAGGCGCACAAGGACTTCCGCGCTGAAATCGGGGACCGGATCTCGTTCTCGATCCCCGCTGAAATCTGCCACCTGTTCCATCACGAAACGGGGGCAAGACTCGAGGGCTGACAAGGCTCCGAACCTCAAATGGGTGCAGGCCTTCGAAGCTGCACCCGCTCATCGACAGGGAGACATTCGATGAAACTCAAGACCCTTCTTCTCGCAGGCGCTTTGTCTGCCGTCGCCAGCACGGCGATGGCCGATTGTGCCTTTGAAAACACTGTTCCGCTGCGGTCGCTGACCGCCGGGTTCGAGGCATGGAACGCCGTCACTGCCGCGTGGCAGGAATGCGGCAATATCGAACCGGAACTTAACCAGGAATTCCGCACCGTCCAGCCGCAGGCCTTTGCCGCGAACCCCTCGCTCTACCAGATCGGCGGCGTATCCAACGGCACCGTGACTCCGCTGCTCAATCAGGGCACCATCCGCCCGCTGGATGACCTGGTCGAAATGTATGGCCAGAACCTCAGCCCCAACCAGCTGATCCGCATCAACGGGCAGGTCATGGCCGTGGCCATGATGGTGAACACGCAGCACCTGATGTATCGCTCGGACATCTTCGCAGACCTCGGGCTCGATGTGCCCACCACTTGGGACGAGGTGCTTGACGCCGCCGCGGTTATTCAGGACGCGGGCGTCGTCGATTATCCGCTCGGCGCGACCATGGCCTCGGGCTGGAACCTGGCAGAGGACTTTATCAACATGTTCCTCGGCTATGGCGGGGCGTTCCTCAACGATGACGGCACCCCCAATGTCAATTCCGAGGCCGGCGTCAACGCGCTGACCATGATGATGGCGATGACCGACTACATGGACCCGGAATACCTGGTGTCCGACTCCACCTATGTGCAGCAGCAATTCCAGCAAGGCCGCATTGCCATGGCCAACCTGTGGGCGAGCCGCGGCAGCGCCATGGATGACGAAGGCGAAAGCCAGGTCGTCGGTCTGGTCGATGCCGCCGCCGCCCCGATGGCCGTCGCGGGCGCGGCCCCGGCGACCACCCTGTGGTGGGATGGCATCGTGATCGCCGCCAACATCACGGATGACGAGGCCGCGGCCGCCTTCCGCGTGGCTATGGAGGGTCTCGACAGCGACATGGTCGAAGCCAATAACGATGCCGCCATCTGGCTGGTCGAGGGCTATCAGCCCGGCCGCTTGGCGCAGGGCGCCATCGCCACCGCCTCGGCCCAGCCCGCACCGCCGGCCTATCCGTCGACCTCGCAAATGGGCCTGATGCACACGGCGCTGGGCAATGAACTGCCGGCCTTCTTCACCGGCAGCGCCACCGCCGAAGAGGCGCTGGCCGCAGTCGAGGCCGCCTACACCACCGCCGCACAGGAAGCGGGCGTGCTGGAGTAATCCACGCCCGCATGTCCTCACGGACGGGCGGGGCGCATCCAGTGCGGTCCTGACCGCGCGCGCGCCCCGCCACCTGCCCACCCCATTCGGAGTCAGGCCCATGAAATTCAAGACATTCGCGGCCTTTGTCGGCCCTTCGGTCTTCCTGATGTTCCTGTTTATCGCCGCCCCGCTGGTGTCGGTCTTCGTCGGCTCGTTCCAGTTGACGCAACCGGTTCTGGACCAGATCGAGGAAGAGACCTGCACGCCGGGCTTTCTGGCGCAGACCTGCACCACGACCATGGTCACGCGGCCGGCTCTGGATGAATACGGTCATATCGTCACCACGACCGAATGGGTGGGATGGCTCAACTATCAGCGGGTCCTGAACCCCGAGGCCGCATGGGCCGCGATTTCCAGCTTCGACTGGGGCGCGCTGATGCAGATCAACTTCTGGTCGGCGCTGCGTTTCACGCTGATGTTCACGCTGGTCACCCTGCCCTTGGTGATCGGGGTGGGGCTGGCCATCGCGCTGGCCGTCAACAACGCCGCCAAATCCATTCGCGGTCCCGTCATCTTCGTCTCGCTGCTGCCGTTCATCATCACGCCGGTGATCGGCGCTCTCTCGATCCGCTGGCTCTTCATCGGGGACGGCATCCTGACCACGGCATTGGAACATTGGCTGAACCGCGACATCGCCATGTTCGCGCAGGCCTGGACGATCGAGTTGATGATGCTGTTCTTCCGGGTCTGGCACGTCGCGCCCTTTGCCTTCGTCATCTTCTATGCCGGGCTGCAGACCGTGAATCAGGACACGTTGGAAAGCGCCATCATCGACGGCGCCAACCGGTGGGACCGGCTGCGCTACGTGATCGTCCCGCATCTGATGCCGCTGATCATCTTCATCGCGCTCATTCACCTGATGGACACCTACCGCGTGTTCGAGGAAATCGTCGGCTTCACCAGCCAGGCGCACGTGATTTCGCTGCAATGGCTGACCTATGATTTCCTGCAACCCGACGATGCCGGAAACCGCGCCTTCGGACGCGCCTCGGCCTCGGCCATGCTGACCATGGTGGGGATCGTCGTTCTACTCATTCCGCTCTTGCGCCGCACATGGCGTGACCACAAGGGAGGCTCCTACTGATGTCGACGCCCCGCGCCCTGCGCCAGCCCCTCGGTCTGCGCCTGACCTTTGCCGGTTTCCTCGCCTTCTGGTGCCTGCTTGCCGCTTTCCCGATCTTCTGGATCGGCGTGATGAGCTTCAAGTCCCCTGTCGATGCCTTCGCGGCCAACCCGCTCGACGTGATCTTCGGTCCCGCCACGCGGGCGGCGGGCAACGGGCTGTCGCTGCTCGACATCGCGCTTGGCCTGCTGGTTCTGGTCTGCACGGTTCGGCTGGCGATGCGCTGGCTGCCCCGCATGGTGTCCAGCTATTCGCCCGGCGGCCAGATGATCTTTGGCTGGGTCATCGCATCGGTGGGCTATGCGCTCAGCTTCGTGGTCGTGTTCTTCGTGATCCTGCCCGCGCTGTTGGGCGTGCTGAACCCGCTGCTTGGCCCGCTCGGCCACCCGGTTCTGGGCCTCACGACCGCCCATTACCAATCCGTCTGGATCGAGAACGCCTTTTACCACAACTTCATCAACTCGCTGATCGTGACCGGCGGCGTTGTTACCATCTCGCTGACGGTGGGCACGCTGGCAGGGTTTGCGCTGGCCCGGTCGGGGTCCAACCTCGCATTCTGGATCCTGATTCTCGCGCTGGTCTTTCGCGCACTGCCCCATTCGGTGCTGGTCGCGGGCTACCTGCCGGTCTTCGTGAACTCGGCCGAGATCCTGCGCCCCTATCTGGGCGACGCCGCGCCGACGCTCTACGGCCAGCCATGGGCGGTGATCGCGGTGCTTGTGTCGATCAACCAGCCCTTCACCATCTGGATGCTGCGCAGCTTCTTCCAGAACATCCCCAATGATCTGGACGAGGCCGCCCGCGTCGATGGCTGCACCCATTTTCAGGCGTTCCGCTGGGTCATCATGCCGGTGATGTGGCCGGGCGTCATCACCACGGGCCTGTTCAGCTTCCTCTTGGCCTATAACGACTTTCTGGTGACCTCGCTGCTGCTGGACCAGTCCAACCAGACCATGGTTCCCGCCATCGCCAGCTATTTCAACCGCGAGACGACGACGACCGATCAGGTCGAGGCCGTGGCCGCCGCCGTGTCGATCACCGCGCCGCTCTTCCTGCTGGTCATGATCTTCCAGCGCCAGATCGTCAGCGGCCTGACCGCGGGGGCGGTGAAAGGATGACGCGGTCGGGCGGCCATGCCCCGGCACGCCGCCCACCCACCCACCCCGACGCGCCGGGGCATGCCGGACGCGGGGATATGTGCAGGATAGAGACTGACCCGCGGCTGCGGGAAACCGAGGACTGAAAACATGACGATAAACTATCTCAAACGTGGCAAACCCGCAGCCGAACGGGCCGAGGATGACGCCAGAACCCGCGCCGTGGTCGAGGCGACGCTGGCCGATATCGAAACCCGCGGCGACGCGGCCGTGCGCGCGCTCAGCGAAAAATTCGACAAGTATTCACCCGCCAGCTACCGGCTGTCGCAAGGCGAAATCGACGCGCTGATCGACGAATTGACCGACCGGGAGCTGGCCGACATCAAGTTCGCACAGGAACAGGTGGTCAACTTCGCCAAGGCGCAGCGCGCCTCGATGGTCGATATCGAGGTGGAAACGCTGCCCGGCGTCATCCTGGGGCACAAGAACATACCCGTGCAGTCCGTGGGCTGCTACGTGCCCGGCGGCAAGTTTCCCATGGTCGCCTCGGCGCATATGTCGGTGGCCACGGCATCCGTCGCGGGCGTGCCGCGCATCGTGGCCTGCACGCCGCCATGGCAGGGCAAACCCAACCCCGCCGTGATCGCCGCCATGCATCTGGGCGGGGCGCATGAAATCTATGTGCTCGGCGGCATTCAGGCCGTGGGCGCCATGGCCATCGGCACCGAATCCATCGAGCCCGTTCACATGCTGGTCGGCCCCGGCAACGCCTTCGTGGCAGAAGCCAAGCGCCAGCTTTTCGGCCGCGTCGGCATCGACCTTTTCGCAGGCCCGACCGAGACCATGGTCATCGCCGACGACACCGTGGATGGCGAGCTGTGCGCGACGGACCTTCTGGGTCAGGCCGAACACGGCTACAACTCTCCCGCCGTGCTGGTCACCAATTCGCGCAAGCTGGCCGACCAGACCCTGTCCGAGATCAACCGCCTGCTGACCATCCTGCCCACCGCGGACACCGCCCGCAAAAGTTGGGAAGACTACGGCGAGGTTATCCTTTGCGACAGCTATGACGAAATGCTGACCGTGGCCGATGACATCGCGTCGGAACATGTGCAGGTCATGACCGACCGCGACGACTGGTTCCTCGACAACATGACCTGCTACGGCGCGCTCTTCCTCGGGCCGCGCACCAACGTGGCCAATGGCGACAAGGTGATCGGCACCAACCACACGTTGCCCACCAGGAAGGCCGGGCGTTATACCGGCGGGCTTTGGGTGGGCAAGTTTCTCAAGACCCACAGCTATCAGAAAGTTATGACCGACGAGGCCGCCGTCATGGTGGGGGAATACGGCTCGCGCCTGTGTATGTTGGAGGGCTTCGTGGGCCATGCCGAGCAATGCAACATCCGCGTGCGCCGCTATGGTGGGCTGAACGTGCCCTATGGCAAAGGCGCGCCCTATCGCGAGGCGGCGGAATAGCAGCAGACGGATCGCAGCGGGGGGCCAGCCCCGTCGTCATTGGGCTTGAACCAATGGCGCACCAACGACGACCCCCCGGAGTATTTGGACCAAGAAGAAGAGCATGACACGACAAGAGGAGTTGAAGGCCGCACTTGCCCCGCTTCGGGCGGCGATGGCCGATTTTGCCGAAGGCCCGGTGCGGCAGGCGCTGGCGGATATCGCGCCCAATGTCGCGGTGAATCTCTGCCACCCGTTCGGCGACCTGACCGGTGGCGCGGCGCTTTACGACACCGCCTATGCGCCACTGCTGGCGGCCATGCCCGACCTCGAACGCCGCGACATGATCGTCATGGCGGGCACGACACCGGAAGGGCAGGACTGGGTCGGTTGCATGGGCAATTACATGGGAACCTTCCGCGCGCCCTTCCTCGGCATTCCGCCGACCGGCCACCTCGCCCATATGCGCTATCACGAATTCTTCCGGATCGAGGATGGCAAGATCACCGAGATGCAGGCGATCTGGGATATTCCCGAACTGATGATGCAGGCCCGCGCCTGGCCGATGGCGCCGCAGCTTGGCGCGTATCTGTGCACGCCTTCGCCCATGTCGGGTGACGGGCTGTCGGTGCGAGGCGCCGGGCAGGCGGCGCTCGACCATGTCGTCGCCATGCTGACCGACCTGTGCAAATTCCCCGGCGATCCCAACCCCGAGGTCATGCGGCTCGACCACTACTGGCACCCGAAGGTCAACTGGTATGGGCCCGCAGGCATCGGCACGGCGCGCGGCATCTCGGGGTTCCGCACCTGGCACCAGGGGCCGTTCCTGCGCGGAATGCCGGACCGCAAGCTCGACGCCATGGGCGATCTTCTGTCCCACTGGGTGGGCGAGGGCGATTATGTCTGCGAAACCGGCTGGCCCAACATGCGGCTTACGCTGTCGGGCGACGGCTGGATGGGGGTCGCCCCCACGGGGGCCGAGATCCTGCTGCGCAGCCTCGACTTCTGGCGGCTGGAAGAGGGCCTGATCCGGGAAAACTGGGTGCTCGTGGACATTCTCGACGCCTACCGGCAGCTTGGGGTCGACGTGCTGGCAAGGATGCGCGAATTCAACAAGGCGCGGGTTCCCGGCGCAATCCCCGAACCGGACTGGAGAGCTGCATGACCCTGCCCAAGACCCCCTCCTTCCGCCTCGACGGCAAACGCGCTCTGGTCGCAGGGGCCTCGTCCGGCATCGGTCTGGCCTGCGCCGCCGCGCTGGCCGCGGCCGGGGCCCATGTGGTCGTCGCCGCGCGCTCTGCCGACAAGCTGGCCGGGCTGGTCGCCGATCTGCACGCCGGGGGCCACAGCGCCGAAGCACTGGCGATGGACGTGTCCGACGTGGCCGCGACCGAGGCCGCCGTTGCCGACCATGGCCCCTTCGACATCCTCGTCAACTCTGCCGGGATGGCCCGCCATGCGCCCGCGCTCGACACGACCGAGGCCGATTTCGACGCGGTCAGCACCCTCAACATCAAGGGGGCCTATTTCCTGACCCGCGCCGTGGCCAAGGGGCTGGCGGCGGCAGGCAAACCCGGCACGCTGATCAACATTTCCAGCCAGATGGCGCATGTGGGCGGGATCGACCGCGCGGTCTATTCTGCCACCAAGCACGCGGTGGAAGGCTTTACCAAATCCATGGCGATCGAATGGGGGCCGAAGCAGATCCGAGTCAACACGATCTGCCCCACCTTCATCCTGACCCCGCTGACGCAAGCCACCTTCGACGATCCCGACCGCGCGGAATGGATCAAGGAAAAGATCAAGCTCGGCCGCCCCGGCGAGGTCGAGGACATCATGGGCGCGGTCGTGTTCCTCGCCGCCGATGCCTCGGCCCTGATCACCGGCACCGCGCTGATGGTGGACGGGGGCTGGACGGCGGACTGATGGCGGAGAAAGTGACATCCCTGCAAGTGGCCGAACGGGCCGGCGTCTCCCAAAGCGCGGTATCGCGTGTGTTCACCCCCGGTGCCTCGGTCTCCGCCAAGACCGCCGACAAGGTAAAGAAGGCTGCGCTGGAACTGGGTTATCGCCCCAACGTGCTGGCCCGCGCGATGATCACCGGGCGTTCGCGGATGATCGGCCTCGTCGTTGCCTATCTCGAAAACCATTTCTACCCCGAGGTGCTGGAAAAGCTCTCGACCGCGTTGCAGGCACAGGGCTACCACGTCCTGATCTTCATGGCCTCGCAGACGGCGGGCAATATCGACGACGTGGTGTCCGAAATCCTCGACTACCAGGTCGACGGGATCATCATGGCCTCGGTCGCCATGTCGTCGGACATCACCCTGCGCTGCGAGGCGGCGGGCGTGCCCGTGGTGCTGTTCAACCGCTTGCAGGATGACGAAACGCTGGCCGGGGTCGCCTCTGACAACGTGGCGGGCGGGCGCAAGCTGGCGCGGTTTCTCGCCCAGGGCGGTCACCGCAAGGTCGCCCATATCGCGGGGTGGGAGGGCGCCTCGACCCAACGCGACCGCGAACGGGGCTTCCTCGACGGGCTGGCCGAGGCGGGATTGTCGCTGCACGCCCGCGCCGTCGGGAATTTCCATGCCGATCAGGCGCAGGCGGCGGCGCGCGATCTCTTTACCCGCCCCGACCGGCCCGATGCCGTGTTCGTCGCCAACGATCACATGGCGTTTGCGGTGATGGACGTTCTACGCTTCGACCTCGGGCTGTCGGTGCCCGGTGACGTGTCTGTCGTAGGCTATGACGACGTCACCATCGCCGCATGGCCCAGCTACAACCTGACCACCGTGCGTCAGCCCGCCAACCGCATGGTCGATGAGACCGTGCGCACCATGTTGGCCCGGATCGAAACCCCGTCGGCCCCGCCGCGCCGCGTGGCCATTGACGGGCCGTTGATGGTGCGCGGCTCGGCACGACTTCCTGAAGGATGGACAAAATGAAGGGCTTCGACCCCAAGTGGAAAGATTTTCCCGACTACATCATCGGCATCACCAAGGAGATCTGGGAAGATCGCGGCATCGCCACGCTTGACCACTACTACGGCGCCGACATGCCGGTACGCTCGCCCGGCTCTATCGTTATCGGCAACCAGAACGTGGTCGCCGCCACCATGGCGACACTGGCAGAGTTTCCCGACCGGACGCTGTATGGCGAGGACGTGATATGGTGCGAGGGCAAT
The DNA here is from genome assembly GCF_001879715.1 of Nioella nitratireducens. GTDB lineage: Bacteria > Pseudomonadota > Alphaproteobacteria > Rhodobacterales > Rhodobacteraceae > Nioella > Nioella nitratireducens. The sequence continues at coordinate 94,463 of NZ_MNBW01000007.1, read as the reverse complement.
GATGACGGGTATCTCAGCTCTCATCGCCTGCATTCCACCGCGACCCACACCCATGACGGCGTCTATGGCAAGGCCACCGGCAAGACCCTGCATTATCGCATCATCGCCGACTGCTATGCCCGCGCCAACCGGATCACCGATGAATGGCTGGTCCGCGATCAGGGCGCCATCGTGCGGCAACTGGGGTGGACCCCCAGGGAATATGCCCGCGACCTGATCGCGCGCGAGGGCGGGCCGGAAACGTGCATCCAACCCTACCTGCCCGAGAATGATGTGCAGGGGCCCTATGCGGGCCGGGGCAATGACAATGAGTGGGGCCAGCGTTACGCCGATATCCTGACCCGGATGATGAATGCCGATTTCGCGGTCATTCCCACGGAATACGACCGCGCGGTGATCGGCGAATATCCCGGTGGCGTGACAAGGCAGAGCCATGGCGGCGTGGATGACTTCTGGCTCGGTCTGCGGGCTTCTTTCCCCTCGGCCACCTTCACGATCCACCACCAGATCGGGCGTGAGGACAATCTGATGCCGCCCCGCGCCGCGATCCGCTGGTCGCTCGACGGGCTGCACGATGGCTGGGGCAGCTTCGGCACCCCGACGGCCAAGCGCGTGCATATCATGGGCATGACCCACGCGGAATTCGGGCCATGGGGCCTGCGCCGCGAATACACGATCTTCGACGAAACCGCGATCTGGAAACAGATCCTGCTGCAAACAGGCGAGGTCTGAGTGACCACTTTGCGCGATACCCGGCGCTGCGCCGCCCCATCAGTGAGCCAGCTGTGCGTCGGCGGGCCGCGGTGCGGCGATCGGGCGCTGGAGCGAGGCGGTTTATTGTGGCCACGTCCGCGAGTGATTGGGGCGGTGCGCCGGTGGCAGCCAAATCGCCGTGCCGGGGGGCGGCCCGGCGATGCGCGGCGGCCGTTGGCCTTTGTCCCGCGCCGCGAGGTCCACGGCCTCCACCCCTCCAAAGCGCTGACACGCCTTCATGGCTACTTCGCGTCCCGCCGTGCGCGGCGCCTGAACCTGCGGCCACCGGGGGCGGGCTGATCCCGGCCCAATCACCCCAACCGCAGTTCCACACCAAGGACACATCAAATGACCCCGCAAGACATGGACGCCCGCATCGTTCGCTATGGCGACCTGCACCCCTGCAAGACCGCCTTCATCGACGCCCACACGCCGGGCAGCGACCAGAAGGAAAACTTTACCATCATCGGCGGCGGCGTGTCGGAAAGCCCCGACCAGCACGTCCACATCACCATCCCGCACGGCTTCAACATCGGGGCGGCGGGCCAGCCGCCCAAATGCCGCAACTCGCTGCACGATCACCGAACCGCAGAGGCGTTCTTCGTCCTCTCCGGGCGCTGGCGCTTCTTCTGGGGCCGCTGGGGCACGGCGGGCGAGGTCGTGCTGGAACCCGGCGACATCTTCAACATCCCCACTGGCGTGTTCCGGGGGTTTGAAAATATCGGCACCGATTACGGGATGATCATGGCAATCCTCGGCGGCGACGATGCTGGCGGCGGCGTCATGTGGGCCCCGCAGGTGATCGAGGACGCCGCCGATCACGGGCTGGTGCTGGCCGAAACCGGCAAGCTCTACGACACCAAGAAGGGCGAACACCTGCCCGAGGGTGTGCAGCCGATGCCCCTGATGACGGAAGAGGAACTCGCCAAGCGCCCCGAACCCACCACGGCAGAGGTGCTGCCCAACCACGTTGCGCGCTATTGGGACATGGTGGCGCTTGCCGACCGCAGCCCCTGCACCGTGATCGGCGAAACCGGGCTGCTTCAGGACAAGCCGGGCTTCGAGGTCGATTTCCTCACCCGCGCCTCGGCCACGCCCGCCAAGGCCGCGCAGGATCGCCCGACCGTTCTGATGCCGGTCAAGGGCCACTGGCGGGTGGACTGGGACGGAGGCAGCGCGACGCTCGCCCCAGGCGACACCATGTCGGTGCCCGAGCACCTCGCCCACAGCGTCGTGCCCGCGATGACCGGCGAAGCCGCGCTCTATCGCATTACCGCCACCCAAGACCCCGCTGGCCCCAGTTGGTCCGGGGCCTGACCCGACCGGGGCGGCCGTCGTCAAGGGCCGCTCCGACGCCGCTCCCGCGCCCGCGCAAATGCCGTTTTGTCTGCACGCGGGGTGTACGGGGGGTGTACAGGGGGTGTACGCAGGGCACCCCCTCCTTTTCGACCGAGGACGCAGCATGACACCCATTGTTTTCCTCCCCGGAATGATGTGCGACGCACGCCTCTTCGCCCCCCAGATCGCCGCCCTCTCCGGCCGCCACCCCGTCACCACAATGCCCCTCGGAAACGCTGCCAGCATGGGGCAATTGGCGAGGGGAATCCTTGCCGTGGCGCCGCCCCGCTTTGCCTTGGCGGGCCTTTCCATGGGGGGTATTCTGGCCATGGAAATCCTGCGCCAGGCCCCCGACCGGGTGGCACGTCTGGCGCTGCTCGACACCAATCCCCGCGCCGAACTGGATGCGGTCAAGGCCCGCCGCGCGCCCCAGATCGAGGCCGTCCGCGCCGGCCGCCTGCAAGAGGTCATGGCCGAGGCGATGATCCCCAATTATTGCACTGACAGCCCCCGCAGACCCCAGATCGAGGCGCTGTGCATGGCCATGGCCATGGACCTTGGGCCGCAGGTTTTTATCAATCAATCCATAGCTTTGCGTGATCGCCCCGATCAACAGGAAACGCTGCGGGCCTTTGATGGACCGGCCCTCGTCCTGTGCGGGCGGCAAGACAGGCTCTGCCCGGTCGAGCGCCATGAGCTGATGCACGGATTGCTGAAAAACAGCCGCCTTGAGATCATCGAGACCGCGGGCCACCTGCCCACACTGGACCACCCCGAACGCACCACGGCGGCCTTGACCCGCTGGTTGGAGGATTGATGAACAGCACGCTTCTGGACCTGCTCCGCACGGTCGATACCCCCACCGTCTGCAACGCCATCGAGGTCGTGCAAGGCAAACGCGGCTTCGATGCCTTCACGCGTGGCACGATGCTGGCATCGGCCCCGGAAGAGGGCGCCATCGTCGGCTATGCCCGCACCGCCCAGATCGCCGCCGTTGCCCCGCCCACCGATCCCGCCGACGCCGTGCGCGCGCGCCGCATGGCCTATTACCGCTACATGGCCGAGTCTCCGGATCCCGCCATCGCGGTCGTGGAAGACGTTGATTTTCCTCATGCAATCGGCGCGTACTGGGGTGAGATCAACACCACCGTGCACAAGGGCTTCGGCCTGTCGGGCGCCCTGACCAACGGTGTCATGCGCGACCTTGGCGACCTGCCAAAGGGCTTCCCGGTGATCGCGGGCTCGATCGGGCCAAGCCACGGCTTCGTCCATGTCCGCGCCATCGACTGCCCGGTCGAAATTTTCGGCCTGCGCATTTCCCCCGGCGATCTGGTCCACGCCGACCGCCATGGCGCGCTGGTCGTTCCCCGGGACGTGCTGCCCGCGCTTGCCGCGGCAATCCGGACGTTGCTGGACACCGAAAGGCTGGTCCTGGGCCCGGCGCGACAAGAGGGCTTTGATTTCGAGGCGTTCCAGCAGGCTTGGGAAGCGTTCGAAAAGGCGCGGGTCTAGGCCGCCCTCGACCGCGCGATATCAAGGGGTTGGCGCGTGTCGCCCGCGGGCGGTACCGGCGACACGCTTTCACAGGGCAAGCCTGCGGTTGGCCGCTGAAAATCCCGGTTGGTCGCCCGGCAGATACTTGACGCCAGCAACCCCATCCAATAAGTCGAACCACGCCGAGCGGGCGTTGTGTAATGGTAAGACCTCAGCCTTCCAAGCTGATGATACGGGTTCGATTCCCGTCGCCCGCTCCAATCCTTTCCCACGGATCGCCGCCCATGGCCGCCCCTTACGAGGGTGACAGGCAGTCCTGAAAGGCATCGGCGACATTTTCCAGAAACTCCGCGTAGAAATCCGGGCCGGGCGTGACCGACGCACCGACCGGGTCGATCACGCCGGTGGACAGGCCGCTGCTGCTGGCCACGGTCTCGACCAGTGCCGGGTTGAACTGCGGCTCTGAAAAGACGCAAACGACGTTGCGGTCGGTCACCAGCTCGCGGATCTCGGCAATGCGCGCGGCAGAGGGCGCGCTGGCGTCGCCGAGGGAAATTGCCCCGACCCCCGACAGCCCGAAGCGGTGCTCGAAATACTGGTAGGCGTCGTGAAAGGTGATGAACGGCACATCGGCCAGCGGCGCCATCCGGACTGCGATATCTTGTTGCAGGTCTGCCAGACGGGCCTCGGCCTCTGCGGCATTGGCGCGATAGGTGTCGGCGTGGTCCGGGTCCATGGACGACAGATCCTCGGCGATCACCTGCACCCAGACCCGCGCGTTTTCCGGGTCCAGCCACGCATGGGCATCGACCCCCTCGTGGGCGTGGTCGTGGTCATCATGCGCGTCCGCCGCGGCGTGGTCATCATGCGTATCTTGCGCGCCATGATCGTCCTCGCCAAAGGCAATCTGGTCGCGATACATCAATTCGTTCACGCCGGGCGCGTCCAGCAATTCCACCACCAGCGCGTCCCCGGCGAGGCTGTCGACCGGGCCTTCCAGCCACGGGGTCAGCGCGTGGGACACCATGAACACCGCGTCGGCCTGCGACAGGTCGCGCGCCTGCGAAGGGCGCAGCGCATAGCCATGTGGCGAGGCGCCGGGGTCGACGATCAGGTCGGGCACGCCCACGCCCACCATCACCTGCGCGACAAGGCTGTGCACCGGTGCGATGTCGGTGGCGACGCGGGGCAAATCGGCAAAGGCGGGGGTGGCCAGCAGCAAGGGCAGGGCGGTCAGGGGCAGGCGCATGGGAACCTCATATGTTACAGTATAACGTTTCTATCGGCTTGATACCTGTAATAGTATCACGTATCAAGAGGCGAATTTTCCATGAGGCCGCAGATGGATACGATCGGATTCGACAGACATGACCACAGCGCCTGCCGACATGGCGGGCTCGAGGCGGTCGAGGCCTATTGCGCCGAAGAGGGCCTGAAGCTGACCCCGGTGCGCCGCCGCGTGCTTGAAATCCTGTTGGAAGAACACCGCGCTCTCGGCGCCTATGAAATCCTTGACCGCTTGCGCGACGAGGGCCTCGGCTCGCAGCCGCCGGTCGCCTATCGGGCGCTCGATTTCCTGACGCGCCACCGCTTCGCGCACAAGATCGAGCGTCTCAATGCCTTCGTCGCCTGCACCCATCCCGGCGAAACCCATGCGCCGGTCTTCCTGATCTGCCGGATCTGCAATTCGGTGGCCGAGGGCATGGCCGAACCCGACAAGGGCAACCTCAACCGGGTCGCGGCCGAAACCGGCTTCCGGATCGAGCGCACCGTGACCGAGGCCGAGGGCGTCTGCCCCAACTGCCAGAAGAAGGACGCGGCATGAGCCTTGTCAGCATAACGGGCCTGAGCGTCCGTCTTGGCGGCAACACCGTCCTGCACCATGTCGATTTCACCATCGACCGGGGCGAGATCGTCACCATCGTCGGTCCCAACGGCTCGGGCAAATCCACGCTGCTGCGCGCCATCATCGGGGCGCTGCGCCCGACCGCGGGCCGGGTGACGCACAAGACCGGTTTGCGCATCGGCTACGTGCCGCAAAAGCTGCATATCGACCCGACCCTGCCGATGACCGTGCGCCGCTTTCTCGACCTGCCCGTGCGCGTCAGCAACGCCGAGGCGGTGGCGGCGCTTGACGAGGCCGGGGCAGGGGCCTTGACGGCACGCCAGATGGCGGGCCTTTCCGGCGGACAGTTCCAGCGGGTGCTGCTGGCCCGCGCCCTGCTCGGCAAACCCGATCTGCTGATCCTTGACGAGGCGACGCAAGGCCTCGACCAGCCGGGCTCCGCCGCGTTCTACCAGAAAATCGCCGAGGTCCGGGACCACTTGGGTTGCGCCGTGCTGATGGTCAGCCATGAATTGCACGTGGTCATGGCCGCGTCCGACCGGGTGGTCTGCCTCAACGGCCATATCTGCTGTCAGGGCGAGCCCGAGCATGTCGCCTCTGCCCCCGAATACCGCGCCCTTTTCGGCACCGGAACAGGGGGGGCACTGGCGCTCTACCGGCATGAACACAGCCACAGCCACGACCATGGACACGACCACGACCACACCCACCACGACCACGGGGAGGCGGCGGAATGACCCTGCTCGACGATTTCCTGATCCGCGCCGCGCTGGCCGGGATCGGCCTCGTGCTCGCTGCCGCGCCTTTGGGCTGTTTCGTGGTCTGGCGCCGGATGGCCTATTTCGGCGACGCCACGGCCCATGCCGCGATCCTCGGCGTGGCGCTGGCGCTGGCCTTCCAGACCTCGGTCTTCGGCGGCGTGCTGGTGGTGTCGCTGGTCATGGCGCTGACGGTTTCGACCCTGTCGAACCGGGGCTTTGCCATGGACACGCTCCTGGGGGTGCTGGCCCATTCGGCGCTCGCCTTCGGCCTTGTCGCGGTGTCGTTCCTGCATGGCGTGCGCGTTGACCTGATGGCCTATCTGTTCGGCGATATCCTTGCCGTCACGCGCGCCGACCTTGCCGTGGTCTGGGGCGGCGCGGCCCTTGTGCTCGTCCTTCTCTGGTGGCGCTGGTCGGCGCTCCTGACGGCCACGCTCAACCCCGACCTCGCCCATGCCGCCGGGATCGACCCGCGGCGCGAGCAACTGGTTCTGACCCTCGCCCTTGCCCTTGTTGTGGCCGTGGCGATCAAGGTCGTGGGCGCGCTGCTGATCGCGGCGCTGCTGATCGTGCCCGCCGCCACCGCGCGTGCCTTTGCCAACACGCCCGAGCGAATGGCCCTCGCGGCGGCGCTGATCGGCGCGCTTTCTGTGATCGGTGGCTTGCAGGCCTCGCTGCATTATGACACGCCCACCGGCCCCTCCATCGTCTGTGTCGCGGCCCTGCTTTTCCTTGCGTCCAGCACCGCGCAACTGCTGTTGCATCGCCGCCGCGGCTGACCCGCCGAAACCCCCGCGCGCTTTTGCATCAGGCCGGGGCCTTGTGCCGTCTTCGGTCGGGCGCTATCCAATCTGGCACCGCTAACAGCACCGGGGACTCTCATGGCCGACAGCCAGCACACCGCGCAAGCACCGGTATCGGAACAGGACCGCGAAAAGTCGCGCAAGATCGGCTCGCTCGGTGCCCTTTGGCCCTTCGTTCGGCCCTATCGCGGGATGCTGGTCGCGGCGCTGGTGGCCCTTGTCCTGACGGCCTCGGTCTCGCTCTCGATTCCGTTGGCGGTGCGCCGGGTCGTGGATGGGTTCGAGTCCGAGACCGTGCGCCTGCTCGACAAGTATTTCCTTGCGGCGCTCGTGCTGGCCACGTTGCTCGCGGTCGGGTCCGGCCTGCGCTATTACCTCGTCACCCGCCTTGGTGAACGGGTCATCGCCGACATCCGCAAGGCCGTGTTCGCGCGCATGATCTCGATGAGCCCGGCCTTTTTCGAGCGGATCATGACCGGCGAGGTGCTGAGCCGCATCACCACCGACACCACGCTGATCCTCTCGGTCATCAGTTCGTCGATCTCGATTGCGCTGCGCAACTCGTTGATCTTCCTCGGCGGGCTGGGGATGATGCTCTTTTCCTCACCCAAGCTGACCGGGCTGGTGCTGTTGATCGTGCCGGTGGTGATTGTGCCCATCGTCGTTCTGGGGCGCCGCCTGCGCGCGCTGTCCCGCAAGAACCAGGACTGGATCGCGGAAAGCTCGGGCAAGGCGTCCGAGGCGCTGTTGTCTGTGCAGACGGTGCAGGCCTTCACCAACGAACGCGCCACGGCGCATCAGTTTGACGAGGTGACCGAGCAGAGCTTCGACGCCGCCAAGACCCGCATCCGCACCCGCGCGATCATGACCATGATCGTGATCTCGCTGATCTTCTCGGGCGTGGTCGGCGTGCTATGGGTTGGCGCGCGCGACGTGCGCGGTGCCGATATGAGCATCGGAGAGCTGATCCAGTTCCTGATCTACGCGATCATGACCGCGGGCGCCGTGGGCGCGCTGTCGGAAATCTGGGGTGAATTGCAGCGCGCGGCAGGTGCCACCGAACGTCTGGTCGAGCTGTTGACCGGCAGAGACAGCGTTGCCGACCCCGCCACCCCCGCCGCCCTGCCGATGGCGGGCAAGGGCGCCATCGCCTTCGAGGATGTGCGCTTCACCTATCCCACCCGTCCCGATCAACAAGCGCTCGATGGCGTGACGCTGACCGTGCAACCGGGCGAAACCGTGGCCCTTGTCGGCCCGTCGGGTGCGGGCAAATCCACCATCTTCCAACTGCTCCTGCGGTTCTACGACCCTGCCTCGGGCCGGGTGACGCTGGATGGCACCGACCTGCGCGACCTGTCGCGCGCCGCGTTCCGCCAATCCATTGCCATGGTGCCGCAAGACCCGGTGATCTTCGCCGCGTCCGCGCGCGACAACATCCGTTTCGGTCGCCCCGATGCCAGCGATGCCGAGGTCGAGGCCGCCGCCCGCGCCGCCGCCGCGCATGGCTTCCTGTCGGCCCTGCCAGATGGCTATGACACCTATGTCGGAGAACGCGGGATCATGCTGTCGGGCGGCCAGAAGCAACGCATCGCCATCGCCCGCGCCATCCTGCGCGACGCGCCGGTCTTGTTGCTGGACGAGGCCACCAGCGCGCTGGACGCCGAAAGCGAGCGGCTGGTGCAACAGGCGGTGGCCGATCTGTCCGCCGACCGCACCACGCTGATCGTCGCGCACCGTCTGGCCACCGTGAAAAAGGCCGACAGGATCGTGGTCTTCGAAGAGGGCCGCATCGTCGCCGAAGGCACGCATGAAGAACTGGTGGCGGGCGACGGCCTGTATGCCCGTCTGGCGCGGCTGCAATTCACCGAAGGTCTGGCCGCCGAATAGCCCCCGAAGGCGCGCATTTGGGCAAGTGACCCTTCGTCACAACACCGCGATGCCAGCCCTTTGCGTTGCGTTACGCTTGCCAGATGCACGTCCTTGCCTGCATCCTGTCCGCCAACGAACGAATGGCCCGCGCGAAACCGGCGACGGGCCGTCGCAGGATGCATGGGGAGGATGCGGAATGACGCGGTTTGCAAATCTCGCGGACGTCAAGACGATCGAGCGGGAAAACCCTTGGCCCGATAGCCAGCCCGCAGCCACGATCTACGAATTGCTGGGCAAGACGCGCGATCGCGTCGGGCAGATGAACGCGATCAGCTATCAGCTCTTTTCCGGCCCGACCGACAAGGCCGAAACGCTGACCTGGACCCAGCTGCACGGCAAGGTTACCCAGGCCGCCAACCTCTTTCGCGCGCTCGGTGTGGGCGAAACCGATACCGTCGCCTATATCCTGCCCAACTGCAATGAGACGGTGGTCACCCTTCTGGGCGGCTGCGTGGCGGGCATCGCCGCCCCGATCAACCCGCTTCTCGAGCCCGAACAGATCAGTGCCATCCTGCGCGAAACCGGGGCCAAGGTGGTGGTCACGCTCAAGGCCTTTCCCAAGACCGACGTCGCACAAAAGGTGGCCGAGGCCGTGGGCTATGCCCCCAACGTCAAGACGGTGCTCGAGGTCGATCTGCTGCGCTACCTTACCCCGCCCAAAAGCTGGATCGTGCCGTTCCTGCGGCCCAAGGTCGAAGCCAGCCACCACGCCCGTGTGCTCAGCTTCTCTGCCGAGATGGCGAAACAGCCCGCCGACCGGCTGACCTTCGAAGATCCCAGGAAAGACCGCGTTGCAGCCTATTTCCACACCGGCGGCACCACTGGAATGCCCAAGGTCGCGCAGCACAAATATTCGGGCATGATCTACAATGGCTGGCTCGGGGACACGCTGCTGTTCAGCGAGCAGGACAATATCATGTGTCCGCTGCCGCTGTTTCATGTCTTCGCCTGCCATGTAATCCTGATGGCCGCCGTCGCCTCGGGCGCGCATGTGGTCTTCCCGACACCGCAGGGCTATCGCGGCGAGGGCGTGTTCGACAATTTCTGGAAGCTGGTCGAACGCTGGAAAATTACCTTCATCATCACCGTGCCCACGGCGATTTCCGCGATGATGCAGCGCAAGGTCGACGCCGATATCTCCACTGTGAAAACCGCCTTTTCCGGCTCTTCGCCCTTGCCCGTCGAATTGTTCCGCCGCTTCGAAAAGGCCACGGGCGTGACCCTGATCGAAGGCTATGGCCTGACCGAGGCGACCTGCCTCGTCTCTTGCAACCCGGTCGAGGGCGAAAAGAAGATCGGCTCGGTGGGCGTGCCCTTCCCCCACACCGAGGTGCGCATTCTCAAGCACACCCCCGAGGGCGTCGTGCAATGTGGCACCGACGAGGTGGGCGAGATTTGCATTGACAACCCCGGCGTCTTCGAAGGCTCGACCTACACCGAGAGCGACAAGAATATCGACCTCTTCCACGATGACATCTACCTGCGCACGGGCGATCTGGGCCGCATCGACCCCGATGGCTACCTCTGGATCACCGGCCGCGCCAAGGATCTGATCATTCGCGGCGGCCACAACATCGACCCCGCCGAGATCGAAGAGGCACTGGCCAGCCACCCCGCCGTGGCCTTTGCGGGTGCGATCGGCCAGCCCGATGCCTTCGCGGGCGAGCTTCCGTGCGTCTATGTCGAACTGGTCGACGGGGCCGAGGTTTCGATCAAGGAGCTGAAAGAGCATTGCGACGAACACGTCCATGAACGCGCGGCCCGTCCCAAATTTATCGAGATCATGGACGAACTGCCCAAGACCGCTGTCGGCAAGGTCTTCAAACCGGCCCTGCGCAAAAAGGCGATCACCCGCATCTACAACGCGGCGCTTGCCGAGGCAGGCCTTGCCGCCGAAGTGGTCGAGGTGGTCGAAAGCAAGAAGCTGGGCCTTGTCGCCCACATCAAAAAGACCGGCGAGGTGGACGAGGCCAAGGTGTCCGATGTTCTGGGCGAATTCACCCGGCCCTGGCAATGGGCAGAGTGACCGCAAAGGAACGCGACACGCCCAAACCTACTGATGTCGCATGTCGCAGGGGCGCAAGACCGGTTTCCACGTTTGTCCGGCGCGCTCTGGCTGCGAGGGCTGCCCCAACCGGGCGGCCTTTTCATTGCTGGAACACATATGTGCCCGGCGCGTCGCAAATCGCGCGATAGCCCTTGGCCCCCATCTTCGGCGGCGCGACCGGCGCACCGCTTTTCTCGGCCAGCCACGCAAACCAGGGCTCCCACCACGATCCCTGCTGCGGGTCATGCTGCGCCAGCCATGTTTTCGGGTCCATATACAACGCCCCCGGCAGCCGGTGCCCCAGCCGGAAATGCCGGTGTTTCTTGCCCGGCGCGCTCAGGATGCCGCCATTATGCCCGCCCGATGTCAGGCAGAACCGCATGTCGTTATCGGTGAACAGCTTGGCCTTGTAGACCGAATGCCACGGCGCGATGTGGTCCTGCTCGGTCCCCAGCACGAAGAGCGGCGCGGTGATGTCCTTCAGCGCAATGACCCGCCCATCGACGGAAAACCGCCCCGAAGTCAGCCGGTTTTCCAGAAACAGCCCGCGCAGGTATTCCGAATGCATCCGCGCGGGCATCCGTGTCGCGTCGGCGTTCCATGCCAGAATATCCGCGTCCGGGTCATCGTCGCCCAACAGGTAGCGATGCACGGCGTGTTGCCAGATCAGGTCTTCGGCCCGCAGGCTTCGGAACGCCCCCGCCATCTGCGCCCGATCCAGATAGCCCTGATCCCACATCATGTCTTCGAGATAGGCCACTTGGCTGTCGTCGAGGAACAGCAACAGCTCGCCCGCTTCGGTGAAATCGGTCTGCGCCGCCAACAGCGTGATTGACGCCAGCCGGTCATCGCCCTCGCGTGCCATCGTCGCCGCCGCGACCGACAGGATGGTGCCGCCAAGGCAATAGCCGCAGGCATGAACCTTCTGCTCGGGAACAATTGCACTCACCGCGTCCAGCGCCTGCATCACGCCCTTGCGCCGGTAGTCATCAAGGCTGACATCGCGCAGCGTTTCGTCCGGGTTGGTCCACGAAATGGCGAAAACGGTGAACCCCTGATCGACCAGATGCTTGATCAGCGAATTTTCCGGGCTGAGATCGAGAATATAGTATTTCATGATCCACGCCGGCACGATCAGGATCGGCTCTGGCCGCACGGTGTCGGTCGTGGGCGCGTACTGGATCAGTTCGAGCAGGTCATTTCGAAAGACCACCGTTCCGCCCGTGCAGGCGATCGTCTCGCCCACCTGATAGGCGCTTTGGGTGGGGTGGGGCTGGTCGGCCAGCGCATAGGCCGTGTCCTCGGCCAGTGCCTTGGCCCCGTGCATCAGGTTGCCGCCCATCGTCTCGCGCGTTCGTTCGATCACCTCCGGGTTCAGGAACGAGACGTTCGAAGGCGAGGCCGCGTCCAGCATCTGCCGGATCATGAAGCCCACGCGGTCGCCCGATTGCGGACGCATCCCGCGCAGGTTCTTGGTGGCGTCGTCCCAGAATTGCTCGGTCGCCAGATAGCTCTCCTTCCACTGGCGAAACGGGGGCCTGTGCCAGCCGTCGTGCTGAAACCGATGGTCGCCCTCCTCCGGCGCAAAGGCCGATCCCAGCCCGTCACCGCCATCCTCGGGCAAAAGCCCGCCCATCATCAGGCGAGTCCAGCTGTCGCGGGCGCGCTCTGCCAGCTCCAGTTGCCGTCCCGGTGCGCGCGACAGATGCAGGCTCCAATCCATCCACGCCGCCGCCGCCGCGTGCAAGGACACGCCCGAGGTCATCCGCGCCATCGCGGCCCGCGTCGCGCGATCCAACGTGTCATAGTGGTGGCCGGTGGCGGTCTTGGATTGGGTCATGGTGGGGTCGGTCTGTTTCGCAGTTGCAGCGATAATGCCACGGTGCAGCGAACAGGAATATGACAGGGATCAAGGCCCCATTTGTTAACGGGTTTCCGACAAAGCTGTCGGAAAGAACCGACATGCGCGTCGGTTTCCTCGGTCTCAGGCGCCGGGCAGGGACAGCAGCAACGCCGCGTGATCCGAGGCATGGGGGCGATGCCTCCCGACCCCCGGCAAATGCCCGGCCCGGTGGCGCGTGGCCTCAAACCCAAGGCCGGACCGCAGCACGACCGGCACCGAGTCCGGCCAGCGCGTGGCCAGCGCAGGCGCGGCCAGCAGCGCGTCCGGTTGTCCGTATCTATCTGAATGGAAATCATAATATGTCCACCGGTCTGACTCTGGCAATCGCGCCATCAGGTCGACACTAAAGGGCGGCAGCAGCGGTGCAATGGCCGGGGTCGCGTCGGCGTCCCACGGCTCATTCAGGTCGCCAAGGATCAACCAAAGCCCTTGTTCCGGCTGGGAAAACCGTCGTTCGACCAAGGCCCGCACCGCCGCCGCCTCCAACCGCCGCACCGGCCACGCGGCGCTCGGGTCGGGATGGGGGGCCTTGAAATGACATGCAAAAACAATGATTTGGCCAATTTCGATCTCAACGCAATCGCGCCGGAACACGGGCAAATCTGGCGTATCCGACCGCACCCCAAGCTCTGCTTCGGTCAGTGCTGCATGGCTCGTGACCCGCACCGCGCGCCGGGACAGCACCGCGATATCAAGGCCTCGCCCGTCATTTCCCGGCAGGCAAACCGCGTACGGGTAGGGCCTCAAACCCGCCTTTGGCAGCACGTGCCTGTTGAACCAGTCCAGCGTTTCGCTGTCGAAAACCTCTTGTAAAACAACAAGGTCCGCGTCTGATGTGGCCAGCAGTGCGGCGGCAAGGCGGCGGTCGGCGGCGTCGAGCGTCTCGGGCTCGCCAACCTCATCGCGGTCCCGCGCCCCGTCCAGCCGCGCCACGCCGTCCGGGTGGCGCAGCCGCAGATTCTGGATGTTGAAACTGACAATCCGCATGACAACAGCAAGCCGCGTCATCCCGGTTTGATCAAGCGATTCCCGCCGCCCGACGGGTTTAGCCGATCACCGCTGTGGCCTCGATCTCGACCAATGCTTCGTTCTCGACAAGGCCGCTGACAACCACCATTGCCATCGCCGGGAAGTGGCGCCCCAGAACCCGGCGATAGGCGGCACCTACCTCGGTCTGGTGGTCAAGATAGTCTTTTTTATCAGTGACATACCAAGTCAGTCGCACGATGTCCTCGGGCGTGCCACCAGCCGCCTCCACCACCTCGCGGATGTTTTTCAACGCCTGTTCCATCTGGCCAAGGAACGTGTCCGAGACGAAATTCTGCTCAGCGTCCCAGCCAATCTGACCGCCGATGAACAGTGTGCCGTTCGAGGCGAGGATGCCATTGGCGTAGCCCTTGGGTGTCGGCCAATTTTCCGGATGGATGGTTTTATGGGGCATGGTCGGGGCCCTCCTGAAGGGAAAGGAATTTCTGTCGGATCGTATCGGGCCACGCCGTCGGGCGGCCCGCGCCATCCACCAGAACGAGGGTGGAGGCGGCGGTGAACCGGGTTTCGTCTCCCGCCCGCGCAACCACGGCCAGCCCGACAGAGCGGCCCCCGACGCGGGTGACGGACAGGGACAGGGTCAAGTGGTCGCCATGGTGGCTTGGGGATTGAAATCGCGTGGAAATTTCTGCGGTCGGGATGCCTTTGGAAGTCAGGATTTCTTCGAATGGCCAGCCCATGGCCTCGGCAAAGAACGCCTCGACACAATCGTTGATCATCTCGAAATAACGGGGATAAAAGACGATCCCGGCCGGGTCGCAATGCTTGAACAGCACCTTTTGCGGGAAGGAAAACGCCATCGCCTCAGACCCCCAGGAACCGGTCGGTTGTGGCGCGGTCGAGCGTGGCGAAAGGACCGGACCAGACGGTCACGCCCTTTTCGATGATCACCCCGGTATCGGCGACCGTGCCCAGTTCCTTCAGCGATTTGTCGATAACGAGGATCGCCAGCCCGGTTTCCGCCTTGAGCCGCGAAATCACGGCCCAAATTTCCTGTCGGATCACGGGGGCCAGTCCTTCCGTCGCTTCATCGAGGATCAACAGGCGCGGGTTGGTCATCAGCGCGCGGCCAATGGCCAGCATCTGCTGCTCGCCGCCCGACAGCGAGGCCGCGATCTGCCCCCGCCGTTCGCCCAATCGCGGGAACATCTCGAAGACCCGGGCCAAGTCCCAGGCACCGTTGCGGGCGGCAGCAGTCAAGTTTTCCTGCACGGTGAGCGGTGCGAAACAGCGCCGCCCCTCGGGCACCAGTCCGATGCCCGCCCGCGCGGCCTTGTGGGCGGGGACGTGGCCCAGATCCTGGCCATCGAACAGCACGCTGCCACCCCTGTTTTTCAACAGCCGACAGATCACCTTGACGGTGGTCGACTTGCCCATCCCGTTGCGGCCCATGAGGGCAAGAACCTCTCCCTCGGCCAAGTCCAGATGGACATCGAAGAGCGCCTGCGAAGGTCCGTAGAAGGCAGAGACATGGGCAAGTTTCAACAGGCTCATGCTGCGTCCTCCTCGCCCAGGTAGGCTTGGCGCACCTCAGCATTGGCGCGGATTTCGTCCGCCGTGCCGGTGGCGATGATGCGGCCATAGACCAGCACGGAAATCCGGTCAGCCAATGCGAAAACCGCATCCATGTCATGTTCTACCAGCAAGATCGGCGCGCGGTGGCGCAACCCGTCGAGAAAGCCTGTCAGCCGCTGTGACCCCTCGGCCCCAAGCCCGGCCATGGGTTCATCCATCAAGAAGACCTTGGGTTTCAGCGTCAGCGCCACGGCGACCTCCAACTGGCGGCGTTGCCCATGGGACAGCTCTGCCGTCACGGTGTTTCGGAACTCGGAAAGGCCCACCTCTTGCAGCGCAGACTCGGCGCTCTCCAGCAGGGCCTTGTCCCGCATCACCTTGCCCAAGACGCGAAAGGCGCGGCCGCGTTGGCCCAAAGCGCCCAGAACCGCGTTTTGCAGAACCGTGAACTCCATCGCCAAAGCCGAAATCTGGAAGGTGCGCCCCAGTCCCAACCGCGCCCGCGCGACAGTGGGCAGCGGTGTCACATCCTGCCCGTCGAAGATCACCGAGCCGCTGTCGGGGCGCAGCGCACCCGAAATCTGCGCGATCAGCGTCGATTTCCCGGCCCCGTTCGGGCCGATCAGCGCGTGGATTTCGCCCGCCCGCAGGTCCAGCGAGACAGAGTCCGACGCCTGCAACGCGCCGAAGGATTTGCTCAAAGAGCGGGTGGACAGGATCGCGTCAGTCATGCGCCACCTCCCGCCCGGCAATCAGGCCGACCAGCCCGCCACGGGCGAAAAGCACCACCAACAGCAGGATCGCGCCAAGGTAGATGTGCCAATAATGGCTGAGATCCTCCAGCACATATTCCAGCGCGATGAACACCATCGCCCCCGCCACCGGGCCAGACAGGCGCGCGATGCCGCCAAGGATAACCAGCACCATGATCTCGCCCGACATCTGCCAGCTCAGCATCGAGGGGCTGACGAAGCGGTTGAGATCGGCGAAGAGCGCCCCCGCCAGACCGGTGATCGCGCCCGAGAGGACAAAGGCCATCAGGCGCAGCTTGTACGGGGCCAGCCCCACCGCCTCGACCCGCGCCACGTTCTGCCGCGTTGCCTGCAACGCCAGCCCGAAAGGGGATTTTCCCAGACGGCCCGCGAAGATCAGCACGACCGCCAGAACAGCGAAGCAGATCAGGAAAAAATTCAGCGGCACCAGCGTGTTGAGGCCGGGGAAATTGTTGCGCATGTAGATTGAAACGCCATCCTCGCCGCCATAGGCGGGCCAGGAAATGGCGAAGTAGAACAGCATCTGCCCGAAGGCGAGCGTAATCATGATGAAATAGACGCCCGAGGTGCGCAGGGACAGTGCCCCGATCACGAGGGCGGCCAACCCCGAGGCAATCACCGCGACCAGCCAGATGATCGGCATCGACGTGGTGCCGCCGATCACGCCCCAGAGCGGCATGTAGGTCTGGGCGTGAAACGCGAGGATGCCCATGGCATAGCCGCCGATCCCGAAAAACGCCGCATGGCCAAGGCTGACCAGCCCGCCAAGACCAAGCGCGATATTCAGACCCACGCCCGCCAGCGCAAGGATCGCGGCGCGGGTTGCCAGCGTAATGATATAAGTCTCGTCCAGCGCATAGGCGAGCAGGCCGATCGCCAGCAACAGCCCCGGAATACCGACATTCAGGATCGTCTCGCGCCGCATCACGCCTGCCCTCCGAAAAGGCCCGATGGCCGAAACAGCAAGATCCCCGCCATCAGGATGTAGATCGACATCGACGCCAGCGAGGCGCCCACCGTGGTGGCGCTGCTCGCGTCCATGAACAGGCCGAAGGCTTGCGGCAGCAGCACCCGGCCAAGCGTGTCGGTCATGCCTACCAGAAGCGCGCCAACGAAGGCCCCCTTGATCGACCCGATGCCGCCGATCACGATCACAACGAAGGCAAGGATCAGCACAGGCTCGCCCATGCCGACCTCGACCGACTGGATTGCGCCGATCATCGCCCCGGCCAGCCCCGCCAGCGCCGCGCCAAGGGCGAAGACCAGCGTGTAAAGGCGTCGGATGTCGACGCCGAGGGCGGCGATCATTTCGCGGTCCGCCTTGCCCGCGCGGATCTGGATGCCAAGCCGGGTGCGTGCGATCAGCCAGAAGAGGCCCCCACCCACGGCCAGTCCGACCGCGATGATGAACAGCCGGTATTTGGAATACTCCAACCCGCCAAACAGCGTGGTCGGTCCCGACAAGAGGTCGGGCGTGTCGAGGTAGAGCGGCAGCGAGCCGAACAGGAACCGCGTGCCCTCGGAAAAAATCAGGATAAGCGCGAAGGTTGCCAGCACCTGATCAAGGTGATCGCGGTCATAGAGCCGCCGGATCACCACCATTTCCACGATGGCGCCGACAATCGCCGCCGCCATCAGCGCCGCCGCCAGCGCCAGCAGGAACGAGCCCGTCAACGCCGCCATTCCGGCCGCCGCGAAGGCGCCGATCATGTAGAGCGAGCCGTGCGCGAGGTTGATGAGCCCCATCACCCCGAAAATCAGCGTCAGGCCCGCCGCCATTAGGAAAAGCATCACGCCGAATTGCAGCCCGTTCAGAAGCTGCTCGGCCAGAAGAGCTGCCGACATGGAAAATCCCTTGTTGGGCCGGGCCTTGAGCGGCCCGGCCGGTCAGGCGTTTGCCTTACATGTTGCACTGGTCCGCATAGGCGTCGCCACGATCTTCCAGTGCGGTGCCCACGATGCGGTTGGTCAGCACGCCGTCCACCATCACCACTTCGCGGACATAGATGTCCTGGATGGGGTGGTGGTTGGGACCGAAGGCGAAATCGCCCCGCGTGCTGTCGAAATCCGCCGCTTCCAGCGCCGCCCGGAAGGCATCTGGGTCATCGGGGCTGGCCACGTCCAGCGCCGAGAGCATCAGGTTCGCGGTGTCGAATCCCTGAC
The DNA here is from genome assembly GCF_001879715.1 of Nioella nitratireducens. GTDB lineage: Bacteria > Pseudomonadota > Alphaproteobacteria > Rhodobacterales > Rhodobacteraceae > Nioella > Nioella nitratireducens. The sequence continues at coordinate 76,091 of NZ_MNBW01000007.1, read as the reverse complement.
TCGCATAAAGCGAGGGCAGGCGACCATACTCGGCTTGGAAGGCTTCGACAAAGGCCATGTTGGTCGGGTTGTCGATATCCGCGCTCCATTGCGAGGTGTTGTGCACGCCAAGCGCGGCGTCGCCCACGGCGCCCAGAATGCCCTGGTCAAAGCTGAAGGCCGGGCCGATCAGCGGGATGTCCACGCCGGATTCCGCGTATTGCCGGACGAAGGCGATTCCCATGCCACCGGGCAGGAAGAAATAGACGCTGTCCGCGCCCGAATTGCGGATCTGGCTGATCTCGGCGGCGTAGTCGGTTTGGCCAAGCTGGGTGTAGACCTCTTGCGCCACGTCACCCTCGAACATCCGCTGGTATCCGGTCAGTGCATCCCGCCCCGCCGGGTAGTTTGGCGCAAGGATGAAGCTGTTGGAATAGCCCGCCGTATTGGCATAGGCGCCCGCCGCCTCGTGCAGGTTGTCGTTCTGCCAAGCCACGTTGAAATAGTTCTCGTTGCAGCCTGCACCGGCCAGCTGCGACGGCCCCGCATTGGGCGACAGGTAGAAGACGCCCTGCGCCACGGTCGACGGGATCACCGCCATGGCAAGGTTGGACCAGATGATGCCGGTCATGATGTCCACGTCATCGGACTGGATCATGCGGTCAGCCAGTTGCACCGCGCGGTCCGGCGCGCGTTCGTCGTCTTCGATGATGACCTCGATATCGTCGCGGCCCGCTTGCTCCATGGCCAGCATGAACCCGTCCCGCACGTCGATGCCGAGGCCAGCGCCCCCGCCCGACAAGGTGGTGATCATGCCCACGCGCACCGGCTCCTGAGCCATGGCGAAGGTCGAAACACCGGCCATCAGGCCGGCAAGGGCGATTGTCTTGAGTGTCATGCGAGTCGTCTCCCTGTTGTTGATCAGAACGCCTTGAAGGTTATGGTTGTCAGCGTCCGCTCGATCCCGTCCACGTCGAGCAAGTGGTGGTTGATATATCGTCCGATATCCTCGCCCTCGGGAATGATGAGCTTCAACAGAAGATCATATTCCCCTGACGTGGAAAACAGGTCTGCATGGATTTCCTTCAGCACGATCCGAAAGGCGACATCGTATGTCGTGCCGGGGGTGCAGCGGATCTGGACGAAAACGGTCTGCATCTCAGTCCTCTTGCCGCAGCTTGTAGCGCAGGATCTTGCCCGTGGGGGTCTTGGGCAGCGCCTCGACAAAGGCGATGCGGCGCGGGTATTTGTAGGGGGCGATGGTGGTCTTGACGTGGGTTTGCAGCAGTTCGATCAGCGCCCGGCTGCCCTCGTGTCCGTCGGCCAGCACCACATGCGCCTCGACAATGCTGCCGCGCGCCTCGTCCGGGGCCGCGACCACGGCGCATTCGGCCACGGCAGCATGGGACAGCAACGCCGCCTCCACCTCGGGCCCCGCGATGTTGTAGCCCGACGACACGATCATATCATCGTTGCGCGCCGCGAAATGCAGGTAGCCGTCGGCATCCATGGTGAAGCTGTCGCCGGTGATGTTCCAGCCGTCCCGCACATAGATGGTTTGGCGCGGATCATTCAGATAGCGGCACCCGGTCGGCCCGCGCACCGCTAGCCGCCCGATCTCGCCGCGCGGCACCTCTTGCATCTCGTCATCCACCACCTTTGCCTGATAGCCGGTCACGGGCCGCCCCGTGCAGGCCGGGCGGTGATCGTCGAAGCGGTTGGTGACGAAGATATGCAGCATCTCGGTCGCGCCGATCCCGTCGAGCATCGGCTTGCCGGTCTTTTCCATCCACTCATCATAGACCGGGGCGGGCAGGGTTTCCCCGGCGCTGACCGCCGCCCGCAGGCTGGACAGGTCGGCCCCCTCATCCATCGCCCGCAGCATCACGCGATAGGCCGTGGGCGCGGTAAAACAGACCGTCGCTTTGAACTGTTGAATGATCTCGATCATGTTGGGCGGCGAGGCGTTTTCCAGTAGCGTCGCCGCCGCCCCGAAGCGCAGCGGGAAGACCGCGAGGCCACCGAGGCCAAAGGTGAAGGCGAGGGGCGGGGAGCCGACGAAAATATCCTCGGGCGTGACCTTCAGCACCTCTTTCGCGTAGCCATCCGCGATGATCAGCAGGTCGCGATGGAAATGCATCGTGGCCTTGGGCTCGCCCGTGCTGCCAGAGGTGAACCCCAACAACGCCACGTCATCGCGCCCGGTCTGCACCGTGTCGAACTGCACCGGTTTGGTCAGGGCCAGCCGGTCAAGTTCCGCGTCATGGTTGGCGGTTCCGTCGAAGCCAACGACCGATTTCAGGAACCGGCTGTCCTTGGCGCAAGCGATCATGTCTTCCATCAGCCGCGTGTCGCAGAGGGCAAACTGCACCTCGGCCTTGTCGACGATCTTGCTCAACTCGCCCGCCCGCAGCATCGGCATCGTGTTGACCACCACCGCGCCCGCCTTGGTTGCCGCCAGCCAGGCCGCCACCATTGCCGGGTTGTTGGCGGACCGTATCAGCACCCGATTGCCCGGTTTCACGCCCATGTCCTCGACCAGCACATGCGCCAGCCGATTGGTCCAGTCGGTCAGCTCCTTGTAGGTCCGTCTGCGGCCGTTGCCGATCAGCGCGGTGTGGTCGCCAAAGCCCTTGGCAACCATCGCATCGGTCAGCTCATAGCCCGCGTTTAGGTTGTCGGGGTAGGGGAACCCGTCCAGCAGGACATCCGGCCATTGCTCTGCAGGCGGCAACCCGTCGCGGGAAAACGTATCGGTATGGGCCGTTGGTCCTAGCATGTCAGCCTCCCAGATGCGCGGCCATGGTCTGGCGCGCGATGATGACTTTCTGAACGTCCGAGGCACCCTCGTAGATGCGCAGCGCCCGTATTTCACGGTAGAGCTTTTCCACGGTTTCGCCGGATTTCACCCCGTCGCCGCCATGCAGCTGCAACGCGCGGTCAATGACCTTCTGCGCCTGATCGGTGGAAAAGAGCTTGGCCATCGCCGCCTCTCGCGTGATCCGCGCCGCGCCGGAATCCTTGGCCCATGCCGCGCGGTAAACGAGCAGGGCGCTCGCATCCACATCCACCGCCATATCCGCGATGTGCCCCTGCACCATTTGCAGGTCAAAGAGGGCCGCGCCCTGCACATGGCGGGTGGTCGCGCGCGTCAATGCCTCGTCCAGCGCGCGCCGGGCAAAGCCCAAAGCGGCGGCGGCAACGGTCGAGCGGAACACGTCCAGCACCGACATGGCGATCTTGAACCCCTCGCCGCGCGCGCCGATCAGGGCCGCTTTGGGAATGCGGCAATCGCTGAACCGCAGGCGGGCCAGCGGATGCGGGGCGATTGTTTTCAACCGCTCAACAACTTCAAACCCGGTCGTGTCCGCAGGCACCACGAAGGCCGATAGGCCCTTGGCCCCCGGTGCCCCGCCCGTGCGGGCGAAAACGGTATAGACATCCGCTATGCCACCATTTGAAATCCACGTCTTTTCGCCGTTCAGAACGAAATGATCGCCGTCTTCCTCTGCCGTCATCGTCGAATTGGCCACGTCAGACCCAGACTGAGGTTCTGTCAACGCGAAGGCCGAAATCGCCCGGCCTGTCCGCGTCAGCGGCAACCATTCGGCTTTCTGTGCAGGCGTTCCGAACAGTGAAATCGCCCCTGTCCCCAACCCCTGCATGGCAAAGGCAAAATCGGCCAGCCCGTCATGGCGTGCCAGCGTCTCGCGGCTCAGGCACAGGGTGCGCACATCGAAGCGGTCACCCTCTTCGGCGGCGGTCGGCTGCAACCACCCGGCTTCGCCAAGCGCCTTCACCAACCCCCGGCAGGTCGCATCGGTGTCCGCATGGTCCAGCCCTTGAACGGCCAGTCCCGCCCATGCATCCAGCCCGTCGGCCCAGTCTTTGTGCCGGGCGTCAAAAAACGGCCAGTCGAGAAAGCTGCGATCTGCCATCAATCCCCCCTGAACACCGGCTTTTCTTTCGCCACAAACGCCCGGTAGGCGCGTTCGAAATCCGCCGTCTGCATGCAAATGGCCTGCGCCTGCGCCTCGGCCTCGATCGCCTGATCGAGACCCATGTTCCATTCCTGGTTAAGCTGCGTCTTGGTGATGCCATGGGCAAAGACCGGCCCCGCCGCCAGACGATCCGCCAGTTCCATCGCCTTGTCTTCCAGTCGATCCGCCGGGTGCAGGGCGTTCCAGAAGCCCCAGGCATGGCCTTCCTCCGCGTTCATCGACCGCCCGGTGTAGAGCAGTTCCGCCGCGCGGCCCTGACCGATGATCCGGGGCAGCATCGCGCAGGCCCCCATGTCGCAGCCTGCCAGCCCCACGCGGGTAAACAGGAAGGCGCATTTCGCCTCTGGCGTCGCCAGTCGCATATCCGATGCCATCGCCGCAATCGCGCCCGCGCCCACGGCCACGCCATCAACGGCGGCGATGATGGGTTTGCCACACCCGATCATCGCCTTGACCAGATCGCCGGTCATGCGGGTAAAGGCCAGAAGCTCTTTCATGTTCATCTTGGTCAGAGGCCCGATAATGTCGTGCACATCGCCCCCCGAACAGAAATTGCCCTCGTTCGAGGCAAAGACCACAACGTCCACATCCTCGGCATAGACGAGCGCCCGGAACGTATCGCGCAGCTCGGCGTAGCTGTCGAAGGTCAGGGGGTTCTTGCGATCGGGCCGGTTCAGGCGCACCCGCGCCACGCGCTCGCGCACGCGCCAGTCAAAATGTGTCGGGTTCAGATCAGCCATTTTGGCCATCGCTCGCCTCCTCCACGCGGTGCAGAATATCCCGCAGTGCATCCAGTTCTTCATGTTCCAGCATCGAAAACAGGCGATCGACCTCGGCCCGGTGATCCGCTGCCTGCGCCTCGAAAACGGCGCGGCCCTTGTCGGTCAGTTCCACCAGCACCACGCGCCGGTCGCCTTCGCCGGGCGCGCGTTGCGCCAGCCCCTCTTTTTCCAGCCGTTCGACCACCGCCGTTGCATTGCCATTCGAGACCAGCAATTGTCGGCTCAGGTCGCTCATCTTCATCGGGCCATCCACCCGGTGCAGCGCTGCCATCACGTCAAAGCGGGGCAGGGTGGTGCCGTGCTTGACCCGCAAATATTCGCGCAGGTGGTTTTCCGTGGCCCGTGTCAGGCGCAAGAGCCTGATCCACGTCCGCAATCGGCGGGTGGCCAGATCGGTGTCGCGCATCAGACCTCTCCTCCGGAAATCGACAGGGCATGACCGTTCACGCCGTCGGACCCTGCACCGCAAAGCCAAAGCGCCGCCGCCGTCACCTCGGACGGTTGGATCAGCCGCCGCTGTGGGTTGTTCGCGGCCAACGCCTTGCGGGCGTCGTCCTCGCTCATGCCGGTGTTCTCGCGGATCGTGGCGACCGAACGGTCCGTCATCTCGGTGTCCAGAAATCCGGGGCAGAGCGCGTTCACGGTCACCGGCCGCCGCGCCACCTCCAACGCCAGCGACCGGACCAGTCCGACCACCCCGTGTTTTGCCGCCGCATAGGGCGCGACATAGCGATACCCTTTGAGACCAGCGGTCGAGGCCACGGCAATCAGCCGTCCCCAGCCCGGCATCCGCGCCAGCCCTTCGCGGAAGGTCAGGAACGTGCCGGTCAGGTTGACCGCCATCATCGCCTGAAACGCGTCCAACGAGGTTTCCGCGAACGGGCTGGACGAGGCCGCGCCCGCATTGGCAATCACCACGTCGCAGGGGCCGGCCGTCTCGAACATGGCCCGCACCGAGGCTTCGTCGCGCACATCCGCCACCACCGGGCGAATGGTCTTGGCCTCTGCGGCGACCTTGGCCAGCGGTTCCTCTCGGCGCCCCGCCACCACCACGTCGGCCCCGGCCTGCGCAAAGCCCCTCGCCAAGGCGGCGCCAACGCCGGTGCCGCCGCCGGTGATCAGAACGCGTTTGCCGGAAAGGGTCATGCCCGGATCTCCTCCTGTGCCTTCTTCTCCTGCAAACGGTAGGCCTGATCGCGCCCCGGCAGGTAAGGATCAGGCCAACGCGTGCTGGTATCGTTCAGCGCCACGCCCGCGTGCAGTGTCCAGTAAGGATCGGCCAGGTGCGGCCGGGCGAGGCAGACCAGATCGGCCCGCCCCGCCATGAGGATCGAGTTCACGTGGTCGGTTTCGTAGATATTGCCCACGGCCATCGTCGGCATGTCCAACTCGTTGCGGATGCGGTTGGAAAACGGCGTCTGGAACATGCGGCCATAGATCGGCTTGGCCTCGGTGCTGGTCTGGCCTGCCGACACGTCCACGATATCCGCGCCCGCATCGCGGAACATGCGCGCGATCTCGACGGCCTCTTCCGGGGTCACGCCGTCTGCGCCTACCCAATCGTTTGCCGAAATCCGCACCGACATGGGCTTGTCCTCGGGCCACGCCGCGCGCATGGCGGCAAAGACCTCCAACGGGTAGCGCATCCGGTTTTCCAGCGATCCGCCATAGGCGTCGGTCCGTTGGTTCGACACCGGCGAGATGAAGGATGAAATCAGGTAGCCATGGGCCGCGTGCAATTCGATCATGTCGAAGCCTGCCCGCGCCGCCATCTCGGTCGATCGGACGAATTCCGATATGACCCTGTCCATATCCGACCCCATCATTTCGCGCGGGGTCGGGTTGCGGTCGGACCACGCGACCGGCGAGGCCGACATGACCTCCCAGTTACCGTCCTTCAGCGGCGCGTCCATCTCTTCCCAGCCAAGCTGGGTCGACCCTTTGCGCCCCGAATGTCCGATCTGGCAGCAGATGCGGGCTTCGGTCTCTGCATGGACGAAATCGACCAGTCGTTGCCACGCGGCTTCATGCTCCGGCGCATAAAGCCCCGGACAGCCCGGCGTGATCCGCCCCTCGGGGCTGACGCAGGTCATCTCGGTATAGACAAGGCCCGCACCGCCCTTGGCCCGCTCGGCGTAATGCACGAAATGCCAGTCGGTCGGGCAGCCTTCCACGGCCTTGTACTGCGCCATGGGCGACACCACGACGCGGTTTTTCAGCGCCATGTCGCGCAGTTTGAACGGCGTGAACATGGGCGTGCGATGCGGCGCGTCGGCGGGCAGACCGGCCTGATCCATGAACCACCGCTCCGCGCTTTCCAGCCAGTCGGGATCGCGCAGGCGCAGGTTTTCATGGGAAATCCGCTGGCTTCGCGTCAGCAGGTTGTAATTGAACTGCACCGGGTCCTGATCCAGATAGCGCTCCACCTCCTCGAACCATTCCAGCGAATTGCGCGCCGCCGATTGCAGGCGCAGCACTTCCAGCCGCCGCTCTTCCTGGTAGCGTTCAAAGGCTTGCTGCATCGTCGGTTCGGAATGCAGGTATTCGGCCAACGCAATCGCGCTGTCAAAGGCCAGCCGCGACCCCGAGCCGATGGAAAAATGCGCCGTCGCCGCCGCGTCGCCCATCAGCACCACGTTCTCATGGTACCATTTCTCGCAGATCACGCGGGGGAACTGCATCCAGACGGCGGACCCGCGCAAATGCTCGGCGTTCGACATCAACTTGTGCCCGTCCAGATGCCGTTCAAACACCTTGCGGCAGGTTTCGACCGTGTCCTCCTTGGTCATGTCCTCGAAGCCCCACGCGTCCCATGTCTCGGGCAGGCATTCGACGATGAAGGTCGCGGTGTTTTCATCGAACTGGTAGACATGCGCCCACATCCAGCCATGCGCGGTCTTCTCGAAGATGAAGGTAAAGGCATCGTCGAATTTCTGATGCGTGCCCAGCCAGACGAACTTGCACAGCCTTGTGTCGATATCGGGCTGGAACACGTCCACATATTCGCTGCGCACGCGCGAATTGATCCCGTCTGTCGCGACCACGAGGTCATAGTCGCGGCGATAGGTCTCGGCGCTCTCGAACTCGGTCTCAAATCGCAGGTCGATTCCCAACTCGCGCGCCCGCTCCTGCAACAGGATCAGCATTTGCTTGCGCCCAATCCCGGCGAAGCCATGCCCGCCCGAAACCGTGCGCACCCCGTCATGCACCACCGCGATATCGTCCCAATAGGCGAAGTGATCGCGGATCGCCCGTGTCGACTTGGGGTCGTTGGTTTCCATCCGGCTCAGCGCGTCATCCGACAGCACCACGCCCCAGCCGAACGTGTCGTTGGCGCGGTTGCGTTCCAGCACCGTGATCTCATGCGAGGGATCGCGCAGCTTCATGCTGATTGCGAAATAGAGCCCCGCAGGGCCGCCACCGAGACAGATGACCTTCATGGGGATGCAGTCCTTTCCCTTGACACGCATGAGTCGTGATGGAGAAAGGCTACCGGTGCCAGCACTTATTTCAAGCTTAAAGTTTCAAGCTTGAAGATCGTGTTGTGATCTTTCTGTGAAAATTGCCTGTCATGGTCCGAAAGAGGGTAGCCGACTCACATTTAATTCCATAATTCATGAAATATGGAAAAAGAACTCGACCAACTGGCCACCCTTGCCCACGCGGGCCGCAATGGCGTCTTCCGGCTGCTCATGCGCCGCTATCCCGATGCGGTCCCGGCGGGCGAAATCGCGGCGGCGCTCGACCTCAAGGCGTCCACGGCGTCGGCCTATCTCGCCAGCTTGCGCGAGTCGGGGCTGATCGGGCAGGCGCGGCAGGGCACCTCGCTGCGCTACCGGGCCGAGATCGGCACCGCGCAGGCACTGGTCGGGTTCCTGTTCAACGAGTGTTGCCGAGGGCGCCCCGACCTGTGCCCGCCCATGCCCCTCCCTCACGCCAACGGAGACACCCCCATGGCCGACCGGAAATACACTGTCCTGTTCATCTGCACCGGCAATTCCGCCCGCTCCATCTTTGCCGAATCCATCCTGCGGGACATGGCCGGCGACCGGTTCGAGGTCTTCTCGGCCGGGACCAAACCCTATTCCGAGCTCAACCCCTTCGCCGTCGAGATGCTGCAAAACAAGGGCCATGACACCAGCCACCTGCGCGCCAAGAACGTGTCGGAGTTTCAGGGCCCCGACGCCCCGGCGCTCGATTTTGTCTTCACCGTCTGCGATCAGGCCGCGAACGAGGAGTGCCCGGTCTGGGAAGGTCAGCCGCTCAGTGCCCATTGGGGTATGCCCGACCCTGTCAAGGCCACCGGCACCGAGGCGGAACAACGCCTCGCCTTCCAACTGGCCTATGGCGCGCTCAAGAACCGGATCACCCTGTTCACCGCGCTGCCGCTGGACGCCCTCGACCGGATTTCGCTGCAAGGCGAGATCGACAGCATCGGCGCTTCCAACCTTGAAGGAGACACCGCATGACCACCTACGCCCTGAACGGCCTGGGCCGGATTGGCAAGCTCGCGCTGCGCCCCCTGCTCGAACGTGGCGCCAAGATCGCCTGGATCAACGACGTCGTGGGCGATCCGGAAATGCACGCGCATCTGCTGGAATTCGACACCGTCCATGGCCGCTGGCGCGCCAGTTTCGCCCATGATGCGGACAGCATTACCATCGACGGCACCCGCCTGCCGGTCCTGAACGAGCGCAACCTTGAAAACCTGCCGCTTGAGGGCGTCGATGTGGTCATCGACTGCACCGGCGTCTTCAAGTCCGAGGCCAGGCTTGCCCCCTATTTCGCGGCGGGCGTGAAAAAGGTGGTCGTCTCCGCCCCGGTCAAGGATGGCCCCACGGCCAATATCGTCTACGGCGTCAACAATCACGATTATGACCCGGCGGCGCATGATATCGTGACAGCGGCCAGTTGCACCACGAACTGCATCGCGCCAGTGGTCAAGGTCGTGCACGAAACCTTCGGCATCAAGCACGGCTCCATCACCACGATCCACGACGTGACCAACACGCAAACCATCGTGGACCGCCCCGCCAAGGACCTGCGCCGTGCGCGGTCGGCGCTGAATTCGCTGATCCCCACGACCACGGGCAGCGCCACCGCGATCACGCTGATCTACCCCGAATTGACCGGCAAGCTGAACGGCCATGCCGTGCGGGTGCCGCTGTTGAATGCCTCGCTGACCGACATGGTGTTCGAGCTGGATCGCCCCGTCACGGTAGAGGAGGTCAACGCCGCCTTCGAGGCCGCTGCAAACGGCGATCTCAAGGGCATCCTCGGCTACGAAACCCGCCCCCTCGTCTCGACCGACTACACCAATGACGACCGCTCCTCGATCGTCGACGCGCCCTCGACCATGGTCGTCAATGGCACGCAACTGAAGGTCTATGCGTGGTATGACAACGAATGGGGCTATGCCTATCGCCTCGCCGACGTGGCGCAGATGGTGGGGGAGAGCTTGTGAGTCAAAAGGGCCTCGCCGCCTATGTCGCGGTGACGGCGGCCTACTGGGCCTTCATGCTGACCGACGGGGCGCTTCGGATGCTGGTGCTCCTGCATTTCCACACGCTGGGTTTCTCGCCGGTGCAGCTGGCCTACCTCTTCGTGCTCTACGAAATCGCGGGGGTCGTCACCAATCTCAGCGCGGGCTGGATCGCGGCGCGGTTCGGCCTGACCTCGACACTCTATGCCGGGCTGACGCTTCAGGTCGGCGCGCTGCTGGCGCTGTCCTTGCTTGACCCCGGCTGGTCGGTCGCGGCCTCGGTCGTCTTCGTGATGGCGGTGCAAGGGGCCTCGGGCGTGGCCAAGGATCTGGCCAAGATGTCCTCCAAATCCGCCGTCAAGCTCTTAGCCCCCAAGGAAAGCGGCGGCCTCTTCCGATGGGTCGCCCTGCTCACCGGCTCCAAGAACGCGGTCAAGGGCCTTGGCTTCCTGCTGGGGGCTGCGTTGCTGGCGCTGGCGGGCTTCCATGCGGCAGTGCTCGGCATGGCGGCGGTGTTGGCGGTGATCCTTGTCACGGTCGTGCTGCGGATGCCCGCGGGCCTGCCCGTAGGCCGCAAGGACGCGAAGTTCAAAGAGGTCTTTTCCAAGAACCGCGACATCAACTGGCTCAGCTTCGCCCGCGTCTTCCTGTTCGGGGCACGGGACGTGTGGTTCGTGGTGGGCATCCCGGTCTATTTCTACGCCGTGCTATCGGACGGGACCGAGGCGGGAAATCGTTCGGCCTTCTTCGTCATCGGCAGCTTCATGGCGCTCTGGATCATTCTCTACGGGGCGGTGCAAGCGTCGGCCCCCCGCCTCCTGCGGGCCGCCGACCGGTCGCCCACGCAGATCGTCGCCACCGCGCGCCACTGGGTCGCGGCGTTGATCGTGGTGCCTGCCAGCCTCGCCGTCCTGACGCAAATCGCCGGGGCCCCGGCCCCGTGGCTGACGGCCACGCTGATCGTCGGGCTGCTGGTTTTCGGAGCGATCTTCGCGGTGAATTCCTCGCTCCATTCCTACCTGATCCTCGCCTTCACCAGCGACGAGCGGGTGACGATGGATGTGGGCTTTTACTACATGGCCAACGCGGCGGGCCGCCTGCTCGGCACGGTGCTCTCCGGGGCCAGCTACCAGGTCGGCGGGCTGCCGCTCTGCCTTGCCACCGCCGCCGCGATGGTTGCCCTCAGCGCGCTCGGTGCGTCCCGGCTGGGGCGTGGCCGCTAGCGGCCACGATCCCGAAAATCGCCAAACAGGTGTACGGGGGGTGCACGGGGGGTGTACGCGGGGTGTACGGGTGACAACGGCCCCTTGAACCCCGTCCCGATCCCCCGTAGCCCTGCGGTCGAGCAGAGCAGGACCGCGCATGGACTACTGGATCGTCGCCTTCATCGCCGCCTATCTGATGGGCCTTTCCAAGGGCGGCGTCCCCATGATCGCGATCCTCTCGGTGCCGCTCATGTCGCTGTTCATGGACCCCGCCCATGCCGCCGGGCTGCTGCTGCCGATCTATATCGTGGCCGACATGTATGCGGTCTGGCTCTTCCGCAAGGACTTCTCGGTCCGCAACCTCGCCATCCTGCTGCCCCCCGCCATTCTCGGCATCGCGATTGCCTATTTCACCGTCACCCTCGTGCCGGTCTGGACCATGAAGCTGCTGGTTGCGGCCATCGGGATCTACTACCTCTTCAATGCCGTTCGAAAACGCCTTTCACGGCAAGAGCATCCGGCCCGGCCCGCCGATGTGCCGCGCGGGGTTTTCTGGGGCACGCTGACCGGCATCACCAGCTATATCGCCCACGCGGGTGGCCCCCCTTACCAAAGCTACGTGTTACCGCAGCGCCTGTCGAAGATGACCTATCTCGGCACCAACGCGATCTTCTTCTCGGCAGTCAACCTTCTGAAAGTGCTTCCCTTTATTCTTGCGGGCCAAATCACTTGGGACAGCGCGGGGCAAGCGGTCTGGCTTGCGCCCGCAGCCCTTCTGGGGGCGTGGAGCGGGTCCAGGATCACCCGCCACCTGCCGGAACGTGCCTTCTTCCTGCTGATCGAGATCGCGCTGGCCGTGGTGTCTGCCAAGCTCGTCTACGAGGTGGTCACGGGCTGACCCTCAGGCGCCCTGAAACCCGCTCAGCACGCTGGTCAGGTTGTCGCCCAGCCCGTCGCAGATATAACCGCCCTCCTGCACGAAAAGCGTCGGCACCCCCAGCCCCGCAATCGCCGCGCCGATCCGGGCAAAGCCCGGCGTCGTGACGGCCAGTCCTTGAAAAGGATCGCCTTCAAAGGCGTCTAGGCCAAGCGCCACCACCACCACGTCGGCCCCGAAACTGGTGATCCGGTCCAGCGCCGTATCCAGTGTCTTGAGATAGCCCGCGTCATCGGTCTTGCGCCGCAGCGGCAGGTTCAGGTTCGCACCCATCCCGTCTGCTTCGCCACGTTCCTGCGCGTGGCCCCAGAAGAAGGGGTAGAACCGCTCGGGATCGGCATGGATCGAGACCGTCAGCACATCGCCCCGGCGGTAGAACATGCCCTGCGTGCCATTGCCGTGATGCACGTCCACATCAAGGATCGCGGGCCGTAACCCCTTGGCGCGCAAGCGTTCCGCGGCGATGCCGGAATTGTTGAGAAAGCAGAACCCGCCGGCCAGATCGGCAAAGGCATGATGCCCCGGCGGGCGCGACAGGACATAGGCCGCGCGCTCGCCGCCCGTCACCAGATCTGCCCCGGTAATTGCCGATTGTGCAGACCAATACGCGGCCTCCCATGTGCCCTCCGCAATCGGACAGGCGGTGTCTGCCTGATGATAGCCCGCTTGCCCAACGGCGGATTTCGGGTAGCCGTCGCTGCGGTTGGCCGGGTGGATATTGGGGATCACCTCTTCGCCCGCGCCGTCGATCCGCTGCCAGCGGGGGTAGATGTGGCGCAGGAAACTCAGGTATTCCGCCGTGTGAACCGCTGCAATGGGGCCAAGCCCGGCATCTGCCGGAGCCTCGAACACACAGCCCGCCGCCTGCGCCCCGGTGCGCAGGATGTCGATGCGCGCGGGCTGTTCCGGGTTGGGCAGGATCGCCCCGTTGGCCATGAAATGCTTGGGGTCGTGGCGCCACTGCCGGTCGTCGAAGATCGCTCTCATGCCTCACCTTTCAGTCTGTCAAAGCCGTCGCCGGACAGGGCCAGCGTCTGCTGCCCCGTCATCGGTGTCAGGCCCAATCGGTTGTAAAACCCCTGCGCCCCCGCGCTGTCGTCATAGACATCGAGCCGCAAATACCCCGCGCCCCAGAGCGCGCAGGCCCGCGCCGCCGCCGCCGCCAGCAACCGCCGCCCCAGCCCCGTGCCGCGCGCCGCGTCCGACACCCAGAGGTCAGACACGTAAAGCCCCGGCACGCCGCGCACCGTGGAAAACACGGGCGAAAACATGATCGCCCCGACCATATCCGCCCCGTCCAGCGCCAGCAGGGCATGGAAGGCGGGGCAGGGGCCGAACCCGGCGGCTCGCAGCGCCTTCATCCCCGCCCGATGCGGATCGTCCAGATCGTCCGACAGCGCCCGCAGCGCCGAGTCCAGCAAGGGCAGGTCGGCCTCTTCCACGGGCCGGATTGTCACGGTGTCCATGGCTCAGATCGCCGTCCTGTCCGCGCCCTTGAGGTCCAGCATGGCGCGCGCCTCGGTCGGCGTGGCAACCTCTCGGCCAAGGTCTTCGACAATGCGGCGGATCTTGGCGACCTGCTCGGCATTCGTTTTGGCCAGTTGCCCCCGCGCGATCATCAGGCTGTCTTCCAGCCCCACGCGTACATGGCCCCCCATGGTGGCCCCCATGGTGATCAGCGGCATCTGGTGACGTCCGGCGGCCAGCACCGAAAAGGCATAGTCGTTGCCGAAAAGCTTGTCGGCGATCAGCTTCATATGCATCAGGTTTTCCGGGTCGGGGCCGATCCCGCCAAGCACGCCAAAGACGAATTGCACGAAGACCGGGGCCTTGACCAGCCCACGATCCACGAAGTGGCGCAGCATGTAGAGGTGGCTGACATCGTAGCATTCGAATTCGAACCTCGCGCCGCGGTCTTCGCCCATTTCGGTCAGGATGCGGGCAATGTCGCGGGGGGTGTTCTTGAACACGAGGTCGTCGGAATTGCGCAGGAAGGGCTCTTCCCAGTCGTGTTTCCACTCGGTGATCCGGTCGGCGGCGGGGTAGAGCGCGAAATTCATCGTGCCCATGTTCAGGCTGCACATCTCGGGCTCGGCCCGTTTTGGCGCGGCAAGCCTTTGGTCCAGTGTCATCACCGCGCTGCCGCCGGTCGAGATGTTCAGCACCGCGTCCGTCGCCTGCTTGATCCGCGGCAGGAAGGACATGAAATGATCGGTTTCCGCCGAGGGCTGCCCGGTTTCGGGGTCGCGCGCGTGCAGGTGCAGGATCGACGCCCCGGCCTCGGCCGCCTCGACGGCATGTGTCGTGATTTCGTCCGGCGTCACCGGCAGATAGGGCGACATCGAGGGGGTGTGGATCGACCCGGTGACCGCACAGGTGATGATGATTTTTGACATGGGGCCTCAGGCGGTTTTGGGCAGCTTGTGGTGGATTTCCTCCATGAACTGCTTGAGCGATGCGTCGAGCATATGGGTGATCTCATCCAGATGGGTCTCGGTCACGATCATCGGCGGGCAGACGAGGATATGGTCGCCTTCGGTCCCATCACGGGTGCGGCGGGAATAGACGATCAGACCGTTTTCATAGGCGATCTGCACGAAGCGGTCGAAGGCGCGCAGTTCCTTGGGAAGTGGCGCCTTGGTCTTGCGATCCGACATGAACTCGAACGCCGTCAGCAGACCCTTGCCGCGCACGTCGCCGATGATCGGATAGCGGTCCATCAGGCCCTTGAGCCGCGCTTTCAGCCCCATACCCATGACTTCGGCGTTGTGGCACAGGTTCAGGCGCTCGATTTCCGACAGCACCGCCACCCCGGCAGCACAGGCCAGTGGGTTGCCCGCGTATGTGAACCCGTGCTGAAAGCCGCCGTCGTCCAGCACCGGTTCGACCAGCCGTTCATGCGCGACCATGGCCCCAAGGGGCATATAGCCCGCGGCAAACCCCTTGGACATCACGACGATATCGGGGCGGATCCCCCAGTGATCGCCAGCCAGGAACTTGCCGGTGCGGCCCGCCCCGGTCATGACCTCGTCCAAAATCAGAAGCACACCGTGGCGCGCGCAGATCTCCTGCACCCGCTCCATGTAGCCAACAGGCGGCACCAGCGCGCCGGTCGAGGCACCGCCGACCGGCTCGACGATGAAGGCCAGCACGCTGTCGGGGCCTTCCTCAAGGATCTTGGCCTCCAGCATGTCGGCGTAGTGGTGGCCGGTCGCCTCATCCTCGGGGTCCAGCCCGTCGAGATAGGCGCGGGGGGCCGGAACCTTGGGCATGGGCTGCATCATCGGCTCGAAGGGCCGGGTGAGCGGGGAATAGCTGGTGATGGCCAGCGCACCGAGCGTGCAGCCATGATAACTGGGCGCGCGGGAAATCACCTTCCAACGGCTGCCGCTTCCGGTCGCCACGGCATATTGGCGGGCCAGCTTCATCGCGCTTTCCACCGCTTCAGAGCCACCCGAGACAAAGAACACCTTGTCCAGCCCCTCTGGCGTCACGGCAGCTGTCTTGCGGGCCAGCGTTTCCGAGGCTTCGGTTTCGAAATGCAACCGGTAGCCGAAGGTCGAGCGCTCCATTTGGCGGCGCATTGCATCCAGCACGGTATCGTTGGAATGGCCGATATTGCAGACCATGGCGCCCGACGAGCCATCGAGGTAGCGTTTGCCCTCGGTGTCCCACATATAGACGCCACGCGCCTGATCCAGAACGGGTTTGCGCCCCCGCCCCTGATAGAACAGGTGACTTTTCCCCTCCCTCGTCATCCTCTCACGCTCCTGGCAGGGCCGCGCAATCGCGTGGCCTGAACTGGACCCGCACCGTGTCGCCTTCGGCGAAGGGGCGCGTGTCGATCATGTTGATCGCCTGCAACTGGGTGTCGCCAACGCGCACGAAATAGCGCACGGCCTGCCCCTGGTAGTCTACCGTTTCCACGACGGCCTCGGTTGAGATCAAGCCATCAGACGGGGCGTTTTTCGCCACGAGTTGCAGTTTCTCGGCCCGAAGCACCAGCTTGGCGGCGCCGGGGCCGGGGATGTTCGGGGCCTTTTCGGCGGGCACGGGCACGGTGCCAAACAGCGGGGCGTCAATGGCAACGGTGCCGTTTTCGCGTGCGGTGCACTGCCCGGACAGGATGTTGGAGGCGCCGAGGAAATTCGCCACGAATTCACTGGCGGGCGCATTGTAGACCTCTTCCGGCGGGCCCACCTGTTCCACGCGGCCATCCGACATCACCACGATCTGGTCGGACATCGCCAGCGCTTCTGCCTGGTCGTGGGTGACGAAGATCGAGGTTACGCCGATGCGGTGCTGGATGCGCTTCAGTTCCACCCGCATATCTTCGCGCAGGTTGGCGTCGAGGGCCGACAGCGGCTCGTCCAGCAACAGAACGTCAGGCTCGATGACGATGGCGCGGGCCAGGGCGATCCGCTGTTGTTGACCGCCAGACAGGGCCGAAGGGTAGCGGTCAGCGACATGCGGCAGTTGCACCAATTCCAGCGCGTCCTTCACGCGGCGGGCGGCGTCGTCTTTGGACACGTTGCGATAGCGCAGGCCGAAGCCGACGTTCTCGGCGATGGATTTGTGCGGAAACAGCGCATAGTTCTGGAACACGATGCCCAGGTTGCGCTTGTGGATTGGCAGGTCGTTCACCCGGCGTCCCTTGATCGAGATTTCGCCCTTGGTCGGGTCGAGCAGCCCGGCGACCATGCGCAGGGTGGTGGTCTTGCCGCAGCCGGACGGACCCAGAAGGGTCACGAATTCCCCCTCGGGAATTTCCAGCGACATGGGATGGACGGCGGTGAAATTGCCGAACTTCTTCTCGATATTGCTCAGGGTGACGGCGCTCACGACCACAGTCCTTCCAGTGGGGGGAGGGGCGGCGCGAACAGGCGCCACCCCTTGGGTCAGGTTCAGTATCCGCGCTGTACGCGGCTGAAGGTTTCGGACCACTCCTGCTCGTTCCCGTTCCAGTAATCCGGCACGGCAAAGGTCAGGCCCGACAGGGTGCCGGTCGGATCGAAAGCGGGCAGGGTCGGGATCTTGTCGCCCAGATCCACCTGCGTCGGGTCGAGCGCGGGGGGATAGTTCTGCCCTTCGGCCACGGCGATCGAGGTTTCCGGCGCCAGCATGAAGTTCAGCAGTTCTTCGCAGGCTTCCAGTGGCGACCCTGCCAGAACGAACAGGCATTCCTGCCAGCCGAACCCGTTGGGCGGGTCGATATAGCCGATGTCGTGGCCCTGTTCTTGCAGGGCGTAGATGCGGCCCGACCAGCCTTCGGTCACGTAGATCTCTTCTTCCGCCAGAAGGCTCATCAGTTCGGCGCCCGAGGTCCAGTAACGCAAGGCAAGGTCGCGGTGCTGGCGCACGGCGTCCCAGACGGCCTCCATGTCCTGGATGTTGTTGGGGTCCTGGTCGGTTTGCAATGCACCATACCAGATCCGGGTGCGCCAGTCGGCCCAGCCACCGATTTTACCGGAATAGGCCTCGTTGATCAGCAGACGTGCGCCTTGAGCCTGCGCTTCCTCGTCCGAGATATAGGCGCGGTTATAGGCGATGCCGGTGGTGCCATAGTCATAGGGCACGGCCGACAACGGCCCGCCGCTGATCGAGCGGAACGCGTCCGACAGCGCGGGAATGCAGAGGTCGAGATTGGGGATATTGGCTTCGTTCAGTTCCACCGAGAGGCCGAGGTTGTGATAGCGCGCATAGTCGAACACGCCCGACAGGTGCGCGATGTTGTATTCGCCCGGCTGGCTGGTGCGCACACGGGCGAGGTATTCGTCACCGCCGCCGAAAGTGCCGTCGACCACGTTGATGCCGGTCGCGGCCGTGAAAGGGTCGAAGGCATATTCGCGGAAGGCCTCGGACACGATGCCGCCCCAGCCGTCGAAGCGCACTTCGCTGACACTTTGCGCGGCGGCATACTTGGCGAAGGGCGTCTGCACCCCATAGGCCAGGCCCGCGGCCCCGATCAGGCCGAGGAAATTCCGGCGTTCGATATCTCCGTTCTGGAACCGCTCCAGCAGGCGTTGATAACGGGTTGTATTGTCCATTTTTTCGATCTCCCTGTTCTTGGTGAGGTCTTGAGGTTGGTTGGTCTTGTTATTATTCGGATTGTCCCGCCCGCTCGCGCCGCAGCGCCAGACGGCGGGAAATGGCAAGGCCAAGCAGCGGCAGCCCGGCGGTGATCACGATCATCAGCGTGCCGAGCGCGTTGATCTCGGGGCTGATGGAATTGCGCAGCATTGCGAAAATCTGGGTGGGCACGGTTTCCACTCCGCCCGGCTTCCAGAACAACGTTCCGGTGATGTCGTCGAAGCTGATGGTGAAGGCAAAGAGCCCGCCCGCCGCGACAGCAGGCGTCAGCAGGGGCAGTGTGATGGTGAAAAAGGTCTGCATCGGCGAGGCGCCAAGGCTCATCGCGGCCTCTTCCACATCGCGGCGGATGCCGACCAGTCGCGCCTGTACCACGAGGATCACGAAGGGCAGGGTGAAAATCACATGCCCGAAAAGCAGCAGGGTAAAGCTCTTGTGGATGCCGAGGAATTGCAGGAACAGCAGCAGCGCGACGGCCAGCACGACCTCGGGCACAAGGATGGGCGCGATCAGCAGGGTGGAGATCGCGTTGCGGAAGGGGATGTTGTAGCGGACGAGGGCAAGGCTGGCGAGCACGCCAAGCGTGGTGGACACGACCGCCGTCAGGCTGCCGAGGATCAGCGAGGTGCGCAGCGCCCGCAGGATCGCATCATTGTTGAACAGCGCCTCGAACCATCGCAGCGACAGGCCGGTCATCGGGAAGGCGCCGAACTGGCTGGCGTTGACGCTGAGCAGCACCACCACCGCGATCGGCAGGAACATGAACAGGTAGACCAGAATGGCCCACAGGCGGATCAGTGGCCATCCCATCAGCCCAACCCCTTCATCAATTGGCCGAGGCCGAGGAAATGATTGTAGACCATCACCAAAACCCCAAGCACGGCCAGCAGCAGCAGCGACAGCGCCGCGCCCATTGGCCAGTTGAGCTGGGTGATGATCGCCTCGAAGACGAGATTCGCGAACATGGCATCACGCGGTCCGCCCAGAACGGCGGGGGTGATATAGGTGCCGGCCCCAAGGACAAAGCACAGCAGCCCGCCGGCGGCGAGGCCGGGCAACGAAAGGGGCAGGGTCACTTGCAGGAAGCTTTGCCACTTGGTCGCGCCGAGCGATCCGGCCGCGTCTTCCAGTGTGGTATCGACGCCCTCAAGGCTGACATAGACATTCAGCACCATGAACGGCAGCAGGAAATGCACGAGGCCGAGAATGACGGTCGTCTCGTTGTAGAGCATCTGGATCGGCTCGTTGATGATGCCGAGCCATTCCATCGCCGTGTTGAGCGCGCCGGAGGTGCCGAGAATGTAGATCCAGCTCATCGTGCGGATGATGTAGCTGATCCAGAAGGGCAGCATCAAAAGCAGCAAGAGCAGCGCCTTGTTGCCCTTGGCCCGCGCGATGAAATAGGCCGCCGGGTAACCCATCAGGGCACAGACCACCGTGGTAATTGCTGCTATTTTCAATGTGTTGAGCAGGATGTCCCGAAAGAATCTGTCAGTCAGCGCATCTTGCCAGTTGTCGAGGAAAAAGCCTGGCTGAACATCGCCGACCGAGGTGCGCAGCCAGAAGGAATAGACCACGATGAACAGGACCGGCACGATCAGCAGCAAAGTGATCACCGCAAGCGACGGTGATAGCAGGATCCAGGGCTGGCGGGCCTCTCGGGCTTCGATCGACATCCGGTGTCCTTTTGCGGGCGGGGTTGGACGGAGCATGGAAAGGCGCTAAGCATAGATCAAATAGATAATCGGTATTCTGATAATAGGTTTCATCTATGCCCGGTCGTGATACCCGCCTGTCCCCCGAACGAATCCTGCGGGAATTGGACTGGAACCTGTTGCGCACCTTCGTGGTGCTGGCGCAGTCGCGCTCGGTGACCGATGCGGCGCGGCGGTTGAACCTGACGCAGCCCTCTGTCTCGGCCGCGTTGCAGCGGTTGGAGGACCGGTTGGGCCGCACCCTGATCGACCGAAAACCCGGGCGATTTCAATTGACTGAGGCGGGTGAGCGGCTGTTCACCGAGGCGCTGGACATCCAGGGGTCAATTCTGCGGTTGACGACCTTGATGCGGGAAATGACGGATGAGGTCAGCGGCCATGTGCAACTGGCCGTGGCCAGCCATGTGATCTGTCCGCTGCTCGATGAGGCACTGGCCGAATTCCACGCGGCCCATCCCAAGGCGACGCTGTCCATCGACGTGTTGACCAGTTCCGCCGCCGTGGGCGCGGTTCAGGCGCGCTCGGCATCCTTTGGCGTGTGCCTTGTGCGCGACCGCAATCCGAAGCTGGAATACCGGCGGCTCTACCGGGAATTCTTTGGGCTTTTTTGCGGGCCGCCCTATCCGCTTTTCGGGCGAGAAAAATTGCAGCCCGCCGATCTGAAGGGGCATAATACAGTTAGTTTTCAGACAGATAGGTTGCAAGATGTGCTGAAGCCGGTGGCCCTGTTGCGGGCGGAGTCAGACATAGGCGAGCAGGTGGTTGGCACGTCGAGCCACCTTGAGGAAGTGCGCCGGATGATCGTGGCCGGACTGGGGATCGGGCCGCTGCCTGTCCATGTCGCGGCGCGGGATGTGGAGGAGGGGCTGCTGTGGCGCTTGCCGCCCTATGACAACCCGCCCGCCATTGATGTGCATGTGGTCTGGAACCCCCAATCGCGGCTGAACCGGGCCGAACAATCGCTGCTGACCTGCCTGCTGGACAAGATCGAACGCACCCCGATTTCGGACCGGACCTATACCTGAGCGGCACGTTTTTCCGACGCCGCCGTCGGTTTTTTCTGACAGGTCCGTCGGAAAACCTTAACACACCGGGCCGTCAGCCCAGAAGCGTTTGCATCCCGAGGAAGAGCAGCGCCGACATCAGGGCGGCGGCGGGCACGGTGATGATCCAGGCGGCGACGATGGTCATGAAATGGGACCGGCGCACCAGCTTTCGGCGGCGGCGCTCTTCGGGGGCGATGCGGGCCTGGTTCGGCATGGCGCGGCGGGCCTTGAGAATTCGGCGTTCGGTGTGCCATTCGCGGAAAAAGCCGACGCCGAAGACGCCACCGACCGCGATATGGGTCGAACTGACCGGCAGGCCGAGCCAACTGGCCACGATCACGGTGATCGCTGCCGACAGGGCGACGCAATAGGCGCGCATCGGGTTGAGCTTGGTGATCCGGCTGCCGACCATGCGGATCAGCTTGGGGCCGAACAGGAACAGGCCGAAAGAGATGCCGAAGGCGCCGATGATCATCACCCAATGGGGAATGCTGACGGCGGCGGTGAAATCGCCCGATTGCGAGGCCTGCACGATGGCGGCAAGCGGTCCGACCGCGTTGGCCACGTCATTGGCGCCATGGGCAAAGCTGAGCAGCGCAGCCGAGACCACCAGCGGAATGCCAAAGAGCACCTTGAGAGACTTGTTGCGGTTCTCCAACCCCCTGGATTGGCGGCGGGTGACCGGGATCATCGCCAGCCAAAAAAGGATGCCTGCCAAAAGGCCGATCAGCAGCGCCGTGCCAAGCGAGATGTGGACCAGATGCTTGAGCCCCTTGAGGGCGAGATAGGCGGCGAATGCGCCCGCCATGATGCCGACCAGAACCGGCACCCAGACCTTTGCCGCCGAAATCTTGTCGTCGCGATAGATGATGCGGGCCTTGATGAACCACAGGACCCCGGCGGCAATCAGTCCGCCAAGCGCGGGAGATATGACCCAGCTGGCGGCGATTGCGCCCATGGTCGACCAGCTGACCGCGCCGAAGCCGGCAGACGCGATGCCCGCCCCCATCACGCCGCCGACGATGGAATGGGTGGTCGAGACCGGTGCGCCGCGCCACGTGGCGAGGTTGACCCAGAGGGCAGAGGACAGGAGCGCGGCCATCATCGCCCAGATGAAAACCTCGGCCGAGACCATGCTGGCGGGCTCGGTGATGCCTTCGGCGATGGTCGAAACCACATCCCCGCCAGCAATGAGCGCGCCGGCGCTTTCGAAAATCGCGGCAATGGCGATGGCGCCACCCATGGTCAGGGCGTTGGCACCGACGGCGGGGCCCATGTTGTTGGCCACGTCATTTGCGCCGATGTTGAGCGCCATGTAGGCGCCGAACACGGCGGCCACGGCAACGATCATGCCATGCGTGGTCTGGCCGAAGAATAGCGCTGCCATGAGGGCCGCGAAGACGACGAAGATCAGCGAGATGCCGGGGCCGACCATGGGCCGGGCGACGTATTGCGCGCCTGCCTCAAGATACGAGAGCCGACCAAGGTCACGGTCCAACGTGTCGAGATGGCGCGTTTCGCGTGACTGTTTTTCCATGATCTATCCCCTCGCGTCCGGGGCGGGGTAAGCAAGACAAAGGGACAAATCAACGCCCTTGCCACGACGGCGCGATGAAACGGCTAAAACTGCCGCAGGATGGACTGAAGCCCCGGTTCCTCAACCATATTGGCCGCCTCGGACGGTGACACCCATGTGCGGCGGCGTTCGTGTGCTTCGGGAAATTCGTCCTCCAGCGCCTCGACCTCGATAGAAAACACCATCGCGTCGATCACGATCGACCAGCCGCTGTCGAGAGCCTTGTCGTAAGTGTACGTTCCGACGGCCTTTTCACACAGGTTGCCCTTGCTGACGCCAGCTTCTTCCCAGGCTTCCTGCATCGCGGCTTCACCTGCGCCAAGGTCTTTCATCGGCCAGCCCTTGGGCAGAATCCAGCGCCCTGTGCCGCGGCTGGTGATCAGGAGAACCTGCTTTTCCATGCCCTGTCCACGATAGCAAAGCGCCGCAACCTGCAATCGGTTGGGGCGTTGCAATAACGGGTGGAGCACTTCGCTCCACGCTTTCTTCAGGATCGGGACCATGTGTCAGGTCTGCTCTGGCAATTTTTTTGTTTTCGAGCGCACAACCTATGCGCGTTCCACCCTGTTTTCAATGCCTGACGGGCGGGAACGCCGCCTAGAACGGGAAAAAGACCGGGATGACCAGAAGGGCAAGCACCACGAAAATAAGGTTCAGCGGCAGCCCCACCTTGAGGAAATCGCTGAACTTGTAGCCGCCCGCACCGTAGACGAAAGTATTGGTCTGGTAGCCGATGGGGGTGGCGAAACTGGCCGAGGCCGCGAACATCACCGCGATGATGAACGGGCGCGGATCGAACCCGAGTTGCTGGGCAAGGGCGATGGCGATGGGCCCGACCAGCACCGCGACCGCGTTGTTCGACACCATTTCGGTCAGGATGCTTGTCAGGATGTAGACCGCTGCCAGCACCGCGAGCGGACCGTAGCCGCCCACCAGTGACACCACCGCATCGACCAGAACCTGCGCCGCGCCCGTGGTTTGCAGCCCCTGGCTGAGGCCGAGCATCCCGAAGATCAGGAACAGGATGCGCCAGTCGATGGCGTCGAAGGCCTCTTCCGGGTCGACGCAGCGGGTCATCATCACGACGACCGCCCCAATAACGGCAAGCCCGGCAATGGGCATCACGCCCGCCGCCGCCAGTGCCATCACGCCGATGATCGTAGCAATAGCGATCGGGGCCTTGGTGCGGCGCATGGGGCGGTCTGCCGGGGTGGTGAGGTTGACGATCCCGCCATCCTCGATCATCCGTTGCAGGCCTTCCGGCGGGCCTTCCAGCAGCAGCGTATCGGCGAATTGCAGGCGCAAATCCTGCACGTTGTCCGAGATATTCTGTTCCTCGCGGTGCACCGCCATCAGGTAGACGCCGTATTTTCGGCGCAGCTTGAGGTCTTTGATCGGGCGTCCGCGCAGGTGGGATTTGGGGCCGACCGAGGCCTCCATGGTCAGGGTCTGATCGGCGGTCACGGGCACCAGCCCGGAGGCACCCATGTCGTGAAACTCGATTTCGCCGTTTTCCTTGAGGCCGAGGATTTCGCCGGTGTTGGTCTTGAGCACGATGCGGTCGCCGGGGGACAGCGTCACCTCTTCGAGCTTGCGCCGCAGCGACACCTCGCCCCGGATCACGTCGACAATGCGCGCGCCGCCGCTGTTTTGAAACGGCAGGTCGGACAGCGGCTTGCCGATATAGCGCGAGCCGGAGGGGATCAGCAGGCGGGCGAGGAACCGGCGCTTGCCCTCCTTGCCCAGAAGACTGGCGAGCGAGGCCCGGTCGGGCAGCATGAAGCGCCCGGCGAAGAACATGTAGATCATGCCCACGGTGGCGAAGATCAGCGCGGGCAAGGTCATCTCGAACATCGACAGGGGCGGTTGGCCCGCATCGCGGGCGACGCCGCTCATCAGGATATTGGTCGAGGTGCCGACCAGCGTCAGCATTCCCCCGAAGATCGCGGAATAGGACAGCGGGATCAGCAGGCGTGACGGCGCGACTCCGACCGACCCTGCCAGCGAGATCATGATCGGGGTCAGCAGGATCACCACCGGCGTGTTGTTCATGAAGGCCGAGGCGACCATCGTGCCGACCATCATCAACATGGTCGTGCGCAGGTAAGAGCCGCGCGCCTGCGTCTTGAGGTAGTCGCCCAACAGCACGAGGACGCCGGTCCGTTCCAGCGCCGCCGAGATGATGAACATCATGGCAATCGTGATCGGGGCGGACGAACTGAATACGGTCAGGAAATCGCCGGTCTGGATAATCCCGGTGGCCAGCAAGGCCGCCGAGGCGCCGAGGGCCGTGACCTCGGGCGGGTAGAGTTCCTTGAAGAAGCTCAGGAAGACCACCCCGAGGAGCGCGAGCACGAAGATCTGATCAAGGGTCATTGTCGGGGCCTGTCGCGAACACAATAGATCCAGTCGATAAGCAACCACACCGCTCTTTGCAATTTCTGCGACGCCGCAGCGGGATGGATCGTGCCATTTGTCCGGCCCGAGGGCGCGACGGGCACCATTTGCGGGCCGAATGTGCGTCTTGCGACCGGATTGGGACGGGGGCGGTCAAGGCGCGGTCGGGTCTAGTCGTCATCCGGCTGGCGCGGCCTGACATAGATGTCGAGCCGGTGGCTGACGATGTCGAAGCCGTAGGTGCGGGCGATCTCTTCCTGAATGCGCTCGATCTCGTCCGAGCGGAATTCGATCACTTCGCCGGTGTCGACATTGATGAAATGGTCATGATGGGATTCGGGCACCGCTTCGTAGCGGGCGCGCCCGTCCGAGAAGCTGTGGCGCTCGATCAACCCGTGCTCGGCCAGCGTGTTCATGGTGCGGTAGACCGTGGCGATGTTCACGCCGGGTTCGATTTCCCTGACGCGGCTGTGCAATTCATCGACATCGGGGTGATCTTGCGCCGTTTCAAGGACTTGCAGGATCACACGGCGCGGGGCGGTAATCCTCAACCCCTTGCGTTTGCAGCGCTCGGTCAGGGTCTTGCGGACCGGGTGTTTCATCTGCGCGCCGTCCCTTTCGTTCGTACCGTTCCTGGCCCCCGCGCTGCCAGCCGGGGGCGTCTGGCCGGTGTCGGACCGACGCATATTGAGCAGAAAACCGGGGCAGAGGGAAGGTGGCGGGGCGTCGCGCAGATGCAAATGAATTGCACTTGCAAAAAATGCGAGATCAGCTAGGTCTTGTTGCGAGTCATTTGCAGAAACATCCGGGGCCAAGGCCGGCCCCGATCACGGAAAGGACAATTCATGCCCAATGCGATGGTGCGCCTTGTCGGCGGGGTGGCGATGTCGGCGCTGCTTGCCGGGGCCGCGCAGGCGGACGAGGACCGACTGCGGGTGGTCACGACCTTCACCGTTCTGGCGGACATGGCGCAGCGGGTGGCGGGCGACGCGGCCGAGGTGGTTTCGATCACCCGGCCGGGGGCCGAGATCCATGGCTATTCGCCCACCCCGCGCGACATCGTTCGGGCACAGGACGCTGACCTGATCCTGTGGAACGGGCTGAATCTGGAACTGTGGTTCGCGCAATTCCTGCGCAATCTGGACGACGTGCCCTCGGTCACGCTGACCGAAGGGATCGACCCGATTCCGATCGCGGAGGGGGCCTATGAGGGGCTGCCCAACCCACATGCGTGGATGGGGTTGGACAACACGCTGATCTATATCGACAATATCGCCGATGCCTTTGCCGGGCACGACCCTGACAACGCCGACATCTACCGCGCCAACGCTGATGCCTACCAAGCCGAGTTACGCGCCACGATCGAACCCTTGCGTGACCAGATCGCCCAGATCCCCGAGGATCAGCGCTGGCTGGTGACCTGCGAAGGCGCGTTCAGCTACCTGGCGCGCGATTTCGGAATGCAGGAGCTTTACCTCTGGCCGATGAACGCCGACCGCATGGGCACGCCGCAACAGGTGCGCGCGGTGATCGACGGGGTGCGGGCGCATGACGTGCCGGTGGTGTTCTGCGAAAGCACGGTCAACACCGGCCCCGCCGAACAGGTGGCGCGCGAGACCGGGGCGCGGTATGGCGGCGTTCTCTATGTCGACAGCCTGTCCGAGGCCGATGGCCCGGTGCCGACCTACCTGGACCTGCTGAGCGTTACCGCGCGCACCATTGCCCAGGGCCTGACGGAAGGGCGGGGGCAATGATCCTGACGGGCAAGACCGGGCGCGGCGGCGCGGCGGATGGCGGGCTTGTGGCGCGCGATGTCACCGTCACCTATCGCAACGGCATGACGGCGCTGCGCGCGGCGAGTTTCGAGATTCCGCGCGGCACCGTGACGGCGCTGGTCGGGGTGAATGGCGCGGGCAAGTCGACGCTGTTCAAGGCGATCATGGGCTTTGTCCCGGTCGCGCGGGGCGAGATCCGGCTGCTCGGCATGACCGTGCGCGAGGCGCTGAAGAAGAACCTCGTCGCCTATGTGCCGCAATCCGAAGAGGTCGACTGGTCGTTTCCGGTGCTGGTCGAAGACGTGGTGATGATGGGGCGCTACGGGCATATGGGGTTTCTGCGCCGTCCGAAGGCGGCCGATCACGCGGCGGTCGAAACGGCCCTGCGGCGGGTCAACATGCAGGACTATCGCCACCGCCAGATCGGTGAATTGTCGGGCGGGCAGAAGAAGCGCGTTTTCCTCGCGCGGGCGCTGGCGCAGGACGGGCAGGTGATCTTGCTGGACGAACCCTTTACCGGCGTCGATGTGAAGACCGAGGAACAGATCATCGCCCTGTTGCGCGAGCTGCGCGACGAGGGGCGGGTGATGCTGGTCTCGACCCACAACCTTGGCACGGTGCCGGAATTCTGCGACCGGACGGTTCTGGTCAAGGGCACGGTGCTGGCCCATGGGCCGACCGAGACCACCTTTACCCGCGCCAACCTGGAGGCCGCGTTCGGCGGCGTGCTGCGCCACTTCACCCTTGGCGGGTCGGACCTGCACGAGGATGACGACGCACGCGGCATCTCGATCCTGACCGATGATGAACGGCCCTTCGTGCAATATGGCGATGAAGTCCGGGTGTCGGAGGAGGGCACATGACGGCCCTGCTGGAGCCTTTCTCCTACGGCTACATGACCAACGCGATGTGGGTTTCGGCCCTTGTCGGCGGGGTCTGTGCCTTCTTGTCGTCCTACCTGATGCTCAAGGGCTGGTCGCTGATCGGTGACGCGCTGTCCCATTCGGTCGTGCCGGGGGTGGCGGGGGCCTATATCCTTGGGCTGCCCTTCGCGCTTGGCGCGTTCATCTCGGGCGGGCTGGCGGCGGCGGCGATGCTGTTTCTGTCGGACCGGTCGGGCCTGAAGGTCGACGTGATCATCGGTATCATATTCACCTCGTTCTTCGGGCTGGGGCTGTTCATGGCCTCGGTCAACCCGATGGCGGTGTCGATCCAGACCATTACCATGGGCAATATCCTTGCCATCACGCCCGAGGACACGCTGCAACTGGTGATCATCGGAGTGGTGTCGCTGGTGGTGTTGCTGGCCAAGTGGAAAGACCTGATGGTGGTGTTTTTCGACGAAAGCCACGCGCGGTCTATCGGGCTGCGGCCCGGCCTGCTGAAAGCGGTGTTTTTCGTGCTGCTGTCGGCCTGTGTCGTGGCGGCGATGCAGACGGTGGGGGCGTTTCTGGTGATCGCCATGGTGGTGACACCGGGGGCGACGGCCTATCTGCTGTGCGACCGCTTTCCGCGACTGATCCTGACCTCGGTCGCAATCGGCACGGTGACCAGCTTTGTCGGGGCCTATGCCAGCTATTTCCTCGACGGGGCCACCGGCGGGGTGATCGTGGTGCTGCAAACGCTGATCTTTTTGACGACCTTCGTATTCGCGCCCAAGCACGGGATTCTGGCGTCCAGGCGCCGCGCGGCAGAGACAGGAGCGGCCCGATGATGGAAACGCTTCTGTTCCCCTTCCAGTTTGCCTTCATGCAAAATGCCTTTTGGATTGCCATGCTGGTATCGGTGCCCACGGCGCTGTTGTCGTGCTTTCTGGTGCTGAAAGGCTGGGCGCTGATGGGCGACGCGGTAAGCCATGCGGTGCTGCCGGGGATCGTGGTGGCCTATGTGCTGGGGCTGCCGCTGATTCTTGGGGCGTTCTTGGCTGGCATGGTGACGGCCTTGGCGACGGGGTATCTGTCGGACAACAGCCGGGTAAAGCAGGACACGGTGATGGGCGTGGTGTTTTCGGGCATGTTCGGTCTGGGCATCGTGATCTATGTCTCGATCCATACCAATGTGCATCTGGACCATATCCTGTTTGGCAACCTGCTTGGCGTCGGTCCCGAGGATCTGTGGGCCGCCGGGGCGATTTCGGCGGTGGTGACGGTGGCACTGTTGCTGAAGTGGAAAGATCTGATGCTGCATGCGTTCGACCCGGCGCAGGCGCGGGCCTCGGGCTTGCCGGTCAACCTGCTGCATTACGGGTTGTTGACGATCCTGTCGCTGACCATCGTGGCGACGCTGACCGCGACCGGGCTGATCCTTGCGGTCAGCCTGCTGATCGCGCCGGGGGCGATTGCGTTCCTGCTGGTGCAGAGCTTTGGCCGGATGCTGGTCGTGTCGGTCGGGGTCTGCATGGCGTCGATGGTGGCCGGGGTCTATGCGAGCTTCTTCATCGACAGCGCGCCCGCGCCGACGGTGGTGCTGATCCTGACGGCGGTGTTCATCGTGGCCTTCCTGCGGCGCATCTGGCAGGTCAAGCGGGCCTCGGCCATGGGCTGAGACGCGCGGCAGGGGGGCTGCTGGCTAGGGCGCTTCCGGCGCGGGCCCGGTCAGGTCGAGGCCTGCGCGGGCATACCAGCGCTTGATGTCGTCCCAGATTTCCTGCGCGGTTTCGGCATACCAGAACAGCGACAGGTCTTCGGGGTCGATCACGCCCTCGGCCACCAGAAACGCGGGGTCGAACACCCGGCTCCAATAGGCGCGGCCCACCAGAACGACCGGGACGGGCCGGATTTTGCGGGTCTGAATCAGGGTGAGCGTTTCAAACAGTTCATCCAGCGTGCCAAAGCCCCCCGGAAACACCACCAACGCGCGGGCGCGCAGCAGGAAATGCAGCTTGCGCAAGGCGAAGTAGCGGAACCGGAAACAGAGATCGGGCGAGATATAGGGGTTCGGGAACTGTTCGTGCGGCAGGGTGATGTTCAGCCCCACCGTGCGCGCGCCCACATCATGGGCGCCCCGGTTGGCGGCCTCCATCATGCCGGGGCCGCCGCCGGTGACGACGACCAGCCGGTTGCCATGCGGCCCCTCGGCCGCCCCGACGATGCGCCCGAAGGCGCGGGCCATGTCGTAGTAGCGGCTTTTGTCGGCGATGCGCCGGGCGATCTGAAGCCGGGTGCGCAGTGCGTCATCGCCGGGCGCGGCATCGCTGGCCGCCTGCGCCTGCGCCAGTTTCTCGGCAGCGGCCTTGGGTTCGGGAATGCGGGTGCCACCGAAAACCACGATGGAATGGGCAATGCCCTGTTCCCGCAACAGGGTTTCGGCCTTTTGGTAATCCAGTTGCAGCCGGGTGCCGCGCATGTCGTCGCGGTTGAGGAACTCCACGTCCGCGTCGGCAAGGCGGTAATTGGGCGCGTGGGTGATGTCGCGTACCAGATCGGGCGCGCGGATGTCTTCGCGTCCGGGTTTCGGCGCGCACCATGGCAGGTCTACCTCTCGGCGCGAGGCATCGACCGGGGCGGGTTTGGCGGGGCTGTCTTCGGGCGCTTTGGGCATGGCTACCTCCTGGGGGCCAGTGGGGTCACATCAGGCTAGCGGTGGCCAGCTCGATGATTTCCTCGGTGATGTCGTCCTGCCGCAGGCGGCGCGAGGTTCCGATCAGCTCTTGCAGCGAGGCGTCGGTATTGTCCTGCGCGGCGATCATCGCGCGCATCCGCGCCTCGTTTTCGGCGGCGAAGGACTGGATGATCGCCTCGCCCAGTTCCGCGAAGATATGCTCCTCGACCAGTTGCTCCAGCAGGCGGGCCGGGGGCAGGGTGATGCGGGGCTGGACCCGTGTCGTGGCCAGCGGGAAGCGGTCATAGTCAAAGGGGACAAGATGCTTGATGACCACGCGCATCTGGTCGCCGCCGCCGGGCAGCGCGTGAATGGCCGTGACCCGCGTGGTTCGGGAATTCGCCACCCTGTCATAGATCTGCTCGGTGATCCGGGTGGCAAGGGCCGCGGTCTGCGCTGGATGGGCAATCATCGGGGTGGACCATGCCACGGGAATTTGTTGCTCATCCGCGACGAAGAGGCCCCGGTCCCCGATCAGGAACAGGTCGCTGCTTGCTTGGCGCAGGGGCGCGGCGGCGGCGAGGGTCTTTTCGGAAAAGCTGCCGGCGAAGCCCTGTTCGGCGGTGAAGACGATCAGCACGTTGCGCCCGCCGTCGGTGTCTGTCCCGGCGTCGGCCTCGGGATGCGGCAGCAGGGCCAGGGCCTCGCCAATCGCGGCGCCGATCGTATCGGCATAGGTGCGGATGCTGTCGAGATGCTGGTGCGCCTCTTGCACCCGCGAGGCGGCGATGCCGCGCATGGCCGAGATCACCGCGCCAAGCTTGTGCACGGTTTCGATCCGCTCGGTGACCTCGGCAAAACGTCCGCTCATGGGGAGGTCGTCCCGGCGGGGGAGATTTGCCGAGCAAGGGCGGCAACGGCGGCCACGAGCGATCGGCGCAGGGCATCGGGCAACGCGCCGCTGTCGTCGATCTGCGCCACCAGACCTGCGGCGGTGTCGTCGAGCCAGCGGGGCAGTCGGGTGCGCAGGTCGGGCAGGGATGTCACCGGCAACGTGTCGAGCGCGCCGTCGGCGAGCGCCGCGAGCAGCGCAACCTGATCGGCCAGCCGCAGGCCGCTGTAGCGCGGTTGCGACAAGAGTGCGCGGATGCGTTCGCCGCGCGCGATCTGTGCCTTGACGCGGGTGTTGGGCAGGCCGCCGAAGCGGGTGAACATCTCCAGTTCCTGAAACTGGGCGTAGTCCAGCCGCACCCGGCCAGAAACCGCGCGCAGGGCCGGTTTCTGCGCCTTGCCGCCGACGCGGCTGACCGAGAGGCCAACGTCGACGGCGGGGCGGTGGTTGGCCGAAAAGAGATGTGAATTCAGGACGATCTGACCATCGGTGATGGAGATCAGGTTGGTCGGGATATAGGCTGACAGGTTGCCTGCGTCGGTTTCGGCAATCGGCAGCGCGGTCAGCGAGCCGCCACCCAAGTCCGACGCCAGTTTCGCTGCGCGTTCCAACAGGCGGGCGTGCAGGTAGAAGATGTCGCCGGGATAGGCCTCTCGCCCCGGCGGTTCGCGGGTCAGCAGCGCCAGTTCGCGGTGGGTCGCGGCGTGGCGGGTCAAATCGTCGATCACGATCAGGGCGTCCTGCCCGTTGTCGCGGAAATATTCGGCCATGGTCATGCCCGCGAAGGGGGCGATCCATTGCAGGCCGGGGGCCGCCGCCGCGCCGCCGACGACAAAGATGCAGCGGTCGAGCGCGCCGTTGTCGCGCACCGCCTCGACCACCCGTTCCACCGCCGAGGCGCGCTGGCCAACGGCGACGTAGACACAGACAACATCGGTGTCTTTCTGGTTGATGATCGCATCGACCGCGAGCGAGGTCTTGCCAGTGGAGCGGTCGCCGACGATCAGTTCGCGCTGGCCGCGACCGAGGGCAAAGAGGCTGTCTACCGCCAGAACCCCGGTTTCGAGCGGCGCAGAGACCAGGTCGCGGTCGATGATTTCGGGGGCCGGGCGTTCGATCGGCCACAGGTCGTGCGTTTCGGGCGCGGGGCCGCCGTCGAGCGGGCGGCCAAGCGGGTCGACCACCCGCCCCAGCAGCGCCGCGCCCACGGGCACCCGCATGACGTCGCCGGTGTCGGTGACGTGATCGCCCACGGCAACATCGGTCGTGTCATCCAGAAGCACCGCGTCGATGAGGTCGCGGTCGAGGCTGTGGGCAAAGGCATAGGCCCCGTTTTCGCAGCGCAACAATGCCCCCAGCCCGGTGTCGGGCAGGCCCGTGACCTCGGCGATGCCATCGGCCAGCCGTGCCACTTGGCCGACGATCCGGGCCTCGGGGGCCAGCACGGTCTGCGCCAGCCGGGCGCGGCGGGTTTCCAGCCAGTCCCGTGGCGTCTGGTCATCCGTCATGGCGTGTCACCTCGGCCTCGATGCGGTCGAGATCGGCGCGCAGGGTATTGCGCACGATCGCTGTGGCGGCGTCGAGTTCCAGACCGGCCAGCAAGCTGGGGTCGGGTGTGACGGTGATATCGACGGGCCGTCCGAGGACGGCTTGCAGGCGGTCCGTCAGCCGGGTCTTTTCCGCGTCGGTCAGCGCGCGGGCGGCGCGCAGATCGACCGGTGCGCCGTCGCCGATCGCCGCGCGGGTGGCCTCTGGCAGCTTGGCCACCGCGTCGGCCAGACCGTCGATAAAACCGGCAATCCGCGCCTCGTCGGGCAGGCGGTCGATCAGCCGGGCCGCGATGTCGAGGGCGAGGGCACCGGCCTGTTCCGAAAGCGCCTGTTGGCGGTCCTTCGCGGCTTGCGCCATCTCGGTGCGGGCGTCGGCGCGCAGGGTGTCCAGTTCGGTCATGGCCTCGTCATGGAGGCGCTGCTTTTCCTGCTCGGCATCGGCGCGGGCCTTGGCCAGCAGCGCGGTGCGGTCGTTGGCGACGCCTGCGGCGGCGTCCTTGGCGGCGGCACGGGCGGCCTCGGCCTCGGCCTTGGCGGCGCGGGCGTCATCGAGCGCGGCATGGGCGGCGGCCTGCCGTTCGGTGATCATCTGCGTCACCGGACGAAACAGGAAACGCGCCAGAATCCAGACAAGGACGAGGACGTTGATCGTTTGCAGGCCCAGTGTCCACCAGTCGATTGTCATGGCGCGGCCCGATCAGGCGAAGGGATTGGCGAAGAGGACGAGCAGGGCGATCACCAACGTGTAGATCGCCATGGTCTCGATCATCGCAAGGCCCACGAACAGGGTTCGGCTGAGGGTGCCGGCGGCCTCGGGCTGGCGCGCGATGGCGTCCATCGCGGCGGCGACAGCGCGGCCTTCGGCAAGGGCGGGGCCGATGGCGCCAAAGCTCACTGCCAGAGCGGCGGCGAGGATCGAGACGATATGAACGAGGTTTCCGGTCATTGTTCTGTGCCCTCCTTGGGGGA
Source organism: Nioella nitratireducens (assembly GCF_001879715.1). Classification (GTDB taxonomy): domain Bacteria; phylum Pseudomonadota; class Alphaproteobacteria; order Rhodobacterales; family Rhodobacteraceae; genus Nioella; species Nioella nitratireducens. The sequence goes on along the minus strand of NZ_MNBW01000007.1, from coordinate 42,155 downwards.
TTTGGCGCGGTTTGGCGGATCGCCGACCGCCGCGCCAATGAAAACGGTTGCGAGGATTGCGAAGATATAGGCCTGCACGGCCCCGGTCAGCAGATCGAGGGCCATCAGCGGGATCGGGACGAACAGCCCGGCCAACGACAGCACGATGCCGATCACGAAGACGCCGCTCATCATGTTGCCGAACAGTCGGACGATCAGCGAAAAGGTGCGGGTAATCTGCTCGACGATATTGAGCGGGATCATGACCCAGCTCGGTTCCGCGAAGGTGGCGAGATAGCCCTTGAGCCCGAGGCGCGAAATACCGAAACCCACGGTGGCAGCGAAGACGATCAGCGCCAGGGCCGCGTCGGTCTCGATATGGGCCGTGGGCGGTTCGATACCGGGGATCAGCGATGACCAGTTCGCCACCAGCACGAACAGGAAGATCGTCCCGATCAGCGGGCGATAGGGGGCAGGGTCGCGGTCCATCGTGTCGCGGATCTGGCCGTCCAGCGTGGTAACGATCAGTTCAAGCAGGGTTTGCGTGCGCCCCGGCAACAGCCGCAGGCGGCGGGTGGCCAGGATCGAGAACAGCGCCAGCCCCGCGATGATGGCCCATGTCACCACAACCGGCGCGGTGATCGGGACCGGGCCGATGTTGAACAGCGGGTCGAGCGAAAGCGGATTGCCCATCACGATCCCTCTTTCGTCCAGCGCAGCACGATCACCCGCGCCGCGACCACGCCGAGCGCCCCGGCCAGCAGCGGCAGCGCGCCTTGCAGGGCCAGCACGACAAGCACCCCGGTCAGCAGGACCAGCCGCCCCAGTTGCAGGCCAATGGCCAGCCCCGTCGAGCGACCGTCGAGATAGAGCGCCGTCACCCGTTTGAGCGAGGCGAAATGGACGAGCCCGGCGAAAAGGCCAAGGACAAGACCCAGTAGGGCAGGGACAAGGGGCAGGGTCATTGCTGGTGCATCCATTTCCACGCGGCATGCAGGCCGACCGCAGCGCCGATCAGGATCGCCGGGGCGGTGAAGAAAATGCCGGTTTCGAACAGCCGGTCGGCAAGACGGCCAAGCACCACGCCAAGCAGCATCGGCACCACGATGGCCCATCCCAGAATGCCGATCTGCCCAAGCCGCTTGCCAAGCGAGGGTTCGGGGTCTTCCTGTTCCAACCGGTCGCGGGCGGCAGCGCGGCGGGCGGCGTCTTCGACCTCGTCATGGTTTTTCGGGCTGTCAGCCATCGGCGCCCCCTTGCGGACCCGACGAGATCGCGGGCGGATGGTTCAACATGCCGGGACGGTCGGGGCGCAGCAGCCGCATCATCTGCCGCACCGCCTGCGCGTGCAGCCGCATCTGTTCCACCCGCGCCTGCCGCTCGGCTTCGGCGTCCTGTCGGCGCAGGTCGCGGATCGTGGTTTGCAGCGCCTCCAGATCCTGTCCGAGGATCGCCTGACGGCAGGCCACGGCCACCCGCGCCCCATCGGTCACGGTCAACAGCCCCTGCCGGATCGCGCAGAACCGGCGCAGCCCCTCGCCATCGCGCCAGCGCAGGACCGAGGCGGGCAGAACGGTCAGGAAATCGGTGTGGCCGGGCAGGATGCCGAAGCCGCCGCTTTCATCCTCGGCCCGCACGGCGGTTGTGGCGGGGGCATCGACCACCACCTCCATCGGGGTCGAGATCGTCAGGTGCAAGCGCCCGCTCATGCCGCGTCTTGCCCATTTCTGGCCGCCTCTTCCTTGGCGCGGGCCTCGTCGAGGGTGCCGACCATGTAGAGCGAGGATTCTTCCCAGTCGTCGGCCTCTCCGTCCAGAATGGCACGACAGCCCGCGATGGTGTCTTCCAGCGAGACCGAGCGCCCCTCGATTCCGGTGAAGCCCTTGGTGACGGTGAAGGGCTGGGTCAGGAACCGTTGCAGGCGGCGGGCGCGTTCCACCATGCGGCGGTCGTCGCTGCCCAGCTCCTCCATCCCCAGAAGCGAGATCACGTCCTGCAATTCGCGGTAATGTTCGATGGTGCGGCGCACATCGGTGGCGACGCCCACATGTGTCTTGCCCAGAATATCGGGGTCGAGCAGCACCGAGGACGAGGCAATGGGGTCAACCGCGGGATACATGCCGTCGGCGGCCATGGCGCGCGACAGCACCACCATGGAATCGACGTGCCCGGCGATGGCCACGACGGCGGGGTCGGTGAAATCGTCGGCCGGAACATAGACCGCCTCGATAGCCGTGACCGAGGCGTCGCCCACCGATGCGATGCGTTCCTGCAACTGCGCCACTTCGGTGGCCAGTGTCGGCTGATAGCCCACGCGAGAGGGCAGGCGCCCCAACAGGCCCGAGACCTCTGACCCCGCCTGCACGAAGCGAAACACGTTGTCCATCAACAGCAGCACGTTGCGATGCTCGACATCGCGGAAATGTTCGGCAATCGCCAGCGCGGTCATCGGCACCCGCCAGCGCGCGCCGGGCGGTTCGTTCATCTGGCCATAGACCAGCACCGTGCGGTCGAGCACCCCGGCGGTGGTCATGTCGAGCAGCATTTCATGCCCCTCGCGCGAGCGTTCGCCAACGCCGGAAAAGACCGAGATGCCGCTATAGCCCGCCACCATGGCGTGGATCAGTTCCATCACCAGCACCGTCTTGCCCACGCCCGCGCCGCCAAACATCGCGGCCTTGCCGCCCTTGGCCAGCGGCGTCAGCAGGTCGATCACCTTGATGCCGGTTCGAAACAGGTCAGAGGCCGCGCCTTGCGCCCGCAGCGGCGGTGGCGCCCGGTGAATGGGTGCGCGTGGCACGTCGTCGGGCAGGGGCTGCCGCTTGTCGCCGGGGGTGCCGGTCACATCCAGCAGCCGCCCCAGCACCGCCTCGCCCACGGGCACGGTGATCGGGCCGCCGGTCTGCGTTGCCTGCGCGCCACGTTTCACCCCCGAGGTGTTCTGCAAGGCGATGGTGCGCACGGTGGCCTGATCAAGCTGGGCCTGAACCTCCAGCACGACGGGCTTGAGCCCGCTTTGTTCGATCACGAGGACATTGTTGACGGCGGGCAGGCCGCCGCTCGGGAAGGCAACGTCAACCACCGCCCCGCGGACGGCCACGACGATGCCGACGGTCAGTTCTGGTTGGGTCATGCGCACGTCCTCGGGTGGTCGTCCTGGACCAAACATAAGACGCCGGGACCGCGTTGAATACGATCCATGTCAAATAAACCCGAAAACCCGGTCCGCTGGCGGGCCGCATCGGTCTTGGCGGGGTTGGGGGGCTTGGGGGCGATCCCTCGGGCAAAGGTCGATGGCCCCCGCGCCTGCAACGCGCCGCTCAGGCCGGATAGATACTGGCGATTTCAGGGGATTTACGATGGTGCCGCAGGGGAGGATTGAACTCCCGACCTCACCCTTACCAAGGGTGCGCTCTACCACTGAGCTACTGCGGCCTCGTTCGTTGTGGGGGGGGAATTAGACTCAATCGCCCGAGGGTGCAAGCGCAATCTGGACCCTTTTTCCCCTTGGATGTATGCAAGGGGGCATGAGCACAGCGAAACCCCAAGGATCAAAGGGCGGTGCGCCCGCCAAGCCCGCGCAGACCAGCCGCGAAGAGCGGTTGAAGGCGGCGCTCAAGGCCAATATGGGCAAGCGGAAAGCGCAGTCGCGGGCGCGGGCCGCGACCAGGGCGACGGATGCAGAGCAGGACGAGGGCTGACCGGCATCGCGCCGGGACAGGTCAGCGAGAATCAGAAAGGCGGCAGGGCAGTGGATCGGATCATCATACAAGGGGGCGCGGAACTTTCCGGCGCGATTCCCATTGCGGGCGCGAAAAACGCCTGTCTCACCCTCATGCCTGCCACTCTGCTGAGCGACGAACCGCTGACGCTGACCAATGCGCCACGGCTGAGCGATATCCGCACCATGACCGAGTTGCTGGTGTCGCTCGGGGCCGAGGTGTCGGCGCTGAATGACGGCAAGGTCATCGCCATGTCGTCGCACAACGCCGACAATCACCTCGCGCATTACGATATCGTGCGGAAAATGCGGGCTTCGAACCTTGTCCTTGGGCCGCTTCTGGCGCGGCACGGGCGGGCCGAGGTGTCGCTGCCGGGGGGCTGCGCGATCGGCGCGCGACCGATGGATTTGCACATCACCGCGCTGGAGGCGCTGGGCGCCGAGATCGAACTGCGCGACGGCTACCTGCACGCCAAGGCGCCGACCGGGTTGAAGGGCGCGGTGCATGAACTGGGCTTTGCGTCCGTCGGGGCGACGGAAAACATGGTGATGGCCGCGACGCTGGCCAAGGGCACGACCGTGTTGAAAAACGCCGCGCGCGAGCCGGAAATCGTGGATCTTGTCGCCTGCCTGCGGGCGATGGGGGCGCAGATCGCGGGCGAGGGCACCTCGACCATCGAGATTCAGGGCGTCGACCGGCTGCACGGCGCGACCCATCCCGTGGTGACCGACCGGATCGAACTGGGCACCTATATGCTGGCCCCCGCCATCACCGGCGGCGAGGTCGAATTGCTTGGCGGCAAGATGCATCTGGTCGAGAGCTTTGCCGAGAAGCTGCACGATGCCGGGATCGACGTGACCGAAACCAAGGCGGGGCTTGCGGTCAAGCGCGCGAATGGCCGTGTGAACGCGGTCAACGTGGTGACCGAGCCGTTTCCGGGCTTTCCCACCGACCTGCAAGCGCAGATGATGGCGTTGATGTGCACCGCCGATGGCGTGTCGGTGCTGGAGGAACGTATTTTCGAAAACCGTTTCATGCACGCGCCGGAACTGGTGCGCATGGGGGCGCGCATCGACGTGCAGGGGGGACACGCCACGGTGACGGGCGTTGACAAGCTGCGCGGCGCACCGGTGATGGCAACGGACCTGCGGGCCTCGGTGTCGCTGATCCTTGCGGCCTTGGCGGCCGAGGGCGAAACCATCGTCAACCGGGTCTACCATCTGGACCGGGGCTATGAGCGGGTGGAAGATAAACTGAGCGCCTGCGGGGCGCAGATCGAACGGGTGAAGAGTGATGGCTGATGCACGGTTCGAAGATGGTGGCGCACAGCCGCTGCGGCTGAAGGCGCTGGACGGCGATGACCTGAAGGTTATTTCGGCGCTGGTGCAGGACGCGGTGTTCCCGATCACCGAGATGACGTGGGACCGCCCCCGCCGCCGCTTTGCGCTGCTGCTCAACCGGTTCCGCTGGGAAGAAGGCGAGAGCATCACGGCGCATCCGCCCGAGCGGGTTCAATCGGTGCTGGCCATCGACGATGTGCAGGCCGTGGCCAGCCAAGGCGTCGATCTGAGTGACAAGGACACGGTGCTGTCGCTGCTGGCGCTGGACTGGACGGCGGGCGAGGACGGCAGCGGGCGGCTGACGCTGGTTCTGGCGGGCGACGGGGCCGTGGCCGTCGATGTGGAATGCGTTGACGTGATGCTCAAGGACGTGACCCGCCCCTATATCGCGCCCTCGCGCAAGGTGCCGGGCCACCCGGAATGAGGTGGTGGCGCCCGCAGGTTCGGGTGCGGCGGCTATTGGCGGAGGATGCGGAACCCTGGCGCGCGCTGCGGCTGGAGGCGCTGCGCCTGCATCCGGAAGCCTTCGGATCGACCCATGACGAGTGGGCAGGCCAGCCGCTTTCGGTCTTCGTCGACCGTCTGAACCGGGCTGTTATCCTCGGGGCGTTCTTCAGGGGCGACTTGGTGGGGTCCATGGCGCTGGATGCCGAGGGCGAGACCGGCGAGATCACAGCCGTCTATATCCGTCCCGACCAGCGGGGCAGGGGGCTTGCGCGCCGCCTGATGGCCCGAGTGCTGCGCATCGCCAAACAGGCCGGGCTGCGCCGTCTGACGCTGACGGTGGCCGAAACCAACCATCCCGCGCTGCGTTTTTACCTCGCCGCCGGGTTCCGCCGTCAGGCCCGCGCCGCGCGCGCGCTGTCTCGGGACGGGCGGCTGCTGGACCTGATCACGCTGTCACGCGACCTGTAACCCGTGCCTGTGCCTGTGCCCGCGCCGGTCGCAGGCGGGGAGGAGGGCCGCCCATGAAGGCCGGGCGCGAAAAATCGCACCGCCAAGAGGTTCAATCCCCAGCGAAACCCGGCTAGAGGAAAGGACAAAGAGCATAAAGGGTGAGCCATGCCGGTCTTTCTGAACAGCAGCGACGACGGGTTCGAGGCGCGTTTCAAGGCGCTTCTGGAAATGAAGCGCGAGGATTCCCCCGACGTGGATGAAACCGTGGCCGGGATCATCGCGGATGTCCGCGCGCGCGGCGATGCCGCCGTGATCGCGTTGACCGAGCGGTTCGACCGGCTGACCCTGACGCCTGAAACGCTGGCCTTCACGCCCGACGAAATCGCCGCCGCGATCGAGCAGGTGCCAGCGGACGAACGCGAGGCGCTGGAACTGGCCGCCGAGCGTATCCGGGCCTATCATGTTCGCCAGATGCCGGAAGACCACCATTGGACCGACCCCGAGGGCGCGACGCTTGGCTGGCGCTGGTCGCCGGTGTCGGCGGCGGGGCTATATGTGCCGGGCGGTCTGGCGTCTTATCCCTCGTCGGTGTTGATGAACGCGATCCCGGCGCAGGTGGCGGGTGTCGAGCGGCTGGTCATCTGCGCCCCAACGCCGGATGGCAAGGCCAACCCGCTGGTTCTGCTGGCCGCGCATCTGTCGGGCGTCGACACCGTTTATCGCATTGGTGGCGCGCAGGCGGTGGCCGCCATGGCCTATGGCACCCGGACCATCCAGCCCGTCGACAAGATCACCGGCCCCGGCAATGCCTTTGTCGCGGCGGCCAAGCGCCGGGTCTTTGGCAAGGTGGGGATCGACATGATCGCGGGGCCGTCCGAAATCCTGGTGATTGCCGACAAGGACAATGACCCGGATTGGCTGGCCATCGACTTGCTAAGCCAAGCCGAACACGATGAAAGCGCACAGTCGATCCTGATCACCGATGATGCCGCGTTCGGCCGCGCGGTGGCCGAGGCGGTGGCCACGCGCCTTGAAACGCTGGATCGGCGCGCCATCGCAGGCCCAAGCTGGCGCGATTTCGGTGCCGTTATCACCGTGCGTGATCTCGACGAGGCGGCCATGCTGTCGAACCGGATCGCCCCCGAACATCTGGAGCTGTGCGTCGCTGACCCCGAGGCGTTGAGCCGTAAGACCATCCACGCCGGGGCGCTCTTCCTCGGGAAATGGACGCCAGAGGCCATTGGCGACTATATCGGCGGCCCCAACCATGTGTTGCCCACGGCACGCTCGGCCCGGTTTTCCTCGGGCTTGTCCGTGATGGACTTCCTAAAGCGCACGACTGTTGCCAAGATGACCCCCGGAGCCCTGAAAGCCATCGGCCCGGCGGCGGAAACGCTGGCCAGATCCGAAAGTCTGCAAGCACATGGGCTGAGCGTCCGCGCCCGGCTGGACCGGCTGAACCAAGAGGCAGGGGAATGAGCAAGGATATCTGCCAGATCGAGATCGACGACACGGGCCTGCCCGCGCCGACCCCCGAGATCGAACAGGAACGCAAGGTCGCCATCTTCGACCTTCTGGAAGACAACAGCTTTGCCCTGCCCGCTCGGGAAGAGCGCGAGGTGCCGGTGCCGCCCTACAAGCTGCACCTGGCGATCCGCGACCGGCGGCTGGTCTTTGACGTCGACACCGAAGGCGGCGAGGACGCGGCCGAGTTCCACCTGTCGCTCAGCCCCTTCAAGCAAGTGGTCAAGGATTACTGGCAGATCTGCGAAAGCTATTACGACGCGGTGAAGAAGCTGCCCCCCAGCCAGATCGAGGCGATCGACATGGCCCGGCGCGGCATCCACAACGAAGGGGCGCGGGTGCTTCAGGAACGGCTGGACGGCAAGGCCGAGGTCGATCACGATACAGCCCGCCGCCTGTTTACCCTCGTCTGTGTTCTTCATTTCGGCGGGTGACCGAGGTGCCGCAGGACATCCCCCATTCCGTCCTGTTTTGCTGCGATCATAACGCGATCCGCTCGCCTATGGCCGAAGGGCTGATGAAGAAATTCTACGGCCACAGCGCCTATGTGCAGTCGGTGGGGGTCCATAACGATCTGGAAATCGACGGCTTCGCCATCGCGGTCTGTGCCGAGATGGGGGTCAAGCTGGAAACCCACCGCTCGCGCAGTTTCGACGAGATGGAACAATGGGGTGACGACCTGTCGGGGTTCGACCTGATCATCGCGCTCAGCCCCGCCAGCCTGCGCCGCGCGCAGGAACTGACCCGGCACTACCATGTCGATGTGGAACACTGGCAGATCCTCGACCCTTCGGGTATCGGCAACACGCGCGAGGCCAAGCTCGATGCCTATCGCCAGACCCGCGACATGCTGGTGAAGCGGATGCTGGACCGTTTCGGACCGCCGACTGAAACCGAAGAATAGGCAGTCTGTCCGTGCCACATCGCCTCGCGCCCCGGATATGGTCCGGGGCCACCCGGTGTTCCTGTCCCACCGCAGGCGACACACCCAGCAAGATTTGCCGCCATGCTGCCTGCGCGAAACAGCGGCCGCCGCGCGCCGCTGCCCCCCCCCCCCCCCCCGACACAGCGATTTGGCCGGGCTTGTCGCGAGGCTCAGAGAGCCTTCGGATTTGGCCGCCATAAAGTGCTGCTGCACAAAGGCCGGATCGCCGAACCGCAGCCCGGCGATGTGCGGGACCCATGCATCGGGTGGGCAGCACCATAGATCGCCCAAGACCCCACCAAGGGGCGCCTGACCCCTTTCTGGCGGCGGCGGGGGATTGTATAGCGGGGCGGATGACCGAAGAGGGGAGCCGTCATGAAAATCGCCGCCGTCGCCTATCACTGCGACCGTTTCCCGAATTGGGCCGCGCAGGAAGAAAAACTGACCGCCCTGTTGCAAGAGGCCGCCGCCGATCTGGTTGTGCTGCCCGAATACGCCTCGATGGAAGCGGCCCTGGTCGCCGCCCCCGCCACGATGAGCGCGATGGCATGGCGCGACCGCGCCGCCGAACGGGCCGACCAATGGGTGACGCAGATGCGCCGCGCGGCCCGCCGCCACGGCTGTCATATTCTTGCAGGCTCTGGCCCCGCCGCCACGGATCGCGGGGTTGTCAACCGGGCGTGGCTGGTGGCCCCCGATGGCAGCGTCCTGCACCAGGACAAGCTGATCCTGACCCCCTATGAGCGCGACGACATCGCCATGGTGCCGGGCGACGAGATGCGCCTTTTCGAGACCGCCCTTGGCAAGATCGGCATCCTGATCTGTTATGACAGCGAATTTCCCCTTCAGGCCCGCGCATTGTGCGAGGCCGGGGCGGATATGATCCTTGTCCCCTCCTGCACCGATTTCCCGGCCGGTCAGACCCGTGTGCGCCAGTCCTGCCGGGCGCGCGCCGTGGAAAATCAGTGCCTTGTCGTGCAGGCCCCGCTTGTGGGCACGGTCGAGGGCTGCGAGATTGTCGATCAGGCCACGGGCCGCGCGGGCCTGTTCTGCCCGCCCGATACCGGCCTGCCCGATGACGGGATTCTGGCCCAGGGCGAGAGCGACCGCCCCGGCCCGGTGCTGGCCGTGGTCGACCCCGCCGCCATCGCCGCGCCCCGCCAGACCGGGCAGGTCGGCAATTTTGCCCACTGGCCGGAAAGCCGCACGGGGCTGGTGCAGGTGCAACTTGTGCCGGGGGCGTGAGATTCGCCTTGAAAATTGCGCCAATGAGGCGCATTTAACCGCCAATCCGCGCGCTTGACGCGGTTAATGACTGTAGGAGAGACCATGGCCAAGGAAGAAATGCTCGAATTTCCCGGTGTCGTGAAGGAACTCCTGCCGAATGCGACATTCCGGGTCGAGCTTGAAAACGGCCATGAAATCATCGCACATACGGCAGGCAAGATGCGCAAGAACCGCATCCGGGTTCTGGCTGGCGACAAGGTGCAAGTCGAAATGACCCCCTATGATCTGACCAAGGGTCGGATCAACTACCGCTTCAAGTAACCGCTTCATGCGACTTGTCTTGGGATCGGGAAGCCCCCGGCGGCAGGAGCTGTTGGGGGTGTTGGGCGTCGTGCCGGACGCGATCCGGCCCCCCGATATCGACGAAGACCCCCGCAAGGGGGAATTGCCGCGCCCCTATTGCGAACGGGTGGCGCGGGAAAAGGCGCAGGCCGTGCAGGCCGCGCCGGACGATATCGTGCTGTGCGCCGACACCACAGTCGCCATGGGGCGCCGGATTCTGGGCAAGCCAACTGACGCGGGCGAAGCGGCGGAATTTCTGACCGCGCTGTCTGGCCGTCGCCACCGGGTTTACACCTCGGTTGCCGTGCGCCGGGGCGACCGGCTGTGGGAACGCACCGTCGAAAGCCGGGTCGAGATGAAACGCCTCTCGGATGTGGAGCTTAACGCCTATCTCGCCAGCGACGATTGGCAGGGCAAGGCGGGTGGCTATTCGATCCAGGGGCCGGCAGGCGCGTTCATCCCGTGGATTTCCGGCAGTTTTCACGCCATCATGGGCCTGCCATTGCCGGAAACCGCGCATCTGCTCGACGCTGCCGGCTACCCAGTCTGGAGACCGGAATGAAAGGCCGTATCGTCCTGCTCGACCATATCAAGGGCCGCGCGGCCGCTGCGCTGATGGTGGATGGCCGCCTGCAAGACCTGCTGATCGACCCGCCCGAAGACACGGTGCCAGCGATCGGCGCGATCCTGCGCGGCGTCTGCGACCGCCCGCTCAAGGGGCAGGGCGGCATGATCCTGCGCCTGCCCGATGGGCAAAGCGCCTTCTTGAAACAGGGCAAGGGCCTGAAACCCGGCCAGACGCTGCTGGTGCAGGTCACCGGTTTGGGGCAGGACGGCAAGGCGACGCCGGTCACTACGCGGGTCTTGTTCAAATCGCGCTACGCCATTGTCACGCCGAACGCACCGGGGTTGAATATCGCCCGCTCGATCAAGGACGATGACGAACGCGACCGCTTGCTGGAAATCGCGCACGAGGCAATGCAGGGCGCGCCCGAGGGCTTTGGCCTGATCCTGCGCAGCGCCGCGGACGAGGCCGATGGCGACGCCTTGGCCGAAGACATCCTCGCCATGCGGGATCTGGCCGCGACCGTGATGGCCGACCAGGAGGGCGAGGCCGAACTGTTGGTCGATGCCCCCGACGCACACGAGGCCGCGTGGCGGGACTGGGCCTCGCCGGAACCGGATGAGGTGATCGACCGCGAGGGCGGGTTCGAGGATTTGGGCGTGATGGAAGAGATCGACGCAGCGCTCGGCACCGCCGTGCCGCTCGCCGCCGGGGCGTCGATGATGGTCGAGCCGACCTCGGCCCTTGTGGCGGTTGATGTGAATACCGGCCCCGACAGCACGCTTGCCGCCGGTCTCAAGGCCAACCTCGCTGCCGCCCGCGACCTGCCGCGCCAATTGCGGCTGCGCGGTTTGGGGGGGCAGATCACGCTGGACGTGGCGCCGATGCCCAAGAAGGATCGCCGCCAGTTCGAAGACGCCCTGCGCCGCGCGTTCCGGGCCGATGGCACCGACACCGTGCTGGCCGGGTGGACGCCGCTTGGCATGTATGAATTGCAACGCAAGCGCGACCGCTGGCCGCTGTCGCTGCTGGTCTGACCCGGTTGCACCCGCCCCGGCCTGCGCCTAAGTTTGCGCGATGACCTGCCCGATCTGCAAGAAACCCGCCGACCCGAAATACCGCCCCTTCTGCTCGCGCCGCTGTGCCGATCTGGATCTGGGGCGCTGGCTGAATGGCAGCTACGCGGTGGCCTCGACCGACCCCGAGGATATCGAGGAGGCGATCGAGCAGATCGCCAGCAACCCGGACCGGCTGCATTGAGCGTTCACGCGCGGCCCGGAAAACGGGCGACTCGCCCAGCATTTTCGCTGGTGTAAGCAATTGTTAAATCTCGATTAAGCCAGACCTGAAATCATCAGTCCAGTTGCGGCGTTTCATCGGTCCAGATTCCACGATTTCCTTGACGCACGGCCTGCCGCCCTCGCAAGCTTCCCTTGCGACAAGCGTGGGCGTGACACCTGCTGCGCATGAACAGGGAGTAAAATGATGAAGAAACTTGCCGTGTCCGGGGCCGCCCTTGGCCTCTTGATGGGAACGACAGCGTCCTTTGCCCAAGGTATGGACGAAATCACCGTGGCCTATTTCCTCGAATGGCCGATGCCGTTCGAATACGCCAAGCAGATGGGCATTTACGAAGAAGAGATGGGCGTCACCATCAACTGGCGCGCCTTCGATACCGGCACCGCAATGTCGGCGGCCATGGCGTCGGGCGATGTGCAGATCGCCGTCAGCCAGGGCGTTCCGCCCTTCGTGGTGGCCACCTCGGCCGGTCAGGATTTGCAGGCCATCGACGTGGCCGTCAGCTATTCCGACAATGACAACTGCGTGGTGCATGAATCGCTCGAAATCGACGCCTCCAACGTTGCGGACCTCGAAGGCTCTCGCGTGGGCGTGCCGATCGGCACCGCCGCGCATTACGGGTTCCTGCGCCAGATGGAGCATTTCGGCATCGACGTGGACAGCCTCGAAGTGGTCGACATGGCCCCGGCGGACTCGGCTGCCGCACTGGCCCAAGGCTCGCTCGACATGGCCTGCGGCTGGGGTGGTGCGCTGCGTCGGATGCTGGAACATGGCAACGTGCTGCTGACCGGCGCCGAAAAGCAGGATCTCGGCATTTATGTCTTCGACGTGACCTCGGCCCCCGCCTCTTTCGTCGAGGAAGAGCCGGAACTGGTGGCCTCGTTCCTTGCCGTGACCGCCGAGATGAACGCGATGTGGAATTCCGGCGAGCATACCGACGAGATGCTGCCGGTGATCGCCCGCGACGCGGGTATGGACGAAGACGCCACCGCCGCAACGCTGGCCGGGTTCGTCTTCCCCTCGGTCGATGAACAGCTCTCGTCCGCATGGTTTGGCGGCGGCACCCAGAGCTTCCTGCTGGAGGTGGGCAACTTCTTCGTTGAAACCGGGAACCTCGACAGCGCCCGCGACAGCTATGAAGGTGCGGTCAACACGCGCCCGCTGCAAATGGTGCAGGACGGCATGTAGTCCCTGATCGGGGCGGCGTGGGCGCTCCTGCGCCGCCCCTTTCCTCGACCATTTCCGACAGAGAGGACAGGGCAGCATGACCGGGCTCAAGCTCGAAAATATCTCGATGCGCTTCGACCTGCCGGGCGGCGGCTCGGTCCAGGCGCTCAAGGATGTCTCCATGACCATCGAGGAAGGCGAGATCCTGTCGGTTCTCGGCCCCTCGGGCTGTGGCAAGACGACCCTTCTCAACATCGTCGCGGGTTTTCTTGCCCCAACCGAAGGCAAGGTGATCCTGAACGGCCACGCGGTGACCGGCCCCGACGCCGAGCGCGGCATGGTGTTTCAGAAAGGCGCGCTGTTCGAATGGATGAGCGTGCGCCACAACGTCGATTTCGGCCCCCGGATGAAGGGCATGGCCAAGGCCGAGCGCGACAAGATCACCAATCACCTGCTGGAAGTCGTCGGCCTTCAGGCCTTCAAGGAAAAGGCCGTCTACGAACTGTCTGGCGGGATGCAACAGCGCGTGGCGCTGGCCCGCTGCCTGGCCAATGACCCCGATGTGATCTTGATGGACGAACCGTTGGGCGCGCTCGACGCGTTGACGCGGGAAAAGATGCAGGGGTTGGTGCTGAAGCTCTGGAAAGAGACCGGCAAGACCATCATCCTGATCACCCACTCGGTCGAGGAAGCGCTGCTTTTGGGCGAGCGGCTGATCGTCATGGCCCCGCGACCGGGCCGCTTGCACAAGGAATACAAACTGCCCTTCGCCGATATGGGCGTGGGCGCCGATCTGCGCGAGGTCAAGAAACACCCGGAGTTCGGGGAAAAACGCGAGGAAATCCTGTCGATGATCTGGGACATGGAAGAAGAGATCATGGGCCGCACCGAGGAGACCGTCTGATGCTGATCGCGGCCATATACCTCTCGATCTTCGTCGTGGCCTTCCTCGTGGTGCGCTTCATCGCGGCCCGCCACCACGCGGCGCGCGATTTCACCTCGCTCAAGACGGTGACTTTTGGCGACGAAAGCGCGGTGCGCCCGACGCGGGCGGCCTCGGTCATCTCGGTCCTGTCGATCTTCGTGATATGGGGGGCCTTCACCGGGTCGAGCCTTGTTCCGATCCACGTGCCGGGGCCGTTTCTGGGCGAAACCTCTTTCACCTACACCGCCGAGAACGCGGCAGGCGCACGCGATGACGCCACCGTGCGCATCGTCGTGCATCCCGTGGGCGAAGAGGTGGCGGTGCCCGCAGGCGATGGCGGCGGCGACGGCTTTGCACTCGATGACAGCGACGAGGTCAATGGCGGCCGGTCAAGCCTGATCCAGACCGCCGACAATGACATCGGCGCCGATGAAGACGGCTACCACGTCGTGGCCATCAACGGTCAGGCCATCGCCCCCGAAGAGGGCGAGGTCGATACCGGTGACGGTATCGTCACCCTCAGCCGCCGGGGCACGGTGCGCTTTACCCCCAATGCCGGTATGCAGATGGAGCCCATTTGGCTGCCCGCGCCCGAAGACGTGTGGGACCGCCTGGTTGAAATCAGCCGCGACGGCTATCGTGGCTTCACGCTGGCCCAACATCTTGGCTATTCGCTGTTTCGCGTGTTGGCCGGTTTCATCGCCGGGGCAGCGGTGGGGATTCCGCTGGGCTATGCGATGGGGCTGTCCAACTGGTTTCGCGGCTGGTTCGACCCGATCGTGGAATTCATGCGGCCGGTGCCACCCCTGGCATTGATCCCGCTGGTCATCATCTGGTTCGGAATCGACGAAAGCGGCAAGATCTTCCTGCTGTTCCTAGCCGCGCTGTGGATCATGACCATTGCGGCGCGGGCCGGGGTTTCGGGGGTGGCGCTGTCCAAGATCCACGCCGCCTACTCGCTGGGCGCGTCGAAAAGCCAGATCATGCGCCACGTCATCATCCCCAATTCCCTGCCCGAGATCTTCACCGGCGCGCGCGTTGCCATGGGGGTCTGCTGGGGCACGGTGGTGGCGGCGGAACTGGTGGCCGCCGAGCAGGGGGCGGGGCAGATGATCGTCGCGGCGTCCAAGTTCCAGCTGACCGATATCGTGATCATGGGGATCATCCTGATCGGGATCATCGGCTATGGCATCGACATGCTGATGCGTTGGGCCGAACGGCTACTGGTGCCGTGGAAGGGCAAGGTCTGACCTTTCGCGATACCTGCCTTTGGAAAAGCCCCCGCGCGCGGGGGCTTTTTTGATGAATTCATCCGACGGAACAAGGCCAGGAGTCCGGACAAAAGGTTAACGTTGGCGCCGACCCTGAGCTGATTTCGTCGCGCGTGCGCGCCGACCGGGGGGTGGCCCGTCTCGGCCCCTGCCGGGCAGGGGCCTCGTCGGGCCACTTGGGGCGCTGCCCCAAACCCCGGAGGTATTTCGGCCAAGAAGAAGGGCAGGAGGGTCGAAAAGGGCCGAACCGGTGTACGCAGGGTGTACAGGGGGTGCACGCGAGGTGTACGGGCGGCGACAGGCGGTTTTGGGCAGAAAACGGCCCGGGCAGCAGCGGCGGCCCGGGCGGGTTCTGGACAGGATGCAAGGGGCCGCGGCCTAGGCGAAGACCTTGGTCAGCGCCTTGTCCACCGCGTCGGTGATCGCGTCGATATCGGCGGCGGTGGCGATCAGGGCCGGGCTGAAGCAGAGCACGTTGTTTCGCCCCGGAATAGAGCGGTTGGCCGCGCCGATGATGACGCCCAGATTGGCGCATTCCGCGACCACGGCGCCCACGTCCTTTTCCTCGACCGGTTCCTTGGTGCCGCGGTCCTTGACCAGTTCGGCCCCGAGGAAAAGGCCCTTGCCGCGCACGTCGCCGATGACGCCGTGCTTGTCCATCAGGGCCTGAAGATTGCCCATCATCCGCGCGCCCATGGCGGCGCAGTTTTCGAGCAGGTTTTCCTCCTCGATGATGGCCATGTTCTCCAACGCCGCCGCCGGACCGCCGGTGCAGCCGCCGAAGGTGGAGATGTCGCGGAAGTGGTCGAGCTTGTCTGTGGGGTCGGACTTGAACAGGTCGAACACCTCTTCCGTGGTCACCATGCAGGCGATGGCGGCATAGCCCGAGGCGACGCCCTTGGCCATGGTCACGAAGTCGGGCTGGATGCCGTAATGCTGGTAGCCGAACCATTCCGTGCCGGTACGGCCAACGCCGCAGACAACCTCGTCGATATGCAGCAGGATGTTGTATTGCTTGCAGATTTCCTGAACCCGTTCCCAGTAGCCGTCGGGCGGGGTGATGACGCCACCGCCGGCGGTGACCGGTTCGAGGCAGAGCGCGCCGACGGTTTCCGGGCCTTCGCGCAGGATCACCTCTTCGATGAGGTTCGCCGCCGCGATACCGAAGTCGCGGCCCGACAGATGGCCCAAGCCAACCTCTTCCTTGCGGTATTCCATGCAGTGGGGCACGCGCACGAAATCGGGCGCGAAGGGGCCGTATTGCATGTTGCGTTCATCCTGCCCGCCTGCCGACATCGCAGCCAAGGTGGAGCCGTGGTAGTCGCGGTCGCGGTAGAGGATCTTGGTTTTCTTTCCGCCGTATTTCTTGTGCGCGATCTGGCGCACCATCTTGAAGGCCTTCTCGTTCGCCTCGGACCCGGAGTTGGTGTAGTAGACGCGGGACATGCCCGGCATCTTCTCGATCAGCTTCTCGGCGAAGAGCGCGCCGGGGATCGAGCCCGCAGCTTGGGCGAAGTAGCACATCTTGACCAGCTGCTCGCGCACGGCATCGGCGATGCGCTCGCGGCCGTAGCCGGTGTTGACGGTCCAGACCGCGCCCGAGACGGCGTCGATATATTCCTTGCCATGGGCATCCCAGACCCGCATTCCCTTGCCCTCGACGATGATGCGCGGTTCGCCCGTTTCAAACGGTTTGTGCTGGATCAGATGGTGCCAGACATTGGCGCGATCGGCTTCGATCACATGGCTGAGGTCATTGGGGTTGAAGGGCGTATTCATGTGGGCTCTCCCGACGGGAATGGGGCTGATGGGGACAATCTGCCGGGTCGCGCGGGGGGCAGATAGGTCCAGTGATCAGCCTTTCATAGCGCCAGTGCATTGACAAGCGCCAGACCGCTCGGTCTTGTGACCGGCAGGCCAATCGAGCAATCGGAGTAAGTCCAGAAATGTCGATACCCGTAGAGTCCTTCTTTCTCGATCCGGAAGCGGAAGGAACCTTGCAACAAAAGGTTCAGCGGCTGGTGGCCGAGGGGATTCTTTCGGGGCGGTTCCGATCCGGGGAAAAGCTGCCCTCCAGCCGAAAACTTGCCCGGCATCTGGGCATCAGCCGCATCACGGTGACCAATGCCTACACTGAACTGGTGGCCGATGATTACCTGAATTCGCGGGGGCGTTCGGGCTATTTCGTGTCGGACACCGCGCCGACCCCCCCGGCCTTCGACCTGCCGGGCAAGGCCCCGCGGGCGGGGATCGACTGGTCGCGCGCGATCGGGCAGCGCTTTCACAGCCCGGTCCTGCCGATCCGTCCGCTGGACTGGCAAGGCTACCCCTATCCGTTCATCTACGGGCAGGCGGACCCGACGCTGTTTTCCCACCAGACATGGCGGCAATGCGCGTTGCAGGCGCTTGGGCAAAAGGATTTCACCATCCTGACCGCCGACCGTTACGAGGCCGATGACGAACGGTTGGTCGAGCATATCCAGCGTCATATCCTGCCGCGCCGGGGGATCGCGGCGCGCAAGGACGAGATCCTGATCACGCTCGGGGCGCAGAACGCGCTGTGGATGTCGGCGCAGATCCTGCTGACGCAGCGGCGCACGGCGGCGGTGGAAAACCCGGTCTATCCCGGCTTGCGCGAGATTCTGACCCTCACGCGATGCCATGTGGCACCGGTGGATGTGGATGGCGGCGGCTTGCCACCCGAGGCGTTGCCCGAAGACACGGACGTGGTCTTTACCACCGTGTCGCACCATTGCCCGACCAATGCGACCATGCCTCTGGACCGGCGCAAGCGGTTGTTGGAGATGGCCAACGAGCGGGGTTTCGTGATTGTCGAGGACGACTACGAATTCGAGCTGTCGTTCAAGGGCGCGCCCTCGCCCGCGTTGAAGTCGATGGATGAAAGCGGGGCAGTGGTCTATATCGGGTCTTTCTCGAAATCGCTGTTTCCGGGGCTGCGGCTTGGCTATGTCGTGGCGTCCGAGGAGTTTATCCGTGAGGCGCGGGCGCTGCGGGCGCTGGTCTTGCGCCACCCGCCGGGCCATATCCAGCGCACCGTCGCCTATTTCCTGTCGCTCGGCCATTACGACGCGCAGATCAACCGGATGCGCAAAGCCTATGAAGAGCGCCGCGCGGTGATGGAACAAGCGATTTCCGACAACGGCTTGCAGATTGCGGGGGCGGCGGGCCATGGCGGGTCGAGCTTCTGGATGATGGCCCCGGACGGTGTCGATACCGAAGCCCTCGCGCAGCGGCTGCGGGCGCGTGGCGTGGTGATCGAGCCGGGGCGCTCGTTTTTCGATCCGGCGCGCTTCAGCCGCCGGTTCTATCGCATCGCCTACAGTTCCATCGCGGCTGAGAAGATCCCCGAAGGCATTCGCCGCATCGCAGAGGATATCGCCGCCTGTGGACATACGGAGCCAGCCTGACTGGCCCTAACCGCACCGGGGGGGAACCCGTTAAAACCGGTGCAACGATCCTTCGGCCCCTGGCCCCCTTTCGCGCGGAGTTCCCCAATGAAAATGACCACCGAAGAAGCCTTTGTGAAAGTGCTCCAGATGCATGGCATCGAGGATGCTTTCGGAATTATCGGCTCGGCTTTCATGCCGATTTCCGACCTGTTCCCACAGGCGGGTATCCAGTTCTGGGACTGCGCCCACGAAGGGTCTGGCGGGATGATGGCCGATGGCTACACCCGCGCCAGCGGCAAGATGTCGATGATGATCGCCCAAAATGGCCCCGGCATCACCAACTTCGTCACCGCCGTGAAAACCGCCTTTTGGAACCATACGCCTCTGTTGCTGGTCACGCCGCAGGCGGGCAACAAGACGATGGGGCAGGGGGGCTTTCAGGAGGTTGAGCAGATGGCCGCCTTCAAAGACATGGTGGCCTATCAGGAGGAGGTGCGCGACCCGACTCGCGTGGCCGAGGTGCTGAACCGCGTGATCATGAATGCCAAGCGCGCGTCGGCGCCTGCGCAAATCAACATGCCGCGCGATTTCTGGACCCAGGTGGTCGACATCGACCTGCCCGCGATCGTCGCCTTCGAACGCCCCGCTGGCGGGGAAGAGGCCGTGGCCGAGGCCGCGCGCCTGCTGTCGGAGGCCAAGTTCCCGGTGATCCTGAACGGTGCGGGTGTGGTATTGGGCGGCGCGATCCCAGCCTCCATGGCGCTGGCCGAGCGGTTGGATGCGCCCGTTTGCGTGGGCTATCAGCACAATGATGCCTTCCCCGGCTCGCACCCGTTGTTTGCCGGACCGCTTGGCTATAACGGCTCCAAGGCGGGGATGGAGCTGATTTCCAAGGCCGACGTGGTGCTGTGCCTTGGCACCCGCCTAAACCCGTTTTCCACCCTGCCGGGCTATGGCATCGACTATTGGCCGTCCAATGCCAAGATCGTTCAGGTTGACATTAACCCCGATCGCATCGGCCTGACCAAGACGGTCAGCGTCGGCATTGTCGGCGACGCGAGGAAGGTGGCGACCGCGATCCTGTCGCAACTGGCCGACACCGCAGGCGATGCGGGCCGGGACGAGCGCAAGGCCCTGATCGCGCAGACAAAATCGGCCTGGGCGCAGCAGCTTTCGTCGATGGATCACGAAGACGACGATCCCGGCACCACATGGAACGAGCGCGCCCGCGCCGACAAGCCCGACTGGATGAGCCCCCGCATGGCGTGGCGCGCGATCGAGCGGGCTCTGCCGAAAGAGGCGATCATCAGCTCCGACATCGGCAATAACTGCGCCATCGGCAATGCCTATCCGTCGTTCGAGGAAGGGCGAAAATACCTTGCCCCCGGCCTCTTCGGCCCCTGTGGCTATGGCCTTCCCGCAGTGGTCGGCGCCAAGATCGCCTGTCCTGAAACGCCGGTCGTAGGCTTCTCCGGCGACGGGGCGTTTGGCATTGCCGTGACCGAGCTGACCGCCATCGGCCGCAAGGAATGGCCCGCGATCACGCAGGTCGTCTTCCGTAACTACCAGTGGGGGGCCGAGAAGCGGAACTCGACTCTGTGGTATGACGACAATTTCGTCGGCACAGAACTGGACACGCAGGTCAGCTACGCCGGCATCGCCAAGGCCTGTGGCCTGCAAGGCGTGGTCGCGCGCACGATGGATGAGCTGACCGCGGCGCTGGATCAGGCGCTGAAAGATCAGGCGGCAGGCAAGACGACGCTGATCGAAGCGCTGATCAATCAGGAACTGGGCGAGCCGTTCCGCCGCGACGCGATGAAGAAGCCGGTCGCCGTGGCAGGTATCAGCACGGCCGACATGCGCAAGCAGGGCTGAGCCGCGGGATCGAGACAAAACCTACGGGAGGCCGCGCCGTCAAGCGTGGCCTCTTGGCCGTTGTTTTGCGGAGGAAAGTTGACTTTCCGTCGACCCTGTCACAGCCTGCGCCACCCCGCATCACCGGAGACAAATTTTTTTCGCAAGACCCTATGGACAGCCCCCGCGGAACCCCCTAGAACGCCTCCACCCGCAGGCGAGACCTGCACCCGTGCCCGGGTAGCTCAGGGGTAGAGCAGTGGATTGAAAATCCTCGTGTCGGTGGTTCGATTCCGCCCCCGGGCACCATTTATCGCAACGGGAAACTTCCATACCTCCTTGGTCCTGCAAGGAGACATCATCTGCCAATAAGCTACTAGCTGTCTCGAGGAACCTTAAGCCGCAGGGCCCGGGCGTAGCGCTCAACTCTGCAAAGCGGGTCCCGAGGATCTTTCAAGGGTGCAATAGGTCACCGTGCCCTATGACCTCATCGCTTACCTCGCGGTCATTTCAACGATCTCGGCCGGTGCAGGGGCTCTCCATACAGACTGGTAGCCGCCCAATATGCTCGAAGACGTGATCGGAAGCCCCGGCAGGGCGATCCAGGCAGGTGTTTGGCGCCCGAGGAGCGCGAGGATTGCAACCTGCGCCATAGCGAGGCCCTGGGAGTAGGGATTCTGCGCCGCAACGCCCTTGAGGACCGTTCCATCAGCCAGCCGCGGCACCATCTTCT
Source organism: Nioella nitratireducens (assembly GCF_001879715.1). GTDB lineage: Bacteria > Pseudomonadota > Alphaproteobacteria > Rhodobacterales > Rhodobacteraceae > Nioella > Nioella nitratireducens. The sequence continues at coordinate 20,975 of NZ_MNBW01000007.1, read as the reverse complement.
CCCCGAGGTCAACGGTCGTGACTGGCATCGAGACGCCCAGGCGTTCCATCGTTTCCAGCACTTGAACCGCGGGCTCGTCCCAGACCACGAAGAGCCCGTCGAGGTCGGGCGTGGTCGACAGAAAGCTCTCGGCCGTTCCGCCTGCAAGATGCGGCGCGGGGAACGCAGCCGTTTTGAGCGTCACATCCGGTCGCTGCCCGCCCATCCATTTGCTGAAGGCGATCTCTCTCTGGTTCGTAGCAAAGAAATCCACGCCATAGGTCAGCACGCCGACAGACGCGTTCTGCGGCAGGTGCGGGGCCAGGAGTTCCGCGCCTGTCCGGCCAAGTCCGAAATTGTCGGCTGACACGAGAGACACATAGTCCTTGCCCGGCAGCAGCCCGGTTGGGGCATTGTCGAGCAGCAGCAGCTTGATGCCGGCCTCGGCCACGCGCCGGTGCGCGGCGGCGACCGCGGTGTTTTCCACCGGCAACGAGATGATGGCATCCGGGCGAAGGTCGATCAGCCGGTCCAGCGCCGCGATCTGGCGGTCCGGGTTGAACTGGCAATCGACCGCCTCCAAGAGTGAGATCGAAACATCACCAAGCGTTCCTGCGATCGCTGCCAGGTGTTGCTCCGACCAGTTCCCGGACAGGGTGTGCAGAACGACGGCGACACGATACCCGCCATCGCGGGCCGCTGCTGCGTCACTTGCCGTAATGACAAGACGCCGTGGGTCGGATGCGCGTTCGCCATGTGGACCGAGGCCGGATATGGACTGGGACGGTGTCGTCGGGGGAGTAACGGAACCCATCGTGTCTGCCCTCTTCAAATGGATGGCGCCGGTGGCGGCGCGGGTGTTTCGGAGAGCTCGGCCAGGCGACGGGCCGCGGCCTCTCTTGCGGCGAGGAATTCCGGGTGGGCCATTGGGCGTCCGCTCAGGATCCATCCACGCAAGAGGGCCGGGTCGAACAAGGCCTCGGTCACCACCATCGCGGCCCCGACGAGCCCGGCGGAACTGCCCATCTGCGACCGGATGATCCGCAGGTCACGGGTGACCAGCGGGTGACTTTCTCGGTAGACGACCTCGCGGACCGCCGCAAGAAGGGTATCGTTCGTCATCGCCACGCTGCCGCCCAGGACAATGAGTTCGGGGTTGAGCATCGTGGCGAGATAGGCCACGGAATGCCCGATCATGCGGCCGCTGCGCGACAGGATATCCATGCTGGCCCCGTCACCCGCCTGAGCGGCCTGGGCGACATCGAAGGGCGTCAGTTCCTCCATCCTCGCAAGAATGTCCGCCAGGTAACTGCTGCGTCCGTCCTTCACCGCGGCAAGCCCTTCCCGCTGGATCATGTCAGCCCCGGCCATTGTTTCCAGAGGTCCGGTCTTTCCGCCCTCGGTGACCGGCAACTGGCCGATAAGCCCGGCTGCTCCCTGCGCGCCGCGAAACAGGGTTCGGTTCATGGTCAGGCCCGCGCCGATGCGTTTGCCGACCTTGACGAACAGCATTGTGTCCACGTCGGTTCCGTCACCTGCGGTGAGTTCGCCCATGGTCATGGTCTCGACACTGCTGCGAACCCAGACCGGGGCCTTGAAACGGTCGATGAGCGTCTCGACGACCGGCGTCGTTTCCCAGCCGGGAAGGAAGACGGGGGTCTCGCTCAGGAACATTTCCGATGATTGGACGGGGACAGGGGCGGGGACCGACAGCCCGATGCCCCAGAGCGGGCCGGCATCGGCATGGCGCGGGAGGATCCACTCGATCAGTTTGACCAGCCGGTCGAGGATGCTCCGTGGGGCAAGAGACAGCTCCGACGCTTCGTGATGTTCGGTGATCAGCCGCCCCGAAAGGTCGGCGATGCCGATGCTCAGCGAAGTCTGGTCCAGCGCTGCGACCAGGATGCAGCCTGCATTGGGGTGGAAGCTGACGAGTTTCGGTGCACGCCCGCCGGTTGCAACGCCCGACTTGCTCTCATCGACAAGATCGAGGTCGGTCAGGGTCGACAGGCGGTCTGCAACGACTGCCCGGCCGAGTTCACAGGTTCGTTCCAGCTCCTGTCGCGTGGTGGCCGCGCCCAGACGCACCAGGTTCAGGATCGTCATCAGGCTCTGGTTCGGTGTTTCGCTACTGCGCGGTCGCCCCTTTCCGCGCGGCTTGACGGACTCAGGCATCGATTCCTCCCGACTCGGAGCGGTGCTGGGGGGTGACATGATTCTGAGTTTCCAAGCGCGGGTTCATGGGCGCGAGACCTTCTGGGATTGTCTTGTTCTGCATATCACAGCGGTTAGTTGCATCACAATGCATTACTTATGTTGATAAAAAGCAAAAGATAAGTTGCTTGTGCATTTAATATATTGACTTAAGCGTATGAAGACTGAATATTGAGCGCTATGAGATGAAACGGCGACAAAAGTGGTCGCTATCAGAATGCGGGAGATGCAGGACATGGTTGCGAAGCTGGCTTATCACGCCAATTGCTGGGGGCCGCTCGGCGGGCACCCCGTCGGCGTCACCTCGATCGGTAGCCTGACCTACATGACCTTTGCCGACATGGCAGAGGCCTTCGCCGATATCGCCGCAGCTGGCTATTCGGGCGTGGAAATTTTCGACGGGAACCTGCTGGAATACGCGGACCGCAAAGCCGAACTGAAAGCGCTGCTGGCTGACAACGGGCTGGGGTTGCTGGCCGTCTACTCCGGTGCAAACCTCATCTTTCCTGACATCGCCAAGGAAGAATTCGAAAAGATCCGCCGGGTCGCAGACCTTGCGGCTGAATTCGACACCACGCACCTTGTCATTGGCGGAGGCGCAAAGCGCCTTTCGGGTCCAAGGCCGGAGGACCGGGCTGCCGTTGGGGCTGGCCTTGAAACCTGTCGGGAAATCGCTGGTCGGTCAGGGTTGGAGGCGCATTATCATCCGCATCTCACAACGCTGGCCGAGGCACCTGACGAGATCGCGGAAATCTTCGCCCATACCGAGATTCACTTCTGTCCCGACACCGCACATCTGGCGGCCGGCGGATGCGATGTGCCCGCTCTAATCCGCCAATGGGCTGACCGCATCACCTATGTCCACCTCAAAGGGCTTCGGTCCGAACCTTTCGGCTTCACGCCGCTCGGACAGGGGGATCTGGACATGGATGCCATCGTCCAGGCGCTGAAAGACACGCAGTTCAGCGGATGGATCACCACCGAACTCGATACATGGCCCGACCCGGCAGCGGGTGCGCGCGCAAGTTACGACTGGCTGAAGGCCGCTCTGGCCAAAGCCTGACACTATCATCCAACATTACCTTCGGGAGGAGACCGAAATGAGCTTTCTGAAACATACCAGTCTTGCGGCCATGGCCCTGGGCGCGATCCTTGGGGCGACGCCTGTCGCCGCGCAATCGGCAGCCGAGGCGCTGGAGCAGCTTGCCGGGCAGGTGCTGTCCACCGGACCCAATGGCGAGGCGCCGACCGCAGCCTCCGAGATCTCGCTCAGCGAGGCGGATCTCGAGGCGATCCGTGCGATGAACGCGACCGCGGCTATCGTGCTGCATTACGGCGGGAATGACTGGAGCCAGGCCCAGGTGAATGGCCTTCGTCACCAGTTCGAGATCATGGGGATCGAGGTGATTGCGGTCACTGATGCCGGATTCTCAGCGGCAACCCAGATGTCCGATATCGAGACGATCATGGCCCAAAATCCCTCGATCATCGTGTCGATCCCGACCGATCCGGTCGCAACCGCCAGTGCCTACCGCATGGCAGCTGAACGGGGTGTCGAACTGGTCTTCATGGACAACGTGCCTGCCGGGCTGACCGCAGGTGAAGACTATGTCTCTGTCGTATCGGCCGACAACTACGGCAATGGCGTCGCATCGGCCCATCTGATGGCACAGGCCCTTGGCGAGGAAGGCGGCGAAATCGGAATCGTCTATCACGCGGCGGATTTCTTCGTGACGCGCCAGCGTTATGACGCCTTCCGCGCCACCATCGAGGAGAACTATCCCAATATCGAGATCGTCGCCGAGCAGGGCATCGGCGGGCCGGATTTCATCGGTGACGCCGAGCGTGTGGCGAGCGCAATGATGATCTCCAACCGGGGAATCGACGGTATCTGGGCCGTCTGGGACGTTCCCGCCGAAGGCGTGATCGCTGCCGCCCGTGCCGCAGGCCGGGACGATCTGATCATCACCACCATCGACCTGGGCGAGAACGTCGCCATCGACATGGCGCGTGGCGGATACATCCACGGTCTCGGAGCACAGCGCCCGTTTGAACAGGGCGTGACCGAGGCGATCCTGGCCGGCTATGGCCTGCTGGACCGCGAAGCGCCTGCCTATGTTGCGCTGCCGGCCCTGCCGGTGATGCAGGACAACCTGCTTGACGCCTGGGAAGAAGTCTACTCGACCGAGGCGCCCGCTACCGTCGTGGGCAGCATGCAGTAACCCTGCACCTGGCGGCCAGCTGTCCTCCCTCGGCTGGCCGCCTCTCTCTCCCAATCTTTCTGACAGACCCCGCGTGCTGTGCCCCCCTCGGGCGCAAACGCCCGAAGTGCGAGCGAAGCAATGAAAACGATGAATGTAGCAATGATCGGCGGCGGTTTCATGGGCAAGGCCCACGCCATGGCCTATGCGGCAATGCCGATGTTCTTCTGGCCAGCCCCGGCCATTCCGGTGCGCAAGGTGGTTGTCGATATCGACCAGGCCCGCGCCGACGAGGCGGCCACCCGCTTCGGCTTCGAGGAAGGGTCGGCCGATTGGCGCGCCGTCGTCGCCCGTGACGATATCGATGTGGTCGATATCTGCACCCCGAATGACACCCATGCCGAGATTGCCATCGCGGCGGCCAAGGCCGGCAAGCACATCATCAGTGAAAAGCCGCTTGCCCGCACCGCCGAGGAGGCCAAGGCCATGCTCGACGCCGTGCAGGCGGCAGGCGTGATCCACATGGTTGCCTTCAACTATCGCCGCACCCCGGCGGTGGCCCTTGCGCGCAAGCTGATCGACGAAGGCCGCATCGGCGAGATCGTCAATTTCCGGGGCACCTACCTGCAGGACTGGTCTGCCGATCCCGACAGCCCGCTGTCCTGGCGTTTCCAGAAGGATGTGGCCGGGTCGGGCACCATCGGCGATATCGGCACCCATGTCGTCGATTTCGCGCGCTATCTGGTGGGCGAGATCGCGGCGGTGAATTCCGTCAACCGCACCCTTATTCCCACCCGCCCGGTTCAGGAAGGCAATGTCGACAAGCTCGGCGTCGGTGGCGGCGATGCCAATGCCAAGCGCGGCATCGTCGATGTAGATGACGAAATGATCACGCAACTGCGCTTTTCCAGCGGTGCCTATGGTTCGATCGAGGCCAGCCGGAACGCCCATGGGCGCAACAACTACCTGACCTTCGAGATCCACGGCACCAAGGGATCGATCCTTTTCGACTATGAGCACCGCGACGCGCTTCAGGTCATGTTCGCGGACGATCCCGCCGATGTGCGCGGTTTCCGCACGATCTACACCGGTGCCGCCCATCCCTATGGCGAGGGGCTGTGGCCGATCCCGGCCCTTGGCATCGGCTATGGTGAAACCAAGATCATCGAATGCTATGACCTGTTTCGGGCGATCACTTCGGGTGAGCAGCCAAGTCCGAGTTTCGATGACGGATTCCGCATCTGCCAGATCGCGGACGCCATCATCGCCTCGGGCGAAAGCCAGAGCTGGATTGAGGTCTGAAAATGTCACAGGCAACTTCAAACGCATTCGAAATGCGCGCGATGGTCAAGAATTTCGGTGGCGTCCGCGCCCTGAAGTCGGTCGACCTCGCGGTTGCCTTCGGCGAGATTCATGCGCTTTTGGGTGAAAACGGGGCTGGGAAATCGACCATCCTGAAGATCCTTCAGGGGGTCTATCAGCCGACGAGCGGCACCATCGTGGTCGGAGGCAAGGAGGTGTCGGGGTTGACCCCGCGCCTCGCCTCCGAGCTTGGCATCGGCATGATCTTCCAGGAAATGAGCCTGGTTCCGACGCTGACGGTCGCGCAGAATATCTTTCTTCTGCGTGAACCGACGAATGCGCTTGGCTTGATCTCGGATCGTCAGATGGTGGCAAAGGCAAGAGAGATCTTTGCCACGATGGGGGTCGATATCGACCCGCGCGCCGAGGTGAACTCGTTGAGCGCAGGCCAGCAGCAGTTGACGGAAATCGCCAAGGCGCTGAGCCAGGATGTGTCTGTCCTGATCCTTGATGAACCAACATCGGCGCTGACCGCGTCTGAGGTGGAGATCCTGTTCCAACTGCTGGACAACCTCAGGGCACAGGGCAGGGCGATTGTCTACGTCTCTCACCGGATGGACGAGATCTTCCGCATCGCGGATCGCGCAACGGTTCTGCGCGATGGCAACAAGATCGCAACCCGGCCGCTGGCTGACTACACGCTTGAAACCCTGATCGCCGACATCATGGGCAAGGCAACCCGCGATATGTCGGACCTGATCGCGGACTCTGCGGCGACCTCTGACGTGGTTCTGAAACTGCGCGGTGTCGGGGTCGAAGGGCGGCCCGGGTCGGTCGATCTCGACCTGCATGCAGGCGAGGTTCTGGGGCTGGCCGGGCTGATGGGTGCGGGCCGGTCGCGGATCGCACGCACCCTGTTCGGATTGCAGTCAGGCGCCGTGGGTGAGATCGAGATCAATGGCACCACGGTGTCGATCCGCAGCCCCTCTGATGCCATGGCACATGGCATCGCGCTGGTGCCGGAGGACCGGCGGCGGCAAGGCTTGGTGCTGGAACACTCCGTCGAGGACAACATCGCCCTGCCTGTTCTGGGGGCAGTCTCTGGCCGGATCATGGTCCATGGCAAACGCCGGGCCAAGCTGGCCGATGAAACCATCGCCAAGATGTCGATCAAGACCGACAGCCGCAAATCGCCCGCGAATGCGCTGTCAGGCGGCAACCAGCAGAAGATCGTGATCGGCAAATGGTTGGCGGCTTTGCCGGAGATCCTGATCATGGACGAACCGACTGCGGGGATCGACATCGGATCGAAAACCGAAATCATTCAGCTCGTCCGGGCGCTGGCCGCGGCTGGCAAGTCGGTAATCTTCATTTCTTCCGAACTGGCCGAGCTTCTGGCCGTGTCCGACCGCATCGCGGTCATGAAGAACGGCAGCGTGACCGAAACGATCAGCCGCCACGACCTGCATGTCGACCCCGAAGAGGTCGACTCCCTGACCGGCAGCGCCTTCCAGCGCGCCGAACAGCGACTGCAACTGCTTATTCAGAAGGGAGCCGCATGATGGCCCATACCGACACGCGCCAAGGCGGCTTCGACCTCGTGAGCTGGTTCAAATCCAGCTGGCGTCAGAACATCATCTATTTCGGCTTCGTCGCGGTTTTCGTGTTCTTTGCCATCACACTGCACGACCGTGGCTTCACCGATCCGCTGAACCTGCTCAACATCTTCCGCCAAAGCGCGATCATCGCGGTCATGGCGGTTGCGATGACGCTGGTCCTGTCTTCGGGCGAGATTGATCTGTCGGTCGGCGCCGTTGCCGGACTGGCCTCGGTCACAACCGCATTGGCCATCGCCTCGGGCGGGTTGGTCATGGGGGTTGCGGTTGGTCTTCTGACCGGGGTTGCGGTCGGCGTGATCAACGGGTTCCTGTCCACAAAACTGGCCATTCCGACCTTCCTGACCACGCTGGCCATGATGGGCATCGCAACGGGCGCCGCCATGTGGATCAGCGACACCCGCGCTGTGCCGGTTCTGAACCAGAGTTTTGCGGGGTTCTTCGGCGGCGGCACACCGTTCGGCATCCCCTCGCTGCTTCTGTGGATGATCTTCGCCGGGATCCTGGGGCATGTCACGCTGCGCCACACCCGGTTCGGCAGGCAGGTTCTGTCGGTCGGGGGCAACGCTGTCGCGTCTCGCTATTCCGGCGTGAACACTGCGCGGATCAAGATGGGCGTGCTCGTCATCTCCTCGACCACGGCAGCACTTGCCGGGATGCTCTATGCCGGTCGCCTGCAATCGGGGCGGTTCCAGCTTGGCGAAGGGGATGAGTTGTCGGTCATCGCGGCGGCGGTGCTCGGTGGCACTTCGCTCTTCGGTGGCCGGGGCACCGTGATCGGATCCATCGTCGGGGCGCTGATGATCGGTGTGATCAACAACGGCCTGATCCTGATGAGCCTCGAGTATTCTCAACAGCTGATCGCGCGCGGTGCCATCATCATCCTTGCTGTGGCCATCAGCCAAGCGGGTCGCAAACAGGACTGAGACCGGGCGGACAGCAGCCTGTCCGCCCACTGCAACCGAACTGACAGAGACCGGACCTGCCCCCGGCAGGCTACGGGAAAGGCTTGCCCGGACTGCGGCAGGCGAGAGGAGGAACAGCCATGAAAACCATCAAGGGTCCCGCGATCTTCCTGGCCCAGTTCGCCAGCGATGCCGCGCCATTCAACAGCTTCTCCGCGATCTGTGAATGGGCGACCGGGCTCGGGTTCAAGGGCGTGCAACTGCCCAGTTGGGATGCCCGGCTGATCGACCTCGACAAGGCGGCAGACTCGCGAATCTATTGCGACGAGTTGAGGGGGCAGGCGGCGCAGCATGGCGTCGAGATCACGGAGCTCTCAACCCACTTGCAAGGGCAACTTGTGGCGGTCCACCCGGCCTATGACACGGCCTTCGATGGCTTTGCCCCGGCAGCGGTGCATGGAAACCCCGCGGCGCGGACGGACTGGGCACGTGATCAGGTGCTGAAGGCCGCACGGGCCTCTGCCAATCTGGGGCTGACCCATCACGCGACCTTCTCCGGCGCGCTGGCTTGGCCCTATCTTTATCCCTGGCCGCAACGACCTGCCGGGCTGGTCGAAGAGGCCTTCGGAGAACTGGCCCGCCGGTGGCGCCCGATCCTCGATGCCTTTGACGCGGCGGGCGTGGATCTGTGCTACGAGATCCACCCTGGTGAGGACCTGCATGATGGCGCGACATGGGAGATGTTTCTGGAGGCAGTCGGGAACCATCCCCGTGCGCGTATCCTCTATGATCCCAGCCATTTCGTGCTGCAATGCCTCGACTACCTCGATTTCCTCGACATCTATGCTGACCGGATCGGGATGGTTCATGTGAAGGACGCGGAATTCAATCCGACCGGGCGTCAGGGCGTCTATGGCGGCTACCAGCCCTGGCTGAAGCGGGCAGGGCGGTTCAGGTCGCTCGGCGACGGGCAGGTCGATTTTCGCGCAATTTTTTCCAAGCTGACCGCGATGGACTTTGCCGGTTGGGCCGTGATGGAATGGGAATGCTGTCTCAAGCACCCCGAGGATGGGGCGCGGGAAGGGGCCCGGTTCATCGCTGATCACATCATCCGCGTGACCGAGACCGCCTTTGATGACTTCGCGGGCAGCGGCACGGATCGTGCGGCCATCAGGTCCATGCTTGGCGTGAGTGAAGGAGAGGCAAGATGAGTGACCCAATCAGACTGGGCATGGTGGGCGGTGGCGAGGGTGCCTTTATCGGCCAGGTTCACCGCATCGCAGCGCGGCTTGATGGGCGTTACCGACTGCTGGCCGGGGCCCTGTCCTCTCGCGCAGAGGTCGCCCGGCAATCGGCAAAGGCTTTGGGAATCGCCCCGGACCGCGCCTATACCAATTTTGAGCATATGGCGAAGGTGGAGGCTGCCCGTGCCGACGGTATCGAAGCAGTCGCCATCGTCACCCCGAACCATATGCACGTGGCTCCTGCCAAAGCCTTTCTGAAGGCCGGCATCCACGTGATCTGCGACAAGCCGCTTGCCTCGACGCTGGAGGATGCGCTTGACCTGGCAGCTCTCCAACCGGCCAATGGTGCGCGGTTCCTGCTGACGCACAACTACACCGGCTATCCGATGGTGCGCCATGCGCGGCGGATGGTGTCAGAGGGGCGGCTCGGGCAGCTTCGGCTGGTGCAAGTCGAGTATGCGCAGGACTGGTTGACAGAGCCCGCCAGCAATAAACAAGCCGACTGGCGCACCGATCCAGCGCGGTCCGGGGCAGGGGGATGCATCGGCGATATCGGCACCCATGCCTACAACCTCGCCCGGTTTGTCAGCGGCCTGGCTTTGGACTCGCTCAGCGCCGATCTGACGGCCTTCGTGCCCGGGCGGCAGGTCGACGACAACGTGAACATGATGCTCCGCTTCGAAGGCGGCGCCAAAGGGATGCTTTGGACCAGCCAGGTCGCACCGGGCTGCGAGAACGGCCTTGCGCTGCGGCTATACGGGGACAAGGGCGGGCTGGAGTGGCGGCAGGAAGACCCCAACGTGCTCTGGTTCACCGGCTTCGGCGATGCAAAGCAGCGTCTCAGCCGGGGAGCGAGCGATGCCAATGGTGACGAGCTCGGCATCCGCATCCCGCCAGGCCACCCGGAGGGCTACCTTGAAGCTTTCGCGACACTCTACGCCGACTTCGCTGATGTGATCCGCAACGGGACCGACCTCGCGCTGCTACCAACGCTCGACGACGGTGTCGAAGGGATGCGGTTCATTCAGGCCGCACTAAAGTCCAGCCTTGCGGACGGCAAATGGACACCGCTTGGCTGAACACAAGGCGCATCTGGTTTCGTCGGTTGGCCGCTTGTAGCCCAAACAAGCCGATACTTGGCGCAGTCTGATTGCGGCCGGGATACTGTCTGATCGGGTTTTGTTAGACAGATTCCAGCTCTCGTGTCGGTGGTTTGATTTCACTGCCGGACACCATCTAGCAACCTATATCTTATGAATTAAGCCCCTTAGGCGCCTACCTATTCCAGGCGCGGATTGGTGTGGGTAAAAGTGGGACTTATTGGTTCGATATTTGACTTCTTCCAGTGAGCGGACGTTTCGCTGAAAGAAGTCACGTCGTAATCGGGGGAAGCAACACGTTCAGCACAGCTGCCGTTGTCGCGCTGTTCCCTGCAGCGACCAGCAATGCGCGTATCTGCGACCCTGGCAGGTGTTGCCCCCGAGCAGCCTTGCCTGCAATGATCGCCGAACTGACCAATGCTGATGTGATGAGGCCTTCGCTTATCTCGTCGACAAGACCATCCCACTGAAGTTCAGCAAGCCTGTCTTATCGGCCGGTGCTTTCGTCAAATGGGTAGAAGTCTAGGATATCTGTAGCAGGGAGCAGTCACCCGCGCCGGCTATCTGGGTCAGGCCTTGCTCCGTCATGGCGTAGGTGCCTCCGACGAGCACTCCGAGCGACGTGTCCTCGTCCAGAAGGCAAGCGTGCAATACGAAGGTCATGCCCGGCAAGATAGGGGCGCGGTTCGTCCGTGTGATGCCGAAGGGCTCCAGCCAGGTCGGCGGATAGCCGATGCCGACGCTGTAGCCAAACCGCATGGCGAACGTTTCCGAGAGGCCCTCTGCGCGGAGGATATCGAGCGCGGGGGCTTCGATGTCGGCGGCAGGGATGCCCGGGCGGGCTGTAGCCAATCCTGCCGTAAGGCAGCGCCGGGCCACGTCATAATACCATGCAGCCCTGGGATCGGCGTCTCCGATGACCAATGTTTGTAGACCGACGGCATGGTAGCGCCGATGCACGGCGCCGAACTCGACATGCAGCAGGTCGCCGCGCTGCAAGACACGCTCTGACGGCGTGCCGTGGACATGGTGGGCGCAGTCGCCGGAGGCCATTTCGATGGGCACTGCCCAGTAGTCTGATCCGGCGCGGCGCAGTGCGATTTCGATCTCGGTGGCGATCTCGCGTTCACACGCTCCAACCCGTGCTGCGTGACGAAAAGCTTTCAGGCCGTGCTCGACAATGTCTCCCGCCTTGCGCATCGCGGCCATTTCCTCGGACGTCTTGAAAATCCGTAATCGGGCGAGCGCAGCCGAGATGTCGACCGGGGTGATATTGCATGCTGCAATGATCTCGCTGGCCAGAGCGTGATTCAACGCAGCGGATTGCGCGTCCCATCCGAACTTTGCAGAGGCGGGAAAGCTCTTGAACAGCACTTCGGCCAGCGCACTAGCCGGGCTATCCACACCGAACTGGTAACGACGCAGATCGAGCCCTGTTCCGCCACCGGGCAGCATTGGTGCGTCAGCGGCCCAGATGACCATGCAGGGCCGAGTCAGATGCGGTGATAGGATCAGGGCCTGGGGCGTGTTGACGCCGGCAAAGGAGTCATGCCCGAGAAAATAGAACTGCGCAGCGGGATCGAACAGGATCGCGGCATCCAGCTCGTTGTCCTCTATCACAGATAGGGCGGCCCTAATCCTGTCTGCGTGCATCACGCCACCTCACGCAGCCGGGGCCGGTTCCGAGGCCAGCCCGGGCCGAACCCCCAACCCCATGGAGGCGTCGATCACGCTTCCATGCAATGGCGAGGAAAAATGCGACGCCAGGAACAGGATGATCGCAGCAATTTCGGAAGGCTCGATCAAGCGGCCCTTTGGCAGTCGCGCGATATAGGCGCCGCGCTCTGCTTCGCTCATGCTGTCAAGGGTGCTTGCCTGCAACATCCGGGTATTGATCGCGCCGGGGCTGACGGCAAAGACATCGACCCCGTCATGCACATGTTCTGCCGCAAGGGCGCGGGTCAGGAAGGCGATGGCGGATTTGCTCATGCCGTCAGATAGGCGAAAGCCGGGAATCTGTGTGGTGCCGCCACCTACAGAGCTGAGGTTGATGATCTTGGCCATTTCGTCGATCTCGCGCGCCGCGCGCTGCGCCAGGAAGGCCTGCACCATTGCAAGCGTGCCGTCGGCATTGATCAGCAGCATGGCCCGGTCCTGTTCGCCCAATGTCTTGCCATAGGGCGTGACGGTGGCTGAGCCGACGGCAGCGTTGTTGACGAGGATATCGACGCGGCCAAAAGTCTCGAATGCCTGATCCATGCAGCGCTCTATTGAGGAACGATCCATCAGGTTAAGGCCGATGGCGTGCACTTCCCCGTTCAGGCTGTTGGCAAATGCAGTGGCCTTATCCGGATCTTCGAACCCGTCGGCGTAGGTCAGGATCACGCGAAGGCCATGCGCCACCATCGCCTTGACGGTCTCGCGCCCGACACCGCCCATTCCGCCACTTATGAGGGCGACTTTTCCGACCAAAGATGGATCATAAAGGAAACGCCCGTCCGGAATGTCGTTTTGCGGTTCGGTCATTGCGGAATCCCCCCTTGCAGAACGGTCGCATAGTCTGCTGCGTCGATGTTGTGGCCGCTGAGAACGCACACGATCGTGCCGGTCAGTGCCGGGTCATGGATGGCTGCGGCCAGCGCGGTGGCGGAAGCCCCTTCCGTCACGATCTTGGCCTCGTCATACAGAAGGCGCATCGCGGCGACGGTCTGTTCAAGCGTGACCACTGAACTGCGCCGCACCAATTGCCTGGTCGCACTCCACACACCGTCAATGACTGTCGGGGCTCCGATGGCCTTGACGAAAGAGCGCTGCATTTCAACGGTCACGGGATGCCCGGCGGCGAGCGCTGCGGCGACTGGCGTCGCGACCTCGGCCTCAACCGCGACGACTTCAGCCGTGTGCCCAAGCCGGTGCAGGGCGCTGGCCGTGCCAGTGGTCAACCCACCCGCGCCGTATGGTGTCAACACCACGTCCGCATCCGGCACTTGCTGCGCGATTTCCAGCCCGATTGAGGCATGGCCAGTGATCACGGCCTGATCGGTGACCGGGTAAATATAGGCCCATTCCGTTTCTGGCGCGGACTGGCCAAGGGCGTAGGACCAGTAGACCTCGTCGCTGACAATGCGAACCTCGCCACCATTTTCGCGCACGCCCTCCATCTTGGAGTGGGGCGCATGGGCATACATGTAGGCCGCCATCGGCACCCCGGCGATGCGCGCGGCCACCGCCACGGCATAGGCCATGTTGCCGGAACTGACGGTGCAGACGCCCTCCGCGATCCGCTCGTGCGGGCAAGACAAAACAGCGTTCAACGCGCCACGCAACTTGAATGCACCGGCCCGGTTGCGCCCCTCATCCTTGATGAAGATCCTTTTACCCGGCAAGCCAAGCGGCAATTCGAAAACCGGGCTTTCATCCAAATGGGGTGCGATCCGACGTGCCGCTTCGGTGATCTCGCCGAGATCAGGGATACGCACGGGCGCTTGCAAGTCCTGCCCGTGCATTATTGTGATCCTACGAAATAGGGCACCCCGATCTTTGATGGGGTCAGGCTGGAGTGTTCCCGGATCAGACGCACGGCAAGTTCGACATCGCGGGACAGCGCGGCATCCATCAGGCCGGTGTGTTCCTCAATCGAAATGCGCTGTGCCAATTCATCGATTGCGAGCAGCGCCTCTTCGTCGCCCTGCCCGACCCGGTTAACTGACGGAAGCAGGACGAAGGCTTTCTGGTGGCGCCGGAAGTGGTCGTAGATGCCGCGGTAGAAGGTCAGGAGATGCCTGGCCCCGGCAGCGCTTACCAAGGCCATATGAAACTCTATGTGCCGTTCTTCCCATCGTTCGAGATCGGTCAAGTCCGGATCGTGCAGGTTCAATTTGCAGTTTGCCAACCTGCGATGTGCTGCAAGAAGACCCACTTCCCATTCCTCGTCTCCACGCTCGATGGCACGCTTGAGCAAGTCGGCTTCCACAACCGCCCGAGAGAACACGAGATCCTCGAAGTCCTCGGCGCTCAGCGGGGTCGTGTAATAGCCGCGATTGTGGTGCAGTTTTACGAAACCCTCAGCCTCAAGGCGCGCCAGCGCCTCGCGGATCGGCGTGATTCCGACGTCATAGTTCGATTTCAAGGCCTCGATGCGCAGGGGGACGTCATCGGACAGGCGCCCATTGAGGATATCCTGCTTGACCCTCAGATAGGCGATTTCCGATTTCGGTAGTATCAGCGAGTCAGTCATGGTCAGTCCTATCGTGCCTGCGCGACTTTGCGCAGGAATTGCTGGGTGCGGGCTTCGGTCGGCGCGTCGATGACCGCCGCAGGCGGGCCCTGTTCAACGATCCGGCCCTTGTCGAAAAAGCAGATGCGATCGGAAATGTCGTGAGCAAAAGCGATCTGATGCGTAACCATCAGCATCGTGTAGCTGTGCTTGACCGCCAGCGAGCGGATCACCGAAGTGACTTCTTCGATGGTTTCGGGATCGAGCGCCGATGTGGGTTCGTCGAACACGAGAATCTCGGGCTGCATCGCCAGGGTCCGGGCGATGGCGACACGTTGCTGTTGACCGCCCGATAGTTGCGCCGGGTAGTGCGCCTGCTTGTCGCCCATGCCGACCATGTCCAGAAGCTCCTGCGCCCGGCTGCGCGCCTCGTCACGCGTAACCCCGAGGGCAAATATCGGAGGTTCCACGCAGTTTTGCAGGACGGTTAGGTGCGGGAACAAATTGAAGCTCTGGAACACCATGCCCAGTTTGAGACGCATCCGGCGAAGATGCGCATTTGAGGCAGGGACTAGCCTGCCTTCGCTCTCCATCTTGTTCAGGGGTTCACCGTCGATGCGGATAAGCCCGTCCTCGATGCTTTCCAGTGTCATCAGGCAGCGAAGCACTGTGGTCTTGCCCGACCCGGATGGGCCGATGATCGTCACCACCTCGCCGTCGTTTATCGACAGGTCCAGCTTGTCCAGAACGGTCAGCGCGCCAAACCGCTTGGTGACGCCTTCAAAGCGGATCTTCTCATTTGCCATGGCGGGTCTCCGTGAGCAAGTGCCGCTCGACGAGGCGGATCAGAACGGCTGAAAACAGGCTGAGGATTAGGAACAGAATCCCCACCACCGTCAGCGGCTCTGTAAAGCGATAGGTTTCTGATGCGATGCGCCGCGCGGCATCCAGCATTTCGGGCACGGCGACGAAAGACAGAAGCGGCGTTTCCTTGAATGCCAGGATCAGAAGGTTTCCCAGCCCCGGAACGACCGGCTTGACCGCCTGTGGCAGGATCACCTGCCGCCAAGTGCGGTAGGTCGAGTAATTCAGCACATGAGCGGCTTCCCACTGCCCCTTTGGCACGGCTTGCAAGCCTCCACGCAGAATCTCAGCCACTGGGGCGGCGTTGTAGATCCCCATGGCCAGAACACCTGTCCAGAATGGGGCCAGGAAGATTCCGATTTCAGGCAACAGGAAGAACAGGAAAAAGATCACCACGACCAATGGCATGCCGCGCATGAACTCGATGAACTCACCCGCTGCGACGGAAAGTGGCCTGATCGTTGAGCGTCGCGCGATCATCAAGAACAATCCCAGCACCAGCGACAGTGCGAAGGACAGAAAGGTGACCTCGACCGTGACCCAGAGCCCCGGCAAGATGCGCGGCAAGACGGTTTCAAAGGTGAAATCCCAACGCCAGTCCATCACCGCTCCCCCAGGTGTCGGTTGAAGACATGTTCCAGCCGTGCACCGGAAAAACGCACTATCTGCGCAAGGCAGAAGTAGATCAGCGCAAGAACCGAAAAGATCTCGACAGTGCGATAGGTCAGCTGGTTTTGCCGCACCCCGGCGGCGGTCAGGTCAACCAAAGTTACCGCCGAAACCAGTGCGGTTCCCTTGAGCAGCTCGATCGTCATGTTTGTCATTGCCGGAATCGCGATCACCAAAGCTTGCGGCAGGATGATGCGGGCGTATTTGCGCAAGGGTGGCATATTCAGCGTCACACAAGCCTCATATTGCCCCTTGGGCTCTGCCCGCACCGCGCCACGCACAATTTCCGCACCATAGGCCCCGGCATTCAGGCTGACACCCAAAAGCGCAGCGGTATACGCCGATAGGGTGAGGCCGAATTCGGGTAGCACGAAGTAGAGCCAGAACAGGACGACCAGTAGGCTCACGCCGCGGAACACTTCGATATATACGACGGAGACCCAACGCAGCGGTGCGATAGAAGACAGACGGCCCAGCCCGGCAAGGAGCGAGATCGCATAAGCTAGAAGAATCGAAGGCACTGCCACAGAAACCGTCACCGTCAACCCGTTCAGCAGTGCGGGAAGGAACTGCGCGACCGACGAGAAGACTGCAAAATAGAGTCCTGCCAGAAATGCAAGCGGGACGAGGATGGCGATCGGACTGCGGGACATTTGAGGCCTTGCGTCAAGAGATTGCCCCCGGCCACTCGATTGCAGCACGACCGGGGGCCAACATTACGCGCCGCAGAGATCCGAAACGCTGAGCACAGGGGCCTCGTCGGCGGTCATGCCGTGGGCCTCGTTGATGGAAACATAGTCTGCACCACCGATGAATTCCTGCATGATCGCATTGAATCTGTCGACAAAGGCCTGGTCTTCTTGCCGGAAGGCGAAGGCCCCATGGTCAACCGCCGATTGCCCGCCAATCTCGGCGAAGGGCTCGACCATTTCGAAATCGTCGCCGGGCTGGTTGGCGATGATCTGGCGGGCACTTGGGGCATCGACGCCGAAGGCATCGGCCCGCCCGGCCCGCACGGCGGCCAGGGCCGTAGGTGCATCGGGATATTCTTGGATGTTGTCGCGCGCGATGCCTAGCTCAAGCGCTGCAGCCACCTGCGCGGTTCCCGAGACGGCAGCCAGCGTGGCCCCCTGTTCGAGGATGTCTTCGTAAAGCGTGATCTCGCTTGGGTTTCCGGCGGGAACGACCAGCGTCGCGCGGATGCCGAAGGTCGGCTCGGAGAACGCGACTTCTGCACAGCGCGAAGGCGTCACGAACATGCCTGCCGCGACGACGTCATAACGCCCGGCCTGAAGCCCGGGGATCAACGCGCCCCAATCGGTTGCCACTGCGCTGGCCAACTCGATTCCCATCTGGCCCAGGACAGCTTCGAGAATTTCGACATCGGTGCCGATAACGCTGCCGTCATCCGCAACATATGCGAACGGAGCATAATTGAAAAAGGCCACGCGGACACCGTCGGCATCAGCGGTGTCGTTTAACGTTTGCGCGCCAACACCCGGCGCCAGAAGCAGGCTTGTCAAAGCGATCGCAAGGCCTCGTGTGGCTTGGGTGAGCGGTTTCGTGTGCTGGTTCATGTCAGTCTCCCTGGGATTGCGGTTCTTTCGCATGGCTTCGGGGGCCTTATGGCGTGGTTTCCTTCTGAAGCATCCATGATGTGAGTGATTGTATATGATTCTGTCAATAAAATATTACCTCACATGATTGATGCGACTGATGGGGTGCTCGGACATGTCTGCCGACGTTGGTCGGGGCGGTGAAAGTGAGTGCTCTCTTTTGCGGCGAGATCCTGAAATCAGAAAACGATCGGTAACTGTGCCGTCGCAAAGTCCACTGGAAGGTCGTTTCAAAATAAAGACACTAATCCGCAGTTTGGAGTTTCGTTCCCGCGTTCAGTGCTTGAAGCAGTTCTCCCGATGCCACTGCACAAATTCAGGTCGCGGACGTTCTGACAGACGGCCCGGTGCAATCAACTTTCCGGTCGGATTGACGATCGAGCGAATGGACTCGGGGTCGTTGGCCTGACGGGAGACCATAACCGCCAGGTCATCGCGCAGGGCCACCAAACCCCGGTCGAACATCCAGTGCGCGGTCCCGGAGAGGGCGAGGCCGTTGCTGACGATATCGGGCCCATCATGCTCTACGGGCCTGATATGCGCGGCCTCGACCTCTGCCCGCCCGCCGCCGTTGACCAGACGCATCCCTGTGATCGCGCAGCGGTCGTCATAGGCGCGCAGGACGGTTTTTCGAAAATTCCGATCTCGAATCGCCCTATTGGTCAGCTGCACGACACGCTCTCGAGGTGAAACGTGCTGAAATGACCCTTGACCCTCTTCGAAGCCTTGCGGTGCAGGGGGCGGATCCACCCGGGGTAGTATGCTTTCGTCTCGCCCCAGGCCGCGTTCGACGATCCGAGCGAAGTCTGTGGCAGCAAGCGTGCGCACGGCGGCTTGAGCCCGTCCGGACAATTTGCCGATATCGTTCAGCAACCCCTGTTCGAAGATGGTGTTCTCCTCTCGGAAGGGAACCGGGTCGCCAAAGTCCAAGTATGTGCCGGGTGCAATGATCGCGAGAAACATGTCCGGCTTACGTGGATCCGGGATGATCCCCTGCAACTTGGCGACGGCGAAATAGCCTTTCGTGTGCCGGATCTTGCTGGGTTCCAGATAGACGATCCAGTCACCCTCACACTGTTGGGCTCGCGTAAGATACTGCTTTGTAAACTGGTAACGCTCCGACGGAACGTCGTCGTAGATCGAATCCGTTCGGTGGAGGAAGACGCCGAATGCCATAAGGATCATGCTTGCCGGATAGGCGGTGTTAGGCAAGCGTGTTATGGTCGACGGGCAGATGAAGAGCCGTTGAATTGGGAAGCATGGATCAAGGCCCCATGTTCTGCTGCCTCTTCCCACCTCGCGAAGTTCAGCCCCGGCCGCCAAGCTGTTCTAATTCGGCCAAGGGATCCCTGATTGCCTGAAGTGTTTTTGCCATCCGGAAAATCTGGTGATGCCGGCAAAGGTTCAATGAACCTGGGAGCACAGATTAAATGACATTTCGAGCCAAGGAGGCGGAGAAGAAAACCATCATCTTGAGTGAAATGCCAAGGTCCGAGCTGCACCGGTTCGGCAAGGGCATCATGGCACTATCTCTTGACTGAAAAAAGTGGAGGCGCAAACCTCAGAAGAGTTGATTGAGCAATGTGACCCCGCCTTATCGGAGGGATAGGATGGCAATTCTTGACTGGCCTGCGAAATCCACCTCCGACGAAGGGGTCGAACACCCTGCGCTCTATCACATGATCGACGTTGGCACAGTTGCGGAATGCCTTGTCGAGCGAATGAATATTCCGCCGTGCCGAAAGGCCTTCTACGCGCTGGCTGCGGCATTGCACGATCTTGGAAAAATCAGCGCCAGTTTTCGTGGAATGCTGCGCGACGGCACAGCGCAGACAAAGGGGCGGCATTGGGAAGTCACCGAGGCCTGGTTGCGGCGCTTCGATGTGGATCTGGGCGCGATCGCCGATGATCGCTTTGATCGACTGGATTTCTATGCCGCAATAGCGGGCCATCATGGCCTGCCGCCCGTGCAGGAAAATTTCGAGCCCATGATCGCTGCGGCCGGCCAGGAGGCTGAAGGGGATGCCCGCAATGCCCTTGCAGAGATTTTCAAGATTTGGCCGGATGCTCGCTATGACCTGCCTTGGCAGGAAACCCCGGCGCAGACTTGGTGGCTTCCTGGGTTGATTGCGGTCGCGGATTGGGTGGCATCGAATCCCGATTTCTTTCCGCCGGTCGCGGAGGCGATGGACCTGGCCAAGTATCTGGATCGGGCCCGTGCGCTTGCCAGGGAGGCGGTGCACCTTGCAGGTCTGGATGTTCCGCAGGTATCGAGCGCGCCGTTGATGCCCCAAGGCTGGACCCTACGTCCGATGCAGGCCACCGCCCAGACCATCGACCTTCCTGACGGCCCTGTTCTCGCTGTGATCGAGGATGAAACCGGCTCGGGCAAGACAGAGGCCGCGCTGATACTGGCGCAGCGGATGATGCAAGCCGGTTTGGGGGAGGGGTTGTTCTTCGCCTTGCCGACGATGGCCACCGCAAACGCGATGTTCGACCGTGCCGCAGATCTTGCGGGGCGTCTGTTTGACACGGCCCCGAGCCTGGCGTTGGCGCATGGGCGTGCCGAGATGTCAGCGCGGTTTCGCGATCTGATAAAGGCCACGAGGGGCAAAACGATGCCGGCTTGCACAGAATGGCTGGCAGATAATCGCCGCCGTGCGCTGTTGGCAAATGTCGGAGTGGGGACCATAGATCAGGCGCTGTTGTCGGCCTTGCCTGTCCGGCACGCGATGCTGCGCCACTTTGCGCTGTCGGGAAAGATCCTGATCGTGGATGAGGTTCACGAGATGGGCGATCCCTATATGACGCAAGAGCTGTGTCACCTTCTGCGATTGCATCGGCGCATGAACGGATCCGCTATTCTGATGACGGCCACCTTGCCGGTCGATCTGCGTGCCAAGCTTTGTGAGGCATTTGGCTGCGCAGCGCCGGATGGCCACGCCTACCCGGCGTTGACCATTGCCGGGCACCCCAAGTTCGACAAAATCAGGCGCGATTTTCGCTTTTTGACGTGGTGGCCTGAGTCATTTCAATGAGTTATGGGGGC
>NZ_MNBW01000069.1 GCF_001879715.1 Nioella nitratireducens | reverse complement strand
TAAATCATGTTTCAAAAAGTCTACTGATGTGAAACAGTTTCTGTGATACAAAGAAGGCGTAACAAAAGGGTTTGATTCCCAATTTGTTACGCCTCTTTCTTTTCCTCTAAACCCCAATGAAACAATCCATGGAGAGACCCCATGAAGATTGGATATCGTCGCGTTTCCAGCATTGATCAGAACCTATCGCGCCAAGATTTAGGCAATGTCGACAAACTGTTCGAAGAGAAACTGTCAGGCGCTACTGCCAAAGACAGACCTGAACTTCAAAACATGATAGAATTTGCACGTGAACATGATGAAGTCATCTGTTGGTCCATTGACCGCATGGCACGTGATCTTCGTGACCTGCAAACCATCATCCAAACCCTGCTGGATAAAGATGTCAGCATCACCTTCCTGTCAGAAAACCTGACATTCTCTTCATCCAGCAATGACCCATTCGCAAAACTGCAACTTCATCTGATGGGTGCCTTTGCAGAATTTGAACGATCCATCATCAAGAAGCGTCAAGCAGAAGGGATCGCGAAGGCAAAGGCACGTGGCATCTACAAGGGTCGTCCGAAATCAATCTGTCCGGACAAGGTGATGTCACTTCATGAACAGGGTCTAGGACCAAGCAAGATTGCCACGGAGATGGGGATCAGTCGTGTCAGCGTCTACCGTGCCCTGAAAGGTCAGACCGCACCAGCGACCGCTACAGCGAACCAGTGAAAGGATCAATCATGACCAATGACAAAGAAGACCGGAAACCAATGACAGAAGAAGAGATCAAGAAGATGCGCGAAGTCGCAGAAACGGCAACTTCCTACAGTGATGCAAAATCGTTCAAACGACTGGTCGCAAAGATGGACCAAGAAAAGAAGGAGCAGAAGTAACGAATTTCGGACAATCTGAACGCAACAGATCACTGACCAAACCAACGACCAATCTGCGGAATATTGCCACTAAGGTTGAAGTAATGTAATAATGAAACCAGATAGTTAGCAGTGAGCGATTTGCGAATTTGCCCTGTCTCTCCGCCAC
>NZ_MNBW01000068.1 GCF_001879715.1 Nioella nitratireducens | reverse complement strand
GACGCGGCTTTGGCGGTCGCATGGGCGCGGTGCGCTGATCAGCATCAATCTCAGCTTCCACCTGCGCGATGGCCGTCTCGATGTCTTCGAGCTCCAGCTCGTATTGGCCTGGATCGATCTTCTCGGATTTGCTCCCGAAGAGCGCCTTCTTGAAGGCGGCAACCAGAACCTCGAGCCGGGCATTCTGATCCTGCTGCGCACGGATGATCGCCTTCAACTCAGCAATGTCGTCGGGCAATTCATCAGGTGCGGTCATGCCCGATGCCATAACAAAACAAGGGCAGGATAACCCCTGCAAAGGGCCCCGTGAGTCACTCCGCCGCAGAAGGTGCTGCGACCTCCAAGGGCTGCACGCGCCGCCAATCCAAACCCGCAAACAGCGCCTCAAACTGGGCCGGTTCCAAACGCATCACCCCGTTCTTGATCGCGGGCCATTTGAAGGTGTTATCCTCCAGTCGCTTATACGCCATCACCAGCCCACTGCCGTCCCAGTAGATCAGCTTCAGCCGATCTGCGCGCTTGGCGCGGAACACATATACAGACCCATCAAAGGGCTTCTGTCGCAAATGACCCTGCACCATAGCGGCCAGCCCGTCATGACCCTTGCGGAAATCGACCGGATCACTGGCCACAAAAATGCGGACCTTGTGGGATGGCATCATCACGTCCCAATAGCCCGTGCGATCTCCGCGATCCGCGCGGCTGGCGTTGCCGCATCAAGACGAACAATGACGTCGCCCTTGATCACATCGAGCGTGCTGGAGAATGGGTTGGGCAGAGGTTCGGCGACCGGCGTAGGTGCCTCGATCTCCACAGGCACGAAGTCCATACCCTCCAAATTTGGCAGAACCAGCTTGCCCTGTCGCGCCATCCGTCGCCAATCAGAAACCGTGCTGGGGATCAACTCATATCGCTTCGCGACCGCGTTGACCGTCTCGCCCTCTATCAACGTCTCCGCCACAATCCGAGCCTTCAGCTCCGGTGGCCAATTCCGCTTCCCATCTGTCCGGCGCGGAACCCTTGCCAGAAACTCGCTTAAAGCTCCCATCGAGAAACTCCCCACAAACCAAAGAAGCCTCTGAATCGCAGATCACACGTCAGCTCGAAAGTGTGGGGGCGGCGAACCGCTTAC
>NZ_MNBW01000067.1 GCF_001879715.1 Nioella nitratireducens | reverse complement strand
GGCGTCGACACGTTCATCTACAATGGCGGCGCGGATGTGATCACCGATTTCAGCGGTGACCTCATCGGGATTGACGCAGCACTCTGGACCGGAACCGAGGCGCAGTTGATCGCGAATGCCACGGTTGTCAGCGGCAACCTTGTGCTCGATTTCGGCACTGGCAACACGCTGACCCTGAACGGCATCACCGATGCTTCGAGCCTTCAGGGCCGGATCCTCGGCGCCCAGGCCAACGACGTCACCAGTGACCTCACGGGCGACGGCACCAGCGACATCCTTTGGCGCAACGGCACGAGCGGGCAGTTCGGCATGTTCGAGATGCAGAACGGCAGCCCCAATTGGAGCGTTCTGGGCGCGGAAAGCACCACCTGGCAGATCGCCGGTAGCGGTGATTTCGACGGTGACGGCACCGATGATATCCTGTGGCGCAACGACGCCAGCGGCGGCATCGGCTTTTCCGCCATGGGCTCTGGCAGCCCGGTCTGGAACGCGCTCGGCACCGCCGGGTCGGAATGGCAGATCCAGGGCGTCGGCGATTTCAACGGCGACGGCACCGACGACATCTTGTGGCAAAACAGCACCACCGGCGGCACCGGCATGTTCGCCATGTCGGGCGGCACGCCCAGCTGGCAGACCATCGGCGCCTCCTCGGCGCCGTGGCAGATCGTGGCGACGGGTGACATCACCGGCGACGGGATCGACGATATCCTGTGGCGCAATTCCTCGACCGGCCAGGTCGGCCAGTTCGAGATGTCGAGCGCCGGCACACCGACATGGAGCGTGGTGGACACGGTCTCGCTCGACTGGCGGCTGGTGGGAACCGGCGATTTCGACGGCGACGGCACGGATGACCTGCTGTGGCGCAATGAGAACAGCGGCGCCGCAGGGATGTATGCCATGGGGTCGGGGTCTCCGGTGTGGCAGGGCTTCGGGCAAGCGAGCCTCGACTGGGACATCGTCGGCGTGGGCGACTACAACGGCGACGGCACCGACGATATCCTGTGGCGGAACGTGAACACCGGGGCGGTCGGCGCCTACGAGATGGACGGCGGCACCCCCGCGTGGCAGACCATCGGCCAAGCCGGGCTGGACTGGGACGTGCAGGGCCAGTTCGTGGATGAGTTCGTGTTTTGAGG
>NZ_MNBW01000066.1 GCF_001879715.1 Nioella nitratireducens | reverse complement strand
GCGAGGATCTTGGACACGACGCCGGAGCCGACGGTGCGGCCGCCTTCGCGGATGGCGAAGCGCAGGCCGTCTTCCATGGCGATCGGCGCGATCAGCTCAACCGTGAACTTCAGGTTGTCGCCCGGCATCACCATCTCGGTGCCCGAGGGCAGCTCAACCGTGCCGGTCACGTCCGTGGTGCGGAAGTAGAACTGCGGGCGGTAGTTCGCGAAGAACGGCGTGTGACGGCCGCCTTCTTCCTTGGTCAGGATGTAGACCTCGGCTTCGAACTTGGTGTGCGGGTTGACCGAGCCCGGCTTACACAGAACCTGGCCACGCTCAACGCCTTCACGATCCACACCGCGCAGCAGCGCGCCGATGTTGTCGCCGGCTTCACCGCGATCCAGCAGCTTGCGGAACATTTCCACGCCCGTGCAGGTGGTTTTCTTGGTGTCGCGGATGCCGACGATCTCGATCTCGTCGCCAACGTTGATCACGCCACGCTCGACACGACCGGTCACAACCGTGCCGCGACCGGAAATCGAGAACACGTCCTCGATCGGCATCAGGAACGGCTGGTCGACAGCGCGCTCGGGCTGCGGGATGTATTCGTCCACGGCGGCCATCAGTTCGCGGATCTTGTTCTCGCCGATCTCGGGGTCACGGCCTTCCATGGCGGCAAGGGCGGAACCGGCGATGATCGGAATATCGTCGCCCGGGAAGTCGTACTCGGACAAGAGTTCGCGGACTTCCATTTCCACCAGCTCAAGCAGTTCCTCGTCGTCGACCTGATCGACCTTGTTGAGGAACACCACCATGGCGGGGATACCCACCTGGCGACCGAGCAGGATGTGCTCGCGGGTCTGCGGCATCGGGCCGTCAGCAGCGTTCACCACCAGGATCGCGCCGTCCATCTGCGCCGCGCCCGTGATCATGTTCTTCACGTAGTCGGCGTGGCCGGGGCAGTCGACATGCGCGTAGTGGCGGTTCTCGGTCTCGTATTCCACGTGCGCGGTCGAGATCGTGATCCCACGAGCCTTCTCTTCCGGCGCGCCGTCGATCTGGTCATAGGCGCGGAAGTCGCCGAAATACTTGGTGATCGCCGCCGTCAGCGTCGTCTTGCCGTGGTCAACGTGACCGATCGTGCCGATGTTACAGTGCGGCTTGCCGCGCTCAAACTTTTCCTTAGCCAT
>NZ_MNBW01000065.1 GCF_001879715.1 Nioella nitratireducens | reverse complement strand
CGCGAACTCGACTATCTTGAAAGTGCTTTCGAGCACGACGATCTGAAGAAGGCTCTGACCCTTTAATGTCCGCTTATACGGACATTAAAGGAATATAGTGTCTGCTTTCAAAGTCCTCGATATGGCGACGATGAAGGGTCATTCCAACATCTCAACCAGCCTTCCATAGTCCCGGCTAACCTCCTGTGCCTCGTGAAACGCGCGTTGGCGCTCGGCATCGAGGCAGCGGAAGTATTGTTGTATGTCGGCGATGTAGCCCTCGAAATCAAAAAGGAGCAGGTCGGCATACTCTCGAATATCTTCGGACCGCTCAGGCAGGAAGGGCCGTTCCGGCGCGGTACAGGCGTTGGCGATTTGACCAATCGACGCGAGAGGCACAACAAGACCGAACAAACCGTATCGAAATGCACAAAACATGCGCAGGGCAAAACTCCTTTGCCACTTCAAATTTATGGCTTCGTGCGGTAGCTACCTATTGCAGTCAAAGACGGTTCGTCAACTCAAATATATCGCCTTGATGTCAATTATGTTGTCCTGTATCGACCGTGTGGAAATGTTTCCTCGGGCCGATACTCATGCTGAGGAGGGCCCAGGGGAGGTCATGATAGAAGAAGCACCGAATGTGGTCACCGAAGACGGACTGCGCGGCTTGCTCGCCGAGGGCTACCTCATTGAGGTGGTCTGCAAGGAGAGAGCAGAGAAGCGCCATAACAGCTGGTACGGCTCGTGGGTCATCCGCGCCGTCGCCACTGATGGGCGTGACGATAAGATGCTCGTCACCAGCCGAAGCGTCCTCAAGCTCCGCGACTTCAAAACCATCGTTGGCCTTGTCAGTTTCCTGGCCGACATGGGCTGTACGACCGCTAGCATCCCACTTGAAGAAGGTGGCCGCGAGCGCCACACCGCGCCTCCGGTCAAAGGCAGCTGACCGCGCGACTGCGCTCGTCGTTGCTTTGGGTACAGGCGTTTGTTCCGCGCCCCCGGCCCTGGCCGACGGTTTCATCTTCCAGGTCCGCCCCGACGGCCAATTGATTTCCTCTTCTCAAGAGGCGAACGGGCGCCTTTTTCTCTTCGCAGAACCTCGCGTTCCTGACGCAACGAGCGAGACAGCGATCCCGGCTCGATCCGCCGCCCGCGCCACCCCAGAAATCCTCCATGCGATCGAGACCACGGCTCTGCGGTATGCCGGGCATGGTGTGGACCTGTCGCGGTTTGGTGCCGCTCCTTTGATAGCATAATGTGCAGCAAAGGAGACGAGCTATGGGCACAGGAAG
>NZ_MNBW01000064.1 GCF_001879715.1 Nioella nitratireducens | reverse complement strand
GGGCACAAACAAACCGATATCAACCTGCTGCTGCCCTGGAATTACGGCAATCACGTGTGAACGGCGCACCGCTTACCGTTCACTCCAGGCTTCGCTTCACGGTCTGGTCCTGCAACCTTGCCAGCATCTCGTAGGGGCTGACGGTGTCGCGGATCGTCTTGGTGGCCACGTGGGTATATCGCGCGGTGGTCGTCAGCTTGGCGTGGCCGAGCAGCACCTGGATAACGCGCACGTCAGTGTTCGCCTCCAGAAGGTGGGTGGCAAAGCTGTGTCGCAACGTGTGCAAGGTCGCAGGCTTCTTGACCCCGGCCATATGCTTGGCCGAGGTGAAGGCGCGGTTCAGCTGTCTTGGCGAGATCGGGTTGATCTTCGGTTTACCCGGGAACAGCCAGCCTTCGGGACGTGCTTCGCGCCACCAGGCACGCAGCAACTCCAGCAAGCCGGGCGACAGCATGACCTTGCGATCCTTCTGGCCTTTGCCCAGTTCGACATGGATCAGCATCCGATCACTGTCGATATCGCCGACCTTGAGGTTGCAGACCTCGGCCGCCCGAAGTCCTGCGCCGTAGGAGATGCTGAGCGCGGCCCGATACTTCAGCCCCGGTCCGGGTGCTGCCATCAGGATGTCAGATACCTCCTCGACGCTGAAAACCACAGGCAGCTTGCGCGGCTCGGTACGGAACTGCATGTAGCGCTTCATCTCTTCCCGCCCGCAGGTCATGCCGAAAAAGAACCGCAGCGCCACAATACGCGTGTTGAAGGTCGACGGGGTGATCCCTGTGTCTGTCATATGGAGCTGATAGGCGCGCAGGTCCTCCGGCGTCGCCGTATCGGGTGATCGCCCGAGGAACGCCGCGAAATCCTTGATTGCCCGAATATGAGACTTTTGGTGTTTGTCGCCCATTCCTCGGATGCGCATGTCTTCGATCATCCGCTGACGCAGCGGGGTTACTCTCTCCTCTGTCATGGGAACCTCCTGTCTGATGATTGAGAAGGCCCCAATCGTCAGGCAGGTCGGCCGGATAACGAAATGCGCATTGTTGCGGGCTGCTCACACCATCAGCCAAATGCGCCAATGCCGCGAAGCGGCTTCGTCCTTGGGCCGGAAGCTTCCGGTCAGGCCTCGACCTCACTGTTGCCGGTCTGCCACAGTGGTTTTCTTCCGCCGCGTGCTTCCACAGTGCTTCCACGCCTACCACGCGAACGCAAAAGGCCGCCCTGGGGCGGCGCGTAAGTCTCAGTAATCACGGGATATTTTTGGTTGCGGGGGTAGGATTTGAACCTACGACCTTCAGGTTATGAGCCTGACGAGCTACCGGGCTGCTCCACCCCGC
>NZ_MNBW01000063.1 GCF_001879715.1 Nioella nitratireducens | reverse complement strand
TACGGGGCAGGCATTTCCGCTGGCGGTCTGACCCGGCGGATGGCGCATTCCGATCTCGTGGCGCGTGCCACAGATCTCGACATGGTCGAGGCGGGCTGGGAACCGACCGTCGACACCTATCTCAACCGCGTGCCCAAGGCCCGTATCCTCGAGGCCGTGCGCGAGGCGAAAGGGGAGGGGACTGCCCAACTCCTCGATCACCTGAAGAAAGGCGAGATGGCCAGTGAGGCCGAGCGCTTGCTGAAGGGCAGCGGCTGGTTGCCCGAGGTCCTGCGCCGGAACGATCTCGTGGCGCTGGACGATGAGGACCATGCCGAAGGGCAGGGGGCGGATGCCGAAGCGGCTGACAGCGTCAGTGAAGCTGACCTTCCTGCATTCCTGACGGATGACCTGCCTGCTCAAGGTGCGTCGATGCTGGCCGCGGAATAACGTGATCCAGAGGGGGGCGGAGATTCTGCCCCCAAATCACCCTATAACATAACAATATCAATAATATGAGTGCGATTACTCGCATTCGGAATGAGGAATCATGTCTGCAACAACCATCATCGACACCGCCCCCCTCGGGGCGCTCATTCGCTACACCGACGGCAGTCCCAAGCCGCCGGCACGCTTCACCAAGAAGCTTGCAGCCTGGGAGCGCTCGAACGGCGTTGGCCGTCTTGTGAAAAAGGAACCACCCCGGCCCTCTCCGACCTGGACGGCTCCCGCGTCGTTCACGCTGCATGAGGGTAACTTCTCCTCGGACGGGGTGATCCTCGTGACCATCATGCGTAGCCATTCGGCTGACAGCGCCCTGGTCTTCGAGGTGGCCGAGGAGCCGAAGCCCGGGCAGGTGCGCGTGCTCCTCGACTTCAGCGGCAACACCGAGCTGCTGCATCTGGCGGAATCCATCACCGCGGCCGAGCTTTGGATCGCCAAGGAAGGATATCGCAATGTGCGACTTGAAATCGTCGGCGATGAAGAGGGCGAAAGGGCAGGGGGCGCGGACCTGGCCGCCTGAGCCCAATTGAAACCGAGGGGCCCGTCCAAGCGCGGGCCTCTCAACCATCACAACCTTGTCTTTTGAGTTCGCGGGGCGCCAAAGGAACCATCCCCAAGGAAGGACGTTTTCAACCAAGAGCCTGCCCGGGAGGCGGGCGGTGTCCAAAGCATCAGCGGGACAACCGGCTCCTGACGTTGGGGGACCGTCCCCCGCTCGCCATTCCCTTCCTTGCCCCGAATCCCGTCTTCGAGATCAACCCGCGAGGGGTCGGACTACGGGCGAACCCGGGCCGCCGGGTGGATTCGGGCAAGCCGAACGCACCCGGTGATGTCAGCCAGTCTTCGGGCCTGCGGGGTCCTGTCGCGCGGGGGATGGTCCCCCGCCTCCCAGAC
>NZ_MNBW01000062.1 GCF_001879715.1 Nioella nitratireducens | reverse complement strand
GATAACACGGCATCGCACCTTCGTTTGTTTCTCACACGAAGTCGATGTTATCGCCTTTCCGCCCGCCGATATTGCCTGACAGCGGCAAGGGGCGCCAAGTGGGCTCATCGGCTGACGCCCCACGGGGCAGACGCCAGACCCGACCACCAACCCGCCACCCTCGCAAGCATCACATATCCCCCTCGTCCCAAGCGACACCAACCCAAAAAGGACTTTTCCAATGACCTTCAAATCTGCTCTCAAGACCGCCGCTCTCGCCCTCGCCATCGCGCTGCCCGCCGCGGGCGCTTTCGCCGGTGGCTCTTATGTCAACGTCGAACAGTACGGCTACGGCAACGCCGCCGGTGGCGCCCAGTCCGGCTGGGGCAATGACATGACCCTGTACCAGAACGGTGGCTGGAACACCGCCATCGCCACCCAGGACGGCTACTGGAACCGCACCGTCGTCGGCCAGTCGGGCTACGGCAACTCGGCCTCGTCCTCGACCTACGGCTCGGGCAACGTGACCGGCGTCGCCCAGATGGGCAACGGCAACAGCGCCGACACCACCCAGTGGGGCAACGGCAACGCCGTCGGCGTGATCCAGGTCGGCAACGGCAACTCCGCCTCCTCGACCCAGGTCGGCTCCGGCAACGTCGCCGTGATCGTCCAGAACTGATCCCGGCCCCGGCGCGGAGGGCCCCGTCCCTCCTCCCTCCTGTCCCGCTCTCCGCGCCGCCCTCTTTCCCCCCTGCCTTCCAAAAGGACCGATCCCATGACCCTTCCCCTCAAGACACGCCGGTTTCTGCCCGCGGCCCTGATCCTAGCCGGGGCGGGGATTGCCGCCGCCTGCACCTCCTCGATTGCCGAAGAGACGGCGTCGACCGCCCCCTTCGCCTGCGAGATCGCCGTCGATGAAAGCGGCGCCAGCACCCAGTTCCAGGGCCGCTTGCAGGCCAACAGCGCCGTCACCGGCCGCTATGACCTGAGCCTCGCGGGCCGTGGCACCAATATCCGCCAGGCCGGTGCCTTCACCGCCCGCGCCGACGAGACCGTGACCCTTGGCCAGGCGATGCTCTCGGGCCCCGCCAGCCGCTACGACGCCGATCTTTCGATCACCGTGAACGGCGTGACCTACCGCTGCCAGACCATGGCCACCGATCTTTGAACCGCCCCATTAGAGTAACCGACACACTTACATAGATATCGGCCCCCAAGCCCTTAGCCCCAAAGGAATAGACCCATGCTCCGCAAGACCCTGACCGCCGCCACCCTCGCCCTCGCCACCCTGGCCGCCCCCGTGGCCATGGCCGGAGGCTCCGTCTCCTTCGAGATCAACCCCGCCAATGCCGACGAAGCCAATGCCATCCGCCTCGGCCTCGCCCTCTACGGCATCGCCCAGGCCGCCAATGGCAGCGCCCATGTCAGCCAGCACGGCACCGGCAACGGCGCGGCGATCGGGCAGTCGGGCGGGGGGAATTACGGCGTCGTGCACCAGGAAGGCAATGGCCATACCGGCACGCTGGCGCAGAACGGCTGTGACAGCTACGGCATCTTCCAGTTCGGCCAGAACACCAACGCCAATGTCGGCCAAGGCAATGGCTGCCAGACGGGTATGCTGATCCAATACGGCTGGTAAGCGCCAACCCCCTGGTCCCACTCGGCTTTCTCGCGCC
>NZ_MNBW01000061.1 GCF_001879715.1 Nioella nitratireducens | reverse complement strand
CCCAAGTTCGACAGCAAATCGACTAAGTGATTGATATTGTTATGGCAGGATTCGCCATTGTGTGACTACCGAGATGTGATCAAGCGGGTTTTGGCAGGTCGAGGGTGTCGAAGAGCTCCAATTGTTCCGGGGTGATCGTCGAAAGGCCGTTGAGGGTGCGCTCACCAATGCTTGTTGTATGGCGCTGGATGCGCTCGAGTAGATCGAGGGCTGTGCGCGGGCTTGCACTATGGCCCTTGGCCTTCAGGCGCATGCGCATGACGCGGTAGAGGACGAGGGCCAGGAAGCAGATCATGGCGTGTGCGCGGATACGGTCGGGTAGCCG
This sequence comes from Nioella nitratireducens, assembly GCF_001879715.1. GTDB lineage: Bacteria > Pseudomonadota > Alphaproteobacteria > Rhodobacterales > Rhodobacteraceae > Nioella > Nioella nitratireducens. The sequence continues at coordinate 1,559 of NZ_MNBW01000061.1, read as the reverse complement.
GTGGTGGACTGGCGCGATCTCGATGTCGGATTTGAGCACGCGGAAGCCACGCTCGATGTCTGCAAGGCCCTTGTAGCGCGCGACGGCGTCGGAGGGCGTGAGGTCCGGGGCGTTGGTGATCAGCGTCAGCTTCCCGTCGAAGAGCTCGGCCTCGGCGATGGCGTCGTCATCGACGCTCCAGCTGAACCGATCCGCATTCAGATCGGCCTTGAGGAAGCGGGTGAGCTCTGCTTCCGCGACGGCGCGGGTGAAGCGGCTGTAGGCCCCGCGGTCAGAGGCGCGGCGGCCCTTGGCGGTCTTGCCGGCATCCTGCGCGTCGAGCTTGCCGACCATCTTCTCGGCCATGGCCTCCAGCTCGGCGATGCGGGCGCGCCGCCGGTCCCCCTGCTCAGCGGCGCGCACAGTGTCATGGGCCACGATGAGCCTATGGCCGGAGAAGCGACTCTCGACCACGCCGTCCTCGTCGAAGGCCATGTCCCGGAAGGTCTCGACCAGCTCTTTGTAGCGGCGTGCCGGGACGGCGAGGATGAACTCCAGCGTGCGCCCGCCCTGTTCGGCCAGCGATGTCAGGGCGTCGATATTGTCGAGGCTCAGCAGGCCACGGTCAGCCACCAGGACGACGCGCTCGATGGGGAAGCGCTGCAGGACGGTGGCCAGCATGGCCTGCAGGGTCTTGGTCTCGGCCACGTTGCCGGGATGCACGGTATGCATCAGCGGCAGGCCCTCGGCGGTCTGTACGACGCCGAGGACGAACTGACGGGCGATGCCGCCGGTCTCTTTGTTCATGCCATAGGCGCGGATGTCGTCGTCGACCTCGCCTTCGCCGTGGATGCGCACGGTGGTCAGGTCGTAGAAGACCACGGTCAGCTCATGATCGACCAAGGGGCGGATCTGCTTGGCCAGTTCGGCCTCCACTCGATCGACGTTGTCCATGAGCGCGTCCATGGCGCGCAGGAGGTGGTGATGCTCGACCTTGGCGGGCATGTCGGGCATGGCCACGGTGTCTAGCCAGCGCAGGCAGCCCAGTTTGCTCGTGGGATCGCACATGCGGTTGAAGACCATGGCCCGCACAAGGGCCTCGACGTCCAGCTTGCGCTTTCCGGATCGAAGCGCGCGCCCCAGAGCGTGGTCAAACCCGAGGTCCTTCCACAGAGCGTGCAGCGCAAAGACGTCCCCAAATGCCTTCGCCGGCGCATGTGTGATCTCCAAGGCCGCAGGCTCATCGCGACCAGCCACGCGGCACAGGCCACGGATCAAAGTATCGAGGTGGCCGTCTTCCATGCCATCGATGCGCCCCAGGTTCGCAACCACCCGGTGGCGCGGCTGACCCGCCTCGTTGCGGTAGGACTCGACGACCTGCAGGTAGCGCCGCTTGCCGCTCTTATTGACCCGAACAAACATGCCTACAGGATATATCCCAAAGCGTATATCTACAAGGCTACAGAACACGCAGATGTGTGACTACATAGCTTAGCCCGCTTAGCCCCCATAACTCATTGAAATGACTCAGGCCACCACGTCAAAAAGCGAAAATCGCGCCTGATTTTGTCGAACTTGGG
>NZ_MNBW01000060.1 GCF_001879715.1 Nioella nitratireducens | reverse complement strand
ACGCACCCGGTGATGTCAGCCAGTCTTCGGGCCTGCGGGGTCCTGTCGCGCGGGGGATGGTCCCCCGCCTCCCAGACAGGAGCCAAACAGATGTCCCGCAAAGATGCACACGCCTTCGCAGCCTCCCTCGCCGCCACGCTCATGGTTTCGATCGTCGTCTTCCAGGCAGGGGATGGAACCTTCGGCGCCGTCCCCGCCGATGAAATCGACGGCGACGAGGTCGTGATCGTCTCGGAATACGATCCCTTCGGGTGAGGCTTCGGCCTCACTTCCCGAGGGCTTGGCGCAAAAGCGGCTATCGCCGATAGAGGGCCTGCTCTACAGAACAGTCCCAAGTTCATAAAAAATATAAGAAAATAGCTCTCCTATAAGAAAGCTTTCCTACGTTTCTGCGATTTTCTTCAAACTATGACGTCGCCGGTGATGCGTCAGACTTCAAGGCCAATGCTCCCGATCTTTCGCATGGGCATTTGGAGCATCTGTTGGCAATCTGACGGATGCCTGAAATCCAGAAGGTTCACCGGGACGTGGTGACTGGAGCAAGAGAGAGGTTTCGATCCGTTCTGCGATGGCTGAGACGATAGCGAGGCCAAGCCCGCTACCATCAGTTTTTGCATCTGCCCTCTCGAAGCGCCCTGTCAGGCGTTCGAGTGTTTCGGTTGCTACCGCGGGGCCCTCGTTTGCCACGATCAACTGCCCGTCGCTCGTGAGTGTAACATCGACTGGGGCATTCTGCGCCCCGTGGCGTAGGGCGTTTTCCACCAGATTCCGGCACAGAATTCCCAATGCGTCGGGGTCGATATCAGACAAGACAGGCGTGTCCGGCAAGTTCAACATAAGGCGCCCGTTCTCTGTGCTGCGCGCAATATCTTCCACCACGACCCGAGTGATGGTTCTGACATCAGCGCTCTGGTCCATCCGAAGTCTACCGCCTTCCGCCCGCGCAAGCTGCAGGAGACGCTCGGACAGCCGAGTGAGACGCTTGAGCGTCGCCTCGATCTCGGCGGCGCGCGCGTCGATGGTCGGATCTTTGGTCTCTGACCGCAGTCGCTGCGCCTGGGCGATAGCGCCCGCCAATGGTGTCCTTAGTTCATGAGCCGCATTGGCTGCAAAACTTCGCTCAGCCTCGAACGCGTCGCGCAGCCGAGCCAAAAGGCTGTTCAAGGTTGCGGCCAGCGGTCCTATTTCCGTCGGCAGGTCGGCCGCGGGTACTTCTGACAGGTCGCGCACGCCGCGCGCTTCAAGCCGCGTACGGAACCGATGGAGAGGGGCGAGGCTAAAGCGCACAGCGAGAATAATCGACGCGAGCGCCAACGGCAGCACAACCAGCAGCGGCAGGCCGAGGCCCATCTGGATTTCCCGAGCAACCGAAGCGCGATGCGCCAACGGTTCGGCCACGGTGATGCTGATCGTCCCCTGGAGCGCCGCGTCGCTGTAGAGGCGATGTGTGGCGTTCTGCCCAAATCCCGGACCATCGTATGGAGGGAACACGGCAGGGTCCGCCGCATGGGATTGCAGCAAAATGCGTCCCTCGGCATCGCGTACGATGTAGGTGAAGAACTCGTCATGCTCCCGGATCGGCGCGAGGCGCTGCGTCACACCCTGATCTTCTCGGCCGACGATGTCGGTCACGGCCAGCGGAAGGATGCGCTCGGCGGTTTCGCGCAGGGCGCTGTCGAAGACCTCGTCCATCTCGCCCCGAACGATCACCGCGGTAACCGTGGCGGCGGCGAGCCAGAGGATCGTCAGCACAAGGCCGAGTGACAAGCCGAGCCGTACCTGAAGGCTGGATGGCCACATCATGGCTTGCCCAGCCGGTAACCCATGCCGCGCTCAGTCTCGATGATGGCGCTCCCCAGTTTCTTGCGCAGGCGGCTCACGTGCACCTCGATGGTGTTGCTCTCGACTTCGGCGTCGAAAGCGTAGAGCTTCTCGGGGTCGAGTGGGGCTGAGTGCAGAAAACCCCTTTAAGGATTTTGCGCTTCTATTTTCCGCCAACGATATTCGCCTG
>NZ_MNBW01000006.1 GCF_001879715.1 Nioella nitratireducens | reverse complement strand
GTCTTGCCGTGGTCAACGTGACCGATCGTGCCGATGTTACAGTGCGGCTTGCCGCGCTCAAACTTTTCCTTAGCCATGATGGCCTCCTTGTCTTGTCGGGTGGCGGGGACATCCCCGCCCTACGGGTGGTGGGTAGGGCGGGGTGATCCCCGCCTTCCCGTTATGCGTATTTGGACTGGATCTCGTCCGAGATGTTCTGCGGCACCGGATCGTAGTGATCGAACTGCATCGTGAACTGCGCGCGGCCCGAGGACATCGAACGCAGGGTGTTGATGTAGCCGAACATGTTGGCCAGCGGCACGAAGGCGTTGATCGCAACGGCGTTGCCGCGCGGCTCCTGCCCCGTCACTTGACCACGACGCGAGGTCAGGTCGCCGATGATGCCACCGGTGTATTCCTCGGGTGTGATCACCTCGACCTTCATGATCGGTTCAAGCAGCTTGGCGCCCGCTTTCCGAAGACCTTCGCGCATGCACATACGGGATGCGATTTCGAAGGCGAGGACCGAAGAGTCAACGTCATGGAACTTACCGTCGATCAGGGCAACCTTGAAGTCGATCACCGGGAATCCAGCCAGCGGGCCGGAGTCCATGACCGAGTTGATGCCTTTTTCGACGCCGGGGATGTATTCCTTCGGCACGGCGCCGCCAACGATGCGGGACTCGAACGAATAGCCTTCGCCCGGCTCGGTCGGCGAGATGATCATCTTCACTTCCGCGAACTGACCGGACCCACCCGATTGCTTCTTGTGGGTGTAGGTATGTTCGATCTCGTGACCGATGGTCTCGCGATAGGCCACCTGCGGCGCACCGATATTGGCCTCGACCTTGAATTCCCGCTTCAGGCGATCAACGAGGATGTCGAGGTGCAGTTCGCCCATGCCCTTCATGATGGTCTGACCGGATTCGAGGTCGGTCTCGACGCGGAAGGACGGGTCTTCGGCGGCCAGACGGGCCAGACCCTGGGACATCTTCTCCTGGTCGCCCTTGGTCTTGGGCTCGACAGCGATCTCGATCACCGGATCGGGGAAGGTCATGGTTTCCAGAACCACCGGTTCTTTCGCGTCACACAAGGTGTCGCCCGTGGTCGTGTCTTTCAGACCGGCCAGCGCGATGATGTCGCCGGCAAATGCCTCTTCGATCTCTTCGCGGTTGTTCGAGTGCATCATCATCATACGACCGATGCGCTCTTTCTTGCCCTTGGTCGAGTTCAGGATCGAGTCGCCCTTGTTCAGCACGCCGGAATAGATCCGGGTGAAGGTCAGCGAGCCGACGAACGGGTCGTTCATGATCTTGAAGGCAAGGCCGGCGAACGGCATCGTGTCATCCGCGCGACGCGGGATGTCACGGGTTTCCGTCTCGTCGTCGGGGGAAAAGCCCATGTAGTCGACCACGTCGAGCGGGCTCGGCAGGTAGTCGATCACGGCGTTGAGCAGCGGCTGAACACCCTTGTTCTTGAACGCGGACCCACCGAGAACCGGCACGAATTTCAGCTCAAGCGTGCCCTTGCGGATCAGCTTGCGCAGGGTCGGAATATCGGGCTCGTTGCCTTCAAGATATTCCATCATCGCTTCGTCGTCCATTTCGACGGCGTTCTCGATCAGCTTGGCGCGCCATTCGTCGGCCAGATCCTTGAGGCTGTCGCGGATCGGTTGACGGGTCCAGGACGCGCCCAGGTCTTCACCCTTCCAGGTCCACTCTTCCATGGTCACGAGGTCAACGATGCCTTCCAGCTCGTTCTCGGCACCGATCGGGAACTGGATCGGTGCCGGAATCGCGCCGGTGCGCTCTTCGACCATTTTCACGCAGTTGAAGAAGTCAGCGCCGATCTTGTCCATCTTGTTGACGAACACGATGCGCGGAACCTTGTAGCGGTCTGCCTGGCGCCAGACGGTTTCAGTCTGCGGCTCGACACCCGCATTGGCGTCGAGAACGGCAACCGCACCGTCGAGAACGGCCAGCGAACGTTCGACTTCGATGGTGAAGTCAACGTGGCCGGGCGTGTCGATGATGTTCATCCGGAATTTGGTGTCGGACGTACCTTCGGCGGTCGGGTCTTCCTGCCACTGCCAGAAAGTCGTGGTCGCAGCCGAGGTAATGGTGATGCCGCGTTCCTGCTCCTGCTCCATCCAGTCCATGGTAGCTGCACCGTCGTGCACCTCACCGATGTTGTGGGATTTGCCGGTGTAGAAGAGGATACGCTCGGAACATGTGGTCTTGCCCGCGTCAATGTGGGCCATGATCCCGAAGTTCCGGTATCGGTCGAGCGGATAGTCGCGTGCCATGGGTTCGGTCCTTAGGCGTAGATAATGAAAACCGTCGGGGGATCATCCCCCCGACGAAAGCGCTTACCAGCGGTAGTGCGAGAACGCCTTGTTGGCGTCTGCCATCTTGTGCGTGTCTTCCCGCTTCTTGACGGCGGACCCGCGACCGTTGACGGCATCGGCGAGTTCACCGGCCAGACGCTCTTCCATCGTGTTCTCGTTACGGGCGCGCGAGGCGGCGATCAGCCAGCGGATGGCGAGCGCTTCACGACGCTCGGGGCGCACTTCGACGGGCACCTGGTAGGTGGCACCCCCGACGCGGCGGGAACGAACCTCGACGGCGGGTTTCACGTTGTCCAGGGCCTCGTGGAACACTTCGACGGGCGCGCGCTTGAGGCGGCCTTCGACACGGTCCAGGGCGTTGTAGACGATGGTTTCGGCGACAGATTTCTTGCCGTCGATCATCAGGTTGTTCATGAACTTGGTCAGCACCGTATCGCCAAACTTGGCATCGGGCAGAACTTGGCGCTTTTCGGCAGCGTGGCGACGGGACATCTGTTGATCCTCTTACTTGGGGCGCTTCGCGCCATACTTGGAGCGACGCTGACGACGGTCTTTGACACCTTGGGTGTCGAGCACGCCGCGGAGGATGTGATACCGCACACCGGGAAGGTCTTTTACACGACCGCCACGGATCAGGACAACAGAGTGTTCCTGCAGGTTGTGGCTTTCACCCGGAATGTAGCTGATGACCTCGTACCCATTGGTCAAACGGACCTTTGCCACTTTCCGCATAGCCGAGTTCGGCTTCTTCGGAGTGGTGGTGTAGACGCGGGTGCAAACACCGCGCTTCTGAGGGCAAGACTCCAAGTGCTGGGACTTGGATCGCTTCACTTTGGGCTGCCGCGGTTTGCGGATCAGCTGTTGAATCGTCGGCATTCGGTTCCCCGTTTCGCTCGTTCATGTCATCTGGCACCTTCGCCTTGGCGAAAACACCAATACCGCATGTGCCCCTTCCCTACCTGGAGGACACAGCGGTGGAATTCTCAGAGGATCGGGGCACTCAAACGGCCCGGATCATGACCACGTAAATCTGTATGACCGGCCACGCACACCACGGGCGCACGCAGGCCAAGTGGCGCGGGGTATAGGGGGAATCGGGGGGGGTGTCAACAGCCACACCGGGCATCCCCCAAGCCGGGGTTTGCCCCGGGTCAGATCCGGGTTTGAAGCGCGGTCCAACCGGCCTCGAAGATCTGAGTATCCACCGCGAATCTTTGTTTTACAAGCCCCGGCAGATCGTCTGCCGGTAGATCAATCTTGTGGGTGCCGTTCAGGCTGATCCTGCTGTCATTGGTGGCGTGCGCGCCGCGCAGGAACATCATCTGGTCGGTAAAGGATACAAGCGGCATCCGCTGCCAGACCCGTTGATGCCGGAAGTCCATGACACAGGCCTCATCACCCGGCTTCAGGAACACTGTCAACCCTGCCGCCCAGCAATGGGCGAGCACCGGGTGATAGCGGATATGCGCACCCTCGGCCTCGACGACGATGCCCTTGCCCTGATCCAAGGCCAGCCGCCCCTTGCCGCGCCAGATCTGTCGCACCTGGCCAAAGTTGCGGCGGATGTTCATCACGTAGTTCAGCGCCACCGCGTCATCATCGTCCAGCCGGAACTCTGCCACCGCCTCGGCCTTGGGGTCGCGGGCGGCACGCAGGATCTCTCGGTAGATCTGCCGATGCGGGCCGGTCGGGCGATAGACCGGCACGATCTGCGGCACCGGATCAATCAGGGCGCGCAGGCGGCTGTGCCAAGGGTCGGGAATATCCTCGCCCATCAACAGCAGCAGGGTGAAATCGGGGTGGCTTTGCGCCTTGATCCCCGGCAGCGCGATATGTTCGAACCAGAAAAGCCGCGTTTCCATCCGCTCCAGAGCGTAAAGCGCCGCGCGCCGCTGGTCCATCGTTTCGTGGCGGGTTTGGAACCCCTCCAGTTCTGCAGGGTAGGAAAACCGGCACAGCCCCAGCACCTGAACCGCCGGATCAGGCATGGGCAACCTCTTCTTTTTGCACCCGTTCGCGGTAGAGGGTAAAAATCCCGGTGCTGACCACGATGGCCGCCCCGATCAGCGTTGTGGGCAACGGCCAATCGCCGAAGATGAACCAGCCAAGCACAAGCGCCCAAAGCAGGCCGGTGTAGCGAAACGGCGCGACGAACCCGATCTCGCCCACGCGCATCACCATGATGGAGAACAGGTAGCCCCCCACGATAAACGCCGACGCCCCGGCGACCAGCCCGGCAGAGTGCGGGGTGACCTGCGTCCATCCCTGCCAAAGCATGGCCACGCCCCCGAACAGCCCGACCGAAGCCGCCGTGATCACCGCCAGCGCCATCGAGGGAACGCCATCGGACATGGACCGGGTAAAAAGATCGCGCGCGGTCACCTGCAAAACGGCCAGCAGCGCCAGCAGCGAATAGGCGTTGAACCCTTCGGCCCCCGGTTTCACGATCAACATCACGCCCACAAAACCCACCGAGATTGCCGCGAACCGGCGCCACCCCACCGGCTCGCCCAGAAACAACGCCCCGGCCAGCGTCACCATCAGCGGCAGCGCCGCAAGGATCGCGGTCACGTTGGCCAGCGGCATGTTCTTCAACGCATAAAGAAACGCGCACATCGACCCGATCTCGGCCGCCGTGCGCCCGGCCACTTTCCAGATGTCACCGCGCGGCAGGCGCAGGCTGCGCAGCCCGAAGGCCCACGCCAACAGGCCGATGGCCACCGTGGTCAGCACCCCGCGCAGGAACACGATTTGGAACAGCGGCAGATCCGCTGACACCAGCTTTATGCAGGTGTCGTTGAAGGTGAAGGCCGCCATGCTGCCCATCATCAGAGCCGCGCCCTTGAGATTGGGGGAAAGGGTCATTCTTCTTCGTCGCCATCCGATGCAGGGCCAAACCTGCGCCACATCAGCGGCAGGACGTCGTCCGGGTCAAGCCCGAACCGCTCGGCCAGCAACGCCCTTGCCTTGGGTTTGCCGATTTCCTCGGCCCCTGGCGGGATCGACCGGCCCGAGTCGTTGTGCTGGTGCAGGGTCCGCACGAACATCAGGTCGGTCGGGTCCGACCACAGCCGCACATGGGCCGCCACCCGGCGGTGGTTCCAGCGAAACATGTTAGATTGGTCGTCAGCCTTTGTGACCATGGCACTGGCCAGCCCCAGCGGCCCGATTTCCCGGAAATCGTGGAACGGATGATCCTGGTCGGTCATGTCCCAATAGATGCCCCGGTGAAAGGCGATAACGGCGGGGTTGTCCGCGTCGGCCCACCCCATCTCGATCAGCTTCTCGGCAACCGTCCGCGTCTTTTCGATATAGTCGATGGCCACCGCGTCGTCGTCGTCGATGCGAAACCCGGTGATGAAATCGGCCCCGTCCGGCAGGCCCCGACGATAGGCGCGCTTGGTGGCGTTGAGCGGTCCGTACGGGTCAAGCGCGCAGACCTGAAGAAAGGGATACTGATCAGCCAGCCCTTTCAGCCGCTTGCGATAGCGCATCGGCATCGAGGTGCCGATCAGCACCACCAGCCGGAAATCGGGGTCGGTCTGCGCCGCCAGCGAGGGCAGGCAGAGCTTTTCGAAAAAGGCGAAACGCCGGTTCATGCGGGTCTGATCGTAGAGCATCGTTTCCAGATCCTCCGGCGACAGCCTGGACGCCTCGAACCCGCCCGATCCAAGATAGGAAAACCGGCAGACTCCCACGATCTGGTTGTCAAAACCTGCGCCCATGTCCCTACCCTTCCCGGCCTGTCGGTCTCAGCTCGGCGCAAGCCTATTGGAAAGGCCACGATCTGTTAATCCCTGACCGGCAAAGAAAAACCCCCGCCGGGCGGACCGGCGGGGGCGATTGTCTGGGGCTGCGAGGCCGATCACTCTTCGGTGGTCGGGGTCTCGTCCGCGGTTGCCGGGGCCTCTTCGGCCTGAGGGGCGGCCAGCGCCGCGGCGGCTTCCGCTTCGGCACGGGCTTCCTCGATCACCGCGGTGTCACGCTCTTGCGCAATGCGGCGCACGCGCTGCGTTGCGCCACCGGTGCCGGCGGGGATCAGGCGACCCACGATGACGTTTTCCTTCAGGCCGACCAGCTTGTCGCGCTTGCCCTGAACCGAAGCCTCGGTCAGCACGCGGGTGGTTTCCTGGAACGACGCCGCCGAGATGAAGGACCGGGTCTGGAGCGATGCCTTGGTGATCCCCAGCAGGATCGGTTCGCCCTGTGCCGGACGGCCGCCTTTGGAGATCGCCTTTTCGTTGGCTTCGTCGAACTCGGCCTTGTCCACCGTTTCGCCCTTCAGCAGCGTGGTTTCCCCACTGTCGAGGATTTCCCACTTTTGCAGCATCTGGCGCACGATCACCTCGATGTGCTTGTCGTTGATCTTCACGCCTTGCAGGCGGTAGACGTCCTGCACCTCGTCGATCAGGTAGTCGGCAAGCGCTTCGATCCCCATGATCCGCAGAATATCATGCGGCGCCGGGTTGCCATCCATGATGTAGTCGCCCTTCTGGACGAAATCGCCCTCGGCCACCGGGATGTGCTTGCCCTTGGGCACCATGTATTCGACGGGTTCCTGGGTATCGTCGGCGGGAACGATCGAGATCCGGCGCTTGTTCTTGAAGTCGCGTCCGAATTTCACGTAGCCGTCTTTTTCCGCGATGATCGCGTGATCTTTGGGACGGCGCGCTTCGAAGAGTTCGGCCACACGCGGCAGACCGCCGGTGATGTCCTTGGTCTTCGCCCCTTCCCGCGGGATACGGGCCACAACGTCGCCGGCCTGAATGCCCTGACCGTCTTCGACCGACAGGATTGCATCCACCGACATCGGGTAGGTCACCGGGTTGCCCACATCGTTGCGCACCGGCTCGCCATCTTCGCCCACAACCAGAATCTCGGGCTTGAGTTCGTTGCCTTTCGGCGCCGCCCGCCAGTCGGACACGATTTTCTGGGTCATGCCGGTGGCATCGTCGGTGTCTTCGCGCACGGCAATGCCCGAAATCAGGTCGACGAATTTCACCGTCCCCGCCTTCTCGGCGATGATCGGCAGGGTGTAGGGATCCCACTCGAACAGGCGATCGCCCCGTTCGATCGAAGCGCCCTCCTCGATGTGGATCTTCGACCCGTAGCCCGGCTTGTAGCTGGCCCGCTCGACGCCCTGATCGTCCATGATGGCGATCTGCATGTTGCGGCCCATGACGATCTTGTCGCCAATGGCGTTGGTCAGCAGGTTGGCGTTACGGAACTCGATGGTGCCCGCCTGACCTGCTTCCTGGAAGGATTGCTGACCACCCTGCGCCACGCCGCCGATGTGGAAGGTCCGCATCGTCAGCTGGGTGCCGGGTTCACCGATCGACTGCGCCGCGATGATGCCGACGGCCTCGCCGGTGTTCACACGGGTGCCGCGGGCAAGGTCACGCCCATAGCAGGTGGCGCAGACGCCTTCTTCGGCCTCACAGGTCAGCGGCGACCGGATGCGCATCGACGCCACACCGGCGGTCTCGATGGCATCGGCCTTGCGCTCGTCGATCAGTTCGCCTTCGGCCACGATCACCTCGTCGGTGCCCGGAACGAGCACGTCCTCGCCCGAGGTCCGGCCAAGGATACGCTCTGCCAGCGACGAAACGACTTCGCCGTCGCGCGTCGCAGCCTCTGCGGTGATCGTGTTCGCAGTGCCGCAATCGACCATACGGACGATGCAATCCTGCGCCACGTCCACCAGACGACGGGTCAGGTAGCCCGAGTTCGCCGTCTTCAGTGCGGTGTCCGACAGACCTTTCCGCGCCCCGTGGGTGGAGTTGAAGTACTCCAACACGGTCAGACCCTCTTTGAAGTTCGAGATGATCGGCGTCTCGATGATCTCGCCCGAGGGTTTGGCCATCAGGCCGCGCATCCCGCCGAGCTGCTTCATCTGGGTAACCGAGCCACGCGCCTTGGAGTGGGCCATCATGTAAACCGAGTTCGGCTCCATCTCGGCGCCGTTCTCGTCGTAGCGGGTGGCCGAGATCGTATCCATCATGGCCGTGGTGACCTGATCGTTACACTTCGACCACGCGTCGATGACCTTGTTGTACTTTTCGCCCTGGGTGATCAGGCCGTCCATGTACTGCTGTTCAAAGCCTTTGACCTGCTCGCGCACGTCATCGACGATTTCCCACTTGCTGTCAGGGATCACCATGTCGTCCTTGCCGAACGAGATGCCCGCCTTGAACGCTTCGCGGAAGCCAATACCCATGATCTGGTCACAGAAGATGACCGACTCCTTCTGGCCGCAATAGCGGTAGACGGTGTCGATGACCTGTTGGACTTCGCCCTTCTTGAGCAGGCGGTTGACCAGCTCGAACGGGGCCTTGGCGTTCTTGGGCAGCAACGCGCCCAGTTTCAGGCGGCCCGGCGTGGTCTCGTAGCGCTTGAGAACCTCGTTCCCTTCCTCGTCGATCTGCTTGATCCGCGCGGTGATCTTGGTGTGCAGATGCACTTCGCCGGCATCCAGCGCGTGCTGCACTTCCTCGATGTCGGCAAAGACCATGCCTTCGCCCTTCATTCCCTGCCGCTGGAGCGTAAGGTAGTAGAGGCCAAGGATCATGTCCTGAGACGGAACGATGATCGGTGCGCCGTTGGCCGGCGACAGAACGTTGTTCGTCGACATCATCAGGACGCGCGCTTCCAGCTGTGCCTCAAGGCTCAAGGGCACGTGAACGGCCATCTGGTCACCGTCGAAGTCGGCGTTGAAGGCCGAGCAGACCAGCGGGTGAAGCTGGATCGCCTTGCCTTCGATCAGCGTGGGTTCGAAGGCCTGAATGCCAAGGCGGTGCAGCGTCGGCGCCCGGTTCAGCATCACCGGGTGTTCGCGGATCACCTCGTCGAGGATATCCCACACCTCGGGGCGCTCTTTCTCCACCAGCTTCTTGGCCTGTTTCACGGTCGAGGACAGGCCCTTGGCTTCCAACCGTGAGTAGATGAACGGCTTGAACAGTTCGAGCGCCATCTTCTTGGGCAAGCCGCATTGATGCAGCTTCAGCTCCGGCCCGGTCACGATGACCGAGCGGCCCGAGAAGTCGACGCGTTTGCCCAGAAGGTTCTGGCGGAAGCGGCCCTGCTTGCCTTTCAGCATGTCGGACAGCGATTTCAGCGGGCGCTTGTTCGACCCGGTGATGACCCGCCCGCGGCGGCCGTTGTCAAACAGGGCATCGACCGATTCCTGCAGCATCCGCTTTTCGTTGCGGATGATGATGTCGGGTGCGCGCAATTCGATCAGGCGCTTGAGACGGTTGTTGCGGTTGATCACGCGGCGGTAGAGATCGTTCAGGTCCGACGTCGCGAAACGGCCCCCATCCAGCGGCACCAGCGGGCGCAATTCCGGCGGAATGACCGGGATCACGGTCATGATCATCCATTCCGGGCGGTTGCCGGATTCAAGGAAGTTCTCGACGATCTTCAGGCGCTTGATGATCTTCTTGGGCTTCAGTTCACCGGTGGCTTCCTTGAGGTCTTCGCGCAGTTGTGCGGCTTCGGCCTCAAGGTCGATGTTCTGCAACATCTCGCGGATCGCTTCGGCGCCAATATTGGCCTGGAACGCGTCCATGCCATAGGCGTCCTGGGCATCCATGAACTCTTCCTCGGACATCAGTTGCCCATAGGTCAGGTCGGTCAGACCCGGTTCGATCACCACGTAGTTCTCGAAGTAGAGAATACGCTCCAGATCGCGCAGGGTCATGTCCAGCATCAGGCCGATCCGGCTGGGGAGCGACTTGAGGAACCAGATATGCGCGACGGGCGCGGCCAGTTCGATATGGCCCATGCGTTCACGGCGGACCTTTTGCAGCGTGACTTCCACACCGCATTTCTCGCAGACGACCCCGCGATACTTCATCCGCTTGTATTTGCCGCAAAGGCATTCGTAGTCCTTCACCGGCCCGAAGATACGGGCACAGAACAGGCCGTCACGCTCGGGCTTGAAGGTCCGGTAGTTGATGGTCTCGGGCTTTTTGATCTCGCCATAGGACCACGAGAGAATCCGTTCCGGCGACGCCAGCGAGACCTTGATTTCATCAAAGACCTTCTGCGGGGCCAGCGGGTTGAACGGGTTGTTGGTCAGTTCCTGGTTCATCTTGATACCTCAGATTTCGTGCGGACAGGTGGGGGGAAAGAAGGGGCGAGGCCCCTTATTCCTCACCCTCCGCATCCAGGAGTTCCATGTTGAGGCCGAGGCCACGCACTTCCTTGACGAGAACGTTGAACGATTCCGGCACGCCGGCCTCGAAGTTGTCTTCGCCCTTGACGATCGACTCGTAGACCTTGGTCCGGCCGGCCACGTCGTCCGACTTCACCGTCAGCATTTCCTGCAGGGTGTAGGCGGCGCCGTAGGCTTCCAGCGCCCAGACCTCCATCTCGCCGAAGCGCTGACCGCCGAACTGCGCCTTGCCGCCGAGCGGTTGCTGCGTGACCAGGCTGTAGGGGCCGGTCGAACGGGCGTGGATCTTGTCGTCCACAAGGTGGTGCAGCTTGAGCAGATACTTCATGCCGACGGTGACCTTGCGGGCGAATTTCTCGCCCGAGCGGCCATCGAACAGGTCGGACTGGCCCGAGGTGTCGAACCCCGCCCGACGGAGCGCATCGTTCACGTCCGCTTCCTTGGCGCCGTCAAAGACCGGGGTCGCGATCGGCACGCCACGGGTGACGTTGCCAGCCATCTCGACCAGGCTGCTTTCCTCGGCATCGGCCATGATCTCGTCATAGACGCCGCCATAGGCGATCTTCATGGCGTCCCGAACCGGGGTCATGTCACCGGTGCGGCGATAGTCCTGCAACGCCTCGTCGATCTTCAGACCCAGACCGCGCGCGGCCCACCCCATGTGGGTTTCGAGGATCTGACCGACGTTCATCCGGCTCGGCACGCCGAGCGGGTTCAGAACGAAATCGACCGGGGTGCCATCGGCGAGGAAGGGCATGTCTTCCATCGGCACGACCTTGGAAATCACACCCTTGTTGCCGTGACGGCCAGCCATCTTGTCGCCCGGCTGAAGCTTGCGCTTCACGGCGATGAATACCTTGACCATCTTCATCACGCCCGGCGGCAGGTCGTCGCCACGACGCACTTTCTCAACCTTGTCCTCGAAGCGGTGATCGAGGGCGCGTTTCTGCGTCTCGAACTGCTCGTGCAGGGCTTCGACCTGTGCGGCGTCCTGCTCATCCCCGAGGGCGAGCTGCCACCACTGGCCGCGGCTCAGCGTTTCCAGCAAATCCTCGGAGATTTCCGAGTTCGCCTTGACGCCTTTCGGGCCTTTCACGGCCACCTTGCCGAGGATCATGGACTTCAGGCGCGCGTAGATGTTGCGTTCGAGGATGACCAGCTCGTCGTCCCGGTCACGGGCCAGACGCTCGACTTCCTCGCGCTCGATCTGCAACGCACGTTCGTCTTTCTCGACGCCGTGACGGTTGAAGACGCGCACTTCCACCACGGTGCCGAAGTCACCGGGCTTCACGCGCAGCGAGGTGTCGCGCACGTCGCTGGCCTTTTCACCGAAGATGGCGCGCAGAAGCTTCTCTTCCGGCGTCATCGGGCTTTCGCCCTTCGGGGTGATCTTGCCGACGAGAATGTCGCCCGGCCCCACCTCGGCGCCGATGTAAACGATGCCAGCCTCGTCGAGGTTGCGCAGCGCCTCTTCACCGACGTTCGGGATGTCGCGGGTAATCTCTTCCGGCCCAAGCTTGGTGTCACGGGCGGCGACTTCGAATTCCTCGATATGAACCGAGGTAAACACGTCGTCGCGCGCGATGCGCTCGGAGATCAGGATCGAGTCTTCGTAGTTGTAGCCGTTCCACGGCATGAACGCGACGAGCACGTTCTTGCCAAGCGCCAGTTCGCCCATGTCGGTGGACGGACCGTCGGCAACCACTTCGCCCTTGGTGACGGTATCGCCCACTTTCACCAGAGGTTTCTGGTTGATGCAGGTGTTCTGGTTCGACCGCTGGAACTTGCGCAGGCGGTAGATGTCCACGCCCGCGTCACCAAGTTCCAGATCCTCGGTGGCGCGCACCACGATCCGGGTGGCGTCCACCTGGTCGATCACGCCGCCACGCTTGGCCATGATGGCCGCGCCGGAATCCCGTGCCACCACACGCTCGATGCCGGTCCCCACGAAGGGCGCATCGGCCTGCAAAAGCGGAACCGCCTGACGTTGCATGTTCGAGCCCATGAGGGCGCGGTTTGCGTCGTCGTTTTCAAGGAACGGAATCAGCGATGCTGCAACCGACACCAGCTGTTTCGGCGACACGTCGATAAGGTCCACGTTGTCACGCGGGCTCATGGTGTATTCACCGGATTTGCGGGTGTTGACCAGGTCGTTCACGAACGCGCCGTCTTCGGTCAGCGTTGCGTTGGCCTGTGCCACGGTGTGCCGCATCTCTTCCGTCGCGGACATGTAGTTCACCTCGTCGGTGACCTTGCCGTCTTCAACCTTGCGGTAGGGGGTTTCGATGAAACCGTATTTGTTCACGCGGGCATATGTGGCCAGCGAGTTGATCAGGCCAATGTTCGGCCCTTCCGGCGTTTCAATCGGGCACATCCGGCCATAGTGGGTCGGGTGCACGTCGCGTACCTCGAAGCCGGCACGCTCGCGGGTCAGGCCGCCCGGTCCAAGCGCCGAGAGGCGGCGTTTGTGCGTCACTTCCGACAGCGGGTTGGTCTGGTCCATGAACTGCGACAGCTGCGACGAGCCAAAGAATTCACGCACGGCAGCCGCAGCCGGTTTCGCGTTGATCAGATCTTGCGGCATCACGGTGTCGATCTCGACGGACGACATACGTTCCTTGATGGCACGCTCCATCCGCAGCAGGCCGACGCGATACTGGTTTTCCATCAGCTCGCCCACGGACCGCACACGACGGTTGCCGAGGTGGTCGATGTCGTCCACGTCGCCATGGCCATCCCGCAGTTCCACCAAGGCCTTGATGCAGGAAATGATGTCTTCCTTGCGCAGGGTGCGCTGCGTGTCCGGCGCGTCCAGCGCAAGGCGCATGTTCATCTTGACCCGGCCGACGGCGGACAGGTCATAGCGCTCGGAGTCGAAGAACAACTGGTCAAACAGGGTCGAGGCGGCCTCGACGGTGGGCGGCTCGCCGGGGCGCATCACGCGGTAGATGTCCATCAGCGCGGTTTCGCGGTTCAGGTTCTTGTCCGCCGCCATGGTGTTGCGCATGTAGGGGCCGACATTGATGTTGTCGATGTCGAGCACCGGGATCTCGGTAAAGCCCGCGTCCAGCAGCTCTTTCAGGCTGCCGCCGGTGACTTCGCCTTCCTTGTCTTTCTCAAGGGTCAATTCATCGCCAGCCTCGACATAGATCGCGCCGGTTTCTTCGTTGATGATGTCCTTGGCGACGAAGCGGCCGACGATATGCTCGAACGGCACCAGCAGGTCGGTGACGTTACCTTCCTCGATCAGCTTCTTGACCGCGCGCGGCGTTACTTTCTTGCCTGCTTCGGCGATCACTTCGCCGGTGGCTGCATCGACGAGGTCATAGGTCGGACGGGTGCCACGCACACGCTCGGGGAAGAACTTGGTGGCCCAGCCCTTGTTCTTTTCGAGCTTGAAGGTCACGGTGTTGTAATAGGCATCCATGATGCCTTCCTGATCCAGCCCAAGGGCATAGAGCAGGGTCGTCACCGGCAGTTTGCGGCGACGGTCGATACGGGCAAAGACGATGTCCTTGGCGTCGAATTCGAAGTCCAGCCACGAGCCGCGATAGGGGATGATGCGACAGGCGAAGAGCAGCTTTCCGCTGCTATGGGTCTTGCCCTTGTCATGGTCGAAGAACACGCCGGGCGACCGGTGCATCTGGCTGACGATCACGCGCTCGGTGCCGTTCACGATGAAGGTACCGTTATGGGTCATGAGCGGCATGTCACCCATGAACACGTCCTGTTCCTTGATGTCCTTGACCGACTTGGCGCCGGTGTCTTCGTCCACATCGAACACGATCAGGCGCAGGGTCACCTTCAGCGGCGCGCTGTAGGTCATGTCGCGCTGCATGCATTCCTCGACGTCGTATTTCGGGTTTTCCAGCTCGTACTTGACGAATTCGAGAACCGCGGTCTCGTTGAAATCCTTGATCGGGAAAACCGACTGGAAGACACCCTTGATGCCTTCGCCATCGAGCGGCAATTCCTGATCGCCGGACTGGAGGAACAGCTCATACGAAGATTTCTGCACTTCGATGAGGTTCGGCATCTCCAGCACTTCGCGGATTTTGCCGTAGAATTTGCGGATACGTTTCTGGCCTGCGTAGGTCTGAGCCATGCTCTCAAACACCTTTCTGTTGTCTCATGCGGTCGCACGGGCCGTCGGGGCACCGGCCACACGCCGCACTGAAACCAAACGGGTTCGGATCAATTCATGCCTGCCGTCCCACCGGCGGGCTCCCGATCCATGAACCGCGTCCAAGGGAAGGTCCGGCAAAGGGGCCTTCGCTAAGACGCGCTTGGCTGGACCCGAGAAATCCCCGGATCCAGCCTGTATTCAATCCCCCCGGGCAGGCCCGGGCACGGATTACTTGAGCTCGACTTCGGCGCCAGCTGCTTCCAGCTTGGCTTTGATGTCTTCTGCTTCGGCTTTGTCGACGCCTTCCTTGACGGCTTTGCCGCCGGCTTCGACCAGCTCTTTTGCTTCTTTGAGGCCCAGGCCGGTGATGCCGCGGACTTCTTTGATGACGTTGATCTTCTTGTCGCCAGCGGCTTTGAGGATCACGTCAAACTCGGTTTGCTCTTCGGCGGCTTCGCCACCGGCGTCACCGGCGGGGCCAGCAACCATGACAGCGCCGCCAGCGGCGGGCTCGATGCCATACTCGTCTTTGAGGATGGTTTTCAGTTCCTGGGCTTCCAGGAGGGTCAGGCCAACGATTTGTTCGGCCAGTGCTTTCAGATCAGCCATTTTTCAGGTTCCGTATCTAGGTATGTGTTCCAACGTCGCAAGGTAAGTCCTACGACGGGTCTCGGGTTGCTTACGCGGCTTCCGCCTTCTCTTCGACGGTCGAAAGAATGCCCGCGATGTTCGAAGCAGGTGCGCCAATGGCCCCGGCAATGTTCGAAGCAGGTGCGCCGATGCAGCCGACGATGGAAGCGATAAGCTCCTCGCGCGACGGCATTTTCGACACGGCCTCGACACCGGCCCGGTCCAGGATCGTATCGCCCATGGCACCGCCAAGAATTTCGAACTTGTCGTTCGACTTGGCGTAGTCCTCGGCAACCTTGGCCGCAGCCACAGGATCCTCGGAGAAGGACAACACGGTCATGCCCGTCATCAGGTCAGCAATGCCTTGGCACGGCGTTCCATCAAGGGCGATCTTGGCGAGCCTGTTCTTGGCGACGCGGACGGACCCACCCGCTTCACGCATGCGTGCGCGCAGGTCCTGCATCTCAGCAACCGTGAGGCCCTCGTAGTGGGATACCACAACGACGCCAGAGCTTTCGAAGATCTGGCCGAGTTCCTCGACCACTTTCTCTTTCTGGGCTCTATCCACAGTTTCACTCCAGTTTGGGGGTCACCCCCCGGCTCAGTTACAGACCGGAAACGTTCCGGTCCCTTCGGGTCCAAGTCAGGGTCCCGAGCCATCAGATCGCCCGAGGAAATCCTCGGAAACTCCTAGTCTCGTTTCCCATCTCGGGAAGGAATTATTGGGTCTTAACCCAACCCTCCGTCTCGGACAGGACGGGGCCGACATTGTAGGCCCCGCCATTCGACGCACAAGGCGCCAAATTTCGTAGGGTGGGGTTCACCCCACCGTCGATCAGTTGCCGGTCGCGCTATCGACCGACACAGACACGCCCGGGCCCATGGTCGAGCTCAGCGAGACGCGCTTCATGTAGGCCCCCTTGGCGCCGGCCGGTTTGGCCTTGGACACCGCGTCCACGAAGGCGCGGATGTTCTCGGCCAGCTTGTCGGCGTCGAAGGACACTTTGCCGATGCCCGCATGAACGACACCGGCCTTTTCGGCGCGGAAGGTCACCTGACCGCCCTTGGCGGCTTCAACGGCTTCTTTCACGTCCATGGTCACGGTGCCGACCTTGGGGTTCGGCATCAGGTTCCGGGGGCCGAGCACCTTACCCAGACGGCCGACAACCGGCATCATGTCAGGGGTTGCGATGCAACGATCGAACTCGATGGTGCCGCCCTGGACGGTTTCCATCAGATCCTCTGCGCCGACAATGTCGGCACCGGCGGCCTGGGCTTCTTCGGCCTTGGCGCCACGGGCGAAGACGGCGACGCGCACGGATTTCCCGGTGCCGTTCGGCAGGGTCACTGTGCCGCGAACCATCTGGTCTGCGTGGCGGGGGTCGACGCCGAGGTTCATCGCGATTTCGATCGACTCGTCGAACTTGGCGTTCGCATTGCCCTTGATCAGCGCGACGGCTTCCTCGACGGTGATGTCTTCCTTGCCTGCGAAGGCTTCGCGGGCGGCGCGGGTACGTTTACCGAGCTTTGCCATGACTTACCCTTTCACCTCGATGCCCATCGAGCGGGCAGAACCGACGATGATCTTCATTGCGGCCTCGACGTCGTTCGCGCTGAGGTCTTTCATCTTGGCTTCCGCGATTTCGCGGACCTGCTTGGCGGTCACGGTCCCGATCGTCTCGCGGCCCGGCGCTTCTGCGCCACGGGGGCGATTGCGCTTGCCAACCGACTTCAGGCCAGCAGCTCGTTTCAGGTAGAAAGACGCGGGCGGCGTCTTGATGTCCATGGTGAAGGACTTGTCCTGATAGTAGCTGATGATGGTCGGGCAAGGCGACCCCTGCTCCATCTCCTGCGTCTTGGCGTTGAACGCCTTGCAGAATTCCATGATGTTGATCCCGCGCTGACCGAGGGCGGGGCCCACCGGCGGCGACGGGTTGGCTTGACCTGCAGGAATCTGCAGCTTCATCTTGCCAACGAGTTTCTTGGCCATCTGGCCTCTCCTTTTTTCTCAACACCCAAACCGACGCGTCGGCCGGGCTTCGTTGCCGTGGTCTGGTCTTCCGGGCGCGCCCGGATCGCCTCCCACGTTGTGCGCTCATCAAATCCTGCGGGGCTTGCTTCGCTGCGCGAAGGCGGCCTCGCGGACCGGATGAACCATTCCTCAGGTCTGCTTGGTGACCTGCGTGAATTCCAGTTCGACCGGGGTTTCCCGGCCAAAGATCGACACCGTCACCTTCAGGCGCTGATGCTCTTCATCGACGTCCTCGACCATGCCGTCGAAGTCCTCGAACGGGCCTTCGTTGACCTTGACCTTCTCGCCCACTTCGTAGGTGATGGTCGAGCGCGGCTGCGCCTCACCTTCTTCGACCCGGTTCAGGATCGAATTCACCTCGGCGTCGCGCATCGGCATCGGGCGGCCCTGCGGCCCCAGAAACCCGGTGACGCGCGGAATCGAGTTGATCGCGTGATAGGCGCGATCGGTCAGTTCCATCCGAACCAGAACGTAGCCCGGCATGAACCGGCGCGGCACGGTAACTTTCTTGCCCCGGCGCACCTCGATCACTTCTTCTTCGGGAACCAGAACCTCTTCGATCTCGTCCTGAAGGCCGCCTTCTTCCACGGCAGTTCTGATCTGTTCGGCAATGCGCTTTTCGAAATTCGAAAGCACCGAGACCGAATACCACCGTTTCGCCATACTGCCCGTTCCTCAAGTCCGGGTCCGAAGACCCTAAAATTTCCTTTGTTTTCCCGGGCCTTCGGCCAATTTCAGCCGAACAAAAAACAGCGCGCATCACGAATCGACGCACGCCATTTACGGGAAAGTGAGGCGTCACCTACCCCCCGCCAAGCGGAAAATCAAGGGGGTGACGCGTTTTCGTTACTGTCCGGCGGCGAAAGTCAGAACCCATTCAAGCCCGAGCTTGATCAGGATATCGACCACCGAGAAGAAAGCAGCGCCCAGACCGGCCAAGGCGAACACCATCACCGTGGTCAGCAGAACCTCGCGGCGACCGGGCCAAGAGACCTTGGAAACCTCGGAGCGGGTCTGTTGCAGGAACTGAAGCGGGTTCACGATGGCCATGTCGATGAGATCCGTATGCGTGCGTCTGACCGTGGGTATATACGCAAGGCCCGCCCCGGGTGCAAGGCGGCTCGGGCAGGGCATTTCAGCCCGGCCCCGTTGCACACCGCCCGCCCCCGCTCTGGCGGCGATTTGTCCGGGGTGGGGGTCGACGTCTTCGGCGCCGATCCCCGCGCCCCAGAAGGGGTGCGGCGGGGCTCTGCCCCCGTCACCGGCGGAAACTCCTCCGAGGTGTTTTGAAAAGCAAGAAGAACCGGCTCAGCCCCAGTCCATCACCACCTTGCCCGCCTGCCCCGAGAGCATGGCGGCAAAGCCCTCCGCGTAGGCGTCGATTGCGATTCGGTGCGTGATCAGACCGGTCAGGTCGAGCCCCGATTGCACCAGCGCGATCATCTTGTACCATGTTTCGTACATCTCACGCCCATAGATGCCCTTCACGGTCAGCATCTTGAAGATGATCTCGTTCCAGTCCACGGCGAATTCCGTCGGCGCAATGCCCAGAAGCGCGATCTTGCCGCCATTGTTCATGCGGTGGATCATCTGCCGCATCGCCGCCGCCGCGCCCGACATTTCGAGGCCGACATCGAAGCCTTCGGTCATGCCGACATCGGCCATCACCTCGCGCAACGTCACGGCCGAGGTATCGACCACGTGCTGCACGCCAAGCTGCCGGGCAAGGTCCAGCCGGTAGGGCGCGATATCGGTCAGCACCACCTTTCGCGCCCCCGCCTTCTGCGCCACAAGCGCGCCCATGATGCCGATGGGGCCCGCGCCGGTGACCAGCACATCCTCGCCCACCAGATCAAAGCTGAGCGCGGTGTGCACCGCGTTGCCGAAGGGATCGAAGATCGCCGCGATTTCATCGGGGATATCATCGGGGATCGGCACCACGTTGGATTCCGGGATGCAGAGGTATTCGGCAAAGCTGCCGGGGCGATGAACGCCGACACCCTTGGTGTTGCGGCACAGATGCCCCCGCCCGGCGCGACAATTGCGGCAGGTGCCGCAGGTGATGTGCCCCTCGCCCGAGACCCGCTGACCGATTTTGTATTTCATGGCCGCCGCGCCCATGTCGACGATCTCGCCGCAGAACTCGTGACCCACGACCATGGGCACCGGAACGGTCTTGGCGCTGAACTCGTCCCATTTCCAGATATGCACATCGGTGCCGCAGATCGCCGACTTGCGGACCTTGATCAGCACGTCCTGGGGCCCCGGTTCGGGGACCGGCACATGCTGCATCCACAGGCCGGGTTCAGGGCGGGCTTTGACCAGGGCCTTCATCTCGTTGCGCATGTCAGATCACCCCCATGTCGCGGCCAACGGCGATAAAGGCGTCAATGGCACGGTCCAGTTCCTCGCGGCTGTGGCCCGCGCTCATCTGGGTGCGGATCCGGTCCTGCCCCTTGGGCACCACCGGAAAGCTGAACGGGGCGACATATACGCCCTTCGCATCCAACCGCGCCGCCATGTCCTGCGCCAGCTTCGGGTCGCGCAGCATCACCGGGATGATCGGGTGTTGCCCCGGCAAAAGGTCAAACCCCGCCGCACCCATCCGCTCGCGGAAATGGGCAGCGTTCGCCATCAACTGATCCCGGCGGTCGGTCGAGGCCTCCAGCATGTCCAGCACCTTGAGCGAGGTTGCGGCGATGACCGGCGCGAGCGTGTTGGAAAACAGATAGGGGCGGGACCGCTGGCGCAGCCACTCCACAACCTCTTTGCGACCACTTGTATAGCCGCCCGAGGCCCCGCCAAGCGCCTTGCCGAGCGTGCCGGTCAGGATGTCGACCCGATCCGCAACGCCGCAATGTTCCGGCGTGCCGCGCCCACCTGCGCCCATGAAACCCACGGCGTGGCTGTCATCGACCATGACCATGGCACCATACTTATCGGCCAAATCGCAGATTTCCGGCAGTTTCGCGATATAGCCGTCCATGGAAAAGACGCCGTCGGTGGCGATCATCTTGAATCGCGCGCCCTCGGCGGCCTGCAACTGCGCCTCCAGGTCGGCCATGTCGGAATTGGCGTAGCGCAGGCGCCTGGCCTTGCACAGGCGCACCCCGTCGATGATGGACGCATGATTGAGCGCATCCGAGATAATCGCGTCCTCTGGCCCCAGCAGCGTTTCAAACAGTCCCGCATTGGCGTCGAAGCAAGACGAATAGAGGATCGTATCCTCGTGCCCCAGAAACCGCGAAAGCCGCGCCTCCAGCTCTTTATGCTCCTCCTGCGTGCCGCAGATGAAGCGCACGGACGACATGCCATAGCCGTAGCGGTCCAGCGCGTCATGCCCCGCCGCCACCAGATCGGGGTGATCGGACAGCCCGAGGTAATTGTTGGCGCACATGTTGATCACCTCGCGCCCCGAGGCCAACCCCACAGTGCCCGCCTGTGGCGTTGTGATAACCCGTTCCTGCTTGAAAAGGCCCGCGTCTTGCAGGGCGTCCAGCTCTTGCGTCAGGTGGTCGATAAAGGCGTTGCTCATGGGGCCTCCCCGTGGTGCGGCCCGATGGCCGACTATGTCGTGTGATCCCGTGACTCGGGCGTGCACCATGCTCACCCCGTCTGGCGCAGCCTTGCAAGCAGGTCGTCGGTGGCGACCCCGGTTTCCGGCAATCCTTGCGCCTGCTCATAGGCGCGGATGGCCGTGCGGCTGGCCGGGCCGATCACGCCATCGCTGCCGCCGGTGTCATAGCCTTGCGCGGTCAGTCGGCGCTGCACTTCCATGCGCCCCGCCCGTGTCAGGCCGTTTTCATCCGCCGGAAAGCTGCCCCGGATCGGCGGACCGCCTGCCAGCCGGTCCGACAGGTGGCCGATGCCGATCACGTAGTTTTCCGCAGGGTTATAGCGCCAGATCGCAGTGAAATTGGAAAAGATCATCAGCGCCGGGCCGGCCGCGCCCATGGGCAGCAGAATGGCCGCAGCGCCATGGTCGGGCACGCGGTTTCCATCCATGTCGCGCACGCCTATGCCCATCCACGACGCGACCGAGCGGGTCCGCCGTCGCCCGGCCAGCCCCGCATCGAACCCCTCGGGCACCTGCACCTCGACCGCCCATGGCTGGCCGTGCCGCCAGCCATGCCGCGCAAGGTAATTGGCCGTTGTCGCCAGGGCGTCGGTGGGGTCCGCGTCCCAGACCCCGCGCCGCCCGTCACCGTCGAAATCGACGCCGTAATCTTCCAGCACCTCGGGCATCACCTGGGTATGGCCCATGGCCCCCGCCCAGGACCCGCGCATCCGGGCCACGGTCGCGTCGCCCCGGTCCAGGGCGCGCAGCGCCGCCATCAGCTGGCTGCCGAAAAACCGCCCGCGCCGCCCGTCATAGGTCAGGGTGGCCAGCGCCGCGATCACCGGCGCATCGCCCATCTGGGTGCCGTAAAAGCTCTCCATCCCCCAGACCGCGCACATCACCTCCTTCTCGACCCCGAACCGTGCCTCGATCCGGTCCAGCACCGCCCCGTGCTGGCGCAGTTTGGCGCGGCCCATGGCAATCCGCTCCTCCGAGGCCGCGATGGCAAGGTAATCCTCCATCGTGCGGTTGAACTCGGCTTGGTTGCGGTCGCGCTCGATCACCAGCGGAACATAGCCCACGCCCTGAAAGGCGCGCATTACGGTGGTTTGTGAAATCCCCTCCGAGACGGCCCGCCCCTTGAACCCCTCCAGCCAGCGGTCGAACTCGGCATTTGTCACCGACCGCCAATCATTTCGGGACACGGAACTGGTGCCCCCCGCGACGCAGGCCGACAGCGCCAGCGACGACAAGCCGAGGGAAACTGCGCGGCGAGACAGGGGGATCGGCATGAGAGACCTCTCGTGTCTGAATATCCCCTCAGCCTGCCCGTTCCCGCAGGCCTCGGCAACAGCCGCATCATCCACCCGGCAGAAAGCCGCGCCGCCGCCCGCTTTCTTCTTTGTCCAAATACTCCGGGGGAGTCGCCAAAGGCGACGGGGGCAGCGCCCCACCCGCGGCCCGTTCACGGGCCGCGCCGGTCGACGCGCGTCAGCGCGGCGACACCGCGCCCTCTCAGAGATCCAGCTCGATTACCCCGCCCGGCTCGGCCGCGCGGCTCTGGCAGGTGATCATTGCCCCGGCCCGCTGTGCCTTGGACAGCACGAAATCGCGGTGCTCCACCTCGCCCGAGATCACCCCGCACTTGCAGACCCCGCAGATGCCGTCGTCGCACTTGATGTCCAGCGGAATGCCCGCCGCCTGCAACACCTCTGCGGCTGTCTGATCCTCGGCGACGGGCAATTCGCGCCCATCCCTGAGACGCAGGGTGAAGGGGTGGTTTTCATACGCGGGCTGCTCGGGGACCGAGAAATATTCCAGGTGCCGCGCCTCTTCGGGGAAGCCAACCCGCTCTGCCGCCTCGATCACCGCGTTCATGTAGCGATCCGGTCCGCAGGTATAGACATGCCAGCCGGGCCGGTAGCCCGCCATCAGCGCATCCAGATCGGCGCGCGTGCCCTCATCCGAAAAATGCAGATGCACCCGGTCGGCCCATGGCACCTGCGCAAGTTCCTCCAGATAGCCCGCCGCCGCGCGGGAGGAACAGGAATAGTGCAGCGCGAAATCACGACCCTCGCGGTTCAGCGTATGGGCAAAGGCGATCATCGGCGTGATACCGATGCCACCGCCCATCAGCAGCGTCCGGGTCGCAGCGCTATCCAGCTCGAAATGGTTGATCGGCTTCGAGATGAATATCTTGCGCCCCGGCGCAAAGATCCGGTGCATCAAGGCCGATCCCCCGCGCCCCGCATCCTCTCGCAACACGCCGATCTGGTAGACGGACCGGTCCGCAGGGTCACCCGACATGGAATATTGCCGCAGGAATTCCGGCGCGACAACGATATCCAGATGTGCGCCCGCCGTCCACGCGGGCAGGTCCGCGCCATCGAGCGACCGAAATTCGTATTTGGTAACGCCCGGCGTCATCCTCTCGGCCTTTGTCACCTCCACCCGGATCACCGGCGCGTCGCCGGGAAGCTTGTATTCGTGCAGGTGGCCGGTCTCTCCCTGCGTCAGGCGCAGCTTGTATTCCTGCGCCGTGACCATCGCCTGATAGGCCTCGATCCCCTTTTCGCGGTCCATCGGGAAGGGATAGGGCCACGGGTGCGGGGCCAGCGGGGCGGGGTATACCGCCAGCGTCTGGTCCTCGTATTTCAGATCCAGGTCTTTTTGCAGATCGCGCCGATTGAGTGGGTGCTGCGACGGGCGATAGGCCCCGTCAGGCTCCAGCTCGATATCCCACCACCATTTCTTGACGTCGTTCAGCCCGCCATTACCCACGGCATCATCCAGCTGGGCCAGAAGCGGCGCGGTTCCGGGCATATTCATCGCGGCCCACCGGAAGGGCTTTTCGGCGAAGAGCCCCTCAAGGTTCCACGGGCAGGTCTTCATGCAGCGCCCGCACATCGCGCCGCCCTTGGTCGTGATCCGGTAGGTGGCACATTTCTGGCTGTCGGATTTCCAGATCTCGTAGCCGTTGAACATCAGCTTCGGCCCGGCGGTGATCGCGCCGGACGGGCATTCACGGGCGCATTTGTTGCAGCTCTCGCAAAAGCGTTGCAGCCCGAAATCAATCGGCTTGTCATGGGCCAGCGGCATATCCGTTGTCACCACGCCCGACTTCAGGCGCGGGCCGAGATAGGGGTTGAGGATGACCTCGCCGATGCGACTGACCTCGCCCAGTCCCGACAGCAGCAGAAGCGGCGGTTGCAGAACCTCGCCGTCCATCACCGTATGGGCCTTGGCCTTGTAGCCCAGATTGCGGATCTGCTGCGCGATGACGCCGCCAAGTAGGGAAAACCGCAGATAGGCGCGCATGGATTGGGCGACGGAAATCCAATCGTCGCCCGACGCCCCTTCCATCGTCTCATAGCCTTGGTCGATGATCATGCTGATCGCCTGATCGTGCGGCGGGTCGATGGGATCGCCCACGGCATCGTGCGAATACCATGTCCAGTCGGGGCAGCGCGACAGCCCCACAGCATCGACGCCAAGGAAATAGCTCGCGGCCTTGATATTGGCCGCGTTGCGGGCGGCGTCGGTCGGGCGCGGTCCGTTCTGGTTCGGCTCGCCATCTTGTATAAGAACAAAAGCGCCAAGCGCCCGGCGCTGCGCGTAGGACGGCGCGGATTTGCGGGCGTAGTAGCCGCCCTTGGCCCCGTCTTGCAGGGTCTTGCCCATGTCGCCGAACTGCGCTCGGGCGAACATGTCGGCGCGTTTGGGCACGCGGGCCACACGGGCCTCGTCGATATAGGTCGTTGGACTGTCCACGCGCTTGAGCTTTTCAAACGGGTGCCCGCCGTCCACGAAACGCCGCTTGTCGAACGGGTTGCGATTGAGGGCCGAGCGCTGCACCCCGGTGCCAAGCGCCCATGCCACCCCGCCCGATCCGGGCCGGTCGGCCAGCAGTTTGTCGCAGGCCAACTCCATTCGGCAGGTCACTGCCGCCACACCGAAGCGCCCCCCGATATAGGGGGCAACGAGGTTCCCGCCCTCGACCCGCGCCAACCCTGCGGCAACAGTCAGGCGGTTCAGGTCCACATCCGTGGCCGCGCCCGAATGCGCCTTGGCCGGAAACCCCAGAAGCCGCAGGTAGTTCGCAATCACACTGGCGGTTTCATTGGCCCGCAGGCACGCGCGGGCCTCCAGCGCACCCGCCAGCCAATCGCAGCCGTCTTCGCCTTCATCCGGGTCGCGCGGGTTCTCGTAGAGATAGACGTTGGCATGGGTATGCCCCTCGACCGTGGTCGGCGGCGCGTCGATGCTGTCCTTGAGGTCGGCCATGATCACGTCGATCCCCGAGGCCAGCGTCTTGGTCTGGCGCGTGCGCAGCCCCTCGGCAAGCCGGTCAATGTCCGGGTTGCGGATGGGATCGGCCAACAGGGCGGCCTCGGGCAGGTGGCAAATCCCCACCATCGCGGCATCGTTGAAATACCCGAACGCCTTCAGGTGATTGGCCCGCTCGACCGGATCGGCGGGTATCTCGGACGGCACCGGGTTCACCAGACCATCGCGGATCGCGTCCAGCATCGCCTGATAGTCGCGCATCGCGTTCACGATACTGTCCGGCGCATCGGGGCGGTTAAAGCTGACCGCGCGCATCTGCGGCACCGCCGACAGATCGGCACTGTCCTGCCGCGCCAACCGCTCCAGCGGGAACGGCCCCAGATGCACCGGGCGGTTGCGGTCAGAAAACAGGCGAGTCATAGGCGGCTCCGGGTCTGGTGGGGTAGCCGTCTTGCAATACCCGACGCCCACGCCCTATGCTGTCACCCGAATGGATGACATTGCCCCAACCCCCCTGGTCCGCGACGCGGTGGCCCGCCTTGTCGCCACCGTGCCGACCGACGGCTTTGGCGCGGCGCTGTTGGCCCATATCCGCAGCGCCACCGAGATCGCCAATTTCGGTGCCTTCTACGTGCCCGACCTGCGCCGCCCGGAACCGGTGCTGACGGTCTGGTCGGGCCGGATGAGCGACTATTGGTTCAACCGCAACGCCCGCACCATCACCTCGCATGACAGCCTGCGGCGCGACTTTGCCGACCGCATTCGCCGCGCGCCGTCTCAGGGGCTGGTGATCGACCGCTGGCACCCGCCCGAGGGCGACCCTCGCGCCCCGATCTACGCCCGCGACCAGGTGATCGAACGCGTCTCGGTCGCCTCGCGCATGGGGCGCGGCGGCTTTGTCTCGTTCTACCTGCGCGCGGTGCAGTCTGGCTGGCTGTCAGATACAGATATTACCGGCCTGCATCGTGTCCTGCCGCTGGCCCACGAACTGATCGGCCTGCGCCACCGTATCGTCGGCACCACGCCCCTGCCCGCCCGCACCGCCAGCGATCTGCGGCTTCGCAACCTTGGCCGTTTCGCCGCGCTGACCCCGCGCGAGGCCGAGGTGTGCGACCATGCCGCGCGGGGGCTGTCGGTGGCGGGAACGGCTTTGGAACTGGGCATCTCGGAAAACTCTGTCCGAACCCTTCGCAAACGGGCCTATCGGCGACTTGGCGTCGGCTCGGCCACCGCGCTGACGGCCATGATCCTTGGCACACCTGCCTGACACCCCCTTTCCGCCCCGCCGGTTTCGTGGAAACATCGCCGCAACCAAAGGGAGGTGAGCATGAGACTGGACGGAAAAACCGCGATCGTGACCGGCGCGGGATCGGGCTTTGGCGCGGGCATCGCGCGGCGTTTCGCGGCAGAGGGCGCGACGGTGATGGTCGCCGACCTCAATGCCGAGGCGGCCGGAGCCATTGCACAAGAAATCGGCGGCATCGCGCAGGAAACGGACGTGGCCGATGGCGACAGCGTCAAGGCGATGGCCCAAGCCGCCCTTGCCGCGTGGGGTCGGGTCGACATTCTCGTCAACAACGCAGGCATCACCCACCTGCCGAAACCGCTGGAAACCGTAACCGAGGACGAGTTCGACCGCGTCCTGAACGTCAACGCCAAGTCGGTCTACCTGACCGCGCGCGAACTGGTTCCGCATATGAAAGACGCGGGCAAAGGCGCGATCCTGAACGTGGCCTCGACGGCAGGCGTTTCTCCCCGGCCCAACCTCAACTGGTACAACGCGTCGAAGGGCTGGATGATCACCGCCACCAAGGCGATGGCGGTAGAGCTTGCCCCCTTCGGCATCCGCGTCAACGCCGTGAACCCGGTGGCCGGGGAAACGCCACTGCTCAAAAGCTTCATGGGCGAGGACACGCCCGAAATGCGGGCCAAGTTCATCTCCACCATCCCGCTCGGCCGTTTCTCGACACCCGAGGACATCGCCAATGCCGCGCTTTACCTGTGCTCGGACGAAGCCAGCATGGTGACAGGCGTGGCGATGGAAGTGGATGGCGGGCGCTGTATCTGAAGGTCGGGCCGGGGGCCAGCCCCCGGACCCCCGGAGTATTTTTACAAGGAGAAAGCAAGGCGTGATGCATCCCGGCCCCAGAAACCTGATCACCGATGTGCCCGGCCTGCGCGTCGGAAATGCCGAGGATCACGGCATCAAGACCGGCGCGACCGTGCTGCTTGGCGACGCCCCCTTCACGGCGGCGGTGCATGTGATGGGCGGCGCGCCCGGCACACGGGAAACCGACCTGCTGGCCCCGGACAAGACGGTGCAAGAGGTCGATGCGCTGATGCTGGCGGGAGGCTCGGCCTTCGGGCTGGACGCGGCGTCCGGCGCGGCGGACTGGCTGCGGGCCCAAGGCCGGGGCTTTGCCGTGGGCGATCAACTTGTGCCGATCGTGCCCGGGGCCATCGTCTTTGACCTGGTCAACGGCGGTCACAAGGACTGGCCCGAGAACCCCTATAAACGGCTGGGGGCCGCAGCGGCGGCGGCGGCGGGCGTGGATTTTGTCCTTGGCACCGCAGGCGCGGGCACCGGTGCGATCATCGCCGACCTCAAGGGCGGGCTGGGATCTGCCTCGGTGGTCCTGCCCTCGGGCCATACCGTGGGTGCGCTGGTCGTGGTCAACGCGCTCGGGCAGGTCACCGTTGGCGACAGCGGCCATTTCTGGGCCGCGCCCTTTGAAATGGGTGGCGAGTTCGGCGCTCTCGGCCCGGCCCCCGGCTTCGACGCCAGCCAATCGCCGCGCCACAAGG
Source organism: Nioella nitratireducens (assembly GCF_001879715.1). Lineage (GTDB taxonomy): Bacteria > Pseudomonadota > Alphaproteobacteria > Rhodobacterales > Rhodobacteraceae > Nioella > Nioella nitratireducens. Next base: position 226,067 of record NZ_MNBW01000006.1, on the reverse strand, counting down.
GCGGGCCGGGCGCCGCCACGACCATCGCCATTGTCGCCACCGACGCAGACCTGACGCAGGCGCAGGCCACGCGCATGGCGACAGCGGCCCATGACGGCATGGCGCGTGCCATCTATCCCAGCCACACGCCGATGGATGGCGACCTGGTCTTTGCCGCCGCGACCGGCGACCGCCGGTTGCAAGACCCGGTCTGGGACGCGCTGCACCTTGGCCACGCGGCCGCGCTTTGCCTGTCGCGGGCCGTTGCGCGGGGCGTCTATCACGCCACCCCTGCGCCGGGTGATCCGCTGCCGACATGGGCGGCGCGGTTCGGATAGGCTTGGACGACAGGCCAGCAGGCGTTACGCTTTGGCCGGTCAATTCCCATTCGGTCAAGGAGATGTCCCATGCGACTCACAGCACTTGCCGCTGCCGCCACCCTCGCGTTCGCCCCGCTGCCCGCGCTGGCCGACAGTCACGAGGATGAAATCACCGCCACCCTGCAATCCGCCATGGATGCCTATGCCGACGGCGATATTCAATACGCGCTGGACGAACTGGCCTATGCGCAGCAATTGCTGAACGGCCTTGTCGCCGAAGGCTTGCAGGCCTACCTGCCCGAACCGCTGGATGGCTGGACCATGACCATCGACCAGGAAGCGGGGCAAGGCATGGCGTTCATGGGCGGCGGCACCATCGCGCGCGGTGAATATACCGGGCCGGGGCGCGGATTTACCATCACGCTGATGGCCGATAACCCGATGGTCACCTCGATGGGGGCCATGTTGGGCAATTCGCAGATGATGGCCTCGATGGGTCAGATCGTGCGGATCAACCGCCAGAGCTTCCTCAACCAGGACGGCAACCTGTCGGCGCTGGTCGGCAACCGCATCCTGATTCAGGCCGAGGATGGCGACACCGACACCATGCAACAGACGCTGGAAAGCATGGACTTTCGCGAGATGATGTCTTTCGGCATGTGACCTTGGTCGCGGCCCGCCCCGTGGCGCGGCGGGCCGACCCGGTCATCAGGGCGCCAGCTGGATCTTTGCGTCCTTCGCCGCCAGGGCCTCGGGCAAGCGATCCAGCGCGTCGCGCAACGGCAAGACCGCCGAGATATCGGTGGTCCATTTGCCGCTGGCAAACCGTTCCTGCACTGCCGCGACAGCCTTGCCCACCTGCTCGGGCGGGGTGGTGGTGAACCACTTGGCCAGCCAGAATCCCTGCACCGATTTGTCCATGAAGATGAACTGCCCGATCTGGTCCAGACGGGGGGCCTCGGTCGACAGCCGCCCATAGGGAATCCAGCGCGCGCCGCGCGGCATGGCAAAGAACAGGTCGGCTGAAATCTGGTCGGCCACCGCATCCAACAGAATGCGGGGTCCATAGGTCTTCATCACGTCGGCCATCCGCTCGGGGAAATCGGGGTCGGTCGTGACCAGTACCTCGGCCGCGCCAAGTGCCTTGAGCGGGCCAACCTGCGCCTCGCGCCGGACCACCGGGATCGGGGCCACGCCACTATCTCGGCCAAGCGCAGTCAGGAATTTCCCCAGTTGCGAGCCCCCGGCGGTGAACAGGAAGCCGTCAGCCCCATCTTGCTGCACGATGTCGAACATCGCCATCGCCGTCAGCGGGTTCACGATCAGCCCGGCGGCATCTTCATCCGTCACATCCGGGCGCAGGGGGATCAGGCCGCTGACATCGGCCAGTGCATAATCCGCCCATGTGCCCAGCCCCGCGCCGGAAAAGCTGACCCTTTGCCCCATCAGCGGGGTATCGCCCGCGACGACCTCGCCCACGGCTTCGAACCCGGCGGGCTGGCCTGCCTTGCGGGGTTGCCCGTAAAGCCCGGCCACGAACATCACGTCGGACGGGTTCACCGCGGCCCGCGCCACCTTGATCAGGGCCTGCCCTGGCCCCGGCTGCGGCACGGGCACCTCTGCCAGCTCAAGGAAAGGCGACAGGTCTGTCGGCGTGCCGGTCGAGCGATCCTTGGCATAGCCATCATGGCGCAGGATCAGGGCGGTCATCGTATCGGGAAGGGGCATTGGGGGCCTCGCGTCGGTTCCTGTGAAGGTTCGATATAGGACCGCAGGCATTCCCGGAAAAGGAAACCCCCGGCCTGACATCACGTCAGCCGGGGGCAATCCGATGATGCGGGCAGAGCGGCCTTAGTGCAGGCGCGCGCCAACCTCGTCGATAGCAGCGTCGATCAGCTTGTTCTGATCGGCGGCGCTGGTTTTTGCGGCGATCACATCGGCGGCGGCTGCCACGGCGATGGAAACGGCACGGTCACGCACTTCGCGCAGCGCGCCAGCCTCGGCCGAGGCGATCTGATCCTCGGCGGCGGCCAGACGGCGCGCAATCGAGTCCTTCAGATCCTGCTTGGCCTGTTCGGCCGCCAGCGTCGCCTCTTCACGGGCATGGGCGATGATGCGGTCGGACTGGTCAGCCACTTCCCGTTGCTTGCGCTCATACGAGGCGAGGATGGTCTGGGCTTCTTCCCGCAGAGCGCGGGCTTCGTCCAGTTCGGTGCGAATCTGCTCGGCACGGGCATCGAGCATCTTCGTCAGCATGCCCGGCACCTTGAAGTAGAACAGCACGCCGATGAAGCAGAGGAACGCCAGCAACACCACGAAGTTGGTGTTGTAAAGCGAGAAGGACAGACCGGTCGCCGCCATGGCGGGCGAGGCGGTCAGTGCAAAGAGAACAGCAAGGCGTTTCATGGCACTTATCCTTTCAACCGCTCGGAAACGGCTGCCGCAAGCGCCGCGTCGTCAGAGGCGGTCGGCGCAAGCGCCGCAACCAGCTCGGACGCGGTGTCCTTGGCAACGATTTCGACTGCCGCGAGGGCGCCTTCACGGATTTCCGCGATGCGGGCCTCGGACTCGGCGGCCTTGGCTGCGATTTCTGCGTCGGCCTTCGCGGTGGCATCCGCCAGTTCCGCCATGATCTCGGCGCGGGCTTCGGCGGCGATGGTTTGCGCTTCCGACCGTGCTTCGGCGAGGGCCTTGTTATAGGCGTCCTCTGCCTCTGCGGCCTGACGCTTCAGGTCCTCGGCGGCGGCGATGTCATTCGTTATGGTTCCCTGACGCTCGGCCAGGACAGCCCCGATACGGGGCAGCGCGACGCGAGACAGGATCAGGTAGATCACCACGATGGTGACCACGAGCCAGAAGATCTGGTTCGGGAAGGTAGTAATGTCGAGCTGCGGCATGCCGGGGGCAGAAGCAGCTGCGTCGTGTGCGTCAACGGCCATCTTGTCCTCCGTGGAACCTGGTTACACCGGACCGCTCGCACGCATGGCAAGCGGCCCGGCCGTAAGGATGGTTCGCGAAAGGCTTAGACGGCGAACATCAGCAGCAGAGCGACGAGGAACGAGAAGATCCCCAGTGCTTCTGCAAATGCGATGCCGATGAAGAGAGTCGCGGTCTGACCGGCCGCGGCCGAGGGGTTGCGCAGGGCGCCGGCCAGGAAGTTGCCTGCCACATGGCCCACACCGATTGCCGATGCGCCCGAACCGATGGCTGCAAGGCCGGCACCGATGAATTGACCCAGTTGTGCGATATCGCCTTCCATTTCCGTTTCTCCTTACGTTGGAATTGGCTGTAGATTTCTATCCCGTCCGCCGCTCAGTGCGACGGATGCAGCGCGTCTTTCAGATAAACGCATGTCAGGATGGTGAAGACGTAGGCCTGAATGAAGGCCACAAGAATTTCGAGACCGTAGATCGCGGTGATGGCGGCGATCGGGGCGACGGCGCCCACGCCCAGCACACCCGCAAACCCGGCGAACACTTTGATCACGGCGTGACCGGCCATCATGTTGCCTCCAAGACGAATGGAGTGGCTGACAGGACGGACGAAGTAGGAAATCAGCTCGATGATTGCGAGGATCGGCCGCAGCGGCAGCGGCGCGGACGACACCCAAAAGAGCCCGAGGAACTTGGTTCCGTTCTTGACGAAGCCGACAATGGTCACGGTCAGGAACACGGCCAGGGCCAGCATCGCGGTAACGGCGATATGGGCGGTGGTCGTGAAGCTCATCGGCACAAGACCAAGGAAGTTGGCGAAGACGATGAACATGAACAGCGTCATGATATAGGGGAAGAAGGGCAGCGCATCCTTGCCTGCCACATCCTCGACCATCTTGCGCACGAAGCCATAGGCCAGTTCGGCGATCGACTGGAAGCGCGAGGGCACGATCGCGCGGCCACGGGTGCCGACAACCATCATCAGCGCGATCAGCAGAACGGCAATGGCCATCCAGAGGGTCACGTTGGTTGGGGTATACCAATGGATCGGGCCGTCGCCGAAGAGCGGGTGCACAACGAACTGATCCATCGGGTGAATCTGAAGACCGCTATTCGCGGAATGGGCCGCGTCGGCGCCATGCGCTGCTGCGGCATCCGCACCGGTTGCGGCCAGGGCGTCTTCACCGTGAGTCTCTGCTTCTCCAGACACGTCTCATTCCCTCTCATCGCGCGCGGCATTCGCCGCTTCGTTCTCTCGCTGCATTTCCTGCGCGGATCGCATCATCGTCTTGATGCCCGCCATGAAACCCAGCACCGTAAACACCACCATCAGCCAAGGCAGGGTTCCCAACAGGGTATCCAGCCCAAAACCTATGGCGAACCCGATCCCAAGACCGGCCACAAGCTCGATCACCATCCGCCAGGCGTGCTGCGCCATGGAATAGTGCTCCTCGGTATGGGGTTTCGCGGTGCCTTGGCCAGACTTCAGGCGGCTCAACCGAGCATCCAGGTCTTTCAGCCGGTCGGGATCAGGCCCATCGGACATCACAAAACGCACCCCTTCGAGGTTCGGGCGGAACCTAGGCAGGTCTCCCCCCTGAGTCAACGCGTAGTTTAACCGTGCGGGAAAGTTTTAAATAGTTGTTTTTAAATGATTTTATTTCCGTGCGACAATCGCGTCGCGGCCCATGGCGGCGCTGTGGGGCCATTTCCCATATTCAACCATATGGTTGATGATATAATCAACCGAACGGTTAAGTTTGCCCTGCCGACGGAGTCCCCCTGATGCCCGCCGATCTCGACACGGTCTTTTCGGCCCTCGCCGACCCTACCCGCCGCCGCATCCTGTCGATGCTGCTGGAAGACGACATGGCGGTCAGCGATGTGGCCGATCCTTTTGAAATGTCGCTGGCCGCGATTTCCAAGCACCTTGTCATCCTCGCGGGGGCGGGCCTGATAACCCAGGAAAAGCGCGGTCGGGTGAAATGGTGCAAACTGGAACCCGACGCCCTGCGCGACGCCTCGATCTGGATGCAAAGCTTTGGCCAGTTCGAAGCCGTGAACCTGGACGCGTTCGAGGCGTTTCTTGAACGCGAATTGCCAAGCGACGGGTAACACGCGCCAACGCCTCCACCCCTCGGTCGGGCCCTGGGCGGGGCGATCTCGGCGTCCCTAGGTCCGCTCATGCCCGCGCCGCAGCGATTTCTCCAGCCGCCGCAACCCGAGCGACAGCGTGATCGTCATCGTCAGGTAGATCAGCGCCACGACGTTATAGGTCTCGAAATAGCGGAAATTCCCCGCCGCCGTGACCTTGCCAAGTTGTGTGATATCCAGAACACCCACCACCGAAACCAGCGAAGAGTCCTTCACCATCGCCACGAAATCATTGCCGAGCGGCGGCAGGATAACCCGGATCGCCTGCGGAAACACGATCAGCCGAAAGCGTTGCCGTCGGTTCAGGCCAAGCGCCTCGGCCGCCTCGATCTGGCCCTTGTCAATGGATTGAAGGCCAGCCCGGAACACCTCGGCCAGAAAGGCGGAATAGCCGATGGACAGCGCCAGGATGGCCCGCCACAGCAGGCTGAAATCCCGTGTGCGGATCGTGCCAGCCCCGATGCTTTCAGCCACCCAATTGTAGGCCGCCACCAGTGCCGGCGCCAGAACGAAGGCCACGTAGAGCAGCAGCACAAGGATCGGGATGCCCCGTATGATCTCGACATAGACCCGCGCCGCCTGCCGCAGCACGCGCGAACGCGACAGCGCCGCCAGCGCAAGGCCAAGCCCGGTCGCGGCCGCAAGCCCGTAGGACACCAAGGTGACGAAGAGCGTGATCCACACGCCGCGTTTCAGCGTGGTCAGAACCTGCCGATACTGCTCATCGGCCAGCACTTGCCAAAAGGCGAACAGCCCGAGCGCGGCCACGATGACCAGCCACCACGGGAAGTCCTTGTCGGAATCGGGGGAATGCATCATGCGAAAACGGCGCCCGGCCCCACGCAATGCGGGCCGGGTGCCTGGCCTGTTACTGGCCCATGGAGTAATCGACGAACCAACGCTGGTTCAACTCATCCATCGTCCCGTCCGCCTGCATCGAGGCGATGGCGGCATTGATCGGCGCGACCAGATCCGATCCGCGCGGGAAGATGAAACCGAAATCCTCGGTGCCAAGCGGCTCGCCGATGATCTTCAGCCGATCGGGATACGACCGGACATAACCTTCGCCCCCGGTCGAGTCGGTCAGTACCATGTCCACATCCTCGGTCATCAGCCCCTGTACGGCTGCGCCGAAGGTTTCGAACAATTGAATGCGCGGGTTGGACTCGTTGCCGTCAAGGATGTCATAGACCGCGACATAGAACGGCGTCGTGCCCGCTTGGCTGCCAACGAGGAAATCCGCGTTCGCGGCAAAACCCTCGGCATCGGTGAATCGGTCTTCATCGGCCCGCACCAGCATCCGCATCTGGCTGGTCATGTAGGTGTCCGAGAAGTCCACCATCTCGGCACGATCCTCGCGGATGGTGATCCCGGTCATGCCCATGTCGAACTGGCCTTCCGACACCGCCGGGATCATCGCGTCCCACGAAATGTTCTGATAGCTCACGGTCATGTTCAGCCGCTCGGCGATGATCTCCATCGCGTCATATTCCCAGCCGATGGCCTCGCCCGACGCGGGATCGACGAATTGCAGCGGCGGATAGGCGTTCTCGGTGACGATCACCACCTCTCGCCCGCCCAGATCGGGCAGGCTCATGTGGCTGTCGGCATGGGCGGAAAGAGGCGCAAGCGCAAAGGCCAACGCGGCAGCAGCAAGGCGTTTCATTTGGTCAGGCTCCCTGTTCTGTTATTCTGGGCAGTATGGCGCGGCTTGTCGCAAGGGCAAGGGGTCACCCGGCGCAAACCCGGCGCGGGGCGAGGAATCGATCGGACCGCGCTCAACCAACCGCCCCGCAGACCGCGCAATCCGCAGCCCGCTTCAACGTGATCAGCCGGGTATCCGCATAAAGCGCATCATAGATCAGCATTCGCCCGGTCAGCGGCTCACCCGCGCCGGCGATCCACTTGATCACCTCGGTCGCCATCATCGCGCCCACCACGCCCGGCATCGCCCCGATCACCCCTGTTTCCGAACAGGTCGCCGCCATCCCCGGCGCGGGCGGTTCGGGAAAAACGCACGCCATGCAGGGCGCGCCATGGGCGGGGTCATAGATCGTCACCTGCCCTTCCCACGCCGAAATCGCGCCCGAGACCACGGGCTTGCCCGTTGCCACGGCGGCCCGGTTGATCAGGTCGCGGATTGGCCACGCATCGGTGCCATCGACGATCAGGTCATAGTCGGCAAACAGCGTTTCGGCGATCTCGGCGGTCAATTCGCGGTGATAGGGGCGCACCTCCACATGCGGGTTCAACGCCTTGATCCGCTGCTCTGCGGAAAACACCTTGGGCATCCCCTGCGACCCGTCGGTGTGAATGATCTGGCGTTGCAGATTGCTCAGGTCCACCACGTCATGGTCGATCACCCCGATCCGCCCCACGCCCGCGGCCGCCAGGTAGATCAGCACCGGCGAGCCAAGCCCCCCGGCCCCCACCACCAACACCTTGGCGTGTTTCAGCTTCTTCTGCCCGGGTCCGCCGATTTCCCGCAGGGTGATGTGGCGCGCATAGCGCTCCAGTTCCTCGCCCGAAAACGTCGCTGCCGGTTTCGGCGCGTCCGCCTCCCGCGCCGCGTCCACACCCTCGGCCCGCGCGCGCAACCGCAGCAACCCCGCGCGATAGACAGCCACCAGCGCGACCATGCCGCCCAGCACCAGCCATTGCGCCGCCGACCCGCCGGTCGCCTCGCGCAGCGGATGCCCTTCGGGCAGCGCCACCTGCACCACCAGCACAGCCGCATACAAAAGCAGCAGCATCAGCGCCCGCGTCCGGCCCGGCACCTTCATGACCCAGCCAAGGCCCCACAGCCCCGCTGCCATCGCCAGAACCAGCGCCATCAGCCCTGCCCCGTCGATCCGAAGCCACCGGCGCCGCGTGCACTGTCGGACAGGTCCACCCCCACGTCGAACGCCGCTTGCACCACCGGTGCGATCACCGCCTGCGCGATCCGCTCGCCATGCGTCACCCGGAACGGCTCTGCCCCGAGATTGACCATCAACACCCCAAGCGGCCCGCGATAGTCGCTGTCGATCGTCCCCGGCGTATTGACCAGCGTCACCCCGTGTTTGAAGGCCAGCCCCGAGCGCGGCCGGATCTGCATCTCGTAACCTTCGGGAATCTCCACCCGCAGCCCTGTCGCCACGATCCGCCGGTCCATGGGGGCCAGAACGATCCCCTCCGCCCGCTCTTCGGGCCGCAGGTTGGCGCGCAGGTCCGCCCCCGCCGCCCCGGTCGTTTCATAGCGCGGCAGGGCCACCTCGGGGTCGGCCCAGTCTTCCTGCATCACCTTGATGGTCAGCACCATCCCGATCCCCTTCTTCTTGGCAAAAATACTCCCGCCTGCGGCCCCGCTCTCAGCCAGAGATCGCCTCGGCAATGCGGATGGCCAGCCGCCGGGCGGTCTCGTCCTTGGACAGGCGCGGCCAGTCCTCCACCCCGTCCGCCGTCACGATCGAAACCTTGTTCTCTGCGCCGCCCATGATGCCGGTCGCGGGCGAGACATCGTTGGCCACGATCCAGTCACAGCCCTTGCGGGCGCGCTTGGCGGTGGCGTTGGCCTCGACATCGTGGGTTTCGGCGGCAAAGCCCACCACAAGGCCGGGCCGCCCCACCTCCATCTGCGCAACGGTCTTCAGGATGTCGGGGTTCTCGGCGAACTCCAGCGCCGGGCTGCCTGCGCCCTCGGTCTTTTTCATCTTGCGGTCGGCCGCATTGGCGACGCGCCAATCGGCCACGGCGGCGGCGAACACCGCCGCATCGGCGGGCAAGCCCGCCTCGACCGCCGCCAGCATCTCGCGCGCGGTCTCGACCTTTACCACCCGCACCCCCGCAGGCGGCGCGACAGAGGCAGGGCCGGTGACAAACGTCACCTTCGCCCCCAGATCGCGCAACGCGGCGGCAATCGCCGTGCCTTGCGCGCCGGACGAGCGGTTGGCGATATAGCGCACCGGGTCAATCGGCTCATGCGTCGGCCCCGAGGTCACCAGCACCTTGCGTCCCGAAAGCGGCCCGTCCGACAGCGCCGCGTCAATCGCCACCACGATCTCCGGCACCTCGATCATGCGCCCCGGCCCGAACTCGCCGCAGGCCATCGCGCCCTCGACCGGCCCCGCCACCAGCACACCGTCGCCCTGCAAGGTCGCTAGATTTCGCTGGGTCGCCGGATGGTCCCACATCTTCACGTTCATCGCGGGCGCGATCAGCACGCGCTTGTCGGTGGCCATCAGCAGGGTCGAGGCCAGATCATTCGCATGGCCCTGCGCCATTTTCGCCATCAGGTCGGCGGTGGCGGGCACCACCACCACCAGATCGGCAGCGCGGCTCAGCTCGATATGGCCCATCTCGGCCTCGTCGGTCAGGTCGAACAGATCGCGATAAACCTTGTGCGCCGCCAGGGCCGAGGCTGACAGCGGCGTCACGAACTCCTCCGCAGCCTTGGTCAGCACCGGGGTCACGCTGGCCCCGCGCTCGCGCAGGCGGCGGATCAGGTCCAACGCCTTGAAGGCCGCGATTCCGCCGCCGATGATCAAAAGAATGCGCTTGTCCGCCAGCATGGGGTCTCCGCCCTTGGGTCTCGTCCTGCCGGTCAACCTATTCCGCCCCGGTCAGCGCGACAAGCCACCGTCCCCCTGGGTTGGTCCCCAAAGCACCCGGCGTCAGGCAACGGGGCCGCGCCGGTCGGCGCGCGTCAGCGCGTCGAAACCACACTCACAAACCAACGTTAACGGTTTCTTCGGAAATCCGTGCCAAGATCACCCGCGGTATACCAAAGATCAGCGTGGCACGGTCTGCCCGCCGCCAAAGACCACCCGATGAGGGTGCAGGCAGCATCGGCACCGAAAGCTTTCGCAAATGACCACAGTCCGCGCGCCCCTGAAGCGGCGCCGCTTTTTTCCTGCGCAACGGGCCCTCTGGCCCCACCCGCACCGTCCCAGCCCGAGAATGCCTCAGCCCCGGCTGGTCCCGCCTTTTCCCGAAACGGCCCGACCGGCCCGGGACTCGTCGAAGACGGAACAAGGATCGTTGCGATCCACCGGGTCCGTCACTCGCCACTGATCGAATGGCACGGCCGCGTCAGGCGGTGTCTCGAATTGCCCGACGGCGATCACGTCCACCTCCGGCGCGGCCTGCCCGATCATGAAGGGCACCGCCCAATCCGTGCGCGCATGGCCGTTGCCGGTGATCAGCACCACCGGCCCGCCGGTCTCATCCAGGGCGCGCAGCACCGTCGCGGCAAAGGCGGCATCGCGCAGACGTTGCGCCTCGACCATACCGCCCAGCATTCCGTCGGGCAGCATCCCGCAATGGGCCGCGCGCTGCATCGCTTCGCGCTCGGCCTGTTGCGCGCCGGGCAGCGCCCGGTCCAGCCCGAACCGCGACGGATCGCCCGCGAATTGCGCCGCAGCGCCCGTGCCAATCGCCCCCCGCACGTCGTCTATCGGCAGCGCCGCGCCATAGACCTCCGCCGCTCCCAGTGCCGCGAACACCGGGCGGTAGAGCGCATAGTCCGGCCAGCCCGACCCGGCCCAGCCAACGGCCACGCCCAGCGCATCGGGGTCGTCACGCAACGCGGGGGTGATCCGCGCCGCCTGATCGGGCGTCAGCATCTCGACCACCACCGCCGCCGGGGTCAATGCGCGCAGCATCTCTGCCTGCCAGACATGATGCGCGGGATTGTCATGCACTTCGCCCAGAACCACCACATCCGCGCCACGCAATTGATCCACGGACGAAAAAGGCCCCGCCGCCGCAATCGCGGGGGCAAGGGCCAGACAGGTTGCAAGGATTTTCAACATGCACGCACTCAAACGGCAATCGGCAGCAGGGACAACCGCCTACGCCATCAATGCGCGCAATTCCTCTTCTCGGGGCGACAATTGGCGACGCAGCTTTTCCAATGCGGCGGCCTCGATCTGGCGCACCCGTTCTTTCGACAGGTTCAGCTCTTCGCCAAGGCTTTCCAGCGTGCGCGCGGGCGTCGTCAGCTTTCGCGCGGTCACGATCCGGCGCTCACGCTCGGTCAGCACGTCAAACGCGTCGCCCAACCATTCCCGCAGCCGCGCGGTGTCGCGGGCACGTTCGAAATGCTCGCTGGCCTGTTCCGAGTCGTCTTCCAGAAGCTCGATCCACTCGCGCCCGTCCTCGCCATCGCCTTGCACAGCGTTAAGCGAGAAGTCGGTGCCGGCCAGTCGGCCCTCCATCATCTCAACATCCTTGAGCGCAACGCCGATCTCGCTGGCGATCATCTCTCGCACCTGATGCGAATCAAGCTCTATGCCATCGGTTGCGGCCTCGGCCTCGATCCGGGCGCGCACCCGGCGCATGTTGAAAAACAGGCTCTTCTGCGAAGAGGTCGAGCCGGTGCGCACCATCGACCAGTTCCGCATCACGAAATCCTGCATGCCCGCGCGCACCCACCACACCGCGTAGGTGGAAAACCGCACCCCCCGGTCGGGGTCAAAGCGGTCGGCGGCCTTCATCAGGCCAAGCCCCGCCTCTTGGATCAGGTCATTCATCGAAGCGCCATAGCCCCGGAATTTCCATGCAATCGAAATGGCGAGACGCATATAGGCGGTGATCAATCGGTGCAGCGCCGCTTCGTCGCGGTGGTCACGCCACGCGATGGCAAGATCACGCTCCGTCTCCGCGTCAAGCAATTCCGCCGCGCGGGCGTGGCGGGAAAGTGACTGGCCAGGGTCTAGGTCGAGTGCCATAACGCCCTCCTGTTGGCTGGTTTTTTAAGGTTACGGGCGGGCCGCTTGCCCGGATCACTTTCAAGGAGGAAAAAGATGGCGGACCCTTCCCTGACACTGGTGATCGGCGGCGCGGCCTCGGGCAAATCGGCCCATGCCGAGGCGCAGGTGCGGGCAATGCCGGGGGCGCGGGTCTATATCGCGACCGCGCAGGCCTATGACGATGAAATGCGGGCCAAGATCGCCCGCCATCAGGCCGACAGGGCCGCCCACGGCTGGCGCACGGTCGAGGCGCCGCTGGACGTGGCGGGGGCGCTGACCGGGGCCCGCGCGGGCGAGGTCGTTCTGCTCGACTGCGCGACCTTCTGGCTGAGCAACCTGCTGTTGGCCGAGCGCGACTGGCGGACCGAAGCCGCGGCGTTGCTGACGGCGTTGGAAACCTGCGCCGCGCCGGTGGTCGTCGTCAGCAATGAAACAGGCCAGGGAATCGTCCCCGAAAACGCGCTCGCACGGCGGTTCCGGCAGGCACAGGGCGAGCTGAACCAGATGCTGGCCGCCCGCGCCGACCGGGTGATCGCGGTGATCGCGGGGCTGCCCTTGGTGTTGAAGGGACCGGCCGAATGATCGTGGCCTGCGCGGGTCCATTCCGGGTTTCGTCGCCTTCGGCGCCGACCGGCGGGGGCGCTGCCCCCGTCGCCTTGCGGCGACTCCCCCAGAGTATTTTCACCAAGAAGAAGGGGGCGGCATGACCACGTGGCACTGGGTGCGGCACGGGCCGACGCATGAAAAGACGTTCGTGGGCTGGCGCGACGTGCCCGCCGACCTGTCCGATACCGCGCAGGTCGCGCGGCTCGACGCAGCGCTGCCGCGCCCCGCGCTGCTGATCGCGTCTGATCTGATCCGCGCCAGCGCCACGGCGGATGTGCTGGGCGAGGGCCGCACGCGCCTGCCCGATGCGCATGGGCTCAGAGAGTTCGACTTCGGGGCGTGGGACGGGTTGCATTTCACCGAGGTTTCCGCGCGCGACCCCGACCTCAGCCGCCGCTACTGGGAAGACCCTGGCGAGGTGGCCGCACCAGAGGGCGAAAGCTGGAACGCCGCCGCCAACCGCGTCCGCGCGGTGGTGGATGCGCTGAACGCCGTCTACCCGAAAGCCCATATCGTCGCGGTGGCCCATATCGGGGTGATCCTGACGCAGGTGCAGCGCGCCTCTGGCGGCTCGGCTTATGCCGCGCTCGGGCACAAGATCGACAACCTTTCGGTGACCCGACTTGCCCATGAGTCAGGCACATGGCGGGTCGAAGCGATCAATCACCGCCCGTGATGCGCCGCGTCAGAAAATGGCATTGGACAGGCCGCGCAGGGCAGGCTTAGCTGGCGGTCATGACCCATATCCTCTTGATTGCCGACAAATCCTATTCAAGCTGGTCGCTGCGCGGCTGGCTTGCCTTCCGCGCCTTCGACATTCCCGTCGAGGTGCGGACCACGCGCATGTATTGCGACCAGTTCCGCAAGGATCTGGCCGCCTTCGCCCCCGACACCCGCACCGTGCCCATCGTCAAGACGCCGCAGGGCGGGGTGCTGACCGACTCGCTCGCCATCGCATGGCACCTGTCCGGGGCGTTCCCCGATCACGGCCTGTTGCCCGAAGACCCCGCCGCGCGCGCCGAGGCGATGAGTCTTGTGGCCGAGATGCATTCCGGCCTGACCGGGCTGCGCGGCGCCTGTCCGATGAACCTGCGCACCGGGTGGGCGGGGTTTGCGCCGGAGGATGCGGTGACCGCCGACCTTGCCCGGCTCGACCTGCTGTGGTCCCGCGCGATGGACCGGTTCGGGGGACCATGGCTGTGTGGGGCCTATTCGCTGGCCGACGTGTTCTTCGCCCCGGTGGCGACGCGGATTTTGACCTATGACCTGCCGGTTTCGAGCGCGGCGCTGGCCTATGCCAAGGCGCATGTGGCGCACCCGGCGTTTCGCCAGTGGCGTGCCATGGGCCTGGTCGAGGGGCCGGAGCAGCCGTTCTACGACATGGCGCTTGACCGACGCCCCTTCCCCGCGCCGCCGCCGTTGGCGGCACAGGCGGTCGAGAGCGGCCCCTCGGAAAACGCGACCTGCCCCTATTCCGGCGCCCCCGTGACCCACTTCCTTGAGATGGATGGCCGCGTCTTCGGCTTTTGCAACGCCTTTTGCCGCGACAAGACCGTGGCCGATCCCGCAGCGTGGCCCGCCTTCATGGATATTTACCAATCGTAAAGGGTTTTCGGGCAAGCGTTTACCATGCTGGACGCCGCCCGACCCGAAAGCCTCGCGCGCACCTATACCGTCGCCTTCGAAGGGTTGGAGGCGCGCCGGGTCGAGGTGCAATGCGCCGTCACGCCGGGCCTGCCCGCCTTTTCCATCGTCGGCCTGCCCGACCGCGCCGTGGGCGAGGCGCGCGACCGGGTGCGCACGGCGTTGTCGACCATGGCCATCGCGCTGCCCTCGAAACGCGTCACCATCAACCTGTCGCCCGCCGATCTGCCGAAAGAGGGGTCTCACTTCGATCTGCCGATTGCACTGGCCTTGCTGGCCGCGCTCGGCGTGGTGCCCCGCGACGCGGTGGAAGGCGCGATGAGCCTTGGGGAAATGTCGCTCGACGGGGCGCTGGTGCCGGTGATCGGGGCACTGCCCACGGCGCTGGCGGCGGGCGAGGATGGCCGCGCGCTGTATTGTCCCGCCGCCTGCGGGGCCGAGGCGGCATGGGTCGGCGCGACACCGGTTTACGCGGGCCGGACCCTGACCGACATCATCAACCACCTGACCGACCGCGCGCCCCTGCCCCCGGCGGAACCGGGCGAAGTGCTGGGCGAGGTCACGACCAAGGATCTGAGCGAGGTGCGCGGGCAGGAACGGGCCAAGCGCGCGTTGGAAATTGCGGCCGCCGGGCGCCACCATTTCCTGATGGTGGGCGCGCCGGGATCGGGCAAATCCATGCTGGCAGCGCGGTTGCCCGGCCTGATGCCGCCGTTAACGGCGACCGAGGCGCTGGAAACCTCGATGATCCATTCCCTTGCCGGGTTGCTGGACGAGGGCGGGATTTCCCGCACAAGACCCTACCGCGCGCCGCATCACACGGCCTCGATGCCTGCCATTGTCGGCGGCGGGCGCAGCGCGAAACCGGGCGAAATCAGCCTGGCCCATAACGGGGTGCTGTTCCTCGACGAGTTCCCCGAATACCCTCGGCAGGTACTGGAAACCCTGCGCCAGCCGATTGAGACCGGCGACGTGGTGATCGCGCGGGCCAATGCGCATGTGACCTATCCCTGCCGGTTCCTGCTGATCGCGGCGGCCAACCCGTGCCGCTGCGGCCACCTGTATGAGGCCGACCAGGCGTGTGGCCGCGCGCCCGCCTGCGGAGAAGACTACCTGGGGCGCATATCCGGGCCGCTGATGGACCGGTTCGACCTGCGGCTGGAGGTGCCGCCAGTGACATTCACCGATCTCGACCTGCCCGCATCGGGCGATACCAGCGCCACCGTGGCCGCCCGGATCAAGGCCGCGCGGGACCGGCAAAGCGCCCGGTTCGAGGCGCTCGGGGCCGCCGCACGGATCAATGCCGATGCGGAAGGCGCGTTGCTGGACCAGATCGCTGCGCCCGATTCCGAAGGACGCGACATGCTGATCAAGGCCGCCGAGCGGTTTCGCCTGTCGGCACGCGGCTATCACCGGGTGCTACGGGTGGCGCGCACCATTGCCGATCTGGACGGCGCGGCGGATGTGCGCCTGCCGCATGTGGCAGAGGCGCTCGGGTTTCGGCTGATTGCCGGCAAGAATTAGTGCTCCCCTCCAACGCATGGGCCCCGCACAGGGCCCATGGCGGCATAAGGCGGCGGGCGGTATCTTGCCACTGGTCGGGAACCCTCGCAGGGTCAATCGGCATCCTGGCCCAACGGCAACGTGGCCCGGATTTCCGCGCCCATCTGGTCCAGCGTTCTTTCGGCCTCGGGCAGCAGCCAGCCGGGGAACAACGGCCAGACATGGGGCAGGTTGTGCTCGACCGTCAGCGACGTGTCGATCCCTTGCGCGGTCAGGCGAGAGGCCATGCGGCGGCTGTCATCCAGCAACATCTCGCCATCCCCGACCCAGATCCGCACCGGCGCGGCTCCGGCGAAATCGGCGAAAAGCGGGCTGGCCAGCGGGTCGGCGGGATCGGCCCCCGCGAGATAGACGTCGCGCGATTCGGTGATCCCGCCGGCGGGCAGCAGCATTTCGGTTTGGTCGTTCGTGGCAAAGCTGCTGCCCGACAGGCTCAGGTCCGTCCACGGCGACAGAACCAGCGTTGCCAGCGGTTGCGGCAAGGTGGGATCGGCGCAGATCTGCGCCAGAAGCGACAGGGCCAGCCCACCCCCGGCGCTGTCCCCGGCAAGGATCACGGGTGCTTCCGTCACCATCTGGCGATAGAGCCGCAGCACCGCGGCGGGCGCGGCGGGGAAGGGATGCTCCGGGGCCATCGGGTAATCCGGCACGACCGCGCCGATCCCGGTGCGGGCGGCCAACCGGCCCGCCAGCCCCTTGTGTGTGCGCGGGCTGCCGAAGACATAGCCGCCGCCATGCAGATAAAGCAGGCGCGCGCCGTCTGTCGGCCCGATTTCGAACACGGGCATCTCCGCCCGATCTGTCCAGCGCCAGGCCTGCCCCCTTGGCAGCGGAAACAGCATCCGCGCCTGCCATTCGAACCGTCGCCGAACGCGGGCCAGATCCTCGACATTCAGCCGCGCCAGAGCGGGGCGTTCCACCAGCCGCAGCCAGGTGTTGAGGATCGCGGCCCGGCGGCTCATGCCAGGCGCGCCTCGATCGCTTGCCAGATTGTCTCGGCCACGTTGATGCCATCGAAGCGTTCAAGTTCCTGAATGCCGGTGGGCGAGGTCACGTTGATCTCGGTCAGCCAGCCGCCGATCACGTCGATGCCGACGAAAATCTGCCCCTTTTCGCGCAGAAGCGGCCCGATGCGGGCGCAAATCTCGCGGTCACGGTCGGACAAAGCCACCTTTTCGGGGCGCCCGCCCACATGCATGTTCGAGCGGGTTTCACCGCTGGCCGGCACCCGGTTGATCGCGCCCACGGGCTCGCCATCCACAAGGATCACCCGCTTGTCGCCCGCCGACACGTCGGGCAGGAATTTCTGCGCGATCAACGGTTCACGGTTGATGCCCGCAAAAAGCTCATGCAGCGAATTGAGGTTGCGGTCATTGGGGTCCAGCCGGAACACCCCGGCGCCGCCATTGCCGTAAAGCGGTTTGAGGATGATATCGCCATGCTTGTGCTTGAACGCCTTCAGCGTTTCGAGGTCGCGGGCGATGGTGGTGGGCGGCGTCAGGTCCGGGAAATCGAGGACCATCAGCTTTTCGGGGTAATTGCGCACCCAGAACGGATCGTTCACGACCAGCGTGTCGGGATGAATGCGGTCGAGGATATGCGTCGTGGTGATATAGCCCATGTCGAAGGGCGGATCCTGCCGCAACCAGAGCACGTCTACATCCGCGCCAAGGTCGATCTCCTGCATCTGGCCAAGGGAAAAATGGTTGCCCTTCTCGCGGCGGACGGTCAGCGGCCAGCCACGGGCAGTGACACGGCCTTCCTGATAGGCCAGCATGTCGGGCGTGTAATAGAACAGCTCGTGCCCGCGCACCTGCGCTTCTTCGGCAATTCGAAAGGTGCTGTCGGCGTCGATGTCGATCGGGCCGATGGGGTCCATCTGGATGGCAACCTTGAGCGGCATAGGGGCGTCTCCATTCCCGGGCTTTGGTCCTACATGGCCCGCGGCGGGAAAAGGTGCAATGCCGTCACTGTGCCGTCATGCACACAGCACATTCGGAAGAATGTCGATCTGGCCCGCATCGTCGAGCAGCGCCACATCCACCCGGCAGGGCGTGTTGGCACCGGCGGGCAGGTGGCCAAGGTAGTCTTCGGCAGACAGGAAGATGCGGCTCAGTTGCCGGGGCGAGACACGGGCAGCAGCACGGGCATGGCTGCGGCTTTTCTTGACCTCGATGAAGATCACGTCGCCATCCTTTTGCGCGACGAGGTCGATCTCGCCACCCCGTCCCCGCCAGCGGCGCGACAGGATCACATGGCCGTTGCGGGCATAGCGCCGCGCCACCTGATCTTCCGCCGAAAGCCCCGCGTAGTAGCTGACCGATCCGCTCATCTCTTCTTCTCCAGTTGCAGCGCAGCCTGATAGACATCGCGCTTGGGCAGGCCCATTGTCTTGGCGACCTCTGCCGCCGCGTCCTTGACCGAGAGGGTTTCCAAGGCCGCGCGCAAGGCATCATCGACACGCTCGGCGGACACCGCTTGTGGGGTGCCCTTGCCAACCACCAGCACCACCTCGCCCTTCAGGCTGCGATCCGCGATGGCATTTCGTACGTCAAGGACGGATCCACGCAAGACCTCTTCGAAGCGTTTGGTTAATTCCCGGCAGAGCGCAATTTGCCGATCATCTCCCAAGGTTTCGCCCAAAACATCTAACAAACGGTGAACGCGGCGCGGAGATTCATAGAGAATCAGCGTGGCCTCGACCGGGGCAAGCTCCGCCAGCCATTTCGTCATCGCGCCCTTGGCCTGCGGCGGGAAGCCGGCGAACAGGAACCGGTCGCTCGGCAGGCCCGAAACCGACAGCGCCGCCAGCACCGCCGACGCCCCCGGCGCGGACCAGACCGGCAGCCCCGCCTCGATCACCGCGCGACCCAGTTGATAGCCCGGATCCGCCACCAGCGGCGTGCCCGCCTCGGACACATACGCAACACTCTTGCCCTCGGCGATCAGCGCCGCGATCTTGTCGCGGGTGCCGGGGCCGGAATGGTCGTGATAGGCGATCAACGGGCGGCCTGCCGTAGCAACCCCATGAATTTCCATCAATTTTCGCGCAGTTCGGGTGTCTTCGGCGGCAATCGCATCGGCCCCGGCGAGGATATCGAGCGCGCGCAGGGTGATGTCGCGGGCGCTGCCGATGGGGGTGGCCACGAGGTACAAACCGGCGGCAAGCCGGGCGGCACCGGCGGGGGAGGGCTGATCGGACATGGGCTGGGCCTCTTGGCGTTTACTTGTTTCGCGCGACCGCGTAGGGTCCGCTCGATCCATTTCTTGCGCCTTCTGGAGACGGCCCTTCATGTTCTCTTCTTTCCGCATTCTTCGCAAGTCGCGGCGCGCTGTGCTGCTGTGTCTCACGGCCGGATTGCTGGCCGCCTGCCAGGCCGGGCTGCCCATCGGCGGCGGCCCGCAGGTGCGTAGTGGCGCGCCGGTCAACGTGGCCCTGCTGCTCCCCTATGGCTCGGGCAGCCCGGGCGATGAGATCGTTGCGCGCAGTCTGGAAAACGCGGCGCGGCTGGCCGCTTCGGAGATCGAGGGCGTGCAGCTGAACGTGACCGTCTACAACACCGCCGCCGACCCGGCACAGGCCGCAACCGTCGCGCGGCAGGCCGTGCAGCAAGGGGCCCGCGTGATCGCGGGGCCGCTGCGCTCGGATGCGGCGGCTGCCGTTGGCGTGGCGGTTTCCAACAGCAATATCAGCGTATTGAGCTTCTCCAACAACACCGAGATCGCCGGGGGCAACGTCTTCGTTCTGGGCCACACCTATGCCAACAGTGCCGCCCGGATCGCGCGCTATGCCGTGGCCAATGGCCGGGACAGGATCATGATCCTGCACGCGCAGAACCTGTCGGGCGAGGTCGCGCGCGACGCGGTGGCCAGTGCCGTGCGGGCGGCGGGCGGCACCGTCGCGGGCGTTGCCAGCTACGAATTCTCGCAACAGGGCGTGGTGCAGGCACTGCCCGAGATCATGGCGCAGGTGCGCAGTTCCGGGGCGAACGGGCTGATCTATACCTCTGACGCCTCGGCGGCGCTGCCGCTTTTCGCGCAGCTTTTGCCGGAAAACGGGCTCGACACCGAGGAGGTGCAGGTCATGGGCCTGACCCGGTGGGATGTGCCGTCGCAAACGCTGGAACTGTCGGGCTTGCAGGGGGGCTGGTTCGCCCTGCCCGACCCCGATGCCACCGCCGCCTTCAACGCCCGCTATACCGCCGCCTATGGCGACGGACCCCATGTGCTGGCCCCCATCGCCTATGACGCGATGCGCGCGATTGCAGAGACCGCCGCCGATGCGGGGGCCCTCGGGGCCGCCGATCTGACCGCCTCGCCCGGCTTTGCCGGGGCCAACGGGGTTTTCCGCCTTCGCCCCGATGGCACCGTGGAACGCGCCATGGCCATCGCCGAGGTCTTAGACAATCAGGTTTCCATCATTGACCCTGCCCCAGGACGCCTTGGCGCCGCCGGCTTCTGAGAACCAGCCGCGCCTACCGAAAACCGGGTCTGCCTCGGGGGAGTTGATCCTTCCCGAGGGGGACATTTTCGACGTCGCGGGCGTGCGCGCGCGGCTGGATTCCGTTTTGATCGGCAAGACCGACCCCGGCACGATCCGCGCCGCGACCGTGGCCGAATTGTCAGCGGCCCAAAAGGCCGGGCGGGCGGCGATCGAGGCGGCGTTCGACGCCTCGCCGCTGCTGGCGCGGCGGGTCACGCGGGCCTATGCCTACCTGACCGACGGGATGGTGTGCGAGGCGCTCCGGATCGCCACCACCTACCTGCATCCCAACCCCAACCCGACCGAGGGCGAGCGCATGGCGGTGATGGCCGTAGGCGGCTATGGCCGGGGCGAGATGGCGCCGTTTTCCGATGTCGATCTGCTGTTCGTGCTGCCATGGAAGATGACCGGATGGGCCGAGAGCGTCATTGAATCCAGCCTCTACATCCTGTGGGATCTGCATCTGAAGGTCGGCCATGCCAGCCGCTCGATCCCCGATTGCCTTCGGTTGGCCAAGGGCGACTACACGATCCGCACCTCGTTGCTGGAGATGCGGTTCCTGACCGGCGACGCCGAGATCGGCGACGCGTTGCAGACCACCCTGCGCGAGCAGCTGTTCCGGGGCACCGCCAGCGAATTCATCGAGGCCAAGCTGGACGAACGCGCCGAGCGGCACCGCAAACAAGGCGGCCAGCGCTACATGGTCGAGCCCAATGTGAAAGAGGGCAAGGGGGGCTTGCGCGATCTGCAAACGCTCTACTGGATCGCCAAGTATGAGCATGGCGTCGACAAGGTCGCGGATCTGGTGCGCATCGGCGTGTTCACGCAAGAGGAGTTCGACGAGTTCGACGCTGCCGAGCGGTTCCTCTGGGCGGTGCGTTGCCATATCCACCTGCTGTCGGGCCGGGCGCAGGACCAGTTGACCTTCGACCTTCAGGTCGAGGTGGCCAACCGGATCGGCTATTCCGACCGGGGCGGGCGCCGCGCGGTCGAGCATTTCATGCAGGATTACTTTCTGCACGCCACGCAGGTGGGCGAGTTGACCCGCATCTTCCTGACCGCGATGGAGGCCGCGCATGTCAAGCCCGAGCCGCTGCTGATCGGGCTGCTGAAGGGGCGCCGCCGCCGCAAGAAGCTGAAACCGGGCTACGAAGTGCGGCAGGGGCGGCTGGATATCTCGGACGAGGCTGAATTCCTGTCGGACAAGCTGAACCTGCTGCGGCTGTTCGAGGAGGGCCTGCGCACCGGACTACTGATCCACCCCGACGCGATGCGGCTGGTGACGGCCAATCTGGACCTGATCGACGACGACATGCGCAGCAACAAGGTGGCGACGCGGATCTTTCTTGACCTGCTGCTGAAACACGGCAATCCCGAACGTGCCCTGCGGCGGATGAACGAGCTTGGCGTCCTGGCCGCCTTCATTCCCGAATTCGGCCCGGTCGTGGCGATGATGCAGTTCAATATGTATCACAGCTACACCGTGGACGAGCACACCATTCAGGTGATTTCGACCCTTGCGCAGATCGAGCGCGAAGAGTTGATCGAAGAACTGCCGATCGCCTCGCGCATCCTCAGGAACGGGGTCAATCGCAAGGTGATCTACCTCGCCTGCCTGATCCACGACCTCGGCAAGGGCCGGGACGAGGACCATTCGATTTTCGGCGCGCGTCTGGCGCGGGTGATCTGCCCGCGTCTGGGGTTGAAACCCGACGAGTCCGAGACCGTCGAGTGGCTGGTGCGCTATCACCTGCTGATGTCGGACATGGCCCAGAAGCGCGATCTGTCCGACCCGCGCACGGTGCGCGATTTCGCAAAGGCGGTGAAGACGAAGACACGGCTCGACCTGCTGACGGTGCTGACGGTTTGCGACATTCGCGGCGTCGGGCCGAGCGTCTGGAACAACTGGAAGGCCACCTTGCTGCGCGGCCTTTACCGGGCGACGGCGACGGCGCTGGAAACCGGGTTGGAAGACCTGAACCGCGACAAGCGCCAGAATGAATCCAAACGCGCCCTGCGCGAGCGGCTGGCAGATTGGGAGCGCAAGGCCCTCAAGGCCGAGACCGACAGGCATTACGGGCCCTATTGGCAAGGGCTGGACACTGACAGCCAAGTGGTCTTCGCGGGCCTCTTGCGCGGGATCGCGGATAACGAGATCAGGATCGACACCGATCAGGACATCGACCGCGACGCGACGCGGGTTTGCTTTGCCCTGGCCGACCACCCCGGCATCTTCTCGCGACTCGCGGGGGCGCTGAGCCTTGTGGGCGCAAACGTGGTCGATGCCCGCACCTATACTTCGAAGGACGGTTTCGCCACGGCTGTGTTCTGGGTGCAGGACGCCGAAGGCCACCCCTACGAGGCCAGCCGCCTGCCACGGCTCAAGGGCATGATCGAAAAGACCCTGAGCGGCGAGGTGGTGGCGAGCCACGCCCTCGACAAGCGCGACAAGATCAAGAAGCGCGAGCGGCCGTTCAACGTGGCCACCAACATCACCTTCGACAACGAAGGTTCGGAAATCTACACGATCATCGAGGTGGATACCCGCGACCGGCCCGGCCTGCTCTATGATCTCGCCAAGACGCTGGCGGCCAGCAACATCTATATCGCCAGCGCCGTGATTGCGACCTATGGCGAACAGGTGGTCGACACCTTCTACGTCAAGGACATGTTCGGGCTGAAACTGCACGCGAGGCACCGGCAGGAGGCGCTGGAGAAAAAACTGCGCGACGCGGTGGCGCGGGTTGCAGAACGGGCGGGCGCATGACGCCGCGCCCTATCCGGCTGGTCGCCGGGTTCGTGACCGTCGGCGGCTGGACCATGGCCAGCCGGATTCTCGGGTTCGTGCGGGAAATCATGATCACCGCGTTGATCGGGCCGGGGCCGTTGATGGATGCCTTCGTGGCCGCCTTCCGCCTGCCCAACCTGTTCCGCCGGTTCTTTGCCGAAGGCGCGTTCAACGCGGCCTTTGTGCCGATGTATTCCAAGAAGGCCGAAGCGGACGAGGACACCGCGGGGTTCGCCCGCGACGCGCTGTCGGGGCTGGGGGCGGTGGTGCTGGCTCTGGTGGCGCTTGGCATGATCTTCATGCCCGCGCTGGTCTGGGCCACGGCGGGCGGATTCGTCGGCGATGCGCGGTTCGATCTGGCCGTGGGCTTTGGCCATGTCGTCTTTCCCTACATCTTCTTCATGTCGCTGGCGGCGCTGTTTTCGGGCGTCCTGAACTCTCACGGGCGCTTCGCGGCGGCGGCGGCGGCGCCGGTGATGCTGAACATCCTGGTCATTGCCGCGATGCTGACCGGATACCTGCTGGGGCAGGCCGTGATCCTCTGGCTGGTCTGGGCGATCCCGGTGGCCGGGGTGGCGCAGTTGGCACTGGTCTGGACGGCAACGGGCCGCGCCGGGGTGCATATCCGCCCCGGACGCCCGCGCTGGACCCCCGAGATGAAGCACCTTGTCGCCGTGGGCCTGCCGGCGGCGCTGGCCAACGGCGTGGCGCAGATCAACCTCGTGGTGGGGCAATTGGTGGCGTCGAAGACCGAGGGCGCGATCAGCTGGCTTTTTGCCGCCGACCGCCTGTACCAATTGCCGCTTGGGGTGGTGGGCATCGCCATCGGCATCGTGTTGCTGCCGGAATTGTCCCGGCGGCTGAAGGCCGGGGATGCCGCCGGTGCGCGGCATTCGCTGTCGCGCGCGCTGGAATTCGCCCTGATCCTGACCGTGCCCTGCGCCGTGGTGTTCCTGCTGGTGCCGCTGCCCATCGTGTCGGTGCTTTACGAGCGCGGCCAGACCGACGCGGGCGACGCGGCAAATATCGCCAGCGCGGTGGCGATCTATGGGCTGGGGCTGCCGGCCTTCGTGCTGCAAAAGCTGCAACAGCCGGTGTTCTTCGCCCGCGAGGACACGACAACACCGTTTCGCTTCGCACTGGTGGCCATGGTCATCAACGCCGTGCTGGCCTTTGGGCTGATGCCAATGATCGGCTGGCTTGCGCCCGCCGTGGCCGCAACCACGGCGGCGTGGACAATGACCGGCCTGCTGTGGCTGGGCGCGCGGCGCTTTGGCGATGCGGTCAAGCTGGATGCCAAGGCGCGGCGGTCCAGCCCGCGCATCCTGCTGGCCTCGTTGATCATGGGCGCGGCGGTCTGGGGGGCGGCGCTTGGGCTGCAAGGGGCGTTGGCGACAGGCGGGCTGCGCTACCTGGCTTTCCTTGGCCTCGTGGGGGTCGGGGTCGTCGTCTACGGTGGCGCGGCACAGGTGACCGGGGCGTTCCGGTTGTCGGACCTGCGCAAGGGGATGCGGCGCGGCGGGTAAAGCGCGTGATCGCCGCCGCTTGGGCGCGCGCCGTGGCCGCTCAGTCGTGGCGGTTACCGCCGCCGCAAACGCACCAAAAGGCGATGCCAACCGCCGGGGCTGACCACGAAGGACAGCAGGAACCCGGCAGCGAAACCGCTGAGATCGGCGACCACATGGCCGTAATTGCCCTGCAACACCGCGAACACCAACTGGATGCCCAGAAGCATCCCGATCAACCCGAACGCCGAGGCCTGGTTCTGGCCTGTCTGGGCAAGGCTGACCCATCGCAGGAAGGAAAACGCCCCGATCAGCCCGTAGACGCCGGGATAGCCGCCAAGCAGCGGATAGGGCGAGTTCAGGAACAGAACAAAGGCAAACGCCCCGAAAACGGCCGAGACCCAGAATATCGCGAGGAAGGCGAGCGACGAAAACACCTCGGCCACCATCTTGCCGATGGCGAGGATGAAAACCACGACGAAGGCCGCGTGGACAAAGCCGCTATGGATCAGCGGATAGGTGACGAAACGCGCCATCTGTTGCAGCGGGAAGCTGCGGTTGGCCAGCATCCATTCCCACACGGAGTCGAGAACCGCGTAGTCCTGCAACGCCGCCAGACGCCAGCCGACGCCGCCCTGCCCGCCCAGAAAACCAGCGGTGGCAAGCTGGAACATGACCTCTAGCCCGCCGATCACGACAGCGAGCGCCACCACCACCGGCGGCAAGGCGTTGAATGGAGAACGGCTCTGCTCCATGCTGCGTCTTTCCCTCTAGGTTGACGGGCCTGCCCCCCGTGGGTAAGCGAAGCGCGCGCGGATGACCAGACGCCCTTTTCGCGCAGGGGCAGGCAAAGGTGACAGCGATGAGCGACACGACTTTCAAGCCGCGGGTCTTTTCCGGCATTCAGCCCTCTGGCGGGCTGACGCTTGGCAATTACCTCGGTGCAATGAAGCGCTTCGTGGACATGCAGGATGCGGGAACGCATGAGACGATCTATTGTATGGTCGATCTGCACGCGATCACTGTCTGGCAAGACCCCGCGACGCTGACCCGCAACACGCGAGAGCTTTGCGCCGGTTTCATCGCCGCCGGGATCGACCCCGAAAAGAGCATCCTGTTCAACCAAAGCCAGGTGCCCGAGCACGCACAACTGGGCTGGATCTTCAACTGCGTGGCGCGCATGGGCTGGATGGGCCGCATGACCCAGTGGAAGGACAAGGCGGGCAAGAATGCCGAGGCGGCGTCGCTGGGGCTGTTCGCCTATCCGGCGCTGATGGCGGCAGATATCCTGATCTACCACGCGACGCATGTGCCCGTGGGCGAGGACCAGAAACAGCATCTGGAACTGACGCGGGACGTGGCGACGAAGTTCAACCATGACTTCGGTGTCGATTTCTTCCCGATCACCGAACCGGTGATCGAAGGCGCCGCGACGCGGGTGATGAACCTTCAGGACGGCACCAAGAAGATGTCGAAATCCGACCCGTCGGACCGCACCCGCATCAATATGACCGACACCGCCGACGAGATCGCCAAGAAGATCAAGAAGGCCAAGACCGACCCCGACCCGCTGCCCGAAACCGCCGAAGGGCTGGAAGGCCGACCCGAGGCGCGCAACCTGGTGAATATCTGGGCCGGGCTTGCCGATCAGACCGTCGAGGACGTGGTGGCGCAGAACGCGGGCAAGATGTTTGGCTATTTCAAGCAAGACCTCGCGGAGCTGGCGGTCGAGAAGCTTGCCCCGATCTCGACCGAGATGGCGCGGCTGATGGAAGAGCCTGCCGAGATTGACCGCATTCTTGGCCGCGGGGCCGAGCGTGCGCGCGAAATCGCAACGCCGATCCTGGAAAAGACCTACGACATCGTTGGCATGGTGCGCAGCTAAGCGCGGATACTTGTCGACAGCACGGTCTGGGCCGGGCCCCGCGTGGGCCCGGTCCGATTCCGCGCCTGCCGTTGCGTCACATCTCTTGATCGTGTCGCCTGCACGCATATTTATGTGAAGCGCGGTTCATATTTCCTTAACAACCGCGCGCCATACACGTGACCACCCAAGGCGCGTATTTTTCTGAAAACCTGATATCGAAGGAGATGCCATGCAAAAGGCAACGTCCGCTTCACTGCCCGTTCAGGGAAAAGGTCAGGGCTCCACGCCTAAACCCGAGGCACCGGAACGTCCGGTGACGATGGGATACCAGCTCGGGTTTACGTCTGGACCTCTGACCTAAAACGACGCATGTTGGTCGCCAAAGATCAGGAGGACTCAATGGCGACCGGCACCAATATCCGCACCTATTTCGAAGGCAAATGGCATGACGGCAACGTGCCGATCATGCACGCCGCCGACCACGGCGCGTGGCTGGGGGGGACTGTGTTCGACGGCGCCCGCTATGCGCATCGGCTGGCCCCTGACCTGATGGCCCATTGCGAACGGATCAACCGCTCTGCCCGCGCCCTGATGATGGAGCCGACCCATAGCGCAGAGCAGATTTTCGACATCGTGTGGCAGGGTATCCGCCTCTATGATGCCGATACCGCGCTGTATATCCGGCCAATGTACTGGAGCATCGACGGCGGCCCCTCGGCCATCGTTCCCAAGTCCGACTCCACCGGGTTCTGCGTCTGTCTGGAAGAAATCCCGCTGTCGTCGCCCGACGCGACGGCGCGCCTGTGCAGCACCCAATTCCGCCGCCCCGTGCTGGCCGACAACGTGACCAACGCCAAGGCGGGCTGCCTCTACCCCAACAATGCCCGGATGCTGGCCGAAGTGCGGGCCAAGGGGTTCGACAATGCGCTGGTGGCCGATGCCATGGGCAATGTCGCCGAAAGCGCCACCGCCAACGTCTTCATCGCCAAGGACGGCGTCGTGCAGACCCCGATCCCCAACGGCACTTTCCTGTCGGGCATCACCCGCGCGCGCCATATCAAGAACCTGCGCGCCGCCGGGTACGACGTGCAGGAAAAGGTGCTGAGCTTTGACGATGTGCGCGACGCGGACGAGGTTTTTCTGTCGGGCAACATGACCAAGGTCACGCCGGTGGTGGAATTCGACGGCACCTCTTACCAGGTCGGCCCCGTCGCCCGTGACGCCTTGAAACTGTATTGGGACTGGGCCAAGAGCGAAGGGTAAACACAATGATTGCCTGCGCCGCCGACCTCGGTCATGATGTGCGCCGGTGAACCGAGGACCCTCACATGCGCAAATTCCTTGTCGTCCTCGACGACTCCCGCGAATGCCTGAACGCCATGCGCTTCGCTGCGATGCGCGCGGCGCATACAGGGGCCGGGGTGCAAATCCTGTCGGTCATTCCGCCCGATGAATTCAACCATTGGATCGGTGTTGGCGAGGTCATGCGGGCCGAGGCGCGCGAGCGGATCGAGGCGCATTTCGACGTCTTCGCCAAGTGGATGCGCGACAAGCAGAATATCGACCCGGAACTGGTGATCCGCGAGGGCGAGCCGCTGGACGAGATCCTGAGCCAGGTCTCGGACGATCGGGAAATCGGGGTGTTGGTTCTGGGCGCGGGCACCGAGCGCAAGGGGCCGGGGCCGCTGGTGACAGCCCTGACCAAGAACGCCGGCACCCTGCCCGTTCCCATCACGATCGTGCCCGGAGAACTGTCGAAGGAACAGCTGGAAGCGATCACCTGATCCTTTAGAACGGTTCTAAATCTTGACTTCGCCGGTCAGGAACCGCATATCACGGCAGAGCCGCGAAGGAGCTTTCCCATGTTCATCCAGACCGAATCCACGCCGAACCCCGCGACGCTGAAATTCCTGCCGGGCCAGCAAGTGCTTGAGTCCGGCACTGCCGACTTCCCCGCCGCCGACACCGCCGGGACGTCGCCGCTGGCGAGCCGCATCTTTGGCGTGTCCGGTGTTGCGGGCGTCTTCCTCGGCACCGATTTCGTGACCGTGACCAAGGCCGAGGCGGTGGAATGGGACCATGTGAAACCCGCTATCCTCGGCGCAATCATGGAGCATTTCCAATCCGGCGCCCCGGTGATGGAAGGCAGCGACGCCGCTGGCGGCCATGCCGCGCATGAGGGCGAAGATGCGGAAATCGTCGGCCAGATCAAAGAATTGCTCGACACCCGCGTGCGCCCCGCCGTGGCGCAGGATGGGGGCGACATCACCTTTCACGGCTTTGATCGCGGCATCGTCTACCTGCATATGCAAGGTGCCTGTGCGGGTTGCCCCTCGTCCACCGTAACGCTGAAGATGGGCATCGAGAACCTGCTGCGCCACTATATCCCCGAGGTGATCGAGGTGCGGCCCGTTGCCGTCTGACCCGCTGATCCTTGGCTTTGACACATCGGCCGCGCATTGCGCGGCCGCTTTGCTGTCGGGCGACACGGTCCTGGCCGCCGCCCACGAAGAGATGGCCAAGGGGCAGGCCGAGCGGCTGATGCCGCTTGTTCAACAGGTTCTGGCAGAGGCCGGGGTTGCGCTGAGCGAACTGGGCGCCGTTGGCGTCGGCGTCGGGCCGGGCAATTTCACCGGTATCCGCATTTCCGTGGCCGCCGCACGGGGGCTGACGTTGGCGCTTGGCATTCCGGCTGTGGGCGTGTCGCTGCTGGAGGCGTTGACGCTCGGGGCCGAAGGCTCGGTGCTGGCCTGCCTTGATGCGCGGCGCGATCACCTCTACCTGCAACGCTTTGCCGACGGGGCAGACAAGGGGCCTGCGCTGGTGCCGTTCGCCGAGGTCGATGAATGGGCCCTGCCCGGCCTGACCTGCATTGGCCAACGGGCAGACGAGGTGGCCAACGCGCTTGGCGCCACCGCGGCGCAAGCGGTCTTCGGCCCGGCCGAGGCCATTGCCCGCATTGCTGCCACCCGCTGGCACAATGCCCCCGCGCGTCCGGCGCCCCTTTACCTGCGCGCGCCCGATGCCGCACCCGCCCGCGCCCCGGGGCCGGTGATGTTGCCGTGACGCCAGACGCCCTCGCCCATCTGCATGGAAGTTGCTTCACCTTTCCCCGACCATGGAGTGCAAAGGAATTCGCCGGGCTTCTGGCCTCGGATTTCTGTGATCTGGTAAGCGCCGAGGCCGGGTTCGCCCTGATCCGCACCATTGCCGGCGAAAGCGAGTTGCTGACCATCGCGGTCGCGCCCGAGGCGCGGCGGCAGGGGCTGGGGCGGGCGGTGCTGGGGCAGGCCGTGCAGGCAGCGCGGGCCAAAGGCGCCGACGAGATGTTTCTGGAGGTCGCCGCCGACAACCGCCCGGCCATTTGGCTTTATGAATCATCCGGGTTTTCCGCAGTGGGACGCCGCGCGGGATACTACCGCCAGCCAGACGGGCAGCGCGTCGACGCGGTGCTGATGGCGCGGGCGATCTAGGGCCTTTGCGGCCAGCCCCAAACGCCCCCGCGACGATTATCGCACCGAGATCACCCCGCCCGAGAAAGTTTACGCGAGAAGACGGTTGACCCTGCGACCGGCCTTTGCCCTAATTCCCGGTGGGGATCTACTGATCTTTTTTTCAGGCAAGGCGCGCCCATTGGCACATAACAGCCTGCCGATATCCAACCGGGAGAGATAAACATGACTCTTTTCAAGAAACTGTTCGGGGCTGCTGCGGCCTTGACGCTGACGGCCACGGCAGCCGCGGCGCAAGATCCTGCCATCATTTTCGACCTCGGCGGCAAATTCGACCGTTCGTTCAACGAAGCGGCCTATAACGGCGCGGAACGGTGGGCGGAAGAATCCGGCGGCAGCTATCGTGAAATCGAACTGCAATCCGACGCACAGCGCGAACAGGCGATGCGTCGTCTGGCCGAAGCAGGGTCGAACCCGATCGTGATGGCGGGCTTCAGCCAGGCCTCGGCGCTGTCGGTGGTGGCCCCCGACTATCCCGACACGACCTTCGTCATCATCGACGGCGTGGTCGATGAGCCGAACGTGCGCTCGATCATCTTCGCCGAGCACGAGGGGTCTTACCTCGTCGGGATGCTGGCTGGCATGGCCTCCGAGACCGGCGTTGTCGGCTTTGTCGGCGGCATGGACATTCCGCTGATCTCGCGCTTTGGCTGCGGCTATGCGCAGGGTGTGCGCGCTGTGAACCCCGATGCGACCATCATCCAGAACATGACCGGCACCACGCCCGCCGCATGGAACGACCCGGTGCGCGGCGGTGAACTGACCCGCGCCCAGATCGCACAAGGGGCAGACGTGGTCTTTGCCGCTGCTGGCGGCACCGGCCTTGGGGTTTTGCAGACCGCGGAAGATGAAGGCATCTTCTCGATCGGCGTCGATTCCAACCAGAACTACCTGCACCCCGGCTCGGTCCTGACCTCGATGCTCAAGCGCGTCGACGTGGCCGTTTATGATGCCTTCACCAATGGCATGGACGGCACGCTGGAAACCGGCATCGTCACCCTTGGCCTCGCCGAGAACGGCGTTGGCTATGCGTTGGACGAAAACAACGAGAGCCTGATCACCGAAGAGATGATGGCGCGTGTCGATGCAGCGCGGGACGCAATCATCGCGGGCGAGATCGAGGTGCACAATTATTCCGATGACGGCGCCTGCCCGGTGCAATAATCGCTCGGACGACAGATGACACGACGGGCCGCCCGACCGGCGGCCCGTTTCATTTCGGCGGGCCTCTCTGGACAGATGCCCGCGCTTTGGTCACAGTTTTCCCAATCGCGCGCCCGCACGGCCCGCGACAAGAACAAGCGACAGGGACGGGCTGCACCCCATGACAGAGACAGCGACCGACGCCGCGCCTTTCGCCATCGAGCTGAAGGGCATTTCCAAGGCCTTCGGGCCGGTTCAGGCCAACAAGGACATC
This sequence comes from Nioella nitratireducens, assembly GCF_001879715.1. Classification (GTDB taxonomy): domain Bacteria; phylum Pseudomonadota; class Alphaproteobacteria; order Rhodobacterales; family Rhodobacteraceae; genus Nioella; species Nioella nitratireducens. The sequence goes on along the minus strand of NZ_MNBW01000006.1, from coordinate 194,565 downwards.
TCGCTTCAGGTCCGCAAGGGCACGATCCACGGGATCGTAGGCGAAAACGGGGCGGGAAAGTCGACGCTGATGTCGATCCTCTACGGCTTTTACAAGGCCGACGCGGGCGAGATCCTGATCAATGGCACCCCCACGACGATCCCCGACAGTCAGGCCGCGATCAGCGCCGGGATCGGCATGGTTCACCAGCATTTCAAACTGGTCGAGAATTTCACCGTGGTCGAGAACGTGATTCTGGGCGCGGAAGATGGCGCGATGCTGACCCCGTCGGTCAACAAGGCGCGCAAGCTGCTGAAACAACTGGCCGAGGAATACCAGTTGCATGTCGATCCCGATGCCGTCGTCGAAGACCTGAGCGTCGGCCATGCGCAGCGGGTGGAAATCCTGAAACAGCTTTACCGGCAGGCCGATGTACTGATCCTCGACGAGCCGACGGGCGTATTGACCCCGTCCGAAGCCGATCACCTGTTCCGCATCCTCAATGGGCTGAAGGACGAGGGCAAGACCATCATCCTGATCACCCACAAGCTGCGTGAGATCATGGAAGTGACCGATACGGTCAGCGTGATGCGCCGGGGCGAGATGACGGCGACGGTCAAGACCGCCGAGACCAGCCCCGAGCAACTGGCCGAGCTTATGGTGGGCCGCAAAGTGCTGTTGCGGGTCGACAAGCAGCCGGCCAGGCCCGGCGACGTGGTGCTGGACGTGACTGACCTGAAGGTCATCGACGAGCACAAGGTCGAAAAGCTGCGCGGCATTTCCCTGCATATCCGGGCCGGAGAAATCCTTGGCGTGGCGGGCGTGGCGGGCAACGGGCAGTCGGAACTGTTGGAGGTGCTTGGCGGGATGATGACGGCCCAAGGCGGCAGCATCAGCGTGAACGGACAAGAGATCGACCTGAGCGGCAAGCATTCAGACGGCCAAAGCCGCCGCGCGCGCGGCATTGCCCATGTGCCGGAAGACCGGCAGCGCGAGGGGCTGATCATGCCCTTCATGGCGTGGGAAAACATCGCCTTCGGCTATCATCACGATCCGGCCTACCAGAAAAACCGGCTGTTCATGGACAACGCGGCGCTCAAGCGGATCACCGCGACGGAAATGGAAAGCTACGACGTGCGCCCCCCGAACCCGATGTTGCAGGCCAAGAACTTTTCCGGAGGCAACCAGCAGAAGATCGTCGTCGCGCGCGAAATCGAGCGCAACCCGGACCTGTTGCTGGTCGGCCAGCCGACGCGGGGCGTCGATATCGGCGCCATCGAGTTCATTCACAAACAGATCATCGCTCTGCGCGATCAGGGCAAGGCAATCCTGCTGGTCTCGGTCGAACTGGATGAGATCATGTCGCTGAGCGACCGCATCGCCGTCATGTTCGACGGCAGAATCATGGGGGAACGCCTGCCCGACGAGACGGATGAAGGCGAGTTGGGCCTGCTGATGGCCGGTGTCACCAAGGGGGCCGCGTAATGGACAAGATGCCAAGATGGGCGGATATCGTCCTGATTCCCTTCATCAACCTGCTGCTGGCACTGGTCGTGTCGGGGCTGGTCGTCCTGTATATCGGGGAAAGCCCGTGGGAAGCGATGAAGATCATGGTGCGCGGCTCGGTCGGCAGCCCCTATGGCTGGGGCTATACGCTGTTTTATGCCACCAACTTCATCTTCACCGGGCTTGGCGTCGCGGTCGCCTTTCACGCCAAGATGTTCAACATCGGCGGCGAGGGGCAGGCGGCGCTTGGCGGGCTTGGCGTGGCAATGGTCTGCTTGCTGATCCCGTGGCCGCATTGGTCCATCGCGCTGCTGGCCGCCGTGATCGGCGCGGCGGCCTTTGGCGCGGCTTGGGCGGCGATCCCGGCCTATCTGCAAGCCAAGCGTGGCAGCCACATCGTGATCACCACGATCATGTTCAACTTCATCGCCTCGGCGCTGCTGGTTTATCTGCTGGTCAACGTGTTTCGCGTGCCCGGCTCGATGGCGCCGGAAACCGCGCGCTTTGCGGAAGCCGCGCGCCTGCCCAATGGCTATGACATCGCGCCGTGGCTTGGCTTCAGCCGGTCGACGCCGCTGAATGTATCGTTCCTGCTGGCCATCGCTGCCTGCGTTTTTGTCTGGCTGCTGATCTGGAAAACCCGGTTGGGCTATGAAATTCGCGCCTATGGCCATTCCCAGACCGGGGCGGTCTATGCCGGGATCAACCCGGTGCGGATCATCATGATCTCGATGCTGATTTCCGGCGGGCTGTCGGGAATGATGGCGATCAACGGCGTGATGGGCGAAGCCGAACGGCTGGTGATCGACCCGGTGCAGGGGGCGGGCTTCGTCGGGATCGCGGTGGCCCTGATGGGCCGCTCGCACCCGGTGGGCGTGTTCCTTGCCGCGCTGCTGTTCGGGATGCTTTACCAGGGCGGGGCCGAACTGGAATTCGAAATGCCTGCGGTCAGCCGCGAAATGCTGTTGGTCATTCAGGCGCTTGTCATCCTCTTTACCGGCGCGCTCGACAACATGGTGCGGATGCCGGTGGAACGTCTGTTCCTGAGCCTGCGGAAAGGAAGCTGAGCCATGGATCTTGCAATGCTGCTGCAACTGCTCGACTCCTCTGTCCGACTGGCGACGCCCCTTTTGCTGGCCTGTCTGGCAGGGCTGTTTTCCGAGCGGGCCGGGATTTTCGACATCGGGCTTGAGGGCAAGATTCTGGTCTCGGCCTTTTTCTCGGCTGCGGTTGCGGCCTTTACCGGGAGTGTTTGGATCGGGCTGCTGGCGGGGATCGGATCGTCAATCGTTTTTGCCCTGTTGCACGGGTTGGCCTCTATCACGTTCCGCGGCAACCAGTTGATTTCCGGCGTGGCGATCAATTTCCTCGCGTCGGGGATGACGGTGGTTCTGGGCGACAGTTGGTTCCAGATCGGCGGGCGCACCCCGCAATTGGAAGGGCACGCGCGGTTTCAGAACCTGACCCTGCCCTTTGCCGAGCAGGTGCGTGACGTGCCGGTGCTTGGCGCGATCTATCACGACCTACTCTCGGGGCACTCGATCCTCGTCTATGTGGGGTTCCTTTTGGTGCCGCTGACATGGTGGGTGCTGTTCCGCACCCGGTTCGGCTTGCGCCTGCGCGCGGTCGGCGAGAACCCCGCGGCAGTGGACACGGCGGGCATCTCGGTTGTGCGGATGCGTTATACGGCAGTGATCATCTGCGGCGTGCTCTGCGGGATTGCCGGCGCCTACCTGGCCACCGGCCTGTCGGCTGGCTTTGTGCGAGAGATGAGCGCGGGCCGTGGCTTTATCGCGTTGGCGGCGCTGATCTTCTCGAAATGGCGGCCGTGGTATGCGCTGATGGCGTGTTTTCTGTTCGGCTTGCTTGATGCCACCGGCAGCCTGTTCCAGAACATCCATGTCGCGGGCATCAGTGTTCCGGTCCAGTTCATGCAGGCCCTGCCCTACATCCTGACCGTGGTGATCCTTGCAGGCTTCGTCGGCAAGGCCATTCCACCGCGCGCAGGAGGCGAGCCGTATGTTAAGGAACGTTAACTGTTCCGATCTGTCGCAGGCGCGGCACGGCGGCATGACCTAGAAAGCGTCACAAGAGCGCAGTAAGGAAACTCAGCAAGTCAAGAGAGTCCGCCGATGCAAATCTACCTGCCCATTGCCGAAGTCAGCGTGAACGCGTTTCTGCTGTTCGGAATCGGTGGGCTGGTGGGCATCCTGTCGGGCATGTTCGGGGTCGGCGGCGGGTTCCTGATCACGCCGCTTCTGTTCTTTGCGGGCATACCGCCGGTGGTTGCCGTGGCGACCTCGGCCAACCAGATCGTTGCATCGTCCATTTCCGGCGTGATCGCCCATTTCCAACGCAAGACGGTCGATCTGAAGATGGGGATCGTGCTGTTGATCGGCGGCCTCGTCGGCGCGGCGCTTGGGGTGCAGGTCTTTGCCGCGCTGGAACGGATCGGGCAGGTCGATCTCTTGGTTCGGCTTTGCTATGTCGTCTTCCTCGGCATCATCGGCGCGATGATGCTGATCGAGAGCATCCGCGCAATCCGGGCCTCGAAGCGGTCGGGCGGCGCACCGGCCCCACGGCGGCAACGGGGCTGGGTCCATGCCCTGCCCTTCAAGATGCGGTTCCGCAGTTCCGGCCTCTATATCTCGGCCATTCCACCGCTTTTGGTGGGGCTGGCCGTGGGGATCCTGTCGGCGGTCATGGGCGTGGGCGGCGGCTTTATCATGGTGCCCGCGATGATCTATCTGCTGGGGATGCCGACCAAGGTCGTTGTCGGCACCTCGCTGTTCCAGATCATCTTCGTCACCGCCTTCACCACGCTGATGCACGCCATCACCAGCCAGAGCGTCGACATGGTTCTGGCGTTGATGCTGATCCTTGGCGGGGTCATCGGCGCGCAGTTCGGCGCCCGCATCGGGGTCAAGCTGAAGGCCGAATACCTGCGCGTGCTGCTGGCAAGCCTCGTGTTGATGGTCAGCGGCAAGATCGCACTGGAGCTGGTGCTGCGCCCGGCCGAACTCTTCGGTCTGTCATGATCGGGGGCGGGGGCATGATGGTGCGTCATATCACACCGGCCGGGCTGCTTCGCGGGCTGCTGGTGCTGTGCGCCCTGATCTGGGCCGAAACCGCCGCGCGGGCCGAGTCTGTCGTGGCGGGGCTGAGCCAGAACGAGGTGTCGATCACCGCGAATTTCAACGGTTCGTCGATCCTGATCTTCGGGGCGGTCGAACGCTACGCGCCCTTGCCCGTCGGCGGCGACCCGCTGGAGGTCATCATCACCGTGGAAGGCCCCGACCACCCGGTCACGGTGCGCCGGATGGATCGCCAATATGGAATCTGGATGAACACCGAGGAGGTGCAGATCGACGCGGCCCCGACCTTCTATGCCGTGACCACGACCGCGCCGTTCACAGACATCGTCAGCGACACCGAGGATTTACGGCATCGCATTTCCATCCCGCGCGCGATCCGGGCCGTCGATACGGCCACCGCGAACCAGCGCGATTTCACGCAGGCCGTGATCCGCATCCGCACCCATGAGGGGCTGTATCAATTGCTGGAAGGCGCCGTGACCCTGCGCAACCAGACCCTGTTTGATACGTCGATCCGGCTTCCCTCGAACCTGGTCGAGGGGGACTACACGGCGCGGATTTTCCTGACCCGCTCGCGCGAAGTGGTGGCCAGCTACGAGTCGCATATCGCCGTGCGCAAGGTCGGGCTGGAGCGGATGCTCTACAATCTCGCCTACGAACAGCCGGTGATCTACGGGCTGCTGTCGATCGTCATTGCCGTCATCGCCGGGTGGATGGCCTCGGCCGTTTTCCGCTACATCCGCGCCGGGTAAGGCGGATCGGGGCGCATGTGGTTGCGGTGTGGCGCGGCACGCCTCCTGTCTCGATCTGACATGTCCGGAAAGCGCGACCCCGGCACCGCATCCGTGCAGATTCGACCTAGCCGCGCCCGATGAAGGGCATTTCGTTGGCCATGACCGTCAGGCTCGGCACGTTGGCCTCGGGCGGCAGGTTGGCCATGTACCAGACCGCGTCTGCCACGTCGCTTGCCTCCATCACCGCTTCGGCGCGAATGCTGCCATCGGCCTGCCGCGCCCCCTGTGCGATGCCCGTGGTCATCTCGGTCGCGGCGTTGCCGATGTCGATCTGCCCGGCGGAAATGCCAAGGCGCCGCCCGTCAAGGTTGAGCGTCTTGGTCAGCCCGCTGACGCCGTGCTTGGTCGTCGTGTAGCAGACCGATCCGGGGCGGGGCACATGGGCGGAAATCGAGCCGTTGTTGATGATCCGCCCGCCCGCTGGCGATTGCGCCCGCATCTGCGCAAACGCCGCGCGGGCACACAGGAACATGCCGGTCAGGTTCACATCCAGCACCGAGCGCCAATCCCTCAGGCTGATCTCGTCGATCGGGCCAGAGGGGCCGAAGCTGCCCGCGTTGTTGAACAGCGTGTCAATCCGCCCGGCCGTCTTGACGACGTCCGCGAAGGCGCCGGCCACCTCTTCTTCGTTGGTAACGTCGCAGGGCAACGCCAGTGCGCGCTTGTGCGCCTTGGCCAGATCCTGCAACGGCGCGGCGCGCCGGGCCAGCAGGGCCACGGTCCAGCCCCCGTCCAGGAACCGTTCGGCCACCGCGCGGCCTATACCGGCGCTGGCGCCGGTGACAACGATCACCTTGCTCATATCCCGTCCTCCTCGGCTTCCAGTGTCAGCGGCGCAGCCGGGGCTTGCAAGTCCGCGGTGGTCAGCGGCTCTTGCGGCTTGGACAGGCGATAGCGCGTGATCCAGATCAGCCGCTCCTCGGCGCGGGTGATGGCCACATAGGCCAACCGCTTCCACAACGCCTGCCCCGCTTCGATCCGGCCCGCTCGGCTGGCGGCATAGATATCAGGCGCAAAGACCTGCACATCCCGCCACTGCGAGCCTTGCGCCTTGTGGATCGTCACCGCCGCCCCGTGCAGGAAGGCCGCCCCCATGCGCGCCGCATAGGGAATGAAGGGCTCTTCCTCGTCCGGCTTCTCGATCTTGACGATCGAGGCCGCCGAGAACCGCGGGGCCTCTGCCCCGACAACGTGCAAGCGGGAAAATCCGGGTTTGCGACCGGGGCCCAGATAGACCACCTGCGCGCCCTTGATCAGGCCGCGCGCCTCTAGGTCGATGCGCTTCTTGCGGTGTTTCACGGGCAGTTCGATCCCGTCACAAACCAGCGGCTCGCCGGGCAACAGGGCGTCTTCCGGCGCGCCATGGGCAACACGAAATGCGCGGATCAGCCGGATACGGGTGGCATTGCGCCAGACCAGAACCGGGCTGCGCGCCATCAGATCGCTATCGGCGCGGCCACTGATGACGATACGGCTGTCACGAGTCGCAGCCTCTTCCACCATTCGCTCGAACTGCTCGAAACGCAGCTCGGGGTCGGACAGGGCATGGGCCAGGTCAAGGATCGGGTTGTCCGCTTCTTGCCGGTGAATGCGGCGCAACATCAGCCGGGCGGGCTCGGCCAGCTTGTCAAAGACCATCTCGCCCGACTGTCCAACCGGGGCCAACTGCGCGGGGTCGCCGAACAGCACCAGCATCGGGAAGATCTCGCGCAGGTCGTCGAACTGACGCTCGTCCAACATCGAGCTTTCATCGACGAACCCGATATCGAGCGGGTCTTCACGCCGTTTCCAGCCGGTAATGAAATCCGACCCCCGCAAGCCTGCCGACGCCAAGGCCGCGGGCACCGATTTATGCGCCTCGTAAACCGCCTTGGCCCGGTCCAGTGCCGCGTCGGTCAGCGCCTCGATCTCGGGCCGCTCGCCCTGCCCCGCCAGCCATTCCGCCACCTTCTCGTATTCCGGGTCATAGACCGGGGTGTACAGGATGCGGTGGATGGTGGTCGCGGGCACGCCCCGGCGGCGCAGCACACTGGCGGCCTTGTTGGTCGGTGCCAGCACGGCCAGCGTGCGCCGGTCCTTGCGGCGCTTGCCCTCCCAATCGGCCGAAACGATATCGACGCCGGTTTCTTCCAGCGCCTTAACAAGCTCGGCCAGCAGCATGGTTTTGCCACTACCCGCCTTGCCGATCACCGCCAGCACCTGCGCCTTGCCTTCGGCGGCGGGCACCAGCGTTTCGGCATCCAGATCCACGCCCATGCCGCGCAATGCTTCGGTCAGACGGTCAAAGGCCGCGGCCTGATCCTCGGAATATGTAATGGGCTGCTTTTCCATGTGTGCACCCTACTTTGGGCCGCAAACGGGCGCCACGCGAAATGCGCGCCTGTCGCTCTTCCCGCCCCGAATACCCCCGCCGAACGCCCTTTGCCGAAGCGCCTTTGGCGAGAAGGCCGACCAGACAAAAGAAAACCGCCCCGGGACTCCTCCTCCCCGGGGCGGTCGCGCGGGCGCGGACAGGGCCTTACTTGGTCGGCCCGGCTTCCAGCACATCCTCCAGCGTCAGCAGCCCGGTGCGCGGCGCCTGTACCAGAACCGACATGTTGCCGGGCTTGTGCTGGTTGCGCAGCATCTTGAGATGCGCGTCGGGCAGTTCGGCCCAAGGGAAGACTTCCGACATGCTGGGGTCGAGACGGCGCTCGACCATCAGCTTGTTGGCCGCCGCCGCCTGTTTGAGATGCGCGAAATGGCTGCCTTGCAGGCGCTTTTGGTGCATCCACATGTAGCGCACATCGAAGGTGCAGTTAAAGCCGCTGGTGCCCGCGCAGATCACCACCATGCCGCCCTTCTTGCAGACGAAGGTGGAAACCGGGAAAGTCGCTTCGCCGGGATGTTCGAATACGATGTCAACGTTGTTGCCTTTGCCGGTGATGTCCCAGATCGCCTTGCCGAAGCGGCGCACCTCCTTGAACCACGCGGCATATTCGGGGGTGTTCACCGTGGGCAACTGGCCCCAGCAATCGAAATCCTTGCGGTTGATGACACCCTTGGCGCCAAGGTCCATCACGAAGTCGCGCTTGTCCTCGTCCGAGATCACACCGATGGCATTCGCGCCCGCGGTGTTGATCAACTGGATCGCGAAAGACCCCAGCCCGCCAGACGCGCCCCAAACCAGCACGTTCTGGCCTGGCTTCAGTTCATGAGGGTGGTGGCCGAACAGCATCCGGTAGGCGGTGGCCAGCGTCAGCGTGTAGCACGCGCTTTGTTCCCAGGTCAGGTGCTTGGGGCGCGGCAATAGCTGCTGTGCCTGCACGCGGGTGAACTGGGCGAAAGAGCCATCCGGCGTCTCATAGCCCCAGATCCGCTGCGAGGGGGAATACATCGGGTCGCCGCCGTTGCACTCCTCGTCATCGCCATCGTCCTGGTTGCAATGGATCACGACCTCGTCGCCGACCTTCCAGCGTTTGACCTTGTCTCCCACGGCCCAAACGATCCCCGAGGCATCGGACCCCGCAATGTGATAGGGTGCCCCATGGCCGTCGAACGGGCTGATCGGCACACCGAGACCCGCCCAGACACCGTTGTAATTGACACCTGCGGCCATCACCAGAACCAGCACTTCGTGGCTGTCGATCGCTGGCGTGTCCACGACCTCGACCTGGAACGCCTTGTCCGGCTCGCCATGACGCTCGCGGCGGATCGCCCAGGCATGCATCTGCTTCGGCACGAACCCCATCGGGGGCATTTCGCCCATGGCATAAAGGTCTTTTTCGGGCGCGTCGTAGCTGGTGATTGCGGGGTTGCTGTCCAAGGCCATCAGCTCCTCCAGGATCAAATTTCTGCAGCGCGGAACTGTTCCGTGCTCTTGCAGCAAGTCGTAATATTGGCCACGCAACTATGCAACCCTGAAAAGGGGTATTTGGGAAATATTATGTCGTGACGAATTCCGAGGTCGCGATTTCAGGGGGTAAATCGCCCAAAACAGAAGTTACGGACCGCGCATAGAAGGCCACCAGCGCCTCGCCTTCTTCGGTCAAGGTGAAGGAATCATCCTGCAGGTGCAGAATCTTTCGCCCCGCGAGGGTCTTCAATGCGGCCTCGATCGTATAGGCGAGATCGCGTTTCGGCAGGAAGACCGGCGCACCCGCCTCCAACGCCCGTGCGAACCGGTCCTCGATGGCCGGCAATAGCGCCGATTGGCTGCGCAAGCCCGAAGCCATGGCATGGGCAATCACTGGGAATGGCAGCACAGGCATGACATGGTCGATCCGGGCCATCAGGTCGGCGCCAAGCTCTTCTGTCCGTCCGTCGTGCTGGGCCAGAAGGTCGGACAAGCTGACAGGCGCACCGAAGCTGACCGCAGCGATGCCGTGGCGGTGCGCCTGCCGGGTGATCTTTTGCCAGACCAGTTGGCGCAGGTAGCGAAAGATCGGCTTCAGCGAAAACCGAAAGCTGCGATTGCCCTCGGTCTGCGCCCGGATCAGGGTCCGGTCCTCCATCACCCGGTCATAGTTCAGCGCGACCGGAACAAAGACCACCTCACGGCTTTTGCCGGGCGTGTAGCCGTCGATGATGTAGGACAACAGCCCGAGCTTGGGGTCACGCAAAGCGCCGGTACGGCTGAGCCCCCCTTCGGGAAAAACCGCCTGCGTGACGCCGTTTTCCGTCGCCATCTGCACATAGCGGGCCAACACCTTGCGGTAGAGCGCGTTGTTGTGGCGGCGGCGGATAAAGTAGCCGCCGAGCATCCGGATGAGCGGCTGCAACGGCCAGACCCGCGCCCATTCCCCCACCGCGTAGGCCAGTGCGGTGCGGTCAGCGGCCAGCCATGTGACCAGCACATAATCCATGTTCGAGCGGTGGTTCATCACGAAGATCACCGTCTTGTCGGTGCCGATCGCCTCTAGTGCGGCGACGTTCTGTGCCCCCACCCGCACCCGGTAGAGCGAGCGCGACAAGAAGCGCGCGGCCCGGATGGCGAACCCGAAATAAGTAAAGGCCGAGAAGGAGGGCACGATCTCGCGGGCGTATTTCTCGGCCAGTTGGGCGGCGACGTCCTCGCGCATCCCGCGCTCGGTCGCATGGTCGACGATGGCCTGCGCAACCTCGGGGTCATAGCGCAGCCGCAGGATGGTATCGTTCCGCCGCGCCAGCTTGAAGGGCTGGATCGGAAAGGACAGCCGTTCATTCAATCGTTCGACCGCCCGTTCCAACCGCCGCCGCAGATACCAGCGGACCGAGGGCATCAAGACCCGGTCAAGCGCCGTGACAGCCGCAAACAGCATCACGAGGATCAACAGCCAAGCCGGTATTTCGATCAGGGTGGTCATCCGAGGGACGGTGGCAGGAAATCCCCGGCCGATCAATCTGCTGAATCCGGGCCGGGGGTTGACCCTTGGCCGCAACCGCCGGGTAGACTGACACAAAGACAGGAGACTCCGATGCCCAAACCAGATCTCGACAGTGCCTATAACCTTGCCGGAGCCGAAGAGACGCAGGCGTTCTACAGGGACTGGGCCGAAACCTATGACCAGACCTTTGCCGAAACCCGCGGCTACCGGTCACCGGCCGAAGTGGCGCGGGTGTTTCGTGCATCGGCCAAAGAGAACGAGCCAGTGCTGGATATCGGCGCGGGCACCGGCCTGCTGGGACAGGAACTGACGGGGTTCACCGTGGACGCGATCGACCTCTCGCCGGACATGCTGTCGGTGGCGGCGCGCAAAGGCGTCTACCGCAGCCTGATCACCGCCGATCTGACCAAGCCACTCGACATTCCAAACGGCACCTATGGCGGGCTGGTGTCCTCGGGCACCTTCACCCACGGCCATGTCGGGCCGGAGTGCCTGCCCGAACTGATGCGCATCGCGCGGTCCGGCGCGCTGTTTGCGGGCACGGTCATACCAGAGATCTTCGACAGTGCGGGGTTCGGCTCGGCCCTTGCGCTGTTGGTGGCCGATGGCACGATCAGCCCGATCCGCTTTCACCGCTTTGCAATCTACGACAAGGCGGATGACGACCACGCGGATGCCGAGGCGCTGATCATGGCGTTCACACGGCTCTGACCCCGCTTGCAGGTGCAGAATAGCAGCGCAGCATCTTTTCGCCTCGCCGCATTGCAGCGAGTTGACAGGGTATTATTATTCTCAATATACCCACCTGAGCGAAATAAGATTGCCGAAGCGAAACCGGAGGCCCGAGATGACCGAGACCCAGAAAGACCGCTTTGCCCAAACGGCCACTCGCCAGGCCGACCGGCCGTGGTTGATCCGCACCTATGCCGGGCACTCGACCGCGGCAGCGTCGAACGCGCTCTATCGCTCGAACCTCGCCAAGGGGCAGACGGGTCTGTCCGTGGCCTTCGACCTGCCCACGCAGACGGGCTATGACAGTGACCACACCCTGGCGCGCGGCGAAGTGGGCAAGGTCGGCGTGCCGGTCGGCCATCTGGGCGACATGCGGGCGTTGTTCGATCAGATCCCGCTGGAACAGATGAACACCTCGATGACGATCAACGCGACCGCGCCGTGGCTGTTGTCACTCTACATTGCGGTGGCCGAAGAACAGGGCGCGGATATTTCCAAGCTGCAAGGCACCGTGCAGAACGACCTGATCAAGGAATACCTGTCGCGCGGCACGTATGTCTGCCCGCCCAAGCCATCGCTGCGAATGATCGCGGACGTGGCCGAGTATTGCTATACCAACGTGCCCAAATGGAACCCGATGAACGTGTGTTCCTATCATTTGCAAGAGGCAGGCGCGACGCCGGAACAAGAGCTGTCATTCGCATTGGCCACCGGTATTGCCGTTCTCGATGCCTTGCAACCGCGCGTTCCGGCCGAGGATTTTCCAAAACTGGTCGGGCGCATTTCCTTCTTCGTGAACGCGGGCATTCGGTTCGTCACCGAAATGTGCAAGATGCGGGCCTTTGTCGATCTGTGGGACGAAATCTGCCGCGACCGGTATGGCGTGGACGATCCGAAATACCGCCGCTTCCGCTATGGCGTTCAGGTGAACTCGCTTGGCCTGACCGAGCAACAGCCGGAAAACAATGTCTACCGTATCCTGATTGAAATGCTGGCGGTGACGCTTTCCAAAAAAGCCCGTGCGCGCGCGGTGCAATTGCCCGCGTGGAACGAAGCCCTTGGCCTGCCCCGGCCATGGGATCAGCAATGGTCGATGCGGATGCAGCAGATCATGGCCTATGAAACCGACCTTCTGGAATACGGCGATCTTTTCGACGGCAACCCGGTGGTGGATGCCAAAGTCGAGGCCTTGAAGACGGGCGCGCGGGCCGAACTGGCCAATCTCGACTCGATGGGCGGGGCCATTGCGGCCATCGACTATATGAAAGGCCGCCTCGTGGACTCGAACGCCGACCGGGTAAACGCCATCGAGCGCGGCGAAACCGTGGTCGTAGGCGTCAACAAATACACCGAGAGCGAGCCGTCGCCGCTGATGGACGCGGATGGCGGCATCATGACGGTCGATCCCGGTGTCGAGGCCGACCAGATCGCCCGGCTGGAGGCGTGGCGGTCCGCGCGAGACGCCGAGGCCGTCACCGCCGCGCTGGAGGAATTGCGCCGCGTGGCCGACGCAGGCGAAAACGTGATGCCCGCGTCAATCGCGGCGGCCAAGGCGGGGGCCACGACCGGCGAATGGGCCGACGTGATGCGGCAGGTCCATGGCGAATACCGTGGCCCCACCGGCGTCGCGCGGGCGGTGTCGAACAAGACCGAAGGGCTGGACGAGATCCGCGCAGCCGTGGACGCCGTGTCGGACAAGTTGGGACGCCGGTTGAAGTTCCTTGTCGGCAAACCCGGTCTGGACGGCCATTCCAATGGCGCCGAGCAAATTGCGTTTCGGGCGCGCGATTGCGGCATGGATATCTCCTACGAGGGAATTCGCCTGTCCCCCGATCAAATTGTGAATGCCGTGAAATCGGAAGAGCCCCATGTGATCGGGCTTTCTATACTTTCGGGTAGCCACATTCCCTTGATCCACGATGTGATGGATCAACTTGCCGCTGCCGGGTTGGGGCATATCCCGGTGATGGTGGGCGGCATCATTCCGGAAGACGACGCAAAAACGCTGCTCTCCATTGGCGTGACCCGCGTCTACACCCCAAAGGATTTCGAACTGAACCGGATCATGATGGACATCGTGCACCTGCTCGATGCCCCGTCGGTCGCTGCCGAATAACGCTTTCCCCTAGTCAGGTCAGGGCACCCCGTCTGGAAACAGAACGGGGTGTTCTTTTTTATGGACTTATACTTTTAGACAGGTCTTCATTTTATCAATTGATTCTCGATACCGTTAGGAATAGTCAATTTGGTTACAAAAGTCGGGAGAATAAAATGACAATCGACCTTGATTCCATGACCAAGGAAGAATTGACCGCCCTTCGCAAGGGTGTTGAAAAGGCTCTGGCCAGCTTCGAAAAGCGCCAGAAGGAAGCGGCCCTTGCCGCAGCCCAAAAGGCGGCACAGGAACATGGGTTTTCACTGGATGAAATCCTTGGCCGCAAGGCCGCTGGCAAAACCTCGGTTCCGAAGTTCCGCAATCCGGAAGACCCCTCGCAAACCTGGAGTGGCCGCGGTCGCCAACCGGCTTGGTATAAAGCGGCCATCGCAGCGGGTAACTCGCCCGCCGACCTGGAAATCTGAGCACCGAGCACAGCACTCCGACAGCAGCCCCGGCAGGACATCTCCTTCCGGGGCCGCTTTGTTTTTCAGCCCGCCGCAGGGTCGCCCCTTCCCCATCGCGCCGGCCTCGGGCAGGATAGCCATGAACCGCGACGAGATGAGGCCCCAATGACCATTCATATCAGTGCCGCCCCCGGCGAAATTGCCGAAACCGTTCTCATGCCCGGCGACCCGCTGCGCGCGAAATGGGCGGCCGAGACGTTCCTGGAAAATCCGGTTTGCGTGAACCAAACGCGCGGAATGCTGGGATTTACCGGCGAATGGAATGGTCACCGGGTCACCATTCACGGCTCGGGCATGGGAATGCCGAGCCTGTCGATCTACGCCAATGAACTGATCCGCGACTATGGCGCCAAGACGCTGGTGCGGATCGGGTCTGCTGGCGCGATGCAGCCTCAGGTCAAATTGCGTGACGTGGTTCTGGCAATGACCGCGTCCAGCCTGTCGACCCCGTCGCGCGGGTTCTTCAAGGAATTGAACTACGCGCCCTGCGCCGATTACGGGCTGTTGCAAGCGGCCTTTTCAGCGGCCGGCAAGCTGGATTGCGGGGTGCATGTGGGCGGCATCTACTCGGCGGACGTGTTTTACGACGAACGGCCCGACCTGAACGACCAGATGACGCGCCACGGCATCCTGGCAGTCGAGATGGAGGCGGCAGAGCTATACACCGTCGCCGCCCGCTATGGGTGCCGCGCGTTGGCGGTGCTGACCGTTTCGGATCACCTGCTGACGGAAGAGGCCCTGCCGTCGGAAGACCGCCAGTCCAGCTTTGCCGATATGGTGCAGATCGCGTTGGAGGCGGCCTTCGCCTGAAGCCCGCCCCTGAACGCAGATCAGATCACGACAACATCCAGCGGCGGGAAGCCGTTGAAGCCGATCGAGGCATACGTCGTGGTATAGGCACCGCAGCAACGGATCACGATCCGGTCGCCCGCGCGCAGGCTTTGCGGCAGGAAAACGGGACGCTTTTCATACAACACGTCGGCGCTGTCGCAGGACGGCCCGGCAAGGATACAGGCGCCCATGGCATCGTCGTCGCGGTCGGTCAGAAACTGGTAACGGATCGCCTCGTCCATCGTTTCGGCCAGGCCCGAGAACTTGCCAATGTCGAGGAACACCCAACGGTGCAGATCGTTCTCCGATTTACGCGAGACCAGCAGAACCTCGGCGGCGATTGCGCCCGCTTCGGCCACCAGCCCACGGCCCGGCTCTGCCATGACCACCGGGGTTTCGCCGAACCGGGAGGCGATCAGGCGGCGCACCTCGCGGCCATAGGCCTCGGGGCCATCGACCGCTTCACCGTAGAAGGCCGGGAAGCCGCCACCGATGTTCAGCAACCACGGCGCGTAGCCTGCCATTTCCAAGGCCGACCAGCTTTCGGACACCTCGTCGAGGATCCCCGCCCACATCGCGGCGCGGCGCGTTTGCGAGCCGACATGGAAGGACAGGCCCACGGGCTCCAATCCCAGTTCGACGGCGCGGGCAAAAAGCGGCAGCAGAGACGCGCGCGCGCAGCCGAATTTGCGGGTCAACGGCCAGTCGGCTTGCGAGAATTCCACGATCAGGCGGATGTAGACCTGCGCGCCGGGGGCATGTTCGGCGATTTTTTCCAGCTCTTCTTCCGCGTCTGCGGCAAACAGGCGAATGCCTTGTGCGTGGGCATAGGCAATGTCGCGCGGCTTCTTGACGGTGTTGCCGAACGACACCTGCGACGGGTCTGCGCCCTGCTCAAGGCACAGCTCGATTTCGGCGCGGCTGGCGGCGTCGAAGCCCGAGCCAAGCGCCACGAGGCGCGACACGATGGCCGGTTCCGGGTTGGCCTTGACGGCATAGTGGATGCGGGCGTCGCCCAGACCGCGCGACAGCGCGCCGAAGCGGTCGGCCACGGCCTCGGTATCGACGACGAGGGTCGGACGGTCGAACTCATGCGCGGCAATATAGGCTTCCGCGCGCGAGCGGTTTGCAACGACGAAGGGTTCCGAGAAATCGGTCAGCATAGCGGTCATGGTCATCTCCAACAGACCTGGCCCATCAAAGGGCGGCAAAGTTCACGTTCGGAGACGTTACCGTCGCTACGTAACTGCGGTGGAAGGAACCACCCATGACAGAGGCGCGTGCGTTGGCGTCTTGTGGGCGGGCATTTGGAGGTTTTGCCGAGTCGTTGCAAGGAATTTTTCCCCACACGGCAAAATAATTTCCGGGCTGTCAGACGCGGTTTTTGATCAAGTTTTCAAGGGGCGCCGCTCAGCGCCCGTGGCTGCGGTCATAGCCGTTGAGCGGTGGCGTCAACCAATCGGGCGTCAGGGCGGTTTCGAACACTTCGACCAGCAGCGGATAGCAGGCCGCACTGTCCGACGAATGCTCGGCGCTGCAATCCCCGCCGGGGCAGGCCGACAGCGCGCCAAGCAGGTCGATCTCGGCCAGAAAATCGAGGTGATCGCCGGGGCGCACGGGGCTGGCCTTCATGAAATACTGACCGGTGTCGCGGGTGAACCCGGTGCACATAAAGACGTTCAGAACGTCATGCACATGGTGTTCCGCTTCGGCAAGGCTTGCCCCGGTCGCATCGGCAAAGGCGCGGGTCAGGTTGGAATGGCAGCAGTGGTGATACTGCCCCCCCGCCAGCAGGTTGTGGGTATAAGGATCGCAGCGGGTGCCGATCACGTCATGGACCGAGCCGCCAAAGCCATCCATTCCGTACCAGTCCAGACTGTCGGCAAGGATCGTCGCCATCGGCCGAAGCGCCGGGAACGACGACCACAGCCGGTCCCCCGTGGTCACATGCGTGCCATGCAGGGCGCGGGTTTTACCGGAATAGAACCGCTCGGAAAAATTGGTCAAATTCCACAAATTGAGGTCACCCACCTGCGGACCGTCAACCGAGGAAATCCGAAAGGCCTGCCCGGCCTGGACTTTGAAACTGGCCGCCTCGCGCGGTGGAACGACGACCTCGTCGACCTTTTGCCATGCCTCCCGCGCGCGGGCTGCCTGCGCATCGGGCAGGCGCGGCAAGGTCTCGGTCGGATAGCAGATCACCGGCGCAATCGCGCGGCGGTGGGCGGCATCGGCTGGTTCGCTCATGGCAATCTCCTCGCTCTTGGGTCCGGGCCCTTGGGGCAGGGCATCGCCCCTCGTCTGCACTGCATATCGTCCTGCACCCGGCGGGTCACGCGCCACGCTCTGGGGTGTTCACGGGTTTTCAGGGCGGGCAAACCCTACCGGCCCGCCACCGCAACCCGATCAATCAGGGCCTCGACCGGTGGGCCAAGCGCCGCCACCACGACCGCCACGCCCGTTGCATTGGGGTGCAGGCCGTCGGCCTGCATCAACAACCGAGGGTCCGGGGCGTCGATGATCGGGGCGAGGAAGCTCTCGACGTAAAGCGTGTCATATTCCGCCGCCAGATCGGGATAGATCGCATCGAAGGCGGCCTTGTAGTCGGGGCCGTAGTTCAGGGGGGCCTGCATTCCCACCAGCAGCACCTCCACCCCGCGCGCAGTTGCTGCATCCAGAATACCCCTCAGGTTTTCGCGCGCCGCCTCGGGCGGCAACCCGCGCAGCAGGTCATTTCCCCCGAGTGTCACGATCATCCCGTCCACGTCATCACTCAGCGTCCAGCCCACCCGCGACAGGCCGCCGGCGGTGGTATCGCCGGACACGCCCGCATTGATCAGCCGCACGTCATGGCCCCGTTCCTGCAACCAGCGTTCCAGTTGCGGCACCAACCCCTCTTCGGCAGGCAGGCCATAACCTTGGGTCAGGCTGTCGCCCAAGGCGGCGATCACCACCTCGTCCGCCTGCGCGGCAGGCGCGGCCAACAGCCCCAGTGCCAGCACCACCGCCTTGCCGATCCGCCCGCCGGTGCCATATCGAAGAGAGACCACGCCGCGGAGGCCCCGGATGACCGACCCGATCCTGTCCCTGAGGGACGCAAGCCTGACCCTCAACGGCAATGCCGGGCGGGTCGATATCCTGCGTGGCATCACCTTGCAGGTCAGGGCGGGTGAAACGCTTGGGCTGGTGGGGCCGTCTGGGTCTGGCAAGTCGTCACTCCTTATGCTGATGGGCGGGCTGGAACGTGCCACGGGCGGCGGGGTCAACGCCCTCGGCCAAGACCTGACGGCCCTGTCCGAAGACCGGCTCGCGCGCCTTCGCAGGGACAATATGGGGGTGGTGTTTCAAAGCTTCCACCTGATTCCGACGATGACGGCGCTGGAAAACGTGGCCACCCCGCTGGAACTGGCGGGCCGCAGCGATGCCTTTGACCGCGCGGCAGAAGAGTTGCAGGCCGTGGGGCTTGGCGACCGCATGGGGCATTATCCCGGCCAGCTTTCGGGTGGCGAACAACAGCGCGTGGCGCTGGCCCGTGCCGCGGCCCCCCGCCCCCGGCTTTTGCTGGCCGATGAACCCACCGGCAATCTAGACGAGGCCAACGGCCGCGCGATCATGGACCTGCTTTTCGCGCTGCGCGACCGGCACGAGGCGACGCTGGTCATGGTCACCCACGCACCGGACCTTGCCGCGCGCTGCGACCGGGTGATCCGCCTGCGTGATGGCCGGCTGGACACCAGCCCGTTGTCGGACGCCGCTGAATGAGGGCCGCCCTGCGCATCGCTCTGCGCGACCTTCGCGGCGGGCTGCGCGGCTTTCGCATCTTCCTTGCCTGCCTGACGCTTGGGGTTGCAGCCATCGCAGCCGTCGGCTCTGTCCGAGAGGCGGTGCAGACCGGCCTGTCGAACCAGGGCGCGGTGATCCTTGGCGGCGATGCGGAACTGAGCTTTACCATGCGCATGGCCAGCGAGGCCGAGGCGCGCTGGATGGCCAACCACGCCAACGCCGTCTCGCAAACCGTCGATTTCCGCTCCATGGCCGTGGTGGCACAGGGGGGCGAAACAGCGCGCGGCCTGACACAGATCAGGGCAATCGACGGCCTCTATCCGCTCTACGGGCAGGTGGGCCTCGACCCGGCCATCCCGCTGGGACAGGCCCTGGCCACAACCGATTACCCCGGCGCGGTGATGCACCCGACCCTTATTGCGCAGCTCGGGCTGGACATTGGCGATACCTTCACCCTTGGCACCCAAACCTTTGCCCTGCGCGCCGCGCTGACGAATGAACCCGACATGGCAGGTGGCAATTTCGGCCCCGGTCCGCGCACCCTGGTGCGGCTTGAGTCGCTGCAAGACTCCGGTCTGGTGGCCCCCGGAACGCTGTATACCAGCCAATACCGCCTGCGCCTGCCGCCCGAGGCCGACCTGGCCGATCTGAACCGTCAGGCGGCGCGGCGCTTTGGCGACGATGGCCTGCGTTGGAAGGACTCGCGCAACGCCGCCCCGTCCCTTGGCCGCTTTGTCGACCGGATCGGGGCATTTCTGGTGCTGGTCGGTCTGGCCGGGCTTGCCGTGGGCGGGGTCGGCATTTCCGCAGCCGTGCGCAGCTATCTGGCGGGCAAGACCGAGATTATCGCCACGCTCAAGACGCTCGGGGCCACGCGGCGCACCCTTTTTACCGCCTATTTCTTTCAGATCGGCGCGATGTCGCTGCTCGGGGTCTTGCTCGGCCTGATCCTCGGCGCGGTTCTGCCCTTGGGGCTGGCCCCGCTGATCGCGGCGAACCTGCCGATCCCGGCTGACGTCGGCCTGACCCCCGGCCCGCTGGCCGAAGCCGGGCTTTATGGGCTGCTGACCGCGTTGATCTTTACCCTCTGGCCACTGGCGCGGGTCGAACAGATCCGCCCTGCCGCGCTTTACCGGGACGCCGCAGAGCATCGCAAACGCTGGCCCCGCTGGCCGGTCCTGCTGATGACGGCTCTGCTTGTCGGTGGCTTGGTCGGGGCCGCGGCATGGCTGTCCGGCCTGCCGGAACTGGCCCTGTGGACGGCGGCGGCCATCGGGGTGGCGTTGCTGGTTCTGTCGTTTTCGGCGCTGCTGTTGCGCCTTGTCGCCCGGCGGCTGTCGCGCAGCCGGTGGGTCCGGGGCCGCAGCGCCCTGCGCCTTGCCCTTGGCGCGGTCGGCGCACCGGGGTCAGAGGCGGCCAGCGTCGTGCTGTCGCTTGGCCTCGGCCTGTCGGTTCTGGCCGCCGTGGGCCAGATCGACACCAACCTGCGCGCCGCGATCCAGCGCGATCTGCCGCAGGTTGCCCCATCTTTCTTCTTCATCGACATCCAGCCCGACCAGTTGCAGCCGTTCCTCGACCTTGCCGCCGCCGACCCGGATGTGACGCGCGTCGAAACCGCCCCGATCCTGCGCGGCGTCATCACCCGGATCAACGACCGCCCGGCGCGCGAGGTGGCGGGCAACCACTGGGTGCTGCGCGGCGACCGGGGCCTGACCTATCGCGATACGGCCCCGCCCGCGTCCGAAATCACCGCAGGACAATGGTGGCCCGACGACCATGACGGCCCGCCGCTGATGGCCTTTGCCGCCGAAGAGGCGCGGGAAATGGGCCTCGGCCTCGGCGACACCATCACCGTCAACGTGCTGGGGCGCGAGATCACGGCCACCATCGCCGCCCTGCGCGAGGTCGATTTTTCGAACGCGGGCATCGGCTTTATCATGACGATGTCGCCCAATGCCCTGCGCGGCGCGCCGCACACCCATATTGCCACGGTCTACACCACGCCCGAGGGCGAGGGCCGTATCCTGCGCGCCGTGTCGGACCTTGCCCCGAACATCACCGCGATCCGGGTGCGCGACGCCATCGACCAAGTGGCCAGTGCCCTCTCTGGCATCGCGGCGGCGACGGCATGGGGCGCGGCGGCAACGCTTGTGACCGGTTTCATGGTGCTGATCGGCGCGGCGGCGGCGGGCGAGCGCGCCCGCGCCTACGAGGCCGCCATTCTCAAGACCCTCGGGGCGACGGGCCGCCATGTCCTGCTCAGCTTCGCCCTGCGGTCGCTGCTGTCAGGGGCGGCGGCCGGTCTGGTCGCCGTGGCCGCCGGGGGCCTTGGCGGATGGGCCGTCAGCCATTTCGTAATGGAGACCGCCTTTGCCTTCCATCTGCCCTCGGCTCTGGCCATCGTGGCGGGCGGGGCGCTTGCGACCCTTCTGGCCGGGCTTGCCTTTGCCCTGCGCCCACTGGCACAACGCCCTGCCTCTGTCCTGCGCGCGGGGGGGTAGAGCCAGGATGCAGTGCCGCAGCCTGTTCACGGCCTCTTGTTTTTCCAGGCGCACCACCGCAAGTGCTAGAACATGATCCGCAGACTCGGCCATGTCTTTTCCCGTGCCGCACCCGCCGCGGCCACGGGCCCCGCTCGGGACGAACGCCCGCATCCCGACTTTCCCACCTACGTGGTGGGGGATCTGCACGGCCGTTCCGACCTGCTGGAGCGTGCCCTCGACAAGATCGACGAACATGTGGGCCGGATCAATGCGCGCAATCCGCATGTGGTCTTCGTCGGGGACTATATCGACCACGGACATGACAGCGCCACGGTGCTGACTCGGGTTTGGGAACTGTCCAAGGAATTGCCCCAGAACGTGACCTGCCTGATGGGCAACCACGAACGCATGTTGCTCGATTTCCTCGCCGATCCCGCCATTCGCGGGCCGCGTTGGCTGCGCAGCGGCGCGCGGGCGACGCTGGACAGTTTCGGCCTGCACACCAGCCAGCTCGAACCCGGCTGCCCGCCCGACCTGTTCCGCCACGAGGCGCAGGAGCTGACCCGGCACATGGCCCCGGCCCTGCGCGAGTGGATGGCCGATCTGCCGCTGTCCTGGTCGTCCGGCAATCTCTGGGTGGTCCATGCCGGGGCCGATCCGCAGCACCCGATGGACCAGCAGTCACCACGCGTCCTGCTCTGGGGCCACCCCGAGTTCGACAGCCGCCCCCGCGCCGATGACACATGGGTCGTGCATGGCCATGTGCCGGGCAGCGGGCCGGTGCTGGAAGACGGGCGCATCTGTGTCGATACCGGCGCTTGGGAAACCGGCTTGCTGTGCACCGCCGCGATCCTGCCCGACGGGGCGATCGAATTCCTCTACGCCTGACGATCAGAAAACCGGGGACTGCGGCCGTTGCGCCGTGGACAGCCGCGCGGTTCGGTCTCTACAGTCACGGGAACCGGCATTGAAAGGGTGGGGAACCGCCGATGAAGGACCTTGGAGAAGAGCAGCATCTGGCCGCCGCCGATCTTCTGGCCCTCGTGCAGGACAGCCTGACCCGTGCCGGCCTTTCCCGATCCGCCGCAGATGCCGTTGCCCGAAACGTGCTGGCCACCGAGCGGCGCGGGCACCGCCGGATCGGGCTTGGCCTTTTGCCCCACATGATCGAACACTTGCGCTGTGGCCGGGTCTCGGGCGGGGCCGCGCCGCGCCTGACCGACATCGCCCCCGGCGCGATCACCGTTGACGCGGGCGGCGGCTTTGCCTGCCCCGCCGTGGCGCTTGGCCTGATTGACCTGATCGACCGGGCGCGCCAGCTTGGGGTGGCGACCTTGGCGATCCACAACGCCTATCCGCTGGCCAGCCCTGCCAGCGGATTTGACAGGCTCGCGGTCGCAGGCCTGCACGGCATTGCCATTGTCGCCGGATTGACGCCCTGCCCCAACCCCAATGGCACCCTGCGGCTGGAAATCGCGCATCGGACCCACGGGCTCGGGGCCTCGGACCCGCGCCTGCCGGGCGCGCTGCACCGGACCGGCGCCGATGGCGGCACGGTCCCGCCCTTCGAAGGCCCCCTTGGCGCGCCCTTTCGCCTGAGCCACCGGATCATCGCCCTGCGCGCCGACCTGCCGGTCCCCACGGTCTCGCCCCTTCCGCCCGTGGCGGACGAGAAAGCCGGTATCGCGGTGCCCCTCGGCCTGCTAGAAAAAATCATAACAGCCTGAGGCCGCGCGCCCGGGCCACAGGAAATGGCAAGGCATGGGCGGCGTTCTGAAAGGTGTCTCCATTCGCGGCCTCGAAGTGTTCGAGGCACTCGCGGAAACCGGATCGGTCGGCGAGGCTGCCCGCCGCCTGGGGATGAGTGCGCCCGCCGTTTCGCAACAGCTCAAGAACCTCAATCAGGCCGTGGGCCTGCCGCTGGTCGATCAGGGCCGCCGCCCGATGACGCTGACCCCGGCGGGCCGCCAGTTCCTGCGCCATGTCGAGGCGGCGCTCGGCGCGTTGCGCACCGGGCAACGCGACCTGACCACGCTTGACCTGTCGGCGGTCTCGGCCCTGCGGCTTGGCGTGATCGAGGATTTCGAGAACGAAGTGACCCCGACCCTGACGGCACGGCTGGCCGAAACCATGCAGAACTGCGTCTTTCGGCTGAACACCGGCCCCAGCCACACGCTGTTGGCAATGATCGGGCGCAGCACGCTCGACATGGCCATCTGTGCCGAGAGCCGCGACTTGCCCAATGGCGTCACCCTGCATCCACTGGTGGAAGATCCCTACATCCTTGCTGTTCCGCGCGGCACCGACATTTCGGGCGGCGTGGCGGCGCTGTCGCATCTGCGGTTGTTGCGCCGCGATCAGGATCAGGTGATGGGCCAGCAGATCGAAGCCTCGCTGATGCGGCAGGGGCTGTCGATCCCGAACCGGTTCGAACTGGACAGCAATCAGTCGATCAGCGCTCTTGTGGCGGGCGGGACCGGCTGGACAATCACGACCCCCGTCAGCCTGATGCGCGCTGGCCGCTTTCTCGAGTCCATTGACGCCCACCCGCTGCCCTTCGAAGGGTTTTCGCGCCGCATCGTTCTGTGCGCGGCAGGGGACTGGACCGGCGATGTACCAGAACAGATTGCCGCCATTGCCCGCGACCTGATCGACCACCACTTTACGGAACCGGGGCTGCTCAAGATGCCGTGGCTTGAAGGCCGGTTCCGGCTGCTGTCCGAGGTCTGACGGCCCCGCGATTCCATGACAGCCATGCAAACCGGTAGCGCAAACAGACTTGGCAACGGCAATCGCCGCACCGCACCGGCGCGGCATGACGCAATATTTTCAAAAGCATATCCTTTGTATGCCATATTCCTACTCCTTGATATTACGAAATATTCAACGAAAAATGTAAACATTTTTACAACTGCCGCTGCGTCATTAGAAAAACTCTTACAGAACACCGCCCGCCCCCAAGGCAACAGTTCCCGCGCTCACGAAATTTTGTAAGTTTCCCAGCGAGGGACGCGCAACTTTGCGCATCAGTTGCCCGCATGGCGCGAAACCCGCGTGAGGACAGGGTTTCGCGACGGCCACGACGGCAATACACTGGTTGGGGGAGGCCAATCACCGACATTCGCCCTTCGGGGCTGTGGGAATTGGGTTAGCTTCGCACGTAGTGGGCACCCGCCCGACATAGCAGGACACGTGGAAGGCATCCGCCCTCCGCCCCGGTTCAACGTGTCATCTGCTGGGACAGGAACCGGCACCTTTCAAGGGAGAGACCATTGTCCAACGACACTGACATGATGCCCGGACTGCTCAAGGACGCGCATATCGACCTGGCCAAGTACAACGAGATGTATGCCGCCTCGATCAACGACCCCGAAGGGTTCTGGGGCGAGCATGGGCGCCGCATCGACTGGATCAAGCCCTACACCAAGGTCAAGGATACGTCCTATGACTTCGACAACGTCCATATCAAATGGTACGAAGACGGCACCCTGAACGTCGCCGCCAACTGCATCGACCGGCACTTGGCCACCCGTGGCGACCAGACCGCGATCATTTTCGAGCCCGATGAACCGGGCGACGATGCGCAGCACATCACCTACAATCAACTGTCCGAGGAAGTGGGCCGTTTCGCCAACGTCCTCAAGGAAATGGGCGTGGGCAAAGGTGACCGCGTCGTCATCTACCTGCCGATGATCCCGGCCGCCGCCTATGCCATGCTGGCCTGCGCCCGCATTGGCGCCGTGCATTCCATCGTCTTCGCCGGGTTCTCTCCCGATGCGCTGTCTGCGCGGATCAACGGGTGTGGGGCCAAGCTGGTCATCACCTCCGATGGCGCCCCGCGCGGCGGGCGTGTCACCGAGCTGAAAGACAACGTCAACAAGGCGCTCCTGCATTGCGATGACCATGTGAAATGCCTCGTGGTCAAGCGCACCGGCGATCAGGTGGCCTGGGTTGCCGACCGCGACCACTGGTATCACGACCTTGCCGCCACGGTCAGCGCAGACTGCCCGCCGGAAGAGATGAACGCCGAAGATCCGCTGTTCATCCTCTACACCTCGGGCTCGACCGGGCAGCCCAAGGGCGTGGTGCACACCACCGGCGGCTACCTCGTTTATGCCTCGATGACCCACGAATACGTCTTCGACTACAAGGATGGCGACGTGTTCTGGTGCACCGCGGACGTGGGCTGGGTCACTGGCCACAGCTATATCGTCTATGGCCCGCTGGCCAACGGCGCGATCACGCTGATGTTCGAAGGCGTGCCGACCTACCCCGATGCCGGCCGCTTCTGGGCCGTCTGTGAAAAGCACAAGGTCAACCAGTTCTACACCGCCCCCACCGCGATCCGCGCGCTGATGGGCAAGGGAACGGAATTCGTCGAGAAATACGACCTGTCCGATCTCAAGATCCTCGGCTCGGTGGGCGAACCCATCAACCCCGAAGCGTGGAACTGGTACAACGAGAATGTCGGCAAGGGGAACTGCCCGATCGTCGATACATGGTGGCAGACGGAAACCGGCGGTCACATGATGACCCCGCTGCCCGGTGCCCATGACCTCAAGCCCGGCGCGGCGCAAAAGCCGTTCTTTGGCGTCAAGCCGCTCGTGCTCGACCCGACCACGGGCGACGTCGTCGAAGGCAACGGCGTCGAGGGCGTGCTTGTGCTGGCCGATAGCTGGCCGGGCCAGATGCGCACCGTCTACGGCGATCACGACCGCTTCGTGAAAACCTACTTCTCGGACTACAAGGGCTACTACTTCTCGGGCGACGGCTGCCGCCGCGACGAGGACGGCGACTACTGGATCACCGGCCGCGTCGATGACGTGATCAACGTTTCCGGTCACCGCATGGGCACCGCCGAGGTCGAAAGCGCACTGGTGGCGCACGAAACCGTGTCCGAGGCCGCCGTTGTGGGCTATCCGCATCCTGTCAAGGGGCAAGGCATCTACTGCTATGTCACGCTGATGAACGATGAAACCCCGTCGGACGAGCTGAAAAAGACGCTCTCGGATTGGGTCCGCACCGAAATCGGCCCGATCGCCAAACCCGATGTCATCCAGTGGGCCCCCGGCCTGCCCAAGACCCGCTCGGGCAAGATCATGCGCCGCATCCTGCGCAAGATCGCCGAAAACGACTTCGGCAGCCTTGGCGATACCTCGACCCTCGCAGATCCGTCCGTCGTGGACGAACTGATCGAGAACCGGGCCGTAAAGTAAGGCGTTGTCATGACCACACAGACCATGACCCGCCCCGTCAACCTGATCCTTCTCGGCCCTCCGGGCGCCGGGAAGGGCACCCAGGCCCGTATGCTGGAAGATACCTTCGGCCTCGTGCAGCTCTCCACCGGGGATCTGCTGCGCGACGCCGTGGCCAAGGGCACAGCGGCCGGCACCGCCGCCAAGGCGGTGATGGAGAAGGGCGACCTCGTTTCCGACGAGATCGTCATCGCCATCCTGTCCGACCGGCTCGACCAGCCAGATGTGACCAAGGGAACAATCCTCGACGGCTTTCCCCGAACCGAGGCGCAGGCCGCGGCGCTTGACGAACTGCTCGCGGATCGCGGGCAAAAGATCGACGCCGCGATCAGCCTCGACGTGGATGACGAGGCGATGGTGGCCCGCGTATCCGGGCGATACACCTGTTCGACTTGTGGCGAAGGCTATCATGACGAGTTCAAGCAGCCCGCCACCGTAGGCGTTTGTGACAAGTGCCAGAGTAACGAGTTCAAACGCCGCGCGGATGACAATGCAGACACGGTGCGCACGCGCCTGTCGGCATACCACGCACAGACCGCCCCGCTGATCAGCTACTACGACAACCGTGGTGCGCTGAGCCGGGTCCACGCCATGGGCGACATCGGCGATATCGCCGCCAGCCTTGGTGCCATCGTGACCGAGGTCACGGCGGCCTGACAAACGTCACGGGCGCCCTTCTGAGGGGCGCCCGCGATATCAAGGGTCCGGGGCGGGGGTCGGAGTCCATCCCGGATCATCCTCAACAAGTGGGAGTAACATAATGGCTGATTCGCCATCTAACAATGAGTACTGGTCCGCGAACATGCGTCTGGTCGCCATCTGCCTGGTGATCTGGGCGGTTGTCTCGTTCGGTTTCGGTATCCTGCTGCGCCCGATGCTGTCCGGCATCGCGGTTGGCGGCACCGATCTGGGCTTCTGGTTTGCCCAACAAGGCTCCATCCTCGTCTTCCTCGCGCTGATCTTCTTCTACGCCTGGCGGATGAACACGCTCGATAAGCAACACGGCGTGGACGAAGAGTAAGGACGACACGGGAACATGGAACAGTATACTCTCAACCTTATCTTTGTGGGCGCCACATTCGCGCTCTACATCGGTATCGCGATCTGGGCCCGCGCAGGGTCCACGTCTGAATTTTACGCCGCCGGACGCGGCGTTCACCCCGTCACCAACGGGATGGCAACGGCGGCTGACTGGATGTCGGCGGCCTCGTTTATCTCGATGGCGGGTCTCATCGCCTTTACCGGCTACGACAACTCCACCTACCTGATGGGCTGGACCGGCGGCTACGTGCTGCTCGCCATGCTGCTTGCGCCCTACCTGCGCAAGTTCGGCAAGTTCACCGTGCCGGAATTCATCGGCGACCGCTTCTACAGCCCGACCGCCCGCGTGGTGGCCGTGGTCTGCCTGATCGTCGCCTCCGTCACCTACGTGATCGGTCAGATGACCGGCGTCGGCGTGGCCTTCTCGCGCTTTCTCGAAGTGGACAACGCGACCGGCCTCTATATCGGTGCCGCCATCGTCTTCATGTATGCCGTTCTCGGCGGCATGAAGGGCGTGACCTACACGCAGGTCGCACAGTATTGCGTGTTGATCGTCGCCTACACCATCCCGGCGATCTTCATCTCGCTGCAACTGACGGGCAACCCGATCCCGGCCCTTGGCCTGTTCTCGGATCATGTCGCCTCGGGTCAGCCGCTGCTGGAACGCCTTGACCAGGTCGTGCAAGAGCTTGGGTTTGCCGAATACACCGGCCATCACTCCAACACCTTCGACATGTTCCTGTTCACCATGTCGCTGATGATCGGCACCGCGGGCCTGCCCCACGTCATCATCCGCTTCTTCACCGTGCCGAAAGTGGCCGACGCACGCTGGTCCGCCGGTTGGGCGCTGGTCTTCATCGCGCTGCTCTATCTCACCGCTCCGGCCGTGGGCGCGATGGCTCGCCTGAACCTGATCGACACCGTCTATCCCAATGGCACCACCGAGGCCCCGATCGCCTACGACGATCGCCCCGAGTGGATGCAGAACTGGGAAGTCACCGGTCTGCTCAGCTTCCAAGACGCCAATGGCGACGGCCTGATCCAGTGGTATAACGCAGGCTCCGCAGACTTCGCCGCCACGGCGGAAGAGCGTGGCTGGGCCGGATCGGAACTGACCGTGAACCGCGACATCCTCGTGCTGGCCAACCCCGAAATCGCCAACCTGCCGGGTTGGGTGATCGCACTGGTCGCGGCCGGTGGCCTGGCCGCCGCCCTGTCCACCGCGGCAGGTCTGCTTCTGGCCATCTCGGGCGCCATCAGCCACGATCTGATCAAGGGTCAGCTCAATCCGAACATCTCGGAAAAGGCTGAATTGCTTTCGGCCCGTATCGCCATGGCCGGTGCCATCGCAGTGGCGACCTACCTCGGGCTCAACCCGCCGGGCTTCGCCGCGCAAACCGTGGCTCTGGCCTTCGGTCTGGCCGCTGCGTCGATCTTCCCGGCGCTGATGATGGGGATCTTCTCCAAGCGGGTGAACAACAAGGGCGCCGTGGCCGGGATGTTGGCCGGTCTGATCGTGACCGTTGTCTACATCTTCCTGCACAAGGGCTGGTTCTTCATCCCCGGCACCAACACGTTCACCGACGCCGATCCGCTGCTTGGACCGGTCAAGTCGACCTCGTTCGGTGCCATCGGGGCGGTCATCAACTTTGCCGTGGCCTACCTCGTGTCCAATGCGACCGACGAGCCGCCGCAAGAGATCCGCGATCTGGTGGAAAGCATCCGCGTGCCGCGCGGTGCAGGCGCCGCTCAGGATCACTGAGGCCTAGCCAAGACAGGGCCTGCGACACCGCGGGCCCCGTTCAGGACAACGGCGCATCCCGACCCTCCGGGGTGCGCCATTTTACATCCGGGGGAGCCGGACCAATGCCCCAGACAACCCGCGAAATCCTCGCCCTGACCCATCCCTACGATAGCCTGCCGCCCGAGGCGCTCGACCATCTGGCCGAGACCGTGGTGCGCCGGGACGTGGACGCCGGGACCACGATCTACCCCCAAGGCGCGCCGCTCGATGCGCTTTACCTTATCATTCGCGGGCGCGTTGAAATCACCGACGAGTCCGGCGCGCTCCTTTCGATCCTCGGTCCCCGCAACTCTTTCGGCGAACGGGGCCTGATGCGCGACGGGCTGGCCGCCACGACTGCCCGCGCCGACAGCGACAGCCAGCTTATTGCCGTTCCCGCCGACACCTTCCGCGCGCTGATTGCCGATCACCCCCGCGTCGCCCGGTTCTTCGACCGCACCCGCCCCGCCCGCGCCAAGCGTCAGGATCTGGCCACCATGCGGCTGGCCGACATGATGACGCCCGCCCCCCATACCGCCACGCCCGACACCCCGATCCGCGCCGCCGCGCAGACAATGCGCGAGCATGGCGTCTCGTCGCTGATGATCACCCAAGGCGACACCGTCACCGGGATCGTCACCACCCGCGACCTGACCAACAAGGCGCTGGCCGAGGGACTGGCCCCCGACACGCCTGTGCGCGCCGTTATGACCGCGAACCCCATGTCGCTGCCACCCTCGGCCCTCGTCTCGGACGTGCTGCATGTGATGGTCGAGCGGCGCATCACCCATATGCCGGTGATCGACGACGGCAGGCTGGTGGGTATCCTGACCCAGACCGACCTGACGCGGTTTCAGGCCACCTCCTCTGCGGCGCTGATCCGGGATGTCGCCGACGCCGACACTGTTGACGATCTGACCGGCATCGTCGCGCGCATCCCGCAATTGCTGGTGCAACTGGTCGGTGGCCACAACGCCCATCAGGTCGTCACTCGCCTGATCACAGATGTGGGCGACGCCACCACCCGGCGCCTGCTGGCCATGGCCCAAGAGCAGCTCGGCCCGCCGCCCGTGCCCTACCTGTGGCTTGCCTGCGGGTCGCAGGGGCGGCAGGAACAGACCGGCGTCAGCGATCAGGACAACTGCCTGATCCTCGACGACGCGATGCAGCCCCAGCATGATGCCTATTTCAAGGCGCTGGCCACGTTTGTCTCGGACGGGCTGGATGCCTGCGGCTATTTCTATTGCCCCGGCGACATGATGGCCACCGCCGACCGCTGGCGGCAGCCCCTGCGCGTCTGGACACAGTATTTCCAGAAATGGATCGCCAAACCCGACCCCGAAGCGCAGATGCTGGCCAGCGTCATGTTCGACTTGCGCCCCATCGGCGGCGACGAACGCCTGTTTGCAGACCTTCAGGCCGACACGCTGGCCGCAGCCGCCGGAAACTCGATCTTCGTGGCCCACATGGTCTCGAACTCGCTCAAGCACACGCCGCCGCTTGGCCTCTTCCGCGGTTTTGCCACCGTCCGCTCGGGCGAGCACAAGAACCAGATCGACCTCAAGCACAACGGTGTCGGGCCCATCGTGGACCTTGGCCGCATCTACGCCCTGCAGGGCCAGTCGGCCCAGACCAACACCCGCGCCCGGCTGGAGGCCGCAATAGACGGCGGCCAAGTCTCTCCGACCGGCGGGCGTGACCTGCTCGACGCCTATGACATGATCGCCGAGGCCCGGCTGGAACACCAGGCCCGCCAGATCCGCCGCGGCGACACCCCCGACAATTTCATGGCCCCCACCGACCTGAGCGATTTCGAACGCAGTCACCTGCGCGACGCTTTCGTGGTGGTCAAAACCATGCAATCCGCCGCCGGTCAGGGCCGCGGCATCCTCAGCTGACAAGGAAACGCACCCCATGCTGATGACCCTCATCGCCGTGATCTTCGCGGGCTTCGCCGGGGCGGGCCTTGCCCTTGCCCTGCGTTTCGGCACCGGTCGCCGCCTGCCCGGCTGGATCACCCCGCTCGGCGCCGGGGCCGCAATGATCGCGGCCACCATCGCCACCGAATACGGCTGGTATGACACCACCACTGGCTCGATGCCCGAAGGGATGGAGGTCATCGTCACCCATGAACGCTCGGCATGGTGGCAGCCCTGGACCTATCTGCGCCCCTACCGCGATGGCTTCATCGCGGTCGACATCGCGGGCATCCGCAGCAACGAAGACGCCCCCGGCCTGCATCTGGTGAACCTTTATGTCTTTGGCCGATGGGCCGCCACGACCGAAGTGCCGATGGCCGTGGATTGCACCGGCAACCGCCAACTCACCCTGATCGACCGCCCCGACCTGTCGCTCGACAGCCTGACCGACGACGCCCCGTGGATCGCCTTGCGCGAAAACGATCCCCTGCGCCTCGCCGTCTGCAACGAGGCCACGACCTGACCAATTGATGCGGGAGGAGGAGGCCCGCCCCAATGTTGACCCATCTCAGTCTGCGCCTGCGGATCTTCCTGTTCTTCGCGCTTCTCGCCCTTGGCGGCTCTGCCCTGACCATCGGCGGCCTCACCTTGGGCTTTCTCCGGCTGGCGGAACCCGAGGCGCTGTCCTCTTTCATCGTCGCGGGCGTCGTCGCCTGTTTCGCCATTCTGGGCCTGACCACATGGGTCTGGGTGCTTTTCGATGAAAACGTCGCGCGCCCGGTCGAACGGCTGGCCGCCGACCTGCGCGCCCGCGCCCATGCCGACGTGGATCACGCGATCGACCACGCCCCCACCCGCTATCTGGGGGATCTGGGGCAGGCCGCCGCCGCCGTCTCGTCGCATCTGACCGAAACCCGCAACGCCATGGCAATGGCCGTGGGCCGGGAAACCGCCCGCCTGTCGCTGGAAAAATCGCGGCTGGAAACCCTTTTGGCCGAGGTGCCGGACGGGGTCCTGTTCTGCACGCCTGACCACACCATCGCTCTCTACAACGCCCGCGCCGTCGAATTGCTCGACAACAGCGAGGCCTTGGTGCTCAACCGCCCCATTCACCACCTGCTGAAACCCGGCCCAATCCTGCAGGCCTATGCCCGCCTGCAACAGGGCACGCCCGAGGCCACCGCCGACATCCTCTGCGCGACCGAGGATGGCGCACGCCTGATCGCTGCCCGGATGCGGCTGCTCTATCTCGACGGGCAGGAAACGCCGACTCCGGGCTATGTGCTGTCGCTGCACGACGTGGCCAGCGACCTGCGCCACAGGGCCGAACGCACCGCGCTGCTCGATCGCCTGATCGAAGGGACCGAGGCCACCCTGCCCGCCCTGCCCGAGGCCGAACGCACGACCCTGAGCACCCTGCTGCGCGATGTCAGTGGGCGCAAATCGGCCACCGACGCGGCGTGGTGGCCGAAAGAAGCACTGGCCCTGTCCGACCTTGGCGGCGCAGTCGCGTCGCGGCTCGCCCGCAAAGGCGTGCAGATCACCCAAGACCTGCCCGCCCGCCGGGTGCTGTGCGATGGCTACGCCCTGACGCGCCTGCTCGAACGGCTGGCCCTTGCCTGGACCGGCCATGGCGCCGACGCGCTGACCGTGAGGGTCTCTGATCTGGGCGCGCAATCCGCCACCCTCAGCCTGGAGGCCGCCTCTCCCACACCTGATGCCGATACGCTGGACGATTGGCTCTCGACCCCACTCAGTCCCGGATTTACCGGGTTTTCGGGCCATGACGTGGAATCGACCCATGCCACACAGGTGACGATTGCCCACGGCGATGCAGGCCGCGCCGCGCTGCATCTCGCGCTGCCGCTGGCCGCCGCCACCGCCCCGCGTCCCGCCCGCGCCATGCAATATGACTTCGACCTTTTGCACGCGGCCCTGCCACCGGAACTGTCCGAGGCGCGGCTGAAACAGCTCAACTTCGTCATCTTCGACACCGAGACCACCGGCCTGAACCCCGCCGTCGACGAGATCTGCCAGATCGCCGCCGTTCGGGTGGTCAACGGGCGCATCCGGGCCGAGGAACGCTTCGACATTTTGGTTGATCCGGGCCGCAAGATTCCCGCCGCCTCGACTGCCGTTCACCACATCACCGACGCCATGGTCAGGGGCGCCCCCTGCGTGGCCGAGGCACTGGCCCGTTTCCACCGATTTGCCGACAATGCCGTTCTGGTCGCCCACAACGCGCCTTTCGACATGGCGTTCCTGCAACGGCGCGAGGCCGAGATCGGGCTGCGCTTTGACCAGCCGATCCTCGACACCGTGCTTCTGTCGGCGATCCTCTACGGCCAGTCGGCGGAACACACGTTGGACGCGCTCTGCGACCGGCTCGCCATCACCATCCCCGAGACCGACCGCCATACCGCCATTGGCGATGCGCTTGGCACCGCGGCGGCCTTTGCCAAGATGATTCCGATGATGGAAGCAGCAGACCTGCCTACATTGGGGGCAACCATCGCCGCATTCGATCGCCATGCGCGGCTTATCGGCCATCTCAATTGACCTGCACCGCCATGCTGGCCTAACTCATGTATAAGAAGTAACGAGGAGACCCATGATGGCGCGTGTTCCGCTCTACAAGACCGCCGAAACCGAAGTTCTGCGCCGGATCGAAACCGGCGTTTGGCCGGTCGGCACGCGCTTGGGCAACGAATTCGAACTGGCCGCAGAATTCGGCGTCAGCCAAGGCACCATGCGCCGCGCGCTGATGACGCTGGAAAGCGCGGGCCATCTGCACCGCAAACCCGGACGCGGCACCATCGTTGCAGAACCGACGACCGCGGCCGCCGCGACGCCCACCGATTTCCACCGCCTGACCTTGCCCGACGGCGCGCCTCTGCCGCTAGAGGTCTTTCGTGCCAAGGTAACCGAGCGCGCGCCCGAGGGCGAAGAAGCCAAGCTCTTCCCCGGTCCGGTCCACGCCCTCAGCCGCACCCTGAAATCCGGCGGCGACCGCTTCGCGCTGGAAGAGGTGCTGATCCCGATCGACCTCATCCCCGCGTTGGATGAGGATCAGCCTGCCGATTTTCTCGATCTGCTCGCAGACCTCGCCCTGACGCCCACGCAGGTCGAGGACCGGCTACATGCCGACATCACAACGATGGGGGATTCCGTGGCCCTCGCCTGTGACCGCCACACCGGCCTTCTGTGCCTGACCCGCGTCGCCCGCGACGCCGGGGGCAAGGTGCTGGCCCGGCAATCCCTGCGCATGGCGGGCCCCGCCGCCTATGGCGTCACGCTCGGCGGCTGATCAGCGCCGTCCTTCACCCCACACCCTGTCATCCCCGCGAAAGCAGGGATCTCTCTCCGCTCGCGCCTTGCCCGGCCCGCCGACCGAGATCCGCATTTCGTATGCACGGGGGGTGCACGGGGGGTGTACAGGGGGTGCACGCATGGCGACACCCCCTTTTGGGGCCGCAAGGCAGGGTAAGGCCCCCCCGCATCCGACCCTCAGATTCCGTCGATGCAGACGTATTTTGTGTCCAGGTAATCGTCGAGTCCCTGACTGCCACCCTCTTTGCCCATGCCGCTTTCCTTGACACCACCAAACGGCGCTTCCACGGTGGTAATCAGGCCCGAGTTGATGCCGATCATGCCGTATTCCAGACCTTCATTCAGCCGGAAAGCTCTTGATAAATCAGAGGTATAGGCATAGCAGGCCAGCCCGAACTCGGTGTCGTTGGCCATCGAAATGGCCTCGTCCTCGGTCTCGAATTTGAACACCGGGGCGAGCGGACCGAAGATCTCTTCCCGCGCGAATTTCATGTCCTGCGTGGCGTTCTGGATCACGGTCGGTGCAAAGTAGCTGCCACCATTGCCATGCCGCGCACCGCCGGTGGCGACCACGCCACCCTTTGCCGTCGCGTCCGCGATGAATTCTTCAACCTTTTCAACGGCATCAATGTCTACCATCGGCCCCTGCTCAACACCATCGTCCAGCCCGTTGCCGACCTTCAGCGCCTCGGTTTTCTCGACCAGTTTCGCCACGAACGCATCATAGATGCCGGATTGCACATACATCCGGTTGGCACAGACACAGGTCTGCCCGGCGTTGCGGAATTTCGAGACCATCGCCCCCTCGACCGCGCGTTCCAGATCGGCGTCGTCGAACACGATGAAAGGCGCGTTGCCGCCCAGTTCCATGGAAACTTTCTTAACGGTATCAGCGCTTTGCCGGATCAGTTCCTTGCCGACTTCGGTCGATCCGGTGAAGGTGATCTTGCGCACCACAGGGCTTTCCATCATCGCACCCGCGATCTTGCGGGCCGACCCGGTGAGGATGTTCACAGTGCCCTTCGGGAAGCCGACCTCTTCCGCCAACGCAGCCCAGGCCAGCCCCGAATAAGGCGTCGCCGTCGCCGGTTTCGCCACCACGGTGCAGCCCACGGCCAGGGCCGGCGCCACCTTGCGGGCCAACATGGACGACGGGAAATTCCACGGCGTGATCATCCCCACAACACCAACAGGATGCCGCGTCACAAGGATGCGGCGGCCGTTGACGCCAGCGGGCACCACCTCGCCCTTGGCACGGCGGGCTTCCTCGGCGAACCACCTAACGTACTGGGCGCCAATGGCAATCTCGCCCATGGCCTCGGCCAGCGGCTTGCCCATCTCGACCGTCAGCAATTCGGCAAGGTCTTTCTGGTTGTCCATCAGCGCGTCGTGCAGCGTCCACAACAGGCCCACGCGGGTCATCAGGTCGGTCCCCGCAAATGCCGGAAACGCCGCCCCGGCGGCTGCAATCGCGCGCTTGGTTTCAGCGTCGCCCGCATTTGGGACGGTACCGATCACCTCGCCCGTGGCGGGGTTGGTCACGTCGATGGTCGCGCCGCTGTCGGCCGCGATCCATTCACCGTCAACGAAATTTCCCTCGCGCAACCACGTCTTGTATCCGCTCATTCTTTTTCTCCTCAGGTCAATCCGCCCATGCGGCGGGCAACGTCCAGCATCCGGGCCGAAAAGCCCCATTCGTTGTCATACCAGCCAAAAACGCGGAGCATTCCGCCCTTCGACCGTTTGATTTCTGGCCCCGCGACGATCAGCGATTCAGGGCGTTGCCGCAGGTCTGACGACACCAGCGGCTTTTCGGTATATCCAATCACGCCCCCCGCAGAGGCCAACAGGCTGCGCGCCGCGTCGGCTCCGGGCCGCTCGCGGGTGATCACGGCCAGATCGACACAGGACACGCTCGCCGTTGGCACCCGGACCGCCGATCCGGTGATCCGCCCCGCCAGATGCGGCAGCACCAGATCGACCAGCCTTTCGGCGCTTGTCGTGGTCGGCACCATCGACAGTGCGGCGGCCCGGCTGCGGGCGGGGTTGGCCATCGGCATGTCTACCGTTGGCTGGCTGCCGGTATAGCAGTGCACCGTGGTCATCAGCGCGGTTTCCAGTCCATAGGCATCGTCCAGCACCCGCACCAGCGGGGCAAGGGCGTTGGTGGTGCAAGAGGCGTTAGACACGATGCGGTGGCCCGTGCTTAGCCGCTCGTCATTGGCCCCCAAGACCACGGTCAGATCCGCCTCGGGGCACGGACCGGAAATCAGCACACGCGCGGCGCCTGCGGTCAGCCCCTGTTCGGCAATCGCGCGGTCCTTGGCGCGTCCGGTGCATTCCATCAACACGTCAACGCCCGTCAGGTCGAGGGCCGCAAGATCGGGTTGTTGCGTGAAGGGAATGCGCCGGCCCGCGGCGATCAAGGCGCCAGGTTCGGCCACTACCCCGCCCGGAAAGGGGCCAAACACGCTGTCATATTCAAAAAGGTAGGCGCAGGTTTCAAGCGGGGCGATGTCGTTCACACCGACGACCTCGATCTCGTCCCACGCATCCGATGTCAGCCACGCCCGCAGCACCGAGCGGCCTATCCGCCCGAACCCGTTGATGGCAATTCTGATCATGATCCTGTCCCTCGCCCGACTCGCGCGCAGTCATGCACGGGCGGGCGCAGGGTTCAAGCCGCCATGGCCTGCTGCTGTCGCCGCCGCATCTATGTCCGGCGCCGCTCTCGGTCGGGGATTTCGGATAGGCTCGCATAGGCGTGTTTCAGACCCACGAGGCTCAATTCTTCGCGGGCACGGCACATCACCGGCACCCCCTGCGTTTCCAACGCGGTTGTGTAGAGGCTGGCGATCAAGCCGGAGCCGATCACGATGATCTGCCGCCCGATCCACGTGTCGCGCATCGCGGCCAGTTCAACCCCGATCAGCTTGCCCGCCAGACGCACGCGGGCGGTTACGGCCTCGACAGTGCCATGTCGCAATTCCGATAGCAGATCCGCGATGTGGAGGGTCAGGGCCTCTGGGAATGTCAGTCCCTTTTTGACGGACCGGCGAAACACGTCACGGTCAAAGCCCGGATCCACGAAAGCTTCGCCATCGGCATCCAAAGCGGCTTCGGTGGCAAAGTGATTGCGGATCGCCCCGGTGACAAACCCGCGCAAGCTGACCAACCTGCGGTCCTGCACCTCGGCCCACCGGCTTTCCAGACCCGGCGTACAGACCATTCCGTCGAACTCGGGCAGGTCCACGAACACCCCCCGCAGCAACCCTTCTTCGCCATCTGTTGCCGCAATCGGCGCCGCTTGATGGAACTTGGGCAAGACATAGAGGTTGAGCCGGGGGTCGGTGGTCGGGAACGCGATCGGCGAAATCTCGGACGGGGCGCACGGCAGGTCGATCATGCCCGGCCCTTTCGCCAAGAGCGGCCCGACCGGTAATCCCGAGGCGACGATGGGCACGGGGCCATTCGTCAACCAGGGGTCCAGCACCTCCAGCAGCGCCGCTTCAAGGTCATCAGTGGCGGCCAATGTCAGACGTTGCGCCGACCGTGCCCGCATGATGATGGACCCTGACGAGCCGACTGCCCATGCATTTATGCCATCCGCCGTCCGGTCGACGGCGACCCACTCTGGACCAGCCATTCCCATCAAATACCCCCTTTACACACAAACACAAAACTTCGGGAAGCCACCCGAAAGACAACAGGGGCCGAGCGTCTATAAAATAGATTTACATATTCCGTCCACATGGACGTGCCGTCCCACAGGTCGAATGGACAAAATTGCAACATGAGAACAAAAGATCCCCGGCAGACAGACTGCCGGGGATCGGACTGATCAATCTTTGGGGCCTGTATCAGGCCGCTGTTTCGTGTGGATGCTTGCCGAGAATGATCATGCCAAGCAGGTCATCGTCGGTCACGTCCTTGACGTTGACGGTCCCGACCAGCTCGCCATTTTTCATCACGCTGGCCCGATCGCACAAGTTCATCACCTGGTGCACGTCATGGTCGATCAGGAAAATGCCGATGCCCTCTGCCTTGAGCTGATGGATCAGTTCGGCCACCATCTGCGTTTCGTGCGGGCCAAGCGCCGCCGTCGGCTCATCCATGATCAGGATACGCGCGTTGAAATAGACCGCGCGGGCGATGGCAACGGATTGCCGCTGCCCCCCCGACAAGGCCGAGACCGGCGCCGAGAACTTCTGGAAGTTCGGGTTGAGGCGGCCCATGATCTTGCGCGTTTCGGCCTCCATCGCGGCATCATCGACCAGCCCGAGGGGGGTCACCAGCTCTCGCCCGAGGAACAGGTTCGACGCAGCATCGAGGTTATCGGCCAGCGCGAGGGTCTGGTAGATCGTCTCGATATTGTAGCGCCGCGCGTCCCGCGGATTGTGGATATCGGCCTTTTCGCCATTGATGAAGATCTGGCCGCTATCGGGGGTATAGGCCCCCGACAGCATCTTGATCAGGGTGGATTTACCGGCCCCGTTGTGGCCAAGCAGACCCACGACCTCGCCGGGATGCAGATCGACCGATACGTGGTCGACCGCCTTGATCCCGCCGAACGAGATCGACATGTCGCGCATTTCTACAAGTGGTGTCGCCATATCAGTGCGCCCCCGTGCGTTTGCGATAGATGATGTCGATCAGCACGGCTGCCACCAGCACGATGCCCACGACGATGTTCTGGAACGGCGCGTCGACGCCGACCATGGCCATACCCGATTGCAGCGACTGCATGATCAACGCCCCGAGAATGGCCCCGTGAATGGTGCCGATCCCGCCCGAGAGCGCGGTGCCCCCGATGACGGCAGCGGCGATCACGCGCAATTCGTCGAGCGTGCCGATGTCGTTGGTGTGGTTGGCCAGACGGGCCGAGGCCACGACCGCCGACAACGCGCAGAGCCCGCCCATCAGGGCAAAGACCTTGACCGTCAGCAGGCGGGTGTTGATGCCCGACAGTTCCGCCGCATCCGGGTTGCCGCCCGTGGCGAAGATATAGCGCCCCAAACGGGTCCGCTGTGCCATGATGGTAAGGCCGATAGCCACCGCGATCAGGACGAAAACCGAGATCGGCAGGCCGTAGGCTTCGGTATAGCCGTCGGGCATGATCTCGCCGCGCGCTTCGAACAGGCGTTGCAGGCGGCGGGTGGGGATTTCGTAAGAGTTCAGGATCCAGATGAAGCCAAGGATCGACCCCGCGGCAAGACCGGACATGGTGAACTCGGCCCACATCGGCTTGACCGGGAAGCCATGCGATGCCTTCGACCGGCGCCCGCTCCACATTGCGGCGATGGCGGCCAGCGTCAGAAGAACCCCGACGATCCAGGACAAGGTGACACCAAGCGTGCCGTTGGTGCCGCCAAAGGCCATGAAGGTCTCGTCAAGCGGGCCGATGGTCTGGCCGCGGGTCAGGTACCAGCCGACATTTCGCCAGACCAGAAGCCCGCCGAGCGTGACGATGAAGGCAGGTATGGTGAGATACCCGATCAGCCACCCCTGAAAGGCGCCGATGATCGCCCCGGTCACCAGCCCGACGATGATGGCAATGGGCGCAATCGCCGGGTGTCCAAGTTCGAGCCCGAGCATGTTGGGCAGGATATCTGTCTGCGTCACGGCCATGACGGCCGAACAGGTCGCCAGCAGCGCACCGACAGACAGGTCGATGTTTCGGGTTACGATAACGAACACCATCCCGCAGGCCATGATCGCCACCGACACCGTTTGCACCGTCAGGTTAAAGACGTTGCGGGGGGTCAGGAAACGACCTTCGGTCACGAAATTGAAGGCGAGGCAAAGAATAACAAAGGCGCCAACCATCCCCAACAGGCGCGTGTCCAGCTCAAGCTGCTGCGCGAGGTTCTTGCGTTGCGAGGGGATTGGCTGAGACGTGGTGTCGGTCATGTCCGGACTCCAGAGTTCAGCGTTTGGGGTGATACGCCCCGGCGCCAAGGGGCGGGGCGTATCGCATTAGGCCTATGAGTATATCACAGATCAGTTACAGGGGGCAGGGCCATCAGTGACACCCTGACACAGGGTCTCAAGGTCGATCCAGCCCGCATCGACGACAACGCTCAGGTTATCGGCGGTGATCGGAACCGGCGCGAGGAACATCGAGGTCATGGTGGTGCCGCCGGGCGACGTCCATTCCTGAGAGCCGTCGATGTCGGCCATCGCAGAGCCGTTGGCCAGAGCAACGGCGATCTCGGCGGCATTGCGGCCAAGGTCACGCGAGTCTTTCCACACAGACACGGTCTGGGTGCCAAGCGCGATCCGGTTCAGGGCGGCGTGGTCGCCATCCTGGCCAGAGACCGGAATACCGTCCATGCCTTGCGCGGTCAGAGCGGCAACAGCACCACCTGCGGTGCCGTCATTCGAGGCCACGACAGCGTCAACACCGTTGTCGGTCGCGGTCAGGATCTGCTCCATGTTGCGCTGTGCGTTCGCGGGCAGCCAGCCATCGGTGTAGGCTTCGCCCACGATTTCGATGTCACCGGCGTCGATTGCCGCTTGCAGGACTTCCTGCTGACCACCGCGCAGGAAGTCTGCGTTCGGGTCAGTGGGCGAGCCCTTGATCATGACGTACCGACCGGTCGGCGCTGCTTCCAGAACCGCGCGCGCCTGCATCCGGCCCACTTCCACGTTGTCGAAGGTCAGGTAAAAGGCCCGCGGGTCTTCGATCAGACGGTCATAGGCGATGACCGGGATACCTTCGTCGGCAGCCGCCTGAACGGCGGGGCCGATAGCGTCGGCATCTTGTGCAAGAA
Organism: Nioella nitratireducens; assembly: GCF_001879715.1. GTDB lineage: Bacteria > Pseudomonadota > Alphaproteobacteria > Rhodobacterales > Rhodobacteraceae > Nioella > Nioella nitratireducens. Next base: position 153,294 of record NZ_MNBW01000006.1, on the reverse strand, counting down.
TGATCAGGGCATCCACGCCCTGAGCGATCAGGCTTTCGATGTCCGACAACTGCTTGGATGCGGACGACTGAGCGTCGGCCGAGACGTATTCTGCACCGGCTTCGTCCAGTGCCGCCACGATGGCCGCCTCGTCGGTTGCCCAACGCTCTTCCTGGAAGTTCGACCAGCTCACGCCGACGGTGATGTCCTGCGCGAAGGCGGACGTCGCCATGGTTGCTGCAGCGACCGTTACGGCCGCACGCTTAAGAAACTTCATAATTTCCTCCCTATCACATGTCGCGGGCCCCGGTTGTGAGTGTCCCGCTATGCCAACAACCTCTAGCACTATTTTTTTCGCGTATCAAATTAAATCAACAGGACCGATCCGGAACCATGGGAATTCCTCGCTTGCTGATTTATTTTTTTTGGTGAATTATAACGGCAGGAGGACATCTTGGCCGCTACGCAACGCATACCCCACGGATTGGACCAACGCGAAAGCGGACGGCAGCAGGTCTTCGATGCGATTCGTCAGGCCGGACGAATCGCCCGGATCGACATTGCCCGCGAAACACAGGTCAGCCCCGCAACCGTAACCGCCATCACGTCCGAGCTGCTGGCCGCCGGCCTTATAGAAGAAGTGGTGCCCGAGGGGGATCGCCCCGGTGCCAAGCGCGGACGCCCCCGTGTGTCGCTCAAGGTCAGGGGCGCCGCCCATCTGATTGCCGGGATCAAGATCACCGACCGGTCGGCCACAGTGATCCTTGTGGATTTCGAGGGTAAGACGGTCGGCGAGTACGACCAGGAACTGCCCGGCCCGGTGATGTCCGCCGAAGAACTGGTGGTGCTGGTGCGCGAGGCCCTGACCGGCGCCTGCGCCGCCGCCGGGCGTCGCCTATCGGACCTGTCGGGCGTGGGGCTGGGGCTGGCCGGGCTGATCGACGCCACCCGAAACTTTGTACATTGGTCGCCGGCACTCGATCAGCGCAACGTGGAACTGGGGCAAATGCTGTCGCAAGCGATCCCGGTACCGTTCTTCATGGACAACGACGCCAATCTGGTCGCCAAGGCCGAACAGCTTTTCGGGCAGGCCCGGAACCTGTCGGATTTTATCGTCATCACCATCGAGCAGGGTGTTGGCATGGGCATCGTGATCGACGGCAAGATCTATCGCGGCGAACGAGGCTGCGGCGCCGAGTTTGGCCATACCAAGGTGCAGCTCGACGGCGCGCTCTGCCGTTGCGGTCAACGCGGCTGTCTGGAGGCGTATGTCGGCGACTACGCCCTGCTGCGCGAGGCGAATATCCGCGGCAGCGCACAGCCCGAGGACGATCTATCCGCGCTTTATGCCCGCGCCAAGGCTGGCGACGCGATGGCGCGGTCGATCTTTGACCGGGCCGGTCGGATGTTCGCCATGGGGCTGGCCAATGTCATCAACATCTTCGACCCCGGACTGGTGATCCTGTCGGGCGAACAGATGACCTTTGACTTTTTGTATTCCGAGGACGTGTTGAACCGGGTCAAGGAGTCGATCGTGCAGGTCGATGCCCCCTTGCCCGATATCCGCGTCCATAAATGGGGAGACCTGATGTGGGCCAAGGGCGCAGCAGCTTGCGCCATGGAAGGTGTCTCGGAACTCACAATCCGAAAGTTGGCAGCCAATGCGGCGTGACCTCATCCTGTTGTCGCTGCTGCTGGCCACGCCCGCAGCCGCCGCCCCCCTCTTCGCCCCGCGTGACATGCCCGTGCATGTCTATGATGGGGGCTGGGTGCATTTCGTCGGCGGCGGCATCTCGGCCTTCGATTGCAATGGCGACGCCCTGCCCGAACTTTTCGCCGCCGGCGGTTCCAACCCCGCTCAGTTGTTCCTCAACCGGTCACGACCCGGCGGAGATTTGAGCTATGAGGTCGCCGAAGACAGTGGCCTGGGGTTCGAGGGCGTCACCGGTGCCTATCCGCTGGACATCGACAGCGACGGGGTGACCGATCTGGCCATTCTGCGCGTGGGGGAAAACCGGCTGATGCACGGCCTGGGCGACTGCCGGTTCGCCCCGTTCGAGGACATGGGCTTTGCCAGCGACGATCGCTGGACCACGGCCTTTTCCGCGACATGGGAGGCGGGGCAGTCGCTGCCCACGCTCGCCTTTGGCAACTACGTGGACCGCGCCGACCCTGATGGCCCGTTCGAAGCCTGCGACGCAAACCGCCTCTATCGGCCAGAGGGCGACCGCTATACCGCGCCCGTGTTGCTGGACCCCGGATTTTGTGCGCTCTCCATGCTGTTCACCGACTGGGGTCGCCAAGGGCGCGCCGATCTGCGGGTGTCGAACGACCGCCACTACTACGTGCGCGGCGGGCAAGAGCAGATGTGGGCGATGGAAGACACCCCGCGCCTCTACACCCATGCGGATGGCTGGCAAACGCACCGGCTGTGGGGCATGGGCATCGCCTCGCGCGATCTGGATGGCGACGGGCTGTCCGAGGTGTTCATGACCTCGATGGGGGACCAGCGGCTGCAAGTGCTGGAACGCGGCGCGCATGGTCCGACCTATGATGATGCCCCCTATGAACGCGGCACCACCGCCCATCGCCCCTATACGGGCGGCGACGGGCGGCCCTCGACCGGCTGGCACGCGGTCTTTGGGGATGTGCAGAACGATGGCTGGGACGACCTTTTCATCGCCAAAGGCAATGTCGAGCAGATGCCGGGCAGCGCGATGCAAGACCCCAATAACCTGCTTCTGGGCACCGCCGACGGCACCTTTCACGAAGACGGGCTGCAAGCCGGGGTCGCCAGCCTTGCCCGGTCCCGCGGGGCGGCGCTGCACGACCTGAATGCCGACGGCTTGCTGGACCTTGCCGTGCTGAATCGCCGCGCGCCGCTGGAGCTTTATCAGAACGTGACCGAAGATGGGGGCCACTGGCTGGCGGTCGAGGTCTCGCAGGATGGGACCAACCGCCTTGCCGTGGGGGCCTTTGTCGAGGTTCGCGCAGGCGACCGCCTGTGGACGCAGGAAATCACCGTGGGCGGCGGGCACGCGGGTGGTGTCGCCGGGCCACTGCATTTTGGGCTGGGACAGGCGCAAGAGGTCGACCTGCGCGTAATCTGGCCAGACGGAACAGAGGGCGCGTGGCAAACCGTGGCCGTGGATCAACCCGTCAGCCTGTCGCGGGGCGGCTGAGCGGCGTCAGCGGTCCACAGGCAGCCCGCTCGGCACCGTCTCGGGCACGCCCAACCGGCCCGCGGCCCCGGCCGCGTCGGTCAGAGCCCCGAGAAATGCCATCAGGTCCGCGACCTGCCCATCCGACAACTCTATCGGAGGCAAGTCGTTCGAGGCGGCAATCGCTGCCATCTCTGCCGGATCGTCGAGGATACGCCAGTCGTCCGCCCCCGGAAGATCAGCCAGAATAGCCTGCGAGCGGTCATAGGAATAAAGAGAGCCGACCGGGTCGAGGTGGTGACGGATCACGCTCTCCAGCGTGGCATAGGCTCCGTCATGCCCGTAAGGCGCGGTCAGAGTGACATTGCGCAACGACGGCGTGCGGAAGGCAAAGGCATCTTCGGGGTTGCCGGTGACACGCATCCGCCCCTCGTCGCGGGCGTGGGTTTCGAACCGGGCCGCCTTGCCGGGACCGATCTGGACCATGGCGATTGAGTGAAACTGGTGGTCGGTCTGGAACAGGCCGGTATGGCAACCGGCGCAGCCAGCCTCGCCATAGAACAGGTCCATACCGTGCATTTCCGCGTCAGACAGCGCGTCCTGCCCCGCCAGATAGCGGTCGAAGGGGCTGTCATCCGCGCGCCATTCGGCATTGATGAACTCGGCCATCATGTTGGAAATGTCGGTGAAGTGGATCGGCGCGCCCACGCCCAGAACCGCGTCGAACCGAGCGCGATACTCTGGCACTGCCTCGACCCTTGCGGCGATCTGCTCCCACGCGCCGCCGGGCAGGGAAAGCTGCCCCATGCGCACCGCCCGGCTGATCGGGTTCTCGGAATAATGTCCGGCCATCTCGTCCGGGGCCAGCACAGGGAACATGGCCTGCGCCGACAGGACCGAGTCGAATCCTTCCGTCATCGACTCGCCCAAGGGGGTGCGGATGCCATGGGGTTGGGTCGCGTCGGCCTCCAATCGGCCATCGTGGAACATATGTGTGAACTGCGCGGCGCCGAGGTTGAACAGTGCCGGCGCATTCCGCGGGATGCGTTGTTCGGGCAGGTTGTCAGGGTCGATCACACGATCCGGCCCCAACCCATGCGCCCCGTCGCCAAGCGACAGCGACATGCCGTCCGAGGTGCCAAAGCGAGGATGGTGGCAGGTGGCGCAGGCGACGCCCTCGTTGCCCGACAGGATCGGATCGTAGAACAGCAGCCGCCCCAGGTCTACCCGCGCCGGATCGGTCGGCGCGAACTCGGCTGGCGGGAACTCGGGGCGCCCGCCCGTGTCGGCCAGCATCGGAACGGCCAGCACAGCCAAGGGCAACGCGGCCAGAGCAAGACCCTTCATTGCCCATCCTCCGCAATCTCCAGGACGATGCTGTGCCGATATGGCCGATCCGGCGTAACGATCACCGGCGGGAAACCCGGTTGATTCACCGCGTCCGGAAAGCCCTGCGGCTCAAGGCACAGGCCGCGGAACGGCGCAAAGCTCTGCCCCGGATGCGCGCCCGACGCAGCGCCGATCCCGGCCCCGGTGTAGAATTGAACGCCCGGTGCGTCCGACCAGATGGACAGGGCCAGCCCGTTGGGGGCCGACAACCGCGCCAACGGCGCCTTGGGGTCGCGTGCAGGATCGAGGGCAAGGTTGATGTCGCTGCCCGTGTGGTCGGGGTCGATGGCATCAAGGCGCGTGCCCTGGCGATAGTCATAGCGCGTGCCCTCGACCGGCAGCACCTGCCCCGTGGGGATCAGCGCCGCGTCCACCGGGGTATATCCGCTGGCAGGCACCTGAAGGGAATGGTTCCAGATCGGGCCATCGCCCATCAGGTTATAGTAATTGTGGTTCGTCAGGTTGATCGGGCCGGGACGAGAGACCTCGGCCGCCAGCTCGATCACCAGCCGCGGCGCGTCGAGCGTAAAGCGCACGGAAATGCGCGCCTCGCCCGGATAGCCTTCGTCGCCGTCGGGTAGCACGGTGGAAAGCCGCACGGACCTGGCTGTCGGCTCGTCTACCACATCCCAGAGGCGATTGTGCAGACCGGTGGCCCCGCCATGCAACTGGTTCTCGCCTTCGTTGGCGGCAAGCTGCATCTCTTGTCCGTCCAGCGTGAACCGCGCGCCGCCGATCCGGTTGGCCACACGACCGATGGTCGCCCCAAGAAAAAGCGGATCGCTCAGGTAGGCCGCGGGATCATCATAGCCAAGAACCACCGGCACACAGCCGCCCCCGAGCGGCACCCACCAGCCCCGCATCCGCGCGCCAAAGGTCAGCACGGACACGCGGTGCCCGCCATCCTGAAGGGTGATTTCTCGAATGTCGGCGGCCTTGGCCATGTCGGTCCTCACACGAAGCGGTTGATGACGTTTTCCAGGTATTCCTGCCGGCCGGACACCGGCGCGGGGTTGATATTTTCGGCCTCGACCCGCGCGGCGATGTCTTCCAGCGAGCGGTCGCCCTTCAGCATCGCCTGCGCTTCGTTCGATTTCCAGCCCGCATAGCGGTCTTCGACGAAGCCGGGCAGCGTGCCATCCTCGATCATCGCGGCGGCAGCCTTGAGGCCGCGCGCGCAGACATCCATGCCCCCGATATGGGCCATCAACAAATCTTCCGGGTCCAGCGACTGGCGGCGCAACTTGGCGTCGAAATTCGTGCCGCCGGTGGAGAACCCGCCGCCTTGCAAGATGTGGTAATAGGCCAGTGCGACCTCGGGCACGTTGTTGGGGAATTGGTCGGTGTCCCATCCGGACTGGTAGTCGTTCCGGTTCATGTCGATCGAGCCGAAGATGCCAAGCGCCTGCGCCAAGGCGATTTCATGTTCGAAGCTGTGGCCGGCAAGGATTGCGTGGCCTTGTTCGATATTCACCTTCACTTCGTCTTCCAGCCCGTGACGCTTGAGGAAGCCATAGACCGTGGCCACGTCGTAATCATACTGGTGCTTGGTCGGCTCCTGCGGCTTGGGCTCGATCAGGATCGCGCCGTCGAAACCGATCTTGTGCTTGTACTCCACCACCATGTTCAGGAAGCGGCCGAACTGCGCGTCTTCTTGTCCAAGATTGGTATTCAACAGCGTCTCATACCCTTCACGTCCGCCCCATAGAACGTAGTTTTCACCGCCCAAGCGATGCGTTGCATCCATGCAGGATTTCACCGTTGCGGCGGCGAAGGCAAAGACATCGGGGTTGGGGTTGGTCGCCGCACCGGCCATGAAGCGGCGGTTCGAGAACATGTTGGCGGTGCCCCAGAGCAGTTTGACCCCGGTCTGGTCCATCTTCTCGGCGAAGTAGTCCGTGATCTCGTTCAGCGTGTCGCGGTTTTCGGCAAAGCTGGCCCCATCGGGGCGCACGTCGAAATCGTGAAAGCAGAAATAGGGCACGTTCAGCAGGCTGAACATCTCGAAGGCCACATCTGCCTTGAGCTTGGACAGCGCCATCGTGTCGGCAGGGAACCACGGACGGTCAAAGGTCTGGCCGCCGAACGGGTCATTTCCCGGCCAGACAAAGCTGTGCCAATAGCAGGCCGCAAAGCGCAGGTGATCTTCCATGCGCTTGCCCATCACCACCTCTTGCGGGTCGTAGTGATGGAAGGCCAGCGGGTTGGCGCTGTCTGCGCCTTCAAAGGGAATTTCGGTGATGTCGCGGAAGAAGCCGGTGCTCATGTCAATGCTGCCTTGATGCTGGGATAGAGGGCACGGTAGCGGGCGTAGCTGTCGTCATAGGCCGCCTGCAAATCCGTGCGGGGGTCGATGGTCTCCGCCACGTCGGGCGGGGTCATGATGTCGTGAATCCGGGCACCGCAGGCGGCCATGGCCAAACGTGCGGCGCCAAGGGCTGCCCCGAACTCACCCTTGGCGGGCAGGTCCAGCGGCAGGCCGAGGATGGTGGCGAGGCTTTCCAGCCAAAAGCGGGACTGCGTGCCGCCGCCGATGGCGAGGACGCTTTGCAGATCGGTGCCGGTGGATTTCAACGCCTCCAGCGAATCCCGCAGGGCGAAGCTGACGCCTTCCATCACCGATTGGGTCAGGTTTTGTTGGTCTGATCCGATGTCGAGACCGACGAACGCGCCGCGAATATCGGCGTCATTATGCGGGGTCCGTTCGCCCGAGAGATAGGGCAGGAACAGTGTTTGCGCGGGGCCGGTGATGGTGTCGGGCAGCTTGCCCGCCAGCGTTGCGGGGCTTTCACTCAGCGTCTTGGACAGCCAGTTGAGACAGTCGGTCGCCGCAAGGATCACGCCCATCTGGTACCATGTTTCGGGCACCGCGTGGCAAAAGCTGTGGACAGCGGTTTCGGGCGCGGGCGCGAACCTGTCCTTCGCGGCCAGCAGCACGCCAGAGGTGCCAAGCGAGACGAACCCGTGGCCTTCGCGGAAACAGCCGACGCCACAGGCCGCAGCGGCGTTGTCGCCGCCACCGCCAGCCACCGCGACCGGGCCGAGGATGCCCCAATCGGCCGCCAATTCCGCGCGCAACTGGCCCGAGCTTTCGCTACCTTCGACAAGCGCCGGCATCTGGTCGCGGCCCATGTGGCCGGTGGCCAGCAGGGCGTCAGACCAGTCGCGTTTGGCCACGTCGAGCCACGAGGTTCCGGCGGCATCGGACATGTCCGAAACATGCTCGCCGGTCAGCCACAGACGCAGATAATCCTTGGGAAGCAAAACCTTGGCGGTTTTTCCAAAGACCTCGGGCTCGTGGGTTTCGACCCAAAGCAGCTTGGGCGCGGTAAAGCCGGGGAAAACGATATTGCCCGACAGGTCGCGCACGCCGGGGGTGGCGTCGAGCGCCGCCGCCTCGGCGTGAGAGCGGGTGTCGTTCCACAGGATACAAGGGCGCAAAACCTCGTCCGAGGCATCGAGCAGCGTCGCGCCGTGCATCTGGCCAGACAGGCCAATGCCGCGCAGCGTGGCAAGGGCGTGGGGGGCGTCTTGCTTCAGTTTTGCAATGGCCGACTGGCAGCCTGCAATCCAATCAGCGGGGTCTTGTTCGCTCCACCCCGGTGCGGGGTGGCTGACGGGCCACGCACATTCCGACGAGGCAACAAGCGCGCCATCCGCATCGACCAGCACCGCCCGCAACCCGGACGTGCCCAGATCCAACCCGAGATACATCTGTCCTCCCCAAGGTCGCCTCCCCGGTGACCTTAATTATTTTACTGATTAAAAAATTTCACGGGAGACTTCCTGAGTCAAGGGGGCGTGCGCCGTGCTGCCGCGAAATCGGCCTGTCGCCGCCCGTACACCCCCTGTGCACCCCCCGTACACCGGGCGTACAGACAAAACGGCAAAACGGACAACGGCGACCGAGGAGAACCCCGACCGCCGCCAGTCAATTCTTATATATGATGGTGCTACATCTGGCTTGGCAACCAGAGCACGATCCAAGGGAAGGCCACCAGCATCGCAATGGTGATCGCGTCGGCGATGAAGAAGGGCGTTACCCCCTTGAACACATCCTGAACGCTGATGTCGTCGCGCACCCCCGCCACGACAAAGCAGTTGAGGCCGATGGGCGGCGTGATCAGGCAGAACTCTGCCATCTTCACGACGAGGATGCCGAACCAAACCGCGCAAAGGGTGCCCGACATGCCGAAGGTGCTGGCCTCGGCCGTCACGTTCATGCCCCCGTTCAGCGCCATGACCGCCGGGAACACCACCGGCAGGGTCAGCAGCAGCATTCCGATGGCATCCATGAACATCCCAAGGACCGCATAGGCCAGAAGAATGCAGATCAGGATCAGGATCGGTGCCATGTGCAAGCTGGAGATCCAGTCGGCGAAGGCCCCTGGCAGGTCGGCGAAGCCAAGGAAGCGAACATAGATCAGCACCCCCCAGATGATGGTGAAGATCATCACCGAAAGCTTGGCCGTTTCCAGCAGCGCGTCGCGCAGTTGCGGCCAGCGCATCCCGCGGTAGAGCGCCATGAGGAACACGATGAACGCGCCGATAGCCCCACCCTCGGTCGGGGTGCCCCATGCGTCACCGCCGAAGGGATTGTAGACGAAGAAGATGATGATCACGACGACGGCGACAATCGGCAGGGCCGGGGGCAGGGATTCGAACCGTTCCTTCCAGGAAAAGCCGGTGACGGGCGGGCCGAAATTCTTCATCGTCATGGCCATGCCGACGATCAGCAGCGTGTAGATCACCGCCGAGAAGACGCCGGGAACGAACCCTGCCAGCAGCAGGCGGCCAACGTCCTGTTCCACGATGATCGCGTAGATCACGAGGATGGCAGAGGGCGGGATCAGCGAGGCCAAGGTTCCTGCCGCCGCCACGACCCCGGCGGCAAAGCGCTTGTCATAGCCGACGGCCAGCATCTCGGGGATGGCGATGCGGGCGAAGACGGCGGATGTGGCAACCGACGCGCCCGACACGGCAGCAAAGCCTGCGGTTGCGAAAACGGTCGACACGGCAAGACCGCCCGGCACCCATGCGAACCAGCGCTTGGCCGCCTCGAACAACGCCTTGGTCAGGCCGGCGTGATAGGCAAGATAGCCGATCAGGATGAAGGTCGGGATCAGGCTGAGCGCCTGATGCGACACCTTTGAATGGGGCACCTGCCCTGCGGTTTTCACCGCAACGGTCAACGCCCAGAGGAAATCCTCGGGGTCGTAGCCACGGCGGCTCCAGAATATCCAGATCAGGCCGACGAGGCCCGACAGACCGGCGGCAAAGGCCACCCGCATCCCGAGAAATACGAGCACCAGCATCCCGGCAGAAACGACAAGACCGATTTGAATGGAATCCATCTCTTAGCGCTCCTCGTCCGGGCCATCGGTGACCTGTGCGGCCTCCATCGCGGCTTGGGTGGCGGCATCGGCGGGCAGCGGAATGCCGACCGGTTTTTCTTCCCCCGTCAGCAGGGCCCGGCCATAGACCCAGAGTTGTAGCAGCAGCCGCAGGCACAGAACGAAAAAGGCCACGGGCACCACCAGCTTGGCGGGCCAGATCGGCAGGTTGATATCCATGGTGCTGTCACGGCTGAACATCGGCGCGGACCAGTCGAAGCTGCGCTGGAAATGCGCGAACGAGCCCCAGACAAGCAGCGCCATGAGGATCAGAATGGCAAGCGTGGTGACGAACTCGGACGCCCAGAGCGCCCGTCCGCGCAGCGAACCGACCATCAGGTCCATGCGGATGTGGCCACCTTCGCGCTGCGTATAGGAAATGCCCATGATCGCGATCAGCGGCATGGCCTGCTCGATCCAGTCGACATAGCCGGGGATCGGGTGGTTCATCGCATTGCGCCCGCCAACGGACACGACGGCAAGCATCATCAGCCCGAAAACGGCAAGACCGCTGATCAGCGCCATCGCCTTTTCGAGTTTCAGCAGGTGTCGGTCGATCCAGCTGATCGTACTGTCATCGGACAGCACAAGGGAAGCTCCGGCCATGACTGGCCTCCTTGTTGGAAATCCCAGAGCCTGCAGCGATCCTTCGCGGTCACGCGCCTGCTCCTACCTGTGGGTGTCGCACGATCCCGCGGCCCGAAACCGGCCCCCGCTATGGTGGAACATGCGTTACGGAAAAACCCCGCCCGGATCTGGTGTCCGGGCGGGGCGAGACGGCACGGGGGCCTTAGCTGCCCTCGGCGATCAGGCCGGTGACGAAATCGTAGAGTTCCTGCGCGGGCAGGCCGCGGGCGGTGTTCTCTTCGATCCAGGCGGCAGCGGCCGGGGCGGCGGCGGCCTCGCGGAAGGCGGCGATTTCTTCGTCGGAATAGGTGATCCGCTCGATCCCGCGTTCATCCAGCGCCGGGCCCCAAGCGGCCATGGTCTGGTTGTTGTAGTAGTCGATGTAGTGGTCGAGCGCCTCGTCGACCGATCCCAGAAGGATCTCGCGCTCTTCATCCGACAGGCTGTTCAGCGCGTCGGTGTTGACCACAACCGGACAGTTGACAGTGCCGGGGTTGAGGTTGGTCGTCCACCAGTCGGCATTTTCGATGGTGCCGAAGGACATGTGCGCGTGGGGGGCGAAGCTGGCCGCCTGCACGACGCCGCTGTCCATTGCCTGACGCACTTCCGTTGCGGTCATCGAGGTCGGAACCGCGCCGACCGTCGACATCGCCGCGCCGATCCCGCCGGTGGCGCGCACCGCCATACCGTCGTAGTCGGCCAGCGTGGTCGGCGCATCGCCCCGGCCCACGAGGTTATATTGCGGCAACGGCGAGGGCATCAGCAGCGTCGCGTTCCAGCGGGCCAAATCGGCCACCACGGCGGGCTGCTGGTAGAGCGCCATGGAAATCTCGCGCTCTTGTTCCAGCGACGATACCCCGAGGAACGGCAGTTCCAGAACGGTGATCGAGGGGTTCTTGTCGGGGTGGTAGCCCGCGCAGAACTGGGCCATCTCGAAGGCACCGATGGAAATCCCGTCGAGGTTTTCACGGTTGCCCGACAGGCCGCCGTAGGAAATGTTCAGGGTGAAGTCACCACCGGAACGGTCCTCGACCAATTCCGCCAGGCGTTCGACATGCTCGGTAAAGGCACGGCGCGCGCCCCAGACAGAAACGTTCCATTCGGTTGCCATGGCCTCGGCTGCAAAGCCAACACTCAGGGCGGCCACTGCGGTGGCCGTGATCATCTTGTTCATGCTGTCCTCCCTTGGATCCTGCAAATTGCGGATGTGGGGAGTGTGCCAGCCGGTCGGCGCCATCACCATGAAGGAAACCGCGCGGGCCTGTCCCCCTGCCCTGCGGAAATCCGCAAGGCAGGGGAAGGGCATGGTGTCAGGCCACCAAACGCAGGCGCGGCAAGGACAGCAGGGCCGCCGTCCACGCCAGCAGGGCGCAGGCGGCGATCGCGCCCACCATGCTGAGCGCGGTGTTGTCGAGGAACACGCTGGTCAGCGCGATCATCACGCCGCCGGTCAGCATCTGGATGGTGCCGCCAAGCGACGAGGCCAGCCCGGCGATATCGGGATGCGGGTCGAGCGCCATGACCATTGCCGTGGGGATCACCAGCCCGAGGCAGGCATTGGCGAGGAACAGCCCGCCAACGACCACGGGCAGCATCTCGGCCCCCATGCCGACCACGACCGTCAGCAGTGCTGTGAAGCCGAGAAAGCCGGTGATGGCCAGCGAAATCACCCGCTCCATCCCGAACATCTGGCCAAGCCGCCCGGCGAATTGCGACGCGCTGAAAAAGCCAATGGCGTTGACCGCGAAGGCGATGGAGAAGCCGGTGGGGGAAAGGCCGAACTGGCGGGTGTAGACGAAACTGGCCGAGGACAGGAAGACGAAGAAGCTCGCCATGCCGAAACCGCCAACCATGGTCAGGCCCATGAAACTGCGATCGGTCAGCAGACGCACGGCCCCCGACAACATCGCGCGCATCCGCACCGGGCGGCGCGACTCGGGCGCCAGCGTTTCGGGCAACACGAAGAGGACGAGCGCAAGGCTGAGCAATGCCGCCACGCCAAGCACGGCGAAGATTTCGCGCCAGCCGCCCCAGACCATGATGGCCGAGCCGGTGAGCGGCGCCAGCATCGGCGAAATCGAGATCACGATCATCACAGCAGCCATCATGCGCGCGGCGTCGGGGCCGGTCGCAAGGTCGCGGATCACGGCGCGCGGCACCGCCATGAGCGTCGCAGCCCCAAGCGCCTGCGCGGCCCGAGCAGCGATCAGCCAACCAAGGGTGGGCGCAAGGCTGGCCAGCACGGTCGCGGCGAGGAAGATGACCAGCCCGGTCACCAGCGGTTTCTTGCGCCCGACTGCGTCGGCCATCGGGCCATAGATCATCTGGGCGATGCCGAAGGTCAGGAAATAGGCGGTCAGGGTCATGGCTGCCCCGGCCTCGGTCGTGCCGAGGTCTTCGGCCACCATCGGCAGCGCAGGCAAATACATATCAATGGCGAAGGGGCCGACTGCGGATAACAGACCCAGAATCAACGCCATGCGGAACAAGGGATCACGCATTGGAGAACCTGTGGATTTTGAAATGAAAACGAGGGCGCTGAATCGCACCGAGAATGGGACACCGCCGCCGTTGGGTAATCGTGACATTGCCATTCAGGTTTTGCAACTGCGCGTTGCGCGGCGATGCCGTCATAGGTGCCATGCGGCTGGTGCAAGTCACGCCGATGGCAACCGCGCGCGGGCAATGGCAGCGTGGACCTGCGCCCCGTGCCACAAGGCAGCGTCGTTGAAATCGTAGCCGGGGGCGTGCAACGGGGCGGACTCTGCGCCATTGCCGATGAAGGCAAAACAGCCGGGGACATGGGACAGGAACCGTGCGAAATCCTCTGACCCCGTCATCGGCTGGGGGCGCGTGTCGGTTGCGACCGAGACCGGCGCGGCGGCCTGCATCATCGCCTGCGACAAGTCGGGATCGTTGATCGTGGGCACAAATTCGCGCTCGTATCTGACCTGCGCCTCGACCCCATATTGGGTGGCGATGCCCTCTGCCATCCGGCGCATTTCCGTTTCGATCTGCTGCGACACCTCGGGGCTGAAACTGCGCGCATCGCCGAGGATGCGGGCGTGACCGGGCAGCGCGTTGCGGGTGCCGTCGGTCAGAAGTTCGGTGATGGACACCACGGCGGTCGCGGTCGGTGCAATCCGGCGCGACACGATGGTTTGCAGGTCCATCACCAATGCGCAGGCGGGGACCATGACCTCGCGCCCCCATTGGGGCGATGAGGCGTGACCGCCCTGCCCCGTCAGCGTGATCTCGAAAATGTCCTCGGCGGACATGATCGGGCCGGGGCGGGTTTCGAAATGGCCCACAGGTAGGCCCGGCATGTTGTGCAGGCCATAGACCTCGTCGAAGGGAAACCGCTCCATCAGGCCATCGCCCAGCATGGCGAGCGCCCCCTGCCCCCATTCTTCGGCCGGTTGGAAGAGGAAACGGATGGTGCCGTCAAAGCCGCCTTCTTCGGCCAGCATCTTGGCCGCGCCGAGCAACATTGCCGTGTGCCCATCATGGCCGCAGGCGTGCATGGTGCCGCGGGTTTCAGAGGCATAGTCTGCACCGGTGGTTTCCGTGATCCGAAGCGCGTCCATATCGGCCCTGAGCGCGATGGCCCGGTTGGAGGTGCCGCGTTTCAGGGTGCCGACAACGCCGGTGCCGCCAATGCCCGTGGCGACATCCAGCCCGAAGCCGCGCAGGATGCCTGCCACGAAGGCGGCGGTGCGGGTTTCCTCGAAACCAACTTCAGGATAGCGGTGCAGATCGCGCCGCCATTGGGTCATTTCGGTTGCAAGGTTGGTCATGGGCGGGCTCCTTCGCCGCTGACCAGACTAAAGCAGCGCCTCCTTGTCCAGCCCGAGCTTGACGATCTTCTCGTTGAGGGTCCGCCGCCCGATGCCAAGCGCTTCGGCCACGGCATCCATGCGGCCTTCATGCGCCCGGATCGCCTTGCCGATGAGTTCCCGCTCGAACACCGCGACCGCCTCTCGCAGGGTTTCCGGCACGTCCTCGGGGGCCTGATCGGCGCGGATTGCGTCGGCGACCGAGCCTCTGCCCCGGCGGGCCGCCAGAACCCGCCGTTCGGCGGCGTTACGCAACTCGCGGACATTGCCCGGCCAATCATGGGCCAAGAGCGCGGACACGTCATCATGGCTCAGGTCGGGGACGGCGACCTCGTATATGCGGCCGTATACGCCGAGGAAATGGGTGAAGAGCAGCACCAGATCGTCCCGGCGCGCGCGCAAGGGCGGCAAGGTCAGAACGACCGTGTTCAGACGAAAGAGCAAGTCTTGGCGCAGGCGCCCCTCGCTCACTGCCTGATCGGCATCCTCGTTCGAGGCCGAGATCACCCGAATGTCGAGCGCCACCGGCGTCGTGGCCCCGATCGGCGTGACCTGCTTGTCCTCGATCACCCGCAAGAGCTTGGCCTGAACCGGCAGCGGGCAGGCGCAGATTTCATCGAGAAAGAGCGTGCCGCCATTGGCCGCGATCAGCTTGCCCGTGGCCTCGCCTTTCACGCCGAACATCTCGGATTCGAAACTTGCCTCGGCAATCGCCGCTCCGTTCAGGGCCAGGAACGGCCTATCGGCGCGCGGGCCAAGATCATGCAGGGCGCGCGCGACGACCTCTTTCCCGGTGCCGGTTTCGCCCTGCAACAGAACCGGCGCGGGGGTGTCGGCGAGGTCCAGCACCTCTTGCCGGATGGCCGCAAGGTCCGGGGTTGAGCCAAGCAGAACCCGATCCAGCCCCGACAAACGCGCCAGCCGCGCCTTGAGCCGTTCGGTGCCCTTGGCCATGCGGTTCTGTTCCGCCGCGTGGCGCAGGATCGACAGCAGGCGGCGCGGGTCGTAGGGCTTTTCGACAAAGCTGTAGGCGCCGTCCTGAATCGCCTGCACGGCCATTGGAATGTCGCCGTGGGCCGAAATCAGCACCAAGGGCGGCGCAAAGGAGCGGTCGAGCGCGGCCAGCAGGTCCAGCCCCGACAGGCCGGGCATCCGCACGTCGGAAAGGATCACGTCGGGTTGAAGGCGTGGCAGCAGGTCGACCACCTGAGTGGCGCGCGGCAGCGCCTCGGTTCGCCATCCGGCGGCTTCCAGCAAATCGACGAGCGAGGCACGCATGGACTTGTCGTCATCGACGACCAGAACGCTGAGTGCCGTGTCGGGCGGGGTCATTCGACGGTCTCCTCTCGTGATGCGGCCAAGGGGATATCCACCCGGAAGACGGCACCGCCGCCCTCTCGGTTGCGGGCGCTCATCCGACCGTGGTGTTCCTTGACGATGCCTGCGGAAATGGCCAGCCCGAGGCCCATGCCGTGGCCGGATTCGCGGCTGGTCACGAAGGGCTCCTGCAACTCTGACAGGCTGGCGTTGCCAAGGCCATGGCCCCGGTCAGCCACCTCGACCCATGCCGTGCCGCCTTCTGCCCCGAGGGACACATGCAGCGCCCGATCTTCGCTGTCTTCCATCGCGTCGATCGCATTGCGCAGCAAGTTGACCAGCACCTGCTCGATCCGCAGCGCGTTGCCCTGCACGATGACGGGCACCACGGGGACGTGACGGTGCAGGATCACGCGCCCGGTCTCGATATTGGGGGCAACGAGGTTCAGTGCCTCGGCCAGGGCATCGCGCAGATCGACGGGTTTCAGGTCATCCTCGCCGGGATTGGAGAAGAACTTGAGCTGCCGCGTGATCCCTTCCATCCGCTCGACAAGGCCCGTCAGGCTGGAAATGACCCTGGCCCCACCGCCCATTTCCGCCGCCGCAAGGTGGTTGCGCATGGCGGTAATCGGCTGACCCAGTTCATGGGTGACCGAGGCCGCAAGCTCGCCAAGCGCGGCCAGACGGCTGGCGCGGGCGAGGTCTTCTTGCGTGCGTTCCAAGCGGCGTTCGGCGGTGCGGCGATCCTCGATTTCGACGGCCAGCCGGTCATAGGCGTCGCGCAATTCGGCCTCTTCGACCTCCAACCGCCGCAGGGCCGCCTGCGTCAGCGCGTTGCGGCGCAAGAGCATCAGCAAAACGACCCCGCCACCGATCACCACGGCGATAACGGTGGCCAGCCAACTGCGGGTGCGCGCCGGATCTTCGCTGGCGAAGTAATGCAATTGCCAGCCATGCGGCAGGTCACTGGTCGACAGGTGAATCACCTCCAACCCGCCGATAAAGGCCCGCCCGTCACCTTCGGAGCGCCAGTCCAGCGGGTCAAGCGGCTGGCCCTGAAACTGCCGCGCCTCGTCGATCGCGGCGCGTTGATCGGCACCGAGCGGGGCCAATGCCCGGTAGCGCCAATCGGGGTTCGAGGCCAGCAGCACCACCCCGTCGGCATTGGTCAGCAAAACCTGCTCGCCCCCTTCGCGCCAACGGCTTTCCAACTCGGTCAGGTCGATCTTGATGGCGATGACGCCAAGCGCCTCGCCCAGATCGGACACCACTGCATCGGCAATGAAATACCCCGGCAGCCCGGTGGTCGCACCGATGCCGTAAAAGCGCCCCTGCCGCCCCGCCAACGCATCCTGAAAATAAGGCCGGAAGGAATAGTTCTGCCCGACGAAAGAACTGGGGCTGCCCGCGTTCGAGGCGGCGATGGTCACCCCATCCAGCCCCATCAAGTAAATCGCGTCGAGCCCGGCCTGATCGGCGAAGCTGGCCAACCGCGTGTTGAGCGGCGCGGTCGGCGCGCCACCCGCCGTCTCGATCACGAACGGGTCGCGCGACAGAACGAAGGTAAGATGCGAAAATCGGTTCAGCTCGGCAACCACGGTGCTGCGATAGAGCGACAGCCGCCCTTCGGCCTGCGTTACCTCTTCAGAGCGGAAATAGCGGTGCGACAGCGTATAGGCCCCGGTCGCGAAGACGAGGAACAGAACGGACAGAAGCAGGCTGCGCGCGACGTTCATGCCCCTCCCCGGCCGATGGACGTGCCCGAACAGGCTTAGCCGAAACCGCGCAGAAAGAAAAACCCCGCG
The DNA here is from genome assembly GCF_001879715.1 of Nioella nitratireducens. Classification (GTDB taxonomy): domain Bacteria; phylum Pseudomonadota; class Alphaproteobacteria; order Rhodobacterales; family Rhodobacteraceae; genus Nioella; species Nioella nitratireducens. Next base: position 135,787 of record NZ_MNBW01000006.1, on the reverse strand, counting down.
CGTGGGGCGGGCTGAACCGGGCAAGGGGGAAATGGTGGCGGTGCAGGGACTTGAACCCCGGACACGCGGATTATGATTCCGCTGCTCTAACCAACTGAGCTACACCGCCGGGCCGGGGCGGTGAGTATGACAGGGGCGTGATCCCGTCAAGACACAAAATCGAGGTTTTTCATTCGAGGGGCATCGCGCGGATCGCCCGCGCCCCCCGGCCCCACTCCAAGGTGTTGCGAAGGGGGCCGCCACCCCGTCACCGGCATTGAATGCTGGGGCTCGGGACAGGCAGATCGTGGCTTTGCCCTTTCAGCGGACACATCTTTTGCGCGCCTGCGAGATCGCCGAGCCGGGTGGCAGATTGAAATGACCCGCAGGCATGGCCCGAAACCCGCTGGCCCGCGATCCGCCCCGGCGGTTGGCGCCGTTGCCACGATGGTTGCAAACGCCACGAGGGCCGTCAGGTGCCGGTGATCCAGTCGAAGAAGCCGGGCCCGGCGCGGTCGCGCAGGCGGGCTGCCATCTCGGCCCCGGCCCTGGCACCTTCGGCGATCGGCACCGTCACGTCGTCGGACAGCACCTCCGACCCATCAGGGCGCAGGATTTCGCCCCGCAACCGCAGCCTGTCACCGTCAAGCTCTGCCAACCCGGCAATCGGAGTCTCGCAAGAGCCATCGAGCCCCGCCAGATAGGCCCGCTCGGCAGCAAGGCGCAGCCCGGTGTCACGATCATGGATGGCCGCAAGCATGGTCGCGGTACGGGCGTCATCGGCGCGCCGCTCGATCCCGATTGCGCCCTGGGCCACGGCCGGCAGCATGTCTTCGGGGGACATCCCGCCCCGCGCCACCTCGACCATGCCAAGTCGGCGCAGACCGGCCATGGCAAGAAACGTCGCGTCGGCGACACCGTTTTCCAGCTTTTTCATCCGGGTCTGCACGTTGCCCCGAAACTCGACAACGTTCAGATCGGGACGGCGCGCCTTGAGCTGCGCCCGGCGGCGCAGCGACGACGACCCCACGGTCGCGCCCGGTGGCAGATCGGCAAGGCTGGCGTGCCGGAGCGAGACAAACGCATCGCGCACGTCCTCTCGCGGCAGGTAGCAGTCAAGGATCAGGCCGCCGGGCTGGTCGACCGGCATGTCCTTCATCGAATGCACCGCGATGTCGATGGCCCCCGTCAGCATCGCCTCTTCGATTTCCTTGGTGAAGAGCCCCTTGCCGCCGATCTCTTTCAGCGGTTTGTCCGCGTCGATCAGCGCCCGGTTGTCGCCGGTGGTTTTGATCACCACGATCTCGAACGCCGCGTCGGCCAGGCCAAAGGCCGCGGCCAGGCGGTCACGCGTTTCATGGGCCTGCGCCAGCGCCAGCGGTGAGCCGCGGGTGCCGATTTTCAGCGGTTGGTCGGGGGTGGGCAAATCACGTGTCATATCGCCTTCCTAGCCGCAGTTCGTCCCCGTGACAACGCGACCGGCTTGACACGAGGCCGCGCCCGGAAAAGGGTGCGCGGACTTTGCCGGACGGAGAACCCCATGACCAAGACCATGCTGCGCGCCCTTGCCGGGGAAACGCTGCCCACGCCGCCGATCTGGATGATGCGGCAGGCGGGGCGTTACCTGCCGGAATACCGCGCCACGCGGGCCAAGGCCGGGGATTTCCTGTCGCTGTGCTATAACCCCGAGCTTGCCGCCGAGGTCACGCTGCAACCGATCCGCCGCTACGGCTTCGACGCCGCGATCCTTTTTGCCGACATCCTGCTGCTGCCGCAGGCGCTTGGCGCCGACCTGTGGTTCGTGACCGGCGAAGGCCCGCGCCTCTCGACCATCACCGGCCCCGAGGGACTGAAGGGGCTGAAAGGCAAGGACGACATCCACGAGCATCTGGCTCCGGTCTATGAAACCGTGCGCCTGCTGTCGGGGGCGTTGCCCGCGGACACCACGCTGATCGGCTTTGCCGGTGCACCATGGACGGTGGCGACCTACATGATCGCCGGGCGCGGCACGCCCGATCAGGGCCCGGCCCATGCGTTGCGCGAGGGCGACCCCGAGACCTTCGGCGCGATCATCGACCTTTTGACCGAGGCCACGATCGAATACCTCTCGATGCAGGTCGAGGCCGGAGCAGAGGTGGTCAAACTCTTCGATTCCTGGGCCGGGTCGCTCAGAGGCGAGGCGTTCGAGCGTTTCGCGCTCGCACCGGCCAAGCGGATCATCACGGAACTGAAGGCGCGCCATCCGGGCCTGCCGGTCATCGCGTTCCCGCGTCAGGCGGGCGACAAATACATCGGCTTTGCCAGGGCCGTGGGGGCCGATTGCCTTGCCATCGACAACTCGGTCTCAGCCCAATGGGCCGCCGAGATGCTGCAACCGGACGGCTGCATTCAGGGCAATCTCGACCCCAGGCACATGGTGACGGGCGGACAGGCCCTGATCGACGAAACGCGGCAGATCGTCGAAGCGTTCCGCAACGGCCCGCATATCTTTAACCTCGGGCACGGGATCACCCCCGATGCGGACCCCGAGAACGTGCAATTGATGATCGACGCGGTGCGGGGCGGCTGACGCCAACCCCCTTCTTCTTGGCAAAAATACTCCGGGGAGTGCGAGGGGCAGCGCCCCTCGCCTTGGTCGCCGCGCGCAGCGCGGCGAAACCCAGTCAGACCCGCAGCGACGGCAATCCGATGCCGGTCGATTCGAACCCGCCGTCGACGGCGATCACCTGCCCGGTGACGAAGCTCGCCTTGTCCGAACTGAGGAACACGATCACGTTGCCGATCTCTTCTTCGCTGCCGTAGCGGTTCAGCGGAATCGCGTCGTGATAGGCGTCGATGATGTCCTGCGTGTGCACCGCCATGGCCAGTTTTGTCGCCACCGGCCCGGGGCAGACGCAATTGGCACGAACGCCCCATTCGCCCCATTCCGCCGCCTGCTGCTGCGTCAGGTGCATCACCCCCGCCTTGGAGGTGCCGTAGGCGACCCGCAGGGTCGAGGCCCTGAGGCCCGAAATCGAGGCGATGTTGACGATGGTGCCACGTGTCTCTTTCAGCGCCGGGGCGCAGGCTTGCGAGCACAGGAAAACGCCGTCGAGATTGGTCTCCATCACGGTGCGCCACCGCTGGAAATCGGTCTGGTCGATTGGTCCGAAATCGGCCACCCCGGCATTGTTCACCAACGCGTCGATACGTCCGAGCTTGGCCAACACCTCGGCCACCATCACCTCGACCTGATCGGGCCGCGAGACATCGCAGAGCACGGGCAGGACATTTTCCAGCCCCTCAGCGGCCTCTTGCAAGGCCTGCGCATCGCGGTCGATCATGGCCACCCGGCGCCCCTCGTCCAGAAAAAGCCGGGTTGTGGCGAGACCAATACCCCGCGCGGCGCCGGTTACGATTGCGGTTTTCTGCATGGTCACACCCATTTCGCCAGTGGCGGCAAGCTCATCAGTACCGCGTTTGCATCATGCCCCGTGGCGAGGCCGAACTTGGTGCCCCGGTCATAGACGAGGTTGTATTCGGCATAGAGCCCCCGGTGGATCAGCTGCACGTCCTTGTCGGCCTCGGTCCACGGGGTGTTGCGACGCCGTTCCGTGATGGGCAGGAAGGCGGGCAGGAAGGCGCGTCCGATGTCTTGGGTCAGGGCGAAGTCCGCTTCCCAATCTCCGGTATTGCGGTCATCCATGAAGATGCCGCCGACCCCCCGCGCGCGGTGGCGGTGCGGGATGTAGAAATAGTCGTCTGCCCACGCCTTCAACTCGGGGTAGAGCGTGTCCCCATGCGGGTCGAGATGCTCTTTCTGCACCGCGTGGAAATGCGCGGTGTCCTCTTCATATTCGATACAAGGGTTCAAGTCCGAGCCGCCGCCAAACCACCAGGCACCGGGGGTCCAGAACATGCGGGTGTTCATGTGGACGGCGGGCGTGTGCGGGTTCTGCATATGCGCCACCAGGGAAATGCCCGAGGCCCAGAAACGGGGATCGTCCGCCATCCCCGGCACGCCGCGCGCCGCCATCGCTTTTTGCGCGGCCTCGCCCAATTGGCCATAAACGGTCGAGACGTTCACCCCCACCTTTTCAAACACGCGCCCGCCACGCAGGACGCTCATCAAACCGCCCCCGGCATCGGACCCGTCATCCGAGGCGCGGGTGGTCTCGGTCACGTCGAAGCGGCCTGCGGGCCGGGCTGCGAAACTCCCGTCGGTCTGGCTGTCCTCCAGCGCTTCGAAGGCGGCGACAATCTGGTCGCGCAAGTCTCGAAACCATGCCGAGGCGCGGGCTTTGCGGGCGTCGAACGGGTCTGTCATCGGGGTCTCCTTACCGGCTCGGCGGGACTTTGCCGAACTCGCCGGGGCAGGTCCAGAGCCGCTGGCGCCAGAATTTTTCCGGAACCGGCCGTCGTGATCCGGGGCCGATCAGGATTGCCGCAAAATATCCATAGTTGTTTGCGAGCTTTCATCATGGATTCCTGAGTCGGAATGACATAAACTAATTTTAATAGCCGCATCAGACGGCACCTGAGGCAGATAGAGCAGGTTCGTGATCCGAAGAACGCTCCGAGTGGCCCTGACCGGGCTCGTTGTGCTGTTGAGCGCAATCGTTTCCACACCTACCCAGGTGCGGGCCGCCCCCTATGCAGCCATGGTGATCGACGCCCGGACGGGCGAAGTGTTACACTCGCGCAATGCCGATACGCGGTTGCACCCGGCCTCGCTGACCAAGATGATGACCCTCTACATCGCCTTCGAAGCGATCCGTCTGGGGGAAATCACGCTGGATACCGAAGTGCGTATTTCCCAGAACGCCGCGGCTGAACCGCCCTCGCATCTGGGCCTGCGCGCGGGCACGACCATTCGCCTGCGATACCTGATCCGCGCCGCTGCGATCCGGTCCGCCAATGACGCCGCGACCGCCATCGGCGAGGCGATAGAGGGGTCGGAGGCGGCCTTTGCGCGGCGCATGAACCGCACCGCCGAAGCGCTTGGCATGACGCGCACGACGTTCCGTAATGCCAATGGTCTGACCGAAGAGGGCCATCTGTCCACCGCCCGCGACATGACGACGATGGGGCGGCGGGTCTTCTTCGACTACCCGCAATACTACAACCTCTTCTCCCGCCGCAGTGCCGATGCGGGGATCGCAACCGTGCGCAACACCAACCGCCGGTTCCTCGATGCCTATCGTGGCGCGGACGGGATCAAGACGGGCTATACCCGCGCCGCTGGCTACAACCTCGTGGCCTCTGCCGAACGCGGCGGTGTGCGGATCATCGCCACGGTTTTCGGTGGCCGGTCCACCGCCAGCCGAAACGAGCGGATCATGGAATTGCTGGATATGGGCTTCGAACGGGCCCCGTCCCATGCCACGGTCAGGCGCCCGGAACTGCCGACTTATCCTGATGACGGACGCGTCGGGCGCGACTATCGCGCCAGCGGCCTGGTGACGAGCAGCCTGCGCCCCCTGCCCCGCCCATTGCCGGTTACAGGCCCGAGCGACCCCTCGCCGGACCTGATTGCCGCCGTGGCGAGCGCGGTGGAAGTGGCGCTTGCCGAGATCCCGCCAGAGGAGGAAGGGCTGGCCGAGTCACCGATTCCCGCACCACGGCCCGAGCCCTTGGAAGAAGGGGATATCAGCGCCGAGGCCGAAGCGGTGCAGCTGGCCATGCTCGACCCTGACCCCGTGGACTTGCCGCATCCGGTTCCGCGCCCCGAGATCGTCGCGCTCGATTCCACAGAGATCGAACTGGCCGTGATTGACCCGGACGCGGCCCCGCCCGCGCAAGAGGTCGTCACCCGCGCCTCGTCGGATGGGAACCATCTTTACGGGGTATCGCTTGGCCGCTACCCGACGCAATTCGCGGCTGAGCAGTTGTTGCTGCAAACCGCCTTGGCGGAGCTGGGGTTGTTTGACAGGGCGTTGCGTAATGTCGAGCACCGCACCGGCGGGTTCGAGGCGCAGTTCGCCGGGATGAGTCAGGAAGAGGCGGATCGCGCCTGTGCCCGGCTGATGGCCCGCGACATCATCTGCACCACCTACGGTCCATAAGCGTCACCGCTTCGGTTTGTCGTCGTAGTCGCCGCTGAGAATGCGGTTGGCGTCGCCTTCGGGGTCGTCGAACTGACCTTTGCGCAACAGCCAGAAGAACGCGACCAGCCCGACACCCCCAAGAAACAGGGAGGCGGGAATCAGGATGACGAGAATGCCCATTCGGGGTTCCTTGGCGGGCCGGTCAGCGCAAACGAAGTGCGTTGAGCGAAACGGTGATTGAGCTGGCCGACATGGCCAGCGCGGCCGCCAGCGGCGTCGCCAGACCGGCGATTGCGATCGGCACCGCGATGATATTGTAAAGCGTCGCGATGGTGAAGTTCTCGCGGATGCGGGCGCGCGCCTTGACCGAGGTTTCGAACGCGTCAGCAATCGGGGCAAGGTCTTTGCCAAGCAGCACCATGTCCGACGCCACCCGCGCCGCATCCAGCGCCGAGGCCGGGGAAATCGACACATGCGCCGCCGTCAGCGCGGCGGTGTCGTTCAGGCCGTCGCCCACCATCAGCACCTTGGCCCCCTCATCCGCCAGCGCGGCCACGCGGGCGGCTTTCTCGGCAGGCAGCGCTTCGGCAACGACCTCGGCAATGCCGATCTCGGCGGCGAAACGGTCAACCGCGCCGCGCGTGTCCCCGGACATCAGGATGACCCGCAGCCCTTGGGCCTTGAGGCCCTGTACCGCCTCTACCCCACCAGGGCGCATGGAATCGGTGAATGGAATGGCGATGGCCTCTGCTTGCCCGATTTGCAGGAAAGTGGCGGTCACATCAGTGTTTTCGGCATTGACCCATGTCGCGCGGCCAAGGCGAACCCTCTGGCCCTGCCACGCCCCCTCGACGCCGTAGCCGGGAACCTCGTGGAGATCGGTCACCGCGTCAGGGCCCTGCCCCATCTCACGCAGGCCACGCGCAAGGGCCTCGGCCAACGGGTGCGACGACACGCTGGCCAACGCAAGGGCCACGCCACGGGTTTCCGAGGGCAGGTCGGTTAGCGCCACCGGGTGCGGAGCGCCCAAGGTCAAGGTACCGGTCTTGTCGAAGACAACCGTGTCGACCTCGGCCAGACGCTCCATCGCGGTGCCATCCTTGATCAGCATACCCTTGCGAAACAGCCGCCCCGACGCCGCCGTGGTCACCGCAGGGACGGCGAGGCCAAGGGCACAGGGGCAGGTGATGATCAGAACGGCAGCGGCGATGTTCAGCGAAATCCGCAGATCCCAAGTGTAGAGAAACCAGCCCACGGCCGCGAGCGCCGACAGGATATGCACGCCGGGCGCATAAAGCTTGGCGGCTTGGTCGGCGAGTGAGGTGTAGTTGTTGCGCCCCGACTCGGCCACGGCGACAAGATCGGCAATGCGGTGCAGGGCGGTGTCTTCGCCTGCCGCCGTCACCTCGACCGTCAGCGGCCCTGTCAGGTTCACTTCCCCCGCCGACACGGCGCAGCCCGGCCCGGCAAAGGCGGGCAGGCTTTCGCCGGTCATCAGCGAGCGGTCGATTTCCGAGGAGCCCCCGGTCACCATGCCATCGACCGGCACCCGGCCACCGGGACGCACCAGCACAAGGTCGCCCACGACCAGTTCGGCCACACCGACGGTCTCGGTCTCTCCATCCGCGGACATGCGCAGTGCGCGCGGCACTTCCATCGCGGCCAGTTCCTGCGCGGCAGAGCGGGCCGAGGCGCGCGTGCGGTAATCCAGATACCGGCCAGCCAGCAGGAAGAAGGTCAACGAGATCGCCGCGTCGAAATAGGCGTGTTCGCCCGACATGATGGTTTCGAAAAACGAGGTGCCCACGGCCAGAAGGATCGCCAGCGTGATCGGCACGTCCATGTTGAGACGGCCATGTTTCAGCGCGGTCCATGCGTTCACGTAAAAGGGTTTGCCGGTAAAGACGATGGCGGGCAGAACGATGGCCGCCGAAATCCAGTGCATCAGGTCGCGGGTCGTGCCCTCGGCCCCGGACCAGACCGCGACCGACAGCAGCATGACGTTCATCATGGCAAAGCCCGCCACGGCAAGCCGCATCAGCAGATCGCGCGCTTGGCGGTCGGTGGCGGTGGTCGCCAGCATGCCGGGGTCGAGCTCGTGCGCCTCGTATCCCACGCCCTCCAGCACCGCGACCAGATCGGCCGCGGTAACATCGGCGTCGGCCTCGATCGCGGCGCGTTTGAGGGTCAGGTTCACCCGCGCCTCGTGAACGCCCGGTGCCTTGGCCAAGGCGCGTTCCACCGTCGAGATGCACGCCGCGCAGTGAATGCCCGGCAGCGACAACATCAGGCGCGCATCCTGTGGCTGTTCGGCCAGGGCCTCGGCGGCCGGGGTGACCGAGCAGGCCGGGCAAACAGAAGGGCGACTATGTTCGAAGGTGGCGGCCACTTGGGATCAATCCGGCAGGGTGAACGTGATGTTGCGTCGATAGGCGGTGCCGTCATGTGCGGTGCCGGTCATGCGCAGACGCCAACGACCGTCCGACACCTGGACCGGCGCTGTATAGACGCCATTGGCGAAGGTCAGATCCAGGTTCTGATCCTCCAACTGGTTGGTGGGCCGGGTCAGCAGCGCGGTGAAGGCTGCGGGAACCACGGGCGAGCCATCCGCGTCGGTCAGGTGCAGGGTCAGCAGACCAGCCTCTTCATCAACCTCGACCGACGAGGTCCAATGCAGGGCCTCTTGCGCGTCGCGGCGTTCGTTGAAGTCCTGCCCGGCGGCGTAGGAGGACGACACCTCCAGCCCCGGGAAGGTGCTGATCGCCTCGGTCGCCATGTAGACATTCACGCCGATGATGATGCCGAACCCGACGATGAACATGTAAAGGACGTGGCGTCCGGTCAGTTCCCGGCCCGTACGGGTATTGTCAGCTTCGGTCATCTTATTCGCCTTGCCCATTGAATACGGTATCCTCGTAGGTGCGTTCGCCGCTGACCTGATCTTCCACCCAGAGGCGGAATTCCGTGCGATCCCGAGAGGCCGCCGGATCGTCGGGCCGCGCCGAGACATATACCCTTTGAAGGTGGGTGCTGTCAGCCGGAACCATGACGGTCAGCAATTCGGTGCCTTCCAGCCCGACACGCAGCACCTCGTCCGAAGCGACCGAGATGCGGAATTCCCGGCTGTCATGCTGCATGTTGCGGATCCGAACGTCGTAGGTGTTGCGGATCGTCCCGTCCGACAGGGTCACATATTGCGGGTTGCGGATCGGCGACACGGTGACGTCGATGTCCGACCGCACAAACAGCATCACGGTCAGCGCCACGCCGATCGCCGCCCACAAGGTGGTGTAGATGATCGTGCGCAGGCGGAAGATATGCTTCCAGACCGGCTTTTTCGGGTTGCCTGCGCGCTCGTTGGCCTCATCCGTCAGGGCCATGTAGTCGATCAAACCGCGCGGTTTGCCGATCCGTTCCATGATGTCGTCGCAGGCGTCGATGCAGAGCGCGCAGGTAATGCATTCCAATTGCTGACCATCGCGAATGTCGATCCCCACGGGGCAGACATTGACGCAGGCGCGGCAATCGATGCAATCGCCGAGCTGGTCTGCATCGGCGTCCTTGCGGTGCTTGCCCCGAGGTTCGCCCCGCCATTCACGATAGGCCACGGTGATCGAGTCCTCATCCATCATGGCGGCCTGAATGCGCGGCCACGGGCACATGTAGATGCAGACCTGTTCGCGCATGAAGCCGCCAAAAATGAAGGTCGTCGCGGTCAGGATGCCGATGGTGGCATAGGCTACGTAGGGGGCCTGAAACGTGACCAGATTGACCAGAAGTGTCGGCGCATCGGTGAAATAGAACACCCACGCCCCGCCGGTCGCGATAGCGATCAGCAACCACACAAGGTATTTGGTCAAACGCAGCCGGATCTTCTTGGCATTCCATTCCTGTTTCCACAGGCGCAGACGGGCGTTCCTGTCGCCCTCGATCCAGCGTTCGACGGTGTAGAACAGATCGGTCCAGACGGTCTGCGGGCAGGTATAGCCACACCACACCCGGCCAAGCGCCGAGGTAAACAGGAACAGGCCGAGGCCAGCCATGATAAGAAGGCCCGCGACGAAATAGAACTCGTGCGGCCAGATCTCGATCCAGAAAAAGAAAAAGCGGCGGCTGGACAGGTCAGCCAGCACCGCCTGATCGGGAAGCGACGGCCCCCGGTCCCATCGAATCCACGGCGTGATGTAGTAGATGCCGAGGGTCACGATCATGATCAGCCATTTCAGGTTCCGAAACGTACCGTGTACCCGCTTGGGGAATACGGGTTCACGGGCGGCATAAAGCTTCGGGGGGGTTTCGGTGGAACTCATGAACGGAGTCTTTCCTTGAAGTCGGCATGGCTGTGCGTGGACCGTTCTTAGGGGGTTGGCCCGCCGCTCATCCTTGACGTGGATCAAACCGACGATGCGACACCAAAAAAAGATGACTTCTCGTCTCAGCTTTTGGAGAGCGCTGCGACGATATCGCTCGGCCCAGAACAGAAAAACGCCGCCGAGGCGGCAAATTTCTGGCAAGTTACGGAAAAAGTTATAGAAAGGTGCCGGTTCTGTAGGAAACGCGCGAACAGGACCAGAACCGGCACCTTGTCCGTCGGCCGGAAGGGGCCGCCGGATCTCTTGATTGATAAGGTGCCGGTTCCTCAGGAAACGCGCGAACAGGACCGGAACCGACACCTCGTCCGTCGGCCGATACGCAGCCTCGGGAACTCTTGATATTTAGGGTGCCGGTTCTGCAGGAAACGCGCGAACAGGACCAGAACCGGCACCTTTTTCCGATGGCCGGGAGGGGCCACCGGAAATCTCGTTGGGGATTACTCCCCGCCACCCAGAGAGTGGACATACACAGACACCGAGCGCACTTCGGCTTCGCTCAGGCGGCCTGCCGCACTGGCGTCTTCCGACCATGCCGGCATCACACCGAAGCGGGCGTTGCGAACCGTTTCTTCCAGCGTCGCCTCGTCCCCGCCATAGAGCCAGATGGCGTCGGTCAGGTTCGGGGCGCCGAGCATCCGGTCGCCGGTGCCGTCTTCCGTGTGGCAGGCGGCACAGTTGTCGAGGAACACCTGCTCTCCGGCTGCCGCCAGATCGGCGTCATGCGACTGGCCCGAAATGTTGCGCACATACTGCACGACACTGGAGATTTCCTCGTCGCTCAGGATGCCGTCAAAGGCGACCATCTGCGAAAAGCGGGCTTCAGGATCGTCCTCGTTGCGGATGCCGTGGCTTATGGTGGTGTGGATATCGTCAAGCGAGCCGCCCCACAGCCAGTCATCGTCCAGCAGGTTGGGATAGCCCTGCCCCTGCACGCCAGCCGCACCCGAGCCGTGACACTGAGCGCACCAGGTGCGGAAGATCGCGGCCCCACCTTGAATGGCATAGTTGTAGAGGTCCGGGTTGTCGTCGGGGTTGATCGACGCCAGCTCCACGTCTTCGATGCGCGCCCGGATCGGGGCGTTCATCTCTTCGAAGCTGGCAATCTCGGCGGCCACTTCGCCCCGGGTGGAATACCCGAGCAGACCGGCGGTCGCCCCGTGCACCAGCGGCCATGCCGGGAACAGGACCGTGTAGATCACCGCCCACACGATGCAGGCGTAGAAGGTCCACAGCCACCAACGCGGCAGCGGGTTGTTGAACTCCTTGATCCCGTCCCAGGAGTGACCCGTGGTATCCGGATCGCCTTCCTGCAGGATCTGTTCTTCAGGGTGTTTCTGTTCGGTCATTGCCGCGCCTCCTTGGGGTGGGCGTCTTGGCCTGGGGTCACCATGGACCGGGCCGGCTTGTCGTCATGGCGGAACGGGATGTTCGCGGTGTCCTCGTGGACAGTCCGGCTTCCGGGCCGCAGGGCCCAAAGGATGACGCCGACGAAGACGAGGAACATGAAGACCAGTCCCCAGCTTCCCGCGAAGATCCGCATGATGTGATAGGTTGCTTCCATCATGCCCTCCGTTAGCGGCTTTCGTCGGGCGTGAAGGTCGAGAAATCGACCAGCGTGCCCAACATCTGAAGATAAGCGATCAAAGCGTCCATCTCGGTGATTTCAGGATTGCCATCGAAGTTGCGCACCTGCGCCCCCGGGTAACGATCCTGCACCGCGCTGTCGCCGAAATCGGTAGCCTGTTCGACAAAGTCGAAGGAGGCCTGTTCGATCATCTCGTCCGTGTAGGGAACGCCCACGATGCGATGTGTCGACATGAGGTCGCCGATATGCTCGGGGCTGATCACCGTTTCGGCCAGATAGGCGTAGGGCGGCATCACCGATTCAGGGACAACCGACTGCGGATCGCTCAGGTGATCCACATGCCAGCTGTCCGAATAGCGGCCACCGACGCGGGCGAGGTCAGGCCCCGTCCGCTTGGACCCCCACTGGAACGGGTGGTCGTACATCGACTCCGCTGCCAGCGAGTAGTGACCGTAGCGTTCAACCTCGTCCCGCATCGGGCGGATCATCTGCGAGTGGCAGACATAGCAGCCTTCGCGGATGTAGATATCGCGCCCTGCCAATTCGAGCGGAGAGTAGGGGCGCATGCCCTCTACTTCCTCGATCGTGTTGTCCAGGTAGAACAGGGGCGCGATTTCCACGATCCCGCCGATGGTGACGACCACGAAACTCAACGCCAGCAGAAGCGTCGCGTTGGTCTCGATTTTCTTGTGTCCGTCGAGAAAAGCCATCTGGTTTCGCTCCTTATTCGGCGGGGGCCGTCGCGGGGGCAACTGCGTCGGAAGCAGCCCCTTTGCGCACGGTCATCCAGAGGTTGTAGGCCATGATCAGCGAACCGGTCAGGTACATAACCCCACCCAAGCCACGGACCACATACATCGGGAACTTGGCGGCCACGGTGTCGGCGAAGGAGTTCACGAGGAAACCCTGCGGATCGACTTCACGCCACATCAGCCCTTCCATGATCCCGGTCACCCACATCGAGGCCGCGTAGAGAACGATGCCGATGGTGGCGAGCCAGTAGTGCCAGCTGACCATGCGCAGCGAATACAGAGCCTTGCGGTTCCACAGGCGCGGCACGAGGTAGTAGAGCATCCCGAAGGTGATCATCCCGTTCCAGCCAAGCGCACCGGAGTGCACGTGACCGATCGTCCAGTCGGTATAGTGCGACAGCGAGTTGACCGCGCGGATCGACATCATCGGGCCTTCGAAGGTCGACATGCCGTAGAAGGCGATGGAGGTCACCATCATCCGCAGGATCGGGTCGGTCCGCAGTTTGTCCCATGCGCCAGACAGCGTCATCAGACCGTTGATCATGCCACCCCAGGAGGGCATCCACAGCACGACCGAGAACACCATGCCGAGGGTCGAGGCCCAGTCCGGCAGCGCGGTGTAGTGAAGGTGGTGTGGGCCGGCCCAGATATACAGGAAGATCAGCGCCCAGAAGTGAATGATCGACAGTTTGTAGGAGTAGACCGGACGCTCAGCCTGCTTCGGAACGAAGTAGTACATCATGCCAAGGAAGCCTGCGGTCAGGAAGAAGCCAACGGCGTTGTGGCCATACCACCACTGCGTCATGGCATCCTGCACACCCGAAAAGAGCGAGACAGAGCGCGACCCGAAGATCGACACCGGCACGGCCAGGTTGTTGATCACGTGCAGCATCGCCACGGTCACGATGAAGCTGAGGTAGAACCAGTTGGCCACGTAGATATGCGGCTCTTTTCGCTTGATCAGCGTCCCGACATACATGGCCAGATAGGCCACCCAGACAACGGTCAGCCACAGGTCGATATACCATTCCGGTTCAGCATATTCCCGGCTCTGCGATCCGCCCAGGATATAGGAGGTCGCGGCGAGCAGAATGAAGAACTGGTATCCCCAGAGAACGAACCACGCCAGGTTCCCGCCCCACATCCGCGTGGCGCTGGTGCGCTGCACGACGTAGAAGGACGAGGCCAGCAGACCCGTGCCCCCGAAGGCGAAGATCACCGCCGAGGTGTGCAGCGGGCGCAGACGGCCAAAGTTCATGTAACCCTGTGCCCAATCGAAGTTGAGCTGCGGAAACGCCAACTGAAAGGCGATATACACGCCGACCAGAAACCCGACGACGCCCCAAAAGGCCGTCAGGGCCACGGCAACGCGCACCGGGCCGTCCATATATTCTGATTCCAGCACATCTGCCGGAACCGGTTCATCCGTGCGGCGCAGTTGCCACAGGAAAAGACCCGCGGCCACAACCATCACCAGGACCATATGGATCATATAGATCGAGTCCCGGGCATAGTTGGCTGCGATCGCGGCCAGCACCGCGATCAGGCCAAGGATCACCAGCTTCAAGTAGTTAAGCATTGATCGTCCCTTCGTCATGCCCCGGTAGCGACTCAAAGAGAGCCATCCGGAACTGTTCCATCTGCCCCCACATCGCGCAGGTGCCCCGAGCAAGCCTTGATCCATGTCAAGTTTGTGGAAAGACAGGGTTGATGCAGGTCAAGGCGTTGCAACAATGTGAGTTATATCACGACTTCATCAGTCAAGGAGACCGCGCATGGCCTACAAGAGTATTTTCACTGTCATTACGGATCTCGCGGATGTGGGGCCGGTACTGGAAGGGGCCCTGCCCTTTGTTCGTGCCGAGGGCGCACATCTCGACGTGCTCTGCCTCGGCATCGACCGCACCCAGACCGGCTATTACTTCGCTGGCGCCACGGCGCTGATGCACGAAGAAACGCTGCTACAGGCCCAATCCGAAGCCAAGGACCTGGAGCGCGCGGTGCGGGACCGACTCGGCCAGACCGAGGTCAGTTGGGGTGTCGATGCCGTCGTCGCCCAAACCGCCACCGTTGCCGGTCTGGTCGCCCGGCGTGCGCGCTTTGCCGATCTGGTGATGCTGCCCAAGCCCTATGGCGAAAACCGCACGATGGACGCGCCCGTCATCGTCGAGGCGGCAATGTTCCAGGGGCAGGCCCCTGTCATGGTCTTGCCGGGACAAAAGGCACCGACCACGACGCCGGACCGGGTGGTGATCGCGTGGAACCAAAGCACCGAGGCAATGTCGGCCATCCGCCGGGCGCTGCCGCTGCTTCTGGCCGCGAAGGAGGTCAACGTGCTGATCGTCGATCCGCAGCAGCACAGCTCGGATGTGGCCGATCCGGGCGAGGAACTCTCGACCATGTTGTCCCGGCACGGGGCCAAGGTCGAAATCTCGCTGGTGCCGCGCAGCCTGCCGCGCATTTCCGACCTCATCTCGCGGCATGTCTCGGATCAGAACGCCGATATGTTGGTGATGGGGGCCTACGGGCATTCCCGCTTCCGCGAGGCGATTCTGGGCGGGGCGACTCGCAACCTGCTGGAGCAGGCAGAGGTGCCCGTCTTCATGGCGCACTGACGCTCGCATCACCATAACTCACGCAAAAGGGCGCCCTATTCAGGGTGCCCTTTTTCATTTCATGTCAGCCGCTTAGGGGTTCGGGAATTCGACGCTTGTTTAAGTGTTATTTTTACACTATTATGAAGGAATACCGCTTCACGCCAACAAGGACCGCCCCAATGTTCTGCACCGCCCATCACCAGCCCCGCCGCCAGACCGCCGCAGCCATTCCGACCCGCAACACCGACGCACGCGTGCGCACCGCCCCGGCAAAGCCGCGCCACATGTTTACGGATTGGGCCAGCATCTGACGCGGCGACACCCTCAGCCGAACATCCCGCCATCGGCATCATCGCCGGTCTCTTCCATCAAGGCCGAAACATCCGGCACCGTGATGTGCCGCTTGCCCTTCAACTCGATCACTCCGTCCCGCTTCAAGGCAGACATCTGCCGCGACACGGTTTCCAGCGTCAGCCCCAGATAATCCGCCATCGCCTCTCTCGTGAGGGGAAGATCGAATACCAATTCATTGGCGTTCGGGCGGTTCTTCAGGCTCGCATCGCGCCGCGCGATGATCGACAGAAAGCTTGCAATCTTCTCGCGCGCCGTCTTGCGCCCCAGAAGCAGCATCCATTCCCGCGCGGCATCCAGTTCATCCAATGTCATTTCCAAAAGCCGCTGGCTGATATGCGGCGTTTCCGAGATCAGGGTCTGGAACGGCACCCTGCGGAAGCAACACAGCATGACATCGGTGGTCGCGGTGACATCATAGGCGACCGACTCTCGATTCGGACGACCGAGAAAATCGCTCGGCAACAACAGGCCCACCATCTGGCGGCGCCCATCCTCCATCGTCTGGGTCAGCGAGGCCACGCCCTCTACGACAGAGGCCACGAAATCCATCTGATCCCCGGCCCAGGCAATCGTCTGACCGGCCTCGAAACGTCTGTAGTACTTGATGGCGTCAAGCTGCTCCAACTCA
Organism: Nioella nitratireducens; assembly: GCF_001879715.1. GTDB lineage: Bacteria > Pseudomonadota > Alphaproteobacteria > Rhodobacterales > Rhodobacteraceae > Nioella > Nioella nitratireducens. Next base: position 119,493 of record NZ_MNBW01000006.1, on the reverse strand, counting down.
TCGGACTCACATCGCGCGCAGACCGCCCGGTGGCGGATCGGACAATCGGCACAGGCCAGTTCTGGCATGGCAAGAGAGCGACTAGGCATCGAGTACCCCTCGTGGGTCAGACTTCGGGGGCTGATTTGATTTCGATCAAATACAACCTGTTCAGCGCAGTTTAAGGCTAACGCAATGGAAAATCTTGCGCAACTTCGTCGCCTCGGGCTCTTCGAGGCAAAGGTTCCGCGATACACGAGCTACCCGCCCGCCACGAAGTTCTCAAACGACGTGGATTCAGCCGTGTTCGGGGATTGGATTACCACGATTCCCGCCGGAACGCGGGTGTCGCTCTATCTTCACGTGCCGTTCTGTCGCAGGCTTTGCTGGTTCTGCGCCTGTCGCACCCAAGGGGTGCGCAGCGATGAACCGGTACGCGCCTATCTCGAAACGCTCAAGAAAGAGGTTCGGTTGGTTGGCGCAATGTTGCCCGACGGGGTGGAAGTTGCCCGCCTGCATTGGGGCGGCGGCACGCCGACCCTGCTGAGCGCCGACATGATCACCGACCTCGCAACCACGGTCGCCGAGTCGTTTCCCCAAGCACCGGACCTTGAGTTTTCCGTCGAAATCGACCCCAACGAGATCGACGCTGCCCGGCTAGACGCCCTGGCGGCCGCCGGTCTCAATCGGGCATCCATCGGGGTGCAGGATTTCGACCCCGGCATTCAGAAGATCATTGGCCGAATCCAAAGCTACGAAGTGACCCGCAGCGCGGTGGAAGAGCTGCGCGCACGGGGCATTCAGTCGCTCAACGCGGATATCCTTTTTGGCCTGCCCGAACAGTCGCAAGAACGGATTTCCGACAGTGTGCAGATGCTGCTGTCGCTCGCGCCCGATCGGGTCGCGCTTTACGGCTATGCGCATGTGCCATGGATGGCGCGACGGCAGGCGATGATCCCGACGGATGCCCTGCCCCGTCCAGAAGAACGGCTGCACCTGTTCGATACTGCGCGGCGGCTGTTCAAGTGGGACGGCTACGTCGATATCGGCATCGACCATTTCGCAAAACCAGAAGACAGCCTTGCCGAGGCCGCCCGCACCGGACATCTTCGGCGTAATTTCCAAGGCTATACCGATGACACCTGCGACGTGCTGATCGGGCTTGGGGCCTCGTCGATTTCCAAGTTCCCGCAGGGCTTCGCACAAAACGCCGCCGGCACGGCCGACTACCAAAAGGCCGTCCGCGCCGGTCAGCTCGCCACCGGACGAGGCCACCTGTTCAAGGGAGAAGACAGGCTGCGGGCGCGGATGATCGAGGCGCTGATGTGCGACTTTCGGATTGACGCGACCGAGATCCGGAACAGCTTCGGCACGGCGCAGTCCGAGCTTGAAGCGCTGTTCCGCGAGGCGGAAGAGGCATTCCCCGCCATGGTGCGATGGAATGCCGACGGGTTCGAACTCTTGCCCGAGGGCCAAGCCTTGGCGCGTCTGGTGGCGCGTCAGTTCGATGCCTACGAGATGCGGGCCGAGGGACATAGCTCGGCCATCTGATCACGCCGGGCGCGCCGTTCTGCGCGTGTTCCCCGCTGGGGCGGGATGCCTGGCGCTAGCCCGCGTCCAGAACCGTGGTGCCGAAAGCTGCTGCCATCAGTTCCCGCGTATAGGGCGCCTGCGGATTTCCGAAAATCTCGTCATTCGCGCCGGACTCGACGATGTCGCCCTGCTTCATCACGATCACCTTGTGGCTGAGCGCCCGCACGACCTTCAGGTCATGGCTGATGAAGAGGTAAGCGAGGTTGTGCGTCTTTTGCAGGCGGCGCAGCAAATCGACGATCTGCACCTGAACCGTCATGTCGAGGGCCGAGGTGGGCTCGTCCAGCACCACCAGACGCGGCCGCAGGATCATCGCTCGGGCGATAGCGATACGTTGGCGCTGCCCACCCGAGAACTCGTGCGGGTAGCGGTGGCGCATCTCGGGGTCTAGTCCGACTTCCCGCAAGATGTCCTTGACCAGTTGCTCGGGGTTGCCCGCCACCTGATCGCCATGCACGGTCAGTCCTTCGGCGACGATCTGCCCCACCGTCATTCGCGGACTGAGCGAGCCATAGGGATCTTGGAACACCACTTGCATGTCCTTGCGCAAGGGCCGGATACGGGCCGAGGGCCAATCCTGCAACTCATTGCCCAGAAACGCGATTTTGCCTTCCGACGACAGCAACCTGAGGATCGCGAGCGCCAGCGTCGTCTTGCCTGACCCGGACTCGCCCACGATGCCCAAGGTTTCGCCTTGGCGCACGGCGATCGTGGCGTCGTTCACCGCCTTCACATAGCCAACCGTCTTGCGTAGAAAGCCGCGCTGGATCGGGAACCAGACCCGCAGGGCCTCGGTGTGCATGATCTGCTCTGCCCCGTCCGGCACCGGATCGGGGGTGCCCGTCGGTTCGGCGGCCAGCAGCATCTGCGTATAGGGATGGCGCGGATTTGCGAAAATATCTTCGGTCGGTCCGGTCTCGACGATTTCGCCCGCCTGCATCACGCAGACCCGGTCAGCGATACGGCGCACGATGGTCAGGTCGTGGGTGATGAACAACAGGCTCATGCCCTCGGCCTGCTTGAGATCGGCCAGCAGATCGAGAATTTGCGCCTGAATGGTCACGTCAAGCGCGGTCGTCGGTTCATCCGCCACCAACAGGTCGGGTTGGTTGGCCAACGCCATGGCGATCATAACACGCTGCCGCTGGCCGCCGGACAATTGGTGCGGATAGGCTTTCAGGCGGGTTTCGGCATCACGAATGCCCACCTTTTTCAGCAATTCGAGAATGCGGGTCTCGGCGGCTTTTCCCGACAGCCCCTGATGCAGCGCCAGACTTTCGCCCAACTGCTTTTCCAGCGTGTGCAGCGGGTTGAGCGATGTCATCGGTTCCTGAAAGATGAACGAAATGTCATTGCCGCGCACCCGGCGCAGCTCGGACTCAGGTGCGCCGACCATCTCTTTGCCGTTGTAGCGGACCGAGCCGTCGACCTCGGCACTGCCCGGCAAGAGCGACACGGTGGAAAGCGCCGTCACCGACTTGCCGGAACCTGACTCGCCCACGATGGCGACGGTCTCACCCTTGGCGACGTCAAAGCTCACCTTTTTCACGGCGTCGATCTTGTTCCCGTCCTGGGTGAAACTGACCGACAGGTTGCGGACCTCAAGCAGGCTCATCGAAATGTCTTCCTTGGGTCGAACGCGTCGCGCACACCTTCGAAGACGAAGACCATGAGCGACAGCATGATGGCAAACGTTGTAAAGGCCGTGAAGGCCAGCCACGGCGCTTGCAGGTTGCGTTTGGCTTGCAGGGTCAACTCGCCGAGCGAGGGCGATGCAGAAGGCAGGCCGAAGCCGAGAAAGTCGAGCGTCGCAAGCGTGCCGATCGCGCCGGTAATGATGAAGGGCAGAAAGGTCAGCGTCGCCACCATCGCATTGGGCAGCACATGGCGGAACATGATCACCCCGTCGGTCACCCCAAGGGCCTTGGCCGCGCGCACATATTCGAAATTCCGCGCCCGCAGGAATTCTGCCCGCACCAGGCCCACCAGCCCCATCCAGCCGAAGGCCGTCATCAAGATGACCAGAAGCCAGAAATTCATCTGGTAGATCGCCGCCACGATGATGATGATGTAAAGTTGCGGAGTCGATGACCAGATCTCGATCACCCGCTGAAAGATCAGGTCGATCAGCCCGCCAAAATAGCCCTGTACGGCCCCGGCCGCGACACCGATGACCGATGTCGTAAAGGTCACGATCAAGGCAAAGGCCACGCTCAGTCGAAAGCCATAGATCACCCGCGCCAGCACGTCGCGCGCGGTGTCGTCGGTTCCCAGCCAGTGATTTTCATCCGGGGCCGAGGGCGCGGCGCCCTCGATGTCATTGACTGTGTTGTAGGCGTAGGGCACCGGCGGCCAGAGAATCCAGCCTTGTTGGAAGTTCTCGACACTCTCGGCCAACGCCCCCGTCTGCGCTGCGTCGATCACGGTTTGCGGGTCGTCCCAGCACGCATCCATCCCGCCCGAAATAATCAGGCACTGAACCTCGATGTCGCGATAGACCGCCTCGGTGCGGAAATCGCCACCAAACGCGGTTTCCGGGTAAAACCGAAAGATTGGCGCGTAGAGATCGCCCCGATAGCTCACCAGCAATGGCCGGTCATTTGCCAGCAATTCGGCAAACAGCGACAGGCCGAACAGAAGACAAAAGATGATCAAGGACCAGAATGCCCGACGGTTCGAGCGGAAATTGCGCCAGCGACGTTGGTTCAGGGGCGACAGAGTGATCAATGCCATGGCTCAGGTTTCCCGCGTTTCGAAGTCGATGCGGGGATCAATCAGGATATAGACGAGGTCCGAAAGCAGGTTCACCACCAGCCCGATAAGGCCGAAAACGAAGAGCGTGCCAAAAATCACCGGGTAGTCGCGCGCAATAGCGGCCTGATAGCCCATCCGACCCAGCCCATCGAGCGAGAAGATCGTTTCGATAATCACACTGCCCCCGAAAAAGACCGCGACGAACAGGCCCGGAAAACCGGCCACCACGATCAGCATCGCGTTCCGGAAGATGTGGCCATAAAGCACCCGCTTTTCTGCCAGCCCCTTGGCCTTGGCGGTGATCACGTATTGTTTTCGGATCTCGTCCATGAAGCTGTTTTTCGTCAGCAAGGTCAGCGTGGCAAAGGACGAGATCGTCGAGGCCAGAACCGGCAGCGCGATGTGCCAGAAATAGTCGATCACCTTGCCGATCATACTCAGCTCTTCCCAATTGTCCGAGGTCAGTCCCCGGAGCGGGAAGAATTGCCAATAGCGCCCGCCAGCGAAAAGAACCAGCAACAACACCGCGAACAGAAAGCCCGGAATCGCGTATCCCACAATGATAACTCCACTGGTCCAACTGTCGAACTTGGAGCCGTTCCTGACCGCCTTGCGAATGCCAAGCGGGATCGAGATGATATAGGCGATCAACGTGCTCCACAGCCCAAGGGTGATCGACACGGGCATCTTTTCGATGACCAGATCGACAACCGAGATCGAGCGGAAATAGCTCTCGCCGAAGTCGAACCGCAAATAGTCCCAAATCATCAGGAAGAACCGCTGATAGGCTGGGATCTGCTCGGCGCTGCATTCCTCGGCATCCAGATCCGGGGGGCCGGTATACCCGTCTTCACAGACGATCCGCGAGAAGTGGAATTCGACCTCCAGCTCGGCAAGGAAGTCGGGCGGCAGGCCGCGCGCGCCCAAATAGGTGCTGTCCTGCTCCACCCCTGCGTTGCCAGCCTCGTTGCCCCCGCCCGCAATTGTCTGGAACACGTCGCCATCGCCCTCCAGTTGTGCGCGGATCTGGTCGAAGGGACCACCCGGCACGAACTGCACGAGGACGAAGTTGATCACCATGATCCCAAGGATGGTCGGGATCATCAACAGGATCCGTCTGAGAATATAGGCGGCCATCTTGGCTTAGAACGCCCCTGCTTGGGCCAAGGCCGCTTCTGCTTCGGGGTCGATCCACCACAGGTCGATCAGCCCCAGCGAATAGGGTGGCAGGGTCTCGGGGTAGCGATACATGTCGTAATAGGCGACCCAGTGATTGGGGTTATACCATTGCGGCACGCGGAACCGTTCCCACCGCAGCACCCGGTCCAAAGCATGGACGGCAACGGTCAGGTCGTCTTGCGTTTCGGCATTCACCACCGTTTCGATCAACGAGTCGATAGCCGGATCGGCCACCCCGGCGGTATTGAAAACCGAGTCATTGGCCGAGGCCGATCCGAAATACTGGCGCAGGCCAGAGCCGGGTTCATACCCCATCGGGAAATGATCGGTGATGATGTCGAAATCGTAGTCGCGTTCCCGCTGACTGAGTTGGGCGTTGTCGATTCGGGTCAGCCGCGCGTTGACGCCAATCGCGCGCAGGTTCTCGACGTAAGGATTGATGATCCGCTCGAACAGAGGCGAGTCCTCGATGAACTCGACATCGAGGGTCTGGCCATCCGTGTTGCGCAGCATGCCGTCATCGCCCGCAGTCCAACCCGCCTCTTCCAACAGGCCGAGGGCGCGGCGCGCGCGGCGGCGGTCAAAGGCCCGGTCAGGGTCCGACTCGCCCAAGGCATAGGCCGGTTCCGAGAAAACCTCGGGGCGCAATTCGTCCCGCAGCGGCTCCAGTATGGCCAGTTCCGCCTCGGACGGCTGCCCCGTCGCAGCCAGATCGGTGTTTTCCCAGAACGACACGTTCGGCGCGTAGAGTCCGTAGAACAGCGTCTGGTTGGTCCATTCGAAGTTGAACATCAGCGAGATCGCCTCGCGCACCCGCGCGTCCTGAAATTGTGGGCGTCGCAGGTTCAGGACGAAGCTTTGCCCCGGCGAGATCGTGCCATCAGGCAATTCCTCGCGGATCACGGTGCCGTTCTGAATCTTCGGGAAGTCATAGGCCGTTGCCCATTGGACCGAGCTGGATTCCTGCCGGAAGGTATAATTGCCCGCCGTGAAGCCTTCGAACGCGGCAACCGAGTCGCCGTAGTATTCGATCCGAATCGTATCGTAGTTGTAGCGGCCCACATTGATCGGCAGGTCGTTGCCCCAATAGTCGGGGTCGCGGCGGAACACCGTGCGCTCGCCCGGCACGACACTGTCGAGCACATAGGGCCCAGAGCCGATCAGCGGGTCCAGCCGACTATCGGAGAACGGGATGCCGGCGGCCTCGTGGCTGGCTTGGGAAAAGACAGGCAGACCGCCCGCCGTGTCGATCCGCCCGCGAATGGGCGCGTCGGGGTTGAAGGTGAACTTGATCCGCCGATCATCCAGCACCTCGGCGCTGTCGATGGTCAGGGGGATGGCCGCGCGGAAAGACGGCAGCCCCTCGTCGCGCAGGATTTCATAGCTGAACAACACATCCTGGGCGGTCATCGGCGTGCCATCCGAGAAATGCACATCGGGCCGCAGGGTGAAAATCACGTAAGAGCGGTCCTCGGGGAAGGCCATGCTTTCGCAAAGCAGACAGTAGTAGGTGCCGATTTCATCCACCGTCGATTCAAGCATGGATTCAAAGAAGACCGACGCAAGAACCGCCGGGCGCCCCTGCCGGGTATAGGGGTGCAGCGAGTCGAACGATCCGGTCCATGACATCGAGAACTCGCCCCCGCGCGGGGCGTCGGGGTTCACGTAGTCGAGGTGTTCGAAATCCGGTCCATACCGCAGATCGCCAAAGGTCGAGATCCCGTAGGTTTCGGTCAAGTCCCCGCCATCTTCCTGCGCCAGAGCAGGCGGCACGGACAACAGGGCGGCGAACAGGGCCGCCATCGTCCACCGGGACAGAGTCTCACGGGGCTTGGCATGGGATATGTTCATGGGAGCTCCACTGCGGGGATCTTGTTCATTGGTCTTGTTATGGTGCTCAATACCGTAAGGACCAGCCCCGGCAGTATTCAAGATCGGATTACAGGATCGTGACCCCCGGACATGAAAAAGGCCGCCCCGAGGGACGGCCTGTTTCGCTCTGGACACCAAGGATCAGTTATCGAGCGAGTCGAGATAGGCAATCACGGCGGCCCGGTCTTCCACGTCGCGCAGACCGGCGAAGGACATTGCGGTGCCCTGCACATAGCCGCGCGGGTTTTCGAGGAAGTTGTTCAGCTCGTCCGGCGTCCACGCGCCGCCCTTGGACGCCATGGCGTCAGAATAGCTGTGATACGGTTCGGACCCGACATCGCGGCCAACCACACCGTAAAGCGACGGGCCGGTGCCATCGACGCCCGGCTCGACCGAGTGGCAGCTACGGCACTGCCGGAACAGGCCTTCGCCATCCGCGGGGTCTGCGGCAGCCAGCACTTCCGAGAACGGAACTTCGGGTGCGGCCTCGGCCGGGGCATCGCCCTCGCCGGTGTCGATCACATATGCGGCGTGTTCTTCGCCATGCTGGCCAGCACCGCCACCGACGCTGTAAAGGCCGTCGGCAGCCCAACCACCAACGAGCAGAATCAGCCAGGCCGCGCATACGCCACCAACGGCCTTGGTAAGGGTCATCGTGTCAAACATGGTTATCCCGTCCACATTTCGAGTTGGCGCGTATCTACCGACTTTCCCACCCTGCTTTCAAGGTGTAGTCAGCGCGACAGAACGCCCTTGTTGAAGAAAGTCGCCAAAATGACTGCAAGTATCGCCTTTCAGGGAGAGCCCGGAGCCTATTCGCACCAAGCATGCCACGAGGCTCGCCCACATATGAAGGCCCTTACTTGCGGCACGTTCGAAGACGTGATCGAGGCGGTTCGCAGCGGTGAAGCGGACGAGGCGATGCTTCCGGTCGAAAATTCAACCTATGGCCGGGTGGCCGATATTCACCGTCTTTTGCCCGATTCCGGGTTACATATCGTGGATGAGGCGTTCGTTCGCGTGCATATCAACCTGCTTGGCGTGCCGGGCAGCACAATTGCCGATATCGAAGAAGCCTACAGTCATCTTGTGCTGCTGCCGCAATGCGCGGGGTTCCTGCGCAAACACGCGATCCGTGGCCGGGTCAGCCCCGACAATGCCCGCGCCGCCCGGGATGTGGCCGAGCGGGGCGACAAGTCGCACGCGGCACTGGCTTCGGAACTGGCGGGGGAAATCTACGGTCTGGACGTGCTGGCGCGCCATATCGAGGATCACGATCGCAACACCACGCGTTTCCTGATCATGTCGCGCGAACCGGACATGACACGCCGGGCCGATCGCATGATGACGACCTTCGTCTTTCAGGTCCGCAACATCCCGGCAGCGCTTTACAAGGCCATGGGCGGGTTCGCCACCAACGGTGTGAACATGACCAAGCTGGAAAGCTACATGGTGGGCGGCAGCTTTACCGCCACCCAGTTCTATGCCGATATCGAAGGGCACCCCGACGACCGGATGGTGCAATTGGCGCTGGAAGAGTTGGCGTATTTCACCTCGCACCTGCACATTCTGGGCACCTATCCGGCAGACCGGTTGCGCGATTGACGGTCAGTTGCGCGCCTTGAGCCGCCGATAGTCGTCTTCGTACTGGTTGGCGAGCGCCACGATGCGCGAGTCGATCTTGGACTGAATCCGCCCGCGCGCCAGCTTGGCCGTTTGCAGGATCAGCCGCGCGGCAAGTGTTGTGGCCTTGAGTTGCGCCACCACCCGGACCAGTGTCTTTTCCGGCGCCAATTCATCAAAGAACAGATCCACCCCAACCGCCATACCGCCCACGACGGTATCCATGTGCGCATGGGCCGGCGCGTCGAGCCGGGTCACGGTCGCCTCGACACCGCGTGTTTTGCCGCGAACCACGACAGACCCACGCCAGCTCGCGCCCTCGGCCAGGTCCGAAAAGCCGTTCACTCGGCGGATATCGGCCCCATACTGGCGGGCAGTGGCTTCGTAACGGGTGAAGTCGGCGAAATGCGAAAAGGCGTAATCCCGCGGGACGTCCACTTCTTCTCTGGTTTCAAACAGCATTGGATCGGGCCTTTATCAAGGGGCGGTGCAATATCCCCATTTGCCCGTCAGTCGAGCCTGTCCGCAAGCCAGTTTTCCATGATGAATTGCGCGATCGCGCCTTTTCGCGCCGGTTTCAACGTCGGATGCAGGCCCGCGAACGCGCTTGTCAGGTCTTCGCGGCTGATCCAGAGGGCATCCTCCAACTCTGCCGGGTCCAGCGTGATGTCGCGGCTCAAGGCCTCGCCCCGGCAGCCCATCATCAGCGACGAGGGGTAAGGCCACGGCTGGCTGGCGAGATAGTCGACGCGGCCCACACGCACCCCGGATTCCTCGAAGACTTCGCGGCGCACGGCAGCCTCGACAGTTTCGCCGGGTTCGATGAACCCCGCCAACAGCGAATACATGCCGTCGGGCCACCCCGGCGACCGGCCAAGCAACAGGTCGTTGCCGTGTGTGATCAGCATGATCACGACAGGATCGGTGCGTGGGAAATGATGCGCCCCGCAATCCGGGCACACCCGTTGCCACCCGGCTTGCTGCATTTTGCTTTCTGCCCCGCATTTGGCGCAATAGCGGTGCGACCTGTGCCAGCCGAGCATGGCCTTGGCGGTCGCGGCCAATTCCGCGTCTCGTGGCGAAAGCCGGGCCATCGCCAGCCGCAATTCCTGAAAGGTCTGGCCGTCTTGCACTGCGGGGTGCCGTTGTTGGCTTTGATCGGCAAAACTGTCCAACTCGGCCGAGTCAGGATCGTCAGGCTGCCACGCGGACATATCTGCGGAAAACCGCAAGGCGCCGTCGTCGTCGCCAAGGAATAACCGCTCCGCAAGGGCCTCGGCCAGCACGGGGTGATCTGCTGGCAACCACACCAACCGCAGCTTGCCCGATGCGTCCGCTTGCATCAGTGGCTTGCCGCGCCAGATCGGCAGAACGGTCCCACGTCCATCAGACAGGGCAGCCGCCAAGCCCGCCGCATCGGCCCGCAAATGCGCGGCGCGGTCGAGGCCGGAACCACCGAATGTCACGGATTCCGCAAGTCTCATGTCTCTGCTAACCCCTCTCGATCATTAACCTTTTTAAAGAAAACTATTGCAGGAATGCCGCACAGTCCCAAAAGCGGCACGTTCCTCTCGCCGTTGATACGCGCCACTGGTGCTTTCCCGGTTTCTCGTTCTATCTGCTTATGAAACAAAAGAAAGCGGACCGAAAGGCGACATGGGGACAGTAGCCGACATAGCGGACGGCAGGCAAAATCTGCGCCTGACGATCTTTGCCACGACAGACCTGCACGCGAACCTGCGGCCCTACAATTACTTTACCGACAACGCGGGAGATGAACCTGCGCTGGCGCGGATCGCCACCTTGCTGGACCGCTTGCGTCCCGACGTTCCGAACAGCCTGTTGTTCGACAATGGCGATACGTTGCAAGGGTCGCCTCTGGGCGATGTTGCCGCCGCGCCGGACCGCACAGGCCCGCATCCGATGATCGCGGCGATGAACGCCATGGGCTACGACGCATCGACCGTTGGCAATCATGATTTCAACTTCGGGCTCGACTTCTTGCTGGCCACCGTTGCCGACGCGGCCTTTCCTGTGGTTGCCACCAATATCCGCCGCTCCGACGGGGGCCCCTTGCTGCCCGCCTCGGTCATTCTCGACCGCGAGATGCACGATACGGACGACCGCCCCCATACCCTGCGCATCGGTGTCATCGGTCTGGCACCGCCGCAGATCACCAAGTGGGACCGAGCCATACTGGCCGGAAGGGTCGAGACATTTCCGATCGTCGAAAGCGCCCGCACGGAAGCCGCCCAGTTGCGGGCGGAGGGCGCCGACATCGTGGTCGCGCTGTGCCATTCCGGCGCCGGACCGGAACAAGATGCCCCGGATCTGGAAAATGCCCTGATCCCGCTGGCCCGGTCCGGTATCGCCGACGCCATCGTTGCCGGTCACACTCACCGCGTCCGCGCGGGATTGGAGGGCTGTGCGACGCCTGTGGTGAAGCCGGGGTTCTACGGGTCGCATCTTGGCCGGATCACACTGGACCTGACCAAGACCACCACTGGATGGACAGTCTGCAACGCCCTGTCCGAGGTCTTGCCGCTGCGCGACGCGATCGGCCCGCTTCCGCCCGCGCCAGCCATCATGCGCCTGTCCGAGGACAGCCACCACGCCACACTCGCCCATGCCCGCCGCAGGATCGGCGACAGCCTGACGCCGCTGGAAACCTATTTTGCCCTCGTGGGGAACAGCCCGGCCTTGGCGCTGCTGGCAGAGGCGCAGGCAGAGTTCGCCCGCGCCCAACTGGCGGATCACCCGCTATCCGACCTGCCACTTTTGTCCGTCGCACCGCCCTTCAAGGCAGGTGGCCGCGCTGGACCCGGATTTTACACCGACATTCCCGCAGGTGCCCTGTCCATTCGCCACGCGGCCGACCTTTATGCCTTCCCCAACACGCTGCAAGTGGTGGTGGCCACCGGCGCGGACCTACAGGATTGGCTGGAACGCGCGGCCAGCGGCTTTAACCAGATCGTGCCGGGGCAGGCCGGGCAACTGTTGGTGGCACCAAGCTTCTCGGCCTACAACTTCGATGTCATTTTTGGCGTGACCTACCAGATCGACCTGTCTGCCGCCGCCCGCTATTCCGCCGATGGCGAGCAGGTTTACCCGGCCAACAGCCGCATCCGCGCGCTGTCCTGTCGGGGGCGCCCCGTCGCGGCAGAAGATCGCTTCCTCGTCGTGACCAGCAGCTACCGGGCCGCAGGGGGAGGGCATTTCCCGGCCCCCGCGCGCTGTGATTCGGTCGTCAAAGGCTCGGAGTCCGCCCGCGACGTTCTGGTGCGCCATATCGAGGCGCGGTCGCCGCTTCGGATCGAAGCCCAGCCAACATGGCGATTCCTTCCGATGCCGGGCACCCGTGTGGTCTATGAAACCGGGCCGGGCGCGATGGCCCACAAGGCGACCTGGACCGCCCTCGGCCTTATCCCCGACGGTCAGAGCGACGCCGGATTCCAGCGGTTTGACCTGCCGCTGTGATCCGCCACCTGCGCCCGGAACCCGCCCAAGGACAGCCCCTTGCGAATCCGGCTTATGGCCCCTATGTAGCCCGGTGAGAGGTTGGCGCGGGCAAGCGCCTCGCCAACCTGGTCAGGACCGGAAGGTAGCAGCCACAACGAGCCCCGCTTGGGTCGATGTCCAGCCTCTCACCCCTTCAGCCACCGGCGGATTGACGGGTATTGTCGCATCCCTCCGGGCCCGCGCTGCCTGATTTCCCAGGTCATAGTTTACCCGGCCGTTCTGACCTCTGCGCCGCCACGGCACTTTTTCAACGTGCTGCCGGGATTATCCATCGTGACACGCCTTTCGCTTGCCGACCTAGGTTGGTCAGACCACTCCGCCGCGCAGATTGGCGGTGATCCAGCGCATTCTTCTCATGCCATGCGGCTTGCCTCGGTCGCCCACATCAGTTGCATATCGGTCTCGACGGCGCAGGGGCGCACCGCGCGCAGGCGCGTCAGGGCCCCGTCCGGCGCCTCTCCGGCCTCGACCATCAACCGCAGCAAAATCATACCGGATCGCCCACACCCCCCGTGGCAATGAATCAGGATGCGCGCGCCTTGCCCCAAACCACTGTGAATCTCCGCCGACAGGGCGGTCCAAACCGTCCGGTCGCGGGCCTTGGGCACACTGAAATCGACCACCGGAAAATGGCGCCAGGCGATCCCCTGGCCCGCCAGGTCCGGCCCAAGGGTGCAAGCGCCCTTGGCCTGCATCTCGTCCTCGCTGGTCAGACTTAGCACCACGCCTGGACGCCACGACAGCAAGCCTTCCAGATCATCGGCATAGGCCCCATCCCGCCCCGGCAAGGGGGAAATCCCAAGCGTTCCGCCAGCAACCCTCAACTCTGCTACGCTGAAGCCGCTCACCCAAGCCTCCTGCCCAAACCTCACCGGGTCATGCTGACCTGATCCGGCAGGCAAGTGCAATGTCGTCGTCTGCCGACAACTCCCCTGTTCACCCCCCGGTCAAAACGCTCTAACCTGCGTGCACCCAACCCCGGCGCGAGGCGACATGTCCGAGACCAAAGACAAAGGCTATCAGGTTCTGGCCCGCAAATACCGGCCCGCCAGCTTTGCCGATCTGATCGGGCAAGAGGCGATGGTGCGCACGCTGAAAAACGCGTTCGAGGCGGACAGGATCGCGCAGGCCTTCATCCTCACCGGCATTCGCGGAACGGGGAAAACCACCACCGCGCGGATCGTGGCCAAGGGGCTGAACTGCATCGGGGCGGATGGCACCGGCTCGCCGACAACTGACCCCTGCGGTGTATGCGAACATTGCACAGCCATCGCCGAAGGACGCCATGTCGACGTGATCGAGATGGACGCCGCCAGCCACACGGGCGTGGGCGATATCCGCGAAATCATCGAAAGCGTGCACTACCGGGCGGCCTCGGCCCGCTACAAGGTCTACATCATCGACGAGGTTCACATGTTGTCCAACAGCGCGTTCAACGCGCTTTTGAAGACGCTGGAGGAGCCCCCCGCCCATGTGAAGTTCATCTTCGCCACCACCGAGATCCGCAAGGTGCCGGTGACGGTGCTGTCGCGCTGCCAGCGGTTCGACCTGCGCCGGATCGAACCCGAAGTGATGATCGCCCACCTGCAAGCTATCGCGCAAAAGGAATCGGCCGCGATAAACGAGGATGCACTGGCGCTGATCACCCGCGCGGCCGAAGGTTCGGTCCGCGATGCGATGAGCCTGATGGACCAGGCGATTTCCCATGGTGCGGGCGAAACCACCGCCGAACAGGTGCGCACGATGCTGGGGCTGGCCGACCGGGGCCGGGTCATGGACCTGTTCGAACAGATCATGTCCGGCGATGCCGCAGGCGCCCTGAACGAGCTTGGCGCGCAATACGCGGACGGGGCCGACCCGATGGCGGTCCTGCGCGATCTGGCGGAACTGACCCATTGGCTGAGCGTCATCAACATCACGCCGGACGCGGTGAACGACCCCACGATTGGCCCGGATGAGCGCACGCGCGGGCAAGCGCTTGCGTCGCGGCTGTCCATGCGGGTGTTGGCCCGGACATGGCAGATGCTGCTGAAAGCGCTTGAAGAGGTGGCGCAGGCCCCGAACGCGATGATGGCCGCTGAAATGGCCGTGATCCGGCTGACCCATGTGTCCGACCTGCCCCCGCCCGAGGACCTGATCCGCAAGCTTAAGGACATGCCGCCGCCACCCCCTTCGGCAGGCGGACCTGCGCCCTCTGCCGATAGGGGCCCGGCCCCCCGCGCCTCGGCCCCGCGCGGCCCGTCGGGTGGCGCGGCGATGGCGCTGGCCGAAGCCCCGGACACTGCGCTGGCGCATTATCACAACTTCGACACCGTGGTCGCGCTGATCGAATCCAACCGCGACATAAAGCTGTTGATCGAGGTGAAGACGGGCGTACGGCTGGTCTCTTACAGCCCCGGCCGGATCACCTTCCAGCCGACAGAGCGTGCCCCGCAAGATCTAGCCCCGCGCCTGGCCCAAAGTCTCAAGAATTGGACCGGAGTGCGTTGGACCGTGACACTGGCCAACGAGGGCGGCGGCGAGACCATCGAGGAACAGCAGGACGCCGCGCGTCGCGCGCTGGAAGAACAGGCGCTGGAGCATCCGTTGATGCAGGCCGTGATTCAGGCGTTCCCGCAGGCCAGGATCACCGATATTCGCACCCGTGCGGATATGGCCGCAGAAGCCGAGGCCGAAGCCCTGCCCGAAGTCGAGGATGAGTGGGATCCGTTCGAAGAGGATTGATCGGCGCCTTGCCGTGACCCCGGAGCACACGTATCTAGGCTGAAACCGTACTTCACTCCGCAGGAGACACAAGATGTTCAAAGGACTGGGCCAGCTTGGCGATATGGCCAAGATCATGAAACAGGCGCAGGAAATGCAGGGCAAGATGGCCGAGGTGCAAGAGCAACTGGCCACCATGACGGTCGAAGGCGAATCCGGCGCGGGCCTCGTGCGGGCCACCGCCACCTGCAAGGGAGAATTGACCGGTCTGGATATTGATCCCTCGATCTTCAATCCCGATGAGAAAGAAGTGGTCGAAGACCTGATCCTTGCCGCGATCAAGGACGCACAGGCCAAGGCCAATGAGAAGTCTCAAGCCGAGATGGCCAAGCTCACCGACGGGCTGAACCTGCCCGAAGGCATGAAGCTGCCTTTCTGAGGCGGCGCAGCGCATGGCAGGCGGCACCGAGGATATCGAGGCCCTGATCGACATCATGGCCCGCCTTCCGGGGCTCGGCCCCCGGTCGGCCCGTCGGGCCGTTCTGCACCTGATCAAGAAGCGCGCGCTGCTGATGCACCCCTTGGCCAAAGCGATGACCCATGTCGCCGCCACCGCGCGCGAATGCCTGACCTGCGGCAATATCGGAATCGCCGACACCTGTGCGATCTGCGCCAATTTCGAGCGTGGCAACGGCCAGATCTGCGTGGTCGAGGATGTCGCCGACCTTTGGGCGCTGGAACGGGGACGGGCGTTTCAGGGCCGCTACCACGTGCTTGGGGGAACGCTCTCCGCACTGGATGACGTCGGTCCGGACGATCTGCGCATTCCCAAGCTTCTGGACCGCATCCGCACCGACGGCATTACCGAAGTGATCCTCGCACTCAACGCCACGGTCGATGGCCAGACCACCGCCCATTACATCGCTGGCGAGCTGGAGGGCAGCGGCGTCACTGTCTCATCGCTCGCACAAGGGGTGCCGGTGGGGGGCGAGCTGGATTACCTTGACGACGGGACGATTTCGGCCGCGTTGCGGGCGCGCAAATCCTTTTAGGCGGCCCTACCCTTCGCGGAAGGCGCGATTGAAGTAATTTGCCAGCGGGCGCAGCAGATAGGCCAGCGGCGTCCGGTCCTCGGTGCGGATAAAGGCCTCGACCGGCATCCCCGGCAACAATGTCCGCCCCTCAAGTCGCGTCGCCTCGCCTTCGTTCAGGACGATCTGGGCCTCGAAGTAGCTGACACCGGAATTCTGATCGGTGAAGGCATCGGCAGAGACCTGCCGTATATGCCCAAACAGTTCCGGGGTCTGCCGGGAATCAAAGGCCGGAAACCGCAAGACGACCTCCTGCCCAACGAAAACCTCATCGACATTGGTGGGCGAAACCTGCGTGGTGATGACCAGTGGCCGGTCTTGCGGCACGAGGTAGAGCACCGGGTCCGCCGCCTGAACCACCGAGCGCGCCCCGAACACGCGCAACCCGTAGACAACGCCCGAGACCGGCGCGCGGATTTCCATGCGGTCGAGTTGTCGGGTCAACCCCTGCTGACGCTCGGTCAGTTCGGCCTGCTGAACGCGGACCTCACGCAGTTGCGAAATCGCTTCCTCGCGGCGCGCAGTTTCGAGTTGCAGGATCGACAGGTCCGTTTCGGTGATCCGGCCCTCGGCCTCGGCGGTGCTGGCGGCCAACTCTCCGATGCTGCCCAAAAGGCGCGCGCTTTCGCGTTGCAACGTCAGGCCACGCGACGCCTCGGACAAGCCACGGTCGATCAGGTTCTGGACGTTCTCCAGCTCTCCCAAGATCAAGGTGCGTTGTTCCTGCAAAGCCTCGCTTTGGGCCGCAAACCCCTCGATCTGCGCGCGGATCTGATCGGTCCGCCGGGCGAGTTGATCGACCTGTTGGCGGGTGTTCTCTGCCCGCGTGGCAAACAGGTTGCGCTGCCCCTCCAGCACTTCTGCCAGCGCGGGGGACAGTTCGGCGGCGGCCAGCAGATCGTCGGGGAAAGTGACGTCGTCGCGGCCATCGCGCTCAGCCTCCAACCGGGCCTGCCGGGCGCGCCACTCATTGAGTTGCGCGGTCGCCACAGCGAGGTTGGACTCCACATCCGAGGGATCGAGCCGCAACAGCACGTCGCCCTCCTCGACCCGCTGGCCTTCGACCACGTCAAGCGTCTCGACCACGCCGCCATCGGGGTGTTGCACGGCCTGCCGGTTCTGGTCCACCTCGATCCGGCCAGAGGCGACCACCGCGCCTGCGATGTTGGAAAAGGTGGCCCACGCCCCGAATCCGCCGATTAGCACCACGAGTGCCGCCAGCCCGAGAGTGATCGGCCAACGCACCGAGAACGGGTTTGAAGAGTCTGCCATCAGCTTACCCCCCCATTGACGGCCCCGGCGCGGGTCGCGTCGACCACGTGGTCGGCATTGTGCAAGACCTTGCGCAGCACCTCGTCCCGTGGCCCAAAGGCCCGAGGCGTTCCGTTTTCCAGCACCAATAGCATGTCGCATTCGCGGATCGCCGCGGGCCGATGCGCCATGATCAGCACCGCGTTGCCCGTGGCCTTGGCCGCGCGGATCGCTTGGTTCAGCGCCTCCGACCCTTCGTTGTCGAGATTGGAATTGGGTTCGTCCAGCACCAGCAGAACCGGGTCGCCATAGAGTGCGCGAGCCAGGCCGATCCGCTGGATTTGCCCGCCGGACAGACGCCCCCCTTCCGAAGACATCGGGGTGTCGTAGCCCATCGGCTGATGACGGATCAGCGCGTCGGCGGCAGCTTTCTTGGCGGCGGACACCACGGCGTCCGGGGCCGGGTTCTCTTCCAGCCGGGCGATGTTTTCCGCAAGGGTGCCGTCGAACAGGCTGATGCTTTGCGGCAGGTAACCGATCAGCTGCCCCAAGGCGTCGGGGTCATATTGATCGAGCGTCGCACCATCGAGCCGGATTTGCCCGCCAGCCGGCTTCCAAACACCTGTCAGCGCCTTGGCGAGGGTCGATTTTCCCGCCCCCGACGGCCCAATCACGCCCACGGCCTGCCCCGGCTGAACCCGGAAGGTCACGCCGCGCAGCGTCGGTTGGCGTTGGCCCGGTGGCACGACCGAGAGCTGATTCACCTCCAACAACGCCTTGGGGCGCGGCAGGGGCATTCGCGTCGCGTCGGCCTTTTCCTCTTGCAACAGGGCGACCAGCCGCTGCCGCCCTTCGCGGGCGCGGGCGATCAATTGCCACTGCCCGATCACGGATTCGATCGGCGCCAGCGCCCGCCCCATCAGGATAGACCCGGCAATCATCGCGCCCGCCGTCATCTGCTGATGCAGCACCAGATAGGCCCCCAGGCCAAGCATGGCCGATTGCAGAAACAGCCGCAGGGTCTTGGTCAGCGTGGTAAAGCCGCCGACCTGGTCAGAGGCGAGGATACCCTGCCCAAGGGCCTGCGCGCGCATCTTTCGCCACCGCGCAAGGGCGTGGGTCTGCATGCCGAGGCTTTGCACGAGTTCCGATTCAGATTGCAGGCGCCCGGCAAACCGGTCCGCCATCCCGCTTGCCCGGTTGGCCGCGATCAGCGGCTCTTTCGAGCGCGCCTGATTGAGCAGGGTAACCAGCACAAGGGTCGCGCCGCCCCCAAGGGCCAGCATCCCCAGCCAGGGGTGAAAGACAAAGATCGCCAACAGAAAAAGCGGCGTCCACGGCATATCGAACACCGACAGGAAAACCGGCGAGGACAAGAGCCGCTGGATCGCCTCAAGATCTGCCAGCCCCGTCTGCATCTGCCCGGTGCGCCCCGCGCGGGCCAAAGCGGCCCGGAACACGCGGTCGTCCAGCGACGCCTGCAACTTGGCCCCGATTCGCGCTGCCACCCGCCCACGGGCGAAATCCAGCACCCCCATCATCAGGAACAGGAACGTGACCAGCAGGGCCAAGGCCAAAAGCGTCTCTTCCGAGCGGCTGCCAAGCACCCGGTCATAGACCTGCAACATGAACAGCGGTCCGGTCAGCATCAGGACATTGGTGAACACGCTGAACAGGAAAACCGCCCACAAGAGCGGTCGATTGCGGCGCCAAGCCTGGATCAGATCATCCTGTTGTGAACGCACCGCCATACTCTTTATCCAGCTTTCCCTTGCAACCCGCCAAAACCTTCACATCTTGATGACCGGGATGCCACATGTTTTACCAAAGGCCGATAGTCTGCCATGCGGTCACTAGCAATCCGTGTCGAATCCCGGTTTGAGACACTAGTCTGCTGTTCTTATGAAACCATTGACGAGAAATCCATTGTTCCGAGTATGTCCCACAGACCGTTTCCGTGCCGTTCTTGCCATTGTGGTATTGGGGGGGCTAACCGCCTGTGGTCCGGCCGTGCTGCCCGGCGAGGGTGTGATCGAGGATCCGACCGAAGACGCCAATAGGGCGATGTACGATTTCAACGTCGCCGTCGATCGCGCGTTGGTCCGCCCGGTCTCGCAGGGGTATGGCACCGTCGTGCCGGAACCCGTGCGCAACGGGGTCAGGAATTTCTCGTCCAACCTCGATCAGCCGCTGATGGTGGTCAACGATGTGCTCCAGCTTCAATTTGCGGACGCGTTCCAGAACACGTTCCGCTTTCTCGTGAACAGCACCTTCGGCCTTGCAGGCCTGCTCGATCCGGCGACGGATATGGGCATTTATGCCGCCGATACCGATTTCGGCGAGACCATGCATGTCTGGGGCGTTTCAGAGGGGGGCTATGTCGTGCTGCCGATCCTCGGCCCCTCGACCAGCCGGGACACCGTCGGCCTGATCGTCGACGCCGCGATGAACCCGACGCGTCTGGCGTTCAGCACACCTGAAAGCGATTATGTCACCGGCACGAATGTCGGTGACGCGCTTGATACTCGCTACCGTTACACCAACGAAGTGGACCGGTTGTATTATGAAAGCGTCGACGGTTATTCTCAGGCCCGCAGCCTGTATTTGCAAAACCGCCGATATGAATTGCGCGGGTCGGCGCAAGCCGAGTATTTCGACCCGTATTCCGATCCCTATTCAGACCCCTACGAGGACCCCTATGCAAACTAAGCCCGGCCTGACCCGGCGGGCCTTTCTTGGCCTCGCCGCTGCCTTGACTGCCTCTGCCGCCCTCCCCGCCCGTGTCTGGGCCATGACTGTTCAGGCCGCACAGGCTCTGGTCGATCGGCTCGTGGGGGAACTGTATGACGTGATCAATTCCGGCACTGGCGAAAGCCGGATGTATAACGACTTCGAGGCCTTGCTGGGCCGCTACGCCGACATGCCGATCATCGCGCAATCCGTGCTCGGCGTGGATTGGCGCCGGGCAAGCACGGCACAGCGAAGCGCCTTCATCGACGCATTCGCGGGCTATATCTCGCGCAAATACGGCAGCCGCTTCCGCGACCTGATCGGCGGCCGCATCGAAGTGAACGGCGCCCGCGCGATCCGAAACTTCTTCGAGGTCACGTCAACCGCGCATTTGCAGGGCGAGGCCCCCTTCCAGGTGGTCTGGCTGGTATCCGACGGCTCTGGCCAGCCCAAGGTGTTCAACCTCATCATCGAGGGCATCAACCTGCGCACCACCGAAGCGGAAGAAGTCGGCGCGATGCTGGACCGCAACCGCGGCAATCTGGATGCGATGATCGCCGATCTGCGCAACGCCAGCTGACCTGCCCTTGCCAGCGGCGGCCGGGCCACGCTAACTAGCCGGACCTTTCAGGATTGCCGGACAGCCCCGCCGCCGTGACCGCCCTCGATTCCCCCACCTACCGACACGAGCTTGACGGGCTGCGCGCGATCGCTGTTCTGTGTGTTCTCGGCTATCACGCGGGCTACAACGATTTCGCGGGCGGCTTTATGGGGGTGGATGTCTTCCTGACCCTCTCGGGCTATTTGATCACGCAACAGATCACCCGCGCCCTGGCAAACGGCCGGTTCCATCCAGGCCGGTTCTGGCTGCGTCGTGTGCGTCGGCTGTTGCCCGCGATGCTGCCGGTTCTGGGGTTTGCGCTGGTCTCGGCCCTGCTGCTGAAGGGGCAGGGCGCGTTCGCGGCGTTCGCAGGCCACTTCCTGAGCGCCGGGTTTTTCTATTCCAACTACCAGTTCCTTGCCGAGGCGGACTATTTCGCGCGAGCAAGCGATACGAACCTGTTGTTGCACACGTGGTCGTTGTCGCTGGAATGGCAATTCTACCTTGTGACGCCACTGGTTCTGATGGCCACGGTCCGGTTGGGAAAAGGGGCGCCATTGGTGGCGCTTGGCGCCCTTGCCGCCGTCTCATTGCTGTTGTCCGAGGCGTTGATCGGGTCGGGCCGGGAAAGCTGGGCCTTTTACGGCGTTTTGCCGCGCTATTGGGAATTCGTCTTGGGGGGGCTGGTGGCTTTGCTGGTGCCCTATCTTCCACAGGGATTGCTTGCAGCAACAGGCCTGCGCGCGGGCGGGATCGCGCTGATCCTGTGGGGTATTTTTGGTTATGCGGGCGGCAGCTTCCCCGGAGTCGGCGCACTGTTGCCCGTAACGGGTACCGTTTTGGTCTTGGCCGCGCCCCGGCATCCCAAAGACCTGCTGCGCCGGGCGCTTGATATCGCGCCGCTGCAATGGGTCGGCCTGCGGTCTTACGCGATCTACCTGGTGCATTGGCCCCTGTTCGTGACGGTCACCCCGGCGGATATGAGCCAGTCCGAGGGGCCGCTCTCGGCCGCTCTGCTGGTAAGCCTGGCCCTTGGCCACCTGATCTATCGCTATGTGGAAACCCCGGTGCGCAGCGGCACGCGCTTCACCTCCAGCGCCGCGATCCTGCGCTATGGGGGCGGAGCATTGGCCACGATTGCAGTGATCGGACTGACCTTGCCGACAGCCCCGGTCGCGGCCTTGGGCCGCGCTCTGCCCCTCGCCGGCCTGCGCGCAACGCTGACCGAGATCGACAACAGCCGCGAGGCGTATCTGACGCGGATGGACCGCCTTGCCAGCAACCCCCGCGACGGTCTGCATTATTGCAGCTACGACAGCCTGTCAGGCCCCGACCAGATGCTTGCTTGTCTCACCGACCCGAGCGGTCCCGAGGATGCCGTTCTGCTGATTGGGGACAGCCACGGGCGCGATGTGCTTCTTGCCCTGTCCTATGCCCTGCCCGACCTGCCCTTGGTGTTGTTTCACCAATCCTCCTGTGTGCCGGCAACCTATGTGCGGGGCCGTTCGCTATGCTTTCCCGACCTGACACAGACCCTGACCGAGTTGGCCGAGGCCGGTCGGCTCAACCGGGTGATCCTCGCCTCGCGCTGGATGGCTGGCGAGCACGAGGGCGCGGCCGACACGCTGGCGACGCTGGACCGGCTCGGGGCCGAGGTTCTGGTCGTCGGGCCGGGGCCGACCTTCGATGCGCCGATGGAAAGCTATGCGACGGATCTTGCGCTTTCCGGGCAGTCACTGCGCGACGTGCCGGGATTGGGGCCGGATCGCTTCGCCTTTGACGTGCGTGGGGTCAACGCGGATATGCGCGGCTATGCCGAGGCGGCCGGCGCGCGCTATGTCGACCGCTACGCCGCGATGTGCCCCGATGACCTGTGCAGGATTTTCGACGGAGCGGATGGTCCGATCCTGTATTTCGACCAACAACATCTCAGCCCCGCAGGGCTGGATGTGCTGGCAGCGGTCCTCTTTGGCGACCCCCGCATCATGGCCTTCGCAACCGATCCTTGATCAGTTGCGGTTCGCACCGAGCAGGCCGAGCACCTCCATCAAGATCTGTTCCGCGATATCCGGGCGTCGTCCGGGGGCCTCTTCGACCGGGTCAGGACGTGGGCCCATCTCGGCGGGGTCGATCATCGGCAGCGGACGGGGCGGAATACCCTCGTGGATCGGCTCCATTGTCTGACGCCAAATCTCGGCGGGCAGGCCGCCACCTGTCACGCCCGAAAGCGGCTGGTTGTCGTCATAGCCCATCCAGACACCGGCCACGTAATCCGCTGTAAAGCCGATGAACCACGCATCGCGGGCCGATGTGGTGGTGCCGGTCTTGCCCGCGACGGGCCGGTCCGGCAATTGCGCGCGCCGCCCGGTGCCTTGTGCCACGACCTGCGCCATCATGTAGGTTAGCTGCCGCGCCGCGGTTTCCGAGATCACGCGCTCCTGAATGCCGCCGCCCTGGCCCATCATTGCCTCGTTGTCTCCGACAAGTCGCAGATCGGTCAGGCCGTAGGGCGCCACGGCCGAACCGCCGTTCAGAATGCCCGCATAGGCCCCGGTCATCTCCAGCAGCGTGCTTTCCGACGCCCCAAGCGCCAGTGCCGGGCCAAGGGCCAGGTCGCTTTCGATCCCGAATTCCGAGGCGACGGTGCGCACCAGATCGCGGCCCACTTCCTCGGACAGGCGTACCGCTGGCGTATTGAGCGAGGCCCGAAGCGCTTCGGTCAACGTCACCGTTCCGTAGAACTCGCCAGTGTAGTTGCGCGGGCTGTATGGCCCCGATCCGGGGATGTCGATGGTCAGGGGCGCATCTTCGATCAGGTCATCGAACCGCCAGCCAAGGTCGAGTGCGGTCGCGTAGACGAAGGGCTTGAAGGCCGACCCCGTTTGCCGGTGCGCCATGGTCGCACGGTTGAACAGGCCAGTGCCCGGTTGGCGCCCGCCAACCATCGCGCGCACGGCACCGTCGGCGGACATGACGATGATCGCAGCTTCGGCCTCCGAGCCGTCCCGCACCTGATTTTCGAACACGTTGGCCAGCGCACCTTCGGCTGCTTGCTGCATCCTCGGGTCGAAAGTGGTGCGAATGATCACGTCCTCGGTCGTGTCGCGCAGCAGGAAGTCCGGGCCTTGGGTCATCACCCAATCGGCGAAATAACCGCCCGCGCGGGCTTGGGCCGCTTCTGACAGGGTGGCAGGGTTGGCGCGGCCATCGGCCACTTGCGTGTCGGTCAGATAGCCCTGTTCCCCCATCAGCCCCAGCACCACGTTGGCCCGTTCCTGCGAACGATCGAGGTCAGAGGTGGGCGCATACCGCGACGGGGCGGTCAACAGCCCGGCGATGATCGCGGCCTCAGCCGGGGTCGCATCGGTGGCGGAATGTCCAAAATAACGCTGCATGGCCGCTTCCACCCCATAGGCCCCGCCACCCATGTAGGCGCGGTTGAGGTAGATGGTCAGGATCTCGTCCTTGGTGTAGCGCAACTCCATCGCCAACGAGAACGGCACCTCCTGGATCTTGCGCCAGAGCGACCCGCGACGACAATCGGCCTCGTATTCCGCTTCGCTTTCCCATTCATCCGGGTCAAAGGGGGTGCCCAGACACAGAAGCTTCGCCACCTGTTGCGTGATGGTCGAGCCGCCGTGCCCTTCCAGCGGGCCGCGTCCTTCGCGCAGGTTGATGCGGATGGCCGAGGCGATCCCGCGCGGGGAAATGCCCCAATGGCGATAGAACCGCCGGTCCTCGGTGGCGACGATGGCATTCACCACGTCGGGGTCGACGCTGTCTGTGTCAATCAGCCCGCCATACTGGTCGCCACGCCATGCAAACACGTCGCCATCACGGTCGAGCATGGTGACAGAGCCGCGCGCGCGCCCGTCAACAAGGTCGCTGACCGGCGGCAAGGTCGAATAGATATAGGCCGTTGCGCCCGCAAGGATCAGCACCATGACCAGCGTCGCGCGCCAGAATATCCCGAACAGAATCCGCAGGATCAGGCGGAAAAACGCCCCGATCAGCCCCAACAGACCGCCACGCCGCCGCTGCGTCTTGCGTGCGGGCCTGCGCTTTCGGCTGGTGGATTTCCTTGCCTTGGTCTTGGCCGGGGCCGCCGTTCTCCGGTCAGCCACGATACGGCGATTCCGGGGGCCACGCCCCCCGCCTTTGTTGCCCGATGCGCTCATGCTCGATCCTGTTCTTTCGGGCGAACATAGGGGAATTCGAGTCGTTTGTGGAGAGTTCTCGCCGCGCTGCCGCAATTCTCCGCCGCTCAATATTTAATCATATGCCCAAGATTGCGCAAAAAATTTGCAATATGTCCCGTTCCGGCCCCGATCACCCGACCGCCTTCGTTGCTCTTGGGGCGCTGGCGTTCTGATTTGACAGCGTCTGGGTTCCCACACCCACAACAACGGAAGGGTAACACCGTGAAACTCATCATTGCAGCAATCAAGCCGTTCAAGCTGGAGGAGGTCCGCGAGGCTCTGACCTCTATCGGCGTGCGCGGCATGATGGTGACCGAGATCAAGGGCTTCGGCTCTCAGTCCGGACACACCGAAATCTACCGTGGCGCGGAATACGCCGTGAACTTCGTGCCCAAGGTCAAACTGGAGATCGTGGTCGCCTCCGCGATGGCCGACCAAGTCGTCGAAACGATCCAGTCCACCGCCAAGACCGACAAGATCGGCGACGGCAAGATCTTCGTCCTCGACGTAGGTGCCGCCGTTCGTGTCCGCACGGGCGAAACCAACGAAGACGCGCTTTAACAGCCGCCGCAAAAGGGATTTTTCGACAATGAAACTCACCAAGACACTGCCCGTCGTTGTCGCGCTGATCGCGCTGCCGACGCTGGCCCTCGCGCAAGAGGCCGATGTCACGCCGCCGAACGAAGAAATCGGCTATATCTTCACCACATTCATGTTCCTGGTCACCGGCTTTCTGGTGATGTGGATGGGCGCAGGCTTTTCGATGCTGGAGGCCGGCCTCGTCCGGTCCAAGAACGTGGCCATGCAGTCGCTCAAGAACGTTTCGCTCTTCGCCATTGCCGCGATCATGTACTACCTGATCGGCTACAACCTGATGTATCCGGGCGACGGTTGGACCATCACCAATGTCCTTGGCGCATTCAGCCCCGCCGTGATGGAGCCGGTTGGCGGATCGCCGGACACCGATCTGACCTATGCCTCGGTTGGCTCTGACTTCTTCTTCCAGTTGATGTTCTGCGCCACCACCGCCTCGATCGTTTCGGGCACGCTGGCCGAGCGCATCAAGCTGTGGCCCTTCCTGATCTTCACCGTGGTCCTGACCGGCCTGATCTACCCGATCCAGGCGTCCTGGAAATGGGGCGGCGGCTTCCTCGATGCGAATTACGGCTTCCTCGATTTCGCAGGGTCCACCGTCGTGCACTCTGTGGGTGGCTGGGCCGCTCTGGCCGGTGCCCTCATTCTCGGGCCGCGTATCGGCAAGTACAAGGATGGCAAAACCGTTCCGATGCCGGGCTCGAACCTGACCCTCGCAACGCTTGGCACGTTCATCCTGTGGCTCGGCTGGTTCGGTTTCAATGGCGGCTCGCAGCTCTACATGGACACGGCCGGCAACGTTGCTGACATCAGCCGCATCTTCGCCAACACCAACACGGCCGCCGCCGGTGGCGCGATCGCAGCCCTGATCCTGACGCAACTGCTCTACAAGAAGCCGGATATCACCATGGTGCTCAACGGTGCCTTGGCCGGTCTCGTGTCGATTACCGCGGAACCGCTGACCCCGGGTCTTGGGGCCGCAACCCTGATCGGTGCCGTGGGCGGTGTGCTGGTGGTCCTCGCCGTGCCGTTCCTCGACAAGCTGAAGATCGACGATGTCGTCGGTGCCATCCCGGTCCACCTTGTCTGTGGCATCTGGGGGACCATCGCGGTTGTCCTGACCAACTCGGACGCCACTCTTGGCGGCCAGCTGATCTCGATTGCCATCGTCGGTATCTTCACGTTCGTGGTCAGCGCCGTGGTCTGGCTCATCCTGAAAGCGACCATGGGCATTCGCGTCCCGGAAGAAGACGAGATCAACGGTCTCGACATGGCTGAGCTGGGGATGGAAGCCTACCCCGAGTTCACCAAGGGCTGAGCCAACACCCAGCCCGCAGCCCCTGGCCCTCCCCTCTCTGCCGGGCGCTGCACAGACGGAAAACGGCACCTTCAGGTGCCGTTTTTCTATTTTAAAACAGCATGATAAAAAAACCCCGCCGGGCAGGGCGCCACGGCGGGGTGTTGTCTGAGCAAGGGTGGCGCAGATCAGATCTCGCCTTCGATCCAGCTTTGCAGGGCCGCCTTCGGGGCCGCGCCGATCTTGTTCGAAACGACCTCGCCGCCCTTGAACAAAAACAGCGCGGGGATGCCGCGGACGCCGAGTTGCATGGGGGCGTTGGGGTTTTCGTCGACGTTGACCTTTACGACCTTGATCTTGCCTTCCATTTCGGCGGCGATCTCTTCCAGGGCCGGGCCGATCTGGCGGCAGGGGCCGCACCATTCGGCCCAGAAATCCACCACGACGGGGATCTCGGATTGTTTGACTTCGGTGTCGAATGTTGCGTCTGTGACGGCGACGGTGGCCATATCTAGCCCTCCAGGCAATGAAAGCGGGTTGGTGACGGAAGGTAGGTAGCCCGCGGACCGAGGTCAAGCGGACAAGACGCGCGCCCACGGGACTGTGAGCCGTAGCGTGGCGGATTCATCCCGAATTGCCCCGTCGCCATGCGTGCACCCCCTGTACACCCCCCGTGCACCCCCCGTGCACCGGCAAACGCGCGCCCTGTGCGGATCCGCGCAGAAGTTGGCAAAAAGGGAATTTCACTGCGTTGAAAACGCACCCTACTGCGATTGGCTTGCGCGCGCCAAGGCCGCTGCGGCCAGCCCCGGCGGCACCGGCATCAGGCGTGCCTCGCGGGTCCAGAGAACCGCGGTCTCAACCGCGCGATCGGGGTAGATCGCGGCGAGCATCTCGGCATAGGCCCCCATCTGGCGCAGGATGCCGTCGGGCACGTCCTCGGGCCGGTCGGGGCAGACCGCGTTCGATTTGAAATCGACGGCCAGCACCCTGTCGGGGCCGACCAGCAGCCGGTCGATCTGTCCGGTCAGACGACAGCCGAGGGTGGCACTGTCGGCGGTGAGCGAGACCTCGGCCAGCGCGCCCGCGCCGAAGACCTCGGCCAATGCCGGGGCGGTCAGGCAGGCGACGGCCTCGTCAAAGAGGGCGCGCAACGCGTCTTGTTCCAACGCGCCCTCGACCGCGAGAATACCCGGCGCGGCGGCGGCCCATCCGGGTTCCGGCAATTCCGGCAGGTGTTCCAGCAGCAGGTGCAGGCGGCGGCCACGGGCCTTGGCGGCGTCTTCCTCCAGCCCGTCGCCCTCGCCCGGCAATGCCTTGGCACCGCCGAGATCGGAGGGGGAGCGGGCAGGCTCTTCCCGCTTGGGCGTGTCGGCCCGCTGCCCCACCCATCCGGGCAACGCGGGCTTGGCAGCGGACGTGGCCGAGGCGCGGCCCATCGGCGTCCAGTCGCCGGTTTGCAGGCGCAGGCCCGTGCCGCCCGGCATCTCGACCGGCCCGGCCCCGCAGGCGCGCGCGGCATCGGCGATATGGGGATACCAGCCTGACGAAGTCTTGCTGTCCACATCGCCCGCCGCCGCCACGATCAGCCAGCTTTCGGCGCGGGTCATGGCGACATAGAGCAGGCGGTTGCGCTCTTCCTCTTCCTTGGCGGCGGCCTCGTCATAGACCGGGTGCATCGGCAGCGGCGCGTCGTCCTTGGAACCGGCCCAGACCACCGGGCCACCCTCGGGCGCGAACAGTTTCGGCCCCGGCGGGCCACCCCGGCGCAGGCCGGTATCGGGCAGGATCACCACCGGCGATTCCAGCCCTTTGGCGCCGTGCACCGACATGACGCGGATCTGGTCGCCCGCGCTGCCGGGGTCGCGCTTGATGGTCACGTCATCGGCCTGCAACCAGCCGGTGAAGCCGGTGAGGCTGGGCACCTCCAACCGTTCATAGGCGAGCGCCTGCGCCAGCATCGCGTCGATGCCGTCCTCTGCCTCGTTCCCCATTCGCGCCAGCAGCTTTTGCCGCCCGCGATGGCGGATCAACACCCGTTCCAGCAGGTCATAGGGGCGCAGGAAATCGGCGGAATTGCGCAGGTCTTGCAACATGGCGACGGTGTCGGGGAACTCGTCGGCCCGGGTTTGCAACGCGCGCCACAGGTAGGCAGGCCCACGCGGTTGCGCCAGATCGTGCAACTGCGCCTCTGACCAGCCGAAAAGGGGCGAGCGCAGGACAGCGGCAAGCGACAGGTCATCTTCCGGCGTGGCGAGGAAGGCCAAGAGCGCCGTCAGATCCTTGACCGCCAGTTCGGCGGCCAGCCGCATCCGGTCGGCCCCGGCAATGGGCAAGCCCCTTTCCTTGATCGCGGCGATAAGTTCGTGAAACAGGTCGGACCGGCGCTGCACGAGGATCAGGATATCGCCCGCCGTGACCGGGCGGCGGGTCTTGTCCACCGTGATCGGCACGCCCGCGCCAATCATCTGTTCGATGGCTGCGGCGATGTTGCGGGCAAGGACGACGAAATGATGATCCTCGGCCAGCAGGTTCACCGGGTCATCCCATTCGGCCTTTTCGGCCTTGTCTGCCTTTTCGATCACGGGCCAGATATCGACACGCCCCGGCAAGTCGCCGAAGAACGCCCTGTGGGTCACGTTTTGCCCCACCCCCGCCTGCGATGTGCCCGCGAAGACCTGATCCACCAGCCGCAGGATCGGTGGGGCCGAGCGGAAGGAATAGGTCAGCGCGCAGCTTTGGAAGGGGGCCTCGGCCTGCTGCAAGCGGTCGCGGAAATGGGCGCGCATCCGGTCGAACCCGTCGGGATCGGCGCCTTGGAACGAATAAATCGACTGCTTCTTGTCGCCAACGACGAAAATGGTGCGCTTTGTATCCGCCCGCGCCCCCGAGCCTGCGGCGAATTCCTCGGCCAGTTGCGCGACGATATCCCATTGCGGCGGCGAGGTGTCCTGCGCCTCGTCGACAAGGATGTGGTCGATGCCGCCATCGAGCCGGAAGAGCACCCATTGCGCGACGCCGCTATCGGCCAAAAGGCGGCGGGTGGCGAGGATGAGGTCATCGAAATCGAGCCAGCCAAGCGCCGCCTTGGCCCGGTCATAGGCGGGCAGAAAGGCGCGGGCGAAGCGGTGGAGCGCCTTGGTCTTTTCGGCGGCCAGCAGCGCGCGGCGCAGCGGGCGCGCATCTTGCAGCCGCTCCATGAAGGCGGTGAGATCGCCTTCGATCGGCGCGAAGCTGGCCCAGATGCCCTTGGTCGGGAAGGTGCCGATCTTGGCGGTGTCGGGGGTTTTGGTCTTGGACCCCGTGAGGAAGACGTCCTCCAGCGCGGCCAGATCTGCGAGAGTCAAGTTGCCCCAGTTGATCGCGCCAAGACGGCGGCGATTGGCGCCCTGGTTGCGGTTGTCGGGGTCGAGCGCGGCGCGGACCGTCTCGCAAATCTCGTGTTCGTCCCCCTCGAAAACCTGCGCCAGCAGGGCTTCGGCGGTCAGGCCCTTGGGCAGATCGAACCACGCGTCGATATCGGCCTCGGGGAAACCTGTTTCCAGCGGCACGCGTTTCGACAGAACGGCCCGGATCAGCGGCATGGCGTCATCGCCCGAGGCATGGGCGGCCATCGCATCGACGGCATCGCGGCCTGTGCCATCGGCCATCTCGTCCAGCACATCGGCGCAGAGCATCGCCTGCGCGCGGTCGTCCATCTCGGTAAAGTTGGGGGCCACCCCGGCCTCTAGCGGGAAGCGGCGCAGCACGGCGGAACAGAAGGAATGGATGGTCTGGATCTTGAGCCCGCCGGGGGTTTCGATGGCGCGGGCAAAGAGCGTGCGCGCGTGGTTCATCAAGGCAGGGGTGAGCGTCGCGGCGCCCATGCCGAGCTGCAACAGGTCGGCGCGCAGATCGGCGTCGGGGGTCATCGCCCATTCGCCGAGTCGCTTGAACAGGCGGTTCTGCATCTCGGAGGCGGCGGCCTTGGTGTAGGTCAGGCAGAGGATGCGTTCGGGCGGCACATCTTGCAGAAGAAGCCGCGCGACGCGGTCGGTCAGCACCCGCGTCTTGCCGCTGCCCGCGTTGGCCGAAAGCCATGTGGACGATGCGGGATTGGCCGCTGTCACCTGCGCCAGCGTGGCGTCGTCAAAGCTCATGATCCCACCTTTTCGCTGACCGGGCTTTGTGTGGTGTCCCATTCGCCGTAGCGGGCGAGGTGATCGTAATCCCCTGAATACTGGACCTTTTCCATGGCGCGGCGGGCGGTGAAGCCGTTGCCTTCGTCACGGTAATGGGCGATCAGACGGCCAAGGCCCGCGACGATTTCATCCAACTCGCCGGGGGTCACGGGATGGTCCTGCACCTTGCCGCCGGAGCCGAGCGCGATATAGGCGATGAGCGCGGTTTCCGCAGGGTCGCCGAAAGCGCCTTTCGCGGCCATGGCGGCCTCTAGCCAGAGTTGTTTGTTGAAATGCTGCTCTTGATCCGAGCTTGGGGCGCTGCCGGTTTTATAATCATATATAAGAAATCGTCCGTCTGCCGCGCGGTCGATCCGGTCGGCGGTGCCGTAGAGGCTGAAACCCTCAGCGCCCAGCTCCGCTTCGCCCCGTGTTTCCAACAGGTGGGGCACGGCGATGGCCCGGCGATCACGCTCGGTTTCGACGAACCACGGCGCGATCCGGGCGATCCGCGCGCGCCAGAGCCGCCGGGCGGCAGGCCACGGGGCGGTGTCGTCCAGCACCTGATCGGCCATTTCGACCAACAGGCGCTCGGCATCCTCTGGCAGGCCGTCCCATGTCGCGGCGATGAATTTCTTGAGCAGGTCGTGCAGGACGGTGCCCCGCAAGGGCGCATCGGGTTTCTGGCGCAGCGGGTCCAGCGGCCTGAGCCGCAGCACCTTGTAGGCATAGACCCAGTATGGATCGCGGATCAGCTTTTCGATCTGCGTCACCGACAGGCGGTCGGGGCGCTGGCTCAGCGGCGGGCGCGGGGCGGGGCGTTTGGCGGCGGGCACAGGCTCGACCGGGTCGTCCAGCCGGTCGGCCAGCGTCAGCCAGTCGGCCCCGCGCGCGACCATGTCGGCCAGCGCCGCCGCGCTTTCGCCACTGGCGCCCTTCATCAGGTTGACGATGCGGTTCAGCCAGCGCGAAGGCACCGTCTCGGTCTCTGCATCGCGCTTGGCGCGGGTCAGCCAGACCTCTTTCCCCGTGACGGATTGCTGGAAATCATGCGCCGAGAGGCCGATTTCGCGGTCGGGCAGGCGCAAACCCGCCTCGGACCGCATCCGGCGATTGAGCCATGGGTCCGCGCCAGGCGCTGCGGGCCACGCGCCTTCGTTGAGACCGCCCAGAATGACCAGATCGGCACCCTGAACGCGCGCCTCCAGCGTGCCCCAGATCATGATGCGGGGATGCGGTCCACGGGGGTCGCGCGCCTCTTCCTCGGACAGCACGGCGGCAACGAAATCGCGATATTCCGCGGCGGTCATGCGGCCCCCGGCCCCGGCTTCGTCCGACAGGGCGCGCAGGGTGGTTTCGGCCTTTTGCCCGGCCTCTTTCTGCCAGAGGGCCCCTGCCCCCCCGGCCCCCGGCCCGGCGGCCAGCCGTTCGACGGCGGCAAGATGGGCCGCGACATGATCGGTCAGGTCACGCCCCCCCGGCGCATGCAGGTCCAGCACCGCGTCGGCCACCCAAGTGACCCAGTCCATCACGCCGGGGTCATTTTCACGCTTTTCAGCCCAGTCCACCAGATCGGCGCGGGTCGGGAACGGCAGCCTGCCGCGCAGCCGCTGCAATTCGAGGTCGCGGGTGCGGCGCAGGTGATCGCCCCGGTCCTCGCGCCCGGAATGGGAGAGCGGATGTTTCAACAGGACCAGCAAATCCTCCGCCGTCAGGCGGGTGGCGAAAGCCCCGGCCACGTGGCGCAAGAGCCGCCCCGGCGCGGTTTGCGACAGCGGTTCGCCAGCTGAGTCATCCGGTTCGATCCCCCACCGGTCAAGCGCCGCCGTGACCTGCCGGGTCAGCCCCCGGTCAGGGGAAATCAGCGCGGCGGTCGCGCCCTCTTGGACCGCTTTGCGCAGGCGCAGGGCGATGGCCGCGGCCTCGAGCTGGGGCGAGGCCGCTTCGAGCAGCGTCAGGCCCTTGGCAGCCTCGGCGACATCGGTCAACGCGGGGCCTTCGGCCAGCCATTGATCGGTGACGGGGGCCGGGCGAAGGGCCAGTGAAATCAAGCGGTTGCGCGCAGGGGCGGCGGGGGTGTCGCGGCCCCATCGGGGAATGTCGGCAGGGTGCAGGCCCACCCTTGCTGCGAAGCGGGCAAAGCGGAATTGCGGGTGATCCTCGCCAGTCAGGCTGTCCTCCAGCCGGTCCCAGACCGCGCGCGGCTGGTCGAAATCCAGCCCCGGCAGGATCACCGCCCCCTGCGGCAGACGTGACACGGCTGCCATGAGCCGCGCGGTCGGCCCGCGAGAGCCGGTAGACCCGGCGACGATCACCGGGTGCTGCGGCGGCTTTTCCGCCCAGAGGGTTTCCAGCTCGGTCACCACGGCCGCTTGGCGGGCTTGCGGCGACATATGCTCGGCGCTGCCTGCGAAATAGGGGGCGACGATACGCAGGAAGGCCTGCGCGCGCTGCCAGTGGGTAGAGTGATCGCCAACGTCGAGGGCGGCGATGGTGTCTGGTGTCACGCCTTCTTCCTGCATCTCGGCCATCAGGTCGGCGAGACTGTCGGACAGGCCATAAAGCGACGACCGCGGCGCGAGCGACGGGTCGCGGTCGAGCAGCGCCGACACCAGTTGAGACAATTGCAGGCGCAGGCGCAGCGGCGGGATGGACGGGGGCAGACCGGCCATGTCGGGGCGATTGCCAAGGTCGGTGATCAGGCGGATGCGCGGCAGGAACCCCGCGCCGCGCTGTTCATAAAGCGCGCGCAGGCGGCGTTGCGTGCGGGCGGTGTTGACGAAAAGTGCGACCTTTCCAAGCGCCTCGGGCGGCTGGCCTTGCAGGCGGGCGTCGAGACCGGCGACGAGGGCGGCAGAGAAATCGACGCCGAGCGGCGTGGCGAAGACGCGGGGGGAGTCGGTCGGGTCAAACATCGGCGTGGTCCCTCAGCATGTGTTCGGCCATCAGGATGCCGGCGGGGTGCCCCACATCGGCCCAGTGCCCGGCATGGGGCGTGCCGGCCATCCGGCCCCGGTCCATCGCCGCCTGCCAGACCTTGTGCAACGAGAAGGGGCCGGGGGGGTAGCCATCCAGCAGGTCCGCCTTGAGGATCTGCGCGCCGGTATAGACCTCTCCCGCCTTGTCCCAGGTGAGGCGTCCCTGCGCGTCGCGGGTGAAATCGCCGCCCGCCTGCCGCCCGATGGCACGGGATTGCGGGACCATCAGGGCCAGAACATCCATGCTGTCGGGGCGCCACGCGGCGGCGAGTTGGGCCAGCGCGTTGGGGCCGGTCCAGACCGCATCGGCGTTGAGGGAAAAAAACGTGTCGGCCTGCAATAGCGGGCGGGCCGCGCGGATGCCCCCGGCAGAGTCGAGGATTTCCGGCTGTTCGAGGCTGAAGCGGACATCGGGCATGGCGGCGAGATGCGTGGCCATCTGGTCGGCGAGGTGGTGGCCGTTCACCACGATGCGCCTGGCCCCGCCGCCCCGCGCCTGCGCCAGAGCGTGGTCGATGAGCGGACGGCCTGCCACCTCGATCAGCGGCTTGGGGCGGGTGCGGGTCAGATCGCCCATACGGGTGCCGAACCCGGCGGCAAGGATCATGCAGGCGGCGGGCGCGCTCATGGGGCCAGCCCGCGCATCAGGGGGCGCATTGCGCGGTCGAGCTCGGCCAGCGCGGGGTGGGCCAGCGCCCGGTCCACATGGGCGAAGACGCGGGGCAGGAAGGTCAGGTAGCCCGGCTTGCCCCGTTCGCGCGCCAGGCGGCGGAACACGCCGAGAATGCGCAGGTTGCGTTGCAAAGACAGAAGCGCGCAGTGCACCGAGAACGACTCGGGGTTGAGGGCCAGCGCGGTGGCATAGCGGTCGGTGGCGCGGGTCGCGATGTCGTCGGGCACATCGCGGCGGGCGTCGTGGATATAGGACACGAGGTCATAGCCCGGCGGAGCCATGACCGCATCCTGAAAGTCGAGCAGGCCGACCCGCGCCAGCCCCGCGCGGTCTGGCAGCCAGATCAGGTTTTCGGAATGAACATCGCGCAGCGCCGGAACCGGGGCATGGGTGAAATGGGCGGTGAACTGCGCCTCCATCAGGCGCAGGGCGGCGTCGGTCAGGGGCGAGTCCGGCAGGGCGACACGGGTCATCGCGGCCAGCCGGTCGGGCGTCAGGGTCAGCAGGCCCCAGCCCTCGGGGTGCCGCGCAAGGTGGATCAGCACATCCACCGCCGCATCGGTCGCACCGGGCAGGTCGGCACCCAGATCGGCGAAGCGGAGATCACCGAGATCCTCCAGCAGCATCAGGCCCCGGTCGGCGTCAGAGGCCAGAACCCGAGGCGCGGACAGGCCCAGCGCGTGCAGGCGGGCGGCCACGGACAGGAAAGCGTCGAAGCTGGTGCGATCGTCGGGCGGGGCCTGCATAAGCACGGCGCGCGCGCCCCCCCGAAGCAGGCGGTGATAGCGGCGGGCCGAGGCGTCGCCTGCGAGCGGCACGGACACGGCGCCGCCCCAGCCATGGGCCGCGAGGAAGGCGGCAACCGTCATGCTGGCACCTTGCCGATCCAGCGGTCAGGCTGGTGCGAGGCCAAGGTGATGTCGCGCGCATCCTCGGCCTCTGGCACCATGCGCAGGGTGATCCAGAGCGCCCGCTGCGGCACATCCGGCCCCAGCCGGTCAGGCCATTCGACAAGGCACAGCGCATCGTCGAAGGCGTCGGAAAGGCCAAGCTCGTCCACCTCCCACGGGTCGGACAGTCGGTAGAGATCGGCGTGCCAGATTTCCAGCGGCCCCGCCTCGTAGGTCTGCACCAGCGTGAAACTGGGCGACGGCACATCTTCGGCCAGCGCCCCGTGGGCGGTCTGCAAATGGCGGATCAGGGAGCGGGCGAAATGGGTCTTTCCAGCCCCCAGATCGCCCTCCAGACACAGCACATCACCGGCCCCCAGCCGGTCGGCCAAGGCCGACGCGAACGCCGCCGTCGCCTCGGGCGAGGTCAGGCGGCGGGTCTGGATGATGGGACGGGCGGGCGAAGCAGCGTCTGGCATGGGCGCGAGTTTACCCGCGCTGTCAGGCACCGCAACCGGAACCGGCGCGACACCGCGCGACGATCAGGGCGCCGCGGCCGCCATCTGGGGCCGGTCGCCACCGCCGACGGGGGCGGCCTCTCTCGGGCGGGGGGATGCCAGCACGCCTCGCGGCATAAACCCAACCAGCGTCGCCCCGCCCTTGAGCGGCGCCATGCGACAGACAAGGCCACACCCGTCGGCGGTCTCGACAGGTTCGCTCCATGCACAGCGGTCGCCGAAGCCACCGACGAAATCCCGCAGGTCGCCCCAAAGCGGCGACGGCGCGCAGGCCTCTTGCCACTGGCGGCTGGCCTCGATCACCCCGGCGCCGGTCGCGGCAGGCCACATCGTGTCATAGGCTGCGTTAGAGAACACCAACCGCCCATCCTTGGCAAAGACCGCCAGCGCCTCGGGGCTGTCATCCATCACGGCTTGGTAAAGGTCGAGATCGCCACGGAACTTGCGTGTCAGAGTCACCTCTTGGCTGATGTCTTCGAACAGGAAGGCGACGGCCCCGTCGGCATGGGGGCGCCCGATCACGCGGAAGGTCTGGCCGTTGGGCAAGGTCCAGAGTTCCTGGTAGGTGCCATCGCGCGCGGCCTGTTCCAGCGCGGCCATCTCGGCGCGCCATTCCTTGTAATCCTTTGGTTCGGGCATCCGCTGATGTTCGCGCAGCCGATCAAGGAACGCGGGCAGGTCGGGGCGCGCCGACAGCCAGTCCGATGGCAGGGTCGAAAGCGTTACCAGCGCCGGGTTGAACAGGACCAGTTGCCGACGCTTGTCGAAGATCGCCAGACCGATGGGCAGTTGTGCAAAGGTCCGCGACAGGGTTTGAACGAAATCCCGCAGCGAGGTTTCCGCCGCCACCAGCCGGTCGATCGGCCGGGCCACATGCAGGGCACCGCGTTGATAGACGGTGTTTTCGTGTTCGAACCGCAGTGGGTCGGGGCTGTCGGGCAGGTCAAGCGTGACACGGCTCGACGACCCGGACTCTGCCTCTTTGTCGGGGGGGAAAAGGCGGCGGATGGGCCACACCAGCGTTTCGGCTGCCGGATCGGTCCGCTGCAACAGGTCGAAATACGCCTTGTTGGCCCAGACGATCTGGCCGGTGTCATCCTCTTGCCACAGCGCCATCTCTCCGAAGGCGAGGGCGTGGCGCAGCAGGTCAAGCTCATCCGTCATCGCGTCGAGCCCGGCGCTATCGACAAGCCGCCGGTCGCTGCCCGGAGTCGTGGAGGAGATGCTGACGACGCTGCGCCCCTGTTGCAGCCGCCCACTGACCGACAGATCATCGTCGCCGATCCGCGCGGTCACCAGAAAACTGTCGCCGCGCGTTCGCAGCGCATCCATGGCGCGCCCGGCATCGTGGTTCAGCGCCACAAGGCTTTCGCGCAGGTCGCCCCAAGCGGCCACACGGTCATCGGGGTCGGCAAGAAACGGGTCATTGCGCACTGCATCACTGAGGAGATAGCCATCGCGAAAGGTGTAGGAGCAAGGCAGATCCACGCCGCGCAGCAACACATGGGTGTCGGACTGATCGCGGCGAAACAGCACCAGACCGAACCCGACAGCGGTGGCGGCGGCCAACAGGCTGCTGCCCACCACGAAGAACATGGTCATCATATCGGAAAACACGATCTGGCCCCCGTCAAACTGGTCCCAAAGACAGGCGCGTCCCCCACGCCTGCAGATTCATCAATGTTCTCTAAAGGTTAATAAGGGGTTAAACCGGGATCTGCCGGTTTTCCCCGAGCGGTCCCTTGGCCTCTTGATCGGCCACCCGGATCGCATCGAGCGGCCAAGAGACCTCGACCACCGCGCCCCGACGCGCACCGCTTTCCTCGACCAGCAGGAACGGATCGCCCGCGTTGCGAAAGGTGATCGACGCCCCGGAGCGTTCCAGCAAGGTCTTGGCAATGAACAGGCCCAGACCCATGCCCTCGTAGCCGGGACGCTTGGCGCTGTTTTGCGGGCTCTTCCTGCGGCGCAGGAACGGGTCGCCCAACCGGCCCAGCAGGTCCGGGGGATAGCCCCGCCCGTCATCGGTCAGGGTCAGGCGCAGGGCCTTGGCGTCCCATACGCCTTCGATCCAGACGGTGTTGTCGGCGAAATCGACCGCGTTCTGAACGAGGTTGCGCAGACCATGGATGATCTCGGGACGACGCCGGATCACCGGCTGCGCCGCCTGCCCGCCCTCGCTCGGGGCGAAGTCGAACAGCACCTCGATGCCCCGGTCGGTATGGGGGTCGGCCGCCTCGCGCACCACCGCGCCCACGGGGGCCGAACGCATGTGCAGGTCGTCTTTCCCGGCGCGCCCCATGTCGCGCATGATGTCGCGGCAGCGGTCGGCCTGTTCGCGGATCAGGCGGGCGTCTTCGGCCAGTTCGGGGTGATCCTCCAACTCTTCGGCCAGTTCCGTCGAGACCAGCTTTATGGTCGCCAGCGGCGTGCCCAGTTCATGGGCGGCGGCGGCCACCACACCGCCAAGGTCGGTCAGTTTCTGTTCCCGCGCCAGCGCCTCTTGCGTCGCCAAAAGGGCTTGGCTCATCGTGTGGATCTCTTTCGTGACGCGGCGGGCATAGGCCGACAGGAACACGATACCGATCACGATGGCGATCCAGAACCCCAGCAGAAAGAGCGGCGGCAGGGTGATCATCTCGCCATCCCGCATCCTGAGCGGCATGTGGTAAAACGCGATCAGGGTGATCATCACGATGGCGGAAAAGCCAAGGATCAAGGTCGAGCGCATGGTCAGTGCCGTGGCCGAGATCGTGACAGGCGCCAGGATCAGCAAGGAAAACGGGTTGTTGAGACCGCCGGTCAGGAACAGCAGGAACGACAATTGCGTCAGGTCGAAGAGCAGCGTCAGCATCGCGTCCCAGTCGTGCAGCCTCTGGTTTGGCGGAAACACCGTCATTGCGATCATGTTCGACAGCACGGATGACCCGATGGCGAGAAAACACAGACCCAGTTCGACCCGCAGGCCGAAATAGAAGCTGGCCACCACCACGGTCACGGTCTGGCCCAGCACCGCCAGCCAGCGCAGGACCAGCAGCGTTTGCAAGCGCACCCAGTCGCTGCGCAGGTCGCGCATCAGCAGGGTGCGTGTCTGGTCTGGATCAAGGGACATGGGCGGCGCGGCTTTCGGTTCGGCGCGACAGGGGATGTGGGCGTTCTGTCACAGTTTCGCAGTCGTGAATTGATAGACGCGGAAGAATGCCCGATCAACGGCGCGTTGAACCGCAAGGGATCTGCGCCATGAATCGTGTCTATGCCGCCAGTGCTCTGGCTCTTACCGCCGCCCTGATCGCCGGAATCGGCGGATTTATCCTTTGGGGGCGGGCCAATCAGGATGAAGACCTGTTCGCACAATGCCGCGCCACACAGGTCGCGGGCGGCTCGGGCGATATCGGCGGGCCGTTCGAACTGGTGTCGGAAGACGGCGAGACGGTGACGGATGAAGACATCATCACCGGGCCGACACTGATCTATTTCGGCTACACCTTCTGTCCCGATGTCTGCCCTCTGGACAATGCGCG
This sequence comes from Nioella nitratireducens, assembly GCF_001879715.1. Taxonomy (GTDB): domain Bacteria; phylum Pseudomonadota; class Alphaproteobacteria; order Rhodobacterales; family Rhodobacteraceae; genus Nioella; species Nioella nitratireducens. The sequence goes on along the minus strand of NZ_MNBW01000006.1, from coordinate 79,768 downwards.
CAACGCCGTCGCGGTGGAAATCCTCGAAGACGAGGGCCGCATGGTGACGCCGGTCTTCATCTCGATCGACCCCGAGCGCGACACCCCCGAGGTTCTGCGCGCCTTCACCGACAACCTGCACCCGCGCATGATCGGCCTGACCGGCACGCCCGACCAGACCGCCGCCGCGTCGCGTGCCTATCGCACCTATTACAACTACCAGGACCCCGGCGAGGACGGGTTCTACCTCGTGGATCACTCGACCTTCACCTACCTGGTGTTCCCCGATTTCGGCTTTGTCGATTTCTTCCGCCGCGATGAATCGCCCGAGGAAATGGCCGACCGGATCAGTTGTTTCATGGATGCCGCAGGGTCGTGAGTCGCCATTCGGCCCAAGCGGACTATTTGACGCTGACGAGGATTTCCGTCTAAGACACAAAGACAATGCGTGGAGGACAGATCGCATGGCCACGGAACGCTCGTTGCGGGATATCGGACCAGACAAATCACTGCTGCTTGTAGATGATGACGAGCCGTTCCTGAGGCGCCTTCAACGCGCGATGGAAAAACGCGGGTTCGAGGTAGAGGCCGCCGAGTCCGTGGCCGCCGGACGCGCCATCGCCACCGCCCGCCCGCCGGCCTATGCCGTGGTCGATCTGCGGCTTGAGGATGGCAACGGGCTGGACGTGGTGGAAACCCTGCGCGAAAAACGCCCCGATGCCCGGATCGTCGTGTTGACCGGCTATGGCGCGATTGCCACCGCCGTCGCCGCGGTCAAGATCGGGGCGACCGACTACCTGTCGAAACCCGCCGACGCCAATGACATCACCGCGGCCCTGCTGGCCGAAGAAGACGACATGCCGCCACCGCCGGAAAACCCGATGAGCGCGGATCGCGTCCGCTGGGAACATATCCAGCGCGTTTATGAACTGTGCGACCGGAATGTCAGCGAGACCGCCCGGCGGCTGAACATGCATCGCCGCACGCTGCAGCGCATCCTCGCCAAGCGCAGCCCCCGTTAAGATGCGCGCGGCTCTCCTGCTCTCCGCCCTCGCCCTTGCGCCTGTGCCATGCCCGGCGCCGAAGGGCCCGCGCCGCAGGGCCTGACCCCCGATGCGGGCGGCCTGCAACCGGCAAGCACAGACCTGCGCATCGACTTTGGCCGGGCGCAAGAGGGGGCGATTGCCACCGTCTCGCGCTTGCTGGGGGCGCAGCCGACCGACATCACCACCATGGCGGATTGCGGCGACGTGACCGCGGCCTACTGGGCCGACGGGCTGACGATGAATTTCGTCGACGGCGATTTCCGCGGCTGGGTTCTGACCGAGCCCGACCTGACCGCCGCCGGGGGGTTGACCGTTGGCGACATGCCGCCTGCGGTGCAGATGGAGAACACCACCCTTGGACAAGAGTTCGAGGTTGGCGGGGTCTGGGCGTTGGTCGAGGAAACCGGCCCCGCGATCACCACGCTCTGGTCCGGCCGCACCTGCTTCTTCCGCTAGACCCGCCTCATCTCGGGCCAAGGCCGCGCCAGGACGGGATGACGCGCTACCCCCGTGCCGCCCGCCGCAGCCAAGACACGAAAGCGGCCAACGCCGGGGGTTTCGGGCCACGGGGGGTCACGATGTGATACCCCAACCCCTCGCTCTCGCCGGTATAGAGCGCCACCAGCCGCCCGTCCCTGAGATCGCCCTCGACCAGCGTCTGCGCCTGAATCGACACCCCGTGCCCGGCGCGAGCCGCCGCCTGCGCGAGGCTGTTGTTAGGCAGTTCGGTGAAATTGATCCGCGCCATATCCAGCCCTGCCGCATGGCCCCAGACCAACTGTTCGCGCGACGCCTCTGACGTGAACCAGCGGTATTGGTCGAGCGCGCCCATCTCGTCCAGCATCCGCCCCTTGGCCAGATCGGGCGCAGCCACCACGACGAAGGGGCTCATGACCAGCGGCTCGACGTCATAACCGGGCCAATCGCCTTCGCCAAAGCGCAGCGCCATGTCAAACCCGTCGCGGCGCAGGTCGATGACCGAAACCGACGGAATCAGCGCCACCTCGATATCGGGGTGGCGCGACCAGAACTGGCCGATCCGGGGCATCAGCCAAGCCTCGGCGAACGAGGGCGTCATGGTCACCTGCAAGGGCCGCTGCCGCTGGTTGTCCATCAGTGTCCGCACGCCCGCCGCGATGGTCGAAAACCCCTCGCCCAGGTCCGCCGCCAACCGCCGCCCCGCCGCCGTGGTCCGCATCCCGCGCCCTTCGCGCAGCATCAGTTTCTGGCCGAAATGGTCTTCCAGGCTGCGCACATGTTGGGCGATGGCGGCATGGGTCACGTTCAATTCCCGCGCCGCCGCCGAAAAGGTTTCCAGGCGGGCCGCCGCCTCGAACGCTCGCAGCGCCGCCAGAGAGGGGATTTCGCGCCAATCCATTATGATAGCTGATCTAACATATGAGATTTATTCCTGATTCGAGATGCAAGGGCAAGATCGCTAGGGTGAGGGCATCAAAGCGAAAGGACCAAACCCATGTTCTCGATCTTCTCCAACGCCATGAAAACCGCGACACGCACTGATATGTGGAACGCACCTGACCACTGGCACCGCCAACAGCAGGACTATCGCACGCGCCGGAACCGGCGGGATGCCGAGCGTGCCCGCCTGCGCCGAAGCCTGTCAGATACCGGGATTCGGTAAGTCAGACTATAGCTGAGCCAACAGCTCTTCGTGCCGCGCGGTGAAATCCGCGCGCACCTCGGCCGGGGGGCGCAAATGCAGGCGCAGACCCTCGGCCAATGCCGGGGCGGGACGGCCAAAGAACCGGTCCGCCTCGGCCTCGGCAAAGCCCGCCAGTTGCGTCGCCTCCAACCAGGCCGAAACCTTGTCGGCCCGCTTGATCCGGGCCTTCACCGTCTTGGGGATCGCGCCCGGCAGACCGAAGCGCAGGTGGATCGCGGCCGCAAGCCGCGCATCAAGCTCGCCATATCCCGGCCCGACCGCCGCCTTGACCGGCGAAATCATGTCTCCGATCACATATTCCGGCGCATCGTGCAGCAGCGCCGCCAACCGCCATTTGACCGGCGCCTCGGGCGATATCCGCGCAAAGATCTGTTCAACCAGCAACGAGTGTTCGGCGACCGAATAGGGGAAATCGCCCTGCGTCTGCCCGTTCCAGCGCGCTACGAAGGCCAGCCCGTGGGCGATATCCTCGATCTCGATATCCACCGGCGTCGGGTCCAGCAGGTCCAGCCTGCGTCCCGACAGCATTCGCTGCCACGCTCTTGGTGTCTGTCTTGCCATCGGTCCTCGCCATCGCGCCCTTGGTCGTGCTGAACTCCTAAAAACCAACTCGTCGCCAGGAATTCAACGACCTCCTTCCCGCAAAGGGCCTTTTACTATGCCTGCGGCGGGCGGGTTTCGGGGGGCATACCGATCCTGTCTTTAAAAAATATGACGCTATATCAGCGCCTTGATCGGCGTTTCCTTGGCCCGGTCCCGTAAGTGCCCCATGTCTCGATCAGTCCCGCGCCGTTGACTTCCCCCCCTTGGCAGAGCAGCCAGCGCGGGGGCTGCTCTGCCACCCGGTGCCGGTTTCAGTGCCACGCCAGCGCAAAGTCCACCCCCGTGAAAGAGCTTCCCCGGCCCGCGCTGTCGCGGTCAGCGCCCCACACGTTGCCGATAGCTTGGCCCGATGCTATGTGCCGTGGCAAAGCTGTACCGGAACGGAGCCCCATGATGGCCGAAAATTATATCGTCAAAGACATTGCGCTGGCCGACTATGGCCGCAAGGAACTCGACATTGCCGAGACCGAGATGCCTGGCCTGATGGCCCTGCGCGAGGAATATGGCGAAAGCAAACCGCTGAAAGGCGCGCGCATCGCGGGCAGCCTGCACATGACGATCCAGACCGCCGTGCTGATCGAAACGCTGGTGCATCTGGGGGCCGATGTCCGGTGGGCCTCGTGCAACATCTTCTCGACCCAGGACCACGCCGCCGCCGCTATCGCGGCCACGGGCGTGCCGGTCTTCGCCATCAAGGGCGAAACGCTGGAGGAATACTGGGACTATGCCGACCGCATCTTCCAGTTCGAGGATGGCGGCTGCAACATGATCCTCGACGATGGCGGCGACGCCACGCTCTATATCCTGATGGGCGCGCGCGTCGAGGAAGGTGAGACCGACCTGATCGAAACCCCCACCTCCGAGGAGGAGGTTGCCCTCTTCGCACAGATCAAGAAGCGCCTCGCCGCCTCGCCCGGCTGGTTCACCAAGCAGCGCCACCTGATCCAGGGCGTGACCGAGGAAACCACCACCGGCGTGCATCGCCTCTACCAGATGATGGAAAAGGGCCACCTGCCCTTCCCTGCCATCAACGTGAACGATTCCGTCACCAAGTCGAAATTCGACAACAAGTACGGCTGCAAGGAATCGCTGGTCGACGGCATCCGCCGCGCCACCGACACCATGATGGCCGGCAAGGTCGCCGTGGTCTGCGGCTATGGCGACGTCGGCAAAGGCTCCGCCGCCTCGCTGCGCGGCGCCGGCGCCCGCGTGAAAGTGACCGAGGCCGACCCGATCTGTGCGCTTCAGGCCGCCATGGACGGGTTCGAGGTGGTGCTGCTGGAGGATGTCGTGTCCTCGGCCGATATCTTCATCACCACCACCGGCAACAAGGACGTGATCCGCATCGAGCATATGCGCGAGATGAAGGACATGGCCATCGTCGGCAATATCGGCCACTTCGACAACGAGATCCAGGTCGCCAATCTCAAGAACCACAAATGGACCAACATCAAGGACCAGGTGGACATGATCGAGATGCCCTCGGGCGCGCGTCTGATCCTGCTCTCCGAAGGCCGCCTGCTGAACCTCGGGAACGCCACCGGGCACCCCTCGTTCGTGATGTCCGCCAGCTTCACCAACCAGACGCTGGCCCAGATCGAGCTGTGGACGCGCGGCGACCAGTACGAGAACAAGGTTTACGTGCTGCCCAAGCATCTCGACGAGAAAGTGGCCAGCCTCCACCTCGCCAAGGTCGGCGCCCGCCTGACCAAACTCAGCGAGGAGCAGGCCTCCTATATCGGCGTCTCGCCGGACGGCCCGTTCAAGCCGGAACATTACCGCTACTGAGGGCGGATCGGTTCAGGAATTTGGAGCACCGGCCAGCGTAAGTTGGCCGGTGTGTTCGTTTGTGCACCGCCGGGCGGGGTGGCGCGGGGATTCCCACCCCCTGTCATCCCCGCGAAAGCGGGGACCTCCCGCCACAAGCGACAGGGTTATAGATCCCCGCTTTCGCGGGGATGACAGCCGTCGCGGGGGTGACAGCTTTCGCGGGGATGACAGGGGCCGGCGTCGGATGGGTGATTTCACCCCTCACGCGTGACCCGTTACTCCTCGCCCCGTCGCGCCTTGTGCCACGCCTTGCTCTCGGCCATCTGGCGGTCGGTCCAGCCGAATTCCGGGCGCTCGTGGGGGCCGTTATCCTCCTGCTCCTTGAACTGGTCGATGGTCTCGTCGCCGCGAAACAGGCCCATCAGCTTGGCGTGCATGAAGCCCTTGAGCACGTCGTTCATGCGCGGGCCGTAGTCGCGGCCCATGGAGCGGAAAAACTTTACCACGTCCTCATCCAGGCGGATGGTCACCCGGCGTTTGTCGGGGCTGGGGCTGTTCGCGATCCGCTCCCACGAGCGGGGGACGCGCCGGTCGATCCAGATGCGGTGGTGCATGTCGAACTCGACCCGCGCCAGCGCGTCGGTCAGGTAGTGGTGATGTTCGCGCTGGCTCTTGCTCAGCGGTGTGCCATCCATGGTCATGGCCCGGTACTCTTGTTGGGAAAGTCCGGGGCAGACTGGCACGATTTTCTTAAAAACCCGTCAAAACCGCGTTTCGTCTGCACGCGGGGTGTACGGGGGGTGCACAGGGGGTGCACGCATGGCACCCCCCTGTTTTGGGAAAGTCGGAGTCACGCCAGGGGAGGCAGGCCCTTGACCACACCTTCCTGCAAAACCGCCGGATCATAGGCTTTCCGGCCAAAAACCTCTCGCACCATAGGCTCGAACACCTCCAGCGGCTCGTACTGGTAATCGGGATCGAAAGACGCCTGGTCCCAGCGTTCACAGAAATCCGCGCAGCACTGCCAGCAGGGATGATCCTTGAATTCATCGCGCGCATTGCGGTCCCAGCCGTAATGGTGGCCGTAGTAAAAAACCTGAAAGATTCCATGGTGTTCCACAACCCAGGCCACCTCGTCCCGCACAAACGGCCGGATCACCTCGGCGGAAAAGCGGTCGTGGTTCTGGGGGGCCAGACCGTCGCCGATATCATGCAATAAAGCGCCGACAACCCAGTCGATATCCGCCCCATCCCGCAGCGCGCGGGTGCCGGATTGCAGCCCGTGTTCCAGCCGGGTGATGCGGTATCCTTCAAGCGACACCTCGCCCTGACGGCGCAGCTCGTCCAACACGCGGTCGGCGGTCAGGGCCAGATAGGGTTTTTCGAGCCTCTCCAACAGCTTGTAATCCTCTTTCGTCCCGTTCTTCATCTGGGTGAAACTGACTGTGTGTTCGGCTGTCATCGTCGTGATCTCCTGCTGCATGGACGGGTATTCGGCCCCACCTTAGCCGTCATCGTGGTCCACGACACGGCCGTTTCCGATACCGCGCCTGCCTCGGCCTGACGCTTGGGAAACCGGCTGAAAATCGTCTCTCCAACCCGCATTGCGCTGCATTTGGCCGCCCTTTTCGGGGGATAACCAAAGTTTTTCGTTGTCAGCGAAAGGAGAGGCGGGTTTCATACCCGCGACCCGACAGGGCCGAATGACATTGAGAATAACGGGGAGATCAACATGGGCAAACGCGACGAGCTGATCGCAAAATACGCGGAAGACCTGCGCAGCAAATGCGGGATGGAGCCGGACATGGACCTGCTGACCAAGGTCACCATCGGCTGCGGTCCCGCGATCTATGACGCGGACGCCTCGACTGTTGCCGGGTCTCAGGCAAGCGAGTTGGAGACGGTCAAGAACAACTTCCTGATCAAGAAACTCGGGCTGTCCGACGGCCCCGCCCTAATGGACGCCATCAACTCGGCGATCGACACCTATGGCAAATCCGAGCGCAACAAATATCGCGCCGTGATCTATTACCTGCTGACCAAACATTTCGGCAAAGAGAGCGTCTACGGCTGAGCCGGACGCCGCTTGCGACAAGGGGCCTGCCGATCCGGCGGGCCTTTTCATTTCCGGTTTGGCTAAAATGCAGCGGGCATTTCCTTTGCGCAGTCGCAGGTTCGTGGGCTAGGGTCTACCTGTCCCGACCAGGATGGCGGACCCTTATAGAACACGTGCGGAGCGAGCGATTGCGCGTGGGTGTAGGAGGGTCCCGGGGGGTCGGGACCCTCCTTTTTCGTTGGTTGTGGCATGTCACGTCACGCTTTGGTGGCTGCCGTGACTTCAGTGGCCCGTATAGACACCGCAGCTACCCATGGCAGCCGGTCATCTCGACGGCGCGGCCATCGCCCAGCACCGTGATCCGCAGGGTCGAGCGGTCGAGCGCGAAGGGCCCCGCATCGGGCGGCACGATATCAGCGGTCGCTGTCAGCGTGTTGCCGTGGCGCGCGGTTTCGGCCTCGGAAATCCAGGTGCCGGGATCGGGCAATTCAAAGACCACCACCTCGGCCCCGCCCTGACGGGCGATGGGAATGGTCGCCTCGATCCGCAGCCCGTCCGAGATCGGCGTCAGGGTGCAGGCAATCGACCCCGCCCCCGCCTCTGCGCGGGTCAGCGGGCGATCGGCAAGGGCGGCCGCGATACGCGGGTCGGGATGGCCACCGGCGGGCAATGTGCCGCGCAGGCGCAGCGTCACCGGCATGCAGATGTCATGGCAGACACCGATTTCCAGTTGTCCCGACAGACGGATCGGCCCGGTGCCCTCGGTCAGCGTCAGTTCCAGCGGAAACACCACGTCCTGCCGATAGCCGATGGACCGCATACCGTTCGACTCGAACACCTCGGGCACCGGCCAGTGGATATCCACGCCTTCCAGCCCGGCGCGGTCGCGCAGGCTGAGATGCGGGGGAATGCCGGCCTCGCCCGGGGCGCGCCAATAGGTTTTCCAGCCCGGTGCAAGATGAATGGCCAACCCGGCCATGTGGCTGCCGTCGTCCCGGCGCCAGCCCTGCAAGAGCTCGACCTGGACGATATCGGAATCGGACAGGGGCGCGTCGGCCTGCGCCGCTGTCGCCGCCATCAGACCAAGTGCGACCAGCGCGGGGAAAAGCGTTCTCTTCATCATCGCAAGACAGGTATGGCCTCGCTTTGGCAAAAGGAAGTCACGTTTTGGCGAAAGCGCTGTCATCCGTTGCCGATCTGGCGCGTTCCCCCCTTGCCCGCTTGCACATATACGGGATTCCGCACATGCTTGACCGGGCAGAAAGAACAAGGTGCAGATGTCCACAAATCTCACAGGCCACCTCCTGATCGCCATGCCCGGAATGGGCGACCCCCGCTTTGCCGGGGCTGTGGTCTTTCTCTGCGATCATTCCGACGAGGGGGCGATGGGGCTGATCATCAACAAGCCGGTCAGCGACCTCAGTTTTGCGCAGATGATCGGCCAGTTGGGGATCGAGGCGATTTCCCCGCCCAAGGTGCCGGTGCTGTTCGGCGGGCCGGTGGAAACCGGGCGTGGCTTCGTGCTGCACAGCGACGATTACGACGAAGACGGCAACACCATGCATGTGGTTGGCGGCTTCGGCATGACCGCGACGCTCGATGTGCTGGAAGACCTTGCCCATGGCGACGGCCCGGAGCAGGCGGTCATGGCGCTCGGCTATGCCGGGTGGGCACCGGGACAGCTGGAGGCCGAGATCCAGCAGAACGGCTGGCTGACCTGCGACGCCGATGCCGGGATCGTTTTTGGCCGCGACATGGATGGCAAATGGGAGGCTGCCCTTAAAAAGCTGGGCGTGTCGCCGCTTATGCTGTCCGCCGACGCCGGACGCGCCTGACCCGGGCGAGGAGCGCGCCGTCTCAGGCCCTTCTGAAGAGAGGCGGCCTCAGCGTGGGGCCGCGGCGCGCGAAAGCCGGTCGTTGATGGCGCGGCCAAGGCCAGTGCCCGGGATCGGCGCGACGTGGATCGCAGGGGCGTTGCGCTCGGTTGCAAGCCGGTCGGCCTCATGCAGCACGCGAAAGAGGTTGGCAGCGGCTTCGGTCAGGTCGCCACTGGCGGTCAAGGTCAGGTCGGGGCCGTCCTGGGCAAAGCCCACGCGGATGGTCTTCGGGTCGCTCAGATCGCTGTTCAGCACCACCGGCGCCCCCGGCGCGTAATGGCTGGACAACTGCCCCGGTGCCTGCACCTTGCCGGGCGTGGTATCGGTGACAAGCGGGCCGGTCAGCCCCTCGACCGCCTCGCGCGGCAGCCCGCCTTCGCGCAACAGCCGCGTGCCGGTGTCGGAGGGGGCGAGGATGGTCGACTCGACGCCGACCCCGCAGGGCCCGCCATCCAGAACCGCCGCGATCCGCCCCTCCAGCCCCGCCAGCACATGCGCTGCCGTGGTCGGGCTGATCCGCCCCGAGGGATTGGCCGAGGGGGCGGCGATGGGGCCGCCAAATGCCTGCAACACCGCGCGCATCACCGGGTGGGCTGGCAGGCGCAACGCCACGCTGTCCAGTCCCGCCGTCACCAGCGGCGACAGCCCGTGCCCCGTGCGCAGCGGCAACACCATGGTCAGCGGGCCGGGCCAGAAGGTCGCGGCCAGGGCGCGGGCGGTGGCGTTCAGGTCCGCGATCCGCTCGGCGGCCTCAAGCGTCGGCAGATGCACGATCAACGGGTTGAACCGCGGCCGCCCCTTGGCCTGGAAGATCCGGGCGCAGGCAAGGTCGCTGGTGGCGTCGCCTGCAAGGCCATAGACTGTTTCGGTCGGCAGGCCCACAATCTGCCCATCGGCCACAAGGCGGGCCGCGCGGGCCACCCCTGCGTCATCGGGCATCAGGATTTCAGTCTTGCCGTGGGCCATGAGCGACGTAACGTTTCTGTTGATCGGGGGCGATATCGCAAAATATCTGCCTCAGAGACAGGCCCATAGCGCGCGCGGCGCGCCATGCCAAGGAGGAGTGACCATGCCCTACACCGCCCCCGTATCCGAGTTCGACTTCCTGATGAGCCATATCGTCGGCTTCGACCGCGTTTCGGCGACCGACACCTTCGCCGAGGCCAGCCCCGACATGGTCACCGCGATCCTGACCGAGGCGGGCAAGATGGCCGAAACCGTGCTGGCCCCCCTGAACCGGGGCGGAGACGCGCACGGGGCCTATCTGGAAAACGGTGTCGTGCGTACCTCTCCGGGCTTTGCCGACGGCTACAAGGCGATTGCAGAGGGCGGCTATGTCGGCATGTCGGCGGACCCGGGCTATGGCGGGCTTGGCCTGCCGATGACGGTGACGACGGCGGTGAACGAGATGATCGGCTCGGCCTGCCTGTCGCTGCAACTGAACCCGCTGATGACGCAGGGCCAGATCGAGGCGCTGGAACATCACGCCAGCGACGAGTTGAAGGCGCTCTACCTGCCCAAGCTGATTTCGGGCGAGTGGTGTGGCACCATGAACCTGACCGAGGCGCAGGCGGGCTCTGACGTGGGCGCGCTGCGCACCAAGGCAGAGCCTAATGGCGATGGCACCTATGCGATCACGGGGCAAAAGATCTACATTTCCTGGGGCGACAACGATTTTTCAGGCAATGTCTGCCACCTCGTGCTGGCGCGGCTGCCCGATGGTGCGCCGGGAACCAAGGGCATCAGCCTGTTCATGGTGCCGAAACTCATTCCCGATGAAAACGGCGAACCGGGCGCGCGCAACAGCCTGAGCGTCGTCAGCCTTGAGCACAAGATGGGCCTGCATGGCTCGCCCACTGCCGTGATGCAGTATGATGGCGCCACCGGCTGGATGATCGGCAAACCGCATGGCGGGATGGCGGCAATGTTTACCATGATGAACAACGCGCGGCTCGGCGTTGGCGTGCAGGGGCTGTGCGCCGCCGAAGGCGCCTATCAGCACGCGCTGGCCTACGCGACTGAGCGCAAGCAGGGCCGCAGCCCGGTCGAGGGTGGCACCGGAACGATCCTCGACCACGCCGATGTGCGCCGGATGCTGATGCAGATGAAGGCAGAGATCTTCGCCGCCCGCGCCATCGCCCTCGACAACGCCCTGTCGATCGACATGGCCAAGGCGACCGGCGACGACGCGTGGACGGCGCGGGCGGCGCTGCTGACCCCGGTGACCAAGGCCTATGGGACCGAAACCGGGATCGCCGTCAGCCAGCTTGGCATCCAGGTGCATGGTGGCATGGGCTTCATCGAGGAAACCGGCGCGGCGCAATATCTGCGCGACGTGCGCGTGACCGCGATCTACGAGGGCACGAACGGCATTCAGGCGATGGACCTTGTCGCACGCAAGATGATGGATGGCGGGGCCGCGATGGCCGCCCTGCTCGATGAGGTCGATGCAACCGCGACGGCAGGCGACCATGCCGGGCTGGCGACAGGCTCCACCGCCCTGCGCCAAGCGACGGAAACGCTTGTGGGCATGGAGATGAACGACCGCTTTGCCGGGGCCGTGCCCTACCTGATGGCCGTGGCGCGCGTGCTTGGCGGGCACTATCACCTCAAGGCCGCCCTGGCAGAGGGCGGGACCGGACCGCGCAGCAAGCTGGCGACGTTCTTCCTTGGACGTCTGCTGCCAGAAGCGCACGGGCTTTTGACGCAGGCGCTGACCGGGGCGGACGACCTATATGCCCTCAGCGCCGACGAGTTCGCGGCGTGATCCGCTACCCGTTCGAAACACCCCCCGCCCCCGGCGACGCGATCGAGGTCGCCGAGGGCATCCTGTGGCTGCGCTTTCCGCTGCCGATGGCGCTCGATCACGTCAATGTCTTTGCATTGCGCGATGGCGCGGGCTGGACCATCGTCGATACCGGCTTTGACAGCCGCAAAGCGCGCGACATCTGGACAACCGCGCTGGCCGGGCCGCTGCAAGGGCTGCCCGTCACCCGCGTGATCGTGACCCACCACCACCCCGACCATGTCGGCCTTGCCGGCTGGTTTCAGGAAAACGGGGCCGAGCTGGTCACCACCCGCACCGCGTGGCTGATGGCGCGAATGCTGGTCCTGGACGAGCAAGAGGCCCCGACCGAGGAAACCCTGGCCTTTTGGCGAGCAGCGGGGATGGACGCCGAAATTTACGCCAAGAGGCGGTTTGAAAAACCGTTCAACTTCGCCGATGTCGTGGCGCCGATGCCGCTTGGGTATACCCGCATCCGCGAGGGCGACGTGCTGCCCATCGGCGGCCGCGATTGGGAGGTGCGGATCGGCCACGGCCATGCGCCGGAACATGCCACCCTGTGGTGCCGGGACGCACCGCTCGTGCTTGGCGGCGATCAGCTCTTGCCGTCGATCTCGCCCAATCTGGGCGTTTACGCGACCGAACCCGCGGCCGACCCCGTGACCGACTGGATCGAAAGCTGTAGCCACCTCGCGCGCTATGCCCGCGCCGACCAGCTTGTGCTGCCCGGCCACAAGCTGCCCTTCACCGGCCTGCCCGACCGGCTGCACCAATTGATCGAGAACCACCACGGCGCGCTGTCACGTCTGCGTGATCACCTTGATCGCCCGCGCGTCGCCACCGACTGCTTCAAACCCCTGTTCAAGCGAGAGATCGGCGAAGGCACCTATGGCCTCGCCATGGTCGAGGCGGTGGCGCATCTCAACCATTTGCTTGCCCTGGGCGAGGTCACGCGCGAAAAACGCGATGACGGCGCGTGGCTTTGGCAACTTACGGACGGGACATGACCAACGACATCCAGACATCGGCCGAGGCGATGGAAAACGCCGCCCTGCCGCAGGCGCGGGTGGTGCATTGCGATCCCGGTGCCCGCCCCACCCCCGAGGAAATGCCCCTGCCCGCGAAGGTTCAGGAAAAGCCGATAGAGGAAAAATCCCCGGCGGAATGGGCCTATGAGCGGATCATCCTCTATATCAAGAATTTCGAGGAACAGCTCGATTCCGAGCACGAGGTCGCCATGGGCTTTGCCGGCTCCGACACGGGCGTGATCCGGATCGAGGGGATGGGATTCTTCGCCCCGGATATCCTGACCTTCTATGGCAGTGATGGCTCGGGGCTCAAAACCCAGTTGATCCAGCATGTCAGCCAATTGAACGTGGCCCTGCGCGCACTGCCGCGTCTGCCGGATCAGCCCGCGCACCGCATCGGCTTTCAATTGGCCGCAGATCTGGGGGACACGCCCCCCGAGGCCGAACCCGAACCGGGGTCCAACGGCAACAGCTAGGCACTGCGGCGCTTTGCGGACCGTGACAGACGCGGCGAATTGGGCTAATTCGAATCGCGACGCATTCAACAGGACGACATGAGGGACCCCGATCCATGGCTGAACACACCCACAAGCACGGCGAAATGGACATTCACCAGCAGGAAGGAACCTTCAACGGCTTCGTGAAGTTTCTGACCAACGGGATCATCTTCTGCCTTCTGGTGGTGGTGATCCTGGCGCTGTTCTTCCAATAATGGTTCGGCGCGCGCTCCTTGCCCTTGGGCTTCTCCTCGGGCTTGCCGCCTGCGGGGCCGAACCGGTTTGGGCCCCGGATGAGGCCGTGGCGCGCGCCCGCTACGAACCCACAGGTGCGCCCACCATCACGCTCTATACGATGATCTCGAACCGCTCTGGCGCGGGGGGGCATTCGGCGCTGATGATTGACGGGGCGCAGCGTCTGCTGTTCGACCCGGCGGGAACCTGGCGCAACCCTGCTGCGCCCGAGCGCAACGACGTGTTCTTCGGCATGTCGCCGCAGCTTCTGGATTTCTACATCGACTACCACGCCCGCTCGACCTATCACGTGGTGGCGCAGCGGCTGGAGGTCACGCCCGAGGTCGCGGCACAACTGTCCCGCGCCGTGCAGGAATACGGCGCCGTGCCCAAGGCGCAATGCTCGCTGTCGATTTCCACGATCCTCAGCCAGGTGCCGGGCTGGGACGACGATTTCAGCCGGTCCTATTTCCCGGTTCGGACGATGGAAAACTTCGCCACGTTGGCGGGGGTTCAGACCCGAGAGATTTACGATGACGACTCGGACAACAATACCGAGATTCTGGCCCGTCAGGCCGCAACCGAACTGCGCCAGCAACGCGCAGCCCAAATCACCGGCGGCACCTGAGCCAAGGTCACGATCGTGAAATCCCGGCACCCTCGCCAATCGGCGGGGGTTTTCTTGTGCTGGAGTGTAGCGTCAGTCCTCCGAGCGGCCCCCGCCCTGTCTGTCTTGCGGAAAATGCCGGGCCAGCGGGAACGCCGGCAACCAAGCCTCGCGACGGAGCATCCAGTTTTCATAGGTCGGACGGAACCTGTCCGGTTCATCCAGCGCGCCCAGATGCAGCTCTACCTCATCATCGCTGCACGCAAAGACCGATGACCCGCAGCGCGGGCAGAAATGCCGCCCCTCGTAGGACTGTGTCGCGCCCGTGACCTGCACCGCGCCACCGGGAAACACCGCCGCCGCGTAGAACAGGGCGCCGTGATGCTTGCGACAATCAAGGCAATGGCACAGCCCCACCCGGTAGGGCCGCCCCGTTGCCACCACCCGCACATCGCCGCACAGGCACCCGCCCTCGACCTTGTCCATACCTCGCCCCTTCGCGCCACTTCGGCCCACAACAAGTCTGACTGGCGCAGGGGCGGTGTGGCAAGCGGGCAAAAAAATACCCCCGGGCCGGGCGGCGCGGGGGCGTCTTTTCGGGCAGCAAGCCACCCTTTGGTTCGCAAAGCCTGAAAGGTGCTTAGAGCATCCCTTCGCGCTGCGCTTTCTTCCGAGCCAGTTTGCGAGCACGGCGAATTGCTTCGGCCTTCTCACGCGCTTTTTTCTCGGACGGTTTTTCGTAATGCTGCTTGAGCTTCATCTCACGAAAAACACCCTCACGCTGCAGCTTTTTCTTCAGAGCCCGAAGGGCCTGATCGACATTGTTGTCACGAACGCTAACCTGCATGTGGTTTTCACCACCTTTCTAAGTTTGAGTTGCAAGAATTTGCAGGAGGTGGCGCTATAGCAAAGGCCCGGCTATATGTCCAGCATCCGCACAGCGTCCCGAAAGGAGACCCCGATGCAAGACCTGAAGGACCAAATCCTCGATGCTGCCCTGATCCATGTCGTCTTCGACGGCTGGTCAGATGCCACTCTGAAAGCCGCGGTTTGCGATACCGGCACCGATGAGGCCGCCGTGCGTGCGTTGTTCCCGCGCGGCCCGGTCGATCTGGCGGTGGCCTTTCACCGGCGGGGCGATGCGGCCATGGTGGCGGCCCTGACGCCCGAGGTTCTGGCGGGCCTGAAGATCCGCGAGAAAATCACCCATGCGATTCGCACCCGGCTGGAATTGATGGAGATGGACAAGGAAGCCGTGCGGCGCGGCACCACGCTCTTTGCCCTGCCGATCCATGCAGGCGACGGCGCGCGGGCGCTGTGGGAAACAGCCGACGCGATCTGGACAACGATTGGCGACACCTCGGACGATCACAACTGGTATACCAAGCGCATGACGCTGTCGGGTGTATATTCCTCGGTCGTGCTCTACTGGCTTGGTGATCATTCCGAGGGGCACGCGGCGACATGGGCCTTTCTCGATCGCCGGATCGAGGACGTGATGCGGTTCGAGAAATTCAAGGCACAGGTCAACAAGAGCCCGCTGCTGAAACCCCTGATGGCCGGGCCGAACTGGCTGCTCGGCCACATCAAACCGCCTCGCTCCGGCGCCATGGCCGACATGCCCGGACATTGGGGCACCCCGAAAAGGCAAGAGGATTTCTGAGTCATGACCGTTCCCGACACCATGCGCGCCGTGGAAATCAGCAAACCCGGCGGCCCCGAGGTTCTGCGCCCGGTCGAGGTGCCCGTGCCCATGCCCGGCGCGGGCCAGATCCTGATCGCGGTGGACTATGCCGGGGTGAACCGCCCCGACGCGTTGCAACGCGCGGGCATGTATGCCCCGCCGCCCGATGCCTCGCCCCTGCCGGGACTGGAGGCGGCGGGGACCGTCGCCGCCGTTGGGCCGGGCGTGTCACGCTGGCAGGTTGGCGACAAGGTGACGGCGCTGTTGCCCGGCGGTGGTTATGCCGACTACGTTCTGACCTTCGCCGATCATGCGCTGCCGGTGCCCGAGGGCATGGCGATGGACCGCGCCGCGGCGCTGTGCGAGACCTATTTCACCGTCTGGTCCAATGTCTTCATGCGCGGGGGCTTGCGCGCGGGCGAGCGGTTCCTCGTCCATGGCGGGTCCTCCGGTATCGGAACCACGGCGATCCAACTGGCGCGGGAATTCGGCGCACGGGTCTTTGCCACCGCGGGGTCCGCCGACAAATGCGCCGCCTGCGTCGATCTGGGCGCGGAGCGGGCGATCAACTACCGCGATGAGGACTTCGTCGAGGTGATGACATCCGAAGGTGGGGCCGACCTGATCCTCGACATGGTCGGCGGGCCCTATATTCCCCGCAACCTCGCGGCGCTGGCCGAGGACGGACGCCTGGTGCAGATCGCCTTCCTGCAAGGCCCCAAGGCCGAGGTGAATTTCGCGCCGCTGATGACGCGTCGGTTGACCATGACCGGCTCGACCCTGCGCCCCCAAAGTGTTGACGCCAAAGCGCGCATTGCCGCAGAGCTGGCGCAAAACGTCTGGCCCCTGTTGGAGGCTGGCAAACTTGGCCCGGTGATGGATTCCGAGTTCCCGCTGGAAGACGCCGCCAAGGCCCATGCCCGGATGGAAGGCTCGACCCATATCGGCAAGATCGTCCTGAAGGTGCGCTGACAGGTTTCGCCGCCAAAGGCGGCGACGCGGCCCCGACTCGCGGGGACCATGGCACGACACCCCGAGGAGACCCCATGCTGAGCATCCTGCGCCATCCCGTGTTTATCCGGCTTTTCGCCGCCCAAGGCGTGGCGCTGGTGGGCACCGGCCTGTTGACCGTCGCATTGGCACTGCTGGCCTATGACCTTGCGGGCGACCGGGCGGGGACGGTTCTGGGCACAGCGCTGACGATCAAGATGGTGGCCTATGTCGGGCTGTCGCCGCTGGCGGCGGCACTGTTTTCGCACCTGCCGCGCAAGGCGGTTCTGGTGGGGGCCGACCTGATCCGCGCCGCCGTGGCGCTGGCCCTGCCCTTCATCGACGCAATCTGGCAGGTCTATGTTCTGATCTTCGTGCTTCAGGCCGCCTCGGCCAGTTTCACCCCGGCCTTTCAGGCACTGATTCCCGACGTGCTGCCGAAGGAGCGGGATTATACCAACGCCCTGTCCCTGTCGCGGCTGGCTTATGATCTGGAAAACCTGCTCAGCCCGACGCTGGCCGGGCTGCTGCTGATGGTAATGAGCTATAACACGCTGTTCGTGGGGACGGTCGTCGGCTTTCTCGGCTCGGCCTTGCTGATCCTGTCGGCCCCGCTGCCGCCGCGCGCCACGACCCGGCAGCGCCGGTTCCGCGACCGCCTGACCCGTGGGGTGCAAATTTACCTTGCCACGCCGCGTCTGCGGGGATTGCTGGCGCTCAACATGGCGGTGTCGAGCGTCATCGCCTTCGTGCTGGTCGATACAGTGGTGCTGGTGCGAGGGCCGTTTGGCGGGGATGAGGGCGACGTGGCGCTGGCCATGGCCGCCTTCGGCCTTGGCTCGATGGCGGTGGCGATCGGGCTGCCGCGCCTGCTGGACCGCACCGGAGACCGGCCAGTGATGCTGGCGGGCGGAACCGGCTTGACGGTGCTCGGGCTGGCAACGGCGGCGGGCCTTTGGGCGCAGGTCGTCGGATGGTCCGGGATGCTGGCCCTTTGGGCCGGGTTCGGGGCGGTCAATGCCGCGGTGATGACGCCCTCTGGGCGGCTGTTGAAGCGGTCGGCCCACGAGGAGGATCGCGCAGCGCTCTTTACCGCGCAATTCGCACTGTCACATGCCTGCTGGCTGCTGGCCTACCCGGCTGCCGGGTGGTTCGGGCCCTGGCTGGGACTGGCAGGCACGCTGAGCGTGCTGGGGCTGACCGCCGGCGCCGCGACCCTCGCCGCGCGCCACCTGTGGCCCAGGGACAGCGCCGCCCCCCTGCCCCATACCCATCCCGACCTGCCCGCCGACCACCCGCACCTGCGCGCCCATGGCCTGGGCCGGGACCATGCGCATCCGGTAGTGATCGACGACGACCACCGGCACTGGCCGGTGGCCGGGTAAGGCGGGTTACATCGGAAGGATTTCGGCCACTTCGACCGACCCGCCATCCGCATGGACCGGGCAGCCCTCGGCCATGCGCGCGGCAGCGGCGTGGCTGTCGGCCTCGACGATGGAATAGCCGGCGACCGGGTTCGCACCGCCATCGTCAACCGTGCCCGATGCGCTGACGGTCTTGGATTTTCCCACGGGGGCGCCGCCATCAACCAGCGCGGCGCCGATCCCCTCCATCCAGGACATCCACGCGGCCATGGCCTGCTGTTGTGCGTCCTCGCCCTCTGGCGCCTTGGCGCCGTGATAAATGAACAGGTACTTTGCCATGGTATGTCTCCTTCAATGGTTGGTTGAAAAGATGGCATCGAGCCGTCGCAGGCAGGAGGTCCACCCCCCTGTCTGAGTCTGCACGGCGGCGTCATCGGGCAGATCGACATGCGACAGGCGAAAGAGAGTGCCGCCCTCTGGATGCGGTTCCACCGACAACGTGACATGGCTTTCCACGCCGCGCCGGTCGGCGTCGTCGTGCCAGGCCCATGTGAACCCCACGGAGCGCGGCGGGTCGACATGGGTCACCTGCCCGGTCATCTTGTACCGTCCCCCATCGGAGGCCACCAGAACCGAGCCCCATGGACCAAGCCGGGTAAAGTCGAGCCGGTCCGGCTCTACCATCATCCCCTCGTGTCCCCACCATTTCAGGATCAGCTCTGGCCGGGTCAACACCTCGAAGACCTTGTCGGGCGGGGCCGCGTAATGGCGCGTCAGGGTCAGCTCTGCCATGGATTACTCCGCCTGTAAGTCATCGAGAACGGTGGCCAGCCGGTCGAGGCTGCCCTCCCAGAATTCGCGCTTGGTCATGCTCCAGCGACCGATCGCCTGCACCGCTTCGGGCGCAACCGAATAGATCCGCCGCTGTGCGTCGACCTGTTGGTGGACCACCCCAGCCTGCCGCAGCACCTTGAGATGGCGCGAGACGGCGGGGGCCGAGATGTCGGCCACGTCGAGCAGGGCACCGGCGCTTTGCGGACCCTCGGTCATCAACCGGGTGACGATGGCGAACCGGGTCGGATCGCCAAGCGCGGCAAAGCAGGTTGCCAGATCTGTATCAGCGGCGGCATTCATATAAATAACTCAATAGTTAATTAACAATAGAGTCAACAAAATTCCAGCGCGCCGCAATCGGCTCTGTGCCGCATGGCCGCCGGCGGGGGTATTTGGACAAAGCAGACGGATCAGGCTTCGATCTCGGCCACGAGCGCAGGAAGGGCTGAAAGATCGGCGATCTCGTGGAACCGAGGGTGACCGATAGGCGCGTCGGCGTGTTCCAGCTCCCATGTCAGGCCATGGGGCACGTAGACGCCGAAGGCGCCCGCCTCGATCGCGGGCAGCACGTCGGATTTCATGGAATTGCCCACCATCAGCGCCCGCCCAGCCCCGTCACCGTGACGCGCGAAGGCCGCGGCATAGATGGCGGGCGTCTTGTGCGACACGATCTCGACTCCGTGGAACAGCTCCCCCAGCCCCGATTGCGCCAGCTTGCGTTCCTGATCCAGCAAGTCACCCTTGGTGATCAGCACGATCCGGTGGGTCGCGGCCAGCGCCTCGACCGCTTCCCGCGCGTGGGGCAGCAGGTGGACGGGGTGGCGCAGCATCTCTTGCCCCGCCGACAGGATCTCGGAAATGACCGGGGCGGGGACGCGTGAGTCTGTCACCTCGATCGCCGTTTCGATCATCGACAGCATGAAGCCCTTGATGCCAAAGCCGTAGTGACCGACATTGCGTGTCTCGGCCTGCAAAAGCCGCGTCATCAGGTTGTCGCGGTCGGTGTAATCGGCCAGCAGATCGGCGAACCGGTCCTGCGTGATGCGAAAGAAGGTCTCGTTTTGCCACAGGGTATCGTCAGCATCGAAACCGATTGTTTGCAATTTGATGACCATTCTTTCCCTTTCACCGGGCACGGGGTGACAATCGCCCCCTTTTCTGTCACGAGGCGCAGCTTATATACTCCCTTCTAACGAGACTCGGCGATATTGCGGAAGGCATGATGGCACTCGAAACCCCGACAATTCTGGCGGACAAGACTGCCCCCGGCGAGGGCAGCGATACGCTGACCCAGACCAAGCCCAAAACGCAGCGGCCGCCGATGTACAAGGTGTTGCTGCTGAACGACGATTATACGCCGATGGAATTCGTCGTGCACGTTCTGGAACGGTTCTTTGGCATCACCCATGGGCAGGCGGTCGAGATCATGCTGACCGTCCATAAAAAGGGTGTCGCGGTCGTGGGGGTGTTTTCCTACGAGATCGCGGAAACCAAGGTGGCGCAGGTAATGGATTTCGCCCGCCGCAACCAGCACCCCCTGCAATGCACCATGGAGAAAGAGGAGTAGGCCGTTGGCCTCGCTCTCGGGTCCATGACATTTGACCGCCTCCCCCTCGCGCTGGAAAACGGCGATTTGATCTGGCCGGAGTCTGGCCGCGTGCTGGTGTTGCGTGCGCGCGGCGACGGCGACTACGCCGCGCTTGGCGGCGAGCGTGTGCTGGCTGTTCAGGGCTTTGCCCCCGATCACGACCGGCTGGCGGCGCGGGGCGTCGCGGTTGATGTGGCCGCCGAGGGCGACTTTGCCGCCGCGCTGGTGCAGATCGTCAAAAGCAAGGCCGAGACCCTGTCTCTGGTGGCCGAGGCACTGGCCCATGTCGTTCCCGGCGGGATCGTCGCGGTCGACGGGCAAAAGGATGAGGGGATCGAGTCGATCCTGAAAGCGGTCAAGAAGCTGATGCCGGTCGATGGCACGCTGTCCAAAGCGCATGGCAAGCTCTTTTGGCTGACCCGGCCCCGGACTCTGCCCGAGGCGCTTATGGACTGGGTGGCCGAGACCGGCGAGACCGCAGACGGCTTCGTCACCGGGCCAGGCATGTTCTCGCCCGATGGGGCCGACCAAGGGTCCGAGGTGTTGCTGGCGCTGGTGCCGCAGCTTTCGGGCCGCGTGGCCGATCTGGGGGCGGGCTGGGGCTATCTCTCTGCCGTTCTGCTGGAGGAACAGCCGACCATCACCGCGATCGACCTGATCGAGGCGGAATTTGCGTCGCTGGAAGCGGCCCGCATGAACGTGACCGACCCGCGCGCGCGGTTTTTCTGGGCCGATGTAACCGGATTCGAACCCGAGCAGCGCTATGACGCCATCGTGTCGAACCCGCCGTTCCACGCGGGCCGCAGCGCCGACCCGGCGCTTGGACAGGCCTTTATCGCCGCTGCCGCGCGGATGTTGAAACCGACGGGTCAGTTCTTCATGGTCGCGAACCAGCATTTGCCTTATGAGACGACGCTGAAACAGCATTTCGGCACCGGCAAGCTGCTGGCCGAGATCGCTGGCTACAAACTGTATCAGGCCGGCAAACCCAAAGGGGCCCGGCGCGGCTGACCGATCACGGAGACACCCGCATGTCGCTATCCATCCAAGGCAAGACCGCTATCATCACTGGCGCCGCCAATGGCGTCGGTCTGGCGATTGCCCGCCATTTCATCGAACGCGGTGCCAACGTGATGTTCGCAGACCGCGACGAGGCCCGCCTTGCCGACGAGGTCGGCCATGCCGAGGACGAAAAGGGGCAGGCCCGGTATTTCGCCGGCGACCTGCGTGAAAAGCTGACGGTGGCGAACCTGCTGTCGGCCACCATCGACGCCTTCGACCGGGTCGACATCCTCGTCAACGCCTCGCGGCAGGTGGTCAGCTCCGATCCGCTCGACCCCTCCGACAGGACTGTCGAAGAGATGATGGAGCAGAACCTTTACACCGCCCTGCGGCTCAGTCAGGCGGTGGCCAAACGCATGATCGCACAGGCCGGGGACCGAGAGGAAACCACCGGCCCGATTGGCTCGATCGTGAACCTGTCGTCGATTGCCGCGCGCCGCACCCACCCCGACCTGCTGGCCTATTCGATCAGCGCCGCGGCGCTGGATCAGGCGACCCGCAGCCTTGCCGTGGGGCTGGCACCGCATCGCATCCGGGTGAACGGGGTGGCCTTCGGCTCGCTCATGTCCAACAGCCTGAAGGAAACGCTCAAGGACAACCGCGACCTGCGCGAAGAGATCAAGCACTGCACCCCCATGGGCCGCATCGCCTCGGCCCGCGAAATCAACGGGGCGGTGCAATTCCTGTGCTCGGACGGCGCCGCCTTCGTGACCGGCGAGGTCATTACCGTCGATGGCGGTCGCACCCTGCTGGACAGCGTCGGAACGGCCGCGCACTAATGCATGTCGTGCAAAAGCGGGAACCGGTTTTGCGCCCCTCGGACATGCGACATCACCAGGTCAGGGCAGATCGCGTGATTGCGACTGCATGTGCCCGGCTCTAACCCGCATATTGGCGACAACTGGGGTAGCTGCCGCCGGGGAAATGCACCCAGCCGTGCCGCCCCTGCCCCGCTGGCAATCCGGGTTGCACCTGCCGCCAGCCCGCGCCGAAGACCGTGACGAAGGCCCACTGCCCTTCGTCACGAAACCCGAAGGCAATGTCAGCCCCGGTCGGCAACACCCCAAGAATCGGCCCTTTGCCCGCTGGCGCCGCCAGCAAGGGCAGGTCGGGCCCCAGATAACCGATGCAGCCGCTTTCATCCGCGACCGGCACCGGCAACAGCCGGACGCCGCGCAGATAGGCAAGCGTGTCCTGATGCTCCAGCCGCCAACCGTTGGTGTCGATGTGGCAGCCCATCCCGCGCTCCAACGCGCGGATCTGCGCCACCGCCGCCGCATCGCGGGGCGACAGCCTGTCAGAGCCGGTGCAATCGGAATTGTCGAACAGCGCCCGCCCCAGTGGCGAGGAAAAACAATACCCCGCCCGGTCGAACATCAGGTTGCGGATGAACCACGGCAATTCGCAAGAGATCGTATCGGCCCGGGCAAGGGTGGGCAGGCACAGCAGCACAAAGGCAAAGGCGAAGCGGATCATGGCAATCTCCGGATCAGGCACAACGCAAGCCTAGCAGGGCTGCCGCACCGCGCCACCGATCACGTCAAGACCGTCGGCCCCGGCCCCTCCTTCCACGAAAAATGGCCCCCGAAGTCCCCTTCGAGAGCCATCCAATGTGCGTTTCAACGCGATCAGCGCTGTTCGTCTTCATCCTCGTCATCGCCACCCGACGGCAGGTTGAAGAAGCTGTCGGCATCGCTGACATCCTCTTCCTTTTCCTCTTCCTCGGGTTCGCTGAGCGAGAAGGTTTCCAGCCCCGAAATCGCGGTCGGCATCCGCGGCTCGGTATCCATCCCAAGGCTGGTTTCGGTCGAGACCAGCTTGCGACGCTCGTCGTCGTTCATCACACCGCCTTCGCGGGCGATCTTGGAGGCGGCCTTTTGCACGGCGGCATCCAGTTCCGACTGCTTGCACAGGCCAAGCGCCACCGGGTCGATCGGCTGCATGTTCGAGATGTTCCAGTGGGTCCGCTCGCGGATCGACTGGATGGTCGGCTTGGTGGTGCCCACCAGCTTGGCGATTTGGCCGTCGGTCAGCTCGGGGTGGAATTTCACCAGCCACAGGATCGAATTCGGCCGGTCCTGCCGTTTGGACAGCGGCGTGTAGCGCGGGCCACGGCGCTTTTCCTCGCCGACGGCGGCAGGGTTGAATTTCAGCTTCAGCTTGTGCGCCGGGTCTTTCTCGGCGGCGTCGATCTCGTCCTGCGTCAACTGGTTGTTGGCGACCGGATCGAAGCCCTTTACACCCGCAGCCACATCACCATCGGCAATGCCCTGAACCTCAAGCTCGTGCAGACCACAGAAATCGCCGATCTGCTTGAAGCTGAGCGTGGTGTTGTCGACCAACCAGACGGCGGTGGCTTTGGCCATGATCGGTTTGTTCATCTCGCAGGCTCCTTCGAAAAAGCACGTCTCCCTCGGCGCCGGAAATCGGCTCGCGGGGTCTGGCCCTCGCGCGTCCTCATTGTAAGGGAGGTTGCGGCGTATATAAGGGGATCGTTCAAAAAGGGGAAGGGCAAATGATGCGTGCGGTTCTGGTAGGCTTCTTGCTGCTGGCAACGGGCATGGCCCATGCCGACGGCGAACAGGCGGGCGACTTCGATTACTATGTGATGAGCCTGAGCTGGACACCCACCTGGTGCGCGCTGGAAGGCGACGACCGCGACTCGCCGCAATGCGATGCGGGGCAAGGGTTCGGCTTCACGCTGCACGGTCTCTGGCCGCAATACGAACGGGGCTGGCCCGCTTTCTGCCCCACGACCGAGCGCAATCCCTCCCGCCAGATGACGGGTGAGATGGCCGATATTTTCGGCACCTCCGGCCTCGCTTGGTACCAGTGGACCAAGCACGGCGTTTGCTCGGGCCTGTCTGCGTCCGACTACTACGCGACCGCGCGGCTGGCCTATGGCCGGGTCAATCGCCCCACCGTGCTGCGCCATCTGGACCGAGAGGTGCGCCTGCCCGCCGCGCTGGTCGAACAGGCATTCCTTGAGGCCAACCCAGAGCTTACCGCCGAGATGCTGACCGTCACCTGCGAGGCGGGCCGGGTGCAAGAGGTTCGCATCTGCCTGACCCGTGACCTTGAGCCGCGCGCCTGCGCCCCGGACACTGCCCGCGACTGCCCCCTGTCCGAGGCGCTCTTCTCGCCCATGCGGTGAGAAAACGCGCCCGGTTTTAGGAAAATCTTAAAGGTTTTCTGGTTCCTTGGGGATCAGGCGCCTACCGGGGCACGACCTGCCCCGGACCCAGCAATAGGGCATCTTTTCGGGATCTGCTGAAGACAGCCTTTGACACAGGCCAAGGCAGACCGGTCCCCCGCCGCCCGCATACATTGCGGCGCCGCAATCCTTGCACGTATCAGACTGCCATACCGCAGACCCGAGCCACCGCCGAGGGGCCTACCCCCCGGATTGCCAGCGGGAGAGCGCGTCTTCGTCCTCGTCGCGGGCCTCGACCCATGCCGCGCCGTCGGACGTGAGTTCCTTCTTCCAAAAGGGCGCGCGGGATTTCAGATAATCCATCAGGAATTCCGCCGCCGCAAAGGCATCGGCCCGGTGGCGCGACGCCGTGGCGACCATCATGATGGTCTCGCCCGGTCCCATCCGGCCATGGCGGTGCAGAATGAACGCATCGGCCAGCGACCAGCGGTCCATCGCCTCGTCCGCGATCTTTGCCAACGCCCTTTCGGTCATGCCCGGATAATGCTCGATCTCCATGGCGTTCAGGTCACCTGTAGCGACATCCCGAACGATCCCCGAAAAGCTGACCACCGCGCCCGCGTTGACCTGCCGCCCCGCAAAACGGTTCAGCATCGCGCCCATGTCGAAAGTTTCGGCCTGAACGATGATCTCGGGCATCTCAGCCCCCGGTCATGGGCGGGAAGAACGCCACCTCGCGCGCGCCGGCCAGCGGCGCGTCGAACGCCACCAGCTCCTGGTCCACGGCGGCGCGAATCGCGCCCGTGTCGGAAAAGGCAAAGGCATAGCCCTCGTCCCGCGCTTTCAGTTCCTCGATCAGATCGGCGACCGTGGCGGCCTCGGTCTCGACCGTTTCGTGCCCCGTGCCGACTCGTTCGCGCAGCCAGGCGAAATAACGCAGCTCAATCATGGGGGTCCTCTTTCAGATGCGGCATCGCCTTGACCAGATAGTCCACCCCCGTGGCCACGGTAAGGGCGGCGGCCAGCCACAACAGGACCAGCCCGGCGCGGTAGGCGATGATCGCCCCCTCACTCAGCAGGATCAGGTTGAACTCGTCCTCGATCTCGCCCGACATGATCTGCCGCACGATCTCGGGGCTCATGCCGATCACGTTCATGCCGAAATGATGCTCGAAGATACCGTAGGAAAACAGCACCGCGATGGCGATCATCTGGACTGTCGTCTTCCACTTGGCCAGCTTGGTCACCTGTAGCGACCCCGCCTTGTTGCCCAGAAATTCCCGCAGGCCCGAGACGAAAACCTCTCGAAACAGGATCGCGGCCACCGGCAGGATCAACAGCGTCGTGAACCCGTAAAGCCCCATCAGCGTCGCCAGGGCGATGATCACCATGGCCTTGTCGGCAATCGGGTCCAGCATGGCGCCAAAGCGGCTGTGCTGTTTCCATAGCCGCGCCAGATAGCCGTCAAGCCAATCGGTGACCGCTGCCGTGACGAACAGGATCAGGGCGGCCCAATCGGCAAAGGGACGCGGCAGGATCAGGAAGATGATCGCAACGCCTGGGGCCGCCGCAAGGCGCGCCACTGTCAGGATATTTGGCAAGGTCCATCGCATGGGCAAGCATTAGCGCGGTTGCCGGGATTGGGCCAGCCCCGCCTGCGACCGACAGGCAGGTAATCGCGTCGCGCCCGTCAGCCTTTTTCGTGGAAATAGTCGTAGATCGTCTCGGCCAGCGTGTCCGAGATTCCGTCTACCGCCTTGAGGTCGGCCAGGTCCGCGCGGGCCACGGCCTTGGCGCTGCCAAAATGAGTCAGCAGCGCGCGCTTGCGGGTCGCCCCCACGCCGGGCACATCGTCGAGCGGCGTCGCCCCGACGGCCTTGGCCCGCTTGGCGCGGTGTGTGCCGATGGCAAAGCGGTGCGCTTCGTCCCGCAGACGTTGCACGAAATAGAGCACCGGGTCATTGCGCTTCAACGCAAAGGGCCGCTGGCCCGGGCGGTGAAATTCCTCTTTACCCGCATCGCGGTCGATCCCCTTGGCGACACCGATAAAGGGCACGTCATCCACCCCCAGATCGGCCATGATCTCGGCCACGGCACTGACCTGCCCGGCGCCACCGTCGATCAGCAGCAGGTCGGGCCACGCATCGGTTTCGCGGTCGGGGTCTTCCTTCAGCAGGCGTTTGAAGCGGCGGTTCAACACCTCTTTCATCATCCCGAAATCGTCGCCCGGCGTCAGGCTCTCATCTTTGATGTTGAACTTGCGATACTGGCTTTTCAGGAATCCTTCCCGTCCCGCCACGATCATGCCGCCCACGGCGTTGGTGCCCTGGATGTGAGAGTTGTCGTAAACCTCGATCCGTTCCGGCGGCGTCTCCAGTCCGAACGCCTCGGCCAGACCGTCCAGCAGGCGCGCTTGTGTCGCCGCCTCGCTCATCTTGCGGGCAAGGCTTTCGCGGGCGTTGCGTGCCGCGCCCGCGACCAGTTCGGCCTTTTCCCCGCGCAACGGCACCAGAAGCTCGACCTTGCGGCCCTTCTTGTCGCTCAGCGCCTGCGCCATCAGGTCGGGGTTCTCGATCGGGTGGGACAGCAGGATTTGCCGGGGCGGCTCCTTGGTGTCGTAGAACTGGCCCATGAACGCCTCCAGCACCTCGGGCTCTTCCGCCCCCGACCCGGTGCGGGGGTAGAAGTCGCGGTTGCCCCAGTTCTGGTTCGCGCGGATGAAGAAGACCTGCACGCAGGCTTGCCCGCCCTCCATGTGCAGCGCGATCACATCCGCCTCGGCCACGCCGCGCGGGTTGATGCCCTGACTGCCCTGCACCGTGGTCAGCGCGCGGATGCGGTCGCGCAGGGCCGCTGCACGCTCGAACTCCATCGCGTCGGACGCCGCCTGCATTTCCGCTGCAAGCGTTTCCTGTATGTCGGTGCTGCCGCCCGACAGGAACCGCTCGGCATCCTTCACCGATTGCGCATAGTCAGCCTCGGAAATCAGCCCGACGCAGGGCCCGGAACAGCGCTTGATCTGGTAAAGCAGGCAAGGACGCGTGCGGCTTTCGAAATTGGCGTCGGTGCAATTGCGCAGCAAAAACACCTTTTGCAACTGGTTCAGCGTCCGGTTCACCGCGTCGGCGCTGGCGAAGGGGCCATAATAGTGACCCTTCTCCTTGCGGGCACCGCGATGCTTCTTGATCTGCGGAAACGCATGTGACCGGCTGACGAGGATGTTGGGAAAGCTCTTGTCATCGCGCAGCAGCACGTTGTAGCGCGGCTTGAGCTGCTTGATCAGGTTCTGTTCCAAAAGCAGCGCTTCGGTTTCCGTGCGCGTGGTCAGGAACATCATCTCGGTCGTTTCGCGGATCATCCGCGCAATGCGCGCACTATGGCCCGTGGGCTTGGCGTAATTTGCCACCCGCCGCTTGAGATTGCGCGCCTTGCCGACATACAGCACCCGCGACTGTGCATCCAGCATCCGGTAGACACCCGGCGAGCTGTCCAGCAGGCGCAACTGGGACGCGATCAGCCTGTGGCCCGAAAGCGGCGTTTCAGAGGGGGACTCGGACATGATTCAGACGCTGGCTCGATTCCATTGTGGGCTGCAACGAGATGACAGGATGTTCAAGGAAAACCTTGTCCACGGTTTCTGTGGATAACCTTCTGGAAAAAACTTGGGGAACCCAGATTTTTCCTTGTTTTCTTGCAGGTTCCCCCATTTGATTAATTTTTAGGCATTTCTGTAAGTATCTGGTTTAGAACGGTTTTTTTCTTCACGCTGGTCAACAGAGCGTGGCAGACATGAAACTGTAACACGCCTGTTACCCTAACGTTACCAGTGGAAAACTGTTTGTCGAAGGCAGATTAGCCACTCGAAAAGCGCTATTCCACACCTAGGATATCGGGGGTCTGCCATGCCAGATGCTGGCCCCCATCGACACAGATCAACTGCCCTGTCACACCGCGCGCGCGCAGGAAATAGAGCAGTGCTTCGCAGATGCCATCGGGGTCAGAGCCACGTTGCAGGATCGTCGCCTTGCGTTGCCGGGTGAAATGATCGGGGCTCTGGCGTTCGCCTTGCAGGGTCGGCCCCGGCCCGATGGCGTTGACGCGCACATGCGGCGCCAGCGCCTGCGCCGCCGTCCGGGTAAAGGCCCACAGGCCCATTTTGGCGATTGTGTAACTCATGAAATCCGGGGTCAGCTTGTTGACCCGCTGATCCACCATGTTGATGACCAGCCCCCGCGCCTGCGGCTCGCCGTTTTCATCGGGGGTGGCGGCTGGCATCTGCGCGGCCAAAGCTTGCGTCAGCGCCACGGGCGCGCGCAGGTTCGACTCGATATGCCTGTCCCAACTGGTGCGGGTCATACTGTCGATAGTGTCATATTCAAAGATCGAGGCGTTGTTGATCAGCACGGTCACCGGCTGGCCAAGGGCCTCGGTCGCTCGGGGGATCAGGGATTGGGTGGCCGCCTCGTCCAGCAGGTCGGCCTGCAAGGTTACGGCGCGGCGTCCCATGGCGCGGATGTCGTCGGCCGTCGCCTCGGCCGCGTCGGCGGACCCGGCATAGTGGATCGCCACATCATGCCCCTCGCCCGCCAGGGCCAGGGCCATCGCCCGCCCAAGACGCTTTGCGCCGCCTGTCACCAGTGCCGTCATGCTCGCTTGCCCTCCGATCAGCTCAGAACTTGAACCACATAAAGGACATAGAGCGCGATAAAGGCCAGCCCAACGATGCGCCCGAAAACCCATCGAAAATAGACGAAGGGAATCAGCAAAAGAGAACAGGCCAGCATGATCCACAGATCGAAGGTCAGGAATTCCGGATCGACCGGGATCGGCCCAATCAGCGAGGCCACCCCGATGATCCCCAGAAGGTTGAAGATGTTGGACCCGACCACGTTGCCAAGCGCCACAGCGCCGTGGCGGCGTAGTGCGGCCATCACCGTCGTGGCCAGTTCTGGCAGAGACGTGCCAACCGCCACCAGGGTCAGGCCGATCGCGGTTTCGCTGACCCCGTAGGCGCGGGCGATCACGACCGAGCTTTCGACCAGCAGGTCGGCGCCAAGCGGCAGCCCGATCAGGCCGAGGACCAGAAAGACGATGATCTGCCACCACGGCATCGAGGGATCGGCCCCCTCGACCTCGTCGGGATCGTCCGCGATGTCATTGACGGTGTCCCGGCGATGACATCGGGCGGCCCAAGCGCTTTCGCCCAGCATCAGGGCCAGCCCGGTCAGCAGGATCAGCCCGTGCCACCAGCGGAATGGCCCCATGAACGCCAGCGCAACAAACAGCAGGCTCGCCCCGATCATGATCAGGAAATTGCGGCGGCTGTCGACATCGCGCGTGTCCAGCCCCGAAAGCACCGCCGGAATACCCAGAACCATCAGGATATTGGCGGTGTTCGACCCCACCACGTTGCCCAATGCCAGCCCCGGCACCCCATCCGAAATGGCACTGACCGAGATCAGCAACTCGGGCGCCGAGGTGCCGAACGCAACGATGGTCAGGCTGACGATCAGCGCGGGAATCCCCAACCGCAGGCTGAGATTGACTGCGCCACGCACCAGCGTGTCCCCGGCCAACAGCAGGATCACAAGGCCCAGCCCCGCGAGCAGAAAGTCGTCGATCAGCACCTAGCGGCTCCTTTTGGTGCAAGTCGGGCAGTTGTCCCCGGTCACGCTGATATGCCCGCATTTGGGGCAGGTCCGGGGCTTGGGCAAGCTGCCGGATGAGCGGCCGCGCAGGTTACGGGGTTTGCGGCGGGCCGCGCCACCGGGCCAGCGGAGCCGTCCGAACATGGCCATGACCGCCATGCCGATCAGGAAAAAGGTGACGATCTTGACGATCATGTCAAAGCCCCATCCGCGCCCAAAGCGCCCGGTCCTCGATCTGGCCGATGGTTTCGGCCACGACGCTGGCCCCGAGCCGCTGGAACAGCCCGCGCTTGGGGCCGTAGACGGCAAAGCGGGTCTTGTCGCCGAAGTGCTCTTTCATCTTGGGCACCAGGTGGCCGATGCCATCGGCCAACCCGACCTCCACCGCCTTGCGGCCCACCCAGAACTCGCCGGTGAACAAGTCGTCATTCTCGGCCAGACGCGACCCACGGCGGGTTTTGACATGGTCGATGAAGCTTTGGTGCACCTGTTCCTGAATCGCGGTCAGCCGGGCCACGTCCTCGGCGCGTTCGGGCCGGAACGGGTCCAGCATCGACTTGTCCTTGCCAGAGGTATGCACCCGCCGCTCGATCCCGTGCCGCGCGATCAGGTCGTGCAGGCCGAAGCCCGCCGAAATCACCCCGATGGACCCGGCGATCGAGGTCTGGTCGAGCCAGATCTGGTCCGCCGCGCAGGCCAGCCAATAGCCGCCCGAGGCCGCCACATCCTCGACAAAGGCGTGCACCGGAACCTGTTTCTCGTCGGCCAGCCGCCGGATGCGCGCCGCGATGAGCGACGATTGCGCAGGCGAGCCGCCCGGCGAGTTGATCAGCAAGGCCACCGCCTTGGGTTTGCCCCGGCGAAAAGCCTTCTCGATCAACGGGGCCACCGCCTGATCGTTGAGCAGCCCGGCGCGCGCGCCGGAGGCAATCGGCCCGCTCAGCCGGATAACGGCAACCAGCGGATCGGATTTCAGGAAAGGAATGAAGCGCTTCATGGAAGCCCATGTAGACATGCCCCTCCCGCGCGGCAAGGGACCGGACCGAGGAAACACGCCCCTGTGTCCGGCTGGCCGCAAAGGGCGCAACACCGCGTGTCCGGAACGGGGATGGGGGGCGCGCCGTCATGGTTTTGCCCAAAACGCGGCTTATCCGGCGGGCAGCCTGCCGCCCCCGGATAAGCCGTATCATGATCCTGCCTGCCTCCCTGTTTGCCCTGTCCCTTATTGGCACCCTCGCCTCTGCCCTGATCCCCGGCCAATCCGATTGGCTGCTGCTGGCCACCCCCTGCGCCATCGCCAGCCTGATCCTTGTACTGCGGGCATGGCGGCCCAAACCACGATCCGGTCCGGACTGGGTCATTGTTGACGGGTCCAATGTCATGCATTGGCACGAGGGGCGCCCAGACCTGCGCCCGGTGCGCGACGTAATCCGCGCCCTGACCGAGGCAGGCCTGACTCCGGGTCTCGTTTTTGACGCCAATGCGGGCTACAAGCTGGAGGGCCGCTACCTGCATGACGGCCCGCTCAGCCGTCGGCTCAAACTCCCAAGGGACAGGGTCATGGTCGTCCCCAAGAACGCCCCGGCCGACCCAATGATCCTGACCGCTGCCCGCGACTTCGGCGCGCGTGTCGTGACCCGCGATCTCTTCCGCGACTGGACCGAGGACTTCCCCGAGATCCGCCAACCCGGCTTCCTGATCAAGGGACGGTACGAGGGCGACCGCCTGACCCTCGATCTGCCGCACTGCCCCCGCCCCCTTCTACTCCGGGGTTTGGGGCTGGCCCCAAGCGGGTCGGCGAGGCCCCCTTCAGGGGGCTGAGGCGACCCGCCCCCGGATCGACGCCAAAGGCGGCGACACCGGATCGGGATCAGCGCTGTTGCAACAGGTCGCTCAGGCTCTGGTCCGGCAGCCGCCCGGTCAGCATGGCGTCGTAGATGCGCATGCTTTCCGTGACCCGCATCACGTAGTTCCGGGTTTCGCGGAAGGGGATGCTCTCGATCCAGTCCACCACGTCCACCTCGCTGTCGCGCGGGTCGCCGAACAGCTCCATCCAGCGCTCGGCCCGGCTGGGGCCCGCGTTATAGGCCACGGCGATCAGCACCGGGTTGGGGCCGAATTCTTCGATCAGGAAATCGAGATAGCCCGCGCCGAGCGTCGCGTTGAAGGCCGGGTCGTCGCGCAGGCGGGATTCGCTGAAGGACACGCCCACGCGGCTGGCCATCTCCCGGCCGGTACGGGGCATGACCTGCATCAGCCCGACCGCGCCCGCGTGGCTGATCACCGTTGGGTCGAACTCGGATTCCCGCCGCGCGATGGAATGCACCAACCGGTCCGAGACCGGCAGATCGAACTCCAGCAGGTCCGGCACCACAGGGTAGTAGGCGCGCATGATCTCGTTGCCATCCTGCGCGGTGCGCTTGGCGATCATCAGGGCGATGTGATGTTCGTTCAGCTCCAGTGCCATGTCGGCCAGTTGCCCGGCCTCGGTCCGCGACAAGCTCTCTGTCAGGTGGGTCCAGAACCGTTCGGCCAGCGGGATATTTCCCGCCTCCAGCAGCAGCCCCGCCGCGTGAAAAACCGAAGAATTCACGAAATCCGCCTGCCGCCAGTCGCCGAACGCTTCCTGTCCCAGAAAGGCGGGGTCGGTCGGCAGGCCACCGCGTTCCGCCGCCAGCTGGCCGTAAAAACTGGATTGGTAGCGCGCCCCCAATGCGTAGGCTTCGGCCGCCGCCTCGCTGTTGCCCTGCGCCTCGTAGGCACGGCCCAGCCAATAGCCCGCGCGACCCATCGAGATGGGCGACTCCACGGCCCGCTGGAAGCGCAGGAAATGCGACACCGCCAGATCGGCATCGCCCATCCGCAGCGCGGTATACCCCGCGATCCATTCCAGATCGGAGAAATCGACATAGTCCTCATCCGGGTCGACGAAGTGATTGGCCGCCAAGGAATAGGCCAGCTCGAACTGCCCGTCCCGCATGAACTGCCGCGCCAGAATGCGGCGTTGGTTGGCCCATTCCGCCGGACGGCCAAGCGCCTCTGCCGAGGTGGAGGTCTCGCGAATCAGGCTGACGGCGCTGTCGGTCAGTCCTTCGCGCAGGCGCCAGACGAAGCGGTCGTAGTTGAGCCCGCCAGTGTCACGCAGGTCGGCGGGCACGGCGGCCACGGCATCGTCCACGCCCGGACGCCGGTCGCGCAGACGCAGGCGGGCCTCGGCCAGACGCTGCCAGCCATCGCTGACCAGCGGATACATCCGCTCGGCCTGATCTTCCGCGCCCTGCCACAACAGGTGATCGAGCCGCGCCTCGTGATAGCGGCGCAGGGTCAGCGGCCAGTCGATCATGAACTGGTCATGCTCGTCCCGGCTGAGCGACATGGTGGTCCACGCCCGGATCGCCTCGGCCATCGCGTCATCGCGTCGATCCACCGCCCAGAAGGCCGCCGCCAGACGCAGTGACCCCCAGCCGGTGCGCGGCGATTGTCCTTGGAAATAAGCGATGACGCTGGCGGGCGAGGCCGTTTCCGGGATGTTCTGCTCGCCCATCTGGATAAGATAGGGCAGCCCCGGCCAATCGCCGTTGCGGGCCAGAAAAGCGGTATAGTCCTGCATCTCTCCGTAGCCCTGCCGCAGACGTATCCATTCCACGACATCGGCGGCCACCGGGTCGGTAATGGCGGCCTCTGCCTCGGATGCAGCCTCGTAGTCGCGTCCACCAAGCGCCTCTATCGCCGTTGCAAGGGCCTCGGGCGTGGCCGAGACAGGGCCAGAGGACAGCCCGAGGAAAAGACAAAAAAGAATCCGTCGCATCGTGTCACCTGCTTAAATCATGCCAAGAGGATAGGGCCTCGGCCCTTGCTTGCAACTGTGGAACTTGGCAATAGGCGGTCGGCAGCCAAGTTGCCGCGATCAACCGCCGACCCCGGCGATCTACGACAAGAAAGGAAGCGTGTGATGTTCAAAGGCTCGATGCCCGCATTGGTCACGCCGTTCAAGGACGGCGCTGTGGATTTCGACACGCTCAAGAAACTTGTCGATTGGCAGATCGCCGAAGGCTCGAACGGGTTGGTGCCGGTCGGGACCACGGGCGAAAGCCCGACACTGACGCATGAAGAGCATGAACAGGTGGTCGAGGCGGTGGTGCAGGCCGCTGCGGGACGGGTGCCGGTTATGGCCGGGGCCGGGTCCAACAACACGATTGAGGCGGTCCGCTTCGTGCAGCACGCCAAGGATGTTGGCGCCGATGCGGCACTGGTTGTCACGCCCTACTACAACAAGCCCACGCAACGCGGCCTGATCGCGCATTACAGCGCATTGAATGCCATTGGATTGCCGATCTACATCTATAATATCCCGCCGCGCTCGGTCATCGACATGACCCCGGAAACCATGGGGCACCTGGCGAAGCTGCCCCATATCGTCGGGGTCAAGGACGCCACCGCCGACATGGCGCGGGTCAGCAAGCAACGGCGCACCTGCGGCCCGGATTTCATTCAGCTTTCGGCAGAGGATGCCAGCGCGCTCGGCTTCAACGCCCATGGTGGCGTCGGCTGTATCAGCGTAACCGCCAATGTCGCGCCGCGTCTGTGTGCCGAATTTCAGGCCGCGATGGCGGCGGGCGACTGGCCGAAGGCGTTGGAGTATCAGGACCGGCTGATGCCGCTGCACGAGGCGATCTTCATGGAACCGGGGTTGTGTGGCGTCAAATTCGCCATGTCGGTTCTGGGCCTGTGTTCGGACGAGGTGCGCCTGCCGCTGGTTCCGGTCGAAGATGCGACCCGGGCCGCGATCAAGGCCGCCATGCAACATGCGGGGCTGATCGACTGAGATGACCGTGATCCGCGACGGTGAGGTGACGCTGCCCTTCGACCCCGCCGACCGGGCCGAGGCCGGGGTCACCTTCATCGGGCGTATCCGCAGCCCGTGGGCCAAGGGCGACAGCCCTCGCAACTTGCGCCAAGCCCGCGAGAGCGGCAAGGCGGCGCGGATCGAACTGGACCTGGCCTATATTCCGGCGCTTGAAGGGCTGGACCCCGGACGACAGGTGATCCTGCTCTATTGGATGGACAAAAGCCCCCGCACGCTGGCGGTGCAGCGCCCCCGCCACAGCACCGGTCCGCGCGGCACGTTTTCGCTGCGCTCGCCTGCGCGGCCCAACCCGATTGCGCTGTCGGTCGTGCGGCTGACCAGTATCGACCGGGATACCGGCGTTGTGGGGATCGACGCCATCGACTGCTACGATGGGACGCCGCTTTTGGACATAAAGCCGTGGATGCCGTCGATTGATGTGCCTCCGGGCTGGCAACCAGACGCCTGACCGCCTATATCCGCCCCCCATGGCAAAGAAACCCGTCACAGACCCCAACTACAAGGTAATCGCCGAAAACCGGCGGGCCCGCTACGATTACGCCATCGAGGATGACCTCGAATGCGGGATCGTTCTGCACGGGTCCGAGGTGAAGTCGCTGCGCCAAGGCGGCTCGAACATCGCCGAAAGTTATGCCGCCGTGGACGAGGGTGAACTGTGGCTGGTCAACAGCTACATCGCCCCCTATGCGCAAGCCAAGACGTGGGGTCACGAGGAACGCCGCCGCCGCAAGCTGCTGGTCAGCAAGAAAGAGATGTCGCGGCTGTGGAACGCCACGCAGCGGCAGGGCATGACGCTGGTTCCACTGGTCATGTATTTCAATCATCGCGGGATGGTGAAACTCAAGATCGGCATCGCCAAGGGTAAGAAAAACCAGGACAAACGCGCCACCGAGGCCAAGCGCGACTGGCAGCGCCAGAAGGCCCGCCTTCTGCGCGACCGGGGGTAACACCCGGCAAAGCTTGCAAGCCGGGAACGGGCAAAGTAGGGATTTCCCCTGAAAACTTCGCCTATACGGAGCTTGCCGATGTCCGCCGACGACCCCAAGACGCTCGTATCCACGCAATGGCTGGCCGACCACCTGAAAGACCCCGACCTGCGGGTGATCGACGCCTCGTGGTATCTGCCGGACATGAACCGTGATCCGAAGGCCGAATATGACGCCGCCCACATTCCCGGTGCGCGGTTCTTCGACATCGACGACATCAGCGACACGCTGAGCGATCTGCCCCACATGGCCCCCTCGCCCGAGAAATTCATGAGCCGCCTGCGCGCCATGGGGATCGGCGACGGGCATCAGGTGGTCGTCTATGACGGCAACGGCATCTTTTCTGCGGCGCGGGTCTGGTGGCTGTTCCGGCTGATGGGCAAGACTGACATCGCGGTACTGGATGGCGGCTTCGGCAAATGGCAGGCCGAGGGGCGCGAGATCGAAGATATGCCGCCGATCCTGCGCGACCGCCACATGACGGCGAGCCGGCAGGCGCATCTGGTCAAGGACGTGACGCAGGTCGCCGCGGCGGCGAAACTTGGCGATTGGCAGATCGTGGATGCCCGCGGCGCCGCACGCTTTCGGGGAGACGAGCCGGAACCGCGCGAAGGGCTGCGCGCAGGCCGTATTCCCGGCTCGAAAAACGTACATTACGCAACCCTTCTGAACGAGGACGGCACGATGAAGCGCGGTGACGCCCTGAAGGCTGCCTTTACGCAGGCGGGCGTCGATCTGGACAAGCGGATCATCACCACCTGCGGCTCCGGCGTGACGGCGGCGATCCTGTCGCTTGGGCTGGAGATGCTGGGCCACCGCGATTGGGCGCTCTATGACGGCTCTTGGGCGGAATGGGGCCAGTTCGAACAGCTCAAGGTCGAAACCGGATGAGCGTGATCCCCGCTGGCACCGAGATTCCCTTTACGATCACCTATCTGGAGATGACAGAGCAGCCCGAGGCCCCTGCCCCGGCCCTGCCCGAAGGCACGCGGCTGGAGCGCTGCGCCGCACCGCCGGTCTGGTTTTTCCTGTCGCTCTACGATGCCGTCGGGCAGATGTATGAATGGGTCGACAAGCACACCGAGGCCACCGAGGCCGTGCGCGCCTATATCCAAGACCCGGATGTGGCGCTGTTCGTGGCCTATCGCGATGGCTGGCCCAACGGGTTCTTTCAACTCGACTGGCGCACGCCGGGCACCTGCGAACTGGCCTATTTCGGGCTTGTGCCCGAGGCGATCGGCGGCGGGCTTGGCGGGCGCCTGCTGCGCACGGCCATTGCCACGGGATGGGCGCCTGACGGCGTGACCCGCATGACCGTCAACACCTGCACGCTGGACCACCCCCGCGCGCTGGACCTTTACAAACGGGTGGGATTTCGCCCCTATCGGACCGAGGATCATGCCCGCGTCCTGACCCGCGACCGGGACCCCTCGCAATTCCCCGCCTGAGGAGGACGGCCCTTGTTCGAAACCCTGACCCCGCCGCAGCCCGACAAGATCATCCAGCTGATGCAGATGTTCCGGGACGATCCGCGCAAGGACAAGGTCGATCTGGGCGTCGGCGTCTACAAGACGCCCGAAGGCAAGACCCCGGTGATGAAGGCGGTCAAGGCAGCGGAAGAGCTCGTCTGGAAGATGCAGGACAGCAAGGGGTATGTCGCGCTGGCAGGCGATGCGGGCTATCTGGCGGAGATGAAAACGCTGATTTTTGGCGATGCTGTGCCCCATGCGCGTCTGGCCGCCGCAGGCACCCCCGGCGGCACTGGCGCGGTGCGGCAAATCCTGGAAATGGTCAAAAGCCTGACGCCTGGCGCCACGGTCTGGATCAGCGCCCCGACCTGGCCCAATCATCCGGCGATTATCAGCTATCTGGACCTGCCCTTGCGGGAATACCGCTATTACGACGCCCAGACCGGCGGGCTGGACCGCGCCGGCATGATGGCGGATCTGGCGGACGTCCGGGCGGGGGATCTGATCCTCGTGCACGGTTGCTGCCACAACCCCACCGGCGTCGACCTGACGCTGGACGACTGGCGCGCACTTGGCGAGTTGTGTCTTGCGACCGGTGCGATCCCCTTTGTGGACATGGCCTATCTGGGCTTTGGCCACGGGATCGAAGAAGACGCGGCAGGCACGCGGCTGTTGGCGGGGATGGTGCCCGAGATGCTGCTGGCCGGGTCATGTTCCAAGAATTTCGGGCTCTACCGTGACCGGGTGGGGATTGCCATGGCGCTGTGCGGGGACGACGCCGCCGCGACGGCCACCGGCGGGATGCTGGCCTGGCTCAACCGCCAGAACTTTGCCTTCCCGCCCGATCACGGCGCGCGGGCGGTGCAGACGATCCTCGGCGATGCCGGGTTGACCGACCTGTGGCGCGCGGAACTGCGCGAGATGCGCGAGGGGATGCAGGCCAACCGCGAGGCGTTGGCGGCGGAATTGCAACGGATCACCGGATCGGACCGGTTCGCCTTTCTTGCCGCGCACAAGGGCATGTTCTCGCTACTTGGGGCCACCCCCGAACAGGTAGAGCGCCTGCGGGAAGACCATGGCATCTACCTTGTCTTTGACAGCCGCATGAACGTGGCCGGGTTAACGCCGGACACGATCCCCGTTGTGGCGAAGGCCGTGGCCGAGGTGATGGGCTGACGGCGCGGCGGGGCTTGCCAAGCCCCGTCTGCCTGGGGTAGAGCGCCCCGTCCCTGCCCACGCGGCAGGGCCAAGTCTCCGCTACCTTGTCAAAACGGATCAAAGATATGAAACGCTCTTACCTGCCCGGCATTCTTGCCATGGCGGCGGTTGTCGTCGCTTCCAACATCCTCGTCCAGTTCCTGTTCGGCCAATGGCTGACCTGGGGCGCCTTTACGTACCCCATCGCTTTCCTCGTCACCGATGTGATGAACCGCGTCTATGGCGTGGCCGCTGCGCGCAAGGTGGTGATCGCCGGTTTTGTCGTCGGTGTCATCTGCTCGCTCATCGGCACGCAGATCATGCTGCAAGGCGACGGCTTCACCTATCCCGCCGTGACCCTGCGCATCGCCATGGGCTCTGGCCTTGCGTTCCTGACCGCGCAACTGCTTGATGTCGCTGTCTTTAATCGCCTGCGCGAGGGGGCTTGGTGGCGGGCGCCCTTGGCGTCTACGCTTGTAGGGTCTTCTGTGGATACGGCGATTTTCTTTACGATCGCGTTTTCCGGGGCGCTCGGGTTCCTTGAGCCGCTGAACGATGTGTCCTGGGCGGGCGAGGTTTTGCCGCTGCTCGGCGCCGGGCCGCTGGTGCCGCTTTGGGTCTCTCTGGCCGTCGCCGACTGGCTGGTCAAACTGTCGCTTGCCTTGGTGGCGCTCGTGCCCTTCCGGGTCATCACCGCCAAACTCACGGCACAGGTTGCATAAAAAGTTTTGACAAACACAAAATCTATGGCACCCTTCTAGGTGAAATAACCAGCAGAAAGGAGGTGCCCAGTGTCGAGAGAGATATTGGAGAAGTGCGTCGGGACAGTCTGGGAGGCGCGTGACTAGGCAGCCCTGGTGGCGTTGACCATCCCAGGTGGGCCCACGGTCTAACCGACCCCACCTCCTGAATTTCTCGGAAAGGGTCGCCTGCGGGCGGCCCTTTTCTGTGTCAAAATGGGGTGTCACCCTGCGTGCACCCCCTGTACACCCCCCGTACACCCCCCGTGCAGACAAATGGCCGATCATGCTGAGGATCACCGACCAGATCACCATCGAGGACTGGGAACTGACGGAGCAGTTCACCCGCGCCTCCGGCCCCGGCGGGCAGAACGTGAACAAGGTGTCCACGGCGGTGGAACTGCGGTTCGAGGCGGAGCGGTCCCCGAACCTGCCCGACCCGGTGAAACGGCGGCTACGGCGACTGGCCGGTCAACGCTGGACCAAGGATGGCGCGGTGGTGATCTTCGTGCAGGAGACGCGGAGCCAGGCCCGCAACCGGGAGATCGCGCGGGAACGGCTGGCGGAGCTCATTGGGCGGGCAACGGTGGCGCCGAAAAAACGCCGCCCGACCCGGCCCACCAAGGGCAGTATAGAGCGGCGCCTCAAGGCCAAGAAGGTGCGGGGGGAGGTGAAGCGGTTGAGGGGAGAGACGGGGGAGTGATCTTTCTTGTTGTGCGACAAGTTTCGGAGTGGTAATTGGTAGAACAGAAGAGGAACAATGCAAAATTTTCTTAGCACTCTCGCAGCGATCATCGTGACGCTCATCGTGATCTACGTTTTGAGCAGCTACGACCTGATTTTAGGACCTAGCCAAGACGGACAACTCACCAGAGTCGAGTTTTCTTATTCGGACTTTGTCTCAGTGTTGCTTACGGCACCGACAATACTACTTGGTTGCTTGGGCTTAGGTATTGCGATCATAGCATTCCGTACAAAGAATGAAATCATGGAAGATGCCAGGAATACGGCGGAAAATGTGGCGAAAGAAGAAGCGCAAAAAAAGCTCAAGTCGCTACCAGAGCAAGCCTCCGAGGCAATAAATGAAGCAGTAAGAAACGACTTGCCGCGCGCTTTGGAGGACAAGCTAATGTTCTGAGTCTGACACTTGCTACCGGTTTCCGCGGATTTCATCGAGGGCGTTCAGGGCGCGCCGTTCCCGGGCGAGGATATCCTGAGCCGTTTTGGTCCAGGTGAAGGACTTTGGCTTGGCGTTGTGCTGCAGCAGGTAGTCGTAGATGGCGGTCTCCAGGTCGTCGACGCTGGTGTAACTGCCGCGCCGGATGCGCTTCGTGGTGATTTCAGCAAAAAACCGTTCGACGAGGTTGAGCCAGGACGCGCTGGTTGGCGTGAAGTGCAGCTTGAAGCGCGGGTGTTTCTCCAGCCAGGCCTTCACCTCGGGCGTCTTGTGCGTTGCGTAGTTGTCGAGCACCAGGTGCACCGCGCGCGTCCCCGGCACGGCCCGGTCGATGCGGCGCAGAAACCTCAGGAACTCCTTGGCCCGGTGGCGTGGAAGGCATTCGCCAATCACTATGCCGGATTTGACATCAAGTGCCGCGAACAGCGTGGTCGTTCCATGACGCTTGTAATCGTGGGTCATCGTGGCCGCGCGACCCTTCTTGAGCGGCAATCCCGGCTGGGTCCGGTCGAGCGCCTGGATCTGCGATTTCTCATCGACGCACAGCACGACGGCCCGCTCCGGCGGATCGAGATAAAGCCCGACGATATCGGTGACTTTCTCCTCGAACATCGGGTCGTTCGAGACCTTGAAGCCATGCGTCAGATGCGGTTTCAACCCCGCCTCAGCCCAAATGCGGCCCACGCTCGAGGGCGAGATGCCGACCGCCTCGGCCATCAACGCGCGGCTCCAGTGGGTAGCGTTGGGCGGGCTATCCTGCACCGTCTTGGCGATCACCTTCAGACGCGTTTCCCGCGGCAGCGGCGGCACCCTTGATGGCCTGGTCTTGTCTCGCATGAGCCCGACCAAGCCCTCGTCAAGGTAGCGCTCCTGCCAGCGCCAGACGGTGGGCTTCGAGGTACTCGCACGTCGCATGATTCCGTTGGTGCCATGGCCATCAGCCGTCGCCAGCACGATCTCAGCCCGCCAGACCAGTTTGCGCGGAGTGTTGCGGTCGATGACAAGAGCTTGAAGCTGCGCACGGTCATCGGGGTTCAGGTACAGGCAAATGTCATCGCGTCTCATAGCCCGACAATGACACACTCGAACCTAACAGGGAATCCTATGTCAGACGGGGAACACTAACACAGTTTCTGAGTGACCCTGCGTACCAAGATCGACTTGATGCAGCGCTCGAGCGGGCGTTTCAGCGGCAGGCGATGGGCCAAACCGGAGATGAGGAGGACTTCTGAAATGGCAAGTATTGAGTTTCGTCATCTTTCCAAAAATGTGCGCGATCTAATCGCTCCGTTTCTTTCGCAAAAACCTGTGCCACTCGGTGCTCTTGCGCGCAGTTTAGGTTTGAGGGTAAAGGTTGCGCCACTTGATCGTGGAGTATCTGGTTCAATCAGGAAGGCGGAAGACGGGGTATATGAAATAAGAGTAAACAAGTTTGAAACACGTAGTAGGCAGCGATTCACGATCGCGCATGAAATATCTCACTTCTTGCTACATAAAAGCATAATTGACGAGCAGGATGGGATAAAGGATAATATTCTGCTAAGGTCTGGCCTGCCTCAAAAAATAGAGTATGAGGCAAACAGACTAGCGGCAGATTTAATTATGCCAGATGACTTTATTGAGAGAGATGCGCGTCGGTATTTTTCAGATGGCGCGATCACCGAAGAGGTAGTCGAGCAGCTCTCGGATGAGTGGGGTGTTTCAAAAGCTGCAATGGAAATAAAGCTTGGAAATTTCGTTGCGGGGTAGGCTATGCCATTAGGTCCGGAAATTTATGTTCCTACTTTATGTATGCGTCCCGCAGAATTGCGGGGTCTAGAGTTTTTGCCGAGTGTGGCAAAAGATAGGATGATGCCATGCTTTCTTTTTTCGCCATGGACCACTGCTCGAACACTTGAAAGAGGTATGGAACGGATAGACGATGCTTTCCCAAATCGTCCATTTTTGTTAGATCTTGACCGTGACTACGATGGAGGTGACTGGCAAAGGCCGGTGCAACAAGACTTTCTATCACTGTTAAACGCAGACGACGCTTATGCAGCTTGGTGGGAGCATTGGATCCAGTACGACCATGCGATACCGTGTCTTCAACTAGTGTCAGCAAGTAGGGAAAATATTGAGGGGCAAGTTTCAAACCTTCAAGCGGTTGGGCGAGAATTTTGCCTCCGGTTACGGCTTGATAGGCTTCCTAGAAATCTAGATGACATAATCGACCTTCTTGTTGAATTTGGAACAGCAGAGTACTCTGTTTTAGTGGAAGGTGGGTGGACCAGTGATCCATTGACGCTGAGCGCCCAGGTTTCGGGCTTAATTAATAACACTCTTGGAAGATTGGATGGCCGTGTTCCCATTGTTATCTCGTGCACTTCGGCACCTCGAGATTATACTGCTTTTCTAGGGGTGACAGAGGTGCCGTTTGCAAACAGAGAGCTTCTTTCTCTCGTTAG
The DNA here is from genome assembly GCF_001879715.1 of Nioella nitratireducens. Classification (GTDB taxonomy): domain Bacteria; phylum Pseudomonadota; class Alphaproteobacteria; order Rhodobacterales; family Rhodobacteraceae; genus Nioella; species Nioella nitratireducens. The sequence continues at coordinate 36,395 of NZ_MNBW01000006.1, read as the reverse complement.
ACAGAACGCTCAAAGAGAGGTGCTGATCTATGGTGACTGGGGGAGCACGAAACCAAGAGAAAATGGGTTTGGGAGAACTCCGCTCCCAAGGATAGACTACCCCACAGCAAATAGCTGGATTATTGCCCGCAACCGTGAAGAGGATTGGGGATTTGATGATGCAGCTCGTGCAATTGTCGAAAGCGGGTACTGGACAGGGGGGTTGGGGATTTGGGGAGAAGAAATGATCTTGGAAACAGCAGGCAGTAGGGGAGTGGGGATTAACTCGCCTCAAAAAAACGTTTCAGCAAGAGTTAATATTCATATGTACCATCAAGCAATGTATGGAGATGACTTGGTTGGTCTAGATTTGGAGGAAGACTGGGAGGACTAAACCACAACCTCCACCCGTTCCTGCTCGCCCACGCCGAACACCCGTTTATACCGGGCGATCTCGTCCGCTGGCCCCATGGCCTTCTCGGGGTTGTCCGAGAGCTTCACCGTGGGCCGCCCGTTGGCTGCCACAGCCTTGCACACCAGCGAAAACGGCGCCAGCGCGTCATTCGGGACCAGCCCGCGGAAATCGTTGGTCAGCAGCGTGCCCCAGCCAAACGAAACCCGCACGCGGCCGGCGAACTGGGCCTGAAGCTCCTCTATCTTTTCCACGTCCAGCCCGTCGGAGAAGATGACAAGTTTCTGGCGCGGGTCCTCGCCGCGCGACCGCCACCAGTCGATGGCGATCTCGGCCCCCGTCGCGGGGTCGCCTGAATCGATGCGGATGCCGGTCCAGCCCGCCAGCCAGTCGGGCGCGTTTTTCAGGAAGCCTTCCGTCCCGTAGGTGTCGGGCAGGATGATGCGCAGGTTGCCGGAATGCTCCTCGTGCCAGTCGGCCAGCACGTCATAGGGCGCGCGGGCCAGCGCGGCGTCATCTTCGGCCAGCGCGGCATAGACCATGGGCAGTTCGTGGGCGTTGGTGCCGATGGCCTCGATATCGCGTTTCATGGCGATCAGGCAGTTGGAGGTGCCGACGAATTTCTCGCCCAGCCCCTCCATCATCGCCTGCACGGCCCAATCCTGCCACAGGTAGGAATGGCGGCGGCGGGTGCCGAAATCAGCCAGCCGCAGACCCGGCAGGCGTTGCAGACGTTCGACCTTTTCCCACAGATGCGTCATGGCGCGGGCGTAAAGGACTTGCAGCTCGAATTTGCCCATATGTTGCAGGACGGCGCGGCCGCGCAGCTCCATCAGCACGGCGAGGGCGGGGATTTCCCACAGCATGACCTCGGGCCACGATCCTTCGAAAGTCAGCTCATACTGGCCGTCGCGCTTTTCGAGGTGGTAGGCGGGCAGACGCAGGGTTTCGAACCAATCCATGAAGTCGGGGCGGAACATCTGGCGCTTGCCGTAAAACATGTTGCCGCGCATCCACGTGCTTTCCCCGCGCGAGAGCGAGAGCGAGCGGATGTGGTCAAGCTGTTCACGCAATTCGCCCTCGTCGATCAGCTCGGCCAGCGGAATGCGGGTGGTCCGATTGATCAGGCTGAAAGAGACCTGCGTGTCGGGCTTGTTGCGAAAGACCGACTGGCACATCAGCAGCTTGTAGAAATCGGTGTCGATGAGCGACCGGACAATCGGGTCGATCTTCCACTTGTGGTTGTAGACGCGGGTGGCGATGTCGACCATGGGGGACTCTCGTGTTGTTCGACTTACAGGTAGAGCAAAGCCGGACAGGGGAGGGCAAGGGCGCGCCGCATGTTTTCACTGGGAGAGGCGCCTGAAAGCCGGTAGTCAGGCCAGATGAGCGCACCGTTCGACATTTTTCTGGTGGCCCCGCCGGGGTTGGAGGCCGTTCTGGCCGAAGAGGCGCGGGACAAGGGCTTTGCGGATCCGCGCCCCGTGGCGGGCGGGGTCGAGACGCGGGGCGACTGGCCCGAGGTCTGGCGGGCCAACCTGGCTCTGCGCGGCGCGGCGCGAGTGCTGGTGCGGGTGGCGGAGTTCCGGGCGATGCATCTGGCGCAGTTGGACAAGCGGGCGCGCAAGGTGGATTGGGCGGCGGTGCTGCGGGCAGATGAGCCGGTGAAGGTCGAGGCGTCCTGCCGGAAATCAAGGATCTATCACGCGGGCGCAGCGGCGCAGCGGATCAGCCGGGCGATCGGCGAAACGCTCGGCTGCCCGATCAGCGACGAGGCGAAGGTGGTGGTCAAGGCACGGATCGACGATGACCTGTGCACGATCAGCCTGGACGCAACGGGCGAGGCATTACACAAACGCGGGCACAAGCCTGCGGTCGGCAAGGCCCCGATGCGCGAAAACCTTGCCGCGCTCTTGCTGCGGCAATGCGGGTATGACGGCACCGGGCCGGTGGTGGACCCGATGTGCGGTTCGGGGACGTTCCCCATCGAGGCGGCCGAGATCGCGGCGGGGCTGTACCCCGGACGGACGCGCGACTTTGCGTTCGAGCATCTGGCAGGGTTCGACCCGGCCCGGTGGCAGGGGATGCGGGCGGGCGCGCAGGTGACGATGCCCGAGGCGCGGTTTTACGGCTATGACCGGGATGCAGGAGCGATCAGGAGCGCGACCGAGAATGCCGAGCGGGCGGGCGTGGGCGCGGCCTGCATCTTTGCCCGGCAGGCGGTCAGCGACCTGGAACCGCCCGAGGGACCGCCAGGTCTGGTCATCGTGAACCCGCCTTATGGCGAGCGGATCGGCAACCGAAAGCTGCTGTTCTCGGTCTATGGCGCGCTTGGCAAGACGCTGTTGGACCGGTTCCGGGGCTGGCGCGTCGGGCTGGTGACCAGCGATGGCGGATTGGCAAAGGCGACCGGGCTGCCGTGGCTGCCGACCGAGCCTCCGGTGGCGCATGGCGGGCTGAAAATCACGCTCTGGCGGACGGACGAGTTGCGGTGAAGACGGGGTAATTCCCAACCCCGAGCCTCGGCTGGACCTGGACCGTGGATTGGCTCCGCCGCCACGTCAGTGCCGCTTCCCCAGAGGAATTGGCAAGCCGTCATCCCGCCCTATCTGCCCCGTCATGGCCCACAAGAAACCCCACCTGCCGACCAAGACCTGCGCCACCTGTGGCCGCCCGTTCGCGTGGCGCAAGAAATGGGAGAAGGTCTGGGACGAGGTCCGCTATTGCTCGGACCGGTGCCGCAGACAGAGACCGCGACCACGGTGACTGGCCAGGCGTCATGCTTCAGGCAGGGGCGCCCTCTTCAAACAACGCGCCGATGCCGATCTGTTGCAGGCCCGATGGCGTGCGCATCAGGAAGAGTGCGTCCAGTTTCATCTGCCGCGCCAGATCGGCGCCGCGATCTGGACCAAGCACCATCAGCGCGGTTGCCCATGCATCGGCTTCGGCGCAGGTGCGGGCCACCACGGTGACCGAGGCCGGAGAGGCCGCCAGCGGGGCCCCCTTGGCCGGGTCCATCGTGTGCGACAAGCGGTGGCCCTGCACCTCGACCCAATGGCGATAGTCGCCGGATGTGGCGACCGCCGCGTCTTGCAGGCCGAGGATGGATAGCGCCTCGCGCCGCTCGGGGTTGGGGTTTTCCACGGCGATGGTCCATGGCTCGCCATCCGGGCGCAGGCCAAGGGCGCGCATTTCGCCGTCGATGCCCACGAGGGCATCGGTGATGCCGTGATCGGTCAGCACCTCGGCCAGTCGATCCACGCCAAAGCCCTTGGCGATCCCGTTGAGATCAAGGGCGACGGGCGCGGTCTTGCGGATGCGGTGGGCGGGCAGGTCAACGTCGATCACCTGAGGCGCGGCGGCGCGATCCGAGGACAGGGCGTTCTGAATGCGCGCGCCATCTGCGGTTTCCGGGCCAAAGCCCCACGCGGTCACGGCATCGCCCATGGCGATATCGAAGGCCCCGCCCGAGACGCGCCCGATGTTCAACCCAATCTCCACGACCTTCATCAGGGCGGCAGGCACCTTGATCCATTCATCCAGCGGGCTGGCGTTCAGGCGCATCAGGTCGCTGTCGGGTTTCCAGGTCGACATCTGCGCGTCCACCGCGTCCACGGCCGCTTGCAGATCGGCCTGGATCGGGGCCGGGTCGGCGCCTTGGGGCGCGAAGAACAGGGCGGACCAGCGGGTGCCCATTGTGGCGCCGTTCAGCGCGTGGCGGGTCAGTTCAGTAGACATCTTCGACATACCGTCCTTGTGCTTTCAGGCTGGCCGGAGTCAACCCGGCGGGGGCGAGAATATCGGCGAGTGCCTCTGAGACGCCCTCGGCCATGCCCCGCCCGCCACAGACCATGATGCGGGCCCCTTGGCGGATCAACCGGGCCACGTCGGTGGCTTCTGTGCGCAGCGCGTCCTGCACGTAGCTGGGGGCCTGGCTGCGCGAGACGGCAGTGACCATCCGGGTCAGGTGACCGTCCTGCTTCCAGCCGGTCAGATCCTCGCCATAGAGGAAATCGCTGTCGGGGTGGCGCATCCCGAAGAACAGGTGCACCGGGCGGCCCCGCGTGTTGCCACGAACAAAGCCCGCAAGCGGCCCGATGCCAGTGCCCGCGCCGATCAGGATCAGCGGCGCCTTGCTGCGGTCAGGACGGAAACCGGGGTTGCGGCGCACGAAGGCGTGGACAGTATCGCCCGGCTCCAGCGCCATCAGCTGGCCAGAGCACAGCCCGCCGGGGTGTTTCTTGACCGCGATCTCGACGAAACCGTCGCGGCGACCGGAGGCCAGCGAATAGAAGCGCGGCAGGGTGGACCCTTCGGGCACCACGCCAAGGATATCACCCGCCGCGAAACGGCCGAGGCCACGACCGGTCAGGCGCTGCCACAGGCTGCGGCGCGGCAGGGCAAAGCGCAGGATGGCCGTCGGCGACTGCACTTCGGCGCCATAGTCGCGGCGCGAGACAAGGGTGATGTCCTGCGAGGCGGGCACCACCGGCTGGTGGGTCAGTTCAAGGTCCAGCCCCATGGCCTGACCCAGGGCGCGGCCCCAGCGGGCGAAGTCCTGCGGCGACTGGCGGTCGACGGTGTCGAAATCCGTCAACTGGTGCCAGCCCAGGGCCTCGGCGCGGGTCTGCACCTGCTCGGCGAAGGCGCAGTAATGGGCAAAGCTGCGGTCGCCGAAGCCAAGCACGGACAGCGGCAGGCCGGGGGCCGGCTGCGCCTGTTCAAGACGGTCGAGGAAGGATTTGGCAGAGGCCGGGGCGTCGCCATCGCCGTAGGTGGCGGCCATCACGATCAGGCGCTTGGCATGGGAATAGCGCGCCGGGTTGAAGCTGCTCATCGGTTCGACCCGCACGGCTTGGCCGGTCTTGGTCAGCTCGGCGTGAAGGGTCGCGGCAAAGCCCCAGGTGGTGCCGCCTTCGCTGCCCACCAGAACCACGGTTTCCGCCCGGCCAGCGGCCACGTTTCCGCGAATCCGCGGACGACCCCGGCGGCCCACCAGCCAGACGATGGTGCCGGTCACGGCCATCAGCGGCACGCAGAGCGCCATCAGACCGAGGATCACGCCCAGAAGGGCCGCGCCTTGGCCGGTGTGCAGCATGTAGATGGTTTCCGACACGCGCGCCCAACCGCTCAGGTCGGCCCAGGCAAGCATCTCGCCAGTGCCCTGGTCGATATAGCCGGTGCCGGTGTCGGTCTCGATGGTGACCACATCGGTCGCGTCGTCGGGATAGGGATAGGTCAGGTTGCGCAGGGCCGAAACCGGCGTCGAGGCAAGGGTCGGCACGTCGGCCATGGCAAAGCCGGTCTCGCCGCTGACCTGAGATGGGAAGTTAGGGGGCATGGCTTCATCGGGAAGCAGGCTGAAGGTCGAGGCGGTCATCCACAGCGCGGTGACCGAGGACAGCATCAACCCCGCAACCGCGATCCGCGCAAATTCGACATGCAGACGCCCGGACATCGGCCCGCGCACCCGCGAGAACCAACGCCGCCAGCCACCTGTGCGCCGCGCCACGAGGAAGATGCCCGAGACCGCAAGGATCAGCATCGCGCCCGCGCCGACGGCCATGACGATGCGGCCATTGTCACCAAGAAACAGCGAGCGGTGAAATTCGGTCAGCCAGCGTTCAATCTGGTTGGGGTCGGAATTGGCGACGCCCTGCCCCGTGGTCGGGTCGATGACCGCAGCACCCGGCACGCCGTTGTCAAACCAATAGGCGGTGATTTCGCCCGAGGGCGCGCGGCGAATCTGTCCGACCGTGGGATAGACCGCTTCGATCCTTTGGGCGAGCGTGGCCACGGTCAGGCCAGACGCGGCCTGCGGTGCGGCGACGCGGTACGCCGCAGGGAAGATCGACAACGCCGCGCCACTCAGTGCAAGCGTCATCAGAAGGAGGGCGGCCAGAAGGCCAGGCCAACGGTGCAGGGCGCGTGTCATGGATCTTCCCCCAGGTTTCAGAAATTGTAGACGAAGGCAGAGATGTAACTGCGACCACGCACCGCCGTTCCGGCGCCTGCCGTGGTCAACGGTATGACGATCTCGCTCGGGCTTTCCCGGCGGTGCTCGGCGACCGCATCAATGTGCAGCGAATAGCCCGCATCGAAGAGCGAGTCTGCCAGATCCGCCGTCACGGTCAGGCTGCGACCGGCGCCAACGCTGGCGCCGGTGATCCCGTTGATTTGGGACCGGCTGCCGTTGGTCATGCGGAACCAGTCGGACAAGTGCCGATAGTAGCGCGACCGACGGCCTGCCAACCACAAGCTGCCAGCATAGTTGCCACTGGAATCGGTGACGTAAAGGGCAAGGTAGATGCCGGACCCACCATAGTTGCTGAGGTTGGTGGTCAACGTCACAGGACGGGCAGAAGCCACTCCCGGAACGGTCAATGCGGTTGTCATCGCGAACAATGCGAGAAGCGGTTTCATCGGCCCTATGCCTTTCGGAACGTTTTGGATGGAAAGCGAAGCTATTTGCCGGAATCGGGTGACTCGGGCGCGTGTCGTGGAACCTTCACCAGATCTCAGAAGCTGTAGTCGAATGCCGCGATGTAGCGGCGACCGCGCACCGGGGTGCCCGCACCAGCGGTGGTCAGCGGCACGACGATCTCGCTCGGGCTTTCCCGGTAGTTTTCGACAGCCGCGTCGATATGCAGGGAATAGCCTGCGTCGAAGAGCGCGTCGGACAGGTCGAGCGACACGGTCAGGCTGCGGCCCGAACCGACGCTGGCGCCGGTGATGCCGTTCACTTCCGCCGTGTTGCCGCCGGTAAAGCGATACCAATCGGACAGGTGCCGGTAGTAGCGCGACCGCCCGCCCGCCATCCAGAGGCTGCCGACATAGTTCCCGCCGGAATCGGTTACGTAGAGCGCCAGATAGGCGCCGGGACCGCCGTAGTTGTTGAGGTTGGTCGTCAGGGTCACGGGCCGGGCCGACGCCAGTCCGGGGGCTGTCAAAGCAGTCGTCACGGCGAGGGTTGCGAGAAGCGGTTTCATCGGTCTGGTGCCTTTCGGAATATCATTGGGAAGAAGGAAAGGGGGGCACAGCCCCCCCCGCGGTATCAGTTGGTTTGGGCCTGCGGCGCCGCGCCGTTGTTGAACAGGCCGTTGTTCGGGGGGGCGACCGAACCTGCGGGGGCCGGGTTGTTGCCGCCGCCGACGCAACCGCGACCGTTGTCGTCGTCATCGTCGCAGCCTTCACCATCGTCGTCGCCGTAGCGGCCATGGTCGTCATCGTCGCCACCGCGACCGAACAGCCAGCCGCCTTCACCGCGATCGTCGTCGCCGTCATCATCGGCCAGCAGCATCGGCTGCATCCCGTCCTGTGCGGACAGCGTGCCCGCGCCGGTCGGCTGCATGGTGGAGATGGCGTCGGTGCCAAGGGCGAGGGCGGGAAGCGCGACTGCGGCGGTCAGGGCGCCGGTGGCGAGCAGAAGGGCAAATTTCCTGGTCATTGAGTAGGTCTCCTGTGTTTCGATGATCCACATTTGGCCCCCGGGCCTGAGCGTTGCCTGACAGAGCTTAACTTTTCGCTTCAGCTTGCTGTCAGGAACGCACCAGCCGCCGGGCGGCGCCCATAAAAAGAGCCCCGTGCTTGGGCAACACGGGGCTCAGTCAAGGGCGAGGGACGAAGCAAGCCCTTGGGGACATGTCAGGCGATATCGCCCGGCTCGGCGGCACGCTTGCGGCCAGTGACCATGGCGCGCGCCAGATTTTCCTTGTGACGGATCGAGGCGAGGACAACGCCGCCGACATGCAAGGCGACCAGCAGCAGGGTGAGATTCGCAAAGACTTCGTGCAGGTCGCCGGCCGATCCGCCGCCGGATTCGCCGTATTCCCGGTATTCGCCGTATTCGCCGTCTTCATCCGCATGGGCCATCGTGACGATCTGCGGCACAAGGGCGATCCGGGTTTGATCGGCCATCAACCAGCCTGTGTAGGCGGTCGCCGAGAGCGACAGGACCAACGCCACGATCATCGCGGCACCTGCCGGGTTATGGCCGATATGGCGCTTTTCGCGGCCTGTCACCATGTCGCGCAGATACGCCAGCGTCGTGACCGGGCCGCGCAGGAACTGCGAAAACCGGGCATAGCGCCCGCCGACCAGACCCCAGACAAGGCGGAAGGCCAGCAGCCCGGCCACCACGTAGCCCGCCAGTTCATGCAGGCCTTGCGACTCTTCAGAGCTCAGCCATGCGACGGCAAAGCTGATCACAAGCGCCCAATGGAACAGGCGCAGCAGCGGATCCCAGACGCGCACGGTCTCAGTCATGGGTGTCGCCTTCACCATCGTGAGAGCTGCCGTGAGACTGGTCATCGTCGTCGTGGTGATCTTCGTACTCGAAATCGAGGATTTCCAGTGTCGCCGGGTTCAGCGTGATCTCGATCTGGCGGCCCTCGGCATCGACGGCCTGAATTTCATAACAGCCATCGTCGATCTTGATCCGGTGCACGAGCCAACCGGCGTCCATCGCGAAATCGGCAACCGCGCCGCGCGGTTGCCAATTGGCCATCGGTTCGTAGCAATCGTCACTCGCCAGCGCCGCCCCACCCGATATCATCGCGGTGAGGAAGGTTGCGATTGTCAGCGTTTTCGTCATGGGCCACACTCCGCTTTAGGCCAGCTTGACCCTGTAGATGCCCTGCGAATCTGACAGGAGACTGAAGCCAGTGCAATTCGCCCGTCAGCTTGTCGTCAGGCGGGCAGCGCAAAAGATAGCGTGAACAGGAAAGAGGACGACCCGATACATGCGCATTCTGCTTGTAGAAGACGATACCGTCCTGGGTGCCGCCGTGCGTGACCAGATCGCGGGCGATGGCCATTCAGTGGACTGGGTCACGCGGCTGGATGCGGCAGGCGATGCCGTGGCGGGCGCGGCCTATGACCTGATCTTGCTGGATCTCATGCTGCCGGACGGACGCGGGATCGGCTTTCTCAAATCGCTGCGGGGGCGGGGCAGTGTCACGCCGGTCATTGTCCTGACCGCGCTGGACCAGATTTCCGACCGGATCGAGGGGTTGAATGCAGGCGCGGACGACTATCTGGTGAAACCCTTCGACCTGGCCGAATTGTCGGCGCGGATCGGATCGGTCGCCCGGCGTTACGCGGGCAACCCCAACCCGATCATCACCCATGGCCCGCTGGAAATCGACCTCGCCGCCCGCAGTATCCTGCACAATGGCAAGCCGGTGCAGCTGACCGCACGGGAATGGGCGCTGTTCGAAGCCTTCCTCGGGCGACCGGGGCAATTGCTGTCCAAGGCACAGCTGGAAGACAAGCTTTATGCCTTCGGGGCGGAGATCGAGAGCAATACCATCGAGGTGCATGTCAGCCGGTTGCGCAAGAAGCTGGGGTCCGCCGTGATCCAGACCGAGCGCGGAATGGGCTATCGGCTGGGCACCGCATGAGGCCCGGTGCCAGCCTGCAACTGCGGCTTGGGCTGGGGATCGGCATCCTGATGACGGTCCTTTGGATCACGGCGGCGTCGGTCACCGCGCTGGTGCTGCGCAACGAGATGGACGAGGTCTTCGATTCGGCCCTGCGTGAAACGGCGCAGCGCATTCTGCCGCTCGCGGTGGTGGACCTGCTGGGGCGCGAGGACCTGACCAGCCCACAACATATCGGCGACGTGCGCCAGCATGACGAACTGTTCACCTATGTGGTGCGCGATGTGGGAGGGCGTGTGCTGATGCAATCCCACAATGCCGACCCGATGGTCTTCCCGCCCTATGAAGGGGCCGGATTCAGCCAGAATGACGCGTTCCGCTTCTACAACCAGGACGCTGTGCAAGGCACGATCCGCATCACCGTGGCCGAGCCGCTGGCCCACCGTCACGCGGCGGCGCGCGAAATGCGCATGGCGCTTGGGCTGCCGCTGTTCCTGGTGATCCCCATCGCGCTGATCGCGGTCATCCTTGCGGTGCGCACCAGCCTTGGCCCGTTGCGCCGGTTCCGCGATGCGCTGGCGGACCGAACCGCGCGCGACATGTCGCCGGTTCCCGCCCCTGGCCTGCCGTCCGAAATCGCGCCGGTGGCCGAGACGCTGAACGCCCTGCTCGACCGGCTGCGGGCCGCCTTCGATGCAGAGCGCAGCTTTGCCGCCAATGCCGCGCATGAATTGCGGACACCGCTGGCGGGGGCGATCGCTCAGGCGCAGAGACTGCGCGCCGAGACCCAAGACCCTGCCGCCGGACAACGGGCCGCTGATATCGAGTCAACGCTGAAACGGCTGACCCGGCTGGCGGAACGGCTGATGCAACTGGCCCGCGCCGAGGGCGGACGGCTGCGGATGGACGGGTCCAGCGACCTGCGCCCGGTGGCGCAAATCGTGGTGGAGGATATCGAACGCTCGGGCGGTGGCGCGGGCCGCATCGAGTTGAGCCTGCCCGACCGCCCGGTTCTGTCCGACCTTGACCCCGACGCCTTCGGCATTCTGTGCCGCAATCTGGTGGAAAACGCCCTGCGCCATGGACGAGACGGCACGCCGGTCCTGGTCAGCTTGTCGGAGACGGGGTTTTTCTCGGTCGCAAACGACTCGCCCCTGATGACGCCCGAGGCCTTGGCCAGCCTGACCGGGCGGTTCGAACGGGCCGGGTCCGAGGCCGATGGCAGCGGGTTGGGACTGGCGATCGTGGACGCCATCGCAGAACGCAGCGGCAGCCACCTTGAACTGCGCTCGCCGCGCCCCGGCGCCGTCGATGGGTTCGAGGTTCGGCTGCGGCTGTCTGGCCCGTCGGATTCGGTCTAAATCTCTTCCCGCCACGGCGGGTTGGCGCCCGCGCGGGTGACGGTCACGGCGGCCGCGCGCGCGGCAAGGTCCAGCGCCGCGCGGATCTGCGGTTCGGTCAGGGCGGCGATGCCATCCTTGGTCAGGCAACCCTGTTCCGACAGGCTTGCCAGAACGCCCGCGTTAAACGTGTCCCCTGCCCCGACTGTATCCACGGTTTGCACCTTTGGCGCCGCAACCGCGACGGCGCGGCCATCGGCAAGGTAGCCGGTCGCGCCCTCGCCCCCACGGGTCAAAAGGACCACCTTGGGGCCGGTCGCGCGCATCTGGTCGAGCTTGTCGGCCAGCGATTCCGGGCCGGGGAAGATCCAGTTCAGATCTTCGTCCGAGACCTTGACGATATCGGTTCCGGCCAGCATCGCCGCCAGCCGCGCGCGGTAGCGGTCCACATCCTTGATGAAGCCGGGGCGAATATTCGGGTCCAGCATGACCGCGCGCGATGCTCCCTCACGGTCCAGCAGCGTGGCGTAGGTGTCGGCGCAGGGGTCCACGGCAAGGCTGATGCCGCCGAAAAAGAGCGCGCTCACATCCCCGGACAGGCTTGGCAGATCGTCGGGCGCGATCAACCGCCCGGCGGTATTTTCGTCGAAAAAGAAGTAGGTGGCATGGCCGTCGGTCAGCTTGACAAAGGCCAGCGTGGTTGGCCGATCCGACCGGATCACGCGGCTGGTATCGACATGGCTGGCCTGAAGCGCGGAGGTCAGTTGCTGGCCAAACATGTCTGACGACAGCCCCGTGACCATGCCGACCTGCGTGCCGAGACGGCCAAGCGCGATGGCCGTGTTGAACACGGCACCGCCGGAATGTGGCACGAACCCCTCTTGCCCGCCTTCGACGGTGGGTTTCGGGATCATGTCGATAAGCGCTTCGCCACAGCACAGGATCATTGGGGCATCCTTTGTCAGTTGGAAATCGTCAGGTCGGCGTCCCGGCTATTCGACAGGACCAGTTCGGCATTTGGCAAGTCATTTGCGTCGCGGCGGGCGCAGGCATCGGACTCGCTCAGGCCCTGCTCGACCCAGCGGTCGCGCAGGCGGCCCTTGAGCCTGTCGAGCGGGGTATCGACCTTGAGCGTAAAGGACCACAGCGGCGACAGGCCGGACCAAGGCGCGCGGTCGAGCAGCAGGTAATTGCCCTCGACCAGAACGAATTCCACCTCGGGCGGCAAGTGGCCAGCCCCCGCGATGGCGATGTCGCGGTCCCGGTCGAAGAGGGGATAGATCACGTCACGCCCCGAGCCGATCCGGCGGATGAGCTGCACGAACCCGTCGGCGTCGAAGCTGTCAGGGCTGCCCTTGCGGGATTGCAAGCCACGCGGACCCAGCAGCCGGTTATCGAGGTGAAACCCGTCCATCGGCACCACGGCGGCAGAGCGCCCGGCGCCGGTGAGCGCATCGCAAAGCGCCGCCGAGATCGTGGATTTCCCCGACCCCGGCGGCCCCGCCACGGCGATGATCTTGCGCTCGCCCCCAAGCGAGAGAAGTCGCGGCAGCGTGGTTTGGGCGATGTCCTCAGGCTGCGACGGCATCGGGCTGCATTGCCCCTGTCATCAGGGCCACGGCGTCGGACATGGTCACCTGTTTCGGATCGACGATGCACAGACGCTTTCCAAGGCGGTGAATGTGGATGCGGTCAGCCACTTCGAAGACATGCGGCATGTTGTGGCTGATCAGGATGATCGGAATCCCGCGTGCCCGGACATCCTTGATCAGTTCCAGCACCCGGCGGCTTTCCTTGACGCCAAGGGCGGCGGTCGGCTCGTCCATGATGATGAACTTGGTCGCAAAGGCGGCGGCACGGGCCACGGCCACGCCCTGACGCTGACCACCCGAGAGGGTCTCCACCGCCTGGTTGATCGACTGGACAGTCATCAGCCCAAGCTCTGACAGTTTCTCGCGGGCGAAGCGTTCCATCTCTTTCTTGTCGAGCATACGGAACCAGTTACCGACGAAACCCGGTTTGCGGATTTCACGACCGGCGAACATGTTCTCGGCGATCGACAGCGCGGGCGACAGGGCGAGGTTTTGATAGACTATCTCGATCCCCATATCACGCGCCTCGATGGGCGAGTTGAAATGGACCGGCTTGCCTTCGATCAGCAATTCGCCCTCATCGGGGGTGACGGCCCCGCAGATCGACTTGACGATCGAGGATTTTCCCGCCCCGTTGTCGCCGATCACAGCAAGGATTTCACCGGGTAAGAGTTCAAAGTCAGCGTGGTCGATAGCGGTCACGTGGCCATAGCGCTTCACGAGACCGCGGCCTTCGACGACAGGAGTTACAGCAGACATTATGCAGACACCTTTCTGATCCATTGGTCGATGGCGACCGCGATGATGATAAGCCAGCCGATCGAGAAGATCTGCCATTGCACGTCGAGCCCGGCCAACCGCAGCCCGCTTTCCACGGTGCCCACGATCAGCGCCCCGAAAAGCGGCCCAAGGATGGACCCACGCCCCCCGAAAAGCGAGATGCCCCCGATTACGACGGCGGTGATGGATTGCAGGTTCGCCTCGGCAAACCCGTTGGGAGAGATCGCGCCGACCCGACCGATAGAGGCCCAGGCCGCGATGGCGGCGACGCCCCCGGCCAGCATGTAGACCGACAAAAGCACGCGCTTTGTGCGGATGCCCGACAGTTCGGCGGCCTCGATATCATCGCCGACGGCGTAGACGTGACGGCCCCATGCGGTCTTGTTCAGCACATACCAAAGCACCCCGAATACGGCGAACATCAGCAGGACGCCAAAGGTGATCCGGGCCCCCGCGGGCGGGGTGCCGATGTCGATATGATGGCCAAAGAACTTGAGCAGTGGCGCGGTGGCGTCAATATCCTGCGAGCGGATCGACTGCGAGCCGGTCAGAAGGCGCAGGACAGAGAGGAACACGCTCCACGTGCCGAGGGTGACGATGAAGGGCGGCAGGCGCAGCTTGGTGACGAAGAAGCCGTTGAGCATGCCGCCCGTGACCCCCAAACCGACCCCCAGAAGGATCGCAATGCCGGACGGCAGGCCAAGGTTCACACCGAGCATCCCCATGACGACCGAGGCGAAAACCATCAGCGCGCCAACCGACAGGTCGATGCCCGCCGTGATGATCACGAGGCTCTGCGCAGCAGCCAGAATGCCGATGATCGACACCTGCTGCATGATCAGGCCAAGGTTGAAAGGCCGGTAGAACCGCTCGCCGGCAATAATCGAAAACGCAACGCAGGCCATCATCAGAACGATGACCGGAACCATGGTGGGATTGGAATGAAGAATGTGCTGCACCCGTTGCAAGGGGGTGTGCCGTCTCTTCTCGAACTCAGCGACACGCGCGTCGCTTTGGCCCAGAGACTTCTCGTACTCTTGGCCGGATGCGGTAGGTTGCTCCGCCATCATTTCCTCCATTAACGGCTGCGTGCGGACTCGGGCGCGCGGGTGGCACCGGTCATATCACGACTTGGTGGGGACGGGCGAAACCTTCCGCCCTGTCCCGTCTTGTCCGTTAGGGGATCAGCCCCAGCACAGGTCCAGCGCTTCTTCCGAAGAGATCGACTCGATGCCTTCGACCGGGTGGTCGGTGACCAGTTGAACGCCGGTGTTGAAGAAGTCGAGACCGGGGCTGTTTTCCGGCAGGGTGCCGTCCGCAGCGTACTGGACGATCGCGTCGATGCCGAGCGAGGCCATCAGCAGCGGGAACTGCATCGAGGTCGCGCCAATCACACCTTCGGCGACGTTCTGAACGCCGGGGCAACCACCATCGACCGAAACGATCAGCGCCTGATCTTCCAGACCGAAGGCACGCAGCGCCTCGTAAGCACCGGCAGCGGCAGGTTCGTTGATGGTGTAGACGACGTTCACGCTCGGATCGACCTGGAGAAGGTTCTCCATCGCGGTGCGGCCGCCCTCTTCGTTGCCGTTGGTCACATCATTGCCGACGATACGCGGGTCGGTTTCGTCGCCGATGTCGGTCGGGTCCATGATGTCGATGCCGAAGCCCTGCAGGAAGCCGTTATCGCGCAGGTAGTCGACCGACACTTCCGAGGCGTTCAGGTCAAGCAGCGCGATGCGGGCGTTGGCGGCTTCTTCGCCAAGGGTCGCGGCAGCCCATTCACCGATCAGCTCGCCAGCGCGGAAGTTGTCCGTGGCAAAGGTCGCGTCGGCGGTGTCGGCGGGTTCGAACGGGGTGTCGAGGGCGATCACCAGAATGCCGGCCTCACGCGCCTGACCGATGACCGGCGCCAAAGCGCGGGAATCGGAGGGCGTGATCAGGATGCCCGATGCGCCGGCGGCGATGCAGGTTTCCACGGCTGCGACCTGGCTTTCGACATCGCCGTCGATGGTGCCGGCATAGGTTTGCAGGGTGATGCCCGCAGCCTCGGCCGCGGCTGACGCGCCTTCGCGCATCTTCACGAAGAACGGGTTGGTGTCGGTTTTTGTGATCAGGCAGGCGGTGGTGTCTTGTGCCTGTGCGGCGGTGCCAAGGGCGAGCGCAGCGGCGCCCCCAAGCAGAACGGCCTTGAATGTGTTGGTCATGATGTCCTCCCAGAGAATTGCATAGGGCGCCTCATCGCCCAGTGACATCTTAATGGGCCGACTCATGGTGCCCTGTCAATAAATAAATCACTCTTATTTAGTTATTGACGACTTGCCTTGCCGCACGCATTATTCCAAAGGGAGGCCATCATGAGCACAGCGCAGGACAAGACAGCGGCGACCGCTGCCATCAAGGAAACCCGCGGCACCAACCAGACCGGGATGCGGGCGCAGAACGAGCGGCTGGTCCTGACTCTGATCCGGCGTCACGGGGCCTTGGCCAAGGCCGAGATCGCCCGCCTGACGGGATTGTCGGCGCAGACGGTTTCGGTGATCATGCGCAGCCTCGAAGAGGAAGGTCTGCTGCTGAAGGGCGAGCCACAGCGCGGCAAGGTGGGGCAACCCTCGGTGCCGATGCGGCTGAACCCGGAAGGCGCGTTTTTCCTTGGCCTGAAGGTCGGCCGGAGATCAACCGAGATGATCCTGACCGATTTCCTCGGCACAATCCTGTCCCGGCGCAAGCGCATTCACCCCTATCCCGATGTGGAAGAGGTGCTGGCCTTTGCCACCCAATCCGTCGAGTCGCTGCGGCAGGAGTTGCCCGTTGGAAAGCGCGCCCGCATCGGCGGGCTTGGCATTGCGATTCCGTTCCAGCTCTGGGATTGGCCGCGCATGATCGGGGTCGAGCCGCAAACCATGGCCGCTTGGCGACACCGCGACATTCAACAGGAACTGTCCGACGCGCTGGACCTTCAGGTCTTCCTTCAGAACGACGCGACTTCGGCCTGTAGTGCCGAACTGGTCTTTGGCACCGGCGACCAGCCGTTGAATTTCCTGCATTTCTTCGTCGCCTTCTTCATCGGCGGCGGTGTCGTGCTGAACGGCACCCTGTTCAGCGGCCCGACCGGAAACGCCGGGGCCATCGGGCCGATGCCGGTAACGGACCTGCACGGCAACCGCTGCCAGCTGATGGACTGCGCCTCGCTTGTCGGGTTGGAACACCAGATGGAAGAGGCCGGGCTGGACAGCATGACCCTGTGGGAAAACCCCGAAGCCTGGGATGTGCCCGGCAGCCTGACCGACGCTTGGGCCGCCGAGGCCGGGAACGCCATCGCGCACGCGGCCCACGCGGCAATGGCCGTGATAGATTTCGAGGCGATCAAGGTGGATGGCTGGATGCCGCAGGCGCTGCGGGAACACCTTGTCGCGCAGGTCCGAACCCGCATGGACGGACTGGATTTCACCGGTCTGGAACGCCCTGCGGTCGAACTGGGCACCGTTGGCCCCGACGCCCGCTCGCTCGGCGCGGCGAGCCAGCCGTTGCTGGCGCGGTTCCTTGTGGGCTTTACCGTCTGACGCTCAGGCGACGCCGGCGCGCAGGCAGTCGTGCAGGTGCAGCAGGCCGACGGGTCTGCCGTCTTCATCCAGCACGAACAGCGCGGTGATGCGGCCGGACATCATCGCCAGTGCTTCGGCGGCGAAGGTATGGGGCCGGGTGACGCGTGGTTCGCGGGTGGCGACGTCGCCGGCGGTCTTGTCCATCAGCCCGTCCATGCTGCGCCGCAGGTCGCCGTCGGTGACGACTCCGGTCAGCATGCCATCATCGGTCACGCCCGCGATGCCAAAGCCCTTTTCGGTCATGACCAGCAGCACCTCGGGCATCGGCGTTTCTTCGGTGACCAGCGGCAGGGCCGCGCCGGAATGCATCAGCTGAGCGACCTTGGCCAGTTGCGCGCCAAGCTTGCCGCCCGGGTGGAAGGTGCGGAAATTCTCGGGCAGGAAGCCGCGCCGCTCCATCACCGCAACGGCCAGCGCATCGCCAAGCGCGAGCGTCAGCGTGGTCGACGTCGTGGGCGCCATTCCGATGATACAGGCCTCGGGCTCATCCGGCAAAACCAGTTTCAAATCAGCGGCTTGCATGAGCGTGCTCTTGGGATTTTTGGAGACGCCGATCATTGGAATCGAGAAGCGGGCGACGTGGGCGACGATGTCGCCAAGCTCCGAGGTTTCGCCGGAATTCGAGATCAGGATGCACAGGTCATTGGGGGTGATCATCCCCAGATCGCCATGGCTCGCCTCGGCCGGATGAACGAAAGTCGAGGGGGTGCCGGTCGAGGCCAGCGTGGCGCTGATCTTGCGCGCGATATGGCCGGATTTGCCCATGCCGGACAGGATCACACGGCCTGTTTTTATTGACAAAATCGCCTCAACCGCAGCCTCGAAATCCTCGGGCAGGGCATCGGCCATGCGGGTCACGGCGGCCCCTTCGGTGCGCAGGACATGGGCGGCGGTCTGGCGGATCATATCGGTGGAATCTTGGGTCATGAGCCTCCCATAGCGCATGGACGCGCGGAACGGCAGGGGAAAAAGACGGAGCGAAAACAGCCGTCGCCGGGCGTGCACCCCCCGTACACCCCCTGTACACCCCCCGTACACCGGTTTGGCCGATTTTGGAGGAGATGCCTCGGGGCCCGCACGGGGATGTGTTCCGTCCCCATGGGAGTGAAACCGCGTTCACAGTGGGGGCCGCGATGGCCACAGGGCGCGCGTGTCTGAACCGTGCGCGGGAGTGGATGCGGGGCAGGAGGGCGCCATCGGTGCAGAGAGCATGGAGTTCCGCCCTGCGGACCAAGCTGCCGTTCCCTTGGCGGACAATTCGATCATCTTCACCGCCCGGCGTTTACGCCGGGCAGCGCCCGCCCGCCCCCAAGGCGGGCGCTTTCGCGCCCACCACGGGCGGCCGCTGCCCTCATCGCTGACATTCCGGCCAAGCCCCGCAATGGGCGCGAAACCGTCATCCGCCGCGTCATCCGCCACGGTGGGCTCAGGGCCGTTCTTTTTCATTTCCCAAAACCCGATTCCCACGTCGCGCGCCGCAGGGGCGGTCGTTTTCGCGGGCGCAGAGGGGGGATGCCTCCGGCGGGAGTATTTTGGCCAAGAAGAAGACCGGGCGTTTCCGGGAAGGGATGGGGATGAGTCAGCCCGCGTGGCCCACAGCCTTCACGCTGCTTTGCCAGTCGGGGTGAATCCAGGGTGTCCGGTTCGAGCGGGGCAGCATCCCCTTGCCAAGGATGTGGTCGGCGGCCTTTTCGCCGGTCATGATCGAGGGGCCATTGAGGTTGCCGTTGGTGATGCGCGGGAAGATCGAACTGTCGGCGACGCGCAGGCCATCGACCCCGATCACGCGGGTTTCGGGGTCGACCACGGCCAGCGGATCGTCCGCCGCGCCGATGCGGCAGGTGCCACAGGGGTGGTAGGCGCTTTCGACTTCGGCCCGGATGAAATCGTCCAGCTCGTCATCGCTTTGCACGTCGGGGCCGGGCTGGATTTCGGGGCCGCGATAGTCGTCGAAGGCGGCTTGGGCGAAGATCTCGCGGGTCAGGCGGATGCAATGGCGGAAGTCTTCCCAATCCTGGGGGTGGGACATGTAGTTGAACAGGATGTTCGGAGCGTCGTTGGGGTCGGAAGAGGCCAGCGTGACCGCGCCGCGCGAGGGCGAGCGCATCGGGCCGACATGGGCCTGAAAGCCATGCCCCTCGGCGGCGGCTGTGCCGTCATAGCGCACGGCCATGGGCAGGAAGTGATACTGGATATCGGGATAGTCCACGCCGGGGCGCGAGCGCAGGAAAGCGGCGCTTTCGAACTGGTTGGACGCGCCAAGCCCGGTGCGCGTGGTCATCCACTGGGTGCCGATGGCGCCCTTGTATATCAGGTTCCAGTATTTGTAGAGCGTGATCGGCTGGGTGCAGGCCTGCTGGATGTAAAGCTCCAGATGGTCTTGCAGGTTCTGGCCGACGCCGGGCCGGTCGGCGATGACGGGAATGCCATGTTCGATCAGATGAGCGGCAGGGCCGATGCCCGACAGCATCAGGATCTTGGGCGAGTTGATGGAGGAGGCCGCGACGATGACCTCGCGGTTGGCGCGAACGGTCTCGATCTGGCCGCCGCGCTCGACCTCGACGCCAACGGCGCGGCCGTCTTCGATGATGACCCGGCGCACGAAACACCGCAGCATGTCGCAGTTCGGGCGTTGCAGGGCGGGGCGTAGATAGGCGTTGGCCGCCGACCAGCGGGTGCCCTGCCAGACGGTCATTTCCATCGGGCCGAAGCCCTCTTGCTTTTCGCCGTTATAATCGTCGGTCCCCTCGTAGCCCGCCTGCTGCCCGGCCTCAACAAAGGCCTGAAACAGCGGATTGGTGCGGGGACCGCGGGTGACATGCAAGGGGCCGTCGGTGCCGCGCCAGCCGGGATCGCCGCCATGGCCGCCGTCGTGCCATGTCTCCATTCGCATGAAATAGGGCAGCACGTCGGCATAGCCCCACCCCGCCGCGCCGCTGGCCTGCCAATGGTCGTAGTCCCCTGCATGGCCACGCACATAGACCATGCCGTTGATCGAGGAGGAGCCGCCGATCACCTTTCCGCGCGGACAGGCAAGGCGACGGCCACCCAGATGCGGTTCGGGTTGGGATTGGAAGCCCCAGTCATACATCGGCATGTTCATCGGGTAGCTGAGTGCCGCGGGCATCTGGATGAAGGGGCCCATGTCGCTGCCGCCATATTCCAGCACCAGCACCGTGTGCGCCCCGTCTTCCGACAGGCGGTAGGCCATGGCCGACCCGGCGGAGCCGGACCCTATGATGACAAAATCGGCGGATTGCATGGCGGTGGCTCCGTTATGACCCTGCGGATATGCGGCTGGTTCCCGATACACCCAAACAGGGCGATTGGGCCAGAGTGGCTTACCCTGACGCCGCGGCGGGCCGGGCGGCGGCGATCAGCACGATGGACCCGATCAGGGCGGACATCGACGACGCGATCAGGATGGCCAGCTTGACCGAGGCCAGTTGCACACCCCCGAACGAGGCGGCGCCGATGAAGATCGACATGGTGAAGCCCACCCCCGCAAGGCAGCCCGCGCCCAGAAGCTGCGTCCAACTGATTTCAGAGGACAGGCGCGCAAGGCGCAGTTTGACGGCAACGAAGACGAACAGGAAAATCCCCAGCGGTTTGCCGATGACCAGACCGGCGATGACGCCAAGCGCCTCGGGGTGGAGCGGCGAGAACTGGGCGCCCAGGATGGCAATGCCGGTGTTGAAGAAGGCAAAGAGGGGCAGGATCAGGAAGTTCGACCAGTTTTCCAGTGCGTTTTGCAAGTGGAAGCCGGGTTCGCGCAGCCGCTCGACCGCGGCTTGCAGGCGGTTGAGGTTGCCATGCTGCATCGGCGTGTCGGGGTCGCGCATCTCTTCGTCGAAGATCGCGGCAGCCTGTGCGGCCACGCCCCGGATATTGGCCGAGCGGCGCGACGGAATGGCGGCGGCGGTCAGGACACCGGCGAGGGTCGCGTGCAGCCCGCTTTCGTGGATGAAGAACCACAGCGCCACGCCCAAAAGCAGATAGGGAACGCGGGAATAGATGCGGCCCCGGTTGAGACCCATCATGAGGGTGAAAATGGCCAGCGCGACCAGGAAGGCGTGCAGGTCGAACCCTTCACCGTAGAAGAGCGCGATGACGACGATGGCGCCAAGGTCGTCGGCGATGGCGAGCGCCGAGACGAAAACCTTGAGCGAGGTCGGCACCCGGTCGCCCAGAAGCGCGAGGATACCGAGGGTAAAGGCGATGTCGGTGGCCATGGGCACGCCCCAGCCATGCACGGTGGGGCTGCCCCAGTTGATGCCGGCATAGATCAAGGCGGGCGCGACCATGCCGCCAAGTGCTGCTATGATCGGCAGGGCGGCGCTGGCGGGGTCGGACAGTTCGCCGTTCACGATCTCTCGTTTGATCTCGATCCCCACCAACAGGAAGAACAGCGCCATCAGGCCGTCGTTGACCCATGTTTCGAGCGGCAGGGAAAAGGTGCTTTCGCCAAAGGATAGGGCAACGGCGAGGTTGCGCAGGTGTTCGTAGCCCTCGTGCCAGCCGACATTGACGACCAAGAGCGCCAGCACCGTGGCGAGGATCAGGACAAAACCCGCCGAGGCCGCCCAGTGGAAAAAGTCGAGGCTGGCGATACGAATCTGCACGCCGATGGGTTTTTGCACCTCTTCGATCAGCGAGGTTTCGTCCCACGCGCCGTCGTAAAGCCGCCCGTCAATGAACAGCGCAGGCGTATCGCGGACCCCTGCCCCATGCGCGGCGAGGCGATCTTCGGTCAGGCGCTGGTCGGTTTCTTCCGACCACATGTCTTGGTTCAGTTGGTCCAGGTCGAGGTCCAGAACCTCGGCGATCGAACGCACCAGTGCCTCGGTATAGCGCGGCGGGCGAGAGAAGAGGGCGCGGTGAATGTCCCAGAACGCGCCTTGTTTCGCTGCGGCGATGGCGCCGCGCGCCGCGATCTCGGCCCCGGCGCTTTCGGGGCCAGTGGGCAGGAAGCGCACCGCCATCGACACGTTGGTCGGCCCGAAGCGATCCGCCGAGCGTTGCAGCACGTCACGGATGCGGCGCGTGTGCATCGAGGTGAAGTCGAGATACCAGACCAGCCGCGCGCGTCCGCCGCCCTCGGTCACCAGAATATCCCGCGTTGGGTCGAGATCGGTTGTCAGCCCGCGTTGCATCAGTTCTGCCTCTGAATAAATCTCTTCTTGAATAATTCACAATATGAAGCATATTGCCGGGAAGCAAGAGGCCAAACGCATGAATCACACAGACCCCCATCCAACCACCCCGGCACCGTTTCGCGACCTTGATCCGCGCACGCAGGCCATTTTGGGAACCTTTACCCTGTTCACGAAACTGGAGGCCCGTCTGGAAACGATCCACGCGGAACCGGAGATGACCAAGACCGAGCGGCATCTGCTCATCGTTTTGTCGGAACCGATGCGCATGGGGGCCATTGCACAAGAGTTGCAGACCGTGCCCTCGGCGATCACCGCGGTTGTGGATTCACTGGAAGCAAAGGGTTTTGTCGGGCGCGAACGCGACACCGAGGACCGCCGCGCGTGGAAAGTGCATCTGACCGAGACCGGGCAGACCATGCGCCAGGTCATGGCCAACCGCGCCGCCCTGCTGTTTTCGGAGGCCGCCGGCCTGCCCGATGACAAGACCATTCAACTGGCCCGGCTATTGGCCGAGGTCGCCGAAACCGATTACCTCAAAAGCGCCTGCTCTGGAGAGATTTGATGAAAGCCCTTGCCCTTGGCGCCGTTCTGGCGCTGCTTGCCCTTCCCGTTGCCGCCCAGGACGCCGACCCGGTGATCCGGCCCGTCAAGCTGATGACCGTGGATGCCGACAGCCTTGGCATCACCCGGCAGTTCTTTGGCCAGATCGTCGCGCGGCAGACAGTGGACCTTGCCTTTCAGGTCAGTGGCCGGATCATCGCCTTTCCGGTTCTGGAGGGGCAAGAGATCGCAAATGGCGGGCTGATCGCGCAGCTCGACACGGAATCGTTTGAAATCAGCCTCGATCAGGCGCGGGTGCAACTGGACCAGGCCCAGCGCACGCTGGACCGCCTGAACGCGTTGTCGGAAAACACCGTGTCGCAGGTCAGCGTGGACGACGCCGAAACGCAGGTCAGCCTTGCCGAGATCGCCGTGCGCAACGCCCAGTTCGCGCTGGACCACACCACGCTGACCGCCCCTTTCGACGGGCTGGTCGCGGCGCGCAACGTGGCCAATTTCACGACGATCAGCGCCGGCAGCCCGGTCGTGCGCCTGCATGACATGTCAGAGTTGCGGATCGAAATCGACGTGCCCGAGGTGCTGTTCGAGCAAGCGGGTGAAAACCCGGATGTCGCGCTTTGGGCGCAGTTCCCCTATAGCGACCAGACTTATCCGCTGATGATCCGCGAGTTCACCGCCGAGGCGTCTGCCGTGGGGCAGACCTTTCAGTTGACGCTGGCCATGCCCCGGCCCGAGAACCGCTCGATCCTGCCCGGAGCCTCGGTCACGGTGTTTGCCCGGCTGGCCCCCGATCACGCCAGTCTGACCATTCCCGCATCGGCCATCGCCACCGGCAATGACGGTTCGGTCAGTGTCATGCGGTTCGTCGAGGATGCGGACGGTATGGGCACCATTGACGAGGTTGCCGTCGAGATCGAGCCATCGCGCACGGGGGGCTTTGACGTGCTGTCGGGGCTGGCTGATGGCGACGAGATCGTGATGACCGGGGTGAACGCGCTGGAGGACGGCATGACCGTGCGGCGCTTTACCGGTTTCGCGAACTGAGGGGCAGGTCATGAACATCGCGCGCGCCTCGATCGACAAACCGATCCTGACATGGATCGTCATTCTTATCAGCCTCTTCGGCGGCATCTGGGGCTTTGCCACGCTGGGGCGGCTGGAAGACCCGGCCTTTACCATCAAGACCGCCGTCATCGTCACCCAGTATCCCGGCGCCTCGGCCGAGCAGGTCAGCAGCGAAGTGACCGAACCGCTCGAATCCGCCATTCAACGGATGGGCGAGGTGGATCGCATCACCTCGGTCAACCGACCCGGCCTGTCGCGGATCGAGGTCGAGATCATGTCCACCTATGACGGCAACGAACTGCCCGCGATCTGGACCGACCTGCGCCAACGGGTGACCGATGCGGCCCGAAACCTGCCCGACGGGGTGGGAACGCCGCAGGTCAATGACGGGTTCGGCGACGTGTTCGGCATTTTCTTCGCGGTCACGGCCGAGGGTTATTCCGACGCGGAACGCCATGAACTGGCGCGGTTCCTGCGACGGGAAATTCTGGCCGTCGATGGCGTCGCGGATGTGGACGTGCAGGGCCTGCCCGACGAGGCGATCTTTGTCGAGCCGAACCTTGCGCTGACCGTGCACCAGAACATTTCGCCGCAATTGATCCTTCAGGCGCTGGCCAATGCCAACTCGGTCGCACCCGCGGGATCGCTCGATTCGGAAAATACGCGAACCGTGATCCAGACCCCGGAAGGGTCTGAGAGCGTGTCGGAAATCGCAGGTCTGACGGTGGGGGTCGGCGGCGATGTGCTGAACCTTGCCGATTTCGCACAGGTCAGCCGGGGGCGGCAGGACCACCCCTCGCAGATCATCCGGTTCAACGGTCACGAAGCCTTCACGCTGGGCGTGGCGGGGCTGTCGGCGGAAAACATCGTTGACGTCGGCAACCGGGTCGATGCGCGGCTGGCCGAGTTGCAGCCGGAACTGCCCTACGGGGTGGACCTGCACCCGATCTACCAGCAACACGTGGTGGTGGACGAGGCATCGAGTGCGTTTCTTGTCAACCTCGCCATGTCGGTGGCCATCGTGGTCGCGGTTCTGGCGATCTTCATGGGCTGGCGCGCGGCCATCGTGGTGGGCACGACCCTGCTGCTGACGGTGGTGGGCACGCTCTTTTTCATGGGGATATTCTCGATCGAGATGGAGCGCATTTCGCTGGGCGCGCTGATCATCGCCATGGGGATGCTGGTCGATAACGCCATCGTGGTGGCGGAAGGCATGCAGATATCCATGCTGCATGGCAAATCCTCGCGCGAGGGCGCGGATGAAGCGGCGGGCAAGACGCAGATTCCGCTTTTGGGTGCAACCGTGATCGGGATCATGGCCTTCGCGGGGATCGGGCTGAGCCCCGACGCGACCGGGGAATTCCTGTTTTCACTGTTTGCCGTGATCGGCATTTCGCTGATGCTGTCATGGATTCTGGCGCTGACCGTGACGCCGCTGCTAGGGCACTATTTCTTCAAGCGAGTCGCGGCGGGTGGGGCCGACGCCTATTCGGGGCCTATCTTCCGGGCCTATGGCGCGGTGCTGCGCGGGGCCTTGCGGTTCCGCTGGTTGGTGGTCGTGGCGCTGCTGGCGGTGACGGTGGCCTGCTATTGGGGCTTCGGGCAGGTCAAACAGCAATTCTTCCCCGACTCGAACACGCCGATCTTTTTCGTTCACTACAAGCTGCCACAGGGCACGCCGATCGAAACCACGTCCGAACATATGGCCGATTTCGAGGCGTGGCTGGAAGGCCGCGACGAGGTGGTGTCGGTCTCGACCTTTGTCGGTCAGGGCGCGACGCGGTTCATGCTGACCTATGCGGCGGAATCCCCGAACCCCAGCTATGGCCACCTGATCATCCGCACCGAACGGCTGGACCAGATACCGCAATTGCAGGCCGATCTGGATGCCTTCGGCGAAGCGGCCCATCCCGAGGGCGAGTTCCGCACCGCGCGGCTGGTCTTCGGCCCCGGCGGCGGCAACCCGATTGCAGTGCGCTTTTCGGGCAGCGACCCGGCGGTGTTGCGCGATCTGGCGGATGAGGCCGAGCGCGTGATGCAGGCGGCGTCGCCCAACATACTGGCCCCGCGCACCAACTGGCGCGAGCAGGAACTGGTGATCCGCCCGCTTTACGCCACCGACCGCGCGCAGGCGGCGGGCATCACGCGGGATGACATCGCCACCTCGATGAGATTGGCGACCACGGGGATCACGGCGGGCACCTACCGCGAAGGCGAGCGGCTGATCCCGATCATCGTGCGGGTGCCCCGTGACGAGGGGCTGACCATCCTCGACCAGGTCGTGTATTCGCCCGTCGATGGCAGCCCGATCCCGATGGAGCAGGTGGTGGACGGCCTGAGCTACGAGGTTCAGAACACGCTTGTCCACCGGCGCAACCGGGTGCCGACGATCACGGTCGGGGCCTCGATCCCGCCGGATGTGACGGCGGCACAGGTGCATGGCGAAATCCGCGATGCGGTCGAGGCGATAGAGCTGCCGCTTGGCTATTCGATGGAATGGGGCGGTGAATTCGAAAGCTCGAACGAAGCCAATGCCAGCCTTGGCCAGCAATTGCCCGTGACGCTGCTGATCATGGTCTTGATCTCGGTCCTGCTGTTCAACGCGCTGCGCCAACCGCTGATCATCTGGTTGTTGGTGCCGATGGCGGTGAACGGGGTCACGCTGGGGCTGCTTGGCACCGGGTTGCCGTTCTCGTTCACCGCGCTTCTGGGGCTGCTCAGCCTGTCGGGGATGCTGATCAAGAACGGCATCGTGCTGGTGGAAGAGATCGACCTTGTGCGGGCCGAGGGTGTGGCGCTGCGCGAGGCGATCGTGCGCGCCAGCACCTCTCGTATTCGGCCCGTCGTGCTGGCGGCCGCGACAACCATCCTTGGCATGGCACCGCTGTTGTCGGATGCGTTCTTCGTGTCGATGTCGGTCACCATCATGGGTGGGCTGGCCTTTGCGTCGGTCCTGACGCTGGTGGCGGCCCCGGTGTTCTACGACATCTTCTTTTCCCGAGAGGAGAAGCGCCGCCTGCGGGCCGAGGCGACGCCTGCCTGATCCCCGTTGGGCGGGGCCAGCCATTGGCTTGGCCCCGCCTGTCGATCCAGCGCGCGACGGTGTCAATTGCGGGGCGTGGCACCGGTGTGCTACCTGCCGCAAATGACAATCCAGAAACCCGACAAGACCCATGGCTGGCGCGGATCGGCCGACCTGTGGATCGACGCCGCCTACGAGGTGTTGATCGACGGCGGGGTCGAGGCGGTCAAGGTCATGCCGCTGGCCAAGGCGCTTGGCCTGTCGCGCACCAGCTTCTATTGGCATTTCACGGATCGTGAGGCGCTGCTGGCGGCCATCATCGACCGCTGGGAGGCCAAGAACACCGGCAATCTGGTGGCCCGCTGCACGGCCCCGGCGGGGTCGATCTGCGCCGCGATCTTCAACCTGTTCGACTGCTGGATCGACGAAGACCTGTTCGACTCGCGGCTCGATCTGGCGATCCGCAACTGGGCGTTGACCGACGCCGGTCTACGGGCGCGGGTCAATGCCGCCGATGCCACCCGTCTGGCGGCGATGCGCGACATGTTCGACCGGCACGGGCAGGATGGCCGTCTGGCGATGATCCGGGCGCATACCATGATCTTCACGCAGGTGGGCTATTACACCATGCAACTGGGGGAATCGATCACCGAGCGGCTGGACCGGATGCCGCTTTATGTCGAGGCGTTTACCGGTCAGGCCCCGAGCAAGGCGGAAATCGCGGAATTCTACGCCCGCCACGGGCATGACGCCTGACCGGCGCTTGTGGACCGGGGCAGGATTGCCCTAGATGCGGACCATGACCCGTCGCCGTCTTTCATTGCCCGGAAACTGGATGGCCGTGCTGGCCTGGATCGCCGCCAGCCTGTGCCTGTTGCCGATTGCCGCCGTGGCGCTGGCCGCCCTGACCGGGGGCTGGGAAACGGTGGGCAGCCTCGCCCAGACCGTTCTGCCGCGCTATACCCGCGCCACGCTGAGCCTCGTTCTGATCGTGGCTGTCGGCACCGGCGTGATCGGCACCGGCACCGCGTGGCTGGTGACGATGACCCGCTTTCCCGGCCGCCGCCTGCTGGAAATCGCGCTGGCGCTGCCGCTGGCCTTCCCGGCCTATGTGCTGGCTTATGCCTATACCGATTTTCTCGACTTCCCCGGCTGGGTGCAGACGAGCTTGCGCGAGTTGATCGGCTGGGGGCCACGCGATTACTGGTTCCCCGAAATCCGGTCCCTGCCCGGCGCGGCCATGATGCTGGTGCTGGTGCTGTATCCTTACGTTTACCTGCTGGCGCGGGCCGCCTTTCTTCAGCAAAGCGCCACCGCCTATCTGGCCGCGCGGACCCTTGGCCGGGGGCCATGGGCCGCGTTCTTCCGGGTGAGCCTGCCAATCGCCCGACCGGCCATCGCAGGGGGTGTCCTGCTGGCCATCATGGAAACCATCGCCGATTTCGGCACCGTCAGCTATTTCAACGTGCAGACCTTTGCCACCGGTATCTACCAAAGCTGGTTTTCCTTTGCCGACCGGGGCGCGGCGGCGCAATTGGCGCTGTGCCTGCTGATCGCCGCGCTGGTGCTGGCGGGGCTGGAGCGGCGGCAGCGCATGGGCCAGCGCCACCACGCGGCGGGGCGGCGGTTCGAAGTGCTGGACCCGGCGCAGTTGCACGGTGCCCGCGCCCTTCTGGCGGCGCTGTTCTGCACGCTGCCGGTGGTGCTGGGGTTCCTGTTGCCCGCTGGCCTGCTGATCTGGATGGGGCATGACAGCTTTCCCATCATCCTGACCGAGCGTTATGTCGGCTTCCTGCAAAACTCGCTGACCCTTGCCGCGGTGGCGGCGGTCTTTACCGTGACGGCGGCGATCTTCCTCGGCTTCAACGCGCGGCTGCACCCGAACCGGGCCAACAAGACAGCCATCGGGATTGCCGGTCTTGGCTATGCCGTCCCCGGCGGCGTGATCGCCGTGGGGCTGATCGTGCCCTTTGCCGCCTTCGACAACGCGCTGGATGCGTGGATGCGGGACACGTTCGACATATCGACCGGCCTGCTGATTACCGGCTCGATCTGGCTGTTGGTGATGGCCTACATGGTGCGCTTCATGGCCGCCGCGCTGTCGGCCTATGACGCGGGCCTGTCCACCATCAATCCCAATATCGACGCGGTGGCGCGGACCTTGGGGCGGACGCCCTCGACCATGCTGCGCGGGGTGCATCTGCCGATCCTGCGGCCCAGCCTGCTGACGGCATTGCTGATCGTCTTCGTCGACGTGATGAAGGAATTGCCCGCGACGCTGATCATGCGGCCCTTCAACTTCGACACGCTGGCGGTGCAAGCGCATCGGCTGGCCGCCGACGAACGGCTGTCCGAGGCTGCGGTGCCGAGCCTTGTCATTGCCGCTGTCGGCCTGCTGCCGGTGATCGTGCTGTGCTGGGGTCTTGGGCGCGAGGACCGGACCGAGCGCGATTTCGTGCCCGATCTCGATCCTGCGGAGTAACCCCCAGCCAAACAAAAAGGGCGCCCCCGAAAGGACGCCCCGATCGCGGTGTTCGACCGGTTTACGGCCAGCCGACCTGGTTGAATATGCGCTGCGCGGTGGCGAGGTTGTTGGCCACGTCAGTCAGGTCGATGTCATCGGCGACAAAATCGCCCAGACCTGCCAGTTCCTCGACCATCGGCACGCCTTCGACCGCCGGGTATTCGTTGTTTCCGGACGAGAAGTAGACCTGCGCGCTATCCGAGGCAAGGTATTCAAGGAAGGCCACGGCCGCATCCGGATGCGGCGCATAAGCGGCCATGCCTGCGCCCGACACGTTCATATGCGCGCCGTTGCCGTCCTGATCGGGGAAGACATGGCCGATCACGTCGAGATGTTCGGTCACACCGTCCACCTCTTCGCGCAAGGCGCGCACGAAATAATAGGTGTTGGACACCGCCACGCCGCATTCGCCCGAGGCCAGACCGGCAAGCTGGTCGGTATCGCCGCCCTGCGGTGAGCGGGCGAAGTTGCGCACGACGCCAGCGGCCCAGTCCCGCGCCTCCGCTTCGCCTTCATGGGCGATGATCGAGGCCAGCAGGGTCTGGTTGTAGGTGTTGGTCGAGGACCGGATACACACCATGCCTTCATAGGCGGGATCGGCCAGATCGGCATAGGTCATGGGCGGGGTATCGACCAGTTCGGTATTGTAGAAGATGATCCGCGAGCGCTGCGAAAAGCCGAACCAGCGGTTCTCGGCCTCTTGCAGATGCTGCGGGATGCGCGCTTCCAGAATGGCACTGTCGACCGGTTGCAGCACCCCGGCCTCGACCGCACGGTTCAGGCGCGACACATCGACGGTCAGGAAGATATCGGCGGGCGAATTGCGGCCCTCGGCCTGCATCCGGGCCATCAACTCGTCGGCATTGCCTTCGATGCGGTTGATGGTGATGCCGGTCTGTTCTTCAAACTCGGAATAGAGCCGCTCGTCAGTGTCGTAGTGGCGCGAGGAGTAGATGTTCAGCTCTTGCGCCGTGGCCATGGCGGCGGTGCCAGCAAGAAGGCTTGTCGCCAAAAGAGCGGAAAGTGCGCGGGTCATTCGGTTCAGTCCTTTTCCTTCTTCCCTGGCACAAAGCTCGGGAAATCCCGCACCGGATATCATGCTGGCCATGCGAGTCAAGCATTCCCAAGTAAAACACTCGGATTAATTTGGCGCTGGACGGCCCCTGCCCCGCGATGCAGGGTGGCGCGGCTTTCAGCGAGGGAGGAAAGCGTGACCCCCGGCATGATCTTTCTGGTGCTGGCCTATGTGCTCAGCCAGTTTTACCGCGCCTTTCTGGCGGTTTTATCGCCGGTGCTGGACGCCGATATCGGCGCGACGCCCGAAGACCTCGCCATGGCGTCGGGGCTGTGGTTCGCCGTCTTCGCGGCGATGCAGATTCCGGTAGGGTGGGCGCTCGATCGGATCGGGCCGCGCCTGACGTCGTGTGTTCTGCTGGCCCTTGGCGGCGCGGGCGGCGCGGCGGTCATGGCGATGGCGCAGGGGCCGGGCGCGGTGTCGGCGGCGATGGTCCTGATCGGGATCGGCTGTTCGCCCGTTCTGATGGCCAGCTACTACATCCTTGCGCGCGATTTTTCCCCCGCCGTGTTCGCCACCGGCGCGGGCATCATTCTGGGCACCGGGTCGCTTGGCAATATCGGCGCCGCGCTGCCGCTGGCCTGGGCGGTGGAAACCCTTGGCTGGCGCGAAACCATGTGGGGCCTGGCCGCTGTCACGCTGGCCGTGGCGGCGGTGCTGGCCCTGACCGTCCATAACCCCAAGACGCCCGAAGGCGGGCACAAAGGGTCGGTGCTGGACCTGCTGAAGATCCGCGAGATGTGGGCGATCTGCGCCATCATGTTCGTGAACTACGCCCCGGCGGCGGGCATCCGGGGCCTGTGGATCGCACCCTATCTGGGCGATATCTTCGGCGCAGGGATCGGGCAGATCGGCACAGCCTCGCTGATCATGGGGCTGGCGATGATCGCGGGCAATTTCTGTTACGGACCGCTCGACCGGGTGTTCGGCACCCGAAAATGGGTGATCTTGACCGGCAACCTGATCGCCGCCGTCGCCTGCCTGACCCTCTGGGCCCTGCCGAACCAAAGCGCCGCCTTTTCCATAGCGGCAATGGCTGCGATCGGGTTTTTCGGAGCGACCTTTCCCGTCATCATCGCCCATGGTCGCAGCTTTTGCCCGCCACATCTGGTGGGCCGGGGCGTGACGCTGCTCAACCTGTTCGGGATCGGCGGCGCGGGCCTGATGCAGTTTTCCAGCGGCCCGGTCTTTTCCCGCCTGTCCGAGACCGCCCCGCCTGCAATGGCCTATGGGCAGCTTTTTGGCCTGTTCGGTGTCCTGATCCTTGCGGGCTGCGTCGTCTACCTGTTCAGCAGGGACCGCCTGGGATGACCCCCGCTGTTGCCGCATAACCGGTTTCCGCCGCATTGCAGCGGAAAAAGGGTGGCCGCGAAGCGCGCGGGCAGGTAAGGCGACCCGAACGCGAACAATCCCTGACGGAGACCTATTCCCATGTCCCCGGACTTCCTTCCCCGGATGCGGGCCGAATGGCTTGGCAACATCCGTGCCGACCTGCTTTCCGGCCTTGTCGTGGCGCTGGCCCTGATCCCCGAGGCCATCGCCTTTTCCATCATCGCGGGCGTCGACCCCAAGATCGGGCTTTATGCCTCTTTCTCCATCGCCGTGATCACCGCCATCGTCGGCGGACGTCCCGGCATGATTTCCGCCGCCACCGCCGCGACGGCGGTGCTGATGGTGACGCTGGTGCGCGACCACGGGCTGCAATATCTGCTGGCCGCGACGATCCTTGCGGGCGCGTTGCAGGTGGCGGCTGGCCTTCTGAAACTGGGCAGCGTCATGCGTTTTGTCTCACGCTCGGTGATGACGGGCTTTGTCAATGCGCTGGCGATCCTGATCTTCATGGCGCAACTGCCGGAGCTGATCGGCGTGCCGTGGCTGACCTATGTGATGGTCGCTGCCGGTCTCGCCATCATTTACCTCTTTCCCTATGTCACCACGGCGATCCCCTCACCGCTGGTCTGCATCGTCGCGCTGACCGCCGTGGCGCTGACCTTCGGGATGGACCTGCGCACCGTAGGCGATATGGGCGACCTGCCCGACACGCTGCCGGTTTTCCTGCTGCCGGACATTCCGCTGAACATGGAAACGCTGATGATCATCCTGCCCTATTCGGCGGCAGTTGCTGCCGTGGGCCTGCTGGAATCGCTGATGACGGCACAGATCGTCGATGACCTGACCGACACGGGCAGCGACAAGAACCAGGAATGCATCGGCCAGGGCGTGGCCAATTTCTGCACCGGGTTCATCGGCGGCATGGCGGGCTGCGCGATGATCGGCCAATCCATGATCAACGTGAAATCCGGCGGGCGCGGGCGGCTGTCCTGCTTCGTGGCCGGGGTGGTGCTGCTGCTGCTTGTGGTGCCGTTTGATTTCATCGTCTCGGTCATCCCGATGGCCGCGCTGGTGGCGATCATGATCATGGTCTCGATCGGCACGTTCAGTTGGTCGTCGATCAAGGATCTGCGCACCCATCCGCGCAGTTCGTCCATCGTGATGCTGGCGACCGTGGTGGTGACGATCTACACCCACAACCTTGCGATTGGCGTGCTGACCGGCGTGCTGCTGTCGGGCATCTTCTTTGCCGGCAAGATCGCACAGCTTTTCGCCGTCACCTCCGACCTGTCCGAGGACGGCAAGACCCGGACCTATCACGTTCACGGCCAGTTGTTCTTTGCCTCGGCCGAGCAATTCGCCGCCGCCTTCGACTTTGGCGAGGTGCTGGACAAGGTCGTGATCGACGTGACCCGCGCCCATATCTGGGACATTTCGTCGGTTGCCGCGCTGGACATGGCCGTGCTCAAATTCCGCCGTGAAGGGGCAGAAGTCGAGTTGCAGGGCATGAACGAAGCTTCCAGCACGATCGTCGACCGTCTGGCCGAACATGACAAACCGGGCGCGATGGATCGCCTGATGAGCCACTGAGGAGAGCAGCAATGGGCAAGATCATCGCATTGGTGGATGGCTCCATCTACTCGCAAAGCGTCTGCGATCACGCCGCCTGGGTGGCCAAGGGCAAGGGCTGGTCGGTCGAGGTGATTCACGTTCTGGGCCGCCGCGACGAAAGCGCCGACCCCCGCAACCTGAGCGGCAATATCGGGCTGGGCGCGCGCACGGCGCTGCTGAACGAACTGGCCGATCTGGACGCGCAAAAGGCCAAGCTGGCGCGCAAGCGCGGGCAGGCGATCATCGAGGACGCCTCGGAACGGATCAGCGCCGAGGGGGTTGAGGTCACCGGGCGGCTGCGCCTTGGAGATCTGGTCGAAACCCTGCGCGACGCCGAGGAGGGGGCCGATCTGGTCATCGTCGGCAAACGTGGCGAGGGGGCGGATTTCGCCTCGATGCATCTGGGCAGCAACCTCGAACGCGCGGTGCGCTCTTCGATCAAGCCGGTTCTGGTCGCCTCGCGCGCCTTTCAACCGGTGAAAAAGCTGCTGGTGGCCTTTGACGGCGGCAGTTCGGCCCTGAAAGCGGTGGATCACATCGCCCGGTCGGACCTGTTCGCGGGGCTCGACATCCACCTTTTGACGGTTGGGTCCGAGACGACCGAGGCCAAACGCGCCATCGAGGGTGCCGCCGCGCTGCTGAAGGGCGCGGGCTATGACGTGACCGCCGAGATCGCGCCGGGCCAGCCGGAGCAGGTGATCGCGGATCGGGCCGAGGCGCATGATTTCGATCTGCTGATCATGGGCGCCTATGGCCACAGCCGCATTCGCAACCTCTTCATCGGGTCCACCACGACCGAGATGATCCGCGCCTGCAAGGTGCCGGTCCTGCTGTTTCGCTGATCTCGTCGGGTTTCGCCGCCTGACGACGACCCGCTCGGGGTATTTTTGCGAAGAAGACGGGGGAGCGTCACCCGAAATCGCCATGGCAGAACCAGCCGCCCGAGAGGCTGCCGCCATGGGCGTAGAACAGCCATAACCGCTCGCCACCCGCCGTTTCGACGCGCCAGTAATCGCGCACGCCGCTACGCCACTCGGGGTCGTCCAGCCACCATTCCGGCGCGATACGCTCGGGGCCAAGGCCGCTTTGCGTGGTGAAGTTTCGTCCACGCCAGCGGAAGCGGTCGGGCAGGTCCGCGCCATCACGGGCCTGCACCGGTTCGGGGCGAAACAGCGTCAACGGGCGCGGGCGCGGTTGGCCGGGCCAATCGGGGGCCGGACCTGACCACGCGGCGGCGACGCGATGCGCGGTCTTTTCCGGGATGTGGCTGTCGGCGGGGTGCTGTCTCGTGATCGCCTCCAGCCCCACGCGGGTGCCGATCCGGGCCATCAGGTCTTCGAGGGCCGTGTCGCGCCCCTGCCGCATGCTTGCCTCTGTGGCGGCGTCCATGCCGCCCTTGACCTGGCGGGCATGGACCGCCTCGGTCACATGGGCCTCCAATCGCAGGATGTCGATGCCGAAGCCCGGGTCCACATCCTTGAGCTTCATCGCCAGCAGCGGGCGAATGCGATGCGGATCGGCGGTCGCGCGGGCCAGCCCCAGCTCGACGCTTTCGGTCCTGCCCTCGGCGAGGGACAGATGCAGCCGCAGACGCCGCGCCCCCTGCCCTTTCGCCGCGAGCTTTGAACACAGCACCGGCAGCATCCGGTCGATCCCGGCAAGGATATCTTCTTCCAGTCCGATCGGGTCCGGCAGGCTGAAGCGCACGGCGAAGCGGGTGTCGGGGGCGAGCGGGGTGATCGGCTCCGGCTCCAGCCCGAGGGCCTGATCGAGCCGCCGCACCAGCCCACGCCCAAAGCGCCGGGCCAGCGTGGCCCGCGGCGGGCCGAAGAGATCGCGGATGCGCGACAGGCCAAGACGGCTCAGGGCGGCCAGGGTGTCGGCCTCCAGCCGCAAGGCCGCAACCGGCAGGTCGCCGATGGCCTGCCGGGTCTGGCCCGGGGCCGCAATGCGATGCGCGGCGGCGGGCGTGGCCTGCGGCGGCGCCGCGCCCCCCTTGGTCCAGTGCCGCTTGCCCGCGCGCGACCGGGTGGCGCGCGCTTCTTGGTCGATGGCATCACCGCTGCGCGCCGCCATACCGCCCTGCCCCGCGTGCCGTGCCAGCGCCCAGGCCGCCCCTGCGGTGTCGGCCAGCCCGACCTGCACCGTCAGCCCCAGACCCGCGCAATCGCCTTCGACCTGCGCGACGAGGCCGTCTTCACCGCCAAAGAGATGCGCCACCCCGGTGATGTCGATCAGCAACCCCGCCACCCCCTCGGGCGCAACAAGGGGCGAGACCTTGCCCGCCCACCGGGCCAGCCGGGCCAGGAAGGCCCGCTCGCGCAGGGGATCGGCGGGGCGGGTCAGCAGATCGGGGCAAAGCGCGCGCGCCTCGGCCAGCGGCTGGCCCACCCGCGCGCCCTGCTCGGCCGCCGCCTGAGACACCGACCGCAGCACACGGGCGGCACCGACCTCCTCGACGATGACAAGCGGACGATCCCCCATCCCCCGGTCCAGCCGCAACACATGCTCAGCCGCAAGCCGGGAAAACCAGAGCGACAGGATCCGGCGCTGCGGATCCGGGGAGGGAGCACGGAAGGCGGTCATGTGGCAGCATGAATGTTCCTGTTATGTTCTTTTCATTTAGCGCGAACGGCCGCACGAGTCGAGTCATGCCCTGCGCAGGAACATTGCGGCGGGCAGGCCGAGGGATGCGGAAAAACAGGGGCACGCGTCTCGAAAACGGCTTCCAGGCGCAAGTCTGACGGGGCCGGGGGCACCCAATTGATATCGCAAATCCGAAAAGTGCGCCGAGGGCTGGGGCAGGCCCACCGGCCTGCCCCTTGTCGCGTCAGATGGCAAAGTCGCGCAGCCTCCGGCCAGAGGCGGCCTGCAAAACAGCGCCCCTCAAAACACGAACTCATCCACGAACTGGCCCTGCACGTCCCAGTCCAGCCCGGCTTGGCCGATGGTCTGCCACGC
>NZ_MNBW01000059.1 GCF_001879715.1 Nioella nitratireducens | reverse complement strand
GGGCACAAACAAACCGATATCAACCTGCTGCTGCCCTGGAATTACGGCAATCACGTGTGAACGGCGCACCGCTTACCTTGGGGCGGCACAAAGACGTGACAGGTCCAGGGAAGCGCAGCGTTGTTCGTTGGATCAAAGAACTTGAGGAAGTTGACTTCCTCAAGGTGAAGCGTCGAGGTCTTGGGCAGTCGAACGTGTACGAACTTAACCTGACCGCCCGTAAGCGGCACGCCTAGAAGTGCCAATTTGGCACTTCTGGATATGCCACGATGTCATCTCGGAGACGCCAATTTGGCAATTCATTCTATATAAGAATACACATTTAAGAATATATACAGGAACAGCACTCAGATTTCTGTGGATAAAAAAATAATAGGGGAGCCCTCTAAGAGAATTCAACGTCGGTTGCTCCTGCGAACATTGACTGCACGCGTGTCGATACTGTTCTTCAAATGAACCGCATAATGCTTCTCGATCATTTCGACCGAAGTGCGACAGTTCTTGGCAATCTGATAGATGTCTGCGCCTTCGAGAAGGCGGAAGCTGATGTAGCTATGCCGCAACGAGTATAGCGACCGCCGATTGCCTTCGCGATCAATTTTCAGACCGGTTTCGGATAGGATGCGATCGAACTGCTTTTTATGGTCGTGGGGGAATAGGAGGTCGGTTGCCTCAGGTGAGTTACGCTTACGCATCCGCTGAAATGGCACCACTGCTCCCGACATGCTCATGCAGTAGCCAGTGCCGCGCTTGCCGCGCACTTCAATCTCCAGAATAGTTTCGCCGGTTGCTTCGTCATCGACAATCGACACATCTCGATACTCAAGACGGTTGACCTCGTCGGGGCGCAGCCCAGTGTTGGCCATAAAGAGGATCAAGTCGTGCAACTGCTCGGCCGAATGACGCCACGGTTTGTTGGCGGCCTTTTTCGCATTCTCGCGCGTGGCCGTATACAGCGTCTTGTACTCGTCAGGAGAAAACCAAGCACGATGCGACACCTTGTGCGAGGCTCTGTATGGTTCGGAAAGATCGGGGAGTGCGGCTAGCCAGCCATGCCGGATCGCAAGCTTGAGCACTTGGCGCAGGGTCACGATTTCATGGTGCATTGTCGACCGTGACGGCGGCTTAAAGTCAGGGTCTTCCTTGAGCCGAAAGATGCGGTAGTCCTGCACCTTGCCGGGCGTGATCTGAGACAATCCTAAATCACCAAAGTATGGGATAAGGTGGTTTTTCAATCGCGCCTTGTGCCCGCGAACATACACCTCGTTGCGCTCGCCAGCCGTCGCAACCTCATACTCTTTCTCAAACCGTTCGGCAGCCTGCTTGAAGGTTTTTTCACTAACGAGTTCTCCACGTGACTTCTTCCCGCGCAGATCAAGATACCAGTCCTCGGCAAACTCCTTGGCTTTGGCAAGGCTCTCCTCTTTGGTGCTCACGCGTCGGTTCTTACCATGCATGTAAGTCGAACACTGCCAAACAGAGCTGTTTGGTCGCTTGTAGACGTGCACCTTGCCGCCCAGAATCGTGTGTTTTTCAGCCATCTCAACACCGCACCCAAAACATGTGTCACAGTGTGTAAGATATGTGAAAGAGAGAATCCGGCCAACATGGCTAGACCGGCTTTCTTGCAAGTCTCTGTTTTTGCTTATTTAAATGGTGCCCGGGGGCGGAATCGAACCACCGACACGAGGATTTTCAATCCATCCAGATAGTTAGCTGGCTTTGAGCAGGTCGCTCTCAAGCTTCTCGAACATCGCGACATCCTCTTCCGGACTCTCGAAGAGATGGCCATAGACGTCCATCGTCATGTTGATCGAAGCGTGTCCGAGGAGTGTCTGGATCTTCTTCGGGTTCCAGCTCTGCTCGATGAACAGCGAGGCAGCCGCATGGCGTAGAGAATGAATGCCGAACTTCGCATCACCGTTCTCGTCGGTGATCTCATTTTCAACAAGCATCGGCTTGAACGTAACCGCCTCATTGTTACCGCGGCGATTCAGCTTTGATGCGCGCCGCCAGATCGGTGTCATCCACGAAGTCATCAA
>NZ_MNBW01000058.1 GCF_001879715.1 Nioella nitratireducens | reverse complement strand
GCATAAGAGACGTCATTAGCGACGTCTCTTAGATCATCGCCCCAGCCTCAGGCAGGCGCTGCCAATGGAGCGGTTACGCTTGAACACCCGGTTGTAGATGTTTGAGTAGTTCTGAATCCGGCCCGCCGAATTCGGAAAAACTAAATGATCAGCGGTCGTGCGGTCGGAGGCCTTCCAGGATTTCAGGGCATCGGCAACGACCGGAGCCATCGGAATTTCGCGCTCGCCGGCCCTGCTCTTCGGCGCGCCGAGTTCACCATATTCGTCGGCCCGTTGCACGACGCGGATGATCGACCGGTCGAAATCGACCGCGTTCCAGCAAAGTCCGCGCAGTTCAGAAATCCGCATGCCAGTGAAGATAGCAACCGTGAACATGACCCGATGACTTTCAGGTGCCTTCGTAATGATGGTCCTGATTTCGTCCTTGGTCGGGATGATTATCCGCTTCCTGTCGCGGCCGTTGCTGCGTTTGACCTTCACTTCGGTCGCGACGTTGTGCACGGTCCATTCCCGTTCGACAGCTTCTGCAAGAACGGCGCGCAGACTGACCATGACCTTCTTCACGAGCTGTCTCGAGACGCCATTGTCTAGCAAATCGTCCATGAAGTCGCGCACGTCACCCCGGCTGATCTCGCTGACCAGAAGATCACCTATCTTCGGTTCAATGTGAATTTTCGCGTGGCTGCGATAGGCCTTCATCGTGGATCGCTCGAGTCCGTTTCGCTCGCAGGTCCGGAGCCAGCTGTTGCAGGCGTCACTCATGGTCTTTTTTTTGGCTGTCATCGGCTGTTCCTCTTGTCTGCTACTGCTTCTATTATAGAGTCAACTACAGGAAGACGCGGGATAATTCCCTGATCCATATGTATTTTTTAATCAGTGCACGAATTTGGAATGCTTCGCCTTGAAGCGCAATACACAGAGCAGAGGTTGTAGCATCAGCGTATGAGCAACGCAGAAGATACAAGTAGAGATCGCTTTTCTTTAGGCTACGTGCTGATCACTCATGGGAAAAAGCCTGATGGCGATCTACAGAATTGCGCTGCGGCGAAGCGCCAGTTGTGCGGCCTGAGAGAGGTCTCGAGCCAAATGAAAGCCAGGATGGCTATCGTCCATGATTACGCACGGAGTGTGAGGCGCCTCGATGGTTTGCCGACACTACTCGCTAAACTCGAATGGATCGCCCGGAACGAGGCCGGAGCACTATTCGTCGATGACTTTGCGTGGTTGTTGAAAAGGCCATCACCCGAGAACAGGC
Source organism: Nioella nitratireducens (assembly GCF_001879715.1). Classification (GTDB taxonomy): domain Bacteria; phylum Pseudomonadota; class Alphaproteobacteria; order Rhodobacterales; family Rhodobacteraceae; genus Nioella; species Nioella nitratireducens. Next base: position 1,166 of record NZ_MNBW01000058.1, on the reverse strand, counting down.
AAGGATTTCTCGAGGATCTCCTACGCTACGGGGACTATCTTCGAGATCGGCGATTTTGTGGACGGGCACTAAGCAGGCTATCCAACGAAGAGCTTACGGGGTGCGTCGCGAGGGACATGATGCCCCTGAGCTACGCAATGAATGGACGAGATCAGCAACGCCCCAATGGCCTCGCGCAAACGGCGCCGGCAACTACCGCCTCAGCGCGCAGTCGACGACATCGCTCACTCGATGCGGAAAACAGACTCACGCAGATCCGGAATGAACTCAGGGACGGCGACAAGGACCCGACCCTACAGCAGATCGCCGACGAGGCCAACGCTCGAGGCCTCAGAACCCAGAGAGGCGCGCCGTGGTCACGACAGACTGTGCACAAATATCTCACTGGTCTGAAGCCGGACAGCGGTGGAGAAAGCACGTGATGGACACGGCAAGCAAGGGGAGTCCCTACAGGATAGCATCCAAGATGTGCCGCCCCGGCAAGCTCGCACTTCGTCTCTATTTAGAAATTCTTCCTTGAATTGTAATTTGAATAGACGAAGCGCGGACTTCTTCCAGCGATGCGCCGCGGAGTCCGAGCCGGCGACAACTGTCCGGTCATGAGCAGCTTGTCAGCTGCGGCTTGGTCAAGTTCTGGGCCGCGACAACCCACTTCCTGAGCCCAACGATCAACCACCGACCCATACCGCGCTGCGGCAGCACCCAGCGACAAACACCTGCATGTGGATGCTCACCAGGCTGGCTGGGCCGCTCACAGGCTTGCGAAATGCGATCTTCAGCATTGGTATGTATCAACAGCACCGGAGCCAGCGAGGCGCGATCTGAGAGCGGGCGGAGAGCGGTTGGTATGCAGATAGCGCCGCTGGCGGCGCATGACATGGCCAGCCATCCGTCGAGAGGTCCATGGTCATCACTATCCGATCACAACTCTGCAAGGTTTTCGACTTTCTCAAGGTTTTCAACGCATTCAAGGATTTCGACCGACCGGCGCGACAGAAACCATGCGGAGGTCGGATAGGTTTTTGCGCATTCCAAGGAACTGAGCTACCCCCCGAATTTCGGACACTGACATAAGCTACGAATTGCAGTTTGCTGATCTTCGACGAGAAGGAGATCAGAGATGTCGAAACGCAAGCAGCACGCGCCCGAGTTCAAGGCGAAGGTCG
>NZ_MNBW01000057.1 GCF_001879715.1 Nioella nitratireducens | reverse complement strand
GTCAGTTCCGTCCCATAGCACGTCGGGAAGAAGGGCTGCCGACAGGTTATGGCCACGCGCGCAGCCTCCAAATTGCGCAGCGGGTGGCCATAACCGGGTCTCAGGTCTCAACAGTGGTTTTGCATAACCACACTGCTGAGGAGACCGGCTATGACCGCCACCCATTCTACTGCTTCGACCGTGCTGGTCGCCATCGACATTTCAAAACACCGTCACGAAGTGCTTATTGGCATTCCCGGCAAGAAGCGCCGGCGCCGCATAACGATTACGAACACGCTGGAAGATTTTCAGCGCTTGGCCATCGCTCTCGCCAGCTATGAACTGCCGGTACGGATCGGGTTTGAGGCGACCGGCAATTATCACCGTGCTTTGGCTCATCATCTCGGCCAGGCCGGTTTCGACCTGAAGCTTGTCTCTTCCGTTGGCTTGGCCCGAACGCGCGAGGCTCTGCACAACAGCTGGGACAAGAATGATCCCAAGGACGCCCAGGTCATTCTGCACATGATGGAGATCGGGGCCGTACAGTTCTTCCATGATCCGCTCGTGACCGGGACCGCGGACATCCAGGAGCTCTCCAAAACCCACGAGATCGTTTCGCGCTCGAAGACCGAGTTGTGGCACCGCATCCTGACGCATTACCTACCACTGTACTTTCCCGAGGCCGAGCGATTTCACCGAAGCTCGCGGACCGATTGGTTCCTGGCGTTCCTCGAGAAGTATCCATCGCCACATATGATCACGGTCATGAGCCAGGAGGCTTTCATAGCTGATGCTTGGGAGGTCATTGGTCGCAAGGTTTCCAAAGAGCGTCTGCTTTCAGATATTTACGCCACTGCGGTCAGTTCAGTTGGACTGCCAGTGCATTCCGACTCCGATGCCATCCGCATGTTCCGCCTGGTACTGGCCGAAGGTCGCAGCCTGATCCGACAGCGGGATGTGATTGAGGCACGGGCCGTCGAGTTGCTGTCGAATCTGCCCGACTATCAGCTGCTGACGACCATTCCCGGGATCGGCCCGATCAACGCCATGACCATCCTGGCCGAGGCCGGTGACCTGCGTCGGTTTCGCCATCACCGGCAGTTCCTGAAGTTCTGCGGAATGGACCTCGCCACGATGCAGTCCGGCATGTTCCGTGGCCAAAGCCGCATCTCGAAGTATGGCAATGCCCGATTGCGGCGCACGCTCTGGATGGCCGGCCAAACCGCCGTTCTCAAGCGGACCAACAGCTTCCGGGACAAGTTCGAACGCTACATCTCAAAAGATCGACACAACGTCCATCTGCGCCGCAAGGCCTACACCGCGATCGCGGCCAAGATGGCGCGCACCGTACACGCCGTGGTCAAACATGGCGCACCCTATCGCCCCTTCTTCGAGGGGGTGAGCCCAGGCGGAAGGACCTCTCTCTGATGAGCCGTGGAGGCAGCTTGCTGACCTCGTAGATAATGTTCGGGCCTTCTGCTTGGGATTTGGGATCTCGTATTAAGGACGGTGAGGGCCGCCAGCGCGCGTACCCCGTGTTTGCTATGGAAGAGATCATTTCTTGACGGCAGAGCCCGTCTGGGCAAACGTAACAGGGCATCCGGTGCTCCGGATGTCCCATGACCTGCTGACCTAAGCAGCCAGATTTTCCCGACATAGGACGTTATCGCTGACAATCATGCCGGGCTTTCCGCGGCGCTCGATCAGGGCCGTCAGTTCACGCGCGACACGGCACCCCGAGATCGAGGTGTCAGGGATCGCCGCGAGGCATTCACGGGTGACGTCGTCGACCACGTTGAGCACCCGGAAGCGCTGGCCGTTGGCGAACTGGTCATGGACGAATTCCAGCGACCAGCGCGCATTGGGCCGAGCCTCGACCAGGATCGGGGCTCGCGTCCCGACAGCCTTGCGCCGGGCCTTTCGCTTGCGCACCGTCAGCCCTTCCTCGCGGTAGAGCCGATAGATACGGTTGATCCCGGATGGCTCGCCCTCGCGGCGCAGCAAAACGAACAGGCGCCGGTAACCGAACCGCCGGCGCTCGTTGGCCAGGGACCGCAACCGACCGCGCAGCACTGTGTCCGGCACGCGCCGAGATCGATAGCGGATCATCGTGCGATCCGCGCCGACGATGTGGCAGGCCCGCCGTTCCGACAGGCCATGCTCGGCCCGAAGATACGCAACGGCTTCGCGCTTCCCGGCGGGCCCTACCACTTTTTTGAAACCAGATCCTTCATCGCCGCCAGATCCAGCATCTGTTCGGCCAGAAGCTTCTTCAGCTTGGCGTTCTCATCTTCGAGCGCCTTCAGCCGCTTGGCCTCCGACACCGTCATGCCGCCGAACTTGGCCTTCCAGTTATAGAAGGTGCCTTCCGTCATGCCGTGCTTGCGGCACAGGTCCGCGCACTTCGCGCCTGCCTCGTGCTCGGCCAGGATGCCGATGATCTGCTCGTCCGTGAATCTCGTTCGCTTCATTGTCCGTCCTCAGGTTGGG
>NZ_MNBW01000056.1 GCF_001879715.1 Nioella nitratireducens | reverse complement strand
GTAACCGCTCCATTGGCAGCGCCTGCCTGAGGCTGGGGCGATGATCTAAGAGACGTCGCTAATGACGTCTCTTATGCGGGGCCTGTGATGCGTGGCGAGATTCTTGGGGCGGAGCGACGACGCTTCTGGCATGATGACGACAAGCTTGAGATTGTCACGTCGGTTGGGGTTGGCGGCGCGAGCGTAACGCAGATTGCGCAGCGCCATGAGATTAAGCGACAACAAATTTACGCGTGGCGGCATGAGTTGAAGAAGAAAGGCTTATGGTCGCCCGATGCCGGGGCGCTTTTCTTTCCGTTGGATATTTCGACAGCTGCCGGAGTGCCGGTGGCGCAGCCCGCGGCCGCTGAGGTGCCGCCGTCGAACGCGATTGAATTGCGCCTGCGAGGTGGTCGCTGTCTGCATTTTGACAGTACAGTGGACCCGGCCACGCTGACAGCCCTGATCCGCGCGGTGGAAGCCACATGATCGGCCCGGGCATCGGTGTGCGTGTGTATCTGGCCTGTGGTGTCACGGATATGCGCAAGGGGATCGCGGGGCTGGCGGCGCTGACCCAGGACGTGTTGCGACAAAAGCCTGCCAGTGGTGCGGTGTTTGCGTTTCGAGGCCGTCGGGGTGACCGGATCAAGCTTCTGTTCTGGGATGGGCAAGGATTTTGCCTCTACTACAAAGTGCTTGAGCGGGGCCGCTTCCCTTGGCCGAACGCCCAGGATGGAGCTATTCGGATGACATCAGCGCAGCTTGCGATGCTCTGGGAGGGGATCGACTGGCGGCGCCCCGATTGGGGCGCTCCGCCCGCGCGCGTGGGGTGATTTAGTCACCGATTTTACTTTATTTATATGGTTCTTTAACCTGATTTTTGGTAGTCAGGCGCATGTCGAAACACGCCGAAAACCTGCCCGATGATCCCGCCGTCTTGAAGGCGATGATCGCCGTTTTGCAGGCGGAGAACGCGAAGATATCGGCCACGTTGCGCGTCCATGATCAACTGGTTCAAGCGCTGCGTCTGCGGATCGCCAAGCTGCAGAAACTGGTCTTCGGCAAATCCTCGGAAAAGGTCGAGCGCGAGATCGAACAGCTGGAACTGGCGCTGGAAGACCTATTGGTCGCGGTGGCTGAAGGCGATGAAGCCCCCATCGATGAAGGGCAGGATGAACCGCCTCCGGACACTGCTGGCGCGCCCGCTTTGCGTCGCAGGCCGCGTGTCTCGGATACGACCCCGCGCGAGCGTCGTGAACTGGACCCCGGTGCCTGCTGCCCCGACTGTGGCGGCGATCTGCGTGTGGTGGGTGAGGATGTCAGTGAATTGCTGGACATGATCGCCGCCCAGATGAAGGTGATCCAGATTGCCCGGATCAAGAAATCCTGCCGCCGTTGTGAGCGGATGGTGCAGGAACCAGCACCCAGCCGTCCGATCCCCGGCAGTATGGCAGGGCCGAACCTGCTGGCGCATGTGTTGGTCTCGAAGTTCGACGATCACCTGCCTTTGTATCGCCAGCACGAGATCTTCGCGCGTATGGGGGCAGACATCCCCGAAAGCACGCTGGTTGGTTGGTGTGGCCGCGCCATGAAGACCTTGTCGCCGCTGATCGAACGGATTGAGGCTGACATCATGGCCAGCGATCTGCTGCACGCAGATGACACACCGATCCGGGTGCTGGACCGGTCATTGCGCGACAAGGGACTTGGCAAAGGTGTCAGGCAAGGCCGGATCTGGGCCTATGTGCGCGATCAACGCCCTTGGGTGGGGGCATCGCCACCGGGTGCTGTCTATCGCTTTGCGCCAGACTGGAAGGAAGAGCATGTTCTCGGCCATCTGGCCAACGCCCGCGGCATCCTTCAGGCTGACGGCTACAAGGGCTATGCCAAGCTCTATGCACCTGAACCCGATGGCAAATCGCGTTTGCGCGAGGCGGCCTGTTGGGCCCACCTACGACGCGACTTCCATGACTTCTGGACCTCGACCAAGTCCGAGATCGCCCGTGAGGCTCTCGACCGGATCGGCAAGGTCTACGATGTCGAGCGCGACATCAACGGTCAGCCCGCTGACGTCCGCTATGCGGCGCGGCAAAAGCTGAGCCGACCAAAGGTCGAGGCCTTCTTTGCCTGGTCCGAACAGCAACTCCTGCGCATTCCGGGCAAAAGCGATCTGGCCAAGGCCTTCCGCTACGGTCTCGCTCGGCAGGACGCTTTCAGCCTGTTTCTGTCTGACGGCCGCGTGGCCATCGACAACAATCCCGCTGAACGCGCCCTGCGCCCGATCGGCATAGGGCGGAAGAATTGGTTATTTGCAGGAGCCGACACCGGTGCGGAAACGCTCGCGCGCGCCATGACTATCATCGAGACTGCCAAGCTGAACGCCATTGATCCGCTGGCCTATCTCGCCGACATCCTCGACCGCATCCACGATCACAAGATCAACCGACTGGATGAATTGCTCCCCTGGAACTGGGTGCCGCTGGCCGCTGCCCATTCACAGGCCGCCTGATGGCCGCGGTGACCCATGTCTGCAGCCTCGACTACGTCGCCAAAATGTTGGGCGAGGATGCCGAACTTCTTGAAGCGATCATCTACAACGACGACAACCTGACCTATGGAAACATCGTCAGCGTTTACGTCGGACCCGACGAAACAGTCACCGCATTGACCGATGACGGGATCGAAGAGCTGACGGACATGATCCGCGCCGCTCGTATCACCGCCAAAACCTGGCATGAGTTCCTTGATGACTTCGTGGATGACACCGATCTGGCGGCGCGCATCAAAGCTGAATCGCCGCGGTAACAATGAGGCGGTTAC
>NZ_MNBW01000055.1 GCF_001879715.1 Nioella nitratireducens | reverse complement strand
TGGACCTGTCGCGGTTTGGTGCCGCTCCTTTGATAGCATAATGTGCAGCAAAGGAGACGAGCTATGGGCACAGGAAGAACGGATGAATTTCGCAGGGATGCGGTGCGAATTGCGCTGACCAGCGGGCTGACAAGGCGTCAGGTTGCCGACGATTTGGGCGTTGGGCTTTCGACCTTGAACAAATGGGTGACCGCGCACCGCGACACGGATGTGGTCTCGCCCGAGGACCGCGAGCTTGCGCGGGAGAACGAACGGCTTCGGCGTGAGAACCGCATCCTCAAGGAGGAGAGGGACATCCTAAAAAACTGTTCCGGGCCGCAGCCCGCCTGTGCGCGGGAGTAACAGCTTGTGCTAAGCTCATAGCGAAGGGCAGTTGCCGATGGCTTATTGGTGGGCTGGACCCCGTTAAAAAACGTGGCACATGGGCTGATGCGCACTTGAGAGTGGTGACGGCGCGCTCGCGGCGATCCCGGATAGGAAGATGACGAACTTGCATGGCCCACGCCCTTCGTTCTGAACGGAGGAGATGTCATGCCCAGACTTACGACCGGCGACCACCCGGACCTGAAGATGGTCAATCCCAATGCGGCCGCGATCGACATCGGCTCGACGATGCACATGGCAGCGGTAAACCCGTCCAGCTGTGACATGCCGGTGCGCGCCTTCGGCACGTTCACCCAGGATCTGCACGACCTCGCCGACTGGTTCCGGTCTTGCGGCGTCACCAGCTTGGCCATGGAATCCACCGGCGTCTACTGGATCCCGGCGTTCGAGATCCTCGAGGCCCGAGGCTTCGAGGTGATCCTGGTGAACGCCCGTTATGCCAAGAACGTGCCCGGCCGCAAAACCGATGTCAGCGATGCAGGATGGCTGCGCCAGTTGCATTCCTACGGCCTGCTGCGTGGTAGTTTCCGCCCCGAAGCCGAGATCGCAACCCTGCGTGCTTACATGCGCCAGCGCGAACGTCTGACAGAGTATGCGGCCGCGCATATTCAACACATGCAGAAGGCGCTGATGGAGATGAACTTACAGCTGCACCATGTCGTCTCCGACATCACCGGCGCGACCGGCATGAAGATCATTCGCGCCATCGTCGCGGGTGAGCGCGATCCGGATGTGCTGGCCGATTACCGGGATGTGCGATGCAAATCCTCGCCGGAGACGATCCGGGCAGCACTTGTGGGCAATGACCGGGCGGAACATGTCTTCGCTCTGGCGCAGTCGCTTGACCTTTACGACTTCTACAAAGCCAAGATCGAGGAATGCGATCAGCGGCTGGAGGCGGCTGTTGCCGCCCTCTCAGTCAAGGGAGGGGACGATCGGCCGCCGCTGCCGAAGGCCCGGATCAAAGGCAGGCAAGTCAATGCACCGGCCTTCGACGTGCGAGCAGCGCTCTACGGGGTATTGGGAACCGACCTGACCCAGATACATGGCCTTGGTCCTTCGCTGGCGCTGAAGCTGGTGGCTGAGTGCGGCACTGATCTGCGCGCGTGGAAGACGGCAAAGCACTTCACATCCTGGCTCTGCCTGGCACCCGGCAACAAGATCTCCGGGGGCAAGCTTCTGTCGTCGAAGACGCGGCGCTCCTCGAGCCGGGCGGCGGCCCTGTTGCGATTGGCCGCCACAACCATCGGACGCAGCGACACCGCTCTGGGTGCCTTCTATCGCCGTCTCTCGGCGCGGATCGGAAAGCAGAAGGCGGTGACGGCGACCGCCCGCAAGATCGCCGTCCTGTTCTACAACGCCATCCGGCATGGAATGACTTATCAGGATCAGGGCGCCGCAGCCTATGATGAGCGACACCGCCAGCGCGTTCTCGCGAACCTCCAGCGGCGCGCCAAGACCCTGGGCTACGCCTTGGCGCCCGTCTTGCCTGAACCGGCTGTTTCTTAGGAAAGCCACCCAGTTCTTCGCGAGCCAAAAGCCATGAGGTTTCGGTTCGTCGAAGAACATCGTGGGGCCTTCCCGATCGACCGGTTGTGTCAGGTTGTGAACGTCAGCACTCGCGGGTTGCGGGCTTTCCGCAGCCGTCCGGCTAGCCGCAGGCAGCGCATGGATATGGTCGTTTTAGCGCACATCAAGGAGCAGTCGCGGCTGAGCCTGGGCAGCTATGGCCGCCCACGAATGACCGAGGAACTGAAGGAGGTTGGCGTCGATGTGGGGCACCGCCGGGTTGGGCGTTTGATGCGTGAGAACGGGATTACCGTTGAGAGAACACGCAAGTTCAAGGCAACAACCGACAGCGATCACACGTTCAACATCGCCCCGAACCTGCTGAATCGTGACTTCAGTGCGGCCGGGCCGAACCAGAAATGGGCAGGCGACATCAGCTACATCTGGACCCGCGAGGGCTGGCTGTATCTGTCAGTCATCTTGGACCTGCATTCCCGCCGCGTGATCGGCTGGGCTGTCAGCAACCGTATGAAGCGTGATCTGGCGATCCGGGCCTTGAAGATGGCCATTGCCTTCAGGTCGCCCAAGGGCTGCATCTTCCACAGTGATCGCGGCAGCCAATACTGTTCGCATGACTACCAGAAGATCCTGCGCCAGCATGGCTTCAGGGCCTCCATGAGCGGTAAAGGTAATTGTTATGACAATGCGGCCGTTGAGACGTTCTTCAAAACCATCAAGGCAGAGCTGATCTGGCGGCGGTCATGGGCAACCAGGCGGCAAGCTGAGATGGCAATCTTCGAATACATCAATGGCTTCTACAATCAGCGGCGGCGGCACTCAGCACTGGGCTGGAAAAGCCCGGTCGCCTTCGAACGGAAAGTGGCCTAAACGAGCACTTGGGGCGGCACAAAGACGTGACAGGTCCA
>NZ_MNBW01000054.1 GCF_001879715.1 Nioella nitratireducens | reverse complement strand
CTCCCCACAAACCAAAGAAGCCTCTGAATCGCAGATCACACGTCAGCTCGAAAGTGTGGGGGCGGCGAACCGCTTACATAGTAGGCATGGCACGGGCCATTTCGGGTCGAATCTGACTCCTTGGCTACAGGCTCAGCAGCTTGGGCATGATCGCAGTCGTGGCTGCACAGAAATCGGCCTGTCGTCCATTGCCCAGAAACGACACCACCTCAAACTGGCACGTTGTTCCAGACGCCGCAATCGCTGCTTTGGCAGGTGCCGCGATACCTTTCATGAAGGCCACGATAAGCGGCGCCTCGTCGTCCCTTGATCGCTTTGCCAGTGAGGCGATGCTGGCGGCATGGATCGCCTGCCGCGCTGGCCGAGACAGCCAGTTCACCTGATCTGCCACTGATTTTTTCAAGATATAGCTGATGTCACCGGCCCCTTTCTGGTTGGGCCGGTCAGCGGCGAGGTTTCGGTTCAAAAGGTTCTGCGCGATGTTGAAGCTCTGGTTGCTGTCGGTCGTCGTCTTGAACGTCCTGTTTCGCTTTCCCCGTGAAATCATCGCTTGCGCGGCTTGGGCTTGCCACCGTTTCGCCCTGCGCACAGCGGAGGTCGAAGATCGGCTTGCTGCGCGTGGCGTGATCACAGACAAGCTGCGCAGTTATTTCAAGTCGATCCGGGACTTGGCGACGGAGGCCGATCATCGCGCTCACAAAGGCCAGAACAACCGGATCGAAGGGTCGCACAGTTTAACCCGGAACCACGAGAATATCATGGGGCACTTCAAATCGCCACGACAGGCCCAGCGGTTCCTGTCGGCCCACGATCTGATCAATACGCCCCCCGCCGATCCGACATGTGTGTCAATTCCAGAAAACCTGACTACCCCTCGGCGACAACCCGCTGATACATTCGACGAAATTTTGTCAAAAGTTCATCGGCGACGTTCTGAAGGGCCGGCCGGTGAGCGGGTATTTTCAGGGGGATGTCGCCATGACCACCATTTCTGTCCAAGGGTTCCAGACAACGGGTGACGCCAGTCCGACTTATGTCGGTCCGCATACCTTGGTAATGACGATTTCAGAGGGAGAGACGCTCACCTATTCTGTCATTTCCGGGGGAGCCACCAACGCATTTGGTGTTCCGGAGGTGGACATCGTCACCACGAATGGTGGCGGCGGCGTCGTCAACATTCCGGAATCCGTGTCGAACGAATCCTTTATCAGCCAGTTCAATTTTTCCGGGGGAGGGCACCTCATCCTCCTGTCGATCTATGAAGGTTCGACTGGCATTGATCATAACTACATTCTGGAATCCACCGTTCCGCTGCCCACCAGCCAGGCTGAACTGGACGCCTTGGTTGCCAGCGTTTCGTCGGTGGCCCTTCCGACAGGCGCCTACGGGCCGGGTGCGCCGATTGATCCGACGACAGCGATTCTGAACGCGGTCGTCTCTGTGGATGATACGTTCAACGGGTCGGGTACCGGCGAGTTTTTCGACGGCAGTGCTGGGGTTGATGAGCTCCGCGGCAATGGCGGGAACGACACGTTGCTGGGCGGTGCCGGCGATGACTACATCGTCGGCGGCCTTGGGAATGACTCGCTCGATGGTGGGGCCGACTATGACCAGGTTGCCTATACGGATGCTATCGCGGGCGTGAACGTCAACCTGGCGACGGGCATCGCGACAGGCGGCGCCGGAACGGACACGATCTCGAACTTCCAGATGATCCGTGGCTCGATGTTCAACGACACGCTCACCGGCGACGATGGCGACAACCATATCCGCGGCCTTCAAGGCAATGATATACTTGACGGCGGTATTGGTATCGACCGCGTGCGCTATGACCGTGACGCCAGCTACGGCGGGGCGTCCGGCGTGAACGTCAACCTGACAACCGGCGTTGCAATCGACGGGTTCGGAGACACGGATTCCCTGTCCGGGTTCGAGCGTGTCACGGGCACGAATGTTGCCGACACCATCATCGGGGATGGAGAAGACAACGATCTGGAAGGTCGTGATGGCAATGACAGCCTGAGCGGTGGTGGCGGACGCGATAACCTCCGGGGGGGGGACGGCGACGATACCCTTGACGCGTCTGGCGGCGATTCTGCATCGCAGGGCTATGGCGACATCATTCAAGGCGGCGCCGGCAGCAACACGATCATCGGCCACGCCCAGGCCTTCGCCGACCGCGGTGGCGGCGGCATCGACGTCATCTATGAAAACGTCGCGGGCACGGGCGGGGTCGTCATCACGGTTGGCGCGAACGGCACCGGGACGACCACCAGCAACAACGCCGGTGTGGTGAACGACACCTTCACCTATGCCGACAACTTCAATGGCACGCAGGACGCGGACGTCTTCAACGGATCGAACGGCGGTTCCGGCACCGGGCAGGGCGACGAGTCCTGGGTCGGCGAAGCGGGCAATGACACGATCAACGGCAATGGCGGTTGGGACACGGTCCAGTACTGGCTGGAGCAGGGCGGGACCAACGGGGTTAACGTGAACCTCGCGACCGGTGTCGCAACGGATAGCTACGGCGACACCGACAGCCTCAGCGGGATCGAGGCTGTCGAGGGCACCGACCGGAATGACACCCTGATCGGGGATGATAACGAAAACTATTTCGCGGACCGCGATGGCGATGACAGCATTAACGCCGCCGGTGGCAACGACTGGATCCGTCTCTACGGTGGCAGCGACACGGTCGATGGCGGTGACGGGGTCGACACGCTTGAAATAGACCTGAGAGATTTCACCCTGCCCGCAGGCTTCGTCTATCAGCTCGACCTGACCACTGGCTATTCAGGGCAATTGGGCGACCCGACCCAGTCGGACTCCATTTCCAACATCGAATCTTTGATGCTGCGCGGGACCTATGACGCTCAGGTCACTGGGGATGCCGAGGACAACCGGTTCGAGACCGGGACAGGCAATGACACCCTTACTGGTGGCGCGGGCGTCGACACGTTCATCTACAATGGCGGCGCGGATGTGATCACCGATTTCAGCGGTGACCTCATCGGGATTGACGC
>NZ_MNBW01000053.1 GCF_001879715.1 Nioella nitratireducens | reverse complement strand
CGCAGCGGTCTTGGCAGAACAGCCGCAGACGGCCCCGGCTTGCGAAAAGGCCATCCCGGCTGCGATCATCCCAACAACTTGAGGCGCTGGTGTTCGAAGAAAGTGATGTCACGGAGCCGGACGCCGCGGATGCGGATGACCTGGCAGAGTTGGCGGCGCAACCGGCGGTCACGCAGCCTGGGGATCGATGGATTCTCGGGGATCACAGGATCTTCTGTGGCTCTGCCTTGGACAGAGCCGCGCTTGCTGACTTCCTGGAAGACCGCATGTTTGATGCGGTCTTCCGGGACGACGCTGCTTGCCGCGGAGCGGTGTCGGCGGCGCTGTATCGGGATCGAGCTGGATCCCGGCTATGTCGATGTGGCGATCCGCCGTTGGCAATCTCTGACCGGTGAGACGGCCGTTCATGCCGAGACCGGGCGCAGGTTTACGGCCATGGAGGGCGAAGCAGTGGGCACCCCGCCGCCCCCGACATCTCACAAGATCGAGGAGGACTTCTGATGGGGACTCATGAGACCGCGGGGGACGACTACGAGGTGGGCTATGGCAAGCCGCCGAAGCACACCCAGTTCAAGAAAGGGCAGTCTGGCAACCCGAGTGGCAAGGCCAAGAAGGAGGCCTCACTGCAGGCGACGCTCGAAAAAATCCTTAACGCAAAGCTTTCTGTTACGAAGAACGGCCAACAGGTGCAGATGTCCAAGCGCGAAGCTGCCTTGGAGATGCTGGTCCAGAAGGCAACGAAGGGTAGTCACCAACATCTGAAGCTTCTCATTCAGCTTGCCGATGAGGGTGACGCCCCGCTTGGTCCCGAGGCGGACTTGGTTTTGGCGGACGCGGATCTCGCGGTTCTGAAGACTCATGCTGATTGGGTCGGGCTTGTAGAGGCGGTGGAGGAGGAGCTGAACGCCCAGAAGGGGGACGAGCAAGTTCAGGGAGGTGGGCACGATGACTGATCCATCCGCGGCCAAAGACGTGCGGTCCTTGTATCGGCAAGAGCTATTCCCCTTCGTACACCGCGCCTTCCTGGAACTGCGGCCTGGCACCCCGTTCCATGAAGGATACCACGTCCGGGCCATTTGCCATGCCCTGGAACGCGTCGAGCGCGGCGACGTAAGGCGTCTTCTGATCCTGTTGCCACCCCGCCACCTGAAATCCTTCTGTGCCAGTGTCGTCTTCCCGGCCTGGGCCTTGGGGCGGAACCCGGCCCGGCGGATCATTTGCATGAGCTACGGCCTCGATCTTGCCGAGGGATTCAGCCGCGACAGCCGCCGGCTGATCGATTCAGCCCCCTACCGAGGTGTCTTCCCCGGCCTCCAGCTGGACCCGAAGCGGAGCTCGGTCGAGGAACTCAGAACCACGCGACACGGCTTTCGGATGGCAACATCCTCTGGGGGAGCCTTGACCGGCAGAGGTGGCGATCTCCTGATCCTCGATGATCCCTCGAAGGCAGCGGACGTGGCCTCTGAAACTCATAGAGACAAGCTTCATCAATGGTTTACCGACACGGTCATGACGCGCCTCGACAATCCCAAGATGGGCGCCGTCATCGTGGTGGCGCAGAGGTTGCACCATGATGACTTGCCGGGCCGCCTCATTGCGACCAGGGGCTGGGAAGTTCTGGAGCTTCCCGCAATCGCGCGCTGCGACTGTAAGGTGTCCTTGACCGACAATCTGGACTGGAACCGCGAAAAGGGGACCGCGCTTTTACCCGAGCACATGGATATTCCGCAGTTCGAGGAAAAGTGTCGGGAGATGGGGACCCGGGCTTTTGAGGCGCAGTACCAGCAGGCTCCGCAACCGGCCGGGGGCAGTATCATCAAGCCCGAGTGGTTTGGGGAAATCCCCGAAAATCTCAGACTTGGCGATTATGAGGCAATCACCCAGAGTTGGGACACCGCTGCAATTCCGGGGGAAACCAACGATTACTCGGTCTGTACGACCTGGGGCCTGCTTGGCAATCATATGGATCTGCTCGACGTCTATCGCGGCCAGCAGTTACAACCAGATTTGCTGCGCATCGCTGCAAAACTGCGGGAGAAATGGAAGCCGAACCTCATCATGGTTGAATCAGTCGGAGTGGGAACAGGCTTTGCTCAGCAGCTTGAGCGGCAGGATCGCAAAGGTGTCCGATGGTACACCCCGAAAGGCTCGAAGGTCGAGCGCATGGCCATCCAATCGCCCAAGCTGGAAGACGGTCAGGTTCGCTTGCCGAGGACGGCCCCCTGGAAAGAACAGTTCCTGGCCGAGGCAGCCGCCTTCCCCAACGGCAAATACGATGACCAGGTCGACTCCATGTCCCAGGCGCTCTTTGCCCTCGACTGCAACCTTGTCGAAATCAGGCACTGCTCAAGGTTCAAGGGGCCGGGTTACCCTAAGGCGCGGGTATTGTACCCCAGGGACCAGACGGAGCACGGTTAAGTCGATTAGATCGAGGTGGATCGCACCTATACTCGAAAACTGTCAGGCTCATAACCTGAAGGTCGTAGGTTCAAATCCTACCCCCGCAACCAAAATACCAATGAAAACAAGAGGTTGATCGAAGGCTTGACCGCTTGTTTCGTTGAAAATAGCCTTACACACATCTTACACACTTTCACACATGTGCAGCCGGGGCGCGTTTCCATGGCAAAACACACGATTCTAGGCGGGAAAGTTCACGTGTACCGGCGCGAAAACAGCCGGTACTGGCAGTGTTCCACTTTTCTGCAAAGCAAGAACCACCGCACGACGACAAAGGAAGAAAGCTTGGCGGCCGCCAAGGAGTTCGCTGAGGACTGGTATCTCACGCTTCGAGGGAAGCAGCGGGCTGGCGAGTTGATCACTGAGCACACCTTCTCTGACGCGGCGGTAGCCTTCCAAAAGGAATATGAGGTCATCACCGAGGGTGAGAGGAGTTCAAAATGGGTTGAGGGGCACAAGGCAAGAATCCGTCTGCATCTGATGCCGTTCTTCGCGAAGATGGGTTTATCGCAGATCAAAGCAGGAGCGGTTCAGGACTATCGCGTTGAACGCATCCAAAACCCGGCAAACGACAAGTCGCCGGCGTATTCTACGCTCCATGACGAGATTGTAACCCTTCGCCTGGTGTTGAAAACAGCCATCCGCAAAGGCTGGCTTGATCACTTACCCGATCTCTCAGCGCCCTATCGCGCTTCGGGCAAGGTGGTGCATCGCGCGTGGTTTTCACCTGACGAATACCGTCAGCTCTACACGGCAACTCGAGCAAATATTGGACCTGTCGCGGTTTGGTGCCGCTCCTTTGATAGCATAATGTGCAGCAAAGGAGACGAGCTATGGGCACAGGAAG
>NZ_MNBW01000052.1 GCF_001879715.1 Nioella nitratireducens | reverse complement strand
GCATAAGAGACGTCATTAGCGACGTCTCTTAGATCATCGCCCCAGCCTCAGGCAGGCGCTGCCAATGGAGCGGTTACGCCGCAGGCCCCAAACAGGAAAAAGAACGTCAGCCCTTCAGGGCTGGCCGATGATGCGCAAGGGATGGAAGCCGCATGGCCGAGACCGCCTATGGCGGGCTCGGTTCACGACAGCCCGCCCTAAAGGGTGCGCCTGCCTACTTGATCTGATACTTCAAGCGCCGCTGTACAAACGCAGGTTTCGAGCCTTCGAGAATCTTGACGATCACATCATTGATTCTCGGGTTTTCGATAGAGCCTGCCTCATACGAGAACTTATAGTCCGCCGCCTTGTCCAATGACACGTAGAGGATTTGCTCCGCGTCCGCTCCAACGGCAAGGTTCGGGTTGTGGGTTACGAGGATGACCTGACGGCTCTTCTTGGCCTGCCTGATACATGTTGCCAGAACGCTGAAAATACTGTCGTTGTCGAGGTTGTCCTCGGGTTGGTCGATGATGAGCGGCGTCTTCTCCTTGTCCAGATGGAGATAGAAGACAAGAAGGAGCAGACCTTTCTCGCCTGGTGAAAGTTGGTTCAGGTTCTTACCACCTAGGCGCAACTCGTAACGCGCGTCAAAATACTCGAAAGAAAACAGGAGATCGTAGAGGCGCTTAACATCCTTAACCTGCTTGCTCACGTCCTCAGTGCGAATGGCGTCGAGGATACCGTTGGCGAATGTCAGGACGCTTTCGACATCATTCCAGTCTGTTTCGGCTATACGCGATTCAAGCTCTGCACCGCCTTGAACAGTTCCGCGAAATGGGCCGCTCGAAGCCTGGTTCACAAGATCAAAGAACCGTTCATGGAACTCGTGCAAAGGCACGAACGAAGCATCAATCGCCACCTCGAACTCGTCTGACCGCACTGTCGCCAGTCGCTCTTCAACGCTCGATTTCAGCACCTCATAGAACGCGCGTACCTTCTTTTTGGCGTCGAAGATCGAACGGGCAATCTGATCGCGGTCGGCGTACTTGCCATCCAGTTTCGCGGTCAGATCGTTCTCGATGTAGCCGATGCGCTTCTCGATATCCTTTATCGTTCCAGGTTTGGGGTTCTCATCCTCACCCATTACAGCCGTCATCTTCCCCGCCAAATCAGACATCGCCTGTACATAGCGCTGATAGCGGCGCTGTGGCGCTGAGAGCGTTTCCTGCAACGCCTTCAGCTTCTCAGTGAGGAATACGTGCGCCCGACGTAGATCGGGAACGCTGACGAGGGTCGAGAGCTTGGTAGCGTCTGTGATAGCAACCTTGCTATCGGCTTCGAGGGAGTTGATCGTCGCCGAAACTTCTGCAATCTTGGCGTCTATCGTCGTCGTATCGATGCGATGGGTGATGATCGCATTGATATCCAGACCGAAGCGCGCGCATTCCGTCCGCAGTTCCTCTTTGGCGCTCTTCATTTGTGAGTCTAGCGCCGTAGCCGATTCCTTGATGCCGCTCAGGCCGACTAGATCGCTCTTGAGTGAAGACAGCTTCTCAACAGCCTCCTTTCCGCGACCCTCAAGATCGGACTGATCCTGCCTGACTTTCCCGATCTGGTCGGCAATCGCTTTCTGCTCTTCGGTTTCACCCTCGGGCTTCACAACCTCGGGGGGTTTGGAGGCTTCGAGAACGCGGTATTCTTCCTGCTTTTGTTTGAGCTGTTCGGTGAGCGCGGCTTTCGTCGCAGGGTTCGCCTGTTCCTCAAGCTCGACGATTTCGATGTTCAGCTCTCGTAGCCGCACTTTTAGCGCACTGATATCGCTCTTGCTCTGGGCAGTTTTCAGCTCTTCAAGGTCCGAGAAGGTCGATTTTCCCATGCGGTCGGATTCTTCGACGTGCGAGAATACTACTTCTTCGATTTCTTCCCTGAACGCCTTGACCTCTATCTCGTTCGTCAGGCTCTCGAAGTAGTTCTGGGGAAGGTACTTCACGACCTCGGGCTTTTGCAGATCAACGTCCTGATCCAGCCGCTTCTCGGGCTTTACACCACTGGCCCAGGTCAGCGTTCCGACAAAGTTCTCAGCGTAACCTTTTTGGCGGAATTTTCGGTTTTGGCTTTTGTCGGTAAGAAATGAAAAATGCTCGGACTGACGCGACTCCCCGAGTAAACCGACTATATCGGCGACGGCGCTCTTGCCGCTGCCCTTGTTGCCGATAATCGCTGTCAATTCAGGATTGAAGGGTATGACGACATCCTTGAACCAAGACCCGTTGCCTCCAGAGTATCCCGCAACATGATCGATCCGCAGCTCGGAAATGAACCGTGTCGCGTCCTGATCCTGCCGTTGCAGAACGGTCGGCTGCTCGCCGATATGAACGCGCCCCTTCGGTTCGAAGAGCGTCTGCCTTAGCCCACGAAATGTAAGGTCGGCCTTGATCCATGTCGCCTCGTAGCCCGCCTCGTCCCCCGACAGTCTGACAAGATCGTCGAAGGAGTGGGCGTCTGACCCAGAAAAGACTGGTTTCGGCTCAGAAGGCGCTGCGTCCTCGTAGCGATCCGCCTTCAGGAAATATACCGTGTTCTTCGATGACCCGAAGAAGGCATCGCTCGCCTTGTCCAGCTCGTCCGATATCGAGATGCTTCTCGGAGATTTCGTATCCACACCTTTGAGGCCGTCATTGTTCGCGGCAGTCACGATCATGTAGGCGGTGCGGTCGGGAAAGACCGCTTCAAGCGCCTTTCGCAGCTCGGTAATGCTAACCGTGGCTTGCTCGTATTCGCCCTTTGACGACAGCTCACCGCACCGCACCCGCCCCCCGCCTCGCGTGATATGCGTCAGCAGGTCGCTCAGCAGTGTTGTGAGTTTTGCTTCCGTCGCGGCTTTTGGATCGATGAGCACGTGAGTATGAACGTGCCGTGCGTCCTTGCTGATTGTTTCTGTCAGGCGAAATTCGATATTCGGGATGAAGAGCTTTTCACCTTCAGGATACGCCTCTTGATATGCCTTCTTAACGGAAAAATAGCTGTCAAACGAGAAGTAGTCGGTGATACCGAAGACCTGAACCTCTGACGCCTCTAACGCCTCGACATACAATTTCAGTGTGTCTTCATCAGGGTCGCCGAATCCGTTGGACAACTTCGTGCCAGGCGCGTGCAAATGAAGATCCCATCGCCTCCACAAAGAACCTCGTGTATTGCGTGCGGGATTGGTCAACTGCCGCACTCCCAGTTCAAACTATTTCGAAGAACGATCACGGCCTACCAATCCCATTCATGATTCTAAATCGTCACCTTCATCATCAGCATCAGAAAACAAATCTTGATATGCGGCTTCGGCCTTCTCTCGTGAACGCTCGACCAAAGTGACGGGCGTTAACGGGTCGCCGTCAAGGCGATACGCTTTGAAGACGTGCTCTCTTCCCGCATTGGGGTTCGGCACAAGTTCAGTGTTTAGTTCGTTGGTACGCAGATCGAAGTTGTAGGCAACGACCATGTGTTCGACTTCGCGTCGGGTAAGAGTTGCGATCTCGATCAGGTCATTGAGCTACTCCCCATCGGTTGGACAGGATCTGGCGTAAATCAAGCTACTCGTTGCACCTGCTGACCGGTTTGGGTTT
>NZ_MNBW01000051.1 GCF_001879715.1 Nioella nitratireducens | reverse complement strand
GGGGTCGAGTGGGGCTGAGTGCAGAAAACCCCTTTAAGGATTTTGCGCTTCTATTTTCCGCCAACGATATTCGCCTGTTAGGATGATATGGGCCCACCCAAGCGGCGATATGTGGGCGAGGAGTTCGGGTGGGCAATCCAATCCTGCCCGCTGTCGCCTTGCCACAGCGTTTCCGAGCTGTTTGGAATTCCAATAAATGATGATGGCGGTCAGCAGATTGAGGCCAGCGATGCGGAAGTGTTGTCCTTCCGTGGTACGGTCGCGGATTTCTCCCTGACGCCCGATCCGAAGAGCACCTTTCAGGGCGTGATGTGCCTCTCCCTTGTTCAAGCCGATATGGGCGCGGCGCTGCATGTCGGTGTCGAGCAGCCATTCGATGATGAACAATGTGCGTTCGACCCGGCCGATCTCCCGCAAGGCCAACGCCAGATCATGTTGCCTCGGGCGCGCGGCCAATTTCTTGAGGAGGTGACTTGGCTGCATCCGGCCCGACAGCATTGTTGCGATACAGCGCAAAACATCCGGCCAGTTTTCGACGATCTTCGCTTCCCGAATTTTGTCCCCGGTTAACCCTTTCAGCTCTTTGGGAACAGCGCGGAGGTCAAACACATGCAACCTCTTGGAGGACAGGTCGCGAATGCGGGGATGGAAGTGGTACCCGAGCAGGGACGTGGCGGCGAAGACGAGATCGGTGAAGCCGCCGGTGTCGGCATACTGCTCTTTTATCTTCCGTCCCGCCTCGTTCATCAGCAAGCCGTCGAGGATATAAGGTGCCTCGCTCACCGTGGCGGGAATGACCTGAGTGGCGAATGGCGCATACTGGTCAGAGACGTGGGTGTAGGCCTTTATGCCCGGCTCGTTGCCGTATTTTGCGTTGATGAGGTTCATTGCCTCGCCCTGCCGCGTCGTTGGGAAAAACTGCCCATCACTGGAAGCCGTTTTCCCTACACCCCAGAATTTGGTCATTGGCAGGTGGGTCTGCGCATCAATCACCATGGCCAGGGCGCGGGCCATTCCCTCGCTTTCGACATGCCACCGTGACAAACGGGAAAGCTGTATGAAGTCATGAGTGTTGGTGGCATTTGCCATTTTGCTCAGGCCTAGATTGAGACCCTCCGCCAGGAGCACGTTCAGCAAGCCAATCTTGTCACGGCATGGGGCACCGGTGTGCAGATGCGTGAAGGCTTCGGTGAAGCCGGTGTCTTTGTCGACCTCTGTGAGAATATCGGTGATCCGCGTCTCCGGCAGACGACGGTAAAGATCGAGGACGAGATCACCGGCCTCCTCCGGCACATCGGCGTCAAGACGGCTCACGCGCAAAACGCCGTCTTCAATGACTCCACTCGGCAAGGTTTTGGAGCGCACCGCCTTGGCCAGCCGTTTCAGCCCCTCTTCCAAGCGGCGCTTTCGATCAGCCATCCAGATCTCTGGTTCCAGTGGCATTGAAAGCCCCATGGCGCGGGCGGCATCGATGGACACAAGGGCTTGCTTCATGTCGGCATGACGCCGCGAATGCGGAAGCCAGATATCGCCAGAACGGAACGCATCGCGCAGGTGGCACAGGACGGCGACAACCCACAGCCGCTCTTGATCAATATCGGGCGCGCGGAATTGCGGTCGCCATTTCGAACGTGGTTGTAAAAAGGTCAGCGATGTGGCCGGGATATCCTGTTTGTCACGGATAATCTGCGCTGCCGTGATCAATGGCTGGGCCACACTGGCGCATGTCATATCCAGAGCATTCAACATGCGCCGAGCATAGCGTTTGAACCGGTGGAAGCCCTTGGACACATGGGCCAGAGTATCTGCTTTCACCGTTGCCTGAAGCTGTGTTGCTTGCGCGACCAGACTTTCAAGGCCGCTCCAGCCGCAAGAACTATCGACGGCATTGGCGAGGGCGGCATCGTCGCCTTTGGCCATCAATAGGTTTGATCCCAGGGTCTCAAATCCAGCCAGGGTCTTTGCGACGTCCGCCTGAGCTTCCGTGACCCGCGCGTCGCAGATCCGTTTCGCATCCCGCCAGACGCTGCCTACAATCCTGTCATGTGTTTCCACAACGGTATCTGCGATGGCAGCGCTCCATTCCACGACGCAGACGGCCAGGATGGCAAGGCGGCGGTCACTGGTGATGTCACGTAGTCCTTTCGCAAAGTAGCGTTCTCCCTGACGGCGCAGCCGCGTGACCCGATGTGCTGGGATGTCGTCCATAATTTCTGGTGCCAAGGCAATCGCCTTCAGAAACTCCAGCCGATCAAGCAGGCGGTTGATATCTGCGGAGTTCTTGCCTGGCTCAAACTGGCGCAACCACACGAACGTGGTGGTTTGGCCCTCCTCTTCCTCATTCAATAAGCCATCGAGACGAGCGCGCATCGCGCGGTCAAGGCGCGCCGTTATCCGAGTTTCGATCCGGCGTTCGGCAGCAACAAGCGCGTCGGCGCACATCCGTTCCATGACAGTCGTTCCCGGCAGGATGATATGCCGCCCACGACATTCTTGCACAAAGGCCCTCACCAGACCTTCGCTCGATTGCGCACCTTCGGCATTCTGATCAAGCCACGCACGCATCTGTTTGACCCGCTTGCCCTTGAACATCTCGTACCTATAAATCTTGCGCAGTACTTCCAGGTGCTCGTGCCGTGTGTTCTCTCGCTCGGCATAATGTAGAAGGTCATCGGGTTTGACGCCGAGCTGGGCGGCGATGAAGTCAGACATTTCTTTGGGGATGATCTCTCCGGGCCTCAGCAGCCGTCCCGGATATCGAAGGGCACAAAGCTGCAGCGCAAATCCGATCAGGTTCTCAGGGCGGCGGCGGGTGCGGATAAAATCGATGTCTTCATCGGACAGGGCGTAATGCCGAAGGATCAACGCCTCATCCGTTGGAAGGTGGAAAAGGGCCGCGCGCTGTCGCGCGGTCAGAACCGCTCGGTGTGCCATGAGGGTCGTCTTTCTATACGGAGAGGGTCTTCAAAACTGTAGAAATTGAGACCATTCGCTTGCCATGTCTTTTTCAATGTCTCAATATGACAGTCGCAAGACCTCTGAATTTATTCGAGACACTATGGCCAAAGTCGGATACGCCCGCGTCAGCTCAGTCGGACAATCTCTGGACGTGCAGCGCGAAAAGCTGGATGGCTGCGACAAGCTTTTCGAAGAGAAGCGCAGTGGTACGACGGACGCCCGCCCTCAGCTGAAAGAATGCCTGAATTACGTCCGCGACGGTGACCAGCTGATTGTCACACGTATCGACCGATTGGCGCGATCCACACTACACCTTTGCCAGATCGCTGAAACACTGAAACAGAAAGGTGTCGATCTGGTCGTGCTCGATCAGAATATCGACACGTCCGACGCAACCGGGCGGCTGCTGTTCAACATGCTCGGAGCCATTGGCCAGTTCGAAACCGAAATACGCGCCGAGCGACAGATGGATGGGATCAAGAAGGCCAAAGATCGCGGCGTACAGTTCGGCAAACGACCCGCGCTTTCAGAAGATCAGATCGTTGAGCTACGCAAAAAGCGTACCGCTGGAATGCTGATCAAAGATCTGATGGCACACTACAGCCTCTCAAAAGCGACAATCTATCGGTATCTCGGAGCGAACGAACCGTGAGCGTCAGTCTCAACGCGCAAACAACCCAACAGAAACCTTAAAGGGGTTTTCTGCACTCAGCCCCACTCGACCCC
>NZ_MNBW01000050.1 GCF_001879715.1 Nioella nitratireducens | reverse complement strand
TGGAAAAGCCCGGTCGCCTTCGAACGGAAAGTGGCCTAAACGAGCACTTGGGGCGGCACAAAGACGTGACAGGTCCATTCCGCCCTTGGCGGCAAACCCCCGGCCGTGGTCTACTGGCTGCGAAAAGACGAAACCCAAACCGGTCAGCAGGTGCAACGAGTAGCTTGATTTACGCCAGATCCTGTCCAACCGATGGGGAGTAGCTCAGTTCACGGGCAGTTTCGCCAAGCTCTCGCGCCACGCATCGGAGACTGCCCGTCCTTTGTCGCAGCTTTCAAACAAGCGGGCTTCTATCTGGATGATTTGGTACTGGAGCCGGTGAACTGGCTGTCCCGGACAGAACGGCAGGCGACCCACGCCGCCAGCATCGCATCACGGGCAAAGCGATTGAGGGACTACGACGCGCCGCTTGTTGTTGCCTTCATGAAAGGCAACGAAGCATCGGTCAGAGCATCTATGGAGGCATCGGGAACAAACTGCACTTTGCGCGTGGTCCCCTTTCCGGGGAACGGACGACAGGGTGAGTTTCAATCTGGCATGAAGTCGATCATGCCCGAACTGCTAGCCTAGGAAAAATGGGTTAGGATTCGACCGCAAATGACCGCCGATTACCTACGCCGTGCTTCCTATGTGCTTCCTGCACCACCGCGCCAAGCCGGACGAGATATATAAGCCATTGAAAAGTTTGGCGCACCTCGAAGGAGAAAGTTCGAACACTCTCTTCGAGGTCCTAGCTGAATGGGAGCGGCATCTCACGCAACTTGACCGTAGCGGTCAGGGGGTGCGTGATGAAAATCCCCGTCCATAATTTCAACAAGTCAGCGGCGCACTCGGCACCCAGAAAACCGACTGATGGCAAGCCGACGCCGTTCTCTTTGCGCCTCACGTTTGAAGAACGGGCGCAGCTCGAACAGGACGCAGCGGATATGTCGCTCGGCGCGTATATCCGTGAACGGCTGTTCGGTGAGGATGCTGCACCGCGCAAAACGCGCAGCAAAGCTCCCGTGAAGGATTATGAGGCTTTGGGGCGCGTTCTGGGCGCGCTCGGCTCGTCGCGTCTGTCGTCCAACCTGAACCAGCTCGCCAAAGCCGTGAATACGGGCTCCTTGCCCGTTACGCCCGAAACCGAGGCGGAACTGCGCGAAGCCTGCGCGGCGGTGCTAGTGATGCGCGAAGAGCTCCTTATGGCGCTCGGTCGCGGTATCTATCGTGACGAGCCTGGGTGCGAGCCATGATCCTCAAGGCCAAAGAACGCGGCGGCGGCGCGCAACTCGCTCGCTATCTGCTCTCGATGCGCGAAAACGATCATGTCGAGCTGCATGAGGTTCGCGGCTTTGTCAGCGATGATCTGCTGGATGCGTTTCGGGAACTCGATGCCATCGCGGCTGGCACGCGCTGCAAGAACTACATGTTCTCGGCCAGCCTCAACCCGCCTGGCGGTGCCGATCCCACCGTCGAGGATTTCGAGAGGGCTGCCGATACGGTCGAGCGCAAGCTCGGCCTCGAAGATCAGCCCCGCGCGATTGTCTTCCACGAGAAAGACGGACGGCGGCATGCTCATGTCGTCTGGTCGCGGATCGATTCCGAAAGGATGCGGGCGATCAATATCTCGCACTACAAGCTGCGCCTGCGGGATGTGTCGCGTAACCTGTTCCGCGAACATGGTTGGGAGATGCCGAAAGGCTTGCTCGATTGGCGGGAGCGCGATCCGCTCCGCTACACGCTGCAAGAATGGCAGCAAGCGCGGCGCGTCGGCCTCAACCCCAAACAAATCAAGACGCTTTTCAGGGAATGCTGGGAACACTCGAATTCAGCTTCCGCGTTCGCGCAAGCTCTCAAAGAACGCGGTTTCACGCTTGCGCGCGGAGATCGGCGCGGCTTCGTCGCTGTCGATTTTCGCGGCGAGGTCTATGCCGTGGGGCGTCAGGCAGGCGTGAAAACGAAGGATGTCGCGGAACGCCTCGGCGATCCCGAGAACCTGCCTTCGGTCGATGAAGCGCGGAAAACAATGGCGGCGCAGATGTCCGAACGCCTCAAGTACTTCGTGAGGCAGTCCGAGCTCGAAGCGGCACGTGGCCAGAAAGCGCTGGAATTCGAGCGCAGCGAAATGGCGGGGCGTCACCGTCAGGAACGGCAGATGCTCCACGATGCTCTGGAAAAGCGCTGGATCGCGGAAGCTAATGCGCGCGCGGCGCGGTTGCCGCGCGGTTTCTCGGGCGTTTGGAAACGGATCACGGGCAGTTACGCCAAGATCAGGGCGCAGAACGAGCGCGAAGCATGGGCTGCTCTTCTGCGGGATCGGGCCGAGCGCGACAAGCTGGTTGCCAGTCAGCTCGACGAACGCCGCGATCTGCAAAGGCAAATTCATGAACAACGCGAGCGGCAGCAAACCGATCTGCTCCTGCTGCGCGAGGATATCGCTCGCTACCAGGAAATGGACTTGCCCGAACGCTCCAGCCCGCACCGCGAGAAGGATCGCGAGGGGCGCAAGCGCGGACGCGATAAAGGGCGCGATTTTGGATTCGAACGATGACTGATAAGGAGAAGAACATGGAGAAATTTGACTGTATCGCCTACGTGCCGCGCCGCATCTTTGAGCTCTACGAAGCCGCATATGCGGGTACGGCGGAAACCCGTGAATGGGGAGAGGAAGCTCAGCGGATATCCCGTGAGGCAAGCGATACCGATCACTTCTACGCCGAGCGCTTCATGCTTCTGTATGAAAACCAAGACCTGCACGGGCCTGTTAAGGTCGTCGTGGTCGATGATCCGACGCTTGATCGGCTGTATCAGGTGCTGCCGCATCAGACGCATTGATCCCCCGTTCCCCTCGCACCCATCCTTCGGCTCTTCCGAAAATCATGAATGGCAGAAAGGGCTGCGTATGCGACCAAGGCGTGAAAGCCTGCTCCACTGCGTTGCGACCGTAGGTGGCCGATAACAGCCGCGTCCTGCGCCTTCCGATCCCCGAGAAGGCCCGAATTGGTCGGGTCCGAAACGAAACGGAGGATCACATGATCGCACTCATCACCATGCACGAGCTGCAAGGCTTGACGGCTCAACAACTTGGCGAATTGCACCAGTTTTTCACCTGGCTTCTCACTGAGCCTACCCTCGATGAAGCGGAGCGCCGCCATATCCTGGCAACCCTCGAAAACATCGAGCGCGCGATAGGCCAGACGACTTGGCCATCCTGTCGCCGATAGTTTCACGGCAACCCGCAGGCGGCGGGTTGCCGACATTTGTGATCGATACTCGCAAGCTTTTTGCCGAACAACCATAGCGTGACTAACAGGGAAACGTCTGGTAGTTTCGACTGAACAAACATTTGGTTAGCAAGGACAGAGCATGGATCGGAATGTATATTATTATCAGTATTATACGCCCCACGGAACGGTGAGCATTATGCCAGAACCAGAGGGACGTTGGAAAGTCATGTTCGGCGATGAGAACCTTGGCTCGTACCATTCGCCAGAGGCTGCGGCTGATGACGTGAGCGGTGGGCATACCTTTTCGCCGTCCAACGGAGTCGATCTCGGCCAGCTTGGTATCCCTGACGATCTAGGTGACTGGGATAAGAAGCTGTTTGCCAAAATTAGTCGCCTGCGTCCGTCGTAGCCAACAGAACCGATACGGATAGCGCGGCTGGCCTGAGGCCAGCCGCGAATTTTTTCAAACGTCGCCGCTTACGCGGCGACGCCCTCCTTCTGCTCGGGTTGCTGTTGAAAACTCTTCAGGAAGTCGGCTGCGCGCTGTGCATGGGCGGCGGCGCTGAAGATCGCGCGTTTGTCGTTCTTGAGAACCTTGAGCCAACTCTGGATATAGGCCGCGTGATCGGTGCCAGGCTCGGGAGTCAGCGCCAGATCGGCGCAAAGGAAGGCTGCGCCAAGCTCGGCGACCAGTTCCTCGCGGGCATAGCCTTCGTCGCCCCATGTCTTGCGCCCGAATTCGCGGTCGAGGCGCTTGGGGTGCTTTGTCCAGTGGGTCAGTTCGTGGGCAAGCGTGGCATAATACGCCTCGGGGCTGCGGAAGCTCTCGAAATGCGGCATCTGCACATGATCCGTCCCGCCGCTGTAGTGGGCAGAATTCCCGCCGTGGCGGATGTCAGCGCCTGTCGCGGCAAAGAACGCTTCCGCATGGTCGATCCGCTGCGCGGGGTCGATGATCGGTAAGCGGTGCGCCGTTCACACGTGATTGCCGTAATTCCAGGGCAGCAGCAGGTTGATATCGGTTTGTTTGTGCCC
>NZ_MNBW01000005.1 GCF_001879715.1 Nioella nitratireducens | reverse complement strand
TGGAAAAGCCCGGTCGCCTTCGAACGGAAAGTGGCCTAAACGAGCACTTGGGGCGGCACAAAGACGTGACAGGTCCAAACCGGTCAGCAGGTGCAACGAGTAGCTTGATTTACGCCAGATCCTGTCCAACCGATGGGGAGTAGCTCACAGCGTGGCAGAGGAGCGCAGCTTTTTCGCGTCGATCCGGCCCATGATCGCCTCGGGACGGCCCTCGGCATGGGTCAGCACCGCGCGGGCGGCCTCGACCAATCGCGGCCCCAGCACCGGATGCGCCAGGTAATCCCGCGCCTCCGCCAGCCCGTCGATCCCGTAGCGCTTCGCCGTCCCCGACCGCCCGAGCGCGGTGAGTTGCGGGAAAATGAACCACATCCAGTGGCTCAGCTTGCGCCCGGCGCGGAGTTCGGCCAGCGCCGTGGCGTAGGTCGCGTCTTGCGCCGTCAGGAACCGAGCCGGGTCAAACATGGGGGGATTGTAGCGCAGGTTGGGGGTTCACCCCACCATTATGTCCCGTCCCACCCTATCGCGCCATAGCCCTGCCCTCCTGCCCTGCCCTCCTGCCCTCCTGCCCTACCCGGCTTTCCTGTCATGCCCGGCTTTCCTGTCATGCCCGCGAAAGCGGGCATGACAGACCAAGCGCCATCACCGACGCGCGCGGCGGCGATCCGACCCCCGACCCGAGCGCTTTATCCTTGCCAAGCCCGGACGACCCCGACCGTCGCGCAGGCGTCAAACAAATCGCCGCCGCGTGGGGGTGAGCAGGCTTCCCGGAAACGCTCCGGGGGAGCGTTTCGCCTGCGAACGGGCGGAGCCCCGGGGCCGGACAAGCCGCGCCATCACCGACGCGCGCGGCGGCGATCCGACCCCTGACCCGAGCGCTTTATCCCCGCCACACCCGGACGACCCCGACCGTCGCACAGGCGTCCCCCAAATCGCCTCCGCGTGGGGGCGCGTCGGCGATGGCGCGGCGGCTTCGCCTTGATTCCGCGCAGATTGGGGGTGAAGGAGGTTGGGTGGTTTGCCCGCCATTGGATGGATCTGAGCTTGGTGGGCAGAACTGCCCACCCTACGCTTGATTAGCTGAGCTGGCCTTTAATGGTCACCAAGTCTTGGCGCGCTTCCGGAATTTTCTTTTCTATCCAAAGCCTTAAGAAAGCCAAAGATCGCCCTTCCTTGTGTTTCCACGAGAATAGGTCTTCGTAGATCCGTGCCTTCTCAGCGTTGAAGGTATTCACAAACCTGAAATAGGCCGCAGTTCCTGACGCGCCCAAGAGTGCGTGGAAATGTCCTGAGTTGATCAGGGGTCCCATGGCGGAATAGTTGAAATTCGCCATATCCATATGCAACCGACCAAATGGAAACTGGTTCGCAGAGATTTCATCCTTTGCGTTGTTAAGATCGGCTTCCAAAGCATCTAGGCACGCTAGATTGATTTCGATTTCGGAACAGAAAATCTTTTTAGCCGTCTTCCTTTGCTGCCATTGTACCATGAGATGAAGGATGAACTGAACTACGGCACCGACCAATATCCCAAAGAAGAGCCAAAATCCGTTTGAGCCTAGCACACTAGAAATCACATCACTCACCCAAACACCTCCACAAACTCCCGCCATTCCCCAGCGCTCATCCCAGACGTCTCCTGCGTCACCGCTTCGCCAGCGAGCCGACGTTTGATCACCTCGACGCCCTTGCCGCTCAGGTTCACCCCGCCCATCCGGTAATCCTCGAACGCGCCATAGGCCGCCGGCACCCAGTCCTTCACCATCCCGGCAATCGCCTCGGCATAGACCCGGATTTCATACTGCGCGTGAGAATCCGCCCGCAGCCGCAGGAAGTGGAAGAGGTTGTGCAGGTCGGTCTTCCAGTACCATTGCGTGTAGATATTGGCGGGCAGGTTCATGCGCGCCAGTTCCCGCGCCAGCCCCTGCTGACCCTCCTGGCTCAGCATCGCCTCGTAATTGTCATAGGCGCGCGTCGAATCGTCCTTGAGCAGCCGCAGCACCCGCTCGGCCTCTTCGCCTTGCAGCGTCTCCCCGCGCCCCTGGTTGTTCACCGTCGATTGCGCGGCGAGCGCGTCGGGGGCGGGAATGTAGAACTCCCGATCGAGGATAGAGTAGCGCGCGGAATACTCGTTCACGTTGGCCGTGCGGTGCCGGATCCACTGCCGCGCGACGAAGACCGGCAGCTTCACATGCAGCTTGATTTCGCACATCTCGAAGGGCGTCGAGTGCCAGTGCCGCATCAGGTAGCGGATCAAGCCACTGTCATCGCGCGCCTTTTTGGTCCCCGCGCCATAGCTCACGCGTGCCGCCTGCACGATGGCGGCATCGTCGCCCATGTAATCCACCACCCGCACGAAGCCGTGGTCCAGAACCGGCTGCGCGGTATAGAGGTGTTTTTCCATCCCCGGCGCCACCGCGCGCAAAGTGGGTTGCGCTTCGGCGCGCGCTGCGGTGATATCGGCCAATTGATCGTCGCTGAGCGGCATAAGTCTATTCTTTCTTCGGATTCGTCCCTGCCCATATCTTGCATCACTGCCGGGGCGGACCGCAAGATAAAGGGGTATTTTCAGCATGGCTGACAAGGCCTCACCCCCGCCCCGCCCTGGCCCACGCGAAATTTATCGCCGCCCCCACGCGACAAGCGGCGCGTCCCGCGCTACCATTTCCAAAAGCAACAGGATTGAGGGAGCACCCCAATGTCGATCAAATATCTCCACACCATGGTGCGGGTGAAGGATCTCGAAGCAAGCATGGCCTTTTTCAGCCTGCTCGGCCTCGTGGAAACCCGCCGCTACGAAAACGAGGGCGGCCGCTTCACGCTGATCTTCATGGCCCCACCGACCCAGCCGGAATGCCCGGTGGAACTGACCTACAACTGGGATGGCGACGACGGCCTGCCTTCGGACAGCCGCCATTTCGGCCATCTCGCCTACGAGGTCGACAATATCTACGAGACCTGCCAGCACCTGATGGACAATGGCGTCACC
Organism: Nioella nitratireducens; assembly: GCF_001879715.1. GTDB lineage: Bacteria > Pseudomonadota > Alphaproteobacteria > Rhodobacterales > Rhodobacteraceae > Nioella > Nioella nitratireducens. Next base: position 253,455 of record NZ_MNBW01000005.1, on the reverse strand, counting down.
ATCAACCGCCCGCCCCGCGATGGCCACATGGCCTTTGTTCGCTCGCCCGACAATATCTCGGTCGAATTGCTGCAAGCGGGCGAGTCCCTGCCCCCGGCCGAGCCATGGGAAAGCATGGAGAATATCGGGCACTGGTGATCCTGCAACGCGCCTTCTTGCCGGTGCTGGCCCTGTGGCTGGCACTGGCGCCTCTGGCCGCCCGGGCGCAAGAGTGCCGCCTTGCCCTGCTGCTTGCCATCGACGTCTCGGCCTCGGTCAACGAAGACGAGCACCAGCTCCAGCGAAATGGCCTCGCCGCGGCCCTGCTCAGCCCCGAGGTCATGGACCCGCTTCTGAACGGCCCCGGCCCTGTCGCGCTGGCCATCTATGAATGGTCGGGCCGCTTTCAGCAGGACGTGCTCTTGCCATGGCGCATGATGCACGGCGAGGCGGACGTGCTCGACACCGTCGAAATCCTGCAATCCGCCCCCCGCAGCACCGCCGAACTGCCGACCGCGCTCGGCTATGCCATCGGCTTCGCCGCCGACATGTTTTCCCAAGCGCCCCCCTGCCTGTTTCGCACCCTCGACGTGGCCGGTGATGGTCAGAACAACGACGGTTTCGTCCCCGGCCTCGCCTATCGCCACTTCGCGCTCGACGGCGTCACGGTGAACGGGCTGGCCATCGGCGGGGCCAGCCGCCTGATCCGCGACTACTACGAAGACGAGGTCATTCGCGGCCCGGGCGCCTTCGTCGAATACGCCCGCAACCACGGCGAATTTGCCGCCGCCATGCGCCGCAAGCTGGAACGCGAACTGCGCGTCATGATGCTGGGCTCGCTGTCAGAATGACCCGGCCCCGAACCGGTCCTTCTTCGGTGTGAAAACACTCCGGGGGGGGGGGTGCGTTCACAGGGTGCCATTGGGTCAAGCCCAATGGACGACAGGGGGTGCCGCCCCCCAACGGATCGCCGCGCACAGCGCGGCGACATCGGGTCTCACACGGCGATCAGCGCCGCCCCCACGCGCCGCCCTTCGGACAGCAACACGTTGTAGGTTCGCGCAGCGGAGGGCGACGCCATCGGCTCCAACGGCACCTCGGCGGCCTCCAGCCGTCGGCGCAGTTCGGTGGGCAAGGGCCGCATCTCCGACCCCAGCCCCAACAGCAACACATCAAGCTGCCCGGCCAGCGCCTCCAGCGCCGCGATATCCTCCAACCCGTCCCATGACACCGCCCCGTCGGGCAGGCACAAGACATGGCCCTCGATCACCTCGCCGCCGATCCGGAAAAAACCGGGGCCATAGCCATCCACCGGCCGGGCTTCGCCAAAGCTGATTTCATTGAGGCGCATGTTTCCTCCGTCAGTCGAAGAGCGGCAGGCCCGACAGGGCCGACACCGAGATGAGACCATAGGCCACCCACCGATAGCCCCGCTCGAACTTGGGCCGGAACAGCCAGCCCCCGGCGATATTGCCCGCCATGTAAGGCAAGATCAGCACCGCGCCGATGGCGACCGTCGCCAAACTCAGATGCCCCATGATCCCGAGCGTGCCGATCATCAGCACATCCACCCCCACAAGATACAGCAACAGCGAGGCGCGAACCACCCGCGCGGGCAGGTTCGAGGCCATGTAAAGCATGATGACCGGCGGCCCGGCGAGGCCGGTCGCCCCGCCCAGAAAGCCGCCCAGCATCCCGGTGCCCACCACCAACGGCGGCGTCAGCCGCCCGTGATAGCGCCAACCCGAGATCAGCAGTCCCAACAGCACCAGCGCGATCCCCGACACCCCGTAGCGAAACGCCTCGACCGGCAACCGCGTCAGGGCCAGGATGCCGATAGGCAGGGCCACCACCAGCCCGGCACACAGCCGCATCAGATCCCGCTTGTTGCCGTCCTTGATCGCGCGCGGCACATTGGGTAGCGGCCCGATAACATCCATCACCGTCAGCGTCACCAGCGCGCCAACGGGGGTCAGGATCTGGCCCGCGACAGGCATGTAGATCATCGCCGTCCCGAACCCGGAAAACCCGCGCACGACCCCGGCAACCAAGGCGGTGACGGCCAGCCAGATCAGCCCCGACAGGGTCAGGGCCGATCCGAAGATTTCAGGCATCTGTCTTGGCGAACTGCGTTCCGGCCCCACCTTCGGGCTTGGACCAGTCCCGCTTCACACCGAAGCGCAGCAGGAAAGAGGACGCCACAAAGACCGAAGAATAGGTGCCGACCAGCACGCCCCAGATCATCGCGAAGACAAAGCCCCGGATCACGTCACCGCCCAGAATGAACAGGGCAATCAGCGCGATCAGCGTCGTGACCGAGGTCATCAACGTCCGGCTCAGCGTTTCGTTGATCGACAGGTTCAGCACCTCTTTCAACGCCATCCGCTTGAATTTTCGCAGGTTCTCGCGCACCCGGTCAAAGACCACCACCGTGTCGTTCAGCGAATAGCCCACGATGGTCAGCAGCGCCGCGATGATCGACAGGTCAAAGCGGATCTGCAACAGGCTGAAGATCCCGATGGTCAACGTCACGTCGTGGACCAGCGCCAGCACCGCCCCAAGCGAGAACTGCCACTCGAACCGCAGCCAGATATAGATCAGCACCGCCCCGATGGCGAGCGAGACGGCAATGATCGCGGTCTGCACCAATTCGCCCGAAACGGTCGGCCCGACACTCTCGACCGAGGGGAAGGTGATCGTCGGATCGACCTCTTGCAGCGCGGTCTCGATCGAGTCGATGGTTTCCTGCGTGACCGATTCCTGCCCGTCCTGCGCCTGCACGTTGACCATGGTCACATGCTGATCGGCGGCAAAGGTCGGGTCATACACCTCGGTGATCGAGATATCGCCCAGATCCAGCGTCTGTAGCGCCTCGCGATAGGCCCCGACATCCACCGCCGAATGGGCATTGGTCCGGATCGTGGTGCCGCCGCGAAAGTCGATGCCGAAATTCAGGCCGACCACGAAGAACAGGATGATCGAGGCAATCACCGCGATGCCGGACAGGCCGAGCGTGATCGCATCGAAGCGGAAGAAATCCCAGCTTGTGTTGTCGGGAACGAGTTTCAGTCGCATGGGATTACACCTCGATTGTCTTGGGTCGACGACGGTCGAACCACATCAGCACCAGCAAGCGCGTGACGTAGAGGGCGGTAAAGACCGAGGTCACGATGCCAAGGCCAAGGGTGATGGCGAAGCCCCGCACGGGGCCAGAGCCCATCACGTAAAGGATCACCGCGGTGATGAAGGTCGTGATATTGGCGTCATAGATCGCCGACCGCGCCTTGTCATAGCCAAGCTCGATGGCCCGCGCCGGGCCTTTGGCCGTCTTCAATTCTTCCCGTATTCGCTCAAAGATCAGCACGTTGGCATCCACTGCCATCCCGATGGTCAGCACGATCCCGGCGATCCCCGGCAGGGTCAGCGTGGCCCCGATCATCGACAGCAGGCCAAAGATCAGCCCGACGTTGACGATCAGCGCGATATTGGCGAACAGCCCGAACAGGCCGTAGCTGACCAACATGAAGATCAGCACGGCAGAGCCGGCCACCACGGCGGCAACCTCGCCCGCGGCGATGCTGTCGGCCCCCAGATCGGGACCAACCGTCCGCTCTTCAAGGAAGGTCATCTCGGCTGGCAGGGCCCCCGCGCGCAACAGAACCGCCAGTTGCGTCGAGCCTTCGACCGAGAAATTGCCCGAAATCTGCCCCGAGCCGCCGCAGATCGCCTCTCGGATCGTGGGCGCCGAGATCACCTCGCCATCCAGCACAATCGCAAAGGGCGCACCGACGTTGCTCTGGCTGTATTCACAGAAGGTGCGCGCGCCCGATGTCGTCAGGCGGAAATTGACCGAGGGCAGGCCGTTCTGGTCAAAGGCCGGTTGCGCATCCGACAAGTCCTCGCCCGACAGGACAGGGGTCTGTTCCAGCCGATAGAACTGGGTCGGATCGTCCATCGACGGCAGCACCAGTTCGCGCGCTTGCGGGGTCATGTCGCTGCCGCCGCGTCCCGTGACGGGGTGGAAGGTCAGCCGCGCGGTGGTGCCGATCAGGGTCTTGAGCTCCTCTGCGCTGCCGATGCCCGGCACCTGGATCAGGATGCGGTCGTCGCCCTGCCTCTGGATCGTGGGTTCGCGCGTGCCGACCTCATCGACCCGGCGGCGCACGATCTCGACCGACTGGCGCATGGTGCGGTCGTCGGTGGCGGCGCGTTCGGCCTCGGACAGCGTCACCGTGATCACATCCCCCGCGCCCGACACCGCCAGCGTGCCGCTGCCCGCGCCGGTCAGGCTGGACACCGGCTGCGACAGGGCGCGCACAACGGCCAACGCCGCATCCATGCCGTCGGCTTGCGAAATCCGCACCCGCAACTCGCCCGCCGGGGCCTCTTGCCGCCGAATGGTGCCGACCGTGTCGCGCGCCTCGCGCAGCGCATCGCGCACATCGGGCCACAGCGCATCCATGCGCGCCGCATAGACATCCTCAACCTGCACCTGGGCCAACAGGTGGGCCCCACCGCGCAGATCCAGCCCCAGATTGACCAGAGACGACGGCAGGAAGGAAGGCCAGCCCGCCAGATCGGCTGCCACCTCGTCGGTGACGTCGCCACCGTTTTGCACCACGGCGGCGGCGTCATTGTGGCGCTCGACGCGCGGGTAAAAGAGGTTCGGGGCCGCGAAGGCGAGACCGAGGGCGACGAGGCCCCAGATCAGAACCCGGTTCCAGAGGGGGATATTGAGCATCGTCGCGCCTTTGTCTCGGTTTTATTCGGTGGCCGGTTCGGTCTTGTTGATGACCCGCGCGATGGTGTTGCGCACCACCCGCACCTTGACGCCATCTGTCAGCTCGACCTCGACCTCGCTGTCGTCCTTGACCTTGGACACCTTGGCGATCAGGCCGCCAGCGGTGACGATCTGATCGCCCCGGCGCAGGGCGGCGACCATGGCCTCGTGCTGCTTGCGCTGCTGCTGCTGCGGACGGATCATGAGGAAATACATGATCACGAAAATCAGGATAAGAGGGATAAAGCTGCCAGCGGCTTCCATTGTGGGCGCGTCCTTTGTGGTGTGTGGCGAAAGGGCCCGTATGGTCGGGGCCCCTGCGAAATCGGCGGCACGTTACTGGCGCAAGGGGGGAAGCGCAAGGCAGGCTCGCCCGAAAGCCCCTCCCCAAGGCCGGATAACGGGGGATATGGTGAGTGGATGGCGAAACGCAATGCACCCGGCGTCGATCACGGCGCGACATTTCGGGCAGCGGCCCTTTCTGTGACGAAGACCCCGCCTGACCGTTACACGCGGCTGGCCGCTGGATTAAGCTTGTGCCGATGCGGCACCAGGCAGAACGGCTGCCAGGGCCAGGGCCGCGATTGAAAGTTTCTTCATATCCGATGTCCGTGTTCAGCCCACGCCCCCCGGACAGAACGGAACCGTCGGGAAAGTGTCCCCCTCGCAGCGCTCTGTCGTGTTGATGTGGACGGGGCGGGCCTCAGTAGGGGATGTATTCGTAGCAGGTTTCGATCAACGGAGAGTAGAGGGTTCCGGCGTTGTTGCTGATCGTCACGTTGACGACAGTCATGCCAACGATGACCCCCGGCCCCGTGCTGCACGTCACCTCGTCGCCGATCTGCCAGTCATAGCGGCGGATGGCGTTGGCCATATAGCTCGTCAAAGCCCCCGGCCGGACGCCGAAGATATCGACCATCCCCGTGGTGATATCGCTGGACTGAAAGCGCGCCACGCAAGAGGTCGCGCCTTCCGGCACAACGCACGGGTAAAGGATCAGGTCGCCGACCTCATAGGATTGGGCAAAAGCGGTAGAGGGCAGAAAAGTGGCAAGCGCAAGCGCGGCGATCGCAAACTGTTTCATGTAAGGTCTCCTGAAACGGATCCACCCTGCAATAGATGCCGACGGTCAAACTGCCCCTGCACCGGCCCCGTCAGCCCGTGCCAAGCATCCCTTTCTGCACCCCTTCTTCGGGTACGGAACAGCGTAGCAAGCAAACTTTCGCATAGCCAGCTTTTCCGCACCTGCCCCCCTTGGACGTTCGGACAGGACAGCCTGGTCAAATCCGATCCAGCTTGACCCAGCAGAAACCCGCCGAACCGGTGTACGGGGGGTGCACAGGGGGTGTACCGGGGGGTGTACGCATGGCGACGCCCTCTTTTCGGGTTCAAACGCACCTGTCTTTGGTGCATAGATCGGCGCGAAACGCCCGCCGAAAGAGGCCCCAAATGCACGATATCCGCGCCATCCGCGAAAACCCCGACGCCTTCGACGCCGCCATGGCCCGCCGGGGCCTGCCGCCGCAATCGCCCGCCATTCTCGCCCTCGACGAAGAGCGCCGCGCCTGCATCGCGGCCGCCGAAGCGGCACAGGCCGAACGCAACGCCGCCTCCAAGGATGTGGGCAAGGCCAAGGCCTCTGGCGACGAGGCGGAGTTCGAGCGTCTGCGCGGCTTGGTATCTGAAAAGAAAGACGAAATTTCCCGTCTGGAGGATGAGGCCAAGGCCAAGGACGCCGCCCTGCGCGCGGTTCTGGAAGGCCTGCCCAACCTGCCCTACGACGATATTCCCGACGGCGCGGACGAGGCCGACAACGTCGAGATCCGCCGCTGGGGCACCCCGAAAGAATTCCCGTTCCAACCCAGGGAACATTACGATCTGGCCGCCACCCGGGATGGCATGGATTTCGAAACCGCGGCCAAGCTTTCCGGCTCGCGTTTCGTGGTGCTCTCGGGCGGCGTCGCCCGCGTCCACCGCGCCTTGGCCCAATTTATGCTGGATACTCATACACTTGAGAACGGCCTCACCGAAGTGAACGGTCCCGTTCTGGTGCGCGAAGAGATGATGTATGGCACCGGCCAACTGCCGAAATTCGGTGAAGACAGCTACCAGACCCGCGAAGGCTGGTGGCTGATCCCCACCTCGGAAGTGACGCTGACCAACATCGTCTCGGGCGAGATCGTCGAAGAGGCCACCTTGCCCCATCGCTACACCGCCCATTCCCTCTGCTTCCGCTCCGAGGCCGGCAGCGCGGGCCGCGACACGGCTGGAATGCTGCGCCAGCACCAGTTCGAAAAGGTCGAAATGGTGTCGGTTACCAAGCCCGAAGACAGCCGGGCCGAGCTGGACCGCATGACAGGCTGCGCGCAGGGAATCCTTGAAAAACTGGGGCTTGCCTATCGCACCGTGGTGCTTTGCACCGGCGATATGGGCTTTGGCGCGCGGCGCACCCATGACATCGAGGTCTGGCTGCCGGGGCAAAACACCTACCGCGAAATCAGTTCTTGCTCGGTCTGCGGCGACTTCCAGGCCCGCCGAATGAACGCCCGTTTCCGCCCTGCTGGCGGCGGCAAGCCCGAATTCGTGCACACGCTGAACGGCTCGGGCCTTGCTGTCGGACGCTGCCTGATCGCGGTTCTGGAAAATGGCCAGCAAGACGACGGCTCGGTCCTTCTCCCCGAGGCGTTGCATCCCTATCTCGGGGGCAAGACCACCCTGTCAGCGGAGGGCCACCTTGTCTGAAATCAGGAACACAAACGGCGGCACGCCCCAGATGAAGGCCGTCGCCATTGTGTGCGGCGCTCTGGCCTTTGCGGCCGGGTCGGTCATGTCCTCGGGCTTTGGCGGCTACGCCCCCGACGCCTTCGCCAATCCGATCACACCGCTGCCCTTCGCCCCCGCGGGCTATGCGTTCTCGATCTGGGGAGTGATCTTCATCGCCCTGATCCTGAACGCTTTTTATGGCCTCATCAAACGCGACACCAATGCCGAATGGGACGCGACGCGCTGGCCGCTTTTCGTCACTCAGGTGATCGGCGCGGCCTGGATCGGCATCGCACAGGTCTCGCCCATGATCGCAACGGTCCTGATCTGGGTGATGCTGGCGGGGGCCCTGCTGGCGCTGCGCAGCGCGATGAAAACCCGTGATGTCTGGTGGCTGCAAGTGCCGCTCGGCCTGCTGGCGGGATGGCTGACCGCGGCCTGTTGGGTGGCGACGACGACGACGCTCGTGGGCAGCTTCGCCGCGATCTCACCGGTCGTTGGCAGTTGGATCGGCCTTGTCGGCGCCCTTGTCACGGCACTGGCCCTGCTGCGCGCCCTGCCGCAACCCGCCCTGGGCGCGGCGGTGGTCTGGGCCTTGATCGGGGTCATCGTCACGGACCTGTCCGGCCCCATGGCGTTCCTTGTCGCCACCATCCTCGGCACCGCCGTGGTGGCCATCATGACACTGGCCACGCTGCGCCGCGCCTGACCGCGCCCGCAACCCTTTGACCTGACCTTTCCCCTCGGATAACAGGGCGGAAAGGCAACAGGCACGGGGCAACACGATGCGCATTCTCATCACCAATGACGACGGCATCAACGCCCCCGGGCTAGAGGTGATGGAGGCCATCGCTCGCGACGTCGCCGGACCCGATGGCGAGGTCTGGACCGTGGCCCCCGCCTTTGAACAGTCGGGCGTAGGCCATTGTATCAGCTATGTTCACCCCACGCTGGTCTCGCGCCTTGGCGCCTATCGCTACACGACCGAAGGCACCCCCGCCGATTGCGTGCTGGCCGCGATCCACGAGATCCTGAAGGACAGCAAGCCCGACCTGATCCTGTCCGGGGTGAACCGGGGCAACAACGCCGCTGAAAACGTGCTTTATTCCGGCACCATCGGGGCCGCCTTGGAAGGCGCTTTGCAGGGCGTCCCCTCGATTGCCCTGTCACAGTATTTCGGCCCCGAGAACCTGCAACTGGACGATCCGTTCGAGGCCGCCCTGCACCACGGCGCCGAAACCGTGCGCACCCTGCTGGACCACGGCCATTGGGACGAGGAAGACTATCGCGTGTTCTACAACGTGAATTTTCCGCCTGTCGCGGCCAGTCAGGTCAAGGGCCGCCGCGTGGCGCGTCAGGGCTATCGACGGGGCACACATTTTTCGGCGCAGCCCCATGCCGCCCCCAACGGGCGCCGCTTTGTCTGGATCACTGGCGGCAGCCAGCACAACCCCACCGCGCCCGACAGCGACGCCCAGGCAAATCTGGACGGCTATATCTCGATCACGCCGCTGCGCGCCGACCTGACGGCGCATGATCTGCTGAGCGACCTGAAAGCGCGCCTCGAATGAGTTGGGACGCCGAGCAGAAGATGCAGTTCCTGTTCGCCCTTCGCTCGAAGGGCGTCACGGATGCGCGCACGCTCGGCGCCATGGAAAAGGTCGACCGGGGTCTGTTCGTAAAGGGCCATTTCGCCGACCGTGCCTATGACGACATGCCCCTGCCCATTTCCTCGGGCCAGACCATCAGTCAGCCCTCTGTCGTTGGGCTGATGACGCAGGCGTTGAACGTGCAGCCGCGCGACAAGGTGTTGGAGGTCGGCACCGGCTCGGGCTATCAGGCCGCGATCCTCAGCCACCTTGCCCGGCGCGTCTATACCGTGGACCGCCACCGCCGCCTGACGCGCGAATGCGAAAAGCTGTTCGACGATCTCGACCTGCACAATATCACGATCCTGACCGGCGATGGCAGCTTTGGCCTGCCTGAACAGGCGCCGTTTGACCGTATCATCGTGACCGCCGCCGCCGAAGACCCGCCCGGTCCCCTGCTGGCGCAACTGCGCGAAGGCGGCATCATGGTGCTGCCTGTGGGCCAGTCGGACGCGGTGCAAAGCCTGATCAAGGTCACCCGCACCGCCCAAGGTCTGGAGTATCAGGAACTCTGCCCGGTGCGCTTCGTTCCGCTGATCGAAGGCCGCGCGCCGGACTGAGCCGGGCTTGGGGCTGGAACATCGTGGCGATTCGCGTGTAGAACCCTTGCGACTTCCGCGCAGTATTTGACGCGGCACGACCCCGGATCGCGGGGCTTTATCAAAACCGATTTCGAGGTGCCCGAGCCGATGTCCAGACTTCCGTTGATTGCCCTTGGCCTGACCTTGCCGCTGATCGCGGCCTGCACCTCGCCCGGCGGGTTCGATTTTGACATGCGCAACAATGGCATCACCTCTGCGACCCCGGCCGCGTCGGAAACCGCCCCGCGGCCCGAACCGGACCAGTTCGGCCTGATCACCTATCCGACCTATCAGGTCGTCGTCGCCCGCCGTGGCGACATCCTGTCGACGGTGGCCAACCGAATTGGCATGGACGCCGGAGAACTCGCCCGGTTCAACGGGCGTGAACAGAGCGACCTGTTGCGCGACGGCGAGGTTCTGGCCCTGCCCCGCCGGATCACCCCGCCGGGCGGCGGGTCGGCCAACGACATCACCGCCATCGCCTCGGCCGCAATCGACCGCGCCGATGCCGACAGCCCGGCGGCAAGCGGTCCGTCGGCCCCGGCCCCGGTTGAGGTTCAGGGCGGCGCGGAACCGGTGCGCCACCGTGTGGCCCGCGGCGAAACGGCCTATTCGGTGGCCCGGCTCTACGGTGTGTCTGTCCGTTCTCTGGCCGACTGGAACGGTCTTGGCCCCGATCTGACCGTGCATGAAGGGCAGTTCCTGATCATTCCGCTGGTGCTTGACCAGGCAGCACCCGAGGCTGACGGCGGCACGCCCGGCAACTCGGTCACGCCGGTGCCGCCCTCTGCCGCTGAACCGCTGCCTGATGACATTCAGACCGCCGAATTGCCGGACGCGCCCGACATGCAGGCGCCAACGCCAACGCCCGACGAAACCGCCGAGGAGACCGCGAGCAACGGTCCGCAGATGCAGCGGCCGGTGCCCGGCGCAATCACCCGGCCCTATTCAAGTGGCAACGAGGGCATCGACATCGCGGCAAGCGTCGGCACCCCGGTGCGCGCAGCCGCCGATGGCACCGTGGCGGCCATCACCCGCGACACCGATCAGGTGCCGATCCTGGTGCTGCGCCATCCGGGCAACCTGCTGACGGTTTATGCCAATATCGACAATATCCGGGTAGAGCGCGGCGACCAGATCACCCGTGGCCAGAACATTGCGGATGTCGGCACGGGCGACCCCGCCTTCCTGCATTTCGAGGTCCGGCAGGGCTTCGACTCAGTCGATCCGACGCCGTATATCGAATAGCCTCCAAAGCAGGGTGCCCCCGACCGGATCAACCGGGAAACACGTCGCGGCAGTATAGCTCGATAAACCTCTGGTTGACACTGTCACCTTGGCGCTCCACCCAAGGGGCACCCAGAGCTTCCGGTTCTGCCGTCCCGAAAAAGCGACATGCCTTCTGCACCGTCCCGAGGGAGTCTGCGGTCAAATCTTCGTAGTCCACACTTTCATAGGCATAGCCAAAGACCTGAGCGGCAATCCTCAGCGCCTCATTCTGCCGAGCAAACCCGTTCAATCGACCCTCGATATCCTTGCGGTCATAAGACGCTTCCCCCTGCTTTTCGTGGCTCGAAATCCATTGCTTGGTCTGGTCCGCAATCGAATAGGATACCGCCTGCGCCAGGACGTCCCGCCGCCTGATGTGCAAGACCCGCACCGACGGGTACATCCGAGTGATTCCGAAGCGAAAAAGCATTGCGATCTGATCAGCGGAGGCTTTGAAACCATACCGTGGCTTTTTCCTCGATACATGCTGGATGTAGTCGGGAAAGGTGCGAACCCCCTCGCGATTCGACCACCGCATGACCGAGTCGAAGTTCAGTTGTTCGTTGAACCCGGAAAATTCGGGCAAAGACCGGAGATAGCCCGCAAGCAGGTTCGATCCGCAGCGGTTGGTGAATCCAAGCAACAGAAGGGGATACTCAAAGACTTGTGGCCCGTCATACACAGCATGCCGCCCAAAATACTTCGAAAGCTTTTTCTCATGGATGCCTTGGTCATGGAGAATGTTGAAAATCATCTTGGTAACCTAGTGCGCCATCTTCGGAAGCTTTGGAAAAATGCCGATGAAGTGTGGACCAAGCAAGTGCCCCGAGCCAGAGCCAAGTGACAACAGCCGTCCCGCTCCCCTTTCAGACCCGAATGCCCTTGCGGCCGGCCAGATCGGTGAAATACTGCCACGCCACTCGGCCCGACCGGGCGCCGCGGGTGGCTTGCCACTCGATGGCCTCGGCCCGAAGGGTTTCGTCATCGACCTTCACCCCGTAGGCATCGCAATAGCCCCGGATCATCGCCAGATAGTCGTCCTGCGAGCAGGGGTGAAACCCCAACCACAGGCCGAACCGGTCCGACAGCGACACCTTTTCTTCTACCGCTTCCGACGGGTTGATCGCATTTGAACGTTCGTTCTCGATCATGTCGCGCGGCATCAGGTGTCGGCGGTTCGACGTGGCGTAGAAAATCACGTTTTCAGGCCGCCCTTCGACACCACCGTCCAACACGGCCTTGAGCGATTTGTAATGCTGGTCGTCGTGGCTAAAGCTCAGGTCATCGCAGAAAAGGATGATCCGCGCCGGGGCGTCACGCAGCAAGGTCAGCAGGCGGCCGATCGAAGGAAGGTCCTCGCGCTGCACTTCGACAAGTTTTAGCGTCTCGTGATCGGCTTGAACCGTGGCGTGCACCGCCTTGACCAAAGACGATTTTCCCATGCCACGCGATCCCCACAACAGGGCGTTGTTCGCAGGCAAGCCGGCGGCGAACTGGCGGGTATTGTCGATCAGGATGTCGCGTGCCCGGTTGATCCCCAGAAGCAGCGACAGGTCCACCCGGTTCACCCTGTCGACAGGCACCAGCCGGTCCGGGTCGGTATGCCAGACGAAGGCCTCGGCCCCGTGCCAGTCAGGGGCGGCGGCCGGTGCCGGGCGCATCCGTTCCAGCGCCTCTGCGATCCGTGACAGCAGGGCGGTTTCGGTCATTTGCCGGCCTCCCCGGACTCCTCCCCGGTATCCTCATCCTCGTCCTCATCGTCGACCCACAGCCCCTCGGCCCGCAAATCGCGCTCGCGCTTGCGTTCGACCATCCGCACAAGGTGAATCGAGATTTCATACAGGCCAAAGACCACGGTGAAGAGGATGAGCTGCGTGATGACATCAGGGGGCGTCACCACGGCGGCGAGGACCAGAATGCCCACGACCGCGTATTTCCGCATGTTTCCAAGCGCTTCCGCAGAAACCAACCCGGCCTTTCCCATCAGGGTCAAGAGCACGGGCAACTGGAAACAGATGCCGAAGGCGAGGATGAATTTCAGTTCCAGATCGAGCGATTCCTTGACCGACCCGAGGAAGACTGTCTGGATTCCGTCTGTCGCTTGCGCTGCCGTGTCCCCTGTCTCAGAAGGCATTCCCGTCACAAGGCTCGTCAAAGCCGGGATCACGTCGGAAAACCCGATGAAGAAGCGCATTGCCAGTGGGGTCACAACGAAATGCGCAAAACACGCGCCCGCGATGAACAGCAACGGCGAGGCGACCAGGAACGGCAGGAACGCCATCTTCTCGGTCTTGTAGAGACCGGGCGCCACGAACCGCCACATCTGGTAGGCAATGACGGGGAAGGACAGGGCCAGCCCCATGACCACCGACACCCGCACAAGGGTAAAGAATTTCTCTTGCGGGGCCGTGAAGATCAGCCGCGCGTCTTCGCCGCGTTCATGCAGGATGTCCGCGATCGGCTGAAACAGGAAGTTCAGGATGGGTTCGGCCACCGTGAAACACAAGATCATGGCGATCACGAAGGCCAGTACGGACCAGATCAGCCGATTGCGAAGCTCAGCCAGATGTTCGATCAGCGGCGCAGAGCTGTCTTCCATGTCGTCTTTTGTCATGTGTCGGAGGTTCCGGTGCGGGCCTCGGCCCGCGGAAGGTCTTCTTCTGAGAGAGCCGCCGTCGCATCGGCTTCCGCCGCTTCGGCGGCGGCCCGTGCATCGGCGCGGGCCGTGGCGGCCTCGGCCCGGTCGCGCTGTTCCTGAAGACGCTGTTGGGCCAGGCGTTCGGTCTCGTTCGCCGGTTCCTGGCCTTGTTTGGGCGTCCATTTTTCTGCCGGCGCCGCGGCATCCTTGAGGGCATCAAGCCCCATCTTCCGAGGGCTTGTCATCTTGCGCAGGTCTTTGGTCACATCCGTAGCACGCCGAAGATCCTTGGCCATGTCATCGAGGCCGGACTCACTGGCCGCAGCGTTCATGGTTGTCTGGAATTCCCGCGCGAGCCCGCGAATGCGCCCGGTCACCTGACCCAGCGTTCTGAACATCTTGGGAAGGTCCTTGGGCCCCACGACGATCAACGCCACGACCCCCACGACCATCAATTCCCACATGCCGATGTCAAACATGGCAGACCCTCAGACCATTTGTGCAGACCCCCAGCCGGGGATCAGGCGTTTTCACGATCCCGTTCCGGGGTCACGTCGCGGGCGGCTTCGCCCTCGTCCGAGGCGTTTTCGATTTCCTCGGTGCTATCCTTCACGCCGCGTTTGAAGGCGGTGATTCCTTTGCCGACCTCACCCATGAGGCCCGCAATCTTGCCCCGGCCAAACAGCACGAGGACAACAACCGCGATCAGCAGCAGGCCCGGCAGGCCAATATTGTTGAGCATGTCAGTCTCCCTTATCCGGGGGGCCGCTCGGGCCTCCTCCGCAAGTAGTGTCGCCTATACCTATGGATTCTGCGGGCCGGATCAAAGCCCCAATCTGTCACAGGGGCGCAGAAAATGCGGGTCATCGCCCAGTGGTTGTGTCCGGGCGCTTGGCGAACACAAAGCAGCGATCACGCCGGATCGTCAGCCACAGGGCCATACCGGGCTTGGGCAAGAACACGGCGGGCACCGTGGCCTTTAGGATTTGATTATTGAAATCCATACGGAATTCCACAAGGCTTTCGTGCCCCATGAAGCGGGCGCGCTCGACGATACCGCGTGCGGGCACCCCGTCGAGCGGCGTCGGATTGGGGCCGCGTCCGCCACGGTCGAAGTCGATCTTCACATGTTGAGGACGAAAAATAATGTCCACTTCGGTGCCATCGGGGTGGCCGGGGGCAAGGAATTGACCAAAGGCCGTATCCGTCAGCGCGCCCTTCACGGTGCCCGAAATCACGTTCACATCCGAAAAGAACGCCGCCGCATCCCGATCGCACGGTGCGTTGTAGATGTTGTAAGGTGCCCCTTGCTGCACGATCCGCCCGCCGCGCATCAGCGCGATCTGGTCGGCCATGCGCATCGCTTCTTCGGGTTCGTGGGTGACCAGCACCACCGCCGTGCCCTCTTCCTTCAGCAATTCCAGCGTTTCGTCGCGGATGCCATCGCGCAGGCGGTTGTCAAGGCCCGAGAAGGGTTCATCCATCAACATCACACCGGGGCGCGGTGCCAAGGCGCGGGCCAACGCCACGCGCTGCTGCTCGCCCCCCGACAGCATATGCGGGGCCTTGTCGCCGTAGCCTTTCAAGTCGACCCGCGCGAGCAATTCGTCCACACGACGCGCCTTGTCGCTGCGCGTGCCACTCAGCCCGAAGGCAACATTCTGCGCGACCGACAAATGGGGGAACAGGGCGAAGTCCTGAAAGATGAGACCGACGCCGCGCGCTTCGGGCGGCAGGTTCAAATCACCATCGGCCAAGGTCCGCCCATCGACGCGAACCGTTCCGGAACTTTGCCGCTCGATCCCCGCGATGATCCGAAGGGTCGTGGTCTTGCCGCATCCCGACGGCCCGAGCAGGCACATGACCTCGCCCGGTGCAACCGTCAGCGATACGTCACGCAACACTGTGCGCCCGGCAAAGGCGCAGGTCAGGTTCTGGACATCAAGTCGGGGAGCAGGTTGCACGTGGCGGGTTTCCGATCAATACCGTCAGGTAAGCCGCGTAGCAGCCCCGCGCAGCGGTTTCAAGCGCGTCGGCAGACAGCCCACCCCGCGCATTCGTCACGATCAGCGCCACGAGTCGCTTTAAAGCGACACCTCAATTCTGCTTGATATTGACTTGGACTCACGTTTTGATTCACATCAATACACAGGGTTATCCACAGAAAAACAATCCTGCGGTTTCGCCTGCGTCGCCCGATCCCGAGCCTTGAAAATCAATCAATGCAAATCAAGGGGGATTTCCGGCCAGGTTGACGGCCTTACCCCAAGTTTGATCACTTTTTTTGATCGCGGACAATCGTCGAACACCCTGAATAGGTTCCTTTCGGTCCTAAATCTGAAGATTTATGGAAATAATGAAATTTCTACCAGAACCTTACAAGAAATTTCAGGCACTTTGTCGTAAAATGGGAATCTTTGTCGATAGCATTGTTGGCATTTCTTCAGTGAGAGCTCTGCTGATCTGACTGCTGCTTCCTTGGTTTTGAATTTTTTGATCATCTCATTTTTGAGGAACGATCACGATGTGTTCGCACCCGGCCCCTGACGCTGATTTTCCGGGCCTCCGCACAGGAAAACGGGCCGCAAATGCGGCCCGTTATTCACAAAGCTATCCCCAAGACTCAGCGGCTTGCGGCAAGAGGCGCAGGTGATCAGAGTGTGCTGTTCGTGGCGCCACCATCCAGCAGGATGTTCTGGCCGACGATAAATCCGGCATGTTGCGAACACAGGAAGGCACACATCGCCCCGAATTCCTCTGGCGTGCCGTAGCGGCCTGCCGGGATGGTGGCGGCGCGCCTGTCCTTTGCCTCGTCCAGCGTGATGCCTTGGCTTTCGGCCACGCCGGTATCGAGGGAAATCGCCCGATCCGTGGCGTGAATGCCGGGCAGCATGTTGTTGATGACAACACCGTTGCCCGCAACCTGCCGCGATGTGCCCGCGACATAGCCGGTAAGGCCCGCGCGGGCCGAGTTGGACAGCCCAAGCGCCGCGATGGGGGCCTTGACCGACTGCGAGGTGATGTTGACGACCCGGCCCCAGCCCCGATCCATCATGCCCGGCAGCAGCGCTTTCATCAGGGCAATCGGCGTCAGCATGTTGGCATCGAGTGCCTTGATAAAGTCCTCTCGCTCCCAATCCGACCAGATCCCCGGCGGCGGGCCGCCCGCATTGGTCACGAGGATATCCAGTTGCCCGGCCGCATCCAGCACCTTGGCGCGGCCTGCCTCGGTCGTGATATCGGCGGCGATCGTGGTTACGGAAACCCCATGCGCGGCCCGGATCGACTCGGCCGTTGCGTCCAGTGCCTCGGTCCCTCGTGCATTCATCACCAGATCAACGCCCGCCGCGGCCAGAGCGTCGGCGCAGCCGCGCCCCAACCCCTTGGAGGACGCGCAAACCAACGCCCGTTTTCCGGAAATTCCCAGGTCCATCTCGGCCCCACTCCCTGTTTGTGTGACATTGACGATGGGTTTA
Source organism: Nioella nitratireducens (assembly GCF_001879715.1). Taxonomy (GTDB): domain Bacteria; phylum Pseudomonadota; class Alphaproteobacteria; order Rhodobacterales; family Rhodobacteraceae; genus Nioella; species Nioella nitratireducens. The sequence continues at coordinate 236,320 of NZ_MNBW01000005.1, read as the reverse complement.
GCACCCTTCCCCGGTACCTGCCACCTTCTGCCTGCTTGACCCTTGCCTGCCCACCGGACTAGCCATGGGCACGCCCTGATTGATGGAGCTTCCATGCCGCGCCGTCCCGCCCAGTTCAGCTTTCCGACCTATCCCGCCGCCGATCTGACCGTGCATTGGGGGGCCAATGAAGGCGATCCGATGGGGGGCATCAACGACGTGGTCCCCGGCGACAGCTATCGCCTGCGGCGCGAGGCCGTGACGCGGCAATTGTCCATCTGGGACGGGCCGGGTGGCACCGAGGTGGCCGATGGTTCGCAGGTCGGGCAGCCCGGCGACCGGGTCGTGCTGGACGTGTGCCATTCGATGATGGCACCGGGCGGAACGCTGGTCGAATTGCTGATCCTGACCATTTCGGGCGACGCCGAGACGACGCGGGTCTTTCTGCCGCTCGCCCCGCTGGCGCCGCGCGGAGAATACGAGGTGGTGGCCTCGGAAACCCAGAGCGCACCGGCCCGGCTAGCTGACATCGCGTCTGTCAGCTTCATATCCGGCACCCGTCTGACCATGGCCAACGGACGGCAATGCCGGGTCGAAGAGCTGAAGGCAGGCGATCAATTGCTGACGCGCGACCATGGGCCAAAGGAAATCCGCTGGATCGGCCCACAGGTGCAACGTGCGACCGGCGCACTCGCCCCCATCCGCATCAGCGAAGGCACGCTGAATGTCGCCAACGACCTGCGCCTTTTCCCGCATCACCGGCTTTTCATCTGGCAACGCCGCGACGAAATCGGCACCGGCCGCTCGGAAGTGTTGGTCAAGGCCGCGCATCTGGTAAACGGCACAACGGTCCAGCGCGAGGAAGGCGGACATATCGAGAGCTACCAGATCCTGTTCGATGCGCACGAAATCATCTATGCCGAGGGCGTGGCGGTCGAAAGCCTGCTGGTGACACCGCAAACCCGCGCCGCCCTGCCCCCGCATATCAACGTCGAACAGACCGACGCCGACCGCATGTTGTCCAATGATCTGGAGGTGGACCGCAGCGCCTTGGGTGACGACGGCGACCCGGCCGAGCGTCTGACCCGCGCCAGCCGGGGCCGCGAAGACTAGGCCACCTGCCCGCCCCTCTCTTGGTAGGAGCTATGCGCCGCCAGCCATAGCTGATCGAGTGCGGCAACCGCCCCGCGATCGAAGGTTTTCTCGACTTCCCAATAGCGGCCCGACGGCACGACATAGCCCAGATCCGTCTCGCGGCTCAGCGGCGCTTGCAGGTCGGGCATCCGGCTGGTGACACCGAGCGGCAGAGCGTCGAGAGTGGCGCGCGGAAAGACGAGGCGCGATTGCGGCGCGCACGACAGGTTCACACAACGACAGCCCGCGGCAGCCGCCAGCAGCATCAGTCGCGCGGACTTTGCCTCCAAGGATTGCAACGTCACGTCCTGGCGCAATGGGTCGGCGGCACCCGTTCCGTAGAAATGCGTCTTGCCCTTGGCAGGATAGACCATGTCGCAGCCGAGAAACGCCATGACCGAGGGCCGCAACGCCCCAAGCGCCCAGTATCCGGCGGTAAAGGCCATGGTTCCACCCGCATAGACCACCCCGCCAAAACGGTTCTGGTGGGGCACATACTCTTCCGCCGTCACCACGGTCTGACCGGCCGCCACCTCGGCGGGCCTGCGCTCTGCCGGAAAATCTTCTGGATAAATGATATGGGTCCAATCGGGACGCACCCGCCACGCGTTGTTGATGGCAACGACTGCCGTGAACCCGGAAAGATCCCAGTCCAAGCAGTCCACCGCATTGGGGCCGCTGCCCACAATCAGCACAGGTCCACCCATCTGCCCGCCTTCCCATCCAACTTGCGTTACGTCGAAGGTAGGCCGCCCCGTGAAGGCGGCAAACAGAAAGTGCGCCCTTGCGCTTCGCGGGGCGCAAACCCATCTCGAGACAGGATAGGGAAGAGAGGGACTTGACCATGACCAAGCTTTTCGTGGCTGCCACCGACATGTCTGCTCGTGGCGACCGGGCGCTCCGGCGTGCCTTCCGGCTTGCCGCCCAACAGGGCGCGCGGGTGGTGGTGTGCCATGTCGTGGACGATGCCCCGCCCGCCGATATCGTGGCCGGGATGAAGACGGCCAGCCGCGCCGCGCTGGAACGGTTCACGCAGGACATCGCGGGCGACGTGCCTTGCGAAATCATCGTGGATACGGGCGATCCAACCGCCGATCTAGTGGCATTGGTGACCGAGCGGCGCCCCGACCTGCTGGTGATGGGCACACACAGGCCCCGCCCGTTCCTCGACGCCCTGCGCGAGACCACGTCGCAGCGCATCGTCCGGCTGACCCCTTGCCCGGTGCTGATCGTGGCCGACCGGGTGGATCACGATTATGACACCGTGCTCGGCGCCACGGATTTCTCGCCCGCCTCGACCGCAGCAATGCAAGAGGCCGCAACCCTCGCCCCCGGCGCGGCGATCCTGCCGCTTCACGCCTTTCACGTTCCCTTCAGCGGGCTGATGTCGGCCTCTGGGCAGGGCGTGGGTGAGATCGAGTTGAGCTTTCGGCAAGAGGCCGAAGAAGAGGATCGCCGCTGGCGCGACATTACCCCGCTGCCCGAGCAATGCGCCCAGACCCTGATCCAGCCCGGTAGCGTCCTCATGGTCCTGACCGAGCAAATTCGGGCCGCCCGGGCACAGCTTGTCACCGCCGGGGCGCATGGCCGTGTCGGTGGGGCGCGCGCCCTTTTGGGCAGCGTGGCCACGGACCTGTTGCGCGCACCGCCTTGCGACGTCTTGATCTCCCGGCCGCACTGACGCCCTTGATCTTGCCAAGCTCCCTGCCCGTGCCTATACGCGGCCCCATGCTGGACAGTGCCTCGAACCGACCCGAATTGCCGACCGAAATCGCCCGCCGTCGGACCTTTGCGATTATCTCGCACCCCGACGCGGGCAAGACGACGCTGACGGAAAAATTCCTCCTCTTCGGGGGTGCCATCCAGATGGCCGGGCAGGTGCGCGCCAAGGGCGAGGCACGGCGCACCCGCTCGGACTTCATGCAGATGGAGAAAGACCGGGGCATTTCAGTCTCGGCCTCGGCCATGTCGTTTGATTTCGGCAAGTATCGCTTCAACCTTGTGGACACGCCGGGCCATAGCGACTTTTCCGAAGATACCTATCGCACCCTGACCGCCGTCGATGCCGCGATCATGGTGATCGACGGCGCGAAGGGCGTGGAAAGCCAGACCCAAAAGCTGTTCGAAGTCTGCCGTCTTCGCGACCTGCCGATCCTGACCTTTTGTAACAAGATGGACCGGGAAAGCCGCGACGTCTTTGATATCATAGACGAAATTCAGGAAAATCTTGCCATCGACGTGACGCCAGCCAGCTGGCCCATCGGCATGGGACGAGATTTTCTGGGCTGCTATGACATGCTCAACGACCGGCTGGAACTGATGGACCGGGCCGACCGCAACAAGGTGGCGGAGTCGATCAAGATCGAAGGTCTGGACGATCCGCTGCTGGAAGAACACGTTCCCGCCGACCTGTTGGACAAGCTGCGCGAAGAGGTCGAGATGGCCCGCGAACTGCTGCCGCCCTTGAACCGCCAGTCCTTCCTCGAAGGTCACCTGACCCCGATCTGGTTCGGCTCTGCCATCAACAGCTTCGGCGTCAAGGAACTGATGGAGGGCATCGCGGGTTATGGCCCCGAACCGCAGGTTCAGACCGCGACCCCGCGCGAAGTGGCACCCGAAGAGACGAAAGTCTCGGGTTTCGTTTTCAAGGTGCAGGCCAACATGGACCCCAAGCACCGCGACCGGGTGGCCTTCGTGCGGCTTGCGTCCGGGCATTTCCACCGCGGCATGAAATTGACCCATGTCCGCTCCAAAAAGCCGATGACCGTGTCGGCCCCGGTGCTGTTCCTCGCCTCGGACCGCGAATTGGCGGAAGAGGCATGGGCGGGCGACATCATCGGCATCCCGAACCACGGGCAATTGCGAATCGGCGACGCGCTGACCGAGGGTGAGGCGCTGCGCTTTACCGGCATCCCCAGCTTTGCGCCGGAACTGCTTCAGGCCTGCCGTGCAGGCGACCCGATGAAGGCCAAACACCTCGACAAGGCATTGATGCAATTCGCCGAGGAAGGCGCGGCCAAGGTCTTCAAACCGACCTTCGGCTCGGGCTTTATTGTCGGTGTAGTCGGTGCCCTGCAATTCGAGGTTCTGGCCAGCCGGATCGAGATGGAATACGGCCTGCCGGTGCGGTTTGAGCCGACGCAATTCACCAGCGCAAGATGGGTGCTGGGCGAGCGGGTAGCCGTCGAGAAATTCGCCGCCGCCAACAAGCAGCACATGGCCACCGACAACGACGGCGACCCGGTTTTCCTGACGCGGCTGCAATGGGATATCGACCGTGTTGCCCGTGATTATCCCGACATCACGCTGTCGGCGACCAAGGAAATGATGGTTTAGTGACGCTACGTTAACTGGACTTTAACCTAGCCGCGCTAGATGGCTTATATGTGGAAGTCATTGGTACTTTGCGTTTTCCTCGCCGCCTGCTCCTCAGCAGGCGGCGAGTTCGTTTTACAGACCAGCGGACTCGTCGGGCAGGTTGGGCCGCAAGGTGTCGTTTCCCACCACCCGCATCATGTTCTCTATGGCCATGTTCTGCGGGCTACGGATGGGGATCAGACGGTGTTGGCCTTGATCATCAGCCACCGCCGCGATGGCCTTCATCATTTGCGCCCGCGCGAGGTATGGCAAGATGGGCGACGCCTGCCATTTCGCCGCTTGCCCCGGCGCTATAGCTGCCCACATGGCGACTGTCGCAATGACACGCTCGGAATGATTGTATTGAGCGAGGGGATGCTGGCCCATGCAGCGCGAAACGGCCTTTCCGCCACCATGATCGGGCCACAGGGGGCCATCGAAATCCATGCGCCACCCGCCCTCTTTGGGATTGGCGCGACACCGGGGCAACAATCCGCCACCCGATGAAATCACCGGGATTTGACCAATAACCTCATATCAATTATCAGACTGTCAGCCGTGCGGAACGCGCACGACCTTATCCGCGGAGCGCGACGTTGCACATGCGCTCCATTCACCCGATGCGGGGCATCCCCCCGCAAGACTGGACGCATATGACGAAATTCACTGATCTCAACCTTAACCCCAAGGTTCTCAAGGCTATCGCAGAGGCCGGCTATGAAGAGCCGACCCCGATTCAGGCCGGTGCCATCCCCCACGCCCTCGAAGGTCGCGATGTTCTGGGGATCGCGCAAACCGGTACTGGCAAGACCGCCAGCTTTACGTTGCCAATGATCACCATGCTGGCCCGTGGCCGCGCCCGCGCCCGGATGCCGCGCAGCTTGGTGCTGTGCCCGACTCGGGAACTGGCCGCGCAGGTGGCCGAGAACTTCGATATCTACGCCAAGCACCTCAAGCTGACCAAGGCCTTGCTCATTGGCGGTGTCAGCTTCAAGGAACAAGACGCCCTGATCGACAAGGGCGTCGATGTGCTGATCGCCACGCCGGGACGCCTGCTCGACCATTTCGAGCGCGGCAAACTGATCTTGTCCGACGTCAAGGTCATGGTGGTGGACGAGGCCGACCGGATGCTCGACATGGGCTTTATCCCAGATATCGAGCGCATCTTTGGCCTGACGCCGTTTACCCGCCAGACCATGTTCTATTCGGCCACCATGGCACCGGAAATCGAGCGGATCACCAACACGTTCCTGTCGAATCCCGCCAAGATCGAAGTCGCGCGCCAGTCCACGACCTCGGACACGATCACGCAGAAGCTGGTGGAATTCAAACCGACCCGCCGCGACCAGACCGCCAAGCAGAAACGCGAAATGCTGCGCGCGATCATCAACGCCGAGGGCGATGGCTGCACCAACGCGATCATCTTCTGCAACCGCAAGGTGGACGTGGATGTCGTGGCCAAGTCTCTGAAAACACATGGCTACAACGCCGAACCGATCCATGGCGACCTTGACCAGTCGCACAGGACGCGCACGCTCGACGGGTTCCGCGACGGCTCGATCAAATACCTCGTCGCCTCGGATGTGGCGGCACGCGGGCTCGACATCCCGAATGTCAGCCATGTGCTGAACTACGACGTTCCCAGCCATGCCGAAGATTACGTGCACCGCATCGGTCGCACCGGCCGCGCCGGGCGCAAGGGCACCACGATAATGATTGCCGTGCCCTCGGACGACAAGCTGTTGACCGCGATCGAGAATCTGATCGAACAACCGATTCCGCGCGCAGAGGCCCCATGGCAGCCGACTGACGGTGCTGGCGGGCGCAAGCGCGACGAAGACGACGGCAAGAGCAGCGCCGAGAAGCCCGCGCGGGCCCGCCGGTCGCGCGCAAAGAAGACCGAGGACGCCCCGACCAGGGAAACCGCGCCGGAAAGCCCCCAGACACCGGACGCCCCCGCAGCCAGCGACCCCGCCAAACCCGCCCGCAAGAAATCCGACCGCAACGAGTCGCGCCGGTCGTCGAACGGGCGCCGCGGCGGTCCGATCGTGGGCATGGGCGATCACATGCCGGACTTCATCGCGCTCAGCTTTGCCGAACGGCGCGGGGACGCGCCGTCAGCCGTTGAAGAGACCCCCGCCGACGACGAGGATCAGACCCAGTCTGACGGGTCCGACAAAAACGAAGACGCCGCCTGAGACGGCAAAAGGGGCGCCGCGAGCGCCCCTTTTTCTTATCCGGTTGTCGCGTCCCTGTCAGGCGGACATGAGCCGTGATATGATAACGGTCACTTCCGGCTTTCGCCCGATTTCGGATACGCAGACCTGACGCGCGACGCGGCGCACCGCCTCTTCCAGTTTCCCATCATCCATGACGGTCTTGTTGTCCAGGCGCGGCAGCACCTCGGACAGTTGGTCCTCGATCATGTCGGCAACGCTCTCGTTGCCCGCCATTTCGGGCAAACCGCGCAGTTCCACCCAACAATCTTCCAGCGGCTCGTCATCTTCGTCGATGATGATCGCCACAACAACCAGGCCATTCAGAGCCAGTTTCATCCGGTCCCGCACGACGCCATCCAGCGCCCCGATCAGTCGCGAACCATCAAGATAGGTGCGGCTCACCTCGATATGTTCGACCACGCTCGGGGCGTTGCCCGACAGTTCGACCATCGACCCGTTGGGCGCCAAAATCGGCGTCAGCCCACCTTCGGCCCCGACGCGGCAATGTTCGCGCAGGTGGCGATGTTCACCGTGGTTAGGCACCAGAATCTGCGGTTTGACCAGCCCGTGCATACGTTGCAGGTCCGGCCGGTTGGCGTGGCCGGAAACGTGGTAGAACCCGCTCTGTTCGTCCACGATCTCCACCCCGATCTCTGACAGTGCATTCTGGATGCGCCCGACAGAGACTTCGTTGCCCGGAATGGTCTTGGACGAGAACAGGAACGTGTCGCCCTCTTTCAGCTCATGGCCCAGATACTTGCCCCGCGACAGCGCGGCAGAGGCCGCGCGACGCTCGCCTTGGCTGCCGGTGACGATCAGCATCAGGTTCTCTCGCGGAATCTGGGTGGCTTCCTCGGGGCTGACGGTCGGCGGGAAATCGGTCAGCACACCCGTTTCCACCCCCGCCGTCACCATCCGCTTCATCGCCCGGCCCATCAGGCAAACGGTGCGCCCGGCGGCGCGGCCCGCCTCGGCCAGCGTCTTGACCCGCGCGATGTTCGAGGCAAAGGTCGTGGCCACCACCATGCCACGCGCATTGGCGACCAGCTCGGTGATGGGGGCGGGCAGGTCGCTTTCGCTGCGGCCTTCGTGGCGAGAAAAAACATTGGTTGAATCGCAAATCAGCGCCCGAACACCGGATTTGCCGATCTCGTCCCACATCACCGGGTCAAAGGGTTCGCCCACGCGCGGATCGCGGTCGATCTTGAAATCGCCGGAATGCACGACACGGCCCTCGGGGCTGTCAATCACCAGCGCCGACGCCTCGGGGATAGAGTGTGCCGTCGGTGCAAACCCAACGGTAAAGGGACCAGCGGTGACCGTCTGCGGCCAAACCGGCGCGACCTGCACCATCGCCGGATCTTGCCCTGCCTCTTCCATCTTGCGGGTGGCGATATTGGCGGTGAAAACCCGCGCATAGACCGGCACCTTGGGGAAGTGGCGATAAAGTTGGCCAAGCGCCCCAACGTGGTCTTCATGGGCGTGGGTGATGAAGATCGCGTCCACCCGGTCGGCGCGATCGGCCAGCCACGATACATCGGGCAGGATCAGATCGACGCCGGGCGTGCCGTCCATATCCGGAAAGCTCACGCCCAGATCGACAAGGATGAAGCGCTCCTTCCCCTGCGGCCCAAAGCCGTAGACATAGCAATTCATCCCGATCTCCCCCGCGCCGCCGAGGGGAAGATAGATCAGTCGTGAAGGGGAGGTCATATGTGCCCGTTTTCCTTGTTGTATGAATAGATCACGGTCAGGCCGTGGATCGTCAGGTCGTCCTCGATGACGTCAAATAGCACATCGCCTTGCGAGAACAATGGCGCGAGGCCGCCAGTGCCAATGATCCGCATCGGCTTATCATATTCGGCGCGGATGCGCTCGGTGATTCCCTGCACAAGACCGACATAGCCCCAGAAGACGCCCGACTGCATGCAGGCCACCGTGTTGGTGCCGATCACCGCCTGCGGCTTGGTCACGTCCACATGTGGCAGGGCAGCCGCCGCGTGGTGCAGGGCTTCGAGGCTGAGGTTGACGCCCGGCGCGATGACACCCCCGACATAGGCCCCGTCATGGGCCACCACGTCAAACGTGGTGGCGGTGCCGAAATCCACCACGATCAGGTCACCGCCATGGCGGTCAAACGCCGCTGCCGTATTCACCAGCCGGTCCGGCCCCACCTGCGTGCCTTCGTCGACGCGCGGCGCGATTGGCAGCGCGCAGTCGGGTTTGCCCACCACCAGAGGACGACAATCGAAGTAACGGTCGCACAGAACACGCAGGTTGAAGACCACGCGCGGTACGGTCGACGAGATGATACAATCGGTGATATCGACGCTCAGGCCCTTGTGCGCCATCAGAGTCGAGAGCCAGACGAAATACTGGTCTGCCGTGCGCTGATGTTCCGTGGTTGTGCGGAAGGTCGCAAGGATCTGCCGTCCGTCCCAGATCGAAAAGACGGTGTTGGTGTTGCCGGTGTCGATGGCCAAAAGCATGGGCGTCCCTCCCAAGGCGCTCAAAAGAAGATGTCGGCGGCCGGGATGACCCGTTGCCCCTTGGCCGTTTGCAGGATCAGGTTGCCCGCAGCATCAATGGTCTCGAACCGGCCTGTCATTGTCTCGGCCATGGTCCGCGCCGTAATAGTCTCGCCCAAACGGGCCGCCGACGCCAGCCACGCCGTGCGGATCGGCGCAAAACCATAGGTGGTGAACTGGGTCTCGAACCGGGCATAAGCGGGCGCGAGCAAGTCGAGGAAGGCGTCCGGCGCCACCCGCATCCCGGTCTCGCCTTGCAGGCTGACCGGGGCAACGGCGCCCTGTTCCAGCAGGCGCGCATCCGGGGCTGCTGCAAGGTTTACGCCAATACCAATCACCAGATGCGACACCCCCTGCCCGGCCCCAAGGCTTTCCAGCAAGATACCCGCGACCTTGCCGCCATTGAGAAGCACGTCATTGGGCCATTTCAGCGCCAGCCCTGCCTCACGCCCCGTAACCGCGACCAACGCGTCCCGCAGGGCCAGCGCGGCGACAAAGCTGCGCAGGGCGACCTTGTCGGGCGACTCCGTCGGGCGCATGACGAGAGAGGCGAAGAAATTTCCCTTGGGCGACGACCACGCCCGCCCCCGGCGACCGTGGCCTGACGTCTGCTCATGGGCCAATATCCACTCAGGACCGGCAAGCGAGGGCGCAAGGCGCCTGCCCTCGGCCATGGTGCTGTCAACGCTGGCAAGCACCCGGCGGCCCACGCCCTGGGGCCAGTCGAACACCGGTCTAGCGCACCAGCGTCTCGGCTGCGGCCTGTGCCAGACCGTCCACACCGAACATGTTGATGACACCCAGCAGCATGATCGCGGCGGCGGCCATCAGACCGACATAGGCGAGCGGCCCCATCTTGCCGTCCAGCCCCTCGCGCTCTTCGCCGAAATACATGTAGTAGACGATGCGCAGGTAGTAAAACGCGCCGATGACCGAGGCGATCACACCGAAGATAGCCAGCCAACTCAGCCCGGAACTGACCGCAGCGACCAGCACCGCGTATTTCCCGAAAAAGCCAACCAGCGGCGGCACACCGGCCAGCGAGAACATCAGGATCAGCAAGGCCAGCGCCTTGCCCGGCTCGCGCGAGGCCAGAGCGTTCAGCGACGAGATATTGGTCACGTGGCGGCCATCCCTTTCCATCGACAGGATGAACGAAAAGGTGCCGATATTCATCGTCACGTAGATCGCCATATAGATCAGCATGGCCGAGACACCCTGCGTATCGCCGGCGGCAAGGCCCATCAGGGCGAAGCCCATATGCGAAATCGAGGAATAGGCCATCAGGCGCTTGATGTCGGTCTGCCCGATGGCGGCAATCGCGCCGACGAACATCGACAGAACGGCCAGCAGTGCGATCACCTGTTGCCAGTCGCCCACCACATTGCCGAACGCGTCGTGGGCCAGCCGGGCCAACAGGCCCATGGCCGCCATCTTGGGCGCAGTAGCAAAGAAGGCGGTGACCGGCGTGGGCGAACCTTCGTAGACATCCGGCGTCCACATGTGGAACGGCGCGGCAGAGACCTTGAAGGCGAGGCCCGAGATCATGAAGACCAGACCGAAGACCAGACCGAGCGACACGTCACCTTGCGCGGCGTGCACTATGCCAGCGAAATCGGTGGTTCCGGCAAAGCCGTACGTCAGCGATGCCCCATAAAGCAGGATGCCCGAGGACAGCGCGCCGAGGACGAAGTATTTCAAACCCGCCTCGGTCGAGCGCACCGAGTCACGGCGCAGCGCGGCCACGACGTAGAGCGCCAGCGACTGAAGCTCCAACCCCATGTAGAGCGTCATCAGGTTTCCGGCAGAAACCATGACCATCATGCCAACGGTCGCCAGCACGACCAGCATCGGATATTCAAAGCGCAGCAGGTCGTCGCGCTGCATGTAATCCTTGCCGATCAGCAGCACCGTGGCCGCCGACAGCAGGATCACTACCTTTGCAAAACGCGCGAAGCCGTCACTGATGAACATGCCGTCAAAGGCGATCTGCGTGCCGTTCCCGCTCATGCCGATATAAAGGCCCATCAGGGCCAGCAGCGCCGCCGTCAGCCAGACCAGAAGCGGCGCCATGCCGTCCTTGGTGGTGTAGACCGCAGCTAGAAGCCCCAGCATCGCGAAGATGGAGAGGATGATCTCGGGCAGGAGAATGGCGATATCGGAACCAATCATCACGTTTCCTCAGTGGCTGGCGGCGACGGCGGTGTTGGGCTCGTAATGCTCCAGCGCCACGTCGTAATGGTGGATCAGGTTTTCGACCGAGGGGCCGATCACATCGGTTGCAAGGCTCGGGTAGACACCCAGAAGCAGGGTCATCGCGATCAGCGGTGCGAAGATCCATTTTTCGCGCGGGGTCATATCGGTGATGGACTTCAGGCTTTCCTTGATCAGGTCGCCAAAGACCACCCGGCGATACAGCCACAGGGCATAGGCCGCCGACAGGATCACCCCGGTCGCGGCGAACAGCGCGACCCATGTATTCACCTGGAAGACGCCCATCAGCACCAGGAATTCCCCGACGAAGCCAGAGGTGCCCGGAAGGCCGACATTGGCCATGGTGAACAGCATGAAGACCATCGCATAAGCAGGCATCCGGTTCACAAGCCCGCCATAGGCGTCAATGTCGCGGGTGTGCATGCGGTCGTAGATCACACCAACGCACAGGAACAGCGCGCCCGATACGAAACCGTGGCTGAGCATCTGGAAGATCGCACCGTCCACGCCCTGCTGGTTGGCGGCAAAGATCCCCATGGTGACATAGCCCATATGGGCGACCGACGAATAGGCAATCAGCTTTTTCATGTCCTCCTGCACCATCGCTACAAGCGAGGTGTAAATGATGGCAATCACGCTCAGCCACATCACGAACGGCCCCATCAGGTCGGACGCGACCGGGAACATCGGCAGAGAGAACCGCAGGAAGCCATAGCCCCCCATCTTCAGCAGGATCGCGGCCAGCACCACCGACCCGGCGGTCGGCGCCTGCACGTGCGCATCCGGCAACCATGTGTGGACCGGCCACATCGGCATCTTGACGGCGAACGAAGCGAAGAAGGCAATCCACAACACCGTCTGCAAACCGCCGACGATGTGCCAGCCGAAGAGGTTGAGCGTCTCGGTGCTGAACTGGTGGGCCAGCAGGCTGGGGATATCAGTGGTGCCCGCATCGACATACATCGCAACCATGGCGACCAGCATCAGCACCGACCCGAGGAAGGTATAGAGGAAGAACTTGAACGCTGCGTAAATGCGGTTCTTGCCGCCCCAGATCCCGATGATCAGGAACATGGGGATCAGGCCCGCCTCGAAGAACAGGTAGAACAGCACCAGATCCAGCGCAACGAAGACCCCGATCATCAGGCTTTCCAGCACCAGAAGCGCGATCATGTATTCCTTGACGCGATGCTCGACGCCCCAGCAGGCGGCGATGACCAGCGGCATCAGGAAGGTGGTCAGCAACACAAACAGGACCGAGATGCCATCGACACCGATCTTGTAGGTCAGCCCCATCATCCACTCGCCTTCCTCGACCAGTTGGAAATCGGGATTGGACGGATCGAATGACGTCAGGATGAACAGCGACACCAGAAAGGTGGCTGCCGTAACCAGCAACGCGCTGCGCTTGGCGGCCAGTTTCGCGGCCTCGTCATTGCCCCGCAGGAACACGGCCATGATGACCGCCGCGACGAGGGGCAAGAAGGTTACGATGGAAAGAAGGCTATGTTCCATGTCTCTGCTCTCAGCCCCAGAATGTCAGGGAAACGATGGTGATCAGCCCCGCGATGCCAAGAACCATGGCGAAGGCATAGGTGAAGATGTAGCCGGACTGTGCGCGGCCCGCGAGGCGCGTAAAGTAGGGGACGATCCCAAGGGCAAGCCCGTTGATACCGCCGTCGATGATGTTGCCATCGCCGCGCTTCCACAGCACCCGGCCAATCCACTGGGCGGGACGGACGAAGATCACGTCATAGATCTCGTCGAAATACCACTTGTTCAGCAGGAACAGGTAGGCCGGCTGGAAGGTCTCGGCAAAGCGGCGCGGCAGGGCGGGGTTCACGATGTAGAACAACGTGGCCAGCGCAAAGCCGAGCAGCATGGCGATGAAGGGTGAAATCTTGACCCAGACGGGGGCGCCGTGCGCGTCGTTCATGACGGTATTGTCAGGCGCCATGTGGATGGCGCCGTCGCCCGGCGCGCCGGTGAACATGTAGTGGCCTTCGCCTTCAGCCGCCGGGGCAGCATGATCGGTCGCGGCTTCGGTGGCATGGCCTTCGTCTGCTGGGGCGGCTGTTTCACCGTGGCCCGCATCCGCTGCTGCATGGTCGCCTGCCTCGGTCGCATGGCCCTCGGCGGCATACTCGACCCCGAAGAACTGCGCCACGCGGTCGGTATGGCCGAAGAACGAGTTGTACCACAGCATCCCCGAGAAGACCGCGCCAAGCGCCAGAACGCCAAGCGGGATCAGCATGACCTTGGGGCTTTCGTGGGCGTGCTCATGTGCATGCTTGTCGCCACGCGCACGACCATAGAAGGTCAGGTAAATCAGGCGCCAGGAATAGAAGCTGGTGAAAGCCGCCGCGATGACCAGCATCCAGAAGGCAAAGGTGCCCAGACCGCCGCCAAAGGCATAGGCGCTCTCGATGATGGCATCCTTCGACAGGAAGCCCGCGAAACCCACCGGCACCCCGAAGATGTGCAGGAACGGAATGCCGACCCCGGTGATGGCCAGCGTGCCGATCATCATCGCCGCAAAGGTAAACGGGATCTTCTTTCGCAGGCCACCATAGTTCCGCATGTCCTGCTCGTGGTGCATCGCGTGGATGACCGAGCCCGCGCCAAGGAACAGCATCGCCTTGAAAAACGCGTGGGTCAGCAGGTGGAACATGGCGACCGAGTAAACCCCGACGCCAGCAGCCACGAACATGTAGCCAAGCTGGGAACAGGTCGAATAGGCGATCACGCGCTTGATGTCGTTCTGCACCAGACCAACGGTGGCCGCGAAGAACGCAGTGGCCGCGCCGATGATGATGATGAAGTTGGTCGCGTAAGGCGCGTATTCCAGAATGGGCGACATCCGGCAGACCAGGAACACACCCGCCGTCACCATGGTCGCGGCGTGGATCAGGGCCGACACCGGGGTCGGACCTTCCATCGCGTCGGGCAGCCAGGTGTGCAGGAAAAGCTGTGCCGATTTCCCCATCGCGCCGATGAACAGCAACATGCCGATGGTGTTGGCCGCATTCAGCTCGCGCCCGAGGAAGGTGATGGTGGTGTCGGCCAGATGCGGCCCCTCGGCCATGATCACGCTGAAATCAATGCTGTCGGTCAGCTTGTAGATCGCGAAGATGCCAAGCAGGAACCCAAAGTCACCCACCCGGTTGACGATAAAGGCCTTCATCGCGGCAGCACCGGCCGATGGCTTGCGGAAGTAGAAGCCGATCAGCAGGTAGGAGGCGACGCCCACACCTTCCCAACCGAAGAACAGTTGCAGCAGGTTGTCGGCGGTCACAAGCGACAACATCGCGAAGGTGAAGAACGAGAGGTAGGCGAAGAAGCGCGGCTTGTAGCTTTCGCCTTCGCGGAAGTTCTCGTCATGGGCCATGTAGCCGAAGCTGTAGAGATGGACGAGCGCGGACACCGTGGTGATCACGATCAGCATGATTGCCGTCAGGCGGTCGATGCGCACGGACCAGCTGGTGTCGAGCGTGCCCGACGAAATCCAGGTGAAGAGCTCGCGCACCTCGGTTTCGCCGTTGAAGCCGAGGAAGGTAATCCAGCTCAGCAGACAGGACAGGAACAGCAGGATCGTGGCCGTCCAGCAGGCGGCCTGTTCGCCGATCAGGCGCCAGGAAAAACCGCAGATGACGGCGCCGACCAGAGGGGCGAAGAGGAGGATGGTTTCCATGGATCAGCCCTTCATGTTCGAGACGTCTTCCACGGCGATGGTGCCGCGGTTGCGGAAGAAGCAGACGAGGATGGCAAGGCCGATGGCGGCCTCGGCGGCGGCGACGGTCAGCACGAACAGGGTGAATATCTGCCCCGTCAAGTCGCCCAGATAGGCCGAGAAGGCGACGAGGTTGATGTTGACCGCCAGAAGCATCAGTTCGATCGACATCAGGATGATGATGACGTTCTTTCGGTTCAGGAAGATCCCGAAAATCCCGATGACGAACAGCGCTGCCGCCACCGTCAGGTAATGTTCCAGTGCGATACTCATCTCGTCCCTCCGGGGCCTGCGCCCCTTGGTTATTCAATCGCGCCCGCACCGTTGCCGATGCGGCCAGAGTTCTTGGTGACCGGCGTCAGGACCGATCGTTTCCATCCCGGTTCCGGGCGGTCGTGTATACTGCGGCAGCGAGGGCGACCGTGATCGCCACCCAACCCCACCAAGCCATCAGAGCCCCTGCCCCGGCTTCACGTCCTTCAGTTCCATCGCCTTGGCCGGGTCGCGGTACATCTGGGCCAGCACGTTCTGGCGCTTGATGTCCTGACGGTGGCGCAGCGTCAGCACGATGGCGCCGATCATGGCCACCAGCAGGATCAAACCGGCCAGTTGGAACAGCAGGAAGTATTGGTCATAGATCACCGCGCCAAGCGCGGCGGTGTTGTGCGTGCCCTCGGGCGTGGCTTGCGGCGAGGCCAGCAATTCGACACCTGCCGCCGTGGTCCAGGTGCCAAGGGCCAGCGACAGCTCCAGCAGGATGATCACGCCGATCAGCCCCGCGAGCGGGATGTACTTGGCCATTTCCGCCTTGAGCTCGGCAAAATCAACATCGAGCATCATCACAACGAACAGGAACAACACCGCGACCGCGCCCACGTAGACGATGACCAGCAGCATTGCCACGAACTCGGCCCCGACCAGCACGAACAGCCCCGCCGCGCTGAGAAAGGCGAGGATCAGCCACAGCACCGAGTGAACCGGGTTGCGGGCGACCACCACGAGGAAGCCGGCCAACACCGTGGTGATGGCAAAGAGGTAAAAGGTGAAATCGGCGATACCCATGGGGTTACTCCTCGGTTCCGTCGATGGCCTGACGGGCAAGCTCCATCGCCTTGTTCATGGCGGGAACGCCGCCAAAGATGGCGGCCTGCGCGATGGTTTCGGCAATTTCCTGTTTCGTGGCCCCGGCCGCCAGCGCATGGCGCACCGTGATCCGGATCTGCGGCTCGGCGACCGCACCTTGAATGGTCAATCCCTGCAACGTCAGCAAAAGCCGGGTCTTGGCGTCCAGTCCCTCGGGGTTGAACTGCTTGCCCATGAACGCTTCCATCATCTCGGCGGGCACGGTGGGCCACATCTTCTCAAAGCCTTGGGGCGTAAAATTGGCCATGGCCGGGTTCACCGCCGTGACCCAGTCTTTCGCCATTTCCTGGGTTTGCGCCAGGATGGCCGCGAAGGGATTGTTCGGGGCGTTGCTCATCTGTAGGGCGCATCCAGTTCGAGGTTACGTGCGATCTCGGCTTCCCACCGGTCCCCGTTCGCCAGCAGGCGCTGCTTGTCGTAAAACAGCTCTTCACGGGTCTCGGTGGCGAACTCGAAGTTCGGGCCTTCGACAATCGCATCGACCGGGCACGCCTCTTGGCAGAAACCGCAATAGATGCACTTCGTCATGTCGATGTCATAGCGTGTGGTGCGGCGGCTGCCGTCTTCGCGCGGTTCGGCGTCGATGGTGATGGCCTGCGCCGGGCAGATCGCCTCGCACAGTTTGCAGGCAATGCAACGCTCTTCCCCGTTGGGATAGCGGCGCAGCGCGTGTTCGCCCCGGAAGCGGACCGACAGCGGGCCTTTCTCGTGCGGGTAGTTCAGCGTCGCCTTGGGCGCGAAGAAATACTTCAGGCCAAGCTTGAACCCCTTCACGAAGTCCGACAGCAGGAAGTATTTCGCGGCACGGGTGTAGTCGATCTGAGTCATCATCAGCCCCCGATCATCCAGCGGGCATAGGCGCCGCCGAAGAGTTCGAATTTCGCAAGGAAGGCCACGATCACCACCCAGCCAAGCGACATCGGCAGGAACACTTTCCAGCCAATGCGCATCAGCTGGTCATAGCGGTAGCGGGGCGTGATCGCCTTCACCATTGCGAAGATGAAAAAGAAGAAGGCCATCTTGCCGACCATCCACAGCACCCCGTCGGGCAGGCCCGGAATGGGCGACAGCCAGCCGCCGAAGAACAGCAGCGTCGTCAGCGCGCACATCAGGAAGATGGCGATATATTCCCCGGCCATGAACAGCAGGAAGGGCGTGGCCGAATATTCCACCTGATAGCCCGCCACCAGTTCCGATTCCGCTTCCGGCAGGTCGAAGGGCGGGCGGTTGGTTTCCGCCAGCGCCGAGATGAAGAACAGGAACACCATCGGGAAATGCGGCAGCCAGTACCAGTTGAAGAACCCGAGGTTGCCGTCCTGCGCGCGCACGATGTCCGAGAAGTTGAGCGAGCCGGTCGAGATCACGACACCGATGATGATCAGGCCGATCGACACCTCGTAGGAAATCATCTGTGCGGCGGACCGCAGCGACCCAAGGAACGGGTATTTGGAGTTCGACGCCCATCCGCCCATGATCACGCCGTAAACCTCTAGCGAGGAGACCGCGAAAACATACAGGATGGCGACGTTCAGATCGGCCAGCACCCAGCCGTCGTTAAAGGGGATCACCGCCCAGGCAATCATCGCCAGCACGAAGCTGGTCAGAGGGGCGAGGATAAAGACGGGCTTGTCTGCGCCCGCCGGGATCACCACTTCCTTGATAACGTATTTCAGCGCGTCGGCCACGGATTGCAGCAACCCGAAGACGCCCACCACGTTGGGGCCGCGCCGCATCTGGACAGCCGCCCAGATTTTCCGGTCGCCATAGACCAGGAACAGAAGCGAGATCATCACGAATGCGATCACCGCAAGGCATTGCGCGATGATAATCAGCGCGATGCCGGGGGTGGTAGTAAAGAAGTCAGCCATTGATCCTCACACCGTCGGTATGCCTTGCTCGGCGCAGTCGGCGGCCACCACCTCGGCGTCCATCGTCTGCACCCCCCGCGGGAGCGCCGGTGACACGGTGTAAACCGCATCTGCGTGCCAAAGGCCAGCCTCTTCCTGCACATTTGTGCGGACATGTCGCGCAAATCCGTAGCCCCGGATCAGCGTGTACTGAGCTGCTGCACATTCGGCGTAGTCCGCCACGTCCTCGCGCCCTCTCGCCCCGCGCATCTCAACGCGGAAATTTACCAGATCCTCATCCAGAAGCCGGGTCTCGACCCCCAGATACTCGAACGACGCCCGTTGGCTGTCCTGTGTCACGCCCGTATCGGGCGCGCAGCCCGCGACGACCAACAGGGCAGCAAGACCGCCCGCGACGGGCCGGAAGGAACGCCCACCCGGCACCACCACTTACTCCGCCGCAATCGCGGCCTCGGCGCGCGCCTTGGCGGCGGCGCTCAATTCGCCCATCAGGGCCGATGCACGGGCAATCGGGTTCGTCAGGTAGAAATCCCGAACCGCCGGCACGAAATCAGCATTGCCGGGCGCGCGAAGCTCCAGCGGCTGCACCTCGTTCACGGCCACTTCGTCGATCAGCCCCAGTTGTGGCGCCGCCTCGACCAGCGCACTGCGCAGTTGCGCCAGCGAGTCGAAAGGCAGCGTCGCCCCCAGTTCCGCCGACAGAGCTCGCAGGATCGCCCAGTTTTCCTTGGCCTCACCGGGGGCAAAGCCCGCGCGCATCGCCAGTTGCGGTCGGCCTTCGGTGTTCACGAACAAGCCGTTTTCTTCCGTGTAGGCAGCGCCGGGCAGGATTACGTCGGCGCGGTGCGCGCCTCGGTCGCCATGGCTGCCCTGGTAGATCACGAAGGGGCCCGCGTCGATCTCGACCTCGTCCGCGCCAAGGCTGTAGATCACTTCGGCCCCGTCGATGGCGGCATCGAGGCCACCCTCGGTCACGGCATTCACATCCATCGCGCCCACGCGGGCAGCGGCAGTGTGCAGAACCAACAGGCCCGAACCTGAAATCTCGGCCATCTTCTGGGCTTGCGCCAGAACAGCCTCGCCATCGGCTTCACGCAGCGCGCCCTGACCAACAATCACGAGGGTTTTCTTGGCGTCGCGGGTTTCGTCCGACACGCCCTGTTCGATCATGTCGAGCAGCGCCTTGCGACCGGTGCCAGCGTGGTAATACTCATAGGTCAGGTCCGCAGCCTGCCCGATCACGGCGATTTCCGCACCGTTCAGCCATGCCTTGCGGATGCGCGCATTCAGCACCGGCGCTTCGTCGCGCGGGTTGGAGCCGATGATCAGGATCATTTCCGCATCGTCAATATCCTCGACGGTCGCGGTCCCGGCATAGCCGCCCCTGTTGCCCGCGGGCAGCTTTGCGCGGTCGGTCCGGCATTCGACATTGCCGCCATGCCCTTCGATCAACTGCTTGAGCGCGAAGACAGCTTCGACCGGGGCCAGGTCACCGACCAAGCCGGTCAGTTTCTTGCCCTTCATCGCAGCGGCGGCGGCAGACAGCGCCTCGCCCCAGCTCGCTTTGCGCAGCTTGCCGTTTTCACGGATATAGGGCGTGTCCAGACGCTGGCGACGCAGACCGTCCCACACGAAGCGGGTTTTGTCCGAAATCCACTCTTCGTTCACGCCGTCATGGTTGCGCGGCAGAATACGCATCACTTCGCGGCCCTTGGTGTCGACCCGGATGTTGGAGCCGAGCGCGTCCATCACGTCGATGGTCTCGGTCTTGGTCAGCTCCCACGGACGCGCGGTAAAGGCATAGGGCTTCGAGGTCAGAGCGCCGACCGGGCAAAGGTCGATGATATTGCCCTGCAAGTTCGAATCGAGCGTCTGGTTGAGATAGCTGGTGATCTCGGCATCCTCGCCACGCCCGGTCTGGCCCATTTGCCAGATGCCTGCGACCTCGGTGGTGAAGCGGACGCAGCGGGTGCAGGAAATGCAGCGCGTCATCGCCGTGCCAACAAGCGGGCCGAGGTTCAGTTCTTCCGTGGCGCGCTTGGGCTCGCGGTAGCGGCTGAAATCGACGCCATAGGCCATCGCCTGATCCTGAAGATCGCATTCGCCGCCCTGGTCACAGATCGGGCAATCCAGCGGGTGGTTGATGAGCAGGAACTCCATCACCCCTTCGCGGGCCTTCTTGACCATGGGCGAGTTGGTTTTCACCACAGGCGGCGCACCTTCCGGCCCCGGACGCAGATCCTTGACCTGCATGGCGCAGGAGGCAGCGGGCTTCGGCGGGCCGCCGACGACCTCGACAAGGCACATGCGACAGTTGCCGGCAATCGACAGACGTTCATGATAGCAAAAGCGCGGCACTTCCACCCCGGCCTGTTCACAGGCCTGGATCAGCGTCATCGCCGGATCCACCTCGATCTCTTTGTCGTCGATGATGATTTTGCGTAGCTCGGTCATGCTTCACCCTTGCGCGTCGCGAGGTCCGGTTGGCCGCGTGTCTAACGCAAGCCCCGCGCGGATTCACGCGGAAAATTTCCTCGTCCTCTACTGCCGCGATTGGCCGGGATTTGCAACGCAGGACGCGCATTTTTCAGGCCTGTCGTCGGTTTGACCGCCACAAAACCCCGCGCCTAAAGCGCGCATGCCCGCCGTTTTTTCGGGCGGGCATGCAATTTCATCCGAAATCCGATCACGAATGGCGCAGCAAACGCCCCACGGATGTCTGATCGGTCATCTCCTGCTCACCGACCCGACAGGCGCCCTCTACGTCGTCGTCAGAGGTAACACCGTGTTGTGCGAAATACGTCCGGGCAAGCGTTTCAAAGCGGGCACGCTCCTCCTCGTCATCGACATATCGTTCGACCTGCGCCCGGCTGTAGCCAAGCGACATCGCGTGCCGCGCGAGACCGAACATGAAGCCGGTCGCCGACAGGCTGCGCGCCTCGATCGTCGGGCAGGTGTCCTGGATATGCGAGCCGATCATGATGACAAGCAGGCCATTGTGGATCCGCGAGTCTGCCCGCAGGGCATCGTATTCATCTGAAAAAACAGGCTGTGCCACCAGACCGGCCAGACCGGCGGCAAGTATAAATCTGCGCATCAAGGAAAATCCTTCCAACTTGACTCGGTGCAAAGGCTAAATGGGGTCAGAGGTGAATGATATTCAATATCAACGCCACTCGGGCCACCATCCGGGCCTGAATCTGCCGAACCGGCAGGATCGTCGCGGCCAGAGTCAGAGCCGCACGCCCCAGAATGCGATGATCGCGTAGATCAGCAGAGCAAGGAAGGTAAAGCCGAGCGTCGTATAAATTGCGGCCTCCAGCTTTTCCGGGGTGTTGAGCACCATCATCACCATTCCCGCCAGCACCGTGCCAATCACTGCGCCCAGAATCGAACCGCCGATTCCCCACGTATAGCCAAGCCAGACGCCCACCCCGATGAGGCCAAGGAACACCGCCACCATCCAAAGACGGTAAAACCCGGTCAGAAGCGGCCGCTCGCCGCCTTGCATCCGTTGATCTGCCACTGCCGCCTCCTGGCGCTATACACACACCGGCCCAGGTTCGCCCGGGGCTTGTTTTGTGGCGATTCTAATGCGTTCGGGGGGCATCATCAACTGTTTGTGGCAGGCGGGTCACCGCCTGTTGCCGATCTATCGAAAGGGGGATTCCGGGGTTTCGCACGCGACCACGACTGCAAATCGGCCGTGGTCCGGGTCGATGCACGCCCCGACATCGTTGTTCAACGCCCACAGCCCGAAGGCCAGTGACGCGATAAGGGAACCGACGGCCGCGAGTATGAACAGGCGCACCGGTAGATCCCGGTCACCTGCGGTGCGGCGCATGTCTGGATAACGCTTCACCGCCAAGTCTCGTCCATCTTGGCCAGTTGCATCAAGACCCGCCCAGATAGGTCTGCCACAGAACCACGGCACCGCAGGCAACCGCCGCCGCCAGAAATGCGATCACCAACGCCGAAAAAAGCGCGGCCAGCAAACCGCAGATCAACGCCCCGGCGGCGGTATAGCTCACCATGTCGAGGAGAGCGCCTCCCGCGATCTTGGCCGCCAGAAAGCCGATCCCGCCCCCGATCAATGCCCCGATGCCGCCCGTGAACAGCCGCATACGGCGACTGCCCTCAATGCCCGACGGCGTGAAAATATCCCATAAATCAAACATCGCGTGCTCCACTCTGCGCCATGGCGAAACTTTAGCGACGCCAACCGTGCGCGTCGACCTTTCACGGCGGCACAGCGCATGGCCGGGTCATCTGGCCGGATCGAGGAGTTTTTGAATTGTCGCGCGCAGATTTATTTCGCACCCAGCCGACGGCACAGGTGCGCCGCCAATCGCGACAGCCGCCTCGGATCGCTCTCGTTGGCCAAATCCGAATATTTCACCCGAAGCGCCACTGGATCGCACCCGACACGGCGCCCCATGGATGGCAACAAGAAACAGGCAGGACGGCAGACCACCGTCCTGTGCGATGCGGCCAAGGCGTGACGCATCCTGTCAACGCAAGGTCTCGTCCACCTCGGGACATTGCGCGAAAAGCGACAGGGTCGCGTCGCGCACCAAGACCCAAGCCGCGTCAAGCACATCCTTGTCGACCGAGGGACAAACGGCCACGGCGGCTTCTCTCAGGAATGCTTCGGCCTCTAGGCCTTCAACGTGACCTTCAACGATCTCGGCGGAAAACTGGCCAACAAAACCGTCCCAATACAGGGTCGAGACCGAGCCGTCATCGTTGACGATCTCGTCCTGTCCGCCGGTCATTACCTCGGGCCGGTACCGAATAATGGCGCGCACGCCGCGATCATCGTCGCGCACACTGCGTTCCAGCGCGACGTCTGGATCGGAAAAATGACTTTCGGCAAAGGCCGGGTTTGCCGTGGCGAGGACAAGAGAAACCCAGACCGCGCCACGCCCCATCGCCGTTACTCCGCCGCGACCGCGCTGACGCGGCCCGCCTTCTGCGCCTTGATCCGGTCTTCGATCTCGGGGCGGAAATTGCGGATCAGGCCCTGGATCGGCCAGGCCGCCGCGTCGCCAAGGGCGCAGATCGTGTGGCCTTCGACCTGCTTGGTCACGTCCCACAGCATGTCGATCTCTTCCATCTCGGCCTCGCCACGCACCAGGCGATCCATGACGCGCATCATCCAACCGGTGCCTTCACGGCAGGGCGTGCACTGGCCACAGCTTTCGTGCTTGTAGAACTTGGACAGACGCCAGATCGCCTTCACGATATCCGTCGACTTGTCCATGACAATCACGGCAGCGGTGCCGAGGCCCGAGCCAAGCTCTCCGCGCAGATAGTCGAAATCCATGATCGCATCGCGCATGTTCTCACCGCGCACGCACGGCACGGACGACCCGCCCGGAATGACCGCCAACAGGTTGTCCCAGCCGCCGCGAATGCCGCCGCAATGGGTCTCGATCAACTCCTCGAAGCTGATCGACATGGCTTCTTCCACGACGCAGGGATTGTTGACATGGCCCGATACCGCAAACAGCTTGGTGCCGGCATTGTTGGCCCGGCCGAAACCTGCAAACCACTCTGCACCACGGCGCAGGATGGTCGGCACAACGGCGATGGATTCGACATTGTTCACCGTGGTCGGGCAGCCATACAGGCCCGCACCCGCCGGGAACGGCGGTTTCATCCGGGGCATCCCCTTCTTGCCTTCAAGGCTTTCGATCAGGGCGGTTTCCTCGCCGCAGATATAGGCCCCGGCGCCGTGATGCAGATACAGGTCGAAATCAAAGCCAGAACCGCAGGCATTCTTGCCGATCAGGCCCGCGTCATACGCTTCGTCGATCGCGGCTTGCAGCGCCTCGCGCTCTCGGATGTATTCACCACGGATGTAGATGTAGGCCGCGTTTGCGTTCATGGCGAAGCTGGCGATCAGGCAGCCTTCGATCAGCGTATGCGGATCGTTGCGCATGATTTCCCGGTCCTTGCAGGTGCCGGGCTCGGATTCGTCGGCGTTCACCACGAGATAGGCCGGACGCCCGTCGCTCTCCTTGGGCATGAAGGACCATTTCAGACCGGTCGGGAACCCGGCCCCGCCACGGCCGCGCAGGCCCGACGCCTTCATGATCTCGACGATCTTGTCGCGACCGAGGCCGATCAGGTCCTTGGTGCCGTCCCAATGGCCGCGCGCCTTGGCGCCGGCAAGGTTCCGGTCATGCATCCCGTAGATGTTGGTAAAGATACGGTCTTGATCCTGAAGCATCCTCAGTCCCTTTCTGCGCGGCGGGCTTGCCAGACCTGATACGTGACGATCAGCGCCCAGACCAGAGCCGCAATTGCCGCAAGGTCGAACAGAAACGCGTAGCGTGTCGGCAGGCCCAATCGACCGCCCAGAACCTGCGCGCCCATCCACAGCACCATCGTCGCGGCCATCACGATTGCGGCGATCCGGGCCTTGGCGGCCTGTGCGGGGGGTTTCTGGGGAGTCTGGGCCATGGACAAGCTGGGGTCACGCACGCGGCTTTGTGTCTTTGGCCCCGTTTACGGCAGAGCGACAGGGGATGTCCACTGTCGTGCGCCTCAAATCGGTCACGGGGCGACGGAAAAGCGCGCCGGCGGAGCGGCGCGCTTGTCTGGGTCTGGCGGTCTGACGGGGATCAGAGCAGGCCCTTGGCGCTGCCCACCACGTCGAACCGGGCACAGTTGCGCTTGAAGCCCGGCAGGTTTTCGTCAATCCACGCGATCCCGGCCTCGTCCAGACCGGCGATCTGGTCGAAGTGATAGATGCCGAACTCGTTCAGGCTGGCCTCCATCTTCGCGCCGATCCCCTTGACCAGTTTCAGGTCATCCGCCGTGCCACCGCGCGGGGCGTCCAGCAGATGTGGCCCGACAACCGGGGCCTCGGTCGGGGCGGGGTCGGCGGCAGGCGGTGCGGCAACGGGTTCGACAAGGGCCACGGCAACAGGTGCCGCAATGTCCTCGGCAGGCACGGGGGCCTCGGCAGGCGCGGTTTCGACGGCGCGCAGGACCGGGGCCGGATTGGTCGCCACACCCTTGGGGTCGCTTGCGGTCTCGTTCGCCGCGTCGTGGTTTTCGACCGCGCGGGCCATGGCCGACCAGAACACCATCGGCGCCGAGAGACCCAGGGTCCAGCTCTGCACCGCAGCATTTCCGTAGAAGGCAACCGAGTAATTCGCGGCCGCAACAAGAGAATCCCGGGCCGCGACAGATCCCAGCCAGATGTCTTCTGCAAGCTTCATGTCAGTGGTCCTTTCAAGCTTTGGTTGAGGGCCTCCCGCGCCTCAGTATACATCGCCATCGTCAACTTTTCTTGAGAAATCCGTCTCTCCCCCTGCGGCCAAAAGCCCTGCCTGCGCCACCCAGTCGTCGCGGGTCACACGACCCTTGAACCCCTTCAGGTTGTCATCCATCCACGCCACTTCCGCCGGTCCCCACGCGGCGATCTGGTCAAAGTGATAAATACCGAGCGTGTGCAGCAAGTCTTCCAGCTTCGGCCCCACCCCCTTGATCTTCTTGAGGTCATCCGGCCCGCCATCCCGCGCCGCAGACAGCCCCTCGGGCTGCGTGGCCGCGTCGTCGGAACCCGCACTCGACACGGCAACCGGGGTGGCCGGTGCGGGGGGCTCTTCCGGGGTTGGCGTCGGCGCGGGCGCGGGGGGCTCATCTGTCACGTCCGCCTCACGCTCCGGCTCCGGGGCGGGCACAGGAGCAGGCTCTGGCGCGGCGGCGGCGGCCCCTGCGGCGGGCGCTTCGGTCCGCTCGGTCGGCGGTGCTGCGGCTGGCGACGTCGAACGCGGTGCAGCGGTCGAGCCGCCAGAGCACAGAAGGCTGCGCAACACCACCACCGCCAGCACCGCAATCGCGATGCCAAGCACCAGCGCCAAAAGCCAGCCCCACCCCGCGGCGAAGCGCAGCAGCAGCAGCACCCCGATGCCCACGGCCATGCCGCCATACAGGCAATTGCGCTCACATTCGGTCTGGTCCTGATCCATGGACATGATCCCTCTCCCTTCACGTTGTGTTGGGGAAAGTAGACACCACTCTGGGCCGCACTGTGAAGGATTATTCAGGAAACAGGGCCTATTCGCCGTCCCGAAGCGCCCGAATCCGCTGCCGCAGGATCTTTATCCGTTTCCGATAGTGCCAATAGCCTATTGTTGAGGCAGCGCGCGGAACTGTCCTGTGCTCTTCCAGAAAGGGGCTGATCTCGACGCCCTCTTTCACATAAAGCAGGATATTCTGCATCAGCCACGGATAGGCCCGGTCAAACGCGGCCATGCGGCGGCGGATCGGGTCGAAACAGGCATAGCCTTGGGCGGCGAACATCTCGGCCCATTCGCCCTGCCAGCGCAGGTTGACATGCCCTGCGCCGCCCTGATCGGGCACCCCGGCGGAAAACAGCACCACGTCGGACAAGGCGCAAAGATCACTCACGAACCCCTCGGACCGCTCGGGCACCAGATGCTCGGCCACTTCGATGGTCGCGGCCAGATCATAGCGCTTCGACGCGGTAAAAGGCTGATTCAGGTTGGCGGTTTTAAAGCGGGATTTGGGGATCACCATCGTTTCGGTATCGACCCAATCGCCGTCAATGCCCTGGATGCTGGCCCCGCGCCCCTTGCAGGCATTCAGGAAGAACCCCAACCCGCATCCAAGGTCGATCACCGATTTGGGCTGCACGTAGCGCCACAAAATCTCGGTCAGAACGTCGGCATTGGCCTGACGCTTCTCGGCCTGCTGCACATGGCCGTTGAACATGCCATCGTAATCGTGGATCACGGGCGCCTCCTGCTCTTGCCGGGGCCAGTCGCACCCTATTGGTATGGCTGCGACCTGCCCTTGCGTTTTTCAGCAGAGTGCCGGGATTTCGATCATGACGAAAGCGGCGCGAATCAGCCCTTGGCCAGTTCGGTCGCCTGTGCGACCCAATTGTCACGCTCGATGCGGCCCTTGAAGGTCAGGCGGGCGTCGACCCATGCAATCTCGGACGGGCCCCACTGGGCGATCTGGTCGTAGTGGTAAAAGCCAAGCTCGTTCAACATGCCTTCCAGCTTGGGACCGACGCCGGAAATCTTCTTGAGGTCATCGGGCGCGCGGCCTTCGCGGGGGCCGGACAACAGTTCCGGTTCGCTTTCCTCGGCCTCTGCGGCGGGCGTGGGCGCTGCGGGCGACGGTTCCGGCGCGGGCGCGGGCGCGGGCGCAGCGGCGGCGGCGGGCGCCTCCTCGTCATCGGCGCCCGATTGCTTGCCCCACGGCGCCAAGAGCGGCACTTCGGTACCGTCGATGCGCTTGACCGTATCGCCAATATCCGTCGCCAGACGGGCCGAGGCGTTCAAGCTGTCGCGCCCTGCTTCGTGATCCGTCAGCGACGTCAGCCCCGACAGCGGCTCGGACGCGTAGCGCCCGTTCTGCGGCCCCGGTGTCGGCACGCGGCCAGCGGCCAGTTCGTCCAGAATCCAGCCGAACCTTTCGGCGGTCAGGTCTTCGTAGTAATCCTTGCCAATCTGCACCATCGGCGCGTTCGCGCAGGCCCCGAGGCATTCAACCTCTTCCCAGCTGAAGGTGCCATCCGTCGACAGCTCATGCGCATTCGCCGCGATCTTGTCCTTGCAGACAGCGATCAGGTCTTCCGCGCCGCAGATCATGCAAGAGGTGGTGCCGCAGACCTGCACATGCGCGATGCTGCCCACCGGCTGCAACTGGAACATGAAATAAAAGGTCGCCACTTCCAGCGCGCGGATATAGGCCATGCCCAGCATGTCCGCCACGTGCTCGATCGCCGGTTTGGTCAGCCAGCCTTCCTGTTCCTGCGCGCGCCACAGCAAGGGGATCACCGCCGATTGGGCGCGATCCTCGGGGTATTTCGTGATCTGCGCCCGCGCCCATTCCAGGTTGGCGGGGGTGAAGGCAAAGCTTTCGGGCTGGTCGTGGTAGAGGCGGCGAAGCATTAGCTGGCTCCTTCGGTCACACGGGCGGCGACAGCGATGGCAAGCGCCACCGTCGACAACACGCCCGAGATCGTGTGTTTCATATGCGGGTGCCCGGCGCGGGCATAGATCAGACCATCGGCAAAGCCCATGAAGGCGCAGACGGCAAACAGGGCGATCAAAACGTTCACGTCCCCGTAGAGCGTGAAGACCAGCGCCAGAACCGCGAAGGCGGTGTAGCGGTCGGCCATCACGGACGGCAACTTCTCGGCACGATGCGTGGTTTGGGCCAGCCCGCGTTCCGGATCGCTCCAGAACGCCCAGGCCAGCATGGTCAGGATCACGACCGTGATCCCGCCGCAGATCGTGGTGAGAAGCGCCAGACTCACCGGTCGATTTCTCCGAACACGACATCCATGGTGCCGATGATGGCGGCCACGTCAGCCAGTTGATGGCCACGGGCAACGTGGTCCATCGCCTGCAAATGCAGGAAGCCGGGCGCGCGCAGCTTGGCCTTGTAGGGTTTGTTGGTGCCATCCGCCACAAGGTAGACGCCGAACTCGCCCTTCGGCGCTTCCACCGCGGCATAGACCTCGCCTTCCGGCACGTGGAACCCTTCGGTGTACAGCTTGAAGTGGTGAATGAGCGCCTCCATCGAGGTCTTCATGTCGCTCCGCTTCGGCGGCGTGACCTTGCCACGGGCCAGGATATCGCCCTGCCCCTCGGGCGCACGCAGTTTCTCGATGGCTTGATGAATGATGTGCACCGACTGGCGCATCTCTTCCATTCGCACAAGATAGCGGTCGTAGCAGTCGCCGTTCTTGCCCACCGGGATCTGGAAGTCGAACTCGTCATAGCACTCATAGGGCTGTGCTCGGCGCAAGTCCCACGCCAGACCGGAGCCGCGCACCATCACGCCGGAAAAGCCCCAATCGAGGATCTCCTGCTCGGTCACGACGCCAATATCGGCGTTGCGCTGCTTGAAAATGCGGTTCTCGGTCAGCAGCCCGTCGATGTCGTCCAGCACTTTGGGAAAGGCGTTGGCCCATTCCTCGATATCGTCGATCAGCGCAGGCGGCAGATCCTGATGCACACCACCGGGCCGGAAATAGGCTGCGTGCAGGCGCGCGCCACAAGCCCGCTCGTAGAACACCATCAGCTTTTCGCGTTCCTCGAAGCCCCACAGCGGCGGCGTCAGCGCCCCCACGTCCATGGCCTGCGTGGTCACGTTCAGCAGGTGGTTCAGAACCCGGCCGATCTCGCTGTAAAGCACCCGGATCAGGCTGGCCCGGCGCGGCACTTCCACGCCGGTCAGCTTTTCGATGGCCAGACACCAGGCATGTTCCTGGTTCATCGGCGCCACGTAGTCCAGCCGGTCGAAATAGGGCAGGTTTTGCAGATAGGTGCGCGATTCCATCAACTTCTCGGTCCCGCGATGCAGCAGCCCGATATGCGGGTCGCAGCGTTCCACGATCTCGCCATCCAGCTCCAGCACAAGACGCAGCACACCGTGCGCCGCCGGGTGCTGAGGCCCGAAGTTGATGTTGAAATTCCGGATCTTCTGTTCGCCTGTCAGGGCGTCTTCGAAGCCTTTGCCGCCATCCATCATGCCAGCGCCTCCATGTTATCCGTCCAGCGGGCGGGCAGCGGACCCATCCGCGATGCAACCGCCTCGTATTGAGGAGCAAGCCACGCCAATGCGCGGGCGCGCTGCGCCTCGGTCATGTTCAACTCTTCGCCCACATGCACCCGCGCCTCGGTATTCGCGGGCCGCTCGGCAATACCCAGAAAGCCGCACAGACGCGCCAGCGTGTCGGGCTGAAACAGGGTTTCGTAAAACGCGGTGAACACCTTCGCGGGGTCCACAGCCGCGTTCAGCCGCGCCAGCGTTCCGGCGTAATCGGACCGGTCCGTCAGCGTCCGGTCGCGCCCCTCGACCACCTTGTCCAGCAGCATCGCCGCCGTGTCGGCCAGCGCCCCGCCCCGCCGGGTCGCGGCCATGCGGATGTTCGACCATAGCCGGTCCAGCGGATCCCGCATCAGGAAAACAAACCGCGTCACCGGGGCAAGCGCCGCCATCCGCGACAGGCTCGCCTCGGCCAGCGTCGCATAGGCCGGGGTGATGTCGCCCACCACGCGCGCCGTATCGGCCCCCCGCGTCAGGTAGTCGACATAGCCCGCGTCGTTCTGCCCGGCGCGGATCACGTCCAGCCAGCCCTGATAGCCCGCAACCTCGCGCTTCAGTCGCCGATCCAGCCGCACGTCCCCGGTTGGCAGACGTTCGACCCGGCGGGCGCATTCGCGCTCCATCCGGTTGCGTTGCCGGTCAAACTTGCCGGTCTCGCAGGTGTCGAAGTAATGCAGTTCCTTGACGGCAGGCAGGCGCACTTGCGGGTGTGCGGCGAGATAGCGGTACAGCCAGGTCGTGCCTGCCTTTGCCGCGCCGATCCCGAAAAGGAGTGTCGCCTGTGTCATTGCCGCATTCAGCCTTTCGCGGCCTCGGGTTTCTCGTCGCCCGGCAGGATATACTCGGCCCCTTCCCACGGGCTCATGAAATCGAACTGGCGGTATTCCTGCACCAGCTTCACCGGCTCATAGACCACGCGCTTCAGCGCCTCGTCATAGCGCACCTCGGTATAGCCCGTGGTCGGGAAATCCTTGCGCAGCGGATGGCCCCGGAACCCGTAGTCGGTCAGGATGCGGCGCAGGTCCGGGTGGCCGGAAAACAGGATGCCGTACATGTCGAACACTTCCCGCTCGAACCAGTTGGCCGCCGGATAGACGCCGGTGATCGACGGCACCATCTCGTCTTCGCGCAGGCGGGTCTTCACCCGGATGCGCTGGTTTTGGTACATCGACAGGAAGTGCCAGACCAGGTCGAAGCGCTTTTCGCGGCTCGGGTAATCGACGGCGGTGATGTCCACCAGCGTCGAAAACTTGCAGGCCACGTCGGTCTTCAGAAACTCCATGAAGCCCGGCACCGAGGCCAGGGTGATCTCCACGGTCAACTCGCCATGGGCGATCTCGGTGGCCACCACGGCATCGCCCTGCTTCAGGGTGATGGTCTCGGCCAGGTCGGACAGGGCGGTGTCGCTCATGCGTCGTCTCCTCGGTCAGCGCGAACGGCGCTTAACGGGTAATGGTGCCGGTGCGGCGGATCTTGCGTTGCAGTTGCAACAGGCCGTAAAGCAGCGCCTCTGCCGTCGGCGGGCAGCCGGGCACATACAGGTCGACCGGCACGATCCGGTCACAGCCGCGCACCACGGAATAGCTGTAGTGGTAATAGCCGCCGCCATTGGCGCACGACCCCATCGAGATCACATAGCGCGGCTCGGGCATCTGGTCGTAGACCTTGCGCAGCGCCGGCGCCATCTTGTTGGTCAGGGTGCCGGCCACGATCATCACGTCCGACTGACGCGGCGAGGCGCGGGGCGCGATCCCGAACCGCTCGGCGTCATAGCGCGGCATCGAAGTGTGCATCATCTCGACCGCGCAGCAGGCCAGACCGAAGGTCATCCAGTGCAGGCTGCCGGTGCGCGCCCAATTGATCAGGTCATCCGCCGTGGTCAGCAGAAACCCCTTGTCCTGAAGCTCGGCGTTCAGGGCTTGGGTGGCAACGTCCTTGTCCACACCAGCGGTGTTGGCACCTGTCATCACTCCCATTCGAGGGCCCCTTTCTTCCATTCATAGGCAAAGCCGATGGTCAGCACTGCAAGGAACACCATCATCGACCAGAAGCCCACCATCGACATTTCCGGAAAGGCCACGCCCCAAGGAAACAGGAACGCGATTTCAAGGTCGAAGATGATGAACAGGATCGAGACGAGGTAGAACCGCACGTCGAATTTCATCCGCGCATCGTCAAAGGCGTTGAACCCGCATTCATAGGCCGACACCTTTTCCGGGTCCGGGTTGCGGACCGCCAGAATGACGGCGGCAAGGATAAGAACGATCCCAAGCCCGATGGCTAGGGCGAGAAAGATCAGAACGGGCGCATAATCCCTGAGCAGGTCTTCCAAGGCTGGCTCCTTCGGCTCGCTTGCGTCGGGGGATACCGGCGCATCTGCTATTCCACGCCTGTCACCACGCGCGGGGTCTGTCCGCTGTTTAGGCCCGTGCCGCGCGGGGGTCAACCGAGGCCGGGCGCGTCAGATGCGCTTGGACCGGGAAAAATCACCGCAGGCCGGGCGCGGTCGCCCACTTGCCCAAGTCCGGGGCGGTTTTGGTCCCGGCGTCCGGTCGCACCCGCAATCGGGGCGGCGCGGGCGTCCCCCCGGATCAGCCCCGCGAGACTCGCCATTTTTGCACAGAGCTGCCGAAATTGGCGCACATCTGTGCCCAAACGGCGTGTGCCCGTCGCCGCGTCTGTACGGGGGGTGCACAGGGGGTGTACCGGGGGTGTACGCAGGGTGCCGCCCTGATTTGCCGCGCCGTCAGCGGCGCCAAACCACCGGAAACCAGTCCTCTCGCAGCCGTTGTCCCGGCACCATGTCATGCCCCGGAAAGGGTGGAGAGGTCGGCCCCGGCCGTTCGACATAACGCGCGTCATCGCCGACGAACCGCACCGAAAACGCTCGCCGCCGCCGGGCGCTCACATTGCCGCGCGCACCGTGCAAGGCCCTGAAATCAAAGGCCACCGCGTCGCCGGGCGCCATCTCCCATTCCAGAACGTCCATGCCTTCGGCGTCGGGGTCTGGCACCGGGATATAGCTGTCCTCATCGGCATAGAACGCGTCCTCCTTCAGCCAGCGCGTCGGCAGCACCGGCTTGGGCCACCGATGCGATCCGGCCACGATCCGCAGCGTGGCGTCGGTGACGGGATCGAGCGGCGACCAAAAGCTAAGCGTTTGACTTCCATCGACAAAATAATACGGCCCATCCTGATGCCACGGGGTTTTCTTGGAGGTGCCCGGCTCTTTCACCAGCACATGATCATGAAAGATCTGCACCCCGTTCGACCGCATCAACGCGCCCGCCGCCCGCGCCGCGTCCGAGCTGCGGATCACCTCTTCGAACTCTGGGATTCGGGTCCAGTTGCAATAGTCATCAAAGAACCGCCCGCCTTCGCCCGCTTGCAGGTTTTCGGCCGCATACGGCCCCGGCGCGGCCATGTTGCGCGCCACGCCTGCGCGCAATGTCTCGACGTGATCGGCAAACAGCCCCTTGATCAGAACGGCCCCGTCGCGGGCATAATCCGCAATCTGCTCGTCGGTAATCGTGATCGGCACGGCGCGGCCTCCTGTCTGTCACCCCGACGCCAGCAAACGCCAGTTCCCCCGCACACGCAAGCCTCTCAGCCTTCACTCCAAATCGGTTTTCGCTTTTCGAAAAACGCCGCAACCCCCTCGGGCGCCTCGTCCCCTTCCCACGCGTCCACCAGCGCGTCGATCGTCGTGGCGACAACAGCGTCATTCACCCTCGGTTCCAGCTTTGCAATCAAGGCCTTGGCGCGGGCCACAGCCCCCGGCGCGCAGGACAGGTAGGGGACCACCTCGGCCTCGACCGCCGCATCCAGCGCATCGGCAGGCACCGCCTTGGCCAGCAATCCAAGCGCCACGGCCTCGTCTGCCACAAAGATCCGCGCCGACATGAACACCCGCCGCGCTCGCGCCGCGCCCATCCGGGCAACCACGTAGGGACCGATGGTGGCGGGGATCAGCCCGAGCCGGGTTTCCGTCAGCCCGAACTTGGCGCCTTCCACGCCAACGGCTACGTCACAGACCGACATCATGCCGATCCCGCCCCCAAAGGCCTGCCCCTGCACCTTGCCGATCAGCGGCTTGGGCATCCGGTCGAGCGCGCCCAGCATTTCAGCCAGCTTGCGGGCCTCGGCGGCACGGGTCGCTGCATCTGCGACCATCTGTTCCTTCATCCAGCCCAGATCCCCACCGGCGCAAAAGCTCTTGCCCTTGCCGGTCAGCACCACGACACGCACCGCGGGGTCTTTGCCCAACCGCTCTGCCGCTTCTGTCAGGTCTGCGATCATTTCCGCCGAGAGCGCGTTGTGCTTCTCGGCCCGATCCAGCGTCAGCGTGGCGACGCCCCGCGCGTCGACCTCGATAGATATGGTGTCCATCATCCCTCCCTCATCGCGCGGGCCATCGCGGCGGCCTCGGCGATCACGTCCAAATCCAGACCTGTTTCATACCCCCACTCGACAAGGCGGGCGGCCACGGCCTCGGTGGCGACATTGCCCGCCGCCCCCGGCGCATAGGGACAGCCGCCAAGACCGCCCACGGCGGCGTCAAAGACCCGAAGGCCACGGGCCAGCGACACCTCGATATTGGCCAGTGCGCGGCCCGCCGTGTCGTGGAAATGGCCGGCCAATTCCTCGGGCGCACATGCCTCCAGCACGGCGGCCAGCATGGTGTCGACCGTCTCGGGCCGCCCCTGTCCGATGGTGTCCCCGAGAGAGATTTCATAGCACCCCATATTGCGCAGGGTCGATGCCACGCGGGCCACCTCGGCAGGTGGTGTCGGCCCGTCAAAGGGGCAGTCGGTCACGCAGGAAATATAGCCGCGCACCGGGATGCCATCGGCCTTGGCCGCTTGCGCCACGGGCACGAAGCGGGTGATGCTTTCCTCGATCGAGGCGTTGAGGTTGGCCTTGGAAAACCCCTCGGATGCCGACGCGAAAATGGCAATTTCGTCGGCCTTGGCGGCCTTGGCGCGGTCATAGCCCTGCATGTTCGGCGTCAGCGCGGCATAGGATATGCCCGGCACGCGGCGGACCCCGGCCAGCACCTCGGCGCTGTCGGCCATCTGCGGCACCCATTTGGGGCTTACGAAACTGGCCACCTCGATCCGGTGAAACCCGGCCCGCCCGAGGCAGTCGATCAGGGCGATTTTTTCGGCCGTCGGGATCGGGCGTTTTTCGTTCTGCAACCCGTCGCGCGGGCCGACTTCGAAGATTTCCACGCGGTTCGACATCGGCGTCACGCGATCTGGCCGAGGGCGTGCACCTCGGCATCCAGCACCATCTCGGGGCGGGTCCGTTCCTGATGCCGCATCAACGCAGGGGCGGTCATGTGAACCTCCCACGCCGCGCGGCTGGCCCATTCCTCGACAAAGACCAGAACCGTCGGATCGTCCTGCGATTGGGTCAGGTCATAGCGCAGGCAGCCCGGTTCCTGCCGAACCTCCTCGACCATGATCCGCATCGAGGCGATCAGGTCGTCCAACGTGTCCGGCGCTGCCTTGATCCGGGCGATAACATGCAGTGGGTCGGCCATTCTCAGGCTCCTTTCTCGGTCTCCAACGGCGGATAGAACGCCTTTTGGTAGAGCTTTTGCTGCGCTTCGTTGGGCCGCGACGCGACGAAGCCGGGGCGGCTGGTGATCCGCGCATACCATGCGGACAGCGCCGCGAACGGGTCGATCCGGGCGAAGTGACGAGCCATGTAGATCGCCTGCCCGACCGAGATATCCGCCGCCGAAAAGCCGCCCTCCAACAGGTAGTCCCGCCCTTGCAATTGCGCCTCGACGGCGGCGTAGCATTTTTCCAGCCGCTTGGCCTCGATCTTCATAACCACCGGGCTGCGCATCGTGTCGTCGTAAAGCGCGATATGCTGTTGTGTCAAAGCCGCCGCGTGCTGGCTGATGGTTTCGGAAAAATGAACCCAGATCAACCATTGCGCCCGCTCGGGGTCGGTCGGCGCGCGCCCCAGCCCGGATTCTGGAAAGCGTTCACACAGCACCTCGGTGATCGCACCCGATTCCCACAGCCGTTCGCCACCGATTTCCAGCGCCGGCACCCGACCCGCCGGGTTGAGGGCGAGGTAGTCCTCGGAGCGCAGACTCTTGTCAAAGGGCCAGACCCGCAGTTCGAACGGCACACCCAGTTCATGCAGCAGCCACAGCGCGCGCATCGAGCGGCTTTCGGGGACGTGGTGCAGCCGGATCATTCCTCGTCTTCCAGTTTGATCAGCGGCGCGCCCGCTTCCACTTGCGACCCTGCAAAGGCCAGGACCTCTGCAACCACGCCATCGCGGCCCGCGCTCAGCGTGTGTTCCATCTTCATCGCTTCCAGAATGGCCAGCCGGTCGCCCGCGCTGACCGTCTGACCCTGCTCGACGAAGACCGCTTTCACCAATCCCGGCATCGGCGCTTCGATCACCCCGGCTGCCGCACCTGCATCGGCTGCCACGTCCAACGGATCAATCGGATCGAAGGCAAACCCATGCCCGCAAAAGACAGACACGCCCGCCGCATGGACCACGACCTCGGCCGCGAAGGGCGCACCATCAAGTCGCCAACGCGGCCCGTCCCGCGCGACATCGTGCTGCGCACCCGCCACCTCGACCCGGAACCGGCCGGGACCAAGTGTTTCGACCGTTGCCGCGTGACGGGTGCCCTTGTGCTCGAACAGGGCCGCCTGATGCAGCGGCACCCAGAGCGAGAACCCCTGCAACGCGTCACCCTCTTGGTGCAACCCGAGAGACCCGAGCGCGGCCAGTGCCATGACCCGGCTATCCGCTTGCGGTTCGGCCGCCAGCACGTCCAGATCGCGGTCGATCAGGCCGGTATCGACATCACCCGCCGCAAAGCCCTGATGTCCGGCCAAGGCGCGCAGGAAGGCAAGGTTCGTCACCGATCCCGCCACTTGCGTGCCCGCCAGCGCCCGGTCGAGCCGCTTCAACGCCACCGCACGGGTCGGCCCGTGGACGATAAGCTTGGAAATCATCGGATCATACCAAGGGCTGATCGTATCGCCGGGGCGCACCCCGGTATCGGCCCGCGCGTGATCGGGGAAACGCAGATGCGCCAGCGTGCCGGTCGCAGGCAAGAAGCCCTTTGGCACGTCCTCGGCGTATAGCCGCGCCTCGAACGCATGACCGGTGATGGTCAATTCCTCCTGCTGCTTGGGCAGACGTTCGCCTGCCGCGACGCGCAATTGCCACTCGACCAGATCGACACCGGTGATCGCCTCGGTCACCGGGTGTTCGACCTGCAAGCGCGTGTTCATTTCCATGAACCAGAACCCTTCGGTTCGCAGGCCCTCGGACCCATCGACGATGAATTCCACCGTGCCCGCGCCCTTGTAGCCGATCGCCTCGGCCGCGCGCACCCCAGCCTGCCCCATCGCCGCCCGCATCTCGGCGGTCATGCCGGGGGCCGGGGCCTCTTCGATCACCTTCTGGTGGCGGCGCTGCAACGAGCAGTCCCGCTCGAACAGATGCACCGCTGTGGTGCCGTCGCCAAAGACCTGCACCTCGATATGGCGTGGCTGCTGGACGAATTTCTCGATCAGCACGGCGTCGTTGCCAAACGCGGTCTTGGCCTCGCCCTTGGCACTGGCCAATGCGTCCATGAACTGCGCCGGGTCTTCGACCTTGCGCATCCCCTTGCCGCCACCGCCCGCAACAGCCTTGATCAGCACAGGGTAGCCGATGGTGTCGGCCGCTCCCGCCAGATGCTCGGGGTCCTGGTTCTGCCCGTGATAGCCCGGCACGACGGGAACGCCCGCCTTTTCCATCAATGCCTTGGCGGCGTCCTTGAGGCCCATCTTGCGGATGGCATCGGCGGACGGCCCGATGAAGGTCAGCCCCGCCGCCTCGACCGCATCCACGAAATCGGGGTTTTCCGACAGGAAGCCATAGCCCGGATGGATCGCCTCGGCCCCCGTGGCCTCTGCCGCCGCGATGATCACATCGCCTTTCAGATAGCTGTCGGCAGGCGCAGGCCCGCCGATATGCACCGCCTCATCCGCCATCGCCACATGGCGCGCCCCGGCATCCGCGTCTGAATAGACCGCGACCGTGCGCACCCCCATGGCGCGGGCGCTTTCGATCACGCGGCAGGCAATCTCGCCCCGGTTTGCAATCAGGATCTTTGTGAACATCATGCGTAATCCTCTACCATGCGGAACCGTTCGCACATGATTTCCATGTCCTCCGAAAAGCCACCGGATCGGGCAAAATAGGCGCGGTATCCCTTGCGCCAGTGGGCGAGGTCGCGGAATTCCCCCTGGGCGGCCACGAACTCTTCATCCATCTCGTCGAACCGTCGGGTGGTTACTTCCACTGTTTCCAACATCATCGCGGGGGTGCCGTCCCAGTTGAGCGCCACATCCCGTCGGCCAACGACCGGCAGGGCGTCGCCCTCTTTGGTATAGGCGCGCATCGCCTCGCAGGTGGCTGTCTTCTTGCCTGCCCGCACCAGCGCCACGATCTGGGCGCAGAGCTCTGCATTGTCGCCAAAGCGGAAGGTTTCGGCTTCGGGATTGGCGTCGATGATCTCTTGCAGGGTTTTGCTGGTCATGACCGCCTCACATCCGGAACACGCCAAAGCGCGTTTCTTCGATGGGGGCGTTCAGCGCCGCAGACAGCGACAGGAACAGCGTCTCACGGGTCTTGCGCGGGTCGATGATCCCGTCATCCCACAGCCGCGCCGAGGCATAGAGCGGGTGCGACTGTTCCTCGAACATGTCGATGGTGGGTTGCTTGAACGCGGCCTCGTCCTCGGCCGACCATGTGCCGCCCCCGCGCTCTATCGCGTCGCGCTTGACGGTGGCCAGAACCCCCGCTGCCTGCGCCCCGCCCATCACGGAAATCCGGCTGTTGGGCCATGTCCACAGGAACCGGGGCGAATAGGCCCGCCCCGCCATGCCATAGTTGCCAGCCCCGAAAGAGCCGCCCACCAACATGGTGATCTTGGGCACGTTCGTCGTGGCCACCGCCGTCACCATCTTGGCGCCGTGGCGCGCGATGCCCTCGTTTTCGTATTTCCGCCCGACCATGAAGCCGGTGATGTTTTGCAGGAACACGAGCGGGATGTTGCGCTGCGAACATAGCTCCACGAAATGCGCCGCTTTCTGTGCGGCTTCCGAGAAGAGCACGCCATTATTGGCGACGATCCCCACCGGGCATCCCATCACGTGGGCAAAGCCGGTCACGATGGTTTCGCCAAAGCGCGGCTTGAATTCGTCGAACCGACTGCCGTCCACGGTGCGCGCGATGACCTCGCGGATGTCGTAGGGCGTGCGCAGATCGGCCGGGACCGCGCCGAGGATTTCCTCAGGGTCGTAGGCCGGGTCTTCCGGGGTTTGCCACTGCACCGTGGCCGGTTTGGCCCGGTTCAGCCCCGCCACCGCCCGGCGGGCAAGCGCCAGCGCATGGGTGTCATCCTCGGCCAGATAGTCCGCCACCCCCGACAGGCGCGTATGCACATCGCCACCGCCCAGATCCTCTGCGGTCACGACCTCGCCCGTCGCGGCCTTGACCAACGGCGGCCCGGCCAGGAAGATCGTCCCCTGTTCCTTCACGATGATGGTCACGTCCGACATCGCCGGAACGTAGGCCCCGCCCGCCGTACAAGACCCCATCACCACGGCAATCTGCGGGATTCCCTTGGCGCTCATCCGGGCCTGATTGTAGAAAATGCGCCCGAAATGGTCACGGTCAGGGAAAACCTCGTCCTGCTGCGGCAGGTTCGCCCCGCCACTGTCCACCAGATAGATGCAAGGAAGGTTGTTCGTTTCCGCGATCTCCTGCGCGCG
This sequence comes from Nioella nitratireducens, assembly GCF_001879715.1. GTDB lineage: Bacteria > Pseudomonadota > Alphaproteobacteria > Rhodobacterales > Rhodobacteraceae > Nioella > Nioella nitratireducens. The sequence continues at coordinate 196,732 of NZ_MNBW01000005.1, read as the reverse complement.
CAGGTGTTTCTTGACGGTAATCGGGTAATAGGTGCCGCCCTTCACCGTGGCGTCGTTGCAGACAACCATGACCTCCTGCCCATGAACCCGGCCGATCCCGGCAATCGCCCCGCCGCCGGGGGACGCGCCGTCATACATGCCATGCCCCGCCGTCGCGCCCACCTCCAGAAATGGCGAGCCGGGATCGAGCAGGTTCGCCACCCGCCGCCGTGGCAGCATCTTGCCACGCGCCTCATGCCGCGCGCGGGATTTTTCGCCGCCGCCCAAACGGGCCGCTTCCGCCGCCTCGCGCACCACCGAGAGCGCATCGAGATGCGCCGCGCGATTGGCCGCGAAGTCTTCGGAGCCTGTAATCACCTTGGATGTGAGTTTCATCCCGTCCTCCCGGATATTGGCCCCAACGGGGCCGAACCTCAGCCCATCGCCGCCATCAATTCGCGGCCCACCAGCATCCGTCGGATCTCGCTGGTCCCTGCGCCGATCTCCATCAGCTTGGCGTCGCGGAAGATCCGGCTGACGGGACTGTCGGACAGGAAGCCTGCCCCGCCCATGGCCTGCACCGCCTGATGCGCCTGCTTCATCGCCTCTTCCGAGGCATAGAGACAGCAGGCCGCCGCATCCTGACGGGTCACGTCGCCCCGGTCACAGGCCTTGGCGACCTCGTAGACATAGGCGCGGGCGGAATTCATCGCCGTGTACATGTCGGCAATCTTGCCCTGCATCAGCTGGAAGCTGCCAATCGGCTGCCCAAACTGCTTGCGGTCGCGCATGTAGGGCATGATCTCATCCAGGCAGGCGGCCATGATGCCGGTGCCGATCCCGGCCAGCACCACGCGTTCATAGTCAAGGCCCGACATCAGCACCCGCACGCCCTTGCCCTCTTCACCCAGGACATTCTCGAAGGGCACTTCCACGTCCTCGAAGATCAGCTCGGCGGTGTTCGAGCCGCGCATCCCGAGCTTGTCGAAATGTTCCGACGTGCTGAACCCGGCCATCTCTTTCTCGATCAGAAAGGCCGTCATCCCCTTGCTGCCCGCATCGGGGTCGGTCTTGGCATAGACGACCAGCGTGTCGGCGTCGCAGCCATTGGTGATCCAGTACTTGGTGCCGTTCAGCACGTAGCGGTCATTGCGCTTCTCTGCGCGCAGTTTCATCGAGACCACGTCAGACCCGGCCCCGGCCTCGGACATGGCCAACGCACCGACATGTTCGCCGGAAATCAGGCGCGGCAGGTATTTCGCGCGTTGTTCCTCGGTGCCGTTCAGTTTGATCTGGTTGACGCAGAGATTGGAATGCGCGCCGTAAGACAACGAGACGGAGGCAGACGCCCGCGCGATCTCTTCCACCGCGATCACGTGGGCAAGGTAGGACATGCCCGCACCGCCGAACTCTTCCGGCACGGTGATGCCGAGCAGCCCGAGATCCCCCATCTCTTGCCACAGATCGGAAGGAAAGAGGTTATTCTTGTCGATATCCTGCGCCATCGGGCGGATCCGCTCCTGCGCCCACCGATGCACCATATCGCGAAGGGCATTCACATCTTCGCCCAGATCAAACGTCATGCTGGCCATGAACATGCTCAGCCCTCCCTCTTAATTGAACACTTGTTCATTTAATACGCCCGAGTCTGCCACAAGTCAAAGGAATCCTTCCCCTACGACGCAGCGACAAAAGACCGGGCAGGCTTTTCTGGAAAAGCCTGCCCGGGCGGAAGAGAAAAATCTTCCAGTAGATTTTTCGGTCGGCGGCTCGAAAATCCCTTCTGGAAGGGGTTTCCGTCCGGATCACGCCGCCAAGGCCACCGCGCTCACTTCCTCGCGGATGATCTGTGCGATCACCCGGGCATCCTCGACCGAGAAGGTCAGCGGCAGGCGCATATCCATAAGCCCGGTCAGGATACGGTCGGTGTTGGGCAGGCTCTGCGGGCTGGCGTAACGCCAGCTATCGTAGCGCGAGGTAAAGGCCACGGGCTCGGCCCCGCCAAACCATTTCAGCTCCACCCCGCGCGCGACACAGGCTTGCAGAACGGCCGCGATCTGCTGTTCGCTGAACGCGGGCAGCAGGAACTGGATCGACGACCCGACGATGCTTTCTTCCACCGGGCGTTCGATCACCTTCAGACCCGGCGTGTTCCGCAGCCCATCCTCCACCGCACGGTAGAGCGCGTTCCAGCGGTCGATCTGGCACGGCAGATCGGCCAGTTGCGGCCTAAGGATCGCAGCGCGCAGGTTGTCCATCCGGCCCGAAACATTCGGCGTCACCCATTTGATCTGCTCGAAGGCTTCGGGCGGCGGCGCCGCGCGGTGGCGGGCATAAAGCATGTAGCTGCCCGACAAGACAATCGCGCGGGCCATCAGGTCGGGGTCGTCCGAGGTCAGGATGCCCCCCTCGCCGGAATTCATATGCTTGTAGGTCTGGGTGGAATAGGCCGCCATCGCGCCGTGGCGGCCCGAGGGCACACCTTTCCACGCGCCGCCCATGGTATGGGCGCAATCCTCGACCACCCTCACGCCCGCGCCGTCACAGATCTGCATCAGCAGGTCCATGTCGCAGATATGCCCGCGCATATGCGACAGCAACAGCACCTTGGAATCACCGTCTGCAACCAGCCGTGCAAGGTGATCCAGGTCAATGGTCAGGTCATCCGTGACTTCGACGAAGACAGGCTCGGCCCCGACCGACGCAATCGCCCCCGGCACCGGGGCCAGCGTAAAGCCGTTGGTCAGCACCCTGTCGCCCGGTTGCACGCCAAGCGCCCTGAGGGCGCAGCCGATAGCATAGCCGCCCGAGGCCACCGCCAGCGCGTATTTCGCCCCGGTAAATGCGGCAAATTCCTGCTCCAGCAGGGCGGTCTCACCGTCTTCTCCGGCAGCCACGTTGTAGCGATGCAGACGCCCGCTGCGCAGAACGGAAAGCGCGGCTTCGATCCCGGCCTCGGGAATCGGCTCCTGCTGCGTGAAATTGCCTGTGAACACGGTTTTCATGGGCCGAGTTTTGGGGCGCGCCCCGCGATCCGTCAATCCAGAAGACGCGCCACGACATCGGGCAAATCGTCATAAGTGTCGAGAAGCGCCTCGGGCGCCATCGCGGCCACGCCCTGCCCCAGCGGTCCGAAGGTCACCAGAACCGACGGCACCCCCGCCGCCCGCGCGGTTTCGCGGTCGGTGATCGTATCCCCCACCAGCAACGAATGCGCGACGCTGCCCCCCGCTCGCTCGACCGAGGCAATGTAAGGCGCCGGGTCGGGCTTTCGCGTCGGCAGGGTATCGGCCCCGATCATCGACCCGAACAGCCCCCGCACCCCCAACCGTTGCAACAGGGTCTCGGCCAGCCCCTCGGGCTTGTTGGTGCAGATGCCCACCTTGAGGCCCGCCGCCCGCAGCACCTCCACCGCGCGGGTCGCACCGGGATAGAGCGTCGTGTGCACGTCCAGCGCATCGCCGTAGGCCGCCAGCAGCAGGGGATACCCCCGCTCCACCTCGGCCTCCAGATCGTCGTGCCCGATCCGTTCCAGGCTCTGCCGCAACATCGCGCGCCCGCCGCGAAAGGCGGTGGCGTCATCTGCGCCCGCCACCAGTTGCGGCGAATGGCCAAGCGCCTGCATCGCCGCATTGGCCGATGCGATCAGGTCAGCGCTTGTATCCGCCAGCGTTCCATCCAGATCGAAGATCACCGTGCGCATTGCCGCCCCTTCCCTGTCAGACTGGGCAGGTTTTCGCCTGCCATTGAAATGATCCGTAAAGCATTTTGACGCGCGCGCCGCTTGCACGCCCGTGCCGCTTGCTTAATACCGGGGGCAACAAAACGAAAGCAGGTGACATGACCTCAAACGATCGGCCCTGTGCGGTTGTCATTCTCGCAGCCGGGCAAGGCACCCGGATGAACTCGGACTTGCCCAAGGTGCTGCACCGGATCGCGGGCGCGCCGCTGGTCGTCCACGCGATGGAGGCTGCCGCCGCGCTGGACCCGTCGCGCATGATCGTGGTCACCGGCCACGGTGCGGACAAGGTGGAAAAGGCCGTGACCGCCCATGAAGAGGCCGCCGTCTGCGTCCGCCAGACCGAGCAGCTCGGCACCGGTCACGCCGTCCTGCAAGCCGCCCCGGCGCTGGACGGGTTCGACGGCGACGTGATCGTCCTTTACGGCGACACGCCCTTTATCTCGTCCGACACGCTCGCCACCATGCGTGCGGCCCGCGCGGCCCATGACATCGTGATGCTCGGGTTCGAGGCCAAGACCCCCGGCCGCTACGGGCGGCTCGTGATGCAGGGCCGCGACCTCAGCCGTATCGTCGAGGCCAAGGATGCAACCCCCGAAGAACTGGCGATCACCTTCTGCAACTCGGGCCTGATGGCCGCCGACGCCGCCACTGTGATGCGACTTCTGGCGCAGGTCGGCAATGACAATGCCTCGGGCGAATATTACCTGACGGATGTGCCCGCGCTGGCCCGGGCCGAGGGGCTGACCGCCACGGCCATCGCCTGCGACGAGGCCGAAACCCTCGGGGTCAATTCCCGCGCCGAACTGGCTGCGGCCGAGGCGCTCTTTCAACGTCGCAAACGCGCGGATGTGCTGGCCGAAGGCGTCACCATGACCGCCCCAGATACCGTTTTCTTCGCTTATGACACGTGGATTGGCCGCGACGTGGTGATTGAACCCAACGTCGTCTTCGGGCCCGGCGTGACCGTGGAAAACGACGCTACGATCCGGGCCTTTTCCCATCTCGAAGGCTGCCATCTTGGCGCCCGCACCACCGTCGGCCCCTATGCCCGGCTACGCCCCGGCGCGGAACTGGGCAATGACGCCAAGGTGGGCAATTTCGTGGAAGTCAAATCCGCCGAGATCGGCGAAGGCGCCAAGGTCAATCACCTCTCCTATATCGGCGACGCCGCGATCGGCGATGGCAGCAATATCGGCGCGGGCACCATCACCTGCAACTATGACGGCGTGTTCAAGCACCGCACCACCGTGGGCCGCAATGCATTCATCGGCTCGAACACGATGCTGGTCGCCCCCGTCAGCGTGGGCGACGGCGCGATGACCGGCTCTGGTTCGGTCATCACCTCCGACGTGCCTGCGGGGGATCTCGCACTGGCACGGGCCAAGCAGGTCAACAAGACCGGCCTCGGCGCGCGATTGATGGCGCGCCTGCACGCCATGAAGGCAGAACAGAAGCAGGGGCGGTAACCATGTGCGGGATTGTCGGAGTTCTGGGCGGTCACGAAGTCGCCCCCATTCTCGTCGAGGCCCTGAAACGCCTCGAATATCGCGGCTATGACAGTGCCGGGATCGCCACGATCAATGACGGTCATCTCGACCGCCGTCGCGCCGTCGGCAAGCTGGTGAACCTGTCCGACCTGTTGGTCCACGACCCCCTGCGCGGCAAGTCCGGCATCGGCCACACCCGTTGGGCGACCCACGGCGCGCCCACCGTGGCCAATGCCCACCCGCATCAGGCAGGCCGCGTCGCGGTCGTGCATAACGGCATCATCGAGAACTACCGTGATCTTCGCGATGACCTCTCGGCCAAGGGCATCGGCTTTGCCACCGATACCGATACCGAAACCGTGGCACTGCTTTGCGAACACCTTCTCGACAGCGGCCTCGCCCCCCGCGCCGCCGCCCGCGAAACCCTGCGCCGTCTGGACGGGGCCTTTGCGCTGGCGTTCCTCTTCGACGGCGAACCCGACCTGATGGTTGCCGCACGCAAGGGCTCGCCGCTGGCCATCGGCCATGGCGAAGGCGAGATGTTCGTCGGCTCCGACGCCATTGCCCTTTCCCCGATGACCAACCGCATCACCTATCTCGAAGAGGGCGACTATGCCTTCGTGACCCGGCAAGGGGCCGAGATCTTCGACGAGGAAGACCGCCCCGCCAACCGCGAAATCCGCAAGATCCCGGCGCAGGCCGCGCAGATCGACAAGGGCGGGCACAAGCACTTCATGGCCAAGGAGGTCTTTGAACAGCCCACCGTTCTGGCCGAAGCATTGGCCCACTATTCGGACGGCGATCGCGTGGCGATCCCCGAAGGCGATCTGGACTTCTCCGAAACCGACCGGATCACGCTGGTCGCCTGCGGCACCGCCAACTACGCCTGCATGGTCGCAAAATACTGGTTCGAGCAACTGGCCGGGCTGCCCTGCGATGTCGATATCGCCAGCGAATTCCGCTACCGCGAACCGCCCGTCTCCGACCGATCCACCGCGCTCTTCGTCAGCCAGTCGGGCGAAACCGCCGACACTCTGGCCGCGCTGCGCTACTGCGCGGGCAAGGCCGACCGCATCCTGTCGGTGGTCAACGTCTCCGAAAGCTCCATCGCCCGCGAAAGCGACCTGGCCCTGCCGATCATCGCCGGGGTAGAGGTCGGCGTCGCCTCGACCAAGGCGTTCGTCTGCCAATTGGCGGTTCTCGCCAACCTCGCCATCCTCGCTGCCCGCCAAAAGGGCCGCATTTCGCCCGCGCGCGAAGCCGACCTTCTGACGCAACTGCGCGGCCTGCCGGGATTGGTGAATCAGGCACTGGCGCTGGAAGACCAGATCAAGCGTCACACCGGCACCCTCAGCCGCGCGCAGACGGTGCTGTTCCTCGGGCGCGGGTCGATGTTCCCGCTGGCGCTGGAAGGCGCTTTGAAACTCAAGGAGATCAGCTATATCCACGCCGAAGGCTATGCGAGCGGCGAGCTGAAACACGGCCCCATCGCGCTCGTGGACAAAACCGTGCCGGTGGTGGTCATGGCCCCCACCGATGCGCTCTTCGACAAGACCGTGTCGAACATGCAAGAGGTCATGGCGCGCGAAGGCCGTGTCTGGCTGATCACCGACAGCGCAGGCGCCTCCATGGCGCGCGAGGGCGTCTGGCAGACCCTCGTCATGCCCAACGTCGATCCGATCTTCGCACCGATCCTCTATTCCATCCCGGCGCAGCTGATCGCCTATCACACCGCCGTGCACAAAGGCACCGATGTGGACCAGCCAAGAAACCTCGCCAAATCCGTGACCGTGGAATGACGCTGGACGAGGCGTTGGACACCTTGACCGCGCAGGCCGACCCGGACCGCGCCGCGCAGATGCGCGCCTATCACAAGGTCGACCGGCCCTATCTGGGCCTCTCGAACGAAACCTGCACCGCGCTGGCCACCCAGTGGCGTCACGCCCTGACTCTGGACGAACGTCTGGCGCTGGCCGACGCGCTTTGGCAAACCGACATCTTCGAGGCGCGGATCACCGCTTCAAGACTGCTGCTTCAGGCGCGGATCAAACCCTCGGACGCGGGGGCATGGCAGATGATTCAAGGCTGGATGCCCGATTTCGATAGCTGGGCCATATCAGATGCCGTGGCCATGGCTGGCCAGCGCCGCCTGACCGCCGATCCCGCGCGGCTCGACACGGTCGAGGGCTGGACCATCTCCGATCATCTCTGGACGAAACGTGCCGCGCTGGTCTTTACCCTGCCCTGGACCAAACAACGCACCCCCAAGCCGGAAGAGATCGCCGCGCGCGACCGCATCCTCGGATGGGCCGCCGCCTATGTGGAAGACCCCAACTGGTTCATCCAGAAGGCCGTGGCATGGTGGCTGCGCGACCTGTCCAGGAAAGACCCCGACCGCACCCGCGCTTTCCTCGCCGAGCATGGCGAGCGGATGAAGCCCTTCGCGGCCAGGGAAGCCGCCAAATACCTCCCCTGACCGCGCCGCGCGCGCCATGCGCGATGCGGGGCCGGGTCAAGGGTCGCGCCAGCGACGGCCGCAAGGCCGCTTGCCCTTGACGCGGTTCCGCATCGCAACAGCCTCGCAATGGGTCTGTTGCTGGGCACATCCCAGCAACAGACCCTCTCAGCAGACAGGCACCGGCCTCTCAACCAGCCCAACGACCGACCGATCCCACAGACCCAACCAGTATCCCGTGGCAACGCGGCCCGACGAGGGCCCCAAAGGGGCTTGAGAAGGGCCGCTCCCCCCGCGACGGCACCAGTCGGCGCACGTCACACCGCAGGCACGCTTCCCTCCAGCACGGTGCGAAACCATCCCATGTCGATATTGCCCCCCGACAGGATCACCCCGACCTTCCGGCCTTTCATTCGGTCCCGTTCCTGCATCAGGGCTGCCAGTGGCGCGGCCCCGGCCCCTTCGGCAAGGTTATGCGTGGCGGTATAGTATAGCCGGATCGCCTCGGCGATCTCTTCCTCCGACACGCTGACGACCCGCGCGGCCCCCGCGCTGTAGATGTCATACGCATCCCGCACCGGCACCCGCACCGCCATCCCGTCGGCAAAGGTCCGCGCCGAAGGCGTTTCCACCAACGCGCCCGCCTCGTAAGACAGTTTCGCCGTCTGCGCGTTGTCCGACACGACGCCGACCACCTCGGTTTTCAACCCCAACGCGTCGCGCGCCAGGATCGTCCCGCAGATCCCCGACCCGCACCCAATCGGCACATAGACCGTGTCCAGATCGCTCAACGCGCTGAACAGCTCATAGCCATAAGTCGCCACGCCGCGCACCAGTTCCGGGTGGAAGGGCGGCACCACGGTCAGCCCCTCGGCGGCGGCCACCCGCATCGCCTCTTCCTTGGCGGTGTCGAAATCCTCTCCGAACTCCACCAACTCGGCGCCATATCCCCGCATCGCCGCGTTCTTTTCGATCGAATTTCCCTTCGGCACATAGACCAGAGCCCTCAGCCCCGCCGCCGTCGCAGCCCGCGCCTGGCTTTGCCCGTGGTTGCCGCGTGTCGCGGTGCAAATACCGGGGCTGTCAGGGTGTTCGCGCCGCAGCCAGTCCATGAAGGTGATACCGCCACGCACCTTGAAGGCACCGGTCGGGGCGTGGTTCTCATGCTTGACCCAGACCTCGGCCCCCGCTGCCGCCGACAGGCCGGGCCAGTGATATTGCGGCGTCGGCAACATGTGCCCATTCACCAGCCCTGCCGCCGCGTCCAGCTCGTCCCGTGAAAACCGCATCGCTCACCCTCCTCTGTCCGTTTCGCACCGAACCGTAGCCCCGCCAACGGCCCTTGTCAGTCCCCTCTGGCAGGCTTATGCAGTGCCCGATCAAAAAGGGGGACGGCTGGAAACCCATGCCCATTCTCGTGATGAAATTCGGCGGCACGTCCGTCGCCACGCTCGACCGCATCCGCCGCGCCGCCAAGCGCGTCGGGCGCGAGGTTGCCAATGGCTATGACGTGATCGTCATTGTCTCGGCGATGTCTGGTGAAACCAACAAGCTCGTGGGCTATGTCGAGGAGACCTCGCATCTCTACGATGCCCGCGAATATGACGCCGTGGTCAGCTCGGGCGAGAACGTGACCGCCGGTCTGATGGCCCTGACGCTTCAGGAAATGGACGTCCCCGCCCGCAGCTGGCAAGGCTGGCAGGTGCCGCTCGTTACCACCTCGGCCCACGCCTCGGCGCGGATCGAGGAAATCCCGACCACCAATATCAACGCCAAGTTCGGCGAGGGCATGAAAGTGGCCGTGGTGGCGGGCTTCCAGGGCATCAGCCCCGAGGGCCGGATCACCACGCTCGGCCGGGGTGGATCGGACACCACCGCCGTGGCCTTCGCCGCCGCCTTCGGCGCGGAACGCTGCGATATCTACACCGATGTGGACGGCGTCTACACCACCGACCCGCGCATCTGCGACAAGGCCCGCAAGCTCGACCGCATCGCGTTCGAGGAAATGCTGGAATTGGCCTCGCTCGGGGCCAAGGTGCTGCAGACCCGCTCGGTCGAACTCGCTATGAAATACAAGGTGCGCCTTCGGGTGCTCAGCTCTTTCGAAGAGCAGACGGACGAGGCCGGAACCCTCGTCTGCGATGAGGAGGACGTCATGGAAGCCAACGCAGTTGCAGGTGTCGCCTATTCCAAGGACGAGGCCAAGGTCACCCTGGTGTCGGTCGCCGACCGCCCCGGTGTCTCCGCCGCCATCTTCGGGCCGCTGGCCGAGGCGGGCGTGAACGTCGACATGATCGTGCAAAACATCTCGGAAGAGGGTCGCACCGACATGACCTTTTCCTGCCCCACCAATCAGGTGGCGCGGGCGGCGCAGGCGATGAACGACGCCAAGGACCGGGGCGAAATCAACTTCCACGACCTGATTTCCGACACCAATGTCGCCAAGGTCTCGATCGTGGGCATCGGGATGCGCAGCCACGCGGGCGTAGCGGCCCGGATGTTCCAGGCCCTGCGCGACGAGAACATCAACATCAAGGTGATCACCACCTCCGAGATCAAGGTCTCGGTCCTGATCGACCGCAAATACATGGAACTGGCCGTGCAGGCGCTGCACGACGCGTTTGAACTGGACAAGGCGGGCTGAACGCTGCCCGCTGTCATGCCGGGGGGCCGCGCCCCTCGCACCGGCCTGCTCGCCCAGCCTATCCCGCCCCCCCCCCGCGTGGCAATGACGCGGCTGCAAGGCCCTGCGGGCCAATCGCATTGCGCGCCCCCCGCCTCGCAGGCTATGCCTGACTCAGGGGCACAACGCCCAGACAGGGATTCAGGGAAAAGGCAATATGCCCGAAAGGACAGAATCCGAGAGTCGCAAGCTCCTGCGGCGCTTGCAGGCCACGTTGGCCGAGGCGGGCGCCGGGCAGGAGCGGCTCGACAGGATCACCCATATCATCGCCGATTCGATGGGGACCGAGGTCTGCTCGATCTACCTGTTGCGCGACCCGATCACGTTGGAACTTTGCGCGACCGAGGGCCTCGCGCCGGAATCCGTTCACGTCACGCGCCTGAGGGTCGGTGAGGGTCTGGTCGGCCGCGTCGCCAGCCGGATGCGCCCGATCGCCACCGACAACGCCCCCGCCGCGCCGGGGTTCCGCTACATGCCGGAAACGGGGGAAGAGGCCTTCTCGTCCTTCCTCGGCGTGCCGATTCAGCGGCTTGGCGACAAGCTCGGCGTGCTCGTGGTGCAATCCAAGGATGGCCGCAGCTATTCCGAGGACGAGATCTACGCGCTGGAAGTCGTCGCCATGGTGTTGGCCGAAATGACCGAGCTCGGCGCCTTCGTCGGCGATAACGAGGCAATGTCGGCCCGCCATCAACGCTCGGTCGTCTTCCACGGCGGCATCGGCCAAGAGGGCGCGGCAGAGGGCAATGTCTACCTGCACGAACCGCGCGTCGTCATCACCAACCCCGTTGCCGATGACCCGCAAGAGGAACTGCGCCGCCTGCACGAGGCGGTGGAAAAGCTGCGCGTTTCGGTCGATGAAATGCTCGACAACGCCCCCAAGGCCGACGCCGAACATGTCGAGGTGCTGCAAGCCTACCGCATGTTCGCCAATTCCCGTGGCTGGATGCGCCGGATGGAGGAAGACATCAGCCGGGGCCTGTCAGCCGAAGCCGCCGTGGAAAAGGAACAATCCGCCGCCCGCGCGCGGATGCAAACCGTGCCCGATGCCTACTTGCGCGAACGGCTGCACGATCTCGACGACCTGTCCAACCGGTTGCTGCGGCAACTGACCGGACAGGGCAACCATTCCGCCGCCCAGATCCCCGACAACCCGGTTCTGGTCGCGCGCAACATCGGTCCGGCGGAACTGCTGGATTATGGTCGATCGCTCAAGGCCGTGGTGTTGGAGGAAGGCTCGGTTGCCAGCCACGCCGCGATTGTCGCGCGGGCGCTGGCCATCCCGCTGATCGTCCATGCCGAACGGATCACCCAAGAAGCGTTGAACGGCGACACGATCCTTGTCGATGGCGATGAGGGCGTCGTCCACCTGCGCCCCGAAGACACCGTCGCCACCGCCTTTCGGGACAAGATGGCGATGCGCGCCGCCGCGCAGGAACGCTATGCCTCGATCCGCGACAAGCCCGCCGAAACACTCGACGGCACGCATATCAGCCTGACGATGAACGCGGGCCTGATGGCTGACCTGCCCTCGCTGCCGTCTTCCGGGGCCGATGGGGTCGGCCTCTTCCGCACCGAGCTGCAATTCCTGACCCGCTCGACCGTGCCGAAACGGGGCGAACTGGCCGCGCTCTATGCCCGCGTGATGGAGGCGGCGGGCGGCAAGCGCGTGGCTTTCCGAACGCTCGACATCGGCTCGGACAAGGTGCTGCCTTACATGAAGGCCACGGACGAGCCGAACCCCGCGCTTGGCTGGCGCGCAATCCGGGTCGGGCTGGACAAGCCGGGCGTGATGCGGATGCAGTTGCAGGCGCTGATCCGCGCCGCGAATGGCCGCCCGCTGACGGTGATGTTTCCCTTCATCGCCCAGTTCGAGGAATTCACCGCCGCCCGTGACCACCTGATGCGCGAACTCGACCGCGAGGCCGCGCTTGGTCGGGTGCTGCCCGGCAAAGTGGAAATCGGTGCGATGCTGGAAACGCCGTCGCTCGCCTTCGCGCCCCGGCAGTTCTTCGAGATGGCCGATTTCATTTCCATCGGCGGCAACGACCTCAAACAGTTCTTCTTTGCCGCCGACCGCGAAAACGAACGCGTCCGCCGCCGCTATGACACCCTGAACGTGAGCTATCTCACCTTCCTTGCCCAGATCGTCGAACGGTGTCAGGAAACCGACACGGCGCTCAGCTTTTGTGGCGAGGATGCAGGGCGGCCCATCGAGGCGCTGTGCTTTGCCGCCATGGGTCTTCGCGCGCTGTCGATGCGCCCGGCGTCGATCGGCCCGGTCAAAAGCCTGCTGCGCCGCGTCGACCTGCGAGAAGCCCGCGCGGTGATCAACGAGGCCGAGGCCAGCGGCGAGCAATCCGTGCGCAGCGCGGTCATGGACTGGTTGAAACGGCAAAGCTGACCCGGACGCGTTTCGCCCAGCCCGACCGTGCCCGAGGGATCGCGCAGCCGGACAGCGGCACAATCGCCATGGCGCCACCACCGAAAACGGCCAAACCGGTGCACGCATGGTGTACGGGGGGTGTACAGGGGGTGTACGGGGGACGACGGGTCTTTTCAGCCGCTCCAGGCCGTCACGGGCCCGGTGATCCCGGTCCAATCCCCGATGCCCAGAACCCGGTCGGGGTTGGTCGGTGGCGGCATGTCCACGCCCTCCAGACGACGAAACCCGAAACGGCTGTAATAGGGCGCATCCCCCACCAGCAGCACCCGCGGCCAGCCCAGATCCCACGCCCTGTGCAGGCTGTCATTCATCAGCGCGCCACCCAGCCCCTCGCCCTGCCGGGTCGGGTGAACCGCCACCGGACCCAGCAACAGCGCGCGGTGTGACCCGACATGCACTGGCCAGTAACGTATTGCCCCTGCTAGGATTTTTTGGCCATCCCGCGCAACGCGGCACAGGTCTGGCACCGGCGGCGACGCATCGCGCAGACGATAAGAGGACAGCGCCTCGCGCCCCGGCGCGAAACACAGATCGTAAAGCGCCTCGACCTCCCAATGGTCTTCCGGTTGTTCCTGCCCGAACTGGTACACCGCCCGTCCCTGCCCCGATTTTCGACTGGAACCGCTGCTAGCACGGCGCTAGGTCGTTGCCAAACCGGAAGAGGATCGACCGACATGTTCTACGAACCCAAAGACGGCCACGGCCTGCCCCACAACCCGTTCAACGCCCTGATCACCCCCCGCCCGATCGGCTGGATTTCTTCCCGCTCGTCAAAGGGTTACGACAACCTCGCCCCCTATTCCTTCTTCAATGGCGTGGCCTATACCCCGCCTCAGGTCATGTTTTCCAGCACCAGTGGCAAGCCCGATCAGGACGGGGTCAAGGACAGCGTGGCCAATATCCGCGAAACCGGGGTTTTCTGTGTGAATGTCGTGGCTTACGACATGGCGCAGGTGATGAACCAGACTTCGGGCCCATGGCCGAAAGAGGTCGATGAGTTCGCCGATGCCGGGATCGAAAAGGCCGAATGCCAATTGATCGACTGCCCCCGCGTGGTAAACGCCCCCGCCAATCTGGAATGCCGCCTGACCCGGATCGTCAAGATCGAGGGCGAGGCCAACACGGTGGTCTTCGGCGAAGTCATTGGCATCCACATGCGCGACGATTGCCTTGTCGATGGCATTTTCGATGCCCGTGTTTATCAGCCGGTCGGCCGCATGGGATACCGCGATTTCACCCGTGCGACAGAATTCTTCACGCTCAAACGGCCGGGGGAATAGGGCCGGAAATCAAGCTGATAAGCCGTGCAAGGTCGCCCCGCGGATGCACCGGGCGGTCGAGCATCAGCATCCGCCCCGTAGGATGCCGCCGGGCAAAGAGCGGCACGAGCCTGCCAGCACGCAGCGGCTGCTCCAGCAAAAACCCGTGCCCCATCAGGATGCCCGCACCTGCCACAGCCTCTTCCACCGCGAGGCTATAGAGCGAAAAGCGGGGCGCATCCCCCAGATCGGGCAGCACCGCGCCCTCTGCCGCCGCCCAATCGGGCCAGTCCGACGCCCAGCTTTCATCGGCAAGCAGGGTTTCGTCACCCAGATCCCACGCGCTTTGCACCCGGTCGGCCACCTGTGGTGCCGCGACCGGGAAGATTTCATCCATGGCCAGCGTCAGGCCATCCGGGCATTCTTCCGGCGCTCGCGGGAACAGGCTAAGATCGAACAGGTCGCGCCGCAGGTTCGGGGGCGTTTCCAACGCATAGATCGACAGCCGCACCCCTGGCAACGCGGCCCGGATCGCCGCAAGTCGCGGGTAAAGCCAAAGCTGCGCCACACTCGGCAGGGCGGCCACGGTCAACGTTGCGCGCGGCTTCATTTCGCGGATCATGCGGGTCGCCTCGCCGATGCCGTCGAACGCCCCGACCAGCACCGGTGCGACCTGCCGCCCCGCCTCGGTCAGTTCGACGCCTTGCGCCCGTCGGCGGAACAATGGCACGCCCGACCATGCCTCTACCGCCTTGACATGCTGGGAAACTGCGCCCGGTGTGACCGACAACTCCTCTGCCGCCGCCGCGAAAGAGCCAAGCCTTGCGGCGGCCTCAAAGGCGCGCAAGGCGTTCAGCGGCGGCCCTTTCGGGCGGGGTGGAGCGACGGCCATTTGAGCTACCCGTAGTTTTCCTAAACTTATTCATAGGAAATCTGGTTTGCCGCGTCACGCCTTTCGCGCGCATGATCCTTGCAACGTCAAACCGGAGGCCGCCATGACCCTTGCCCGCCGCCCATGGGTTCCCACCCAGTGCGAAGACCTGATCCAATCCATCGCAACCCACACGGCGAAAGAAGACAGCAGCGCCATTCACGAACGGATCGAGGCGCTGGCCCGGGCCAATCGGCACATCCATGAACGGGACTGTTTCAACCTCAACCCCGCGACTAACGTGATGAACCCCAAGGCCGAAGCCCTGTTGTCCAGCGGCATGGGCAGCCGCCCGTCGCTTGGCTATCCCGGCGACAAGTATGAGATGGGGCTGGAAGCAATCGAGGAAATCGAAGTGATCGCCGCCGAACTGGTCGCCGAGGTTTTCGACGCGAAATACGCGGAAATCCGGGTGCCGTCCGGGGCAATATCCAACCTTTACGCGTTCATGGCGACCTGCCAGCCCGGTGATACGATCATTGCCCCGCCGGCGGCTGTGGGTGGCCACGTTACGCATCACCAGGCGGGCTGTGCCGGGCTCTACGGGCTGCGCATCCTGCCTGCGCCGGTCAATGCCGATGGCTACACGGTGGACGTGGAGGGCTTGCGCAAACTCGCCAAGGCGCAAAACCCCAAGCTGATCACGCTTGGCGCCAGCCTCAACCTGTTTGAGCATCCGGTGGCCGAGGTCCGCAAAGTGGCCGATGAGGTCGGCGCGAAACTGATGTTCGACGCGGCGCATCAATGCGGGATCATCGCGGGCAAGGCGTGGCAAGACCCACTGGCCGAAGGCGCGCACCTGATGACGATGAGCACCTACAAAAGCCTTGGCGGGCCTGCGGGCGGGGTGATCGTGACCAATGACGCAGACCTGGCCGAACGGCTGGACCATATCGCCTTCCCCGGCATGACGGCAAATTTCGACGCGGCCAAGGCGGCGGCGCTGGCGGTGACCATGCTGGACTGGCGCGATCACGGGCGGGCCTATGCCGCCGAGATGATCCGCATGGCGCAGGCTTTGGCCGAGGCGTTGGCGGATGGGGGCCTGCCGGTGTTCATGGGCGCGCAGGGCTATACGCAGTCGCATCAGTTCGCTATCGCGGCCGCCGGGGTCGGCGGCGGTCAGGCGGCGTCCAGAACCATGCGGCAGGCGGGGTTCCTGGCCTGCGGGATCGGTCTGCCCATCGACGAGGTGGACGGCGACATGAACGGGCTGCGCATCGGTACGCCCGAACTTGTCCGGTGGGGCATGACGGCAGAAGATGCGCCGCGACTGGCGTCGCTGATTGCGCGGGCGCTGCGGGCAAATGATCCCGCCAGCCTCGCCCCGGAGGTCGCGGACTGGCGACAGAGTTTCACGGCGCTTCACTTCGTCAATTGAGCCACCCCTTACGCCCCGCTACTCTGGTCCTGAACCCTGTTGGAAAGGATTGTTTATGGACACGGTGATCGGGGTAATCGGCGGCTCTGGCGTCTACGAGATCGACGGGTTGCAGGATGCGGACTGGGTCGAGGTCGAAAGCGCATTCGGCGAACCTTCGGACGCGTTGCTGACCGGCACGCTGGATGGTGTGAAGATGGTTTTCCTGCCCCGTCACGGGCGCGGCCATGTCCATACGCCCTCGACCGTGCCCTACCGCGCCAATATCGACGCGCTAAAAAGCCTCGGGGTGACGGACGTGATCTCGGTCTCGGCCTGCGGATCGTTCCGCGAAGACATGGCGCCGGGCGATTTTGTCATCGTCGACCAGTTTATCGACCGGACCTTTGCGCGGGAGAAGAGCTTTTTCGGTCCGGGCCTTGTCGGCCATGTCAGCATGGCCCACCCCACCTGCCCCCGGCTCGGCGCGGTCTGCACCACGGCGGCGATCGACGCCGGGATCACCGTGCATGACGGTGGCACCTACCTGGCGATGGAGGGACCGCAGTTTTCGACGCTGGCGGAGTCGAAACTGTATCGCGATCAATGGGGCTGCGACGTCATTGGAATGACCAATATGCCCGAGGCGAAACTCGCCCGCGAGGCCGAGCTGTGCTATGCCTCCGTCGCCATGATTACCGATTACGACAGTTGGCATCCCGACCATGGCGAGGTCAGGATTTCCGACATCATCCGCACGATGCACGGCAATGCCGACAAGGCCAAGGACCTGGTCTCGCGGTTGCCCGGCCTGCTGGGGGCGACGCGCGCACCTTGCCCGCATGGCTGCGACCGGGCGCTGGAGCACGCCATCCTGACCGCCCCGGACAAGCGCGACCCCGAGATGGTGCGCAAGCTACAGGCGGTCGCTGGCCGCGTATTGGGGTGACGGCGGGGCGTGTCCTGCTGCTTGGGGCCGATGGGTTCATCGGACGCTATCTGGCCTTTGGTCTGCGCGATGCCGGGGTCGAGGTTCTGGCCTCGGCCCGGCGCGTGACCCGACTTGCACAAATGGGGTTCGACACGCTTTGCGCCGATCTGGAAGACCCTGCTACGCACGCGCCGTCCTTCTGGTCGAACGCATTGGCCGACTGCGATTTCGTGGTAAACGCGGCGGGTCTGCTGCAAGGCCCCGACGCACGGTTTCACGCGGTGCATCTGGCAGCGCCCGCGGCGATCTACAGCGCCATGCCTGACGGGTGCCGCGCGCTGCTCGTCTCTGCTGTCGGGATCGACCACGCTGATACCGCGTTCGCACGCTACCGGCGCGAGGGCGAGGCCCTGGCGGCCCGCCATGACGCCACCATCCTGCGGCCCGGTCTGGTGCTTGGGGATACGGCCTATGGCGGCTCGGCACTGGCGCGCGGGCTGGCGGTTCTGCCGCTTTGCATTCCGGTCGTGGGCGGCGATCAACGGGTCAACCCGATCCATGCCGCCGATCTGGCCGACGTGGTGGCCGCCTGCTTGCGCGACCCGCCGGGGCCGGGCCCGCATGAGATAGGCGGCCCCGAGACCCTGACCCAAGGCGATATGCTGCGAGAACTCCGCCGTTGGTTCGGCCTCCAGTCCGCCCCGCTATGGCCGCTGCCCCAATGGCTCGCGCGCCTGACCGCACGGGTGGGTGACGCCCTGCGGCTCGGGCCGATTTCGACAACCGCGCTTGACCAATTGGCCGCCGGGATCGAGGCCGATGCCGGTCCCTTGGTGTCTCGCTTGCCGGACGAGGCCCGCCCGCGTGGTTTCTCAACCTTCATCGCCGCGCGACCGGCGGGCACCGGCGACCTTTGGCACGCGCGGCTCTACCTGCTGCGGCCGCTGCTACGGGTTGCCCTGATGCTGCTGTGGCTGGTGTCGGGCTTGATCGGCCTGCTTCTGCCAGCCCAGGCATTCCTGCCGCTGATCCCGCACGCCCCCCTGCCGGAGTGGAGCCTGATCGCGTTGGCCCGCCTTGGCGGGATGGCCGACCTGCTGATCGCCCTGGCCCTAGCCCGTGCCTGGCGCCTGCGCCGGGTGGCCGGGCTGCAACTGGCGCTTGTCGGCGGCTACACGCTGGCATTCACCCTTCTCGCCCCCGGCCTCTGGCTGCTGCCGCTTGGCGGGCTGCTCAAGAACCCGGCCCTGATGCTGTTGGTGCTGATCTTCCTGATCTTGGAGGACGAACGCTGATGGACCCCTACCTGCTGGCCCGTTGGGTCCACATCCTGTCCTCGACTGTCCTGTTCGGCACAGGGATCGGCACCGCGTTCCAGATGGTCTGGGCGATGCGCACGGGCCGCGTCGAGACCGTCCATTCCGTGGCTTCCGGCGTGGTCTGGGCGGATTGGCTGTTCACGACGCCAGCGGGCATCGTGCAACCG
Source organism: Nioella nitratireducens (assembly GCF_001879715.1). Classification (GTDB taxonomy): domain Bacteria; phylum Pseudomonadota; class Alphaproteobacteria; order Rhodobacterales; family Rhodobacteraceae; genus Nioella; species Nioella nitratireducens. The sequence continues at coordinate 177,976 of NZ_MNBW01000005.1, read as the reverse complement.
CTCAGCGGGATCTGGCTGATCTGGCTGGCAGGCCATCCGCTGACCGCGCCGTGGCTTTTGCTGACCTATGCGCTCTATACGCTGGCCTTCCTTTGTTGGGCCCCTGTGGTGCATCTGCAAATCCGCATCCGCGATATGGCCGGCGCAGCGTGGTCCGCAGGGCAGCCCTTGCCACAAGAGGCGCGGCGGCTCTACCGTCTCTGGTTCGCTCTCGGCTGGCCCGCCTTCGCGGCGCTGGTGGGTATATTCTGGCTGATGGTGCACCGCCCGCCCCTGTGGGGCTGATCCGGTTATTTGTGCTTCTTGATGTATGAGCGGATAAAGTGCCGGATTTCCCGCGCCGCACTGGTGTCCATCTCTTTGCACAAGGCGACGAATTCATCGCGCTCGTCCTTGTCGAGACGCAGGATCAGCTGACTGTCCTTGGTCCCGCTTTTCTTGTTGTCCTTGGATTTCGGCACCGCCCCAACAGCCCCCACCTTGATTTTTTCATATTCATTGTATATACAAAGCATATGCAGTCGTCGCCAGTTTACCGGTGGCGTAACAATAAGGAAATGAAAAATGAATTTGCTTCAAGCCCGTCAAATCGTCTGTAGGGATCAAATGAACTGGCGCAAACCGCATCTGAACTGGCTGCCCCGGTCGCTCTACCGCTACTTCAACGAGTCCAAGAGCTGATCCGGTCCGCTCGCTCACGAATCGGCCCCGCCATCAAGACCCCGACTTGAGACTTGCGCGCCGCGCGACGTGAGACTGGACCTTGCGCCACGGCTGCGGCATTTCTGAAAGCATGTTGACCCGCTGCGCCCTGATCCTCGTTCTTGCCCTGTCCCCCGTCCTTGCCGCTGCGCAGGAATACGTGACCGTGCCACGCCGGTTGAGCGACGAGGCCTTCTATCGGTTGGTCGCCTGCGCGGCCCCGCCGGGCGGAGAATGCGCCAAGCCGCAAGTTCGCTGGCCCGAGGATCGCCGCCTGTCCCTGAGCGTCAGCATTTCCTTCATCGCCCCGAATTTCCCCGGCTACCGGTTGGATCTTGTGGATCAAGCCATCGACCGGGCGATTGCCGAGATCAACGGCTCGGGGGCCTATCTGGTGCTGGACCGCAGCTATGAAACCGATGCCGATATCCGCATCTACCTGCTCGACACGCCCTCGGGCGGGGTGATCGACGGCACCGGCAACCTCCAGCTCGATGGCGAGGAATTGGCCGCGGGCCGCGTCGCGCTGCGCACCATCCACGGCCGGATCGAAGAGGCCGCAATCGCCATTTCCCGCGACATCCGGCGGCGCGAGATCGGCAGCGTGGTTCTGGAAGAGATGGTGCAGGCGCTTGGACTGGCCACCGACATCCTGTCCCCGGCTTATCGCGATTCAATCTTTAACGAGCGCTCGAACGCGGTGGTCTGGCTGCGCGGACAGGATGCCGAGGCCCTGCGGCGTCATTACCCGCGCTTTTAAGCTGCAGGCGCGACCGGCAGGCGCTATGGTCCGGCCCCGAAGACACTTGGCACGGAAGGCCCCACACGATGCTCGATCACAAGTCGGTCGCGGACTACATCCGCACGATCCCCGATTTCCCCCACGAGGGCATCATGTTCCGCGACGTGACCACCCTGTTTCTCGACCCGCGCGGGTTCAGGTTGGCGATTGACCAGTTGCTGGCCCCCTTCGTCGGACGGCGCATCGACAAGGTGGCGGGGCTGGAGGCGCGCGGGTTCATCCTTGGCGGTGCCGTGGCGCACCAGTTGTCGGTCGGGTTCGTGCCGATCCGCAAAAAGGGCAAGCTGCCGGGTAAGACGGTCGAACAGGACTATACGCTGGAATATGGCACGGCGACGGTCGAGATTCACGACGATTGCCTGCAACCGGGCGAAACCGTTTTGCTGGTCGATGACCTGTTGGCCACTGGCGGCACCGCAGAAGCGGGGATCAAGCTGATCGAGCGGCTTGGCGCGCAAGTTGTCGGCACGGCCTTCGTCGTGGACCTGCCTGATCTGGGCGGCAGAAAGCGGCTGGAAGGCATGGGAATGGCCGTGCATGCCCTTTGCGGCTTCGAGGGCGACTGACCCTCAGAGCCGCTTGCGACGGCGCACCTCTTGCCAGATCTGCAAGAGCGACCCCTGCCCGGTGTCGATCACCTCGCCATCGAGCACCACGGAAAACAACGTGCCCGGCCAGACGGTGCGCTTTCGGGCATCCTCGGCACATGTCAGCAGGTCAAAACGCGCAGGCAGGCCCGCCGCCGTGGCCCTGTCCAGCAACCCTTGGGCGATATCGTGCTGTTCGTCGCTCTGGCCGCCGCTTTGCACCACCAGTCCCGGACCTAGCGCGGCGGTCCGCGCCTGCCAATCCTGCGGCAGAAACGGCAAAAGGGTCGGGCCGTGAAGCACCCGCATCCACAGGCCGGTTTTCCCGACGGTCCGGTCCACGCAGCAATAGCCATGATCCGAAAGTGCCCGCGCCGAAACCCCGGCCTCCGCGCGGATCGGCAACAGAACGGACGCAAAGCCAAAATAACCGGCCCACTCCTCGGCGGCCCGCAGCAGCGTTCCCAGCCCGGGCGACGGGCGCGAACCGGGGTCGATTTCCAGCCGTTCGATCACGACGGAATCGCCATTGCAGGCCAGTGGTTGCCACGACACCCGGCACGGCGCGAATTCGACGAAGCCGCGCAGCGGCGGGCGCAACATCCGCACCTGCAAGCCTTCCGAAAACCGTTCCAGCAGCCAGTCGCGGCGCGTGGCCCGCGACGGCCCGGCAAACCCCTGTTCCAAGGACAGGAATCCGGTCCGCTCAAGATTGGGGGGCGAGACGGTGATGACATTGCGCGGCCCACGAGCCATCGGGCGTTTTCCTTGCTGGTCGGCGATCTTCATGAGGCAGGATAGCGCCGGGGCCCCGGACGCACCTTGATCTGTAGCAAAGGAAAAAAGGCCGTGCCATTTACCGGACCTTAAGGTTTGCCCGCCTAGATGAGGGTGTTCGTCACTCACGGACGTTGTTGCTTGCACAACCCAAGACCCCAACGGCGCCCCGTCACCCCCCGGCGGGGCGTCACCCTTTCGGGGCCGTGGCCCGTAGCACCGCACCGGGGTTCATGATGCCCGCAGGGTCCAACGCCGCCTTGATCGCCCGCATCGCTGCCAGACCCGCCGGATCGCCATAGCGTTCCAGGTCACCGACCTTGAGCCGACCCACCCCATGTTCGGCCGAAACAGAGCCGCCTATTTCGTGCACAAGATCGTGGATACGACACTTGACCTCTTCGCGCCGGTCCAGCCAATCCGCCCGCCGGTCTCCGACAGGAGGGAAGACATTGTAGTGCAGGTTGCCGTCCCCCAAATGCCCAAAACAGTTGATCCTGACCGGTCCCAGGGACTCCAGCCGCCCCGGTGCCGTGGCAATGAATTCGGGGATGCTGCCGATCGGGACCGAGATGTCGTGGCTCGAAATCGCCCCGATCCGCTTGTTCGCCTCGGGGATAGACTCGCGTAGCGTCCAAAAATCCTGACGCTGCGCCTCGGATTGCGAGATCAGGCCATCCTGCACCAGCCCGGCCTCGGCCGCTGCCTCGAACAAGGCGGTCAATCCATCCGCCGCGCTTTGCCCCTGGGGCAGCCCCAGCTCGATCAGACACATCCAGTCGGGCTTGTCGGCAAAGGGCTGGCGCAGCTCGGGGCCCACCTCGTCGAGAAAATCCAACCCCGTCCGGGCGATCAGTTCGAAGGCCGAAAGACCGTCGCCCACCCGGCTCCGCGCCATGTCGAGCAGGAGCAGAGCATCGGACGGGGTGTCGACCACCATCAACGCCACCGCGCGATCCGCAGGTCGCGGCACCAGTTTCAAACAGGCCGCCGTGATCAGCCCCAGCGTGCCCTCGGACCCGATCAACAGATGGCGCAGGTCATATCCAAGGTTGTCCTTGCGCAAGCCCTTGAGACCGTGCAGCACCTCGCCCGACGGCATCACCGCCTCGACCCCCAGACAGAGGTCGCGCATGTTGCCGTAGCGGATCACGTTGACGCCGCCCGCATTGGTGCCCAGCAACCCCCCGATCCGGGCCGACCCTTCGGAGGCGAGGGACAACGGAAACAGCATCCCCACCTGTTCCGCCGCCGCCTGCACATCCGCCAGAATGGCCCCCGCCTCGACGGTCAGCGTGCCCGCCAGCCGGTCGACAGCGCGCAGGCGGGTCATGCGTTCAAGGCTGATGACAATCGGCGCGGGTCCATCCCAACATATCTGCCCGCCAACCAGCCCGGTGCCGCCGGCATAGGGCACCACCGCTACCCTCGCGGCGGCCGCGTGGCGCAGGATCGTCGCGGCCTCGTCCGTCGAGCCGGGGGCCAGCACAAGCGCGGCAGTGCCATGGAACAGCCCGCGTGGCTCTTCCAGATAGCGGGGGGCAGGGTCGCGGAACACCGCATCGGGCAGAACCGTCTTCAGCGCCGCGACCAGATCGTTGCTCACAGGGGTCGGCATCGGTCCTCCTTTTCGCAAGATCAGCCCGCGTCGGACCGCCCGCGCCGGTCATATCGCAGCATGGCGTAGAGCACGTGGTTTCGCCAACGACCGTTGATTTGCAGATAGCTCTGCGCGACACCTTCGTATTTGAACCCGGCCTTTTCCAGCACTCCCCGCGACGCGGCGTTTTCCGGCAGGCAGGCGGCCTCCAGTCGGCTCAGGTCCAGATCGCGAAAGGCGTAGTGCGCGATGGCCTCGATCGCTTCCAGCATGTAGCCATGGCGCTTGTGCGGCTGGCCGATCCAATACCCAAGGGTGCCCGCCTGCGCCGGGCCACGCCGGATATTGTCGAGCGTGATCGCGCCAAGCATCACGTCGTCCTCGCGCCGAACCAGGAACAGTGGCACCGCCGTGCCGTTGGTCATCGACCGCTGCGCCCAGTAGACACGATTGGTAAAGCTCTTGCGGGTCAGATGGTCGGCGGCCCAAGTCGGCTCCCACGGGTGCAGGAACTCGGCGGATTGTTCACGAAGACTGGCCCAAGCGCGATAGTCCGAATGCATTGGCAAGCGCAAGGACATGCGCTCGGTTTCGATCCGGACTCTCTTTCTGCGGGCGATCATCAGGCGGCCAGACGCTCCACCAATTCCGCCAGACCGGGGCTCTTTTCAACGGGTCCATAGAGCGCCATGGCCCCGCGTCCCGCCGAAACCAGCTTGGCCGCATGGTCGCGCACCGCCGCGCGATCGACCGCGTCGATGCGGGCGACGGTTTCTTCCAGCGGCGGCACACGGTTCCAGATCGCCACGAGGCGGGCCAGACGTTCGGCGCGGGCAGACGGGCTTTCCAGCCCCATCAGCATCCCGGCCTTGATCTGCGCGCGCGCGCGCTCGATCTCGACATCGGTCATGTCCTCGACCGAGCGGCGCACCTCGGCAATGGTCAGGTCGGCAAGCCCGGCCAGATCTTCTCCGCCGGTCCCTGCATAGATCGTCATCAAGCCAGTGTCGTCATAGGCGCCCACCTGACTGTAGATCGTGTAGCACAGGCCACGTTTTTCGCGCAGTTCCTGAAACAGGCGCGAAGACATGCCGCCGCCAAGAGCGGTGGCGTAAATCTGGGCGGTGTAAATGTCATCCGAGCGATAGCCCGGAGCCTCCAGCGCCAATGTGAAATGCGCCTGTTCAAGGGTCTTGACCTCGCGCCGCTCGCCACCGTGGAATACCCCCGGCAACGCCTTGCTGACAGGGCTTGCGGGCATGTGGCCAAAGGTTGCCTCGGCCAGTCGCACGATCTGGTCGTGATCGACCGCGCCAGCCGCCGACAGGATCATCTGCCCCGGCCCATAGTGCTCTTTCACGAAATTTCGCAGGTCCGACTCTCCGAACGACCGCACGCGTTCGGCAGGGCCCAGGATGGTGCGTCCAAGCGGCTGCTCGGGATAGGCCACTTCCTGCAACCAATCGAAGATGATGTCGTCGGGCGTATCCAGCGCCTGCCCGATCTCTTGCAGGATCACGCCGCGTTCAACCTCGATCTCGCGCGGGTCGAAGACCGGGTTCAGAAGGATATCGGAAATCAGGTCCATCGCCAGCGGCACATCGGCCTTCAGCACACGGGCATAATAGGCCGTTACTTCGCGGCTGGTATAGGCGTTGATATAGCCGCCCACATCCTCGATCTCCTCGGCGATCTGCAAGGCCGAGCGCCGCTTGGTGCCCTTGAACGCCATGTGTTCGAGGAAATGCGCGATGCCGTTTTGCTGGGGCAGTTCATGCCGCCCACCGGCGTTCACCCAGATCCCGATGGCTGCCGACTCCATCGACGGCATGTTCTCGGTCACGACGCGCAGGCCGTTGGACAGGGTATGGAGTTGGACGGTCAAGCAGCACGCTCCTTTCGGACCAACGCCTGAAGCGCGGCCAAATCGTTTTCAACGCGAGTCACCCGCTCGGGCTTGTCAAACAGGTCGGCCATGCGCGCGGGCAGGTCAGGGCGAAGGCCGCTGGCCTGCTCGACCGCGTCGGGAAATTTCGCGGGATGGGCTGTGGCGAGCGTCACCATCGGTGTCGTCCCGAGGTGATCCTGCGCCACGTGAACACCGACGGCGGAATGCGGGCACAAAAGCTCGCCCATCTCGGTGTTCGCGCGCGCAATCATCGCGAGCGTTTCCTCTTCCGAGCAGCGGCCCGAGGCAAAGATTCCGCGCAGCCGTTCCAGTGCGCCTTGGGAAATCTTGAAGCCGCCCTGTCCGCGCAATTCGTCCATCAACTGCGCCACCGCGCTGCCATCACGGTCATAGACGTCGAAAAGCGCACGTTCGAAATTCGAGGACACTTGAATATCCATCGACGGACTGATCGAAGGCGTCACGCCATGGGTTTCATAGGCGCCGCCGGACATTGCCCGGTGCAGAATGTCGTTCTGGTTGGTGGCGATCACCAGCTGTTCGATCGGCAGGCCCATCCGCTTGGCGATGTAGCCCGCGAAGATGTCGCCAAAATTGCCCGTCGGCACCGTGAAACTGACGCGGCGATGCGGCGCGCCGAGCGACACGGCGGCGGTGAAGTAATAGACCACCTGCGCCAGTACCCGCGCCCAGTTGATCGAGTTCACGCCCGCAAGACGCACCTCGTCACGGAAGGCATGGTCGTTGAACATGTCCTTCAGCCGCGCTTGGCAATCGTCGAAATCGCCGGTCAGTGCGAGGGCGTGGGCATTGGCTTCGCTCACGGTCGTCATCTGGCGGCGCTGCACATCGGAAACCCGGCCATGCGGGAAAAGGATGAACACATCGACATTGTCGAGGCCCCGAAATGCCTCCATCGCCGCCGAGCCGGTATCACCGCTGGTCGCGCCAACAATGGTCACGCGCTTGCCGGATCGGGCAAGCGACGCCTGGAACAGCTGGCCGATCAGCTGCATGGCGAAATCCTTGAAGGCCAGCGTCGGCCCGTGGAACAGTTCCAACAGGAAATGGTTGGGCGCCAGTTGCACCAGCGGCGCGCGGGCGTCGTGACCAAACCCGGCATAGGCGCGCGCGATAATGTCGGCGAATTCCGCGTCCGTGAACGCATCACCGATAAACGGACGCATCACGCGAAAGGCTGCTTCTTCATAGCTCTGCCCGGCCAAGGCGGCGATATCGCCGTGGCTCATGGTCGGGATCTCCGTCGGGACGTAAAGCCCGCCGTCGCGGGCCAGACCGGTCAGCATCGCATCTTCGAAACTCAGGTCCGGGGCGCCCCCCCGGGTCGAGACATAGCGCATATCGTCCTGCCTTCAGATCGTTCGTTTGCTGATACGCCAGAGAAGAAACAGTGTCATCCCCATCCATGCGACAGCCATCAGAAACCAAGTGACCGCATAGGACAAGTGGTCGTTGGGAATGCCGGTCGTATCCACCGGAAACGGCGTAGCCCCGAGGTCGGTCTCGGGCCGGTCACGGACCACCACAAGAACCGGCTCTGTGTCCAGCGCCGCCGCCATCGCCGGTATGTCACGGGCGAACCAGATCGCCGCCTCCAGATCCGGGTCGGGGGTGAAGCCGTCGACTTCATCAGGCCAATAGAGATTGCCCACCAAGTCAGCCGGGCCACCGGGGCGCGACGCATCGCGGGCCGCTTCCGGAACAAACCCCATGTCGATCAGGATACGCCGCCCGCCCTCGGTCTCAAAAGCACGGATGATTCGGAAGACCGGGCCTGCGTCGCGCAGCGATGCCAGAATGCGGATCTCTCCCGGCAGGATCGTGCCCGAGGTGGTGACCGGCTGATACTGGTCCCGTGTTTGATCGGGGCTATCCGGCAGCGGGATCGGATCTTCGGCAATCCGCTCTTCGATCCGGGCGAGGATGTCCTGCTTCCATTCCAGCCGATGGACCTGCCAAACCCCCAGCCACAACAGGATCGCCGTCCCGACCACACCGATCACCGCGGGCCAGATCATCCGTTTGAGCATTCAACCCTCCTTACGGAAGAGGCCGACCCCAGGGCCGGCCCTCAAGACTTTGTTAAGGATAACGCGCGCCATGGCTTTCTTCGTGGCGAAAACACTTGTGCCAGAGGCATCCGCGGCCAGCCACAAACGACCGGCCCGGATTGCAGCGCTTACTGCCCCCAGATGTAGACCGCGAAGAACAGGAAGAGCCAGACCACATCGACGAAGTGCCAGTACCATGCCGCCGCCTCGAACCCGGCGTGCTGCTCGGGCGTGAAATCGCCGCGGATCGCCCGGATCAGGCAGACGGTCAGGAAAATCGTACCGATGATCACATGCGCCCCGTGGAAACCGGTCGCCATGAAGAAGGTGCCAAAGAAACGGTCGCCGCCGAAGGTCCAGCCTTCGTGCACCAGCAGTTCGATGTATTCATAGGCCTGAAGGCCAGTGAAGCAGAGGCCGAGGAAGATACCGATGGCAAGGCCCCAGATCATGTCCTTGCGGTTGTTCTCATGCACCAGGGCGTGGTGGGCCCAAGTGACGGCGCAGCCCGACAGCAGCAGAACCAGCGTGTTCATCAGCGGCAGGTGGAACGCGTCAACCGCGTGGAACTCGGGGGTTGTGTATGTCGACCCGATATACTCGCTCATCGGGTAGAGCGCGTGTTTGAAGAACGCCCAGAACCACGCCACGAAGAACATTACTTCGGACAGGATGAACAGGATGAAGCCGTAGCGCAGGCCGATACGGACCACGGGGGTATGATCGACGCCACTGTTGCCTTCGCCCACCATGTCCTTCCACCAGCCGAACATGACGTAGAGAACGGCCACAAAGCCGATCGCAAAGAGCCACGGGCCGCTGCCGTGAATCCACATCACGGCGCCCGACAGCATCAGGAAAGCGGCCACGGCCCCGAGGAACGGGTAGATCGATGGCGGGAGAATGTGAAAGTCGTGGTTTTTAGCGTGGGCCATGTTGCGCGGTCCTTCCGTGGTCACTCACTGTCGCCGTCTAGCGCGGCGTAGTCATCTTCTGGCAAGTCCGTCTCGTAGAACGTGTAGGACAAGGTGATAGCGGGGATGTGGCTTGCCTCGGGATCGTCCATGATCTCGGGGTCCACGAAAAACGTTACGGGCATCTCGACCCGTTCACCGGGTTCCAGCACCTGCTCGGTAAAGCAGAAGCACTGGATCTTCGAGAAATAGGCCCCGGCTGTGAAGGGCGCGACATTGTAGGTTGCCGTGCCCGCGATCGTGTGGTCGGTCGGGTTGTAGGCCGTGAAGAACGCCATCCCGGTTTCCCCGATCCGCAGGCGCATCGGCTCTTCCGGCGGCTCAAACTCCCACGGCATGCTGGGGTCGGTCGAGGTGTCGAAGCGGATCAGGATCGTACGGTCGAGAATAACGTCACTGCCCGCCTCGGCCACCGACGTGGTGCCCGCAAACCCGGTCACCCGGCAGAACAGGTTATACAGTGGGACCGAGGCCCACGCCATCGCCCCCATGAAAGTGACAACCCCAAGCAGGGTCCAGACAACACGGGCGTTGTTCGGTGTCTTTGGCCGCTCTGTCATTGTGCCTCCGGTTCCGTGATCGACGGCCGAACCGCGTGATCGAATGCCTCCATCGGGTTGCCATTGCTGATCTTGGAGATGGTCAGCGCAAAGACAATCGCAACGAAGGACATCAGGGTCAGCGCGACCCCGACATTGCGTCCCAGTCGGCGTGTGTGGATTTCGTGGGTTTCGGTAATCGGCATCTTACCAGCCTCCAAGGCCATAGGCGCCTAGGCCGGCCTGAACCAGCAGCGCGCCGAAATGCAAGAAAAGATAGAGCAGCGAGAAGCGGAAGACCTTCTTTTCGGTCTTGTAGTCGTCCGCCACGGCCTGCTCTTCGCTGCGCCGCCAGATGTCGAAGCCGCCCTTGACGAAGATCACGTTCAGCACGACAGCCGCAGCCATGTAGACCGGGCCGCCGATCGCGGTCAGCCCGGTGGCGATGGCGACCGGTGCCAGCAGGATCGTGTAGGCGAAGATCATCTTGCGGGTATGCGGGCGGCCATGGGTGACGGTCAGCATCGGCACCTTGGCCTCGTCGTAATCGGACTTCATGAACAGCGCCAGTGCCCAGAAATGGGGCGGGGTCCACATGAAGACGAGGGCAAACATCAGGACCGACTCGATCGAGATTCCGCCGGTGGCCACGGCCCACCCGATCATCGGGGGGAACGCGCCTGCCGCGCCGCCGATGACGATGTTTTGCGGCGTCCAGCGCTTGAGCCACATGGTGTAGATCACGGCATAGAAGAATATGGTAAAGGCAAGGAACCCGGCCGCGAACCAATTGGCGGCCAGACCAAGCATCACCACGGAAATGCCCGACAGCCACAGGCCAAGGCTCAGCGCCTCGCCCCCGGACACGCGACCCGAGGGGATGGGACGCCCGGCGGTGCGCTTCATTACCCGGTCGATATCGGAATCGTACCACATGTTCAGCGCACCAGAGGCCCCTCCGCCAAGCGCGATGAACAAGATCGCGGTAAAGGCCTCGACCGGCGGCACGCCAGCGGGCGCAACCATCAGACCAACAAAGGCGGTGAACACGACCAGCGACATCACGCGCGGCTTCAGCAGGGCAAAATAATCGCCGAACCGGGCCTCTTGCGGGGTCGCATCGCTATTCGCGGTAAAGTCGCTCATCTGGTGTCTGGCTCGTCACGCTGGAAGGGAATGCCGCGGGCGGGGACAGGTCCGCCCACAGCTTGATTGGGTCCGTGCTACTCTTCGACGGCGGCCAGTTGGATGTCGCCGCTCTGGCCGTTCATCAGCGAGGCGAAATCGGTGCCTCCAGAGGAGAGCCACGCTTCGTACTCATCCGGGGTCACGGCCATCACGGTGATCGGCATGAAGGCGTGGTTCAGACCGCAAAGTTGCGAACACTGACCGAAATAGATGCCTTCCATGCCGGGCTCAACCTCGAACCACAGTTCGGCCAGGCGGCCCGGAACGCCATCCTGCTTCACGCCGAACGCGGGTACGGTCCATGCGTGGATCACGTCGGCGCCGGTCACCTGAACAACCACGGTCTGGCCGGTCGGAACGACCATCGCAGTGTCGGTGGCAAGGCGATATTCGTCCTGGCTGTAGCCGTATTCTTCCAACTGGTCGCGTTCCAGCATGAAGCTCATGAAGTCGATGTCTTCCTCGGGGTATTCATAGCCCCAGTACCACTGATACCCGGTGGCCTTGATGACCACGTCGCCCTCGGGAATCTCCTGCTGGTTGAACAGAACGGGCAGCGAGAAGGCACCGATAAAGACCAGAATGGCCAGCGGCACCAAGGTCCACGTGACCTCGACCGGGGTGTTGTGGCTGAAGGTCGCCGGTGTCGGGTTCGAGCGGGCATTGTAGCGCAGAACGACCCAAAGCAGCAGGGCCAGAACGAACAGCACGATGGCGGCGATGATGTAGTTGAGCATCCCGTCGAGGAAATGGATTTGCGCCGCGAGGTTGGTCGCCGCAGGCTGAAAGCCCATTTCGCCATCCGTCGGCGCGCCGATGATTTGCAGGCCCTCAGGGGCGGATTGTGCAGTTGCGGCACCCGCCGCGAGTGTTGCACCAACACCGGCCCAAAGGCCGTTCAGCTTCGAAAGAAGTCGCATGTTTTTCGTCCTGTCCTTGCGGAGAGGGGCCGTCCCAGGCCCTGCTCCTCCCCGTTGCGATTATCTGCTGATGAACCATATAGATGGGTTCATGACAAGACAGTGGTGAAAAATGTCTCACCCGGTCGATTTGACCGTTTTAATTGACATGGATCATTTTCTCCGGCTCCGAAAGGTTTCCGCCATGGCCCAGACCGCCCCCTTCCGCCCCTTCGAGACGCAGCTCGACAAGGACGTCACGCTCTCGATCCTGCGCGCGGCCACCGAGGGGGCCGACGATGGCGAGCTTTTCCTTGAACGCAAGCGGTCCGAGATGCTGCTGTTCGACGACGGCCGGGTCAAGACCGCCAGCTACGACGCGTCGGAAGGGTTCGGGTTGCGGGCGGTGCGGGGCGAGGTTGCGGGCTATGCGCACGCAACCGAAATCTCGGAAAACGCGCTGCGTCGCGCAATGGAAACCGCGCGGCTGGCGGTCGGGAATGGCGGCGGAACCTGGTCTGACGCCCCCGCAAAGACGAATCAACGCCTCTACACCGACGCCGATCCGATGGCCGGCGCGGGATTCGCGGCCAAGCTCGACATCCTGAAAGAGGTCGATGCTTTCGCCCGCGCCCTCGACCGACGCGTGGTGCAGGTGTCGGTCAGCCTCGCTGCATCGCATCAAGAGGTCGAGATCCTGCGCCCTGACGGCATTCATGTCGGAGACACCCGCCCCATGGTGCGCGTCAACGTCTCGGTCATCGTCGAGGAAAACGGTCGCCGAGAGGCCGGCAGCGCCGGTGGCGGTGGCCGGATCGACATGGCCGACTGGCTGGATCTCGACAATTGGAAAGGACTGGTCCAAGAGGCCCTGCGCATCGCCGTGGTCAATCTGGGCGCGGTTCCGGCACCCGCCGGGATCATGGATGTGGCGCTTGGACCCGGCTGGCCCGGCATCCTGTTGCACGAAGCCGTGGGCCACGGGCTGGAGGGCGATTTCAACCGCAAGAAGAGTTCGGCCTTCGCGGGCCTGTTGGGACAGCAGGTTGCCGCCAAGGGTGTAACCGTGCTCGATGACGGCACCATCCCCGACCGGCGCGGGTCGCTTACCGTCGACGACGAAGGCACGCCCTCTTCCAGGACCACGCTGATCGAAGACGGCGTCTTGGTGGGTTTCATGCAGGACCGCCAGAACGCCCGCCTGGTGGGGGTCGCCCCCACTGGCAACGGGCGCCGGGAAAGCCATGCCCACGCCCCGATGCCGCGGATGACCAACACTTATATGCTGGGTGGCGAAACGGCCCCCGGCGATATCGTGGCCGAGGTCAAGGATGGCATCTACGCCGTGGGCTTCGGCGGCGGGCAGGTCGATATCACCAACGGTAAGTTCGTGTTCTCCTGTACCGAGGCGTATCGCGTCGAGAACGGCAAGGTCGGCGCACCTGTAAAGGGTGCCACGCTGATCGGCGACGGGGCCACCGCGCTGCAACAGATCCGCGCGATCGGCAATGACATGGCGCTCGACCCCGGCATGGGCACCTGTGGCAAGGCCGGGCAATGGGTGCCGGTGGGCGTAGGGCAGCCCACCGTGTTGATCGGAGGTCTGACCATAGGGGGCTCGGCTGCATGACCCGGACCGACATTCGGCCCGCAACCCCGGATGACCTGCCCGGTCTGGCCCGGCTCTGGCATCGGGGCTGGCACGAGGCCCACGCTGCCTATACGCCCGCCGCGCTGACCGCCTTGCGCACCGAGGCGGATTTCACGCGCCGCCTGCACGCCCTGTTGCCGGATATCCGGATGGCCGGGCCCGCGCCGGACCCGCTCGGGTTCTGTGCGATCCGCGACGATGAACTGTATCAACTGTTCGTCACCCCCGCCGCCCGTGGCACCGGGCTGGCGGCGCGATTGCTGGCCAATGGCGAAGCACGGCTTGCGGCGCGCGGGGTTGGCATGGCGCGGCTGGATGTCGGGATTGGCAATGACCTCGCCGCGCGGTTCTACCTGCGCCACGGCTGGCAGGAGACCGGAACCGTGGTCACCGATGTCGACAGTTCCGCCGGGCCGTTCCGGCTGCGGCTGCGGGTGTTCGCCAAGCACGTCGGCATCGTGGACTGACCCGGTGCCGTAAACCGGCTGTTAACCTCTCGGGGCCTAACCTTCCGACTCATGAGGATGGATCTCGACGACGGATTTTTCGAGGCGGCCAGCGCCTATTGCCCGGCGCCCCCAGCAGGGCAGGAGGACCGGTTTGCCCGGCTGCGCCTGATCCGCTCGCGCCGGGTCGGCCCTGCCACCTTTCGGCGGTTGATGGCCGAACATGGCGACGCGGCCACCGCCCTCGCCGCCCTGCCCGATGTGGCACTCGCCGCCGGGGTGAAAGTTTATGCCCCATGCAGCGAGGCCGCCGCCCGCGCTGAAATCCGCGCCGCAAAGCGTCTTGGCGCAAAGATGATCACGCTCGGTGATCCCGGCTACCCGGCCTTGCTGGCCGACTGCTCCGATGCCCCGCCCCTCTTCTGGGCGCTTGGTGACATCGACCTGCTCGCACGCCCCGCTATCGCCATGGTCGGCACGCGCAACGCCTCTTCCCTCGGGGCGCGCATGACACGGCGGCTGGCGGCGGACCTGTCGGGCGCGGGCTTTACCATCGTCTCGGGCCTTGCCCGCGGGATCGACGCCATCGCCCATCACGCCGCGCTGGACGGGGGCACCATCGCGGTGCAGGCGGGCGGGCTGGACGTGATCTACCCTGCGGAAAACACCGAACTGGCCCACGACATCGGCCGCCGGGGTTTGCGCCTGTCGGAACAACCCTTTGGCCTTGGGCCGCAAGCCCGCCATTTCCCGCAGCGCAACCGCATCATCTCGGGCCTTGCGCGTGCCGTGGTGGTGGTCGAGGCCGCCGCGCGGTCCGGTTCGCTCATCACCGCGCGCAACGCGCTTGATCAGGGGCGCGATGTTCTGGCCGTGCCCGGCCATCCGCTCGATACCCGCGCCTCGGGGTGCAACCTGTTGATCCGCGACGGCGCCACGCTGGTGCGCGGGGCCGAAGACGTGATCGAGACCCTCGGTCCCGCCACGACGCCAAGCCGCACGCCCAAGACCCCGGACCTGCCATTTCCCCCGCCGCAACCCGAGCGCCCATGGCGTGACCGTGCGGCGCTCAACAGCCAGATCCTTGCGCAACTGGGGCCGTCGCCAGTGGCCGAGGACCAATTGTTGCGCGACCTCGGCCTGACGCCGGAACAGGCCGCGACGACACTGGCGGTAATGGAACTGGAGGGGCAGGTCACGCGCCAGCCGGGCGGGCTGATCTCGCTTGGACACATCCGGCAGGACCGGAACGCCAAACGCGGACGCTGACCGCGACCGACAGCTCAGCCGCTGGAAAGGTCGCAGTATCTTTTTCCGAAGACGCATTGACAAGGGCCGGATGCTCGCCACATGTTCCCGCGCCACTCTCATTGCGTTTCCAAAAGGTGTTTCTGAATGCCCGTCGTCGTCGTCGAATCTCCGGCTAAAGCTAAGACAATCAACAAGTATTTGGGGAGCGACTTCACTGTTCTGGCCTCTTACGGGCATGTCCGTGACCTGCCCCCGAAGGATGGATCGGTCGACACCGAGCATGACTTCGAGATGAAATGGGAGGTCGGAAACGACAGCAAGAAGCACGTCAAGGCCATCGCCGACGCGCTGAAGGACGACGATACCCTGATCCTCGCCACCGACCCCGACCGCGAGGGCGAGGCGATTTCGTGGCACCTGCAACAGGCCCTGACCAAGCGCCGCGCGATCAAGAAATCGACCGCCGTCAGCCGCGTGGTATTCAACGCGATCACCAAGAGCGCCGTGACCGAGGCGATGAAGAACCCGCGCCAGGTTGATGAGCCGCTGGTCGAGGCCTACCTGGCCCGCCGCGCCCTCGATTATCTCGTCGGCTTCAACCTCAGCCCGGTGCTGTGGCGCAAACTGCCCGGCGCGCGCTCGGCCGGACGGGTGCAATCGGTCTGCCTGCGCCTGATCGTGGAACGCGAGATGGAGATCGAGGCCTTCACGCCGCGCGAATACTGGTCGGTGCGCGCCGTGCTGGAAACCCCGCGCGGCCAGACCTTCGAGGCCCGGCTGACCGTTCTGGGGGGCAAAAAGCTCGACCGCTACGACCTCGACAGCGAGGCCGCCGCGTCGATGGCGGTTCACGCCGTCTCGTCCCGTGCGCTGTCGGTCGGCTCGGTCGAGGCCAAGCCGTCGACCCGCAACCCCTCGGCCCCGTTCATGACCTCGACCCTGCAACAGGAAGCGAGCCGGAAATTCGGCTTTGGCGCACGGCAGACCATGAACGCGGCACAGCGCCTGTATGAAGCCGGGCACATTACCTATATGCGGACCGACGGCATCGACATGGCACCCGAGGCGGTGATGGCCGCGCGCGACGCGATCAAGGATCGCTACGGCGCGAGCTACCTGCCAAGCAGCCCGCGCATGTATAAAAACAAGGCCAAAAACGCGCAGGAGGCCCACGAATGTATCCGCCCCACAGAGATGTCCAAGGCCCCCGACGATCTGCGCGTGTCGGAAATCGACCAGAAGAAACTGTATGACCTGATCTGGAAGCGGACGATCGCCAGCCAGATGGAGGCCGCGCGGCTGGAGCGCACCACGGTCGATATCAGCAGCGATGACGAACAGGTGGTGCTGCGCGCGACCGGTCAGGTGGTGCTGTTTGACGGGTTCATGAAGGTCTACGAAGAAGGGCGCGACGATGTGGCGGCCTCGGACGATGATCGCCGCCTGCCGCAGATCATGCAGGGCGAGGCCGTTAACAAGGTCGGCACCGCCATGGCCGAAGAACACAGCCGCCTGACGCAAGATGGCACGGCCTTGCTGTCGGACGATGGCGCGGTTCTGGGACAACAGCATTTCACCCAACCGCCGCCCCGTTATACCGAGGCGACGCTGGTCAAGAAGATGGAAGAACTCGGCATTGGCCGGCCCTCTACCTATGCGTCGGTGATCACCACGATCCAGGACCGCGAATATGTGCGCAAGGACAAGAACCGCCTTTTCCCCGAGGACAAAGGCCGCATCGTCACCATCTTCTTGTTGAATTTCTTCAAGAAATACGTGGGTTACGAGTTCACCGCCGAGTTGGAAGAAGAGCTTGACGAGATCTCGGCGGGCGACCTGAACTACAAGGAAGTGCTGGCGAAATTCTGGCGCGATTTCTCGGCGGCCATCGCGGAAACCTCGGAGCTGCGCATCACCGAGGTGCTCGACAAGCTCGACGCGGCACTGGCCCCGCAGTTGTATCCCCCCCGCGAAGACGGCACCGATCCACGCGTTTGCCCGCTCTGTGGCGAAGGCAGCCTGCACCTGAAAACCTCGCGCACCGGTGGCTTCGTGGGCTGTTCGCGCTACCCCGAATGCCGCTACACCCGCCCCATCGGCGGCGATGCCGACGCGCAGGCAGGCGACAAGGTGCTGGGGCATGACGAGGGTGAGGCGGTGGCGCTGCGCTCGGGGCGGTTCGGGCCTTATGTGCAGAAGGGCGAGGTGACGGAAGAGAACAAGAAGCCGCCGCGCGCCTCGCTGCCCAAGGGGTGGGCCGCTGATGAGATGGACCTTGATAAGGCATTGACTTTGCTCAGTCTTCCACGGGAAATCGGGGCGCATCCGGAAGATGGCAACATGATCAGCTCGAATTTCGGACGGTTCGGGCCGTATGTGATGCACCACGCCGAAGGCGCGGCGAAACCCACCTATGCCAACCTGCGCGACCCCAATGACGTGTTCGAAATCGGCATGAACCGGGCCGTGGAACTGCTGGCGGAAAAACGCGCGCGCGGCGGTGGCCGTGCGGCTGCCAAGGCCCTGAAAGAATTGGGTGAATACCCGGAACGCGGCGGCGCGGTGAATGTCATGGAAGGGCGCTACGGGCCATACGTGAAGTGGGAAAAGGTCAATGCCACCATCCCCAAGGACGTTAAGCCCGAGGACGTGACCATGGATATGGCGATGGAATTGATCGTCGAGCGTGAGGCCAAGGGCGGCAAGAAGAAGACCACGCGCAAGAAGGCGTCCAAGTAGCGGCATTTCCGACAGGCGCGTCGGAAATTTCTGACAGGTCTGTCGGGAAAAATTATCAAACGGGGGGCGGGGTCCGGATCGGAATTCGCCCTTTTTGCGACGGGCCAAGGGTTGACCTTGCGCCCCGGTCTGCCGACATGTCCCTTGACCGACGAACGAAGGACAGCATGGCTGATATTTCCCCCCTCTCCGCGCGCCCCGAGGTGCTCGACTTTCTTCTGACACGCCGCTCGCGCCCGGCCAAGACGCTGCGCGCGCCCGTGCCGGACCGGGGCACGGTGGACACGCTGCTGACCGCCGCCGCACGCTGCCCCGACCATGGCAAGCTGGAGCCGTGGCGGTTCCTTGTGCTGGAACGCGCCGCGTGCACGCGGCTGGCGGCGCTGGCGCGCGAAATCGGGGCCGATCGCCCGCTTGGCCCCGAGAAGCTGGAGAAATCCACCCGCGCCTTTGCCGACGCGCATCTGGTTGTGGCCGTGGTGTCGGTGCCCAAGCCCTCGGACAAGGTGCCCGAGACCGAACAGGTGCTAAGCGCGGGCGCGGCCTGCCTGTCGCTTGTCAATGCCGCGCTCGCCTGCGGGTGGGGCGCGAACTGGCTGACCGACTGGATGGCTTTCGACCGCGCCTTCCTGAGCCGGGGACTGGGGCTGGCAGAAACCGAGATCGTCGCCGGGTTTATCCATCTTGGCACCGAGACCATAGTTCCGCCGGAACGCCCACGCCCGGACGTGGCCGCCCTGACCGAATGGGTCAGCGCATGATTTTCGACGATGTCCTCAAGGCGCTGCGGCAACTGTCGGACCCGCGTTTTCTGCGCGTGCTGCTGTTCGGGCTGGCACTGACCGTCGCGCTGCTGGTGGGGGTCTACTGGCTTTTCACGCTGGCCATCGGCTGGATCGTGCCAGACACGCTGAGCCTGCCATGGATCGGCGAGGTCGGCGGCATCGACACGGCGTTGTCATGGGCGGCAATTCCGGTGATGCTGATCGCGTCGGTCTTTCTGATGGTGCCTGTGGCAACCGCCTTTATCGGCATCTTTCTGGACCAGATCGCCGATGCGGTGGAGGACCGGCATTACCCTGCCCTGCCCCCGGCACGGCCCGTCGGCATCGTGGAAAGCATCATCGACGCCCTGCAATTTCTGGGCGTGGTGATCGTGGTGAACCTGTTGGCGCTGATCGTCTACCTGATCTTCGCGCCGATTTCGCCCTTGCTGTTCTGGGGTGTGAACGGTGTGCTTCTGGGCCGGGAATACGCGCAGATGGTTGCGCTGCGTCGCCTCGATGCGGCGGGCGCCCGTCAGTTTCGCCGCCGCAACCGGATCGAGATTTTCGCCGCCGGGGTGTTGATGGCGATCCCGCTGACCATCCCTGTGGTGAACCTTGTGGTGCCGATCCTTGGCGCCGCCACTTTCACCCATCTGTTCCACCGGCTTAGTAGTGGTACAGGTGCCCGCCGAACCGGGTGAAGAGGTCCAGATCCTCGCGGGTGACATAGCCCGACAGGATCACGAACAGGATCACGGCCCAGACACCGACGGCCACGGCTGACGTGACAAGGAACTTGCGCTTCAGCGACAGGTTCGCGGGCGCGGAAGAGGGGGTGCCGGGCACGACCTCGCCTTCTTCGCCTTGGGTTTTCATGCGGATCGGCAGGATCACGAACAGGGTCATGAACCACAGCACGGCGAGCAGGACGAGCGCGGTAAACCAGTTCATCAGACTTGCTCCAATTCCACGAGGGTGCCGGTAAAATCCTTGGGGTGCAGGAACAGGACCGGTTTTCCATGGGCCCCGATCCGGGGCTCGCCCGACCCCAGAACGCGCGCGCCCGCGGCTTGCAGCTTGTCGCGTGCGGCCAGGATGTCGTCGACCTCGTAACAGATGTGATGGATGCCGCCCGCGGGGTTCTTTTCAAGGAACCCGGCAATCGGGCTGTTGTCGCCCAAGGGGTAAAGCAGCTCGATCTTGGTATTCGGCAGTTCGATGAAGACCACGGTCACGCCATGGTCCGGTTCGTCCTGCGGCGGGTTCACCTTGGCGCCGAGCGTATCGCGGTATTGCGCCGAAGCGGCCGCCAGGTCTG
This sequence comes from Nioella nitratireducens, assembly GCF_001879715.1. Taxonomy (GTDB): domain Bacteria; phylum Pseudomonadota; class Alphaproteobacteria; order Rhodobacterales; family Rhodobacteraceae; genus Nioella; species Nioella nitratireducens. Next base: position 157,755 of record NZ_MNBW01000005.1, on the reverse strand, counting down.
GGACCGCAATGGCCACGTGGTTGAGCCGTCCGATCATGTTGCTGTCTCCTTGGTCTCGCGTCTTGGGGCGCATATGGGGCCGCGACGGCAGGCTTGGCAAGCGGTGCATCGACGCGGGGGGCATTAACACTCGGTCAACCTTGTGGCGGTTTAATCGAGGGGAGAATCGCCATTGGGGGCTTTTGGACATGGACCGAACAGACAGATGCGTGCGGGACGAGATCCCGTTTTTCCAGCCGACACCGACAGCGGACCGCCCGCTTGCGGGAATGACCGTGCTGGTGGTCGAGGACAGCCGCTTCGCGTCAGAGGCGCTGCGCCTGATGTGCCTGCGGTCGGGGGCGCGCATCCGGCGGGCCGACTGCCTTGCCTCGGCGCATCGGCATCTGAACACCTACCGCCCGACGGCGGTGATCATCGACCTTGGCTTGCCGGACGGGTCGGGCCTGTCGCTGATCGAGGAAATGGCCGGGGCGGTCCCGCGGGTGCCGGTGTTGCTGGCCACCTCGGGGGCCGAGCGGGCGGCGGCGGCGCGCGATGCGGCCAAGGCCGGGGCGGACGCGTTCCTGCCGAAACCGGTCGACAGCCTTGCCGCGTTTCAACAGGCTATTCTGGACCCGCTGCCACCGCACCTGCACCCGCGCGGCCCGCGCACGGTGGCGGCGGACGGGGTAGAGCCTGACCCACTGGCCCTGCGCGAAGATCTGGCCCATGCGCTGGACCTGCTGAACAGCGATCCGGTGCCCACGGGCTATTTGCGGCGCTTCCTGCTTGGGGTGGCACGGGTGTCGCGCGATACCGGCCTGCTGGAAACCGCCCGCGCCCTGCCGCCGCGCCCTGCCCATGCCGACCGCGCGAACCTGCGTGCCCTGCTGGCCGACCGGGTGGCGGGGATGGCGACGGTTTAGGGCAGTGCCGGATCGGCGGCCACGCGCACCAGACGGGTCAGGTCGGACAGGCGTTCGACCTGCTGGCCATCGGCGCGGAAATTGGACGGGTCGAGCCATGCGCGATAAGCCTCGCGCAGGGCGGGCCATTCGCTGTCGATACAGGCAAACCATGCGGTGTCGCGGTTGCGGCCCTTGACGATGGCGGCCTGCCGGAAGGTGCCTTCGTAGGAAAACCCCAAGCGCTGCGCGGCCCGGCGCGACGGGAAATTGAGCGCGTCGCATTTCCATTCAAAACGGCGATAGCCCGCGTCGAAAGCCCATTGCATCATCAGGAAAAGCGCCTCGGTCGCGGCGCGGCTGCGCTGCAATTCGGGGGCGAAGTTGATGTGGCCGACCTCGATCGTGCCCATGTCGGGGGTGATCCGCAGATAGCTGGCGACGCCGCAGAAATGGCCGGTCTCGACCGACTGGACAGCATAGAACAGCGGGTCGTCGCCACTCGTGATCTGGCGGGCCCACCGGTGATAGGCTGCGGCTGAGGAAAACGGCCCGTAGGGTAGGTAATCCCAGATCGCGTCATCGGCGGAATTGGCGCGGTGCAGGTCGGCGGCGTGGGTGTCGGCGTCAAGCCGCACAAGCCGCGCGTAGCGCCCCGTCAGCGGGGCCATTGTCGGGCGTGACGGGACGACCCAATCGGGCACCGGGTCGCCGAATCGTTTCTCTGACATGCATCATCCCCTTGCTGTCCCCGCCCGCCAGAAAACGGAATTTCCGACACAAGGGCAAGTCCTTGGGGGCATGGCGAGGCCGGGATGCGGCCCCGAACCGATCAATCCTCTTGCGGGATGACGCGCAGGCCCAGTTCCATGAGCTGATCCGGGGCAGGCTCGGAGGGGGCGTTCATCATCAGGTCTTCCGCGCGCTGGTTCATCGGGAAGAGCATGACCTCGCGGATGTTGGCCTCGTCGGCCAGCAGCATCACGATGCGGTCGATGCCCGCCGCGCAGCCACCGTGCGGAGGGGCGCCGTATTGGAAGGCGTTGACCATGCCGCCGAAGCGCTTGCGCACCTCGTCTTCGCCGTAGCCCGCCAGCCCGAAGGCCTTGAACATGATTTCCGGCTTGTGGTTCCGGATCGCGCCGGACACCAGTTCATAGCCGTTGCAGGCAAGGTCATACTGATAGCCGAGCACGTCGAGCGGGTTGCCGTCCAACGCTTCCATCCCGCCCTGCGGCATGGAGAAGGGGTTGTGGCTGAAGTCGATCTTGCCGCTTTCCTCGTCGGCCTCGTACATCGGGAAATCGACGATCCAGGCGAAGGCGAAGCGGTTTTGTTCGGTGAGGCCCAGTTCGTTTCCGATGACGGTACGGGCGCGGCCGGCCACGGCCTCGAAGCTTTCGGGCTTGCCGCCAAGGAAGAAGGCCGCATCGCCCGCTCCCAATTTCAATTGCTTGCGGATCGCCTCGGTGCGTTCGGGGCCGATGTTCTTGGCGAGTGGACCTGCGGCTTCAAAGAAGTGTTTTTGCCCATGGTCGTATACGATCCCATCCTTCGCAAGTGCTGCAAGGTGAGACGGATCGTTAGCAGCGGCAGCCCCAAATCCATAGCCGCCGCCTTCGCCATCACCTCCGCCGGAGGGATCAACTTTACGCCAGAAGATATATCCCATCCCCGGCAGGCCCTGTTCCTGCGCGAACTTGTTCATCCGGTCGCAGAACTTGCGACTGCCGCCGGTGGGGGCGGGGATGGCGCGGATCTGGGTGCCGTCCTGTTCCAGGATCTTGGCGAAGATGGCGAACCCGGACCCGGCGAAATGTTCGGACACGTCCTGCATCTTGATCGGGTTGCGCAGGTCGGGCTTGTCGGTGCCATACCACAGCGCCGCGTCCTTGTAAGAGATCTGCGGCCAGTGCTTGTCGACGGTATGCCCGCCGCCAAATTCCTCGAAAACGCCTTCGATCACCGGCTGGATGGTGTCGAACACGTCCTGTTGGGTGACGAAGCTCATTTCCAGGTCGAGTTGGTAGAAATCGGTGGGCGAGCGGTCGGCGCGCGGATCTTCGTCGCGGAAACAGGGCGCGATCTGGAAATATTTGTCGAAGCCCGAGACCATGAGCAATTGCTTGAACTGCTGCGGAGCCTGCGGCAGCGCGTAGAACTTGCCCGGATGCAGGCGTGACGGCACCAGGAAGTCACGCGCGCCTTCGGGGCTGGACGCGGTTATGATCGGCGTCTGGAATTCGTTGAAATCCTTGTCCCACATGCGCTGGCGGATCGAGCGGACCACGTCCGAGCGCAGCTTCATGTTCTTCTGCATCTTCTCGCGGCGCAGGTCGAGGAAGCGATAGCGCAGGCGGGTTTCCTCGGGGTAGTCCTGATCGCCAAAGACCATCAGCGGCAGTTCGCCAGCGGCGCCCAGAACCTCGATTTCGCGGATGAAGACCTCCACCTCGCCAGTCGGAATCCTCGGGTTGATCAGTTCGGGGTCGCGGGCCTTCACCTCGCCATCAATGCGGATGCACCATTCGGAGCGGACCTTTTCCACATCGGCGAAGGCCGCCGAGTCGGGGTCTGCCAGAACCTGTGTCATGCCGAAATGGTCACGCAAGTCGATGAACAGGATGCCGCCGTGGTCGCGCACCCGGTGGACCCACCCGGACAGGCGCACGGTCTGGCCCACGTTTTCCTTGGTCAGGTCGGCACAGGTATGGCTGCGGAAAGCATGCATGGGTTTCTGTCCCTTCGGGGATTGGAATTTCACCGCGCCGATACACCCGCTTGGGGCGGCGAAGTCAAGCCATGGGCGGGCCGGGTTTGGCCGCTTCCGGCTTAACGGTGCGGAAAACTTTATTTTTTCGCTGAATTTGGCAAAGTAGCGGTCAGATTGGGACACAAGATCCGGCCAAAACGGAGGTTTTGAAAAGGATGTGGGACAAACTGCTCGACACCATGCTGCGCGGCCTGATTACGGTCGGCACGTTCGAAGTGACCTTCCCCGACGGCGTGAAACGCGTTTACCAAGGCCGCCCCGGACCGGGAATTGCGATCCGGCTGACAGAGCCTGACCTGCCGCGCAAGCTGGCGCTGTCGCCCGACATGGCGCTTGGCGAAGGCTACATGGACGGCACGATTGTGGTCGAGGACGACGATCTGGGGCTGTTCTTTACCGTTCTGATGCAGAATATCGACCGCTCGGACCGGTTGTGGTGGCGCAAGCTGACCCATGTGCTGCGGCTGGCGCGGCGGCGCATCGACCAGTGGAACCCAGCCCCGAAAGCGCGGGCGAACGTGGCGCATCACTACGACCTCTCGGCGCGGCTCTATGATCTGTTCCTCGACGCCGACCGGCAGTATTCCTGCGCCTATTTCCCCCATCCCGGCATGTCGCTGGACGAGGCGCAGGCGGCCAAGAAGGCCCATATCGCACGCAAGCTGTGCCTGGAGCCGGGGATGAAAGTGTTCGAGATCGGCTCGGGCTGGGGCGGCATGGCGCTGACGCTGGCGCGCGATTTCGGGGCCGAGGTTCTTGGCGTGACGCTGTCGACAGAGCAGCTCAATTATTCGCGCCAGCGGGTGGAAGAGGCCGGGCTTTCAGACAAGGTGCGGTTCGAATTGATGGACTACCGCGCCGTGACGGGACAGTTCGACCGGATCGTGTCGGTCGGCATGTTCGAGCATGTGGGCGCGCCGCATTACCGCGCGTATTTCAACACCGTGCACGACCGGCTGACCGAGGATGGCGTGGCGCTGATCCACACCATCGGGCGGGCCTCGCCACCGGGCACCACCAGCCCGTGGATCACCAAGTATATCTTCCCCGGCGGCTATGTTCCGGCGCTGTCGGAAATGTCGTCGCAGGTGGAAAAGGCGGGGCTGTATCCGACGGATGTCGAGGTCTGGCGGCTGCATTATGCCGAAACGCTGCGCCATTGGTACGATCGGTTCACCGCCCGAGAGGAAGAGGCGCGAGCGTTGTATGACGCGCGCTTTACGCGGATGTGGCGCTATTACCTCAAGGCCAGCGAAATGACCTTTCGCAACGCCCGCCAATGCGTGTTCCAGTACCAGATGGCCCGCCGACAAGAGGCGGTGCCGCTGGCGCGCGACTACATCTATCGCGGGTCAGAGAAGACCGGCGGGGATGTCGCCGCGCAGTGAATTGCCCAAGGTGAGCATCGTGGCGGCGGCCAGCATGGCCTGTGTCACCGGGGCCTCGACAGCGCCTGCGGCGATCCATTCGGCCCGGCGGACGCCCGGCAACAGGCCCGAGGACAGGGGCGGCGTGATGCGTTGCCCGTCCACGTGGACCAGAAGGTTGGTGATCGTGCCTTCGCAAAGCTCGTCACGGTCATTGAGGAACAGCCATTCGTCGCCCCCCGCAGGCAGCGCCGCGCGGGCGCTGTCATAGAGCGCGCGATGAGTGGTCTTGTGGGCCAGCCAGGGATCGCCCGTCCGCAGACGCGTGGGATGGATCGCCACGCGCCACGGGCCGGGGGCGACAGGCGGCAGGGGGGCGGTGGTCAGCTCCAGGTCCCCTGCCGCGCCAAGGGTCAGGCGGCAGCGCAGGGGACCATCCCCAAGCCCCGCCAGCATGGGCCGGGCCTTGGCCGCATCGAAGGGAAAGCCGAACGCCACGGCACTGGACGCCATCCGGACGAGATGGGCTGTCAAACGCGGCGCACCGGACTCGGGCGACCAGAAGAAGGTTTCGATCAGCCGGGTTCCGGCAGGAACTGGCTCAGGAAACGGGCTTTCCACAGCGCCTCCTCGTATTCGGATTGGGCCGTCGAATCCCACACCACGCCGCCGCCCACATTCAGCAGCGCATGGCCGGGTTTGTCGCGCATCAGGGTGCGGATGGCGACGTTGAATTCCGAGCGGCCATCGGGGGCAGCCCACCCGATGCTGCCGCAATAGATTTCGCGCGGCCACGGTTCCAACGCGCGGATCACCTCCATCGCGCGGATCTTGGGCGCGCCGGTGACCGACCCGCAGGGGTGCAATGCGGCGAGGATGGCGGACAGTCCGACGCCCGGCTGCAACCGGCCCTCGATCAGCGACACCATCTGGTGAACGGTGGCGTAGCTTTCGACCGTGAAGAGTTCGGGCACATGCACGCTGCCCGGTTCGCAGACGCGGCTGATGTCGTTGCGCAACAGATCGACGATCATCAGGTTCTCGGCGAGGTTCTTTTCATCCGTTCGCAGGAACGCCTTGCGCGCCTCGTCTTCCGCCTGCGTCCTGGCGCGGGGTTGCGTGCCCTTCATCGGTCGGGTCTGCACCACTCCGTCGGTGGTGGTGCGGAAAAACAACTCGGGGCTGCGGCTGAGGATGTCGGGGCCTTCGATCTGTTCGACCAGCGCCCCATATCCGACCGCCTGCCCCTGCATCAGCGCCTCGTAGAGCGAGGCCGCGTTGTAGCCCGGCAGTTCCATGTCGATAGGGAAGGTCAGGTTTGCCTGATACAGGTCGCCCTGCCCGATCAGCTCGTGCAGCTCGCGGAAGGCGTCGGAATACCGCCCGAGGCTCCACCTTGGCGACACATCGCGCGGGCGCACAACCATGCGGGCAGCCCCCTGCGCCGGGATCGGGCCGTCGTAGACGCCGAAGGCCAGCAACGGCAGCCGCCGCGCCTCGGGCAGCAGGTGCAGCAGGCGGGGTTCCAGAACGTAGCCGAGCTCATAGCTTGCATAACCCGCAAGCCACATTCCCTGAGCCCGGGCATCGTCGAGCGCCACCAAGGCATCGGGCACGGTTTCGGGGCTGTCGGCCACGATCAGCCTGCGGGGCGACTCGAATTTCTCACGGTCCCCGCTTGGCCCATGATCAAAGGTGATACGCATGGCGTGGTGCCGCCTCAAACAGGTGATTCAATCCAGTCAGGGAGTGATAGGCCCTTTCTTGCCGATCCGACAGGCCACATGCGGCAGAAAAAGATTCATTCCAGACCCCCCTTGCGCCTGCGCCTGTATTCCCTAAAACGCAGAACAATTTGCGCGCGCCGTTTTGGCCGCCGTGCATTCATGTCTGCTGCCGGGGACACGCCATGCCTAAGAGAACCGATATCCAATCCATCATGATCATCGGCGCGGGGCCCATCGTGATCGGACAGGCCTGCGAGTTCGACTACTCGGGGGCCCAAGCGTGCAAGGCGCTGCGCGAGGAAGGGTATCGCGTCATCCTGGTCAATTCCAACCCGGCCACGATCATGACCGATCCGGGACTGGCCGATGCGACCTATATCGAGCCGATCACCCCCGAGATCGTCGCCAAGATCATCGAAAAAGAACGCCCCGACGCGTTGTTGCCCACCATGGGCGGGCAGACCGGGCTGAACACCTCGCTGGCGCTGGAAGAAATGGGCGTGCTGGCGAAATACGGTGTCGAGATGATCGGCGCCAAGCGCGAAGCCATCGAAATGGCCGAGGACCGCAGGCTGTTCCGCGAGGCGATGGACCGGATCGGGCTGGAAAACCCCAAGGCCACCATCATCACCGCGCCCAAGAAAGACAACGGCGCGGCCGATCTTGAGGCCGGCGTGCAACTGGCGCTGGACGAGTTGGAGGGCATCGGCCTGCCTGCCATCATTCGGCCAGCGTTTACCCTCGGCGGCACCGGCGGCGGCGTCGCCTATAACCGCGAGGACTATATCCATTATTGCCGTTCGGGCATGGATGCTTCGCCGGTGAACCAGATCCTCGTCGATGAAAGCCTGCTTGGCTGGAAGGAATTCGAGATGGAGGTGGTGCGCGATACCGCCGACAACGCCATCATCGTCTGTTCCATCGAGAACGTGGACCCGATGGGCGTGCATACCGGCGACTCCATCACCGTCGCCCCGGCCCTGACGCTGACCGACAAGGAATACCAGATCATGCGCAACGGCTCCATCGCCGTGCTGCGCGAAATCGGCGTCGAAACCGGCGGGTCCAACGTGCAATGGGCGATCAACCCCGAAGACGGGCGCATGGTTGTGATCGAGATGAACCCGCGCGTGTCGCGGTCATCTGCTCTGGCGTCCAAGGCGACCGGCTTCCCGATTGCCAAGATTGCGGCAAAACTGGCCGTGGGATATACACTGGATGAGCTGGACAACGACATCACCAAGGTGACACCGGCCAGCTTTGAACCGACGATCGACTATGTCGTCACCAAGATCCCGCGCTTTGCGTTTGAAAAATTCCCCGGATCGAAGCCCCATCTGACCACCGCGATGAAATCGGTGGGCGAGGCCATGTCCATCGGGCGCAGCTTTCACGAGTCTGTGCAAAAGGCTCTGGCCTCGATGGAAACCGGCCTGACCGGCTTTGACGAGATCGCCATTCCCGGTGCCCCCGACAAGGCCGCCATTTCCAAGGCCCTGAGCGAGCAGACCCCGGACCGCCTGCGCGTGATTGCGCAAGCCATGCGGCACGAGTTCACCAATGACGAGATCCAGGCCATCACCTCGTATGATCCGTGGTTCCTAGCCCGTATCCGCGAGATCATCGACACCGAAGAGCAGATCCGCAAGGACGGCCTGCCGGTGACCGAAGAGGGCCTGCGCGCGGTCAAGATGATGGGCTTTACCGATGCCCGCCTTGCCAAGCTGACGGGCCGCGACGAAGACAACGTGCGGCGGGCACGCGTCAACCTTGGCGTAACCGCACAATTCAAGCGGATCGACACCTGTGCGGCGGAATTCGAAGCACAGACTCCTTACATGTATTCAACATATGAACACAGCGTGATGGGTGAAGCAGAATGTGAAGCGCGCCCCTCAAATGCCCGAAAAGTAGTGATTTTGGGCGGTGGACCCAACCGGATCGGCCAAGGCATCGAGTTTGACTATTGCTGCTGTCACGCCTGTTTCGCGCTGACGGAGGCTGGCTATGAAACCATCATGGTCAACTGCAACCCCGAGACAGTTTCCACCGATTATGACACCTCGGATCGCCTCTATTTCGAGCCGCTGACCTTTGAACACGTGATGGAGATCATGCGGGTCGAGCAGGCAAAAGGCACGCTGCACGGCGTGATCGTACAGTTCGGCGGCCAGACGCCGCTGAAGCTGGCCAACGCGCTGCAAGAGGCGGGCATTCCGATCCTCGGGACCACGCCCGACGCCATCGACCTTGCCGAGGACCGCGAGCGGTTCCAGGACCTGGTCAACCGGCTTGGGCTGAAGCAGCCCAAGAACGGCATCGCCTCGACCGACGCGCAGGCCATTGCCATCGCCGAAGAACTTGGTTTTCCGCTGGTGATCCGGCCCTCTTACGTTCTGGGCGGCCGTGCGATGGAAATCGTGCGCGACATGGACCACCTCAAGCGCTACATCGCCGAGGCCGTGGTGGTTTCGGGCGATAGCCCGGTGCTGCTCGACAGTTATCTGGACGGCGCGACCGAACTGGATGTCGATGCACTTTGCGATGGCAAAGAGGTGCATATCGCGGGGATCATGCAGCATATCGAAGAGGCCGGCGTGCATTCCGGCGACTCCGCCTGTTCGCTGCCGCCCTATTCCCTGCCCAAAGAGATCATCGAGGTGATCAAGGAGCAGGCCAACGCACTGGCGCTGGCGTTGAACGTGGTCGGCCTGATGAACGTGCAGTTCGCGGTCAAGGGGGGCGAGGTTTACCTGATCGAGGTGAACCCGCGTGCCAGCCGCACGGTCCCCTTCGTCGCCAAGGCCACCGACAGCGCCATCGCGTCGATCGCGGCGCGGCTGATGGCAGGCGAGCCGCTGTCCACCTTCCCGATGCGCGCGCCCTACCCCGACGGCGCCAAGCCGGGCACCTTGCCCGGCGCCGACCCGATGACGCTGGCCGATCCGAACATGCCTTGGTATTCGGTGAAAGAGGCGGTACTGCCCTTTGCCCGGTTTCCCGGCGTCGACACCATTCTCGGGCCGGAAATGCGCTCGACCGGCGAGGTCATGGGATGGGACATTTCCTTCCCCCGCGCCTTCCTGAAGGCGCAGATCGGGGCGGGCACCCACCTGCCGACCGAAGGGCGCGTTTTCGTGTCGATCAAGGATGCCGACAAGGGCGCGGTGATGCTGGAGGCGGCGCAGATACTGATCGACCTTGGCTTTACGCTGGTCGCCACCCGCGGCACCGCCGACTGGCTGGCCGGTCACGGGCTGGCCTGCGAGACGGTGAACAAGGTCTACGAGGGGCGCCCGAACATTGTCGATCTGCTCAAGGATGGCGAGATCGCACTGGTGATGAACACGACCGAGGGCGCGCAAGCGGTTGAAGACAGTCGCGAAATCCGCTCGGTCGCGCTTTATGACAAGATCCCCTATTACACCACGGCAGCAGGGTCACATGCGGCGGCGCTGGCCATGCGCGCGGCGCGCGAGGGCGATGTGGGCGTGCAAAGCCTTCAGGCCACCCCGGCGGCCTGACCCTGCGTAAGGCCCCTTGCAAAGACCCCTTACACAGGCCCGCGCCCCGGCGCGGGTCCGGTCAATTCGGGCGGGCCCGGTTCGGCGGCAGGGCAAGCAGATCCTCCTCGAACAGCGTATGCTGTGCGCGGCCCCGGTTTTTCGACGCATAAAGCGCGATATCAGCGTCGTTCAGCATCCGGTCGGGATCGGGCCGGTCATAGCGCGAGGCCAGGACAGAGCCGGCGCTGGCGGAAATGCGGCAGGGCTGGCCGTCGAAAATCGTCGGCTCCTCAAGCCGGGAAATGAGCCGCGCCCCGATGGCCTGCAACAGGTCGGGGTCGTCGCAATCCCGGAAGAGCAGCACGAATTCATCGCCGCCGACCCGCGCCACCACGTCGCCCAACCGGATTTCCGAGCGCAGGACATCGGCCACATGGGTCAGCACATGATCGCCGGCGGCATGGCCAAGGCTGTCATTCACTTCCTTGAAGAAATCGAGATCGAGATGCATCAGGCCAAACCGCGGCATCGGTGCGTCGGTCAGAGATTTCAGGGCGGAATCCATCGCCCGGCGGTTGGCCAGCCCCGTCAGCGTGTCGGTCAGGGCCTGTTCTTCGGCGGCGGCGCGGGCGGTTTGCAGCCGCCCCGTCAACAGACGGGATTCATGTGCGATGGCGGCGTTGGCCTCGCGCAGATAGAGCAGGTCAACCGTTTGATCACAGGGGGAAAAATCCTTGAGCGTCAGGCCGCAATCGGCCACTGCCTTGGCAAAGGACAGACCGAGCGAGAGGTTGACCAAACCGCCGGTGCCCGCTGGCAAGGCCACCACCATTCCTCGCAATGGCAGGTCGGGGCGGGCCCGCAGACAGATCGACAGCCGCACCCCCTGCAACGACAATAGCGCGGGTATGGTGGCGGCGATCCGGGGGCGCTTGATATCAAGCACGTCAAAGAGCGGGCGCCTTCGCAGATCGTCGCGGGCGATCTTGCCAAGGGTCGGCCCGGCCCGGTTGATCAACCCGGAGGCCCCGAACCACAGATGCATCGGCATGACCTGATCCAGCGCCGTCCCGGGCAGCCCGATCACCCGGTCCGGGATCATGCCGGATGCTCCCCAAGGGAAAAGCTGCGCCCGGCCGAGAAGGATTGATCCAGCAACTCGATCACGACGGTTTCAACGCCCTCCTCGCCCTCGCCCGCCTCGAAAAAGGCGAGCGTTCCATAGTCGTCCGCCATCGCCCGCAGCGCCCCGAGAAACACCGACCCCGCCCCCGGCAGACCCCACCGCACCTCTAGAACGAAGCGATTGCGGTTGTCCTGCCGGATCGTCAGATCGGGCATGTCGAGATCGGGCACGGCCAGCCGCGCACGCCCCGACAGGTCGTCAAGCGATTGAATGAAATCGAAAAACCGGTCACCGCCAAAGCGCAACAGGCGCCTCAGCGCCTCTTGGTTGGGATGCGACAACAGGTAGGTGCCGAGGTCTTCCAGCAGGGTGCAGCGGTCCTTGTGCAGCACGGCGGACGCGGCCGAGATCGTGTCGGCAGTCAGTTGATCCTCGTAGTGCAACATCGACTCGAAGCCATCAACCGGCAGCCCCGCCTGACTGCGCACCTCGTCCCAGATCTCCTGGCCATAGGTATCGGTCAGGAACCCCTGAAGGGCACGGTTTACCAGACCATGCATGTCGCTGACTCCCACTGTTTCGAGGGCCAGTGTTAGGGGGCAATCGTTAAGAAACGGTTGCCCCCGGTGCAGTCTCAGAAATCGGTCGGTGCGCCGCCCTCGGCGATGCGGCGGTCCACGAAGGCGCGCAATTCCTCGCGCACGGCCTCGTCCATCGGCGGCGCTTCAAAGCCTGCGATGATCTCCTTGTAGATATTGTGGGCCCGTTCCGCCGTCCAGACGGCGCCAGCGGCGTCCCACGCCTCGTAGTTGCGCCAGTCGCTGACGATGGGCGCATAGAAGGCATCCTGATACCTGTCCTGCGTGTGCTGAACCCCGAAGTAATGCCCGCCGGGGCCGACCTCGCGGATCGCGTCGATGGCGATATCCTCGTCGCCCGTGGACCACAGCGCCGGTTCGAAATAGCGCTGGATCATCTGCAAGACTTCGCAATCCATTACGAATTTCTCGGGCGAGGCGATCAGCCCGCCCTCCAGCCAGCCCGCCGCGTGATAGACCATGTTGGTGCCGGACTGCACCGCCGACCACAGCGAATTCGAGGTCTCCCACATCGCCTGCCCATCGGGCACGTTGGCGGCACACACACCGCTGGCGCGCATCGGCAGGCCATAGAACCGGGCCATCTGGCCGGTCATCTGGGTGGCGCGCATGTATTCCGGGGTTCCGAAGGCAGGGGCCCCGGACTTCATGTCGACATTTGACGTAAAGGTGCCAATTCCGACGGGGCATCCTGGGGATATGTATTGCAAAAGGACAATCGCGGCGAGCCCCTCGGCAAGGCTGAGCGTGACCGCACCGGACATGGTGACCGGGGCCATCGCCCCCGCCAGCGTGAAGGGCGTCACGATCACCCCCTGCCGGGCACGGGCCAGGATCATCGCGCCTTCCAGCATCGGGAAATCATGCTTGAGCGGCGAGACCGAGTTGATGTTGGTATACATCCGCGGCGTGGCTGCGAACTCTTCCGGGCTGAGACCACCCGCGATGCGCACCATCTCCATCACGTCTTCGACTCGCTCGCGCCCGAGCGAATAGGCATGGGCCACCTTGTCGGTCAGCGTCAGCTTTTCATAAAGGCATTCCAGATGCCGCACCGAGGCATGCACGTCGATGGGTTCGGGCGCATAGCCCCCGGCGAAGTGGATGCAGTTGAAATACTGGGTAAGCTTCAGGAATTCCTTGTAGGTTTCGAAATCGCCCGAGCGTTTTCCGCGTTCCATATCCCAGGCATTGGGCGGCGACGAGACATTGCCGAAAACGATGTGATTGCCGCCGATCGTCAGCTTTCGCTCGGGGTTGCGCGGCGTGATCGTGAACCGGTCGGGCGCGCGGCCCACCATGTCCATCACGAAATCCTCGTCCATGCGCACATTGGTGCCGTCAACGAGGCACCCGGCCTGTTTGAGATACGCCACCGCCTCTTCGTTGAGGAACTCGATCCCGATCTCGGACAGGATGCGCATGGCCCCGCGGTGGATCGCCTGCACCCCCTCTTCGGTCAGCGGCTCGACCGGACGGTCGGGGTTGACCGGAATGCGCCACGGCATCTGGTCGATGACGGCGTGTCCTGCGCGGTCGGCATGTCCGCGGCGGCCACCTGCGCGGCGGCGGCGGGGGGTTGCGTCGGTCATTCGGTTCCTCTCCGATCCTGTTGCGATCAGAGTGGACGAGCGACCGGCGGGTTAGTTTTCAGATAGCGACGGATTCTGATTCCGTTTGCGTCGGATTTCGCGCCGGAAGAGTCGGCGGCAGGCGATTGTCAGAGTCGAGCAACCCGTCGAGTCCGCCGATATCGGGCAGCAGGTGGTCGGCATGGGGGGCCAGCACCCCGGCCTCGGCCATGCCGGTCAGCACGGCCAGTGTCCGCATCCCGGCCGCGCGCCCGGCCCAGAGGTCGTGCAGGCTGTCGCCCACCATCAGCACCCGCTCGGGCGGGACCGCGACCGCCTTGGCAAAGGCGAGGCACATGCCGGGGGCGGGCTTGGCACCGTGGCCGCTGTCGGCGCCGGTCACGAAATCGAACCGGTCCAGCACCCCGGCTTGGGTCAGGTGGGCGCGGGCCACTTGCTCGCTGTCATTGGTGGCCACCCCGACGCGCAACCCGCGCGCCTTGAGGCCATCGAGAAACGGGGCCAGCGGCACCGCCTCGCACATCGGGGCCTGGGCCGCGGCCAGCCCGATCCGGGTGCGCAGGGCCGCGCCGGTGGCGCCGGGCAAGGCTGGCAACAAGGCTTCGATGATCTCGTCATCGGTGTCGGCGATGACAACGCTGTCAGGACGGAAACGCCGCGTGGCCCAGTCGAATCCGACCAGATCGCCCAACTGCGCCGCCCGCGCCGCGTCGCCCTGTGCCAGATCGTCCAGCAGGGCAACAGCCCACGCCGACCAGCTGACTTGAAAGTCAAAAAGAGTGCCGTCCTTGTCGAACAGGATCGCAGAAATCATGAAATGTCCTCCCGTGGGCCACATACTGCCGATCCGTAACGATTTTGTCACCCGTGCATGCGAAAGCCTTGACCAAGAGCGCGAAATATTGTCCATGACAATCATGGATGGACACTCAAAGAAATACGGGCTGCATGACAGCATCGGCTATCACGCGACGCTTGCCGCCCGACTGGTCGAACGCCGGGTCGAGGATGGGCTGCGCAATTTCGGCCTGACGCGGATCGGTTGGTGCATCCTGCTGGCGGTAGCCGAAGAGGGGCTGAAGAACCCGTCCGACATCGCCGCCTTTGTCGGGATCGACCGCACCGCCACATCGCGCGCGTTGCGGGCCTTGGAAAACGAGGGGCTTATCAGCCGCGCCATCGGACGGGAAGACCGCCGCATGACCGAGGTGACGATGACACAGGCCGGGTATGACCGGATGATTCAGGCGGTGCCCGTCTGTTCCGAGAACATGGACCATTTCAACGCCAAGCTGACCGCCGCCGAACAGCAGGAACTCAAGCGCCTGCTTGGCAAGCTCAGCGCAGGTGAAACCGCGCCCGCGGGCTGAACTTGGCCTCGGCGCATGTCGGGCACCAGTGGGAACCGGTTTTGCCCTTCTCGAACATGCGAAATACATAGGCCAGAGCGGGGCGCCAAGCCCGGCCAAATCGACGTGCCGGGGGACGGCCCGGCGATGATGCGCGGCGTCCTGCGGCCGCGGTTTCCCACAGGCTGCATGACGGCAAAAGGGGCTGGGCGGGTCTCTTGCGTTGGGCCAGAAACACTAGGTCCAGCTCGGCAGATTTCCGCCGGGCAGCCCCTGACGCGCTTGCAACATCGTCTCGTAGGGCAGGCTCAGCGAGTCGCAGCAGGCGATGACCCACGCGTCATCCATCATCAGGAAATCCAGCACAGAGCCAAGAAAAGCAGGGTCAGACGCGCCTTTGCGCAGGTCGTCGAGCGAGGCGCCGCTGGCCCCCATGAAGACTGGCAACAACGCGTCATTGCCCGCCAGCCAGCCCATGGCCAGCAACGCGATTTCCTCGGCCCTGCTCTCTGTCATCTTACTCTGCCTCCTCGCGGCTAAAGGGTTTGTTAACCTTTTGGGCGCAAGAAGGAAGAAAGCCCAGAGAGAAACAGCGGCGGAGCATTCGATGACAGGGCGTATTCTTGTTGTGGACGACGTGGCCACCAATCGCATCGTCATGAAGGTCAAGCTCGCGGCGGCCTGCTACAGCGTATTGCAGGCCGATTGCGGAGAGGCCGCGCTGCGGCTGGCCGCGTCGGAACAGCCCGACCTGATCCTGCTCGACGTGATGATGCCGGACATGAGCGGGGTCAGCGTCTGTCAGCGGCTCAAGGCCGACCCGGCGACAGCCGATATTCCGATCATCCTCGTCACCGCCCTGTGCGATCACGCCAGCAAGATGCAGGGGCTGCAATGCGGGGCGGACGATTACCTGACCAAGCCGGTCGATGAGATCACGCTGCTGGCGCGGGTCCGGTCGCTGCTGCGCGCCCATGAAATCCAGCGCGAATTGCGCCTGCGGGAAGACTCCTACGCCGGTCTCGGGTTTTCCGAAACCGCCAGCGGTTTTGACGGGCCGGGCAAGGTGGCGCTCGTGGCCCCCGATCCGGCGACCGGCCTGACGTGGAAACGCGCGCTGGAACCGCGCGGCAGCTGCCGGTATGACGTGCTGCCCCGCGAACGCGCCCTTCAGGCGCAGCCCGGCGGCGTGCCGGGCGGGGGCAGCGCCCCCGACGTCTACGTGATTGCCGCCGATCTTGGCGCGCGCAACGATGGTCTGCGGCTGTTGTCCGACCTGCGCTCGCGCCCCGCCACACGCCATGCCGCTGCCGTGATGATCCTGCCGCGCAACGATGCCGAACGGGGGGCGGTCGCGCTCGATCTGGGCGCGGGCGACATCCTTTACGATCCTTTCCGGCCCGAAGAACTGGCGGTGCGCATCCAGACCCAACTGCGCCGGAAACGGCAATCGGATCGGCTGCGCGAAACGGTCGAGGCAGGGTTGGAACTGGCCGTCACCGACAGCCTGACCGGGCTGCACAACCGCCGCTACGCGCTGCGCCGGCTTGACCGGATGCTGGCCGCGCCGGGCCGGGGGGTGGCCGTGATGATGCTGGACCTCGATCATTTCAAGCTGGTCAACGACCGGCACGGCCATGCGGCGGGCGACCGGGTGTTGTCCACCGTGGCCAAGCGCCTGCGCGCCACCTTGCGGCCCGGCGACCTGATTGCGCGGCTCGGCGGCGAGGAATTTCTCGTCGCACTGCAAGACACCGACCCGGACACGGCGCTGTTCTGCGCCGAACGGGTGCGAGAGGCCATCGGTGCCCGCCCGGTGCCGGATGCCGCGCCGCACCCGATTTCGGTGACGCTCAGCGTCGGGTTGGCCATGGCCGTCGACGCGGGCGAGGGCGCAGTCGCACTGATCGAGCGGGCGGACCGGGCGCTGTACGGCTCCAAACATGAGGGGCGCAATCAGGTGACGGTCTCGGCCACGGCGGCCTGACCGGCGGTGCCGCGATCGGTCAGCGATGCTGATGTCGGCTCAGCGCGCTCGTCAGGCGATCGGCAAAGGCGGCGCGCGCCTCCCACGGCATCCGGTCCAACCGGTCCAGCAGCGCCTCGTGCCCCCATTGCTGCAACCCGTTGACCCGCGCGCGCTGGTCTTCCAGCAGGGCGGCGGCGGCAGAGCGATCAAAGGGGTCGCTGCGCACCGCCTCGGCAAAGGCCAGCGTATCGGCCAGCAGCCCCTCGCGGCGGGCGCGCAGATCGTCCCGGTCTTGCCGGGCCCGGTCCATCAGCGCATCGCGGTCGGCCCCGTCCAGCGCCGCGCCGACCGGCCCCAGCCCCAGCGTCCGTGCCAGATCCATCCGGTCGTGAAGTCGGCCATCGGGACCGCCATTCAGAACCGCGCCGCCAACCGCGCCCAGAACCAGCAGGTTCAGGGCAAGGCTCAGCCCGAGGGCGATTTTCAGCCCCCGTCCGGGGCGTTTGCGCGGCGTCTCGGTGGTCTCGTCCATGTCCTATCCCCCTCCGCCGGGCAGCAGATAGCTGAGCGTCGGCACCAGATCGTCCTGCGCCACCAGCCCCAGATCGGTCAGCCGACCACCAAGCGCGCTATCCACCGTGTCGGGGGCGGTCACGCCAATCAGCAGCCCCGCCGCCGTTGCCGCCACGAGGCCCCCGGCCCCAAGCCACGACCCGATCCCCGACAGCCAGCCACCGCCGCCGCCCCGCACCGGGGCCATGTCGGACAACGGCGTCTCGCCCTGCACCCGCGCCGCATCCGCCAGCACCCGCGCCACAAGGGCATCGCCCGGCGTCTCGGCGTCGCGCGCCTCGGCGAACAATTCGTCCAGCATGTCCCTGTCAGTCGTCATATCCCAGGGCCTCCTTCTGTCCGGCCAGAGCCTTGGCCAACGCCCGCTTGCCGCGCGCGGTCAGGCTTTCGACGGCCTCGACGCTGATCTCCAGCGCGTCGGCGATTTCGGGGTTCGAGACCCCTTCGATATGGCGCAGCACCACCGCTTGGCGCTGCCGTTCCGGTAACCGGGCGAGGGCCGCATCCAGCGCGGCCATCCGGCCCGCCTCGACCAGACGTGCCTCGGCATCCGGTGCATCATCCTCTGGCTCGTCCGTGTCGTCCAGCCCCACGGCCCGCCCGGCGCGCCGCAACCGGTCCACTGCAAGGTTCGCGGTCACCCGGTAAAGCCATGTCGAGGGCTTCGCGCCCCCGGCGGTCCATGTCTTCGCGGCCTTCCACAACCGCAGCATAGCGTCTTGCGCCACGTCCTCGGCCTCGGCCCGGTCGCCCAGTACGCGCGCCGCGTGGTTCAGCACCCGCGGCAATAGCCGCGCAGTCAGAATCCGTGCCGCCGCCGGCTCGCCATTGGCGAACAGCACCATCAGGGCATCGTCCTGAAGCTGGTCCAACTCGGCGTCCAAGGGCTCCATTCCTCTGTCCTAGCCCGCCGCGAACGGCGGGGGAAGAGAGGCCGCGCAGCGGCGGCCCCCCTGACGTTGTCAGCTCAGTCGGCATCGCCATTGCGCAGCCAGAAACCGTGGCCCTGGCCTTGGCCGTGCCCCATCCGATGGCCATAGCCGTCGCCGTCCATCATGCCATGTCCGCGCTCACCCCGGTTCTGCGGGCCCATGGCCGCCATCTGGTCGAACTCTGCCTCGGTCACCACACCATCGCCGTTGCGATCGGCGCGGGCGAACATCTGCTCGGGGCCGGGTCCACGCGGGCGCATGTCGTCCAGCTCGTTGGGGCTGAGCATACCGTCCTCGTTGTCATCGAACTGTGCCATGCGCGCGTCGATGCGGGCCTCGACACCGGTCATCGCCATGGCGATCATCTCGTCACGGCTGAGGTTGCCATCACCATCGGTATCTGCCGCCGCCATGTGCGCGTCGCGCAGTGCGGTGACTTCTTCCAGCGTCAACTGGCCGTCGCCGTTGGTGTCGAGATCGGCAAAGGCGGGGCGTCCCATGCCCGGACCGCCGTTTCCACCCGGCCCCATAGCGGCGGCGGGCAGGGTCATGGCAAGGCCAAGCGGGATCAGGGCGCTCAGCAGCAGGGCTTTCTTGATCGACATCAGCACATCTCCTTGTTTGACTGTCTGACCTTTCCACGGGACAGCGCCGGGGTTCCGTCGGTTCCGGCGCACTTTTTTTCTCGCGCGACGCTACGGCGGGCATTTGACGCGGGCCGACAGGGGTTCAGGAGTGGGCGGTTGAGTGCTATTTACCCGCGACAAGCATCGAGACTTCGAAACGCGCGAGGAGGCCGGACATGGCCACGGACATGGTAAACAACATCCCCGAAGAGCGGCCCCTTGGGCAGGCGTTGCGGCGCGGTTGGCGGCGGCGGTGCCCCTGCTGCGGCGAGGGCAAGGTTCTGCAAGGCTACCTGAAGCTCAAGCCCGAATGCGAGGTCTGCGGCCTCGACCTCGGCAAGGCGCGCGCCGATGACGGCCCGGCCTACCTGACCATCCTCGTGGTCGGCCATGTCATGGTGGTCGCGATGCTCGAAGTCTTCATCCGGTTCCGCCCCGAGCCGCTGGAAATGGCCATCGGCTTTACCATCGGCGCGGTGGCGCTGTCGCTCTACCTTCTGCCCCGCTTCAAGGGGGCCTTCGTGGCGTTGCAATGGGCCAAGAGGATGCACGGGCTGTGACCGACATCCCCATCCGCGACGCGGCAACGATCATCATGGTGCGAGACGCGGCGACGCGTCCCCGCGTCCTTATGGGGCAGCGCGGCCATGGCGCGGTGTTCATGCCGTCGAAATTCGTCTTTCCCGGCGGGGCCGTCGATGCGGTGGATGCCACGATACCCGTGGGCACCGCGCCCGATCCCGATTGCGCGGCGCGTCTTGCCAACACCAGCACGACCCCGGCCGAGACGCTGCTCAACGCCGCCACGCGCGAGTTGTGGGAAGAGACCGGCCTGCTTTTGGGAACCCGCGACGACCGTGCCGGCCAGATCGAGGCGCCGCGCGGCTGGCGCGGCTATCTCGCCACCGGCCACCTGCCCGACGGGGCTGCGCTGCGCTACGTCTTTCGCGCGATCACACCGCCGGGCCGCCCCCGCCGCTTTGACGCGCGGTTCTTTCTGGCCGATGCCGCATCGCTGGCCAATGACCCCGACGATTTCAGCCGCGCCGAAGATGAGCTGAGCCACCTGCAATGGGTGCCGCTCGACGAGGTGCGCCAGTTCGACATGCCCTTCATCACCGAGGTGGTGCTGGCCGAAATCGGCGCCATCCTGTCCGGGGCCGGTCAACCGGGCGTTCCGTTCTTCAACAACCTTGGCGAGGTCAGCCGCTTCGAACGGTTGTGAGATCCGCGCGGAATCAAGGCCGTCAGGCCGCCGCGCGGTCGCCAGACCGCCCCCGCTCCGACCCTACCCCGCCAGAAACAGCGCCTCGCCAAGCGCGATCCAGATCGGCATGGCGGCAAAGCTCAGCAATGTCTGCACCGTGATCATCGCCGCCATCAGCGGCGCATCGCCCCCCAATTGCCGCGACAGCGTATACGACGCCACCCCCGTCGGCAGCGCGCCGTAAATCAGCAGCACCTGCGCCTCCATCGGGGCAACGCCCAGGGCCATCGCCAGCACCACCACCACGCCCGGAAACACCACCAGCTTGCCCAAGGCCGACAGCACGATCGGCCCCGCATCCCCCGACAGGCCGCGCAGTTTCAGGTTTGCCCCCACGCACAGCAGCATGATCGGCAACGCCGCAGCCCCCAGAATGGACAGCGTCTGGTGCAGCACCGGCAAGCCGCCAAGGCCCAACAGGTTCGCCCCCAGCCCGGCCAGGATCGACAGGATCAGCGGGTTCCTGGCCAGCCCCTTCAGCGCCGTGACCACGGGCCGCGCGCCGGGATGGGGCAGGTAAACCGCAAACAGGCTGACCACCGTCAGGTTGACCACCGGCACCAGCGCCGCCGCCGTCAGCACCGCGATTTGCAGCGCGGGCGCGCCATAAAGCGCCTCGGCCACAGCCAGCCCGATAAAGGTGTTGAACCGCCCCACCCCCTGCAACAAAGAGGTCACGACTGTCCCGTCCCGCCGGATCGCCAGCCCCGCCAGCATGCCGAACCCCATGGTCAGGAAAAACGCCAGATACATGACCGAGGCGAGCGAGGCCAAGGTTTCTCCCGACAGGTCGGCGGTCGAGATACGAACGAAGAACAGGGCGGGCATCAGCAGGAAATAGACCAGCCGGTCATTGAGGTTCCAGAACTCGGTCGACGGAATCCCGCCCCGCCGCAGCGCGTAGCCAAGGCAGATCATCACGAAAACCGGTGCGATGCTCAGGAAAATCTGCATCTCAAAGCGCCCCCCACAGGATCAGGAACAGGCTTGCCACGATCAACGCCGCACCGCCGATCTCCTTGCCCGAGGAGCGTTCCTTGAGCCAGAAGACCGAGAACAGAAAGGTGAACAGCAGCTCGATCTGCCCAAGCGCCTTCACATAGGCCGCCGTTTGCAGCGTAAAGGCCGTGAACCAGCCAAGCGAGCCAAGCATCGAGGTCAGCCCCACCAGCGACGACACCCGCCACGAGGCCAGCACCTTGCCGATCTCGTCGCGCTCGCGCCAGAAAAGCCACAGGCCAAGAACAACGGTCTGCACCGCCGTCGCCGCCGACAGGGTGAAGGACGCGCGCAAAAACACCGCGCCGGACTCCAGCGCCAGCGATGCCCCGCGATAGCCCACGGCCGACACCCCAAAGAGCACGCCCGACGCGATGCCATAGCCCGAGGCCGCGTTGAACAGCCGCGACCGCCAATGCAGGATAACGTCGGTCCTGGGCGGGTCCGACAGCAGCACCACTCCGACAAAGCCCACCCCGATGGCAATCAGCACCGGCGTCGATACGCCCTCGCCCAGAATGACCAGCCCCAACAGCGCGGTCAGGATCACCTCGGTCTTGGCCAAGGTGATGCCGACCGGGAAATTGCGCCGCGAAAACAGCGCCACCACGCACATGGTGGCCACGATCTGCGCCAGCCCGCCCGACAGGATAAAGGCCCAAAAGCGCAGGTTGGGCACCGGCAACGCCTCGCCCGTGATCTGCGCAGCCCCCCAGACCACCACCGCCACCAACGGCGCGGAATACAGGAACCGCGCCCATGTCGCGCCGGCGGTCGACAGCGTCGTCACCTTCAGGTGCCGCTGCAACAGGAACCGCAGGTTCTGCATGAAGGCGGCAAACAATGTGACAGGGATCCAGAGGGGCATGGCCGTTACATCCCCCGGCCCCGCCGCCTTGGCAAGTCAAATCAGTCGCGCGGCCAGAGCGGATGCGGCACCGGGTCTTTCGCGGTCACCAAATAGCGGCGAAAGACCTCGGCATAGCTGGCATAGCGATAGCCCGCATTGCGCGTCAGGTATTTCTCGCGGTTGGGGAAATAAAGCTGCGGCAGCCGATACCACGGCGTGCGCGGGTGCATGTGATGCACGACATGCAGGTTGTTGTTGAGAAAGAGAAAGGCCAGCGGCCCCCGATCCTCGATGATCACAGTGCGCCCGCGCACCTTTTCATGGGCCTGGTGTTCCAGAAAGGTGCGGATCTTGAGCATCCCGAGCGCCAGGTAGCAGGCCACGAGATACAGCCACAGCGGCATAGGCGAGGCCACCACCAGCCAGATCACCGGCACCGACGCCGCGATATGCCCCAGCCAACTGCCCAGAACCCGGCGATTGCCCGCCCGGATTTGCCGTGCGTCATCGGCGATGAAGGTGATCTGCCCGACGAGCGGCCCCAAAGCCATCCGTCCCAGAAGCGTGTTGTTCAGCCGCAAAAGGCCCTTCACAGGCCCGGTCAAGCGCCCCCAGACCGCCGGGTCGAGGTAATTGCTCTCGGGGTCGTCATATGGGTCGGTCAGGTTGCTATCGAGGTGATGCGACAGGTGGGTGTCGCGGAACCGGCCATAAGGAATGGCCAGGTTCAGCGACGCATAAACCAGCGGCGCGCCCCATGTCCGGCCCGCAAACGGGTGGCCATGGATAACCTCATGTTGCAGCGAGCATTGCAGCGCGATGGCAAAGACGAGGGCGGCAAAGGCGAGCGGCATCCAGAGACCGGGCAGCCAGAACAGCCCAAGCGCCCACACCATGTAACAGGCCGCAATCAGCAGCACGGTCGGCCATTCGACCCGCATTCTTCACCTCATTTTGTTCGTGATCCGGGCTGCCAGTCCCTTGGTGGCCCGTTTCATCTGTCTATCACCGCTTGCTTTTTCGGGGCAGTCCGGGAATTCTCCACAAGAAGTCAACAATGGTGATAAAATCAAACGATGCACACATCGCTCAACAAACCTGACCGGGCGGGCCTTTTCCGCACCCGCTTGACCGAGGCGATGGCGCAATCCGGGCTAAGCCGCGCGGCACTGTCTCGGGCCACCGGCGTCGACCGCTCCACCATCACCCAGCTCTTGGCGGCCGAGGATGCGCGGATGCCCGGCGGCCACCTCGTCGCGGCCTGCGCATTGGCGTTGGAAGTGTCGGCAGACTGGCTGCTTGGCCTGTCGGACCAGCCCGAACGCGCGGCGCACCTGCTCGCCGCCACCCTGACCGAGGCCGAACGCGCGACCTCTGCCGAAGACCAGATTTTCGCGTGGCACAAGGAGGCGGCGGGCTACAAGATCCGCCATGTCCCGGCGACCCTGCCCGACATGATCAAGACCCGCGCGGTGATGGAATGGGAATACGCCCCCACCACCAACCGCACCCCCGGTCAGGCCATCGCCGCCGCCGAGGCCCGGCTCGACTGGATGCGCTCGACCGAATGCGATTACGAAATTGCCCTGCCGCTGCACAGGCTGCAAAGCTTCGCCGCTGGAACCGGCTACTATGCCGGGATCAGCGCCGCCCAGCGCCGCGAACAGATCGACTGGATTCTGGATGTGCACGACCAGCTTTACCCCACCTTGCGCATCTTCCTCTACGACGCGCATCGGGTCTATTCCGCGCCGATCACCATCTTCGGCCCCAAGCTGGCGGCAATCTATCTGGGCCGCTACTACGTCGCCTTCCGCGACCGCGACCGCGTCCGCGCCGTCACCCGCCACTTCGACTGGCTGGTGCGCGAAGCCACGGTGTCGGCCCGCGACCTGCCGGGGCACCTGAAGGGCCTGCGGGGCGTGGCGCGGTGAGGACGAACCGCGTCAAAGCCATTGCCCCAATCCGGCGCGAACGGCGGCTTCCAGCCCTCGCACACGGTTCTGCAACGCAGTCGCGCGAATAGCGTCGCGCGATCGCCAAACCGCCCCCCGAAAACCGCCAAACCGGTGTACGGGGGGTGCACAGGGGGTGCACGGTGGGTGTACGCCCGGCGACGGCCTCTTTTGGGCCTATTTCCGCCCGGTTCCGCCGGCCCCTTCGGGCATCGGAACGCTTGCATGGGCGGTCACGATCTGCTCGATCAGCGCGGCCATTTCCGCAGGCGGATCCTCGGCCCGGCGGGTGATCATGCTGACATGGATCAGGAATTGCTCCGCTGTCGCGGCCACCCGATCGCCGCAATGGATGGTGTGGAAGAGCTTGAGTTTCTTGCCTTTTCCTTCCAGAACTTGCGTCGTGACCGTGATCTCTTCCCCGATCATCACCTCGGCCAGGTAACGCACATGGTTCTCGACCGTGAACCAGCTTCCGCGCTCGGCGATATACTCAGGCGTGCATCCGATCCACAGCAGGAACCAATCGCTCGCCTCGGACATCGCCTGCATGTAGCGCGCCTCGTTCATATGCCCGTTTCCATCCCCCCAATCCGTCGGCACCTGCCGCCGCAAAGTCACCATCGGCGCCATCAGGTCGGGCATGTCTGGGGCAAGGGTTTTCTCGTGGTCTTTCAAAACTTTACCCACGGCCGCCTCGCGCTGTTTCAGGCTGCGCATCATGGCCGTAAGGTTGCCATCACGCAGGGATTCAAGCTCGGCAATCGACATATGACCCGACTGTGCATCGGACTGGCTGGCGATCATATCCACCAACTCTTCGGTCAATTCCGGCACGTCCATCAGCTTGGTCCACGGCCATTCCAGCGCCGGGCCGAATTGGCTGATGAAATGCTTCATCCCCGCCGGTCCCCCCGCCACGCGGTAGGTCTCGAACAGGCCCATCTGCCCCCACCGAAGGCCAAACCCCATGCGGATCGCATCGTCGATTTCCTCGGTCGTCGCCACGCCATCCTTGATCAGCCACAGCGCCTCGCGCCACACAGCCTCAAGGAACCGGTCGGCGATATGGGCGGGAATTTCCGCCCGCACCCGCAACGGGAACATCCCCACCTCGCGCAGCAGCGCCTCGGCCTTGTCCAGCAGCCCCGGCGCGGTCTTGTCCGACCCCACAAGTTCGATCAGCGGCAGCAGGTAGACCGGATTGAACGGATGCGCCACGACGATCTGGCCAGGTCGCGTCGCGCAGCCCTGCAACTCGCTCGGCATGAAGCCCGAGGTTGATGAGGCGATGATCGCCTCGGGGTCACAGACCGACTGCACCTGCTGGTAGAGTTTCTGTTTCAGTTCAAGGCGTTCCGGCACGCTTTCCTGAATCCAGACTGCCCCGGTGACGGCCTCGCTGATCGTGTCGTGAAAGCTGAGCCTGCCCTCGGCGGGCAACCCAACGTCGTATAGTGCGGGCAGTGCCTTGCGTGCGCGGTCGAGCATTCCTTGCAAGGCCTCTTCCGCCGTAGGCGACGGGTCGAACACCCGCACGTCCCAGCCCATCAAAAGAAAGCGCGCGGCCCATCCCCCACCGATCACACCGCCGCCCAGAATGGCTACTGTCTTGCTCATTTCAATCCCCGTTCGTTTCCGTATGTCCATCAACGGCCATCGCCTGCCCCGACACTTTCGCGCCCAAATCAGAGGCAAGGAAGAGGGCCATGTTGGCCACGTCCTCGGCCGTCACCCATGTCTTCATCGAGACGCCCTTCACATAGATCTGGCGCACCTCGTCTTCGCTGATCCCGCGCGCCCTTGCCTCGTTGGCGACAACCCGATCCATGCGAGGCCCTTCCACCGCGCCGGGGCAGAGGGCGTTGACGCGGATGCCGAAGGGGCCAAGCTCCATCGCCAGCGTCTTCATCAGGCCAAGGATGCCCCATTTCGCGGTCGCGTAGGGCGAGCGATAGGGGTGCCCGAAGAGGCCGGATGTTGACGAGGTCAGCAGCAACAGCCCCGATCCCTGCGCCTTCATCACCGGGGCCGCGCGGCGGGCGGTCAGGAAGGCCCCGTCGAGGTTGACGGCCAGTGTCGCCTTCCAGCCGTCCAGAGTCTGGTCCTCGATCGCGGCGGCTGGCCCGCCGATCCCGGCATTTGCGGCGGCCACGTCGAGCCCGCCGAAACCGTCCAGCACCTCGTCGAAGAACCCGTCGACCTGCATCTGGTCGGTCACGTCCACCTGCCGGACGAGGATGCCGGGATTGGCCTCTGTCATCTGGGCACAGGCCGCTTCATCCACGTCGCACACGGCGACCCGCGCGCCTTGGGACGCGAAGCTTTCCGCCATGACCCGACCGATCCCCGCCGCACCGGCGGTGATCAGAACCCGCGCGTTTTCAAGCCCCAGCATGGATCTCCCTCACCCTTTCGGCGCGCGCTTGACAAGCCCGAGCTTCTCGCGCACCTCCGCCGGTGTCATCACGCGGCTGCCCATCCGCTCGACGATGCCGACGGCCCGCTCGACCAGTTGCGCATTCGTCGCCAATTCGCCCTTGCCGAGCCAAAGGTTGTCTTCCAGCCCGACGCGCACATGCCCGCCCGCCAGAACGGAGGCAGCCACATAATCCATCTGGTTGCGGCCAAGCGAGAAGGCCGAGAAGGTCCAGGTGGACGGCACGTTGTTCACCATCGCCATGAAGGTGTTGAGGTCATTGGGCGCGCCCCATGGCACCCCCATGCAAAGCTGGACAAGGGCCGGATCGGTCAGGATGCCTTCGTCCACCAGTTGCTTGGCAAACCACAGATGGCCGGTGTCAAACGCCTCGATTTCTGGCTTCACGCCCAGATCGGTCATCATCTGGCCCATGGCACGCAACATGCCGGGGGTGTTGGTCATCACGTAGTCGGCTTCGGCGAAGTTCATCGTGCCGCAATCGAGGGTACAGATCTCGGGCAGGCAGTCGGCAACGTGGGCCAACCGCTCGGTCGCGCCGATCATGTCGGTTCCCGCCTCGTTTACCGGCAGCGGCGCCTCGGTCGAGCCGAAGGTGATGTCGCCGCCCATCCCGGCGGTCAGGTTCAGCACCACGTCCACATCGGCGGCGCGGATACGGTCAGTGACCTCACGGTAGTATTCCAGCTCGCGCGAGGGGGTGCCGGTTTCGGGGTCGCGCACATGGCAATGGACAACCGCGGCACCGGCCTTGGCGGCGGCAATGGCGCTTTCGGCAATCTGTTCAGGGCTGCGCGGCACATGCGGGCTGCGATCCTGCGTCCCGCCAGAGCCGGTGACCGCACAGGTAATGAACACGTCGCGTGTAGGGGTCAGGGGCATTCTCGTCTCCATCCTCGGTTTGGAGGACATGAGACGCCAAGTTGCGAGTCAATTCATTGCGTTATACGAAAGGATCATGACTGATACCGCAATTCGAAAAAGAAATCCCGGCGAGCGCCCGTTCCGCATCGGCCTGCTTGTGCTGCCGGACTGCAACCTGCTGTCTATGGCGGCTGCGCTGGACCCATTTCGCGCGGCCAACCGGCGGGCGGGGAAGGCCCTCTATGACTGGCAGGTGCTGTCGCCGCAAGGCGGAATGCTCAGCCTGACCTGTGGGGTCGAGGTCAAGACCGATCCCCTGCCGCTGAATGCCGATATGGACCTGTTGGTGATGGTGGCAGGGTTTCGGCTGGATGCCAACGCGACCCCCGCGTTGCGGGCTTGGCTGCGGCAGTTGCGCGGGCGCAAGATTTCCTATTGCGGCGTCGATGGCGGCCCATGGGTGCTGGCGCGGGCCGGGTTGCTGAACGGCCATTGCGCGACGACGCATTGGGAAGATCTGGAAGCCTTCTCGATCGCGTTCCCGGATGTGGAGCCGCTGCCCGACCGCTTCGTGATCGACGGCCCTGCCCTGACAACCGGCGGGGCCGCACCCTGTCTGGACCTGATGCTGCACCTGATCCGCGCGCATCACGGGGCGGAACTGGCCGGGCAGGTGGCCAACGCATTGCTGTATGATCCGGCGGATCGCCCCACCCCGCAGCGCCTTGTTCCGCAGGCCCGACTGGCCGCTGTCGCGCCCCCCGTGGCGCAGGCCGTGACGATCATGGAAGACCGGATGGAAGAGCCGCCCGCCATGGCCGCCATCGCCCGCCAGGTCGGGCTGTCGGCGCGGCGGTTGGAAATGCTGTTTCGCCAGCATCTGGAAATCGGCCCCGGCACCTTCTTTCTGCGGTTGCGCCTGAACGAGGCCCGGCGACTGGCGCTGGACACCGGCTTGACGGTGCAGGAAATCGCGGTGCGCACCGGGTTTTCCGGCCCCTCGACACTGGCCCGCGCCTTTCGCAAGGCGTTCGGCCAGTCGGTGTCGGACCTCAGGGCCGGGCGGTAGGGCGCAGGCGGCGCCCGGCCGCTCAGTAGGGCATCGGGTGCGCCCTGTGGGCCGCCGTGATCTCGTCCAGCACGTCCTGGCACAGCTCGATATCCACCGCGTCAAGGATGCGGTCCAGTTGCGCCGAGGTCGTCGCGCCGAAAATGGCCGAGATCGGGAAGGGCCGCGTTTGCTGCCACGCCAGTGCCATATGCACCGGGTCCAGCCCATGCCGGTCTGCGATGTCCAGATAGGCCGCCGCCGCGCCGAACACCCGTGCGGATTTACGACCGCCCATTTCCGGCACCAACGACATGCGAGAGCCCTCGGGCACCGCGCCGTTCTGGTATTTCCCGGTCAGGAAGCCTGCGGCGAGCGGCGAGAAGGAGAGGAGCGTCACGTCCTCGTTCACCGACATCTCGGCCATGTCGGTGTCATACATCCGGCACAGCAGGGAATATTCGTTCTGCACCGTCTGCACGCGCGGCAGGCCCCGATCTTCGGACACGCGCAGCCATTGCGCGGTGCCCCACGAGGATTCGTTGGACAGACCGATGAACCGCATCTTGCCTTCGGCCACCAGTTTTTCGGCCTCTTCCAACACGTCGGTGATATGGGCCAGCGTTTCGGCCTTGTTCTGGCCGCTCGGGTCATAGGTCCAGTTCTGGCGGAACTGGAACGAGCCGCGATTGGGCCAATGCAGTTGGTAGAGATCGACATAATCGGTCTTGAGCCGTTTCAGCGAGCCGTCCAGTGCGCGGCGCAGTTCGGCCCCGCTGATCGGCACGCCATCACGCACGAACCCGCCGTTTTCGCCGGAAATCTTGGTGGCGAGCATGTAGTCCCCGCGCCGCGACGGGTTGGCCGCGTTCCAGTCACCGAGAATGGCCTCGCTGCCGCCCACGGTTTCTTTGCTGACCGGGTTCACCGGGTACATCTCAGCAGTGTCCACGATGTCGATCCCGGCGGCGAGGCTCATGTCCATTTGCCGATGCGCGTCCTCTGGCGGGGTCTGGTTGCCCCATGTCATCGTGCCGAGGCACAGTTCCGAGACCGTCAGGCCCGTCGAGCCAAAGGGAACCTTGCGCATTTTATCCTGTCCTGTCCGTCGTTTCGTTGGCCCAAACCTAGGCCATTCCCGGCAGGGCACAAGCCACGGATTGCAGAACATTTAGCGAACATGTAGACTTCCCCCATGTCGATTGCCCGCCTCACCCGCACCGCGCCGCGTTCCGGCCCCGCGCCCCTGCGCCTCTTGGGGCGGTTCGATCTGGCGCGGGCGCGGGCGCATGAATTTTGCGGCTCGGCCCGGCGGCGGCTGGCGCTGTGGGTAGCGCGCGAAACCACCGGCCCGATCCTGTGGGTGCGGCCCGCGTGGCACCCGGACCGGCTGCATATGGGCGGGGTGCAACCGGTGATCGACCCCGGTCGCCTGATCTTTGTCGAGGTGACGCGGCCCGAGGATCTGCTGTGGACGCTGGAAGAGGCGTTGCGCCCCGGTGCAGTGCCGCTGGTGATCGGCGAATTGCCCGAACCGCCGGGACTGACCCCGGTGCGCCGCCTGCATCTGGCCGCCGAGACCGGGGCCGAGGCGCGGGCAGCCCCGCTATGCCTGCTGCTGACCCCCGGCACCGGGGGCGCGGCGGGGGTGGAAACCCGCTGGCAGCTTTTGCCCGATCACGAGGCCAGCCGCAGCCGCTGGACCTTGCACCGCCTGCGCGCACGGCAGGCCCCACCGAAAAGCTGGACCCTGACCGACACGGATATCGCCCAGGCCACCGGCACGGCCCCACCCCGCGACCTGCACCCCGCCTGACAGCCCATGAACCGGCTTGCCCAGACGGAAGAGATCGCTACACCTTACAGACGCGCCCTCAAACGACCCCGAAAACGTCGCGGATGAGAAAGCAGGGCCTTCCCGCCCCGCTCAGGTTGAGCGAAAACACCGGTCCCTCCGCCCATGCGCATGCTCATTTCCTTCGCCGCCCTGTTCCTGTCGATCTTCCTGTTGCAGATCTCGACCGGGGGTGTTGGGCCGCTCGACGTGCTGTCAGGCAGCGTTCTGGGGTTCTCGAACAACCAGATCGGCCTGCTCGGCTCGGCCCATTACCTCGGCTTTTTCATCGGCTGCTGGTGGGCCCCGCGCCTGATGGGAACGATCGGCCATTCCCGCGCCTTCGCGGCCTTCACGGCGACCGGCGCCATCGGGCTTCTGGCGCATATGCTGGTGCTTGATCCGCACGCATGGGCGTTGATGCGGGTGGCGTCGGGCCTGTCGGTGGCGGGCTGCTACACGGTGGTCGAGGCGTGGCTGCAGTCCAAGGTCACCAACGCCACGCGCGGGCGCACCATGGGCAGTTACCGGATGGTGGACATGGGCGGATCGCTGGCCGCGCAGATGCTGATCGGCATCCTCGAACCGGCAAGCTACGTGTCCTACAACCTGCTGGCCCTGCTGTGCTGTGCGACGCTGCTGCCGATCACGCTGTCGCGGGCCAAGCAGCCCGAGACCCCGAATGCCCCGCGCCTCAACCCCGGGCTGGCGTGGTCCAAATCCCCCCTCGCGGTGGCGGGGGTAATGGTGGCCGCCGTGTCCTCTGCCTCGTTCAGAATGGTCGGCCCGCTTTACGGCGCGCAGGTTGGCCTGCGGGCAGACCAGATCGCCTTTTTCCTGTCAGCCTTCGTTTTGGGCGGCGCAATTGCGCAACTGCCCGTCGGCTGGCTGGCAGACCGCTACGATCGCCGGTGGGTTCTGATCGGTATGTCCATCGCCGCCCTGCCCGCCTGCGGCGTCACCATCGCGGTATCGGGCTTTGGCACAGTGGCCGTGATGAGCGCGGCGTTCTTCTTCGGGCTGATGACCTTCCCGATCTACTCGATCTCGGCGGCCCATGCCCATGACTGGACCGAAGATCACCAGCGGGTCGAACTTTCGGCCGCGCTGATGTTCTTCTTTGCCGCCGGGGCCATCGTCGCACCGTGGCTGACCTCGGCCCTGATCACGCTCTACGGGCCGACAGCGCTGTTCGTCTTCATCGCCGCCGCGCACCTGATCCTGGTGATCTTCGGCCTGATCAGGATGCGCCGCCGCCCAAGCTCTGGCACGCGCCAGCCCTATGTCTGGGTGCCGCGCACCACCTTCCTCGTGGGGCGTATCTTCCGCAAGTCGCCCAAACCCTAGCCACAAGCGCCCATGGGTTCTGGAACTAGCCGGATGCATTCGTTAAAGGGGGCGGTGGAAGACGGAAAAAGGCGCGTCAGATGGCACGGATTCTCATCACCTCGGCAATTCCCTATATCAACGGGATCAAGCATCTGGGCAATCTCGTGGGCTCTCAGTTGCCCGCCGATCTTTATGCCCGTTATCAACGTGGACGCGGCAACGAGGTCATGTTCCTGTGCGCCACGGACGAGCACGGCACACCTGCCGAACTGGCCGCGGCCAAGGCCGGCAAGCCGGTGGCCGCGTATTGCGCCGAAATGCATGAGGTCCAAGCCAAGATCGCCGAGGGCTTCCGCCTGAGCTTCGACTATTTCGGTCGCTCGTCCAGCCCGCAGAACCATCGCCTGACCCAGCATTTCGCGGGCACGCTGGCCGAGGCCGGGCTGATCCGTGAAGTCACTGAAAACCAGATGTATTCCAAGGCCGATGGCCGCTTCCTGCCCGACCGCTACATCGAGGGCACCTGCCCCAATTGCGGGTTCGACAGCGCGCGCGGCGACCAGTGTGACAACTGCACCAAGCAGCTTGACCCGGTCGACCTGATCGACCCGCATTCCACGATTTCCGGCTCCACCGATCTGGAAATGCGCGAAACCAAGCACCTGTTCCTGTGCCAAAGCCAGATGAAGGACCAGTTGGAGGCGTGGATCGACTCCAAGTCCGACTGGCCCGTCCTGACCACCTCGATCGCCAAGAAATGGCTGAACGACGGTGACGGCCTGCAAGACCGGGGCATCACCCGCGATCTCGACTGGGGCATCCCGGTCAAGCGCGGGGACGAGGACTGGCCGGGCATGGAAGGCAAGGTTTTCTACGTCTGGTTCGACGCCCCCATCGAATACATCGCCTGCGGTGCCGAATGGGCCGAGGCGAATGGCAAGACCGACGCCGACTGGGAACGCTGGTGGCGCACCGACAAGGGTGCGGGCGATGTGCGCTATGTCCAGTTCATGGGCAAGGATAACGTGCCCTTCCACACCCTCAGCTTCCCGGCCACGATCATCGGTTCCGGCGAGCCGTGGAAGCTGGTCGATTACATCAAGTCGTTCAACTACCTCAATTATGACGGTGGCCAGTTCAGCACCTCGCGCGGGCGCGGCGTGTTCATGGATCAGGCATTGGACATCCTGCCCGCCGACTACTGGCGTTGGTGGCTGCTGTCCCATGCGCCCGAAAGCTCGGACAGCGAATTCACCTGGGAAAATTTCCAGCAATCCGTGAACAAGGACCTTGCCGACGTCCTCGGCAATTTCGTCAGCCGCGTCACCAAGTTCTGCCGGTCGAAATTCGGCGAGGTCGTGCCAGAGGGCGGCGACTACGGCGAACAGGAATTCGCGCTGGTGGCCGAGCTTCAGGAAAAGCTCGACGCCTTTGAAGCGCATATGGAGGCGATGGAAATCCGCAAATCCGCCGCCGAACTGCGCGCGATCTGGGTGGCCGGGAACGAATACCTGCAAGCCGCCGCGCCTTGGGCCGCCTTCAAACAAGACCCCGAGCGCGCCGCCGCCATCGTGCGGCTATCGCTGAACCTGATCCGGTTCTACGCGGTGTTGTCGGCACCCTTTATCCCCGACGCCTCGGCCAAGATGCTGGCGGCCATGGGCACAGAGGGCGCGGACTGGCCGGGCTCGGTCGGTGACGCATTGGCGGTGCTGGAGCCGGGCCACGGCTTTACCGTGCCAGAGGTTCTTTTTGCCAAGATCAGTGACGAAGACCGCGAGGCATGGCAGGAACGGTTTGCAGGCACCCGCGATTGACGGGTGGCCAGATGCGGGCGTGATGGAATGGTAGACATATCGGACTTAAAATCCGAAGGCCTTGTGCCGTGTGGGTTCGAGTCCCACCGCCCGCACCATTTCCCTTTCCAGTCAGGGTTTTACCCCCGCGTTGCCGCCCAGATCATGCCCCGGCGCAGGATTTCCGTGACCTGCGGCACCTTCAGGTCGTCCAGCTCGTGCCCGATCGAGCAATAGAAGACGCGGCCCTTGTCCCACCGACGCTTCCAGACGACGGGAATGACCGTGCCTTCGATCCACCACAGGTGATCGCCGGAAAAGGTCGTCGTGGCCAGAACCTCGTTCGAAGGGTCCACCAGCATGTAATATTGCTCGGACCGCAGGCGAAAGCTCTTGATGCCTTCGACCAGCGGGTCGGCGGGTTTGCAGATGGTCACATCGTAGTCGATGTAGTCCTCGCGCGGTTGCAGGTTGTCCGGCCAGCCCGGCGGATGCGCCACGAACTGCCCGCCGATCAAGAAATGATAGGTTGGCCGGTCGCGGAACGCGTCGCCCATATGGCCATGCCAGCCCGCGATGCCCCGCCCTTCCGAGACAAGCTGCAACAGCCCGTCTTCCTGCGGCTTGGTCATGTTGCCGAACTCTTCCTTGTGGCCCGACCGGGCCGAGGACCAGATTGGCACGATCAGGTCGACATCGGACAGGGTCTCGGGGTGCTCCAGCGGTTCCAGCGTGTTGTAGACATCGACCTCAAAGCCGTTGTCGGTCAGCAGGGCCTCGCACCAATCACTGAAATCGGTGGGGGCGTGGCCTTCCCAACCCCCGACAAAAAGCGCAGCTTTCATGGTTTGCTCTCCCGCATGAAATCAAGGATGGCGGCCATGTCGCGGGCGTCATACCCGGCGGCGACCGCCTTGTTGAGGATATCGAGCGTGGCCCGCGATTGCGGTAGCGCGACGTTGTAGGAATCGGCCAGCGCCGCCGTCAC
Source organism: Nioella nitratireducens (assembly GCF_001879715.1). Classification (GTDB taxonomy): domain Bacteria; phylum Pseudomonadota; class Alphaproteobacteria; order Rhodobacterales; family Rhodobacteraceae; genus Nioella; species Nioella nitratireducens. The sequence goes on along the minus strand of NZ_MNBW01000005.1, from coordinate 123,359 downwards.
CCGCATGTCTTTCTGGGCGAGTGCCACGGTGAAAGTCACGTCATGGGCCGCCTCGTCGAGGTAGAGCGGCTTGCGATACGTCAGCATCGGTGCGCAGGCGGCACTCGCTTCGATCGCCTCGAACGCTGCACCGGTGGGGATGCCGGAGGCCTCGGCCAGCGTCATCGCCTCGGCGAAGGTCTGGTTGATGCCGTGGATCAGCATGTTGACCGCCAGTTTCATCACCGCGCCCGCACCAGTGCGGCCAAGGCAGATGGTCTCCTTGCCCATGGCGTCAAAGAGCGGCTGGACCTCTGCCACCGTGTCGGCCTTTGCCCCTGCCATGATCAGCAGCTGCGCATCGGCGGCGGCCTGCGTGGCACCGGACACCGGCGCGTCGATCACGGTGGCTCCTTCTGGCGCGGCGGCGGCCAGCGCGGCGATATGCGCGGGGCTCATCGTGCCCATCTCCACGAAGGTGCGCGCGCGAGTGCCCCTGAACAGCCCGTCCGCGCCCAGATGCACGTCTTGCGAAGCGGGATCGTCGGCCAACATCGTGACCAACACGTCCACCGCATCGGACAGGGCGCGCGGGCTGTCGGCGACTGCGCATCCCTGCGCCACCGCGAACGCCTGTGCCTTGTCGCTGTTCCGCGTCCAGACCGTCAGGTCATACCCCGCCCCGATCAGGTTCGCAGCCATGCGCTGGCCCATACGGCCAAGCCCCGCAAATCCAACACGCATTACGCGGCCTGCCCGTCTCCGCCGATGCCCGAGATCGCCTGCACCAGACTGTCCTCGGTCACCTCGCCGACGCCGAACTTGCGCATGATGCGCCCGTGATACATGGCGATGATCCGGTCAGACACATGCAGCACCTCGGGCATTTCCGACGAGATCACCATGACGGCATAGCCCTGCGCGGCCAGATCGCGCAGCAGGTTGTGAATTTCCGACTTGGAGCCCACGTCGATCCCGCGCGTCGGTTCGTCGACGATCAGCACATCGGGCCGCATCGCCAGCCATTTGCCGATGACGATCTTTTGCTGGTTGCCGCCCGACAGGCTGCCCACAGAGGTGCGCCAGCTCGGCGTCTTGATTTGCAGCCGGTCGCGGTACTGGTCAAAGATCGCTACCTCGGCCCCGTCGGCCACGAAGGGCCCCGCCGTCATGTCATCGACCTGTGGCAAGGTGATGTTGTCCCGGCAATTCATGCCAAGGATCAGGCCCTGTTCCTTGCGGCTTTCCGGCACCAGCGAAATGCCGTGCCCGATGGCCTCGATGGGCGACGAGATTTTCAGCTCCTCGTCTTTCAGGAAGATGCGGCCGCTCGACGGTGTGCGCAGTCCAAAGAGGGTCTCGGCAATCTCGGTGCGCCCTGCACCCACCAAACCGTAGAAGCCGACGACCTCGCCCTGCCGCAACTCGAAACTCACATCCTGGAACAGGTCTCCACAGGACAGCCCTTCGACCCGCAAGGCGACCTCGCCGACCTCGACCGGGGCCGCGTTCCGGCTCAGGTCCAGGCTGCGCCCGATCATCATTTGGGTGATTTCATCCTCGTCGGTCTCGGCGGTGACCAAGGTGCCCCGGTATTCGCCATCGCGCAGAACCGAGATCCGGTCGGTGATCTTGAAGATTTCTTCCATCCGGTGCGAAATGTAGACAATCCCCACCCCATCGGCCCGCAGGTCGCTGATCACGTCGAACAGCACGACTTTCTCGGCATCGGTCAGCGAGGCGGTCGGTTCATCAAAAATCACCGCCTTGGCCTCCACGGTCAGGGCGCGGGCGATTTCCACCATCTGCTGGTTGGCGATCGACAAATCCCCAACCCGCGTGCGGGCATTGAAGCTGACCTTTAGCCGGTCGAGGATTTCATCGGTCTGGGCATACAGTCGTGCCCAGTCCACGCGGCCAAAGCTCTTGCGCGGCAACTCGCCCAGATAGACGTTTTCCGCCACGCTCAACTCTTCCGCAAGGCTCAGTTCCTGGTGGATGAACATCACGCCCTTGGCCTTGGCCTGAAGCGGCGATGTCATCACGGTCTGGACCTCTTCCACGAAGATGCGGCCTTCCTCGGGCTGGTAGATGCCGCCAAGCACCTTCATAAGCGTCGATTTCCCCGCCCCGTTTTCGCCCATCAGGGCATGGACTTCGCCGGGGAAGACTTCGAAGCTCACCCCGCCGAGCGCACGCACGCCGGGGAAGGTCTTGACGATGTTTTCAAGCCGCAGGGCCGGTGTTTGATCGGTCATACCTTCAGCTCCTCTTGTCCTTTGCGGTTGAGTTGCTTGTCGAGGAACAGGACAGCGATCAGGATCGTTCCGATCACGAGGTTCACAGTCTCGGTGTCAGCCCCGATATAGCCAAGCCCCTTGCGCAATAGCTGGATGGCAATGACACCGCCGAAGGTGCCGATGATCGAGCCGCTGCCGCCGGTCAGCTTGGTGCCGCCAAGCACCACTGCCGTGATGGCCCACAACTCGAACAATGTGCCGTCATTGGGGTTCACCGAGCCGCTGGCGGAATAGAAGGCCACCGCCGACAGCGCAGACAGGAACCCGATCAACGCAAAGTTCAGCAGCATGTGTGGCCCGACCCGGATACCGGCATTCACCGCCGCTTCGCGGTTGTCGCCGATGGCATAGGCGTTGCGGCCATGCACCGTGCGCGTCATCAAAAGCCAGACGATCACAACCACCGCGATCAGGACGAGCGAGGGCGTCTCCAGCCCCAGCACGTTGGCCTCGGCAATGTCGACCATGGTCCAGTTCAGGTGATAGGTCGGCTGCTCGCCGTTATACATGAAGACCAGACCGCGATAGCCCAGCATCGCGCCAAGGGTCACGATGAAGGCATCGACGCCGGTTTTCCAAACGATCAACCCGTTGATCAGGCCAAGGGTCACACCGGTCAACAGGGCCAAGAGCCATGCCACCGGGATCACCCAATCGCCAAGCCCGGCGAAGATCGGCCAACTCATCGAGTCGAGCATGACCACGGCGGACAGGGCATAGGTAGCCCCGACGCTCAGGTCGATATTGCCGTTGATCATGATGACGGTCATGCCCACGGCGATGATGCCGATGGGGGCCGATTGCTTGAGCAACAGCAGCATGTTGCCGAAATCCATGAAGGCGCTCTCGGACATCGACCAGAAATGGCCCGCGACCGAGAAGAAGATCAGCTCCAACACGATGAAGCCCCAGATCGCGCCGTTCTTGATCAGGCCGGATAGGGTCGGTTTTGTCATTGTCCCCTCCCTCACGCGATCGGTGACCAGAGACGGCCACGCTTGGCCGCGATATCCAGCCAGACCGCAAGGATGATGATGACCCAGGTCACGACGAACTGAGCGTAGAATTGCAGTCCGGCCAACAGCAGGCCGTTCTGAATGAAGCCAAGGATCAGCACGCCGATCACGGTCTTGAACACGGTGCCGGACCCGCCGAGCAGCGAGGCCCCGCCAAGGATAACCGCGGCCAGAACCTCAAGCTCCATCCCTTGGCCCACGGTGTTCTGCGCGCCCATGGTTCGGCTGGCCTGAATCAGGCCGGCCGTGGCGACGCAGAAAGACGAGATCAGGTAGGTCATGAAAACGACCCGCGCGCGCGGGATACCGGAAAAGGTCGCCGCCGTGCCGTTGCCGCCGACCGCGTAGACCTTTCGGCCAAAGGGCGTCTTCGCCAATATGACCGCCAGAATCAACGCCAGCCCACCGAACATCAGCACCGGGATCGGCACGCCCGCCACGGTGCCGCGTCCGAAGACACCGAACCATGTCGCCTGCTGGTTGGCGATGTCCATGTTCTGCCCGCCACTATAGGCCAGCGTCAGCCCATGAATGGCCGAGAGCATTCCCAACGTGACAATCAGCGAATTAAGCTTGAGATAGCCGACAAGGAAGCCGATCAGCGCCCCGAGCGCCATGGTCATGGCAAACATCGCCGGAATCGCCAGCGCCGGCCCGAAAGCCGGATTTTCGTGCAGGTCCAGAACCACGATAGCCGAGAACGACATCATCGACCCGACCGACAGGTCAAGGTTGCCGCCGATCACCACGAAGGTCACGCCAAGCGCCATGACCCCCAGAATGGCCGAGGACCGGATTACCCCGAACACGTTGTCGATGCCGATGAACCTCGGGTTCCACAGGGCAAACCCGACCATGAATAGCACGAAGGCCACCAGGATGCCCTGCCGTGCCAGAAGGCCGCCAAGGGCCTTCGCTCTGCTGTCCGTCATCTCTTTCCTCCCAGTAGTCTCCAGCCCCGCCATTCGGGAGGTGCCGGAAACGTCCGATCCTCAGACCAGTGTCATGCCGCCGTCGATCATCACGATCTGACCGGTCATGTAATCGCTGTCGCGCGACGCAAGGAACGTGGTGGTTCCGGTGATATCGTCAGGACGGGCAACCCGCCCTTTCAGGATATCGGCCGAAAACTCCTCCATCGCCTGCCCCGGACGCTCGGCTGCGCCGATGGCCATCAGGTCGCGGTCCACCTCTTCCCACATTTCCGTGGCCACCACGCCCGGCGCAAAGCCGGTCACCGTGATGTCATGCTTGGCAAGATCGCGCGCACCCGATTGCGTCAACGAGACCACGGCGAATTTCGACGCGCAATAGGGCGCGACGTTATCGAACCCTTGCCGGCTGGCGATCGAAGCGGTGTTCACGATCTTGCCGCCCGTGCCCTGCGCAATCATCTGGCGCGCGGCTTCCTGCATTCCGATCATGCAGCCAAGCCCGTTGATATCCATGATGAACCGCCAGTTATCCTCGGTCACGTCGAGGAAGTTCATCGGCTTGTTCACCCCGGCATTGTTGAATTTCACATCGAGCCGACCAAAGGCCGCGACGGCCTTGTCGATCATCGCGCGAACCTGCTCGCGCTTGGTCACATCGACGGCGGCCCAGATCACCTTGCCGCCGTTTTCCGCGGCCCGCTCGCGGTTGGCATCGGCAACGGCGGCCACCTTGTCGGCGTTGATATCGGCGAAACACACATCCGCCCCTTCGTCGAGCAGCGCTTCCCCGATGGCGCGCCCGATCCCCTGTGCGGCACCCGTCACGATACAGGCACGTCCCGAGACACGTCCCATGACGCCCTCCCTTGGTTTTGTATTCTGGCTTGTGAGACGTTCCAGTGCGAGGGGCCGACGCGGAAGATCCGGCCGGCCCCCTGCGGGAGGAAAATCAGAACACCGGACGGTCGTACTGGTCCATGTTCTCTTGCGTAATCTTCGGCGTGTCGAAGTAGTTGAGGAACGGCACGTCCTCGCCGTTCAGCACGTCGAGCGCGGTTTGCAGCGCGGCCTCGGCGTCATCCACCGGCGACTGGTAGATGGACCCCCAGTATTCACCACGACCCATGGCGTCGTAGCCCACGGCGAAGTTGGTGGCCCCCACGAAGGTGATGCCCTCTGCGCGACCGGCTGCAAGGGCAGCGTTCAGTGCGCCAACGCCCATGTTGTCATCGCCGGAATAGACACCGTCGATATTGTCATACTGGACAAGGAACGCTTCCATCACGCGCTGCGCGTCTTCGCGGTTCCAATTGCCCGGCTGGCTTTCCACCAGCGTCACGTTCGGGCAGACCTCGGGCAGGCGTTCTTCAAAGCCCTGCGCGCGCTCGATGGCAGTGGTGTAGCCCGGCTGACCGGTGATCTGCACGATCTGCGCTTCGTCCTGAATACCCAGGTCTTCAAAGCGGGTGCACATGATTTCCGCCGCGCGACGGCCTTGGGTAATGTTGTCGGGCCCCGAGAAGGACGCCACGAACGGGAAGCCGTCTTCCGCGATGTTCGAGTTGGTCACGATCACCGGGATATCGGACTGGAAGGCTTCACGCACAGCGGGGATCACGGCCTGACCGTTGGTCGGCCAGATAATGATCGCGTCGACTTCCTGCTGGATGAGATCCTGCACTTGCGCGATCTGGCGGGCCACGTCGCCACCGGCATCAAGGACGACCACCTCGACATTCGGGTTGGCTTCTGCGGCGGCGATGAAGGCGCTTTCATACGTCGTCTGGTAGCTGTCCACGCCCACGTTGTTCTGGGTAATCCCGATGCGCCAGGTGTCCTGCGCGGTCGCGGCACCGGCAAAGGCCATGCCCGCGAGGGCGGTGGTGGCGGCCAGCATCGCAGTGTTCAGTTTCGTCATTCTCTCTCTCCCTTGGATTTTCATAGATCGCAGTTGCCAACCTCCAAGCGGGAATCACCCCTGCCCGGCAACCGGACGCCGCATTGATCCCTTGTTTACGGTTTTCGATCCGTATTGGATTTGTTCATTTTGAACATCTGATAGTTCAAAACGGATATTTGTGATGTTCTCTCGGAACACCCACTCCGACACAACAGAGGGAGTCGATCAATGACCGACGTGAATCGGGGCCCAGGCCAAGGCTTTCGCCCCCCATCCGAAGAAGAGCGGGCCATGAAAAATGTTCAAAACGAATATTTACTCGGAGGCAAGCCAGTGACTGCTGGAATGCCCCCGTTTGGTCCATCCGAAATCCATCAGGCCATTGATCTTATTGAAGATTTCTCAGCAGAGGTCGAGACGGCCCTCGATATCGCGGCGCCAAACCCCTATCTCAACATGGCCATTCACCTTGTCCGCAACCACCTCGAAGGCCGCATCTGCACCGCGTCCTCGGTGATCGCGGCCTCGGGCGTGCCCTACGCCACCGCGCGGCGAAAACTGACCGAGTTGCAAGACGCCGGCCTGATCGAACAGCGCCCCCGCACGCGGTCAGGCAAGAGCTTTTCGCTGCACCCAAGTGCCGCCATGCTGCAAAACTGGGCGCAATTGTCGGACCGCATCCTGCGGCTGGCGAAAACCCGGCTCAACCAGATCGCGCCCTCGCCGGACAGCCGCGAGGGCGCCGATTACTACTTCGGCGGCTCCTACAAATCGGCACGGTCGATCCAGCCGCCGAAGGTTTTGCCAGAGCCGCTCAAGCTGCCGGGCGGCCTGCGCATCCTCGTTCACGGCGACCCCACCTTCATGGTCATGGAAAACCTCAAGCGCCAGTTCGAGCAGGTGATCGGCACCAAGATCAGCCAGCGCGCCTTTTCCATTGACCGCTTGCACGAAGAGGCGATCCGCAACGCCGAGCACAGCGCCAGCCGCTACGACATCATCGCCGTCGATCTGCCATGGCTGGGAGAGTTCGTTGCCCGCGGACTGTTGACACCGCTTGACGATGTGCTCGACATCGACCGGCTTGACCCCAGCGATTTTCACACGGCGGGCTGGCGGGCGGCGCATTGGGGCGGGCGTCCCTACGGTGTGCCCAGCCAGACCACCCCGGAACTGCTGTTTTACCGCAAGGACTGGTTCGCCGAGGCGGGGCTGGAACCGCCCGCCACCACCGACGACCTGCTGCGCGCCGCGAAAGCCCTGCACGATCCCGCCCGTGGCCGCTATGGCATCGCGTGGAACGCGGCCCGCGGCACTGCGCTTGGCCACACCTTCATGATGACCTGCGCAGATTTCGGCCAGCCGGTCTTCAACCTCGACGCCATCGCGGGCGGCTATGATGCCGATCATCTCGACCGTCGCGATCTGGTGCCGACATTGAACACCCCCCGCGCGCTGGAAGCGGCGGAATACCTGATGGCGCTGCTGGAATTTTCGCCGACCGACATCCTGTCGATGTCGTGGTACGAGCGCGTGCGCCCCTACGCCGCCGGCAAGATTGCCATGGCCTACGGCTACACTCTGCTGGCGCCCTATTTCGAGCTGGACGAGTCCTCGCCCGCCCACGGCGCCACCGGCTACCTGCCGCATCCCGCCGGTCCGCATGGCCAGCCGATCGCGCCGGTGGGCGGCTATGTGCTGTGCCTGCCGTCGAACCTGCCAGCCGAGCGCAAGCAGCAGGCGGCAGAGGCGCTGGTCGCCTTCACCTCGCCCGAGGCGCAGAAGCTCTACGTCATGAACGGCAGCCGCACGGCGCCCCGCTACTCGGTCGGGGCCGACCCCGAGGTGCGCCAGCTCTCACCGATTTTCGAGGCCGTCGACGCCATGTCCTGGCGCGACGAGCTGCAATTCTGGCCGCGCCCGCCGGCGCCCCAGATTTCCGAGATGATCGCCATCTGCGGTCAGGAAATCCACGACATGTTGCGGGGCATCACGACCCCGCGCGACGCCTTGTCCCGGGCCCAGTCCCGCGCCGAGGCGGTGATGCAATCGACAAGGGACTAGAGGAGGACCCCATGGACCCCAATCGCCTGAAAGGGAAAAATATTCTCATCACCGGGGCCGCGCGCGGCATGGGTGCTGGCAATGCCGAGGCCTTCGCCGCGCAAGGCGCGAATGTGTGTATCGGTGACCTCGACCTCGACGAGGCGCAGGAAGTTGCCGAGCGCATCAATTCCGCCGGCAACGGCAAGGCGATTGCCGTCCGGATGGACGTAACCAAGCGCGAGGACAACGCCGCCGCCGTCGCCACCACGGTCGAGGCCTTCGGCAATATCAACGTGGCCCTGTTCAACGCAGGCCTCAACAAGCCCCGGTTCTTCATGGATATCGACGAAGACAACTGGGACATGATCATGAACGTCAACACCAAGGCGATGTGGCTGGGCATGCAGGAAGCCGCCCGCCAGATGATCGCGCAGGGTCCGATGGAGGATCACCCCTACAAGATCATCAACGTGGGCTCGATCGCCTCGCGCAAGCCACTGATCGACGTGACCGTCTATTGCACCTCGAAATACGGCTGCCTCGCGCTGACCCATTGCGGCGCACTCGGGCTGGCCGAACACAACATCACTGTCAACGGCTACGCGCCCGGCGTCGTGGTCACACCGCTCTGGGAACAGCTCGACAAGGATCTGGTCGAGATCGGGTTCAAGGAACGCGCCGGTCAGGCCTATGACGACATCGTCGAGAACGAACTGGTGATCAAGCGGGTCTCCTATCCCAAGGATATCGTCGGAACCGCATCGTTCCTCGCCAGCGACGACAGCGACTACATGACCGGCCAGATGATCCACATCGACGGCGGCTGGTGCATCCAGTAGCCCCCCCGGCCCTTTGACAATTCACCAACAAACCGGGTGCGCAATGGCGCACCCGCAGGAGATTTAGACCCATGAACCGCGCACTCACCCCGAATGTCCTCACCCCGCAGGATCTCGACCCGAACTGGAAGTGGGAAGGCCGCCTGCCCGCCTGGGGGCACACCTCGGTTGATTTCGAACGCCGCGTCGATCATGACCGCCTGCGCCGGTATCGCCTGTCGCGCACCCGCGAAGCGCTGAAGGCCAGCGATTGCGGCACCCTGCTGCTGTTCGACGTGAACAACATCCGCTACGTCTCGGCCACCAAGATCGGTGAATGGGAACGCGACAAGATGTGCCGTTTCTGCCTGCTGACCGGCGACGACGCGCCTTACGTGTGGGATTTCGGCTCTGCAGCCGTACACCACAAGAAATACTCCGACTGGCTGGTCCCCGACCATTGCCGCGCCGGTGTCGTCGGCATGCGGGGCACGATCCCGCCCTCTTTTGGCTTGATGAAGAAATACGCCGAAGAAATCGCCGGCCTGATCGAAGACGCCGGGATGAAGGACATGCCCGTGGGCGTGGACTACGCCGAAACCGCCATGTTCCACGCCCTGAAAGAGGCCGGGCTGAACGTGGTCGATGGCCAGCAGATCATGCTGAGCGCGCGCGAGATCAAGAACTGGGACGAAATCCAGTTGCTGACGCAAGCGGCCAGCATGGTCGATGGCGTCTACCACATGATCTACGAAGAGCTGAAACCCGGCGTACGCGAGAACGAGATCGTCGCCATGTCGAACAAGCTGCTCTACGAATGGGGCTCGGACGATGTCGAGGCGATCAACGCCATCTCGGGCGAACGCTGCAACCCGCACCCCCACAACTTCACCGACCGCCAGTTCCGCCCCGGCGATCAGGCGTTCTTCGACATCCTGCAAAGTTACCAGGGCTACCGGACCTGCTATTACCGGACGTTCAACATCGGCATGTCCACGCCCTCGCAGCGCGACGCCTATATCCGGGCCCGCGAATGGATCGACGCGTCGATCCAGGCGATCCGCCCCGGCGTCACCACTGACCAGGTCGCCAAGCTCTGGCCCAAGGCCGAGGAATTCGGCTTCCCCGACGAGCTGAGCGCCTTCGGCTTGCAATTCGGCCACGGTCTGGGCCTGGCGCTGCACGAACGCCCGATCATCAGCCGCGCGGTGTCGTTGGACAACCCGATGGAAATCCAGACCGGCATGGTCTTCGCCCTCGAAACCTACTGCCCGGCCTCCGACGGCTATTCTGCCGCCCGGATCGAAGAAGAGGTGGTCGTGACCGACACCGGCTGCGAAGTGATCTCGCTGTTCCCGGCGCAGGAACTGCCGATCGCGAACCGCTACTGATCCCTGACGGGATCCGCGGGGGGCTGTCTGCCCCCCGCACCCCCCGAGAGTATTTTCGCCAAGAAGAAGACGACAGGGATTCGCACCCGAGAAGGACCAGTCAGATGGCCAAAGCCAAGACCAACACCGAAGACTACCTGCGGATGTATCGCCAGATGGTGCGCATCCGCGTCTTCGAAGACAATGCCAACCAGCTTTACCTCTCGGCCAAGATGCCGGGGCTGACCCATATGTATTCCGGCGAAGAAGCCGTTGCCGTGGGAATTTGCGAGGCGCTGACCGACAGCGACCGCATCACCTCGACCCACCGGGGCCATGGCCATTGCGTGGCCAAGGGGGCCGACTTCAAGCAGATGTTCTGCGAGCTTCTGGGCAAGGAAGAGGGCTATTGTCGCGGCAAGGGCGGCTCGATGCACATCGCCGACCAAAGCCACGGAAACCTTGGGGCCAACGCCATCGTGGGCGGGTCCATGGGCATCGCCACCGGCTCGGCGCTGCGCGCCAAGTTGCAAGGCTCCGACGATGTAAGCGTGTGCTTCTTCGGCGACGGCGCCACCGCGCAAGGGCTGCTCTACGAGGTCATGAACATGGCAAGCCTATGGAAGCTGCCTGTCATTTATGCCTGCGAAAACAACGGCTACTCCGAATACACAAAGACCGAGGAAATCGCCGCGGGGTCCATCCCCGCGCGGGCCGAGGCGTTCGGGATCGAGAGCTTTACCGTTGACGGGCAGGATGTGCTGGCGGTGAACGAGCTGACCGAGAGGCTGGTTGCCCGTGCGCGCAAGGGCGAAGGCCCGTTCTTCGTGGAATTGATGACCTATCGCTATCACGGCCACCACGTGGGCGACATCAACCGCGACTATTACCGCGCCAAGGAAGAAGAGACGATCTGGAAGGAAAGCCGCGACCCGATCGTCAATTTCGGCAAGTGGCTGGCGGAAGAGGGCATCGCCAACGCAGAGGACTTGCAGGCGATGGAGGACGAGATTCGCGCCGACGCCAAGGCCGCCGTCGATTACGCGCTGTCCGCCAAATACCCCGATGAGAGCGAGGTGGACATGCACGTCTTTGCCCCGACCGACCCCGCCACCCTGCGGCCCGGTGCCTGAGGAGACCTGAAATGCGAAATATCACCCTGTCCCAAGCGGTGAACGAGGCGCTGGCCGAGGAAATGCGCCGCGACCCCACCACCTTCATCATCGGCGAAGACGTGGCCGAGGCCGGAACGCCCTTCAAGGTGCTGTCCGGTTTGGTCGAAGAATTCGGCACCGAACGCGTGATCGACACGCCGATCGCCGAACCCGGCTTCATGGGCCTTGCCGTGGGCGCGGCGCTGACTGGTTCGCGCCCGATCGTCGACCTGATGTTCGGCGATTTCATCTTCCTGATCATGGACCAGCTCTGCAATCAGGCGGCCAAGGCCTATTACATGTCGGGTGGAAAGCTGAACGTGCCGCTGGTTCTGCGCACCAATCTTGGCGCAACCCGCCGGTCTGCGGCGCAACACAGCCAGTCGTTGCACGCGCTGGTGGCCCATATTCCGGGCCTGAAAGTGGCGCTGCCCTCGTCGGCCTACGAGGCCAAGGGCCTGATGAAGACCGCGATCCGCGACAACAATCCGGTCGTGATCTTCGAAGACAAGCTGATGTATAACGACAAGGCCCCGGTCCCGAAGGAGGAATTTCTGATCCCCTTCGGCGAGGCGAACATCAAGCGCGCGGGCACGGACATCACCCTGATTGGCACATCCTCCATGGTGCAGGTCTGCGAGAAGGCCGCCGAGATGCTGGAAGCCGAGGGCATCAGCGCCGAAGTGATCGACCCGCGCACCATCGTGCCGCTGGATGAACAGACGCTGATCGAATCCGCCAAGAAGACCAGCCGCGTGATCGTGGTGGACGAAGGCCACCAAAGCTTTGGTATCACCGGCGAAATCGCGGGCCGGATCAACGAAAAAGCGTTTTACCATCTCGACGCGCCGGTGTTGCGCATGGGGGCGATGGACGTGCCGGTGCCTTTCAGCCCGGCGCTGGAGGATATCACCGTGCCGACGCCGGAAGGCGTGGTCCAGAACGCCCGCAAGCTCATGTCAGGGGAGATGATCCATGCCGCGTGAAACTGCTGGCTTCACGCCGCATGAGGTGATCATGCCCGCCCTCGGGATGGCGCAGGACACCGGCAAGATCGTGAGCTGGTTGAAACAGGCCGGCGATGCGGTCAAGACGGGCGATGCGCTGTTCGAGGTGGAAACCGACAAGGCGACGATGGAAGTCGAGGCGCCCGCCGACGGCTTCCTGACCGATGTGACCGCTGGCGATGGCGAGGATGTGCCCGTGGGCAATGTGATCGCCATGATCTCGGACACGGCAGAGGGCAGCGGCACCGCCGCAGCTGCCCCGGCGCAGGAGGACGTGGGCCAGGATGACGCGGGCGCGCAGGATGACCTGCCCGACGGAACCGGCATCATCATGCCCGCGCTCGGTATGGCACAGGACGAAGGCGTGATCGTCGCGTGGCACAAGGCCCCGGGCGACGCCGTTACTTCGGGCGATATCCTGTTCGAAGTGGAAACCGACAAGGCCACGATGGAGGTCGAAGCAGGTCATGACGGCTTTGTCGCGGCGCTGCTGGCCGAGGCTGGCGAGGCCGCGCCCGTGGGCGAGGTGATCGCCATCATTTCGGGCGACAAGCCGGACAACCCGATGCAGCGAAGCTGGGCGGGCAAGGCCAAACCGGCCCCCGCCCCGGCCCCCGCCAAAGCCGAAGACAAACCGGCCCCGGCCAAGGCCCCGACGAAACCGGCTGCCAAGGCCGCGGCCCCGGTCGCCCCTGGCGGGCGCATCCTTGCCTCGCCCAAGGCGCGTCGCATTGCCCTGCAAGAGGGGCTGGACCTTGGCCGCCTGGTCGAGGCGGGCCATCCGCAGCCCTATCACACCGCCGATCTGGACGTGCTGCGCAGCCTGCCGACGATGACCAGTCCGACCGGGGCTGTGGCCCAAGCCACCCGCCGCCTGACCGCCGAAATCCCGTCCCAGGCGTTTGCCGCCTTCTGCGCATGGGTCGCCAAGGACACCGGCGCCCCGGCGAACCGCCCTGCCCTGCTGGCCAGCTTCGCCGCAGCGGCCCTTGGCCAGCCCGGCACCGCCGTGGCGATTGAAGCATATGGCCAGACCCGCGTGATCCCCGAGGATGGGCAACCAGCCCTGACCATCCGCGACCTTGCCGGATCGCCGCTCACCTCGATCAGCCTCGGGGCGGAAGACACCCCGGTGTTGACGCTGACAGGGGCGGGCGACAGTCTGACCCTCACACTCGAATGCGCGCCCGAACAGCTTTCTGCCGCCGAGGCGCTCGATCTTATCAGCGGATTTGCCGGACGGCTGGCCGAGCCGCTCCGCCATCTGCTCTGACCCGCGAGGACCGACATGGAATTTACCGATCTCTACATCAACGGCCACTGGCGCGAAGGCGCCGACAAGGTCCGTTTCGACGTCCTAAACCCCGCGACCGAGGAAGTCCTGGCCTCTGTCGCGTCTGCCGAAATCGCAGACGCCGACGCAGCGCTCGATGCTGCTGAAGCCGCGATGAAGGACTGGGCCGCCCGCACCCCGCGCGAACGGTCCGAAGTGCTGCGCAAGGCGTGGGAACTGATGACCGCGCGGCTGGACGAATTCGCCACCTATATCACGCTGGAAAACGGCAAGGCGGGCGTCGACGCCAAGGGGGAGGCGACCTATGCCGCAGAATTCTTCCGCTGGTTCGCGGAAGAGGCCGTGCGCGCCGATGGCCTGATCACCCACGCCCCCGCGTCCGGCGCGCGGATCATCGTGCAGCACAAGCCTGCGGGCCTCGCCGTGCTGGTCACGCCGTGGAACTACCCCGCTGCCATGGGCACCCGCAAGATTGCGCCTGCACTGGCCGCCGGCTGCGGTGTCATCATCAAGCCCGCCTCGGAAACCCCACTGACCATGCTGGCGCTTATGCCGCTTCTGGAAGAGGCGGGCGTGCCCAAGGGCCTTGTCAACGTGCTGCCCTCGCGCCGCACCGGCGCGCTGGTTGACCATATGCTGCACGATCCGCGTGTGCGCGTGGTCAGCTTCACCGGCTCCACTGGCGTTGGCCGCAAGCTGCTGAAATCCGCGGCTGACCAGGTGCTGAAACCGGCAATGGAACTGGGTGGCAACGCGCCCTGCATCGTGTTCGACGACGCCGACATGGACACCGCCATCGAGGGCACCATGCTGGCCAAGATGCGCAATCTGGGCGAGGCCTGCACCGCCGCCAACCGCATCTATGTGCACGAGGCCGTGGCAGAGGAATTTACCCGCCGCCTGACCGAGCGCATGCAGGCCCTCAAGGTGGGCGACGGCACCGATCCGTCGGTCGATGTTGGCCCGCTGGTCAATGCCGATACCCGCGACAAGGTGGCCGACTTCGTGTCCGATGCCGTGGCCAAGGGGGCCAAGATCACCTGCGGCGGCACGATGCCAAACGGCAAGGGCTTCTTCTACCCGCCCACGGTGCTGACGAACGTGCCGGAAACCGCTGAATGCGTGAAGGACGAGATCTTCGGCCCCGTCGCCGCGATCCAGACCTTCACCGATCAGGAAGACGTGATCCGGCGCGCCAACGACACCGAATACGGCCTTGTCGCCTATGTCTTCTCCGAGGATTTCAAGCGCGCCATGCAGGTTTGTGAGCGGCTGGAATACGGCATGGTCGGCCTCAACCGTGGCCTCGTGTCAGACCCTGCCGCGCCGTTCGGCGGTGTGAAACAATCTGGCCTTGGCCGCGAAGGCGGGCACGAAGGTATGCTGGAGTTCATGGAAACCCAGTATATCTCGGCCAGTTGGTAAGGGGGCTGTCATGGACATCCAGGCAAGCCCCAGCACCAAGCACTACGCCGCCAACAAGGGCGTCGATCTGGAAACGGTGGCCAAGGCCGCCGGTCGCACGACATTGGGCCGCGAGGACGTGGACGCGCATCTGGGCGGGGGCGGCAGCGCGCCCGCCGCAGCCGCCCCCGACGCCAGCCGCTACTGGGACGTGGACCATGCGGCCTATGGCCCGGTGACCGAGGAACCGATGTCGCGCATTGCGCAGATCGCCTCGGCCAACCTGTCGGCGGCCAATGCGATGATCCCGCAGGTCACTCATCACGACCGCGCCGACATGCGCGCGGTCGAGGCGTTCAGAAAGTCGCTGAAAGACGAAGGCGCGGCGCGCGGAACCAAGATCACCGCGCTCGCCTTTCACGTCATGGCGCTCGCCAAGACACTGCGCGCCTTTCCACGCTTCAACGCCTCGCTCACGTCGGATGGCGAAACGCTGGTGCTCAAGGACTACGTCCATATCGGCATCGCCGTCGACACGCCGCACGGCCTTATGGTGCCGGTCATCCGGGACGCCGACAAAAAGGGGCTTTGGCAGATCGCGGCGGATATCACCGATCTGGCGGGACGCGCGCAAACGCGCAAGCTCTCGGGCGACGAGATGGGTGGCGCGTCGATGTCGATCTCGAACCTCGGCGGCATCGGCGGCAGCGCCTTCACCCCGATCGTGAACCCGCCCGAGGTGGCGATCCTCGGCCTCACCCGCACCGAAACCGTGCCGGTCTGGGCGGATGGAGAGTGGCAACCGGTGCCGATGGTGCCGATGGACCTCTCCTACGATCACCGGGTGATCAACGGGGCCGACGCCGCGCGGTTCCTGACCCACTACGCCCGTCTTCTGTCCGATCCGCGCCGCATGGTTTTGCCGGTCTGACAGGCCGCGCGGCCCCGTTCCGTCCCACGGGGCCGCGCGGCTTTCACTGATCGTGAAACACGAAACTGCGCATCGAGACCGAGCCGAAGTCGATGCTGTCATTCATAAAGGTTAACGCATCCCCCGCCTCCGCTGCCCCTGCCACGGTCAACGCGGGCAGGTAATGGTCCAGCGTTGGGTGCGCCATCGTCAACAGCGCCCCCAGCCCGGCACGGTCCGCAAGGGCCGCGATATCCCGCTCTTCCAGCCGGTCCGCGACCAGCCTGTCGAACTCCTCTGCCCAATCCAGCGCCACGCCGCCGGGCCGCATGGCGCGCAGGTTGTGCACCACGTTGCCCGACCCAAGGATCAGCACCCCCCGGTCACGCAGCGCCGACAGGTGCTTGCCGATCTCAAGGTGCCAGTCCAGGTCCTTGCTCATGTCGATAGAGAGCTGGAACACCGGCACATCGGACTCGGGGTAGAGCCATGTCAGCACGGACCATGACCCGTGGTCGAGGCCCCAGCTTTCATCCCCCTCCACATGGTGACTGGCCAGAAGCGACGCCACCTCTCGGGCAAGGTCCGGGTGCCCCGGCGCAGGATACTGCATGTCATACAGCGGCTGCGGAAACCCGTGAAAATCATGGATCGTGCGCGGATACGCCGACACATCGACCAGCGTCGTGCCCCGCGTCATCCAGTGGGCCGAGACCACTAGGATCGCCTGCGGGCGCTGCAACGACTGGCCAAGCGCCGCCCAGGTGCGGGCATGGCCGGTCTCTTCCAAGGCGTTCATCGGGCTGCCGTGCCCAAGGAAGACCACGGGCATCCGGTCAGATGCCCGCAGCCGGTCTTTCAGCGCGTCAAGCGCCGTCTGGATACCCATGATCTTGTCCTTTCCTGCGCGTTCAGGCCTGCGCGGGCCGCAGCAACACCGGTTTCAAGGCATAGGCCCCGTCCCCCAGCAACACCAGCGACGCCTGCACGGCGGCCCACATCATCGGGTATTCCCAGCCGCCACCGGCGTTGGAAAAGCCGAAGCCGTTGGCCCAATGGGCCGTAAAAGCTGCGCCAAGCAGCACCGGCACGAGAACCGCCGACACGACGCGGGTGCCCACGCCAAGTATCAGCGCGATACCCCCGAGAATTTCCACCACCATGGTCAGCGGCCCCAGCCATTCGGGCAAACCCAAAGAGCCGAAGAACCCGGCGGTGCCCGCAGGCGTGAAGACGAAGAGCTTGGTCAGCCCGTGCACAAGGAACAAGGCCCCGGTTGTCAGCCGCAAAACAAGTGCGGCATAGGGGGCGGTTTTCTGGTCGATCATCGGTCAATCTCCTGTCTGGTCCGGGGGCCACCCCCCGGTGCGTTTCCATGCCGGGCAAGATGGGCCTTGCGCTTTACCAATGAAATGGCGATTTTAGGCTATGACTTTCTCCAATTTGTTCACAATATAGCCATGGACCTTCTCGACGGCCTCCGCGCCTTTGTCGCCACCGCAGAAAGCGGTTCCTTCACCAAGGCCGCCGACCGCCTTGGCCTGTCGAACCGCCTGACCTCGAAATACGTGGCCGAGCTGGAAGCCCGCCTTGGCACCCGCCTGCTTCAGCGCACCACCCGCCGCGTGGGCCTGACCCCGGCGGGCGAAGACCTGCTCGCCCGCGCCCCGGCGCTGCTCGACGATCTCGACCTGATGCTGTCCGACATGACCGAGGGCACCCGCGGCCTCTCGGGTGTGCTGCGCATCTCGGCCCCCGTCACCTTCGGCGAAACCACCCTGACGGAGATGCTCCGCCGGTTCGCCGCCCCGCATCCCGACCTGACCATAGACCTGCGCCTCGACGACGCCCATGTCGATCTGGCCAGCGAAGGCATCGACCTCGCTTTTCGCATCGGCACGCCGGTGGTCTCTTCGCTCAAGGTGCAGCGCTTAGGCCAGATCGAGACGCATCTGGTCGCGGCTCCCGCCTACCTGTCCCGCCACGGCACCCCGCGCGGCCCGCAAGACCTCAAGACCCATGTCTGCATCGCCGACACCAACCGCCGCACGCCCGCGCTCTGGCGGTTTTCGAAACAGGGCCACGCGCAGGACGTCCTCCTGTCCAGCCGCTTCATGGTCAACAGCGCCCGCGCCGTGCGCGATCTGGCCCGCGCCGGGCATGGCATCGCGCTGGTCCCCGATTTCATCCTTGGCGACGACCTTCAGACGGGACGACTGGTGCACCTGCTGCCCGAGTATGAAACCGGCCATGCCCCCCTCAGCGCCATCTATCTCGAAGGCCGCACCCTGCCCCGCAAGGTCCGTGCCCTGATCGACTTCGCCTGCGCAGACCTGCACGCCAAACGCTGACGCCCGCCGCGACATCTCCCACCAATACCTCACACGGCAATACTTCACACGGCAATCAATTGCTTGCCCCGCCCGCGCCCGGTGCCTAGGATCGGCACGACCCACGCGAGGGAGGACCAGCCATGAACATTGCCATTCTGGGCGCCGGGGCGCTCGGCTCGGTTATCGGGGCGCATCTGGCCAAGGCCGGGCTGTCGGTGACCCTGCTCGACCTGAACCAGGCCCATATCGACGCCGTCACCCGTGATGGGCTGCGGGTGGACTGGGAGGACGGGACCGACATCCTGCCAATCGCTGCCGCCCGCCCCGAAGCCTGCCCAAAGGATACCGACCTGATCCTGCTGCTCACCAAGACCTATCACAGCGATGCGGCACTGACTTCGGTCGCCAGCGTGATCGCGGGCGGGGCCTTCGTGATGACACTGCAAAACGGTCTGGGCAACGTGGAAACGCTGTTGCGCCATGTTCCGGACAATCGCGTCCTTTATGGCTGCACCATGACGCCAGGCGATTTTCGCGGCCCCGGCCATGTCGCCAGCCACGGCAAGGCGCACACCCCCTTCACCGCATGGCAAGCCTCACCCGAGGCCGAGGCCCTGGCCGCGCCGCTGGCCGCCGCCGGGTTCCACTTCACCGCCACGGCCCCGGCGCAGGTCTGGCAAAAGGCGGCCTTCAACTGCGCCATGAACGCCACCACCGCACTGGCCGGGGTGCCCGTGGGCGGGCTGGCCGCCGCGCCCGGTGCCACGGCGATCACCTCTGCCATCGCCGCCGAGGTGATCGCGCTTGCGCAAGCCGAAGGGATCGACGCCACGTTATCGGCGGTCGAGGGCCAGATCGCCTACGCTTTTGCCAATCACGGCAGGCACAAGGCCTCGATGCTTCAGGATCTGCAACACGGGCGCGCCACCGAGATCGGGGCGCTCAATGGCTACGTCGCCCGGCGGTCGTCCGACCTTGGCCTGCCTGCCCCGCTCAATACCCTTTTGGCCATCCTGATGCTGACCAAAGAGGCCGCGCCGACCGCGTAAGGCTCAGCCAAGCGCCGCCTTGACCTCGCGCGAGATCAATTCGCGCAGCCAGATATGGATGGGTGACCGATGGGTGCGCTCGGTCCAGACAAGATCAATGTCGAAGGGCGCCGGGCATGGGCAATCGGTGATGTGCAGGCCGTCGCCAAAGGTGTCGGCAATGCGGTTGGGCACGGTAGACAGCAGGTCTGTCCCGGCCAGCACCCGGTTCAGCCCGGCCGGGCTGGGAACCGACAAGACCTGGTCGAGGCTGCGGCCCATCCGGTCAAGGGCACGCAGATAGCCCGACCTCCACCCCCCGCCATACAGCACCACCGCGTGCTTGGCCGTCAGGTAATCCTCCAACGTCAGCGGCTTTCGCGCCAGCGGGTTGTCCGGGTCCATCACGCAAACATAGCGCTCCGTCGCCAGATTGCGGCAATAGAATCCCGCCTCCTCAGGTTTCAGCGGCCCGATCAGCAGCTCGGCCTCGCCGCGTTTCAGTTGTAGGTGCCCCAACGAGATCGAGTTGATCGTATCCACCCGCATGTTCGGTGCCGTCTCGCGCAGCTTTCGCATGATCAGGGGCAAGATCAATTGCCGTTCATAGAAATTGCAGGCGATGGTAAAGCGGTGCTCGGCCTCGGCCGGATCGAAGGCTTCGGGCATCGCCAACTGTTCCAGATCCGCCAGCATCCCCGCCGCTGCCGTGGCAATGACCGCGCACCGCTCGGTCGCCACGACCCCGCCGCCCTGCCGGAAGAACAGTTGGTCGTCAAAGGCGCGGCGCAGCTTTTCAATCGTGTAGCTGACCGCCGACTGGTTCACGCCAAGGATCTGCGCCACCTCGGAAAAAGACAGGTGCTCATGCACCAGCCGCAAAGTGCGCAGGTCCGCAAAATCAATGTTGAGGGCTTTGGACTCCATGAAATCAAAATACCTGATCCGGCCAATCAATTCCATTAAGTTGTTAGATTAAGTATCACAAGCTATCCCGAGGGCCGAGGAGACGCGTAAGGGAGGATGACGTCATGCCGCTGGCCCCTGTCGAAGACAAGGTCACGATCACCGAGTTGGTCGAGAACCCCTACCCACTCTATCGCCGCCTTCGCTCCGAAGCCCCGGTCTGCGCGGTCAAGGCCGTTGGCCGTGTCATGCTGACCAAGGCATCTGATACCCGCGCGGTCAAGGACGACCCCGACACTTGGTCCTCGGACGATCCCAACACCCCGATGAAACGGGCCTTTCAGGCGCATACGCTGATGCGCAAGGACGGCGAGGAGCACAAGGCCGAACGCGGCGCGATGATGCCCACCTTCTCGCCCAGGAACCTCAAGACGCTCTGGGGCCCGGCCTATGAGACATTCGCCGGGCGATACCTTGACCGGCTGCCGCGCGACGAAGTGGTCGATCTTTTCCCGACCCTCGCCGGCCCCCTCGCCGCCCGCATCCTCGCGGAAATCCTCGGCTTGCCCGAGGCCAGCGATGACGACATGCAATTCTGGTCGCAGGCCCTGATCGACGGCGCGGGCAATTTCGGCTGGCAGGACGAACCGTTCGAGCGGGTTGACCGTGCCCATATGGCGATGAATGCCCTGCTTGAGAAAAACGTCGACCGATACCGCGCCGAGCCCGATCAGACCGCGCTGTCGGTCATGATCAATGCCGACGATCCAATCGCCTGGAGCCAGATCGTCGCCAATATCAAGATCGCGATCGGCGGCGGCATCAACGAACCCCGCGACGCGCTGCTCACGGTGCTCTACGGGCTGCTGACCAACCCCGACCAATTGGACGAGGTGAAGCGCAGCGGCAACTGGGGCGCGGCCTTCGAAGAGGCGGTCCGCTGGGTCGCCCCGATTCAGGTCAGCGCCCGGCGCGCCACCCGCGACACCGAAATTCGCGGCATCGACCTGCCCAAGGACACGGTGGTGATGACCATTCAGGCCTCGGCCAACCACGACGAAGACCTGTTCGAAGACGGCCACCTGTTCAACGCCCTCCGCGCCAAGAACCCGCATCAAAGCTTCGGCTCGGGGCCGCATCACTGCATGGGCGCCCACCTGGCGCGGATGATGCTGGGCAAGATCATGCTGCCGATGATCTTCGACCGGTTCCCCAACATGGAACTGGTCGATCCGTCCTCGGTGGTCTGGCGCGGCTTTGGCTTCCGCGGCCCGCTGAACCTGCCCGTCCGTCTCAACTGAACCGACCGGGGCCGTGCCCCTATACCCAGAACTTATGCAGTGCCCGCGCAAATGGATTGGCCCCGTGCCGCGACCGCGCCCTAAGAACATCCAACAAGAAAGGACAGGCCCCGGCATGCCCAAGGTCACCTTTATCGACGCCGACGGAACTGAAACCACGGTCGCTGCAAAGATCGGGGACAGCGTCATGCAGACCGCCATGGCCCATGGCATCGACGGTATCACCGCCGAATGCGGCGGTGCCATGGCCTGCGCCACCTGCCATGCCTACGTGGCCGATGACTGGGCCGACAAGGTCGGCCCCGCCGGCGAGACCGAGGCCGACATGCTCGACTTCGCCGCCTGCGAGGTGAAGCCCACCAGCCGCCTGTCCTGCCAGATCGTCGTGGCCGAGAACCTTGACGGACTCATCGTATACCTGCCCGAGCATCAAGTATGATAGCGTCGGAAAAACAGAATTTGCGGATTTGATACCGCATCGAGCTGGCCGGTTCGCCGGACAAGACCAGCACACCCAAGGGAGGAGACCACATGAAGACCACAACTGCCATAGGCGCACTCGCTGCCGTCTTGACGCTGGCCACCGGCGCCAGCGCCCAGGAATACACGTTCCGCCTGCACCACCTTCTCGGCGCGCAGGCCCCGGCCCAAACCCAGATGCTGGAACCATGGGTCCAACGGGTCGAAGAACTATCCGGCGGCCGCGTCGATATTGAAATCTTCCCGGCCATGACCCTCGGCGGTCGCCCGCCCGAACTGGTCAGCCAGGCCCGCGATGGCGTGGTCGACCTGATCTGGACGGTAAACGGCTACACCCCCGGTCTCTTCCCGCGCACCGAAGTGATGGAGCTTCCCTTCGTCTATGTGAACGATCCGGTGGCCGCCAACCTCGCGCTCTACGACATGTTCGACGACTACCTGCGCGAAGAATACACCGGGCTCGAGGTCATGTTCCTGCATGTCCACGCCGGTCAGGGCCTGCACATGGTCGATACCGAGGTGCACCGCCCCGAAGACCTCGACGGCATGCGCCTGCGCATCCCGACGCGCACCGGCGCATGGATCATCGAGGCGCTCGGCGCGACCCCGGTCGCCATGCCCGTGCCCGAACTGCCGCAGGCGCTGCAAACCGGTGTCGTCGATGGCGCGCTGATCCCGTGGGAAATTATCCCGCCGCTGCGCATTCAGGAACAGACCGAATACCAGATCGAGGGCTATGACATGGCCCGCTTCGGCACCACCACCTTCCAGGTGTCGATGAACGCAGATCGCTGGAACGGCCTGCCCGAGGATATTCAGGCCGCATTCCGCGAGGCCTCGAACCGGGAATGGTGGGGCCATGTCGGCGAGATCTGGCGCGCATCCGACAATTTCGGCATCAACATGGCCGTGGAAGCGGGCAACACCCACGTCACCCTGACGGAAGACGAAACCGCAGCCTTCCAAGAGGTGCTGGAACCGGTGGTTGACCGCTGGATCGAGGAAGTGTCCTCTATCGGTATCGACGGCGCGGGCCTCGTGCAGACGGCGCGCGACCTGATCGCCGAAAACGCGTCCGACATGTAATGGACGCGCCCGTCGCAGATATGACCCGTCGCGCCGGCTTGACCGGTGCGGCGGAGTCGGTGATTGCCACCTGGGGCATCCTCGGCGGGGTCATGGTGCTGGCCGTGGTCCTGATGAATGTCTGGAGCGTGGTCGGCGCGGTGGTCGGCCTGCCCTTCTCGGGCGATTTCGAACTGACCGAGATGGGTATCGCCATCGCCGCCTTTGCCTTCCTGCCGTATTGCCAACTGACCGGCGCCAATGTGACCGCCGATATCTTCACCGCCCGCGCCTCGGCGCTGTGGATCTCGATCTTCGCCCTCGTGGCCTCGATGGTGGCGCTATTTTTCGGCCTCCTGATGATCTACAGCATGTATGGCGGACTGCTCAGCCAGCGCGAATACCACTATGCGACGGCCATTTTGCAAATTCCGATCTGGTGGGCCTATGTGCCCTGCCTGATTTCGCTGCTCCTTCTGGCCGTGGCGGCCCTCATCACACTTCTGGAAAACCTCGGCAAAGTGGCTCGGGGCGGGAACTGACCTCATGCTTGATCCCATCACCCTTGGGCTGATCAGCCTCGTCCTGCTGGTCATCCTGATCGCGCTGCGGATGCCGATCGCCTATTCCATGATCCTGATCGGCGGCGTCGGCACCCTCATCATGAACGGCCCCTTCACCGTGATGAACCAGCTCAAGACGCTGGCCTATGGGCAGTTCTCCAACTACGGCCTCTCGGTCGTGCCGATGTTTGTGCTGATGGGGGCCATCGCATCGCGCGTGGGGCTGTCCAAGGCGCTGTTTCGCGGCGCGAACGCGTGGCTTGGATGGGCCCCCGGCGGCACCGCCATGGCCGCCATCGCGGGCTGCGCGGGCTTTGGCGCGGTCTCCGGCTCGTCACTGGCTACCGCTTCGACCATGGGCCGGATCGCCCTGCCGGAACTCAAGCGCTACAACTATTCCGGCGCGCTGGCGACCGGGTCGCTCGCGGCGGGCGGGGTGCTGGGCATCCTGATCCCGCCCTCGGTCGTGCTGATCATCTATTCGATCATCGTCGAGGCCAATATCGTGACCATGTTCATGGCCGCGATGATCCCCGGTATCCTCGCCGTGCTGTTCTTCCTCGTCACCATCCTGGTCTACGTCACCCTGCGCCCCGAGGCCGGCCCCAAGGGCGGCGCCGCCGACCGTGCCGAATTCATCGCGGCCACCCTTGGCGTGCTGCCCGTGGTGCTGATCTTCGCCATCGTTCTGGGCGGCATCTACGGCGGCTTTTACAACCCCACCCCCGGCGCGGCCGTGGGCGTCTTCCTCGTGGCGGTCTATGGCCTGTTCCGCGGCAGCCTCGGCTGGCGCGACATGGTCGACAGCCTCAAGGAAACCGCGCAGACCACCGGCATGATCTACCTGATCCTCCTGGGCGCGGAACTGATGAAGATCTTCATGTCCCGCATCCGGATGCCGCAGGCCACCGCCGAATGGATCTCGGGCTCGGGGCTGGAACCGATGACGGTGTTGGTCATCCTGCTTGTCGCGCTGATCCTTCTGGGCTGCCTGATGGACTCGCTGTCGATGATCTTGCTGGTGATCCCGTTCTTCTGGCCGGTGCTGGTCGAACTGAACGGTGGCCTCTACGCCTTCGGCCCCGACACCGGCTATGGCATGAGCACCGAAGACCTCAAGGTCTGGTTTGGCATCCTCGCGCTCATCGTGGTCGAGTTGGGGCTGATCACGCCCCCTGTGGGGATGAATGTCTTCGTGATATCGGCCCTCGCAAAGGACACACCGATGATCGACACCTTCAAGGGCGTCCTGCCCTTCTTCGGGGCGGAAATCGTGCGCGTTGTGGTCCTGATCATGTTCCCGGCACTGGTGCTCTGGCTGCCCTCGGTTTTCTGACCCCGGCGCGACGCGTCACATCGCGCGCCGCACCCCATTTACCCCGGCGGCAAAATCGACAAACCTGTCAGAAATAACCGACATACCTGTCGGAAACGGGAGGGGACGATGAAGGATTTCGGGCCGTTCGACTATGTGATCGTGGGCGCAGGCTCGGCTGGCTGTGTGCTGGCCAACCGCCTGTCCGAAGATCCGCGCACCCGCGTTCTGCTGCTCGAAGCGGGCGGCCGGGATAACTATATTTGGACAAAGATTCCCGTTGGTTACCTCTATTGCATCGGCAACCCCCGCACCGACTGGATGTTCTCCACCGAGGCCGAACCGGGCTTGGGCAACCGCGCCATCCTCTACCCCCGCGGCCGGATCTTGGGCGGCTGCTCGGCCATCAACGGCATGCTCTACCTCCGCGGCCAAGCCCGCGACTACGACCAATGGCGGCAAATGGGCAATCCCGGCTGGGGCTGGGATGACGTGTTGCCTTACTTCCTGAAATCCGAAGATCACTACCAGGGCGTGTCCGAAACCCATGGGGAAGGCGGCGAATGGCGCGTTGAAAAACAAAGACTTAGCTGGGAAATCCTTGACGCGTTCGCGGATGCCGCCGAGGCCGCGGGCATCCCCCGCACGGACGATTTCAACACCGGCACCAACGAAGGTGTCGGCTATTTCCAGGTCAACCAGCGGCGCGGCTGGCGCTGGTCTACCGCCACGGGCTTCCTGCGCCCCGCCGAACACCGCCAGACCCTCACCGTGCTGACCGGTGCTCAAGCGCAAGGGCTGATCCTGGAAGGTCGCAAGGCCACCGGCGTGCGGTTCCTGAAAGACGGCCAACCCGCACAGGCCACCGCCACCCGCGAAGTGATCCTCTGCGCCGGGTCAATCGGCTCGCCGCATTTGATGATGCTGTCCGGCATCGGCCCCGGCCAGCATTTGCAGGACCACGGGATCGGCGTAACCCACGATTTGGCGGGCGTCGGCGGCAATTTGCAAGACCACCTGCAACTGCGCCTGTCCTATCGCGTCGCGGGGGTGAAGACCCTCAACCAACTGTCTTCCACCTTGTTTGGAAAGGCAAAAATCGGTCTGGAATACGCGCTCTTCCGGTCTGGCCCGATGTCGATGGCCCCGTCACAGCTTGGCGCCTTCGCGAAGTCGGACCCTAGCCTCGACACCCCGGATCTGGAATACCACGTCCAGCCGCTCAGCCTGCCCAGGTTCGGCGAAGACCTCGACCCGTTCCCCGCCTTTACCGCCTCGGTCTGCAACCTGCGCCCCGAGGCACGCGGCCATGTGCGCCTGAATTCGCCCGATCCCGGCGACGCCCCCGCGATCCAGCCCAACTACCTCTCGACCGAGGCCGACCGCCTCACCGCCGCCCGCTCGATCACGCTGACGCGCAAGATCGTTGGCCAGACTCCGCTCGCCCAATACCATCCGCAGGAAATCCGGCCCGGCCCCGACTACGCCACCGACCAGCAACTGATCGACGCGGCGGGCCAGATCGGCACAACGATTTTCCACCCCGTCGGCACCGCCCGCATGGGCACCGACCCCGGCGCGGTTGTAGATCCCTGCCTGAGGGTTCACGGCATGGAAGGGCTGCGCGTGGTCGACGCCTCGATCATGCCCACGATCACCTCGGGCAACACCAATTCGCCCACGGTGATGATCGCCGAAAAGGCCGCCGACATGATCCGCGCCGGGGGCTGACCCTCGCCCCCTTCTTCTTGGCAAAAATACTCCCGGGGTTTGGGGCTGGCCCCAAGCGGCGCGGCGAGGCTCCCGCTTCAGCGGGGGCCGAGGCGTGCCGCCCGCGGGTCGGCGCCGAAGGCGGCGAAGCCCGTTACCCCCTGAAACGCACCGGATCGAAGGCGGAAAGGTCCTGGTTGGGCCGTTGCCCGGTGATCAACTGCGCCAACAGCCGTCCGGTCTTGGGCCCGCCCGTCAGCCCGATATGCTGGTGTCCGAACCCGGCAAAGACACCTGTCCCCCGGATCTCTCCGATCAGCGGCAAGCTGTCGGGCACGGTGGGTCTGTGGCCCATCCATTCGACCTCGCCCGTCGCCTTCAGCCCCGGAAAGCTTTTCGCCACCTGCCGCCGCAGCAAGTCGAACGGCGCGCGCGAGGGGCCGGCCTCCAGCCCGCCAAGTTCCACGATCCCGGCACAGCGCAGGCCCTGTTTCATAGGGGTGGCGACAAACTTGCCGGAACTGACCATGATCGGCCGGGTCGGGCCGCCTTGGGCATTCTCGAACACGATGTGATAGCCACGCTCGGTTTCCAGCGGGATCGTCAGCCCAAGCTTTTTCATCAAGGGTTTCGACCACGCCCCGGTGGTCAGCACCGCCTGGTCGCAGGCGATCTCTCCGCCCCGCGTGACAACGGCCGAGACCATGCCATCGGTCAGCGTGACATCCACCACCTCGGCTTGCCGGATCTCGCCGCCCATGGCGCGGAATTCTTCGGCCAGCGCGGTCACGTAGCCGCCCGGGTCGGTGACAAAGCCATGCCCCGGCAGAGCCGCCACCAGCCCCACGTCCGGGCCGAGCGACGGCTCGTACGCCTGCACCGCCGCCCCTTCGTAAAGCGTCGGAACGAACCCTGCCTCTTGCTTCAGGCCCCAGCCATAGGCGTCCTTCTCGAACTCGGCGCGGCTGGCATAGGCAAAGCTGTAATCGCTCTCGACCACCCACGGCGCAGCGCGGGTGTCCTTGGCCAGTGCCAGATGCTGCTCGACGCTATCGCCAATCAGCCCCGTCAGCGCCGCCGAGATCCGCCGCGTGTCGCGGTCATTAGCGTGCGACAGGAACCGCAACAGCCACGGCATCAGCCGCGGCAGGTAGGACCAGCGCAGGAACAGGGGAAAGTTGCGGTCCAGCAGATAGCCCGGTCCCTTCCAGACCAAGCCCGGCGTGGTGACCGGCACGATGGCCGCACTCGCCAGAACCCCGGCATTACCGTAGGATGTGGCCTGCCCCGGTGCGTCCCGGTCCAACAGGATCACCGCCTTGCCGGCGCGCCGCAACCACAGGGCGGTCGAGACCCCAACGATCCCGGCCCCGATCACGACCACGGGTTTTGTGCTGCTCATGCCCGGACTCCCCTGCTGACCAGCGCAGTCTTGCCGGGTCAACAGCGAGACGTCCAGCGGATTTCGCGCCCCGCGAACATCACCAACGGGGCGCGCGAGATGTCGATCAGAAAAACGCCTGCAACCCGGTTTGCGCGCGGCCAAGGATCAGCGCGTGCACGTCATGGGTGCCTTCGTAGGTATTCACCGTCTCAAGGTTCATCATGTGGCGAATGACCTGGAATTCCTCGGAAATCCCGTTGCCCCCATGCATGTCCCGCGATTGCCGCGCGATATCCAACGCCTTTCCGCAGTTGTTGCGCTTGATCAGGCTGATCATCTCGGGCGCCGCCTGCGCCTCATCCATCAATCGCCCGACGCGCAACGCCGCCTGTAGGCCGAGGGTGATCTCCGTCTGCATGTCGGCGAGCTTCTTCTGGAAGAGCTGCGTCTGCGCGAGCGGCTTGTTGAATTGCTTGCGATCCAACCCGTATTGCCGCGCTGCGTGCCAGCTGAACTCGGCCGCCCCCATCACGCCCCACGCGATGCCATAGCGCGCCCGGTTCAGGCAGCCGAACGGCCCTTTGAGCCCCTGCACATTGGGCAGCAGTGCGTCTTCGCCGACCTCGACACCATCCATCACGATCTCGCCCGTCACCGATGCCCGCAAACTTTGCTTGCCCGCGATCTTGGGGGCGGACAGCCCCGCCATGCCCTTTTCCAGAACGAAGCCGCGGATCTTGCCGCCATGCGCCTCGGACTTGGCCCAGACCACGAACACATCGGCAACCGGCGCGTTGGAAATCCACATTTTCGAGCCGCTGATGCGATAGCCGGTCTCGGTCTTCTCAGCCCGCGTTTTCATACCCGCAGGGTCCGACCCGGCATCGGGTTCGGTCAGGCCAAAACAGCCAATCAACGCGCCCGAACACAGTCCGGGCAGGTATTTCTGCCGCTGCTCCTCGGACCCATAGGCATAGATCGGATAGATCACGAGGCTGGACTGCACCGACATCATCGAGCGATAGCCGCTGTCCACCCGCTCAATTTCCCGCGCGATCAATCCGTAGGTGACGTAATTCGCGCCAAGCCCGCCATACTCCTCGGGCAGGGTCGCGCCCAACAGCCCCGCCTGCCCCATCAGTGGGAACAGTTCCGGCGCGACGGTTTCCTCGGAATAGGCCTTGATCACGCGTGGTTGCAGCTCGCTTTGCGCAAATTCGCGGGCCGCATCGCGCAGCATCCGCTCGTCCTCGGTCAACTGGCTTTCCAGCAGCAGGGCATCGTCCCAGGTAAAGCTGGACAGGTCGGGGGCGTCTTTGGCTTTCAGGGTCATTTCGGGTCTCCTCGGACAGATCATCAGGGGCACGGCATCACGGTGCCGCACAGGGATGCATTGACCAAGGGCTAGAGCATACTGCACGCCAATTCCATCGACATTCCCGCAGGACATCATTACACAATGGAATGATGTTTGGTCGCCGTTTCCTTCCCCCTCTGCCTTGGCTCACCGCGTTCGAAGCGGTGGCGCGGCTTGGGTCGGTGACCGACGCGGCCGAGGAACTGGATCTGACCCAAGGCGCTGTCAGCCGTCAGATCCAGAAACTGGAGGCGCGGCTGGGGCAAGCCCTTTTTCGCCGCGACCGCAAGCGCCTTGTGCCGACCCCGGCAGGCGCGGCCTATGCGCGCGAACTGCGCGGTGCGATTTCGACCATCGCCAATGCCACGTTGTCGGTGCAGTCGAACCCGCGTGGCGGCCTTTTGAACCTGGCCATACTACCCGCCTTCGGCACCTATTGGCTGGCCCCGCGCCTGCCCGGCTTCATGGCGGCGCATCCCGGCGTGACGGTCAACCTGTCCACCCGGACGCATCCGTTCGATTTCGCCAGCGAAGATTTTCACGCGGCGATCCATTTCGGACAAGAAGACTGGCCCGGCGCGGGCTTTCTCAAGCTGATGGACGAGGAAAACGTCGCCGTCGTCGCCCCCGCCCTTCTGGCCGGTCGGGACATCGCCACGCCACACGATGTCGCCGCCCTGCCCCGCCTGCAAATCGAAAGCCGCAAGGGCGCATGGCGGCGCTGGTTCATGTCGCAAGGGCATGGAACAGACGAACGCGTGGCCGTCCAGTTCGACCAGTTCGCAACCATGGTCGAGGCGGCCAAACAGGGGCTGGGCGCGGCGCTCGTGCCCCGTTTCCTGATCGAACGCGACCTTGCTGCGGGCACGCTCATCGCCCTGCCGCAACGCTCAGGCTCTGTCTTCGGGGCCTACTACCTTGTCTGGCCAGAGGCCCAGTCGGACTACCCGCCGCTGGTCGCCCTAAAGGACTGGCTGACAGAGGAAGTCGCCAAGGCCTGAACCGCCCTCTCGCCCGCTCAGGCGTCGGCGGGCAAGCCCAACAGGCGGTCTCGCACGATCCGCGCCAGATCGGTGCGCGTGTCGGGCTTGGCCATGCTGTCCTGAGCCACATCGACTTGCTCGTCCGTCAGGCTGGTGCCCCGGCGCGCATCCAGCAAGGCACTGGCATAGGGTTTGGCGAATTCCGGATGGCCCTGCACCGTCAGCGCGAACCCCGGATACCAAAGCGCCGCATACTCGCAAAACGGCGAGCGCGCGATGGTTTCCGCCCCTTCGGGCGGGGTCATGACCTGATCTTGGTGGTAGGCCTGGATCGAGATCCGCTCGGGCGCATCGCCAAGCGCATCGGGCCAGTTCTGCGGTGTGTAGTCATGCACACCGAGGCCCCAACCCTTGCCCGATTTTTGCACCACGCCGCCAAGCGCCTGCGCGATCAACTGGTGACCAAAGCAGATGCCCACCATCGGCACGCCCGCGTCACGACACGCGCGGATGAACGCTTCGGCGGGCGCAATCCACGGGTGATCCTCGTAAACGCCGAAGCGAGAGCCGGTGATAACCCACAAATCCGCCGCCTTGGGATCGTCCGGGATCTGCCCGTCCAGCACGGCATAGGTGGTGAACGCTGCCGGGACATCCTGCAACCAACTTCGGACCATCGCCGGGTAGTCGCCATGGGCGCCTGTCAATTCCTTTGGCGGGCGGCCGGTTTCCAGTATGCCAATCCGAACGGTGCGGGGGGTCATGGGCTATCCTCGGTCCTGAAGTCCGTAAAACGCGTAGGCCAGCGGCAGCAGCGCCCGCCGCCAGCGTCCCAATTCAAACCTTTTCAACGGCGCGCGCAAGGGGGCGGGGGTGGCGGGGCCTGCTCCGGTGATCTGCGCCGCCAAGAGGTGGCCCGCATAGCTGCCCATGGCCACGCCATTGCCGTGATAGGCCATGGCGGTAAAGGCGTTGTCCACGCCCGGCACCGGCCCCGCATATGGCATCAGCCCGCGCGACAGACACAGCAGACCCGACCAGAAATACGGGGTTTCGACATGGCGCCACGCAGGGAAAATCCGCTCGAAATCGGCACGCGCAATGGCGCGGGTCTGGTCATGGGCCGTTGGCGTCGTCTTCATTGCACCGCGCAGGCCAAAGAGCATCCGCCTGTTCGGCATCAGCCGAAAGTAGTGCAGCAAATGGCGGGTATCGTAACACATCTGCCGGGAAGACCAGCCTTGCGCGGCAATCTCGGCATCGGTCAGGGGGCGGGTCACCAAGACGTTCGACTGCACCGGCAAATACCGCCCCGCCAAGGCGGGCGGCAGGTCATCGGAACCGTAGCCATTGGTGGCGATCACCAGAGTCCTTGCGCGCACACGGCCCTGATCGGTGGTCAGCAGATGATCGCCGTTCTCGCGGCTCATGGCGATGACGGGCGATTGCCCGAAGAGCCGCGCCCCGGCCCCGACCGCCGCCTTGGCCAGCCCGAGCGCGTATTTCATCGGGTTGAGTGCAAAGCCGATCGGGGTCGTCACCGCCCCGTGAAACTCGGGGCTGGCCATGCCACGCTCGGCCAATGCCGCTTGCGGCAGCACCTCGCAATCGACCTGTTGCCAGCGGCGTATGTCTTCGGCGACCCCTTCCAGCACCTTCACATCCTTGGGACGAAAGGCCAAAAGGGTCTCGCCATCCGAGTGAAGATCGGCCTCGATCCCGTGGCGGTCCAGCAGCGCACCGACATGATCGACCGCGGCCCGCTCGGCCCGGTAATAGGCCCGCGTTTCTGCATCACCGAACTGGCGCAGGATCTGGTCGGGGCCTGCCTTGGCCCCCCCGAGGCAACAGAACCCGCCGTTGCGCCCCGAGGCACCCCACCCCGGTTGCTCGGCCTCCAACACCACCACGTCACGCCCCGCCTCGGCCAGTGCCAACGCCGCGTTGAGGCCGGTAAAACCCGCACCGATCACGGCGACCTCTGCCCTTACGTCGCCCGACACCGCCGGATGCGCGGGGATGTCGGGTACGGTGGTCGGCCAGAAGCTTTCGGCAATGGGGCCGGTCCCATAGGCCATGGGTTCGTAGAGACGTTTCATGCAGGTCACAGACGGCTGAGATAGTATCGGTATTCGACCGGCGTAATCATGCCCGTAAGGGTCTGCACCTCGTCATTCTTCACCGCGGCAAAGACATGGCGATAGTCTTCGCCAAAGATTTTCGCGGCATGATCCGAGGCGGCGAAGCGTTCCACCGCGTCGAACCAGTCATGCCCCAGACGCGGGGCCATTTCCGCCTCGGGGTCGTCAATGGGCAGGGGCAGGTCCGGGTTGGTATCGACGCCGTGCAGGATGCCCCCAAGGATCGCGGTCAGCACAAGGTAGGGATTTACATCCGCGCCGCTGATCCGATGTTCCAGCCGCGCCCCCTTGCCATCGGTTTCGGGCAGGCGCACGCCAGCCGCCCGGTTGTCGAGGCCCCAGTCAGGGCCGGAGGGCGCGAAACTCATCGGCTGGAACCGCCGGTAAGAGTTCATGTGCGGCGCAAAGATCACCTGTAGGTCGGCCATCGTGTCGAGCACGCCCGCCACCGCCTGTTTCAACAGCGGCGAGGGCCCGGTGCCGGGGGCGTCCGGACGGAAGATGTTGTTGCCCGCATCGTCAAGGATCGAGCAGTGCACATGCATTCCGTTGCCCGGCGCATCGGCATAGGGCTTGGCCATGAAGGTCGCCTCCATGCCGTGCCGATTGACGATCCCGCGCACGAGACGGCGGAAAAAGACGGCGGTCTCGGCGGCGGCAAGAACGTCGTCGGTGTGATGAAAGTTCACTTCGAACTGACCGGGACCATATTCCGCGATCAGCGTATCCGTCTCCAGCCCCTGCGCGTCGCAGGCCGCGAGGATTTCGGTCAGGATCGCCTCTTGCCGCGCCACGACCTCCAGATCGTAGTTCTGCGCGGCAGGTGTGCGGGCCGGGGGCTGTGGTGGGTCGTCGCCGCGTTCGCGCGGGCGCAGGATGTAGAATTCAAGCTCGGTCGCCACCACCGGGTGCCAGCCGCGTTCGGCATAGCGTTCCAGCATGGATTTGAGAATCTCACGCGGCGAAATGGGGCTTGCCTCGCCCTCGGGCGTCAGCATCTCAACCTGAATCTGGGCGACATTGCCGGGCATCCACGGCACCGGCTTGAGCGTGCCCTCGACCGGCACCAGCACCCCGTCGGGGTCGCCCACGACAATGCCAAGCCCCGTCGCCTCGACCTCGTTACCCATGATCGCCGGCGCGTAGGTGGAATAGGGCAACCGCACCGATCCACCGGTCAGCTTGCTTAAGGAGTCGCCCGGCAGCCACTTGCCGCGCAGCACCGCATTGATGTCGCATAACATCAATTCGATCCGATCCGGCCGCCCGTGAGCGGCGCAGTAATCTTCATAGTCTTTCTTCATTTTTATGCCGCCTGTTCCGCCATTTGCTCATCGCGCTTCTGTTGGACGATACGCCGTTTGCTGACCAGCGAGGCGGAGATCACCCCGATGGTCACCAGAAGGATCAGGATCGTCGAAAGCGCGTTGATTTCGGGACTCACCCCAAGCCGAACCGAAGAGAAGATCTTGATCGGCAGCGTGGTAGCCGAAGGACCAGCGGTGAAGGATGCGATGACCAGATCGTCGAGCGACAGGGTAAAGGCCAACAGCCAGCCCGCGATCACGGCTGGCGCAATCAGCGGCAGGGTGACCGAGCGAAAGGCGTCGAACGGCGTGCAGCCCAGATCGAGCGCCGCCTCTTCCACCGACCGGTCGAACCCCACAAGACGGGACGACACCACCACCGAGACATAGCACATCGAAAAGGTCGTATGCGCGAGGATGATGGTGAAAATGCCACGATCCAGCCCGATCGAGATGAACAGCAACAAGAGCGACAGGCCAGTGATCACCTCGGGCATGACCAGAGGCGCGTAGATCATGCCGGAAAACAGCGTCCGCCCCAGAAATTTCCCTCCCCTGACCAGCACATAGGCCGCCATCGTGCCAAGCACCGTGGCCAGCGTCGACGACACGAAGGCCACCCGCAGCGTCACCCATGCCGCGTCGAGAAACGCCTGATCCTGAAACAGCTCGCCATACCAGCGGGTCGAGAACCCGGCCCAGACCGTCACCAGCCGACTTTCGTTGAAGCTGTAGACGATCAGGATCAGCATCGGCACATAGAGAAAGGCAAAGCCAAGCGTCAGAGCCGTCGCGTTGAACCACGAAAACCGTCTCATGCGTCAGCCTCCTGTTCCTTTTCCTGGTTCTTCTGGAACAGGATGATGGGGATCACGAGGATCAAAAGCAGGATGATCGCAACCGCCGAGGCCACTGGCCAGTCACGGTTCGAGAAGAATTCCTCCCACAACACCTTGCCGATCATCAGCGTCGACGAGCCGCCCAGAAGCGAGGGGATCACGAATTCCCCGATGGCCGGGATGAAGACGAGGAAACAGCCCGCGATGATGCCCGAACGCGACAACGGGAAGGTCACCATCCAGAACGCCGAAAGGCGCGAACAGCCCAAGTCTTCCGCCGCTTCCAGCAGCGATTCATCCATCCGGTCAAGGGTGGCATAAATCGGCAGGATCATGAACGGCAGGTAGGTGTAGACGATGCCGATATAGACCGCCGTCGGCGTATTCATGATCTGCAAAGGCTCCGATATCAGCCCGATCCATTGCAGGAACTGGTTCAGGTAGCCCTCGGAGCTGAGGATGCCGATCCATGCGTAGACCCGGATCAAAAAGCTGGTCCAGAACGGCAGGATCACAAGCATCATCAGCGTGGGGCGCCATTCCGGCGCGGCGCGGGCCATGCCATAGGCGATGGGGTAGCCGACGCAGAGGGTGAAGAACGTGGAAATCAGCGCGATCTTGAGCGACGAGAGATAGGCCTTCCAGTAGAGGTCATCCTCGGTCAGGAATACGTAGTTCTCCCAATCCAGCCCGCGCAGGAACGCACGAATCCCGGACCAGCCTTCGGTCAGGTCCAGTGTCGGTGTGTAGGGGGGAATGGCCAGCGTCACGTCCGAAAGCGAGATCTTTAAGATGATCCCGAACGGCACGAGGAACAGCAGCAAAAGCCAGAGATAGGGTATCCCGATCAGGGTGCGGCGGGCGAGGTTCATGTCGCTGCCCCCCTACCCGGCCAACACGAGGCCGGCGGTATCGGTCCAGGACAGCCAGACTTCGTCTTCCCAAGTGAAACTGCGGCGCGACAGGCGCCGGTTGTTGGCGGTCTGCGCCTTGATGATCTGCCCGCCCGCGATTTCCACATGGTAGGTCGAGAGGTTGCCGAGATAGGCGATATCATGGATGCGGCCATGCACGACATTGTTGCGGTCATCAGGGCGCTCGGCACTGATCGCCACTTTCTCGGGGCGCACGGCAAAGGTGGCTTTGGCCCCGTTGACCAATCCTTCTCCGGCCGTGGCGATGATCTCGGGCGCGCCCTCGGCCCAGGTCAGCGAGGCCAGCCCCGCGTCCTTCAGTGTAGCGCGGCCCTCGATCAGGTTCACGTCGCCGATGAAGTCCGCGACATAGACTGACTTCGGGTTTTCGTAGATGCGCGGGGGCGTATCGACCTGAATAACCTTGCCGTTGTCCATTACCGCCACGCGGCTGGCCACGGTCATCGCCTCTTCCTGATCGTGGGTCACGATCACGAACGTGGTCTCAGTCTTTTCCTGGATATCCATCAGCTCGAACTGCGTGTCCTGCCGCAGTTTCGCGTCCAGCGCGCCAAGCGGTTCGTCCAGCAGCAGCAGCTTTGGCGCCTTGGCCAGTGCCCGCGCCAGCGCCACGCGCTGCCGTTGCCCACCGGAAATCTGGTGCGGCTTGCGCCGTGCAAATTGCTCCAGCCGGGTCAGGCGCAGCATTTCCTTCACCCGTTCGCCGATCTGATCCTTCGGCATGTCCGAACGCCGCAACCCGAACGCGATGTTGTCCCACACGCTCAGATGCGGAAACAGCGCGTAGGATTGGAACATCATGTTCACCTCGCGCCGGTTCGGCGGAATGCCCTTCATGTCCTGACCGCCGATAGTGATCGTGCCCTCGCTCGGGGCTTCGAACCCGGCGAGCATCCGCATCAGGGTGGTCTTGCCGCAGCCTGATGGGCCGAGCAGCGCGTAGAATTCCTTGCGGTGGATCGAGAGATCGACATTGTCGATGGCCGTGAAGTCGCCAAAGCGTTTGGTGACGCCATCGAAGCGGATCAGCGGGGTTTCGTTTTCATCCTCCCACGGGGCGAAAACGGCGGCGGGTTTGACGGCAGGTTTCATGCTGGTTCCTTGGCCCGGACAGGCGGCCCGCCCGGGAACGTCCCGGACGCGGCCATTTCCAATGTGGTGGTCAGGCTCAGGTGCCCGACTTGATCCGGGTCCAGAGCCGGGTCACCACGCGTTGCACGCGCGGCTCGTAGGGGGTGGTGGTGTAGAGGTTTTCCAGCGTCGCCGCGTCCGGGTAGATCGCCGGATCTCCGATCACGTCCTCTTCCAGGAACTCCTGGCTCGCGAGGTTGCCGTTGGCGTAGTAGACGTAGTTCGACGCCGCCGCCATGTTGTGGGCATCCATGATGAAGTTCAGGAAGGCATGCGCGCCCTCCGGGTTCGGCGCATCGACCGGGATTGCCATCATGTCGAACCACATCAGCGCGCCCTCGGTCGGGGCGTGATAGACGATTTCCACGCCGTTATCGGCTTCGGCCGCCCTGTCACGGGCCTGAAGGATGTCGCCCGACCAGCCGAAGGCGACGCAGATATCACCGTTGGCCAGCGCATTGATGTATTCCGAGCTATGGAAATTCAGCACGTATGGCCGGATCGGTGCCAGCACCTCTTCGGCACGGGCAATCACGTCGGGATCATGGCTGTCCGGGTCTTCACCCAGATAGGTCAGTGCGGCGGGGATCATCTCGGTCGGGGCATCCAGCAGATGCACGCCGCACTCCGCAAGGCGCTCCATATTGGCCGGGTCGAAGATCAGCGCCAGCGAATCGATCGGCGCATCATCGCCCAGAACCTCTTGCACACGGTTCACGTTCACCCCGAGCCCCGTGGTGCCCCACATGTAATTGATGGCATACTGGTTTCCGGGGTCGTATTGTGCCGTGCGGTTCTGGATCACGTCCCAAAGGTTGACGGCATTGGGCAGCAGGTCGTAGTTCAACGGCTGGAACGCCCCGGCCTGAATCTGGCGTTGCAGGAAAGTGCCCGACGGCACCACCACGTCATAGCCGGACCCGCCGGCCAGCATCCGGGTTTCAAGCAGCTCGTTCGAGTCGAACACGTCATAGACCAGATCGTATCCGGTCTCTTCCTCGAACTGCGCCAGCAGGTCTTCGTCGATATAGTCCGACCAGTTGTAGACACGAACCTCTTCTGCGGCCGCCGTCAACGCGGTCATCGACCCCGCCACAGCCAGCAATGTGACCTTCTTCATCATTCGTTTCACTCCCGTTGGATTGGTTCTTTGTTTTTTATTTGATCAAAAACTCGATTCGGCGCAAGATTTTTCCGAAAGAGCGTTGGATTCGGCCCTCCTCGTGGGGGGCCACAAGGGGGAAGGCCTGCGATTTGACCGCACGCGACACCAAGTTGCCTGAACATGAGGCGATCTACAAAAAGATTCGCAACATGATCCTTTTCGGAGAGCTTCGGCCCGGTCAGGCCGTCACGATTCTGGGGCTCAAGGACAGCATCAACGCAGGTGTCACGCCCGTGCGCGAGGCCATGCGCCGACTCACCGCCGAGGGCGCGCTGGAGGCGCTTGGCAACCGCCGCGTGGTGGTGCCCGAGATTACCGCGCCGCGCATCGACGAAATCTATTTCGCCCGCTTCGCCATCGAACCCAAGATGGCGGAACTGGCCGCGGAAAAGATCACCGACCCCGAGATCGACATGCTTCAAACCCTTGATGAACATGTGGATTCTGCAATAGACTCCGGTGATGTCGAGGCTTACCTGGAAAGCAACTTCCGCTTTCACTTCGCCCTCTACGACCTCGCCGGCACCCCCGTTCTGCGCAAGATCGCCACCTCGCTGTGGCTGCAATTCGGCCCCTCCCACCGGGTTGTCAGCGGCCGTTTCGGCACATCGAACCTGCCGGACATGCACTCGGAAACGCTCGACGCCCTGCGCCGCCGCGATCCCCTCGCCACCGCCCGCGCGATCGAGGGCGACATTCAGCAGGGGCTCGACCTGATGACCCAGGCGCTCGGCGCCTGACCCGGCGCCCTTCCGGCCCGAAAACAGGGGGGGGCCCTGCGTACACCCCCCGTACACCCCCTGTGCACCCCCCGTGCAGACGAACCGCCGTTTTCCCTTCTTCTTGGCACAAATACTCCGGGGGGTCCGGGGGGCAGCGCCCCCCGGCGGGTCGCCGCCGCAGGCGGCGAAACGACAAATACCGTCCCGATTGACAGACTCATTTTTTTGATCATATTCTTCCTACAGGCGACTGAACGGGGCCCCTGCCATGCGTGGGGCGCTGGCCGTGCGGGCCTTCAATCGACCTAGATCACGGCAGGATGACATGCGAACGCCTCGCAAGGCCAAGTCGGACGCGGATTGGATTTCCAATCTTCCCGAAGCCTTTACCGACTATCTCGACGGACGCCGTCTGGAAGAGGTGGAATGCATCATTCCCGACCTCGCCGGCACCTCGCGGGGCAAGGCAATGCCATCCTACAAATTCCGTCCCGACGAAACCTTTTCCCTGCCTATCTCGCTGTTTTACCAGACGATTTCCGGGGAATACGTGGATATGGACATCGAGAACCAGTGGCTTGAAAAAGACGTGGTGCTGACGCCCGACATGTCCACCGCCACCGCCGTTCCGTGGGCCGACGATCCGACCTTGCAGATCATCTGCGATCTCTCGACCCGCGAAGGCACGCCGCTGGCCATCGCGCCGCGCAACGTGCTGCGCAAGGTGCTGGATCTCTACACCGCCAAGGGTTGGAAGCCGGTGGTCGCGCCCGAGCTCGAGTTCTACCTGACCAAGCCCAACACCGACCCCAACGAAGATATCGAGCCGCCGCTTGGCCGCACGGGCCGCAAGGGTGCCAGCCGTCAGGTCTATTCCATGGCCGCCGTCGATGAATACGGCCCCGTCATCGACACGATCTACGACTATGCCGAGGATCAGGGCTTTCGCATCGACACCGTGATTCAAGAGGGCGGCGCCGGTCAGATCGAGATCAACCTGCTGCATGGCGACCCGCTATGGCTGGCCGATCAGGTCTTTTACTTCAAGCGGTCGATCCGCGAAGCGGCGCTCAAGAACGGCATTTTCGCCACCTTCATGGCCAAGCCGATCCGGGATGAACCGGGCAGCGCCATGCACCTGCACCAGAGCGTTGTCGACGCCAAGACCGGAAAGACCATCTTTTCGGACAAGAAGGGCAACCCGACCGACGCGTTCTATCATTTCATTGGCGGCTCGCAGCAACACCTGATGCAGTTGATCCCGCTGCTGGCCCCTTACGTCAATTCCTATCGCCGGATCACGGTCGAGGGGCAAAGCGCACCGTCCAACCTTGAATGGGCCAGCGACAACCGCACCACCGGCCTGCGCATTCCCGCCGGGAAACCCGACGCGCGGCGCGTCGAGAACCGGGTGACGGGGATGGACTGCAACCCCTATCTGGCCATAGCCGCCTCGCTGGCGGCGGGCTATCTGGGCATGGTCAACAAGGTCGCGCCGCGCCCCGCCGTCGAGGTGGAGGTCTGGGAAACCGAGGATCAATTGCCGATTTCCCTGTTCGCGGCGCTCAACCGCTTCGAAGAGGCCGACGAAATCCGCGAGGTGCTGGGGGAAGAGTTCTGCCAGCTCTACGGCGATATAAAGCGCGCCGAGAATGAAGAATACCAACGGGAAATTTCGCCGTGGGAACGTCAGCACCTGCTGCTGAACGTGTAACGGAGAGACAGGAGACAGATGTCATGAACATGATCAGCAACCATATGCCCACGGCCGAACTGCAAGCGCTGGACGCCGCCCACCACGTGCACCCGTTTTCGTCGAATGCCGACCTTGCCAAGGAAGGCAGCCGCGTCATCACCCGCGCCCGTGGCGTGACCCTGACCGACAGCGACGGCAACGAGTTTCTCGACGCGATGGCGGGGTTGTGGTGCGTGAATGTCGGCTATGGCCGCGATGAACTGGCCGACGTGGCGGCGCGGCAGATGCGCGAGCTGCCCTATTACAACACCTTCTTCAAGACGACCCATGTTCCGGTGATCGCGCTGTCCAGGAAGATCGCGGAGCTGGCGCCGGGCGACCTGAACCATGTGTTCTACGCCGCTGGCGGGTCCGAGGCCAATGACACCAATATCCGGCTGGTGCGCACCTATTGGCAGGTCAAGGGCAAGCCCGAGAAGAACGTCATCATCAGCCGCAAGAACGCCTATCACGGCTCGACCGTGGGGTCGGCCTCGCTCGGCGGGATGCCGGCCATGCATGCGCAGGGTGGCATTCCGATCCCGAACATCCACCACATCAACCAGCCCAACTGGTGGGCCGAGGGCGGTGACATGGACCCCGAGGCGTTCGGGCTGCAACGCGCGCGGGAACTGGAAGAGGCGATCCTGGAGCTGGGCGAAGACCGCGTGGCGGCCTTCATCGCGGAACCGGTGCAGGGCGCGGGCGGCGTGATCGTGGCGCCAGACAGCTATTGGCCCGAGGTGCAGCGCATCTGCGACAAGTACGAAATCCTGCTGATCGCGGACGAGGTGATCTGCGGCTTCGGGCGCACCGGCAACTGGTTCGGGTCGCAGACTCTGAACATCCGCCCCGACATCATGACCATCGCCAAGGGCTTGTCGTCGGGCTATGCGCCGATTGGCGGCTCGATCCTGTCGGACGAGGTGGCCGAGGTGATCGCCTCGACCGAGTTCAACCATGGCTACACCTATTCCGGCCACCCCGTGGCTGCCGCCGTGGCGCTGGAAAACCTGCGCATCCTTGAGGAAGAGAAGATCGTCGATCACGTCCGCGACGTGGCCGCGCCTTACCTGAAGGAGAAATGGGAAGCGATGGTGGATCACCCGCTGATCGGCGAAGCGAAGATCGTCGGCATGATGGGGTCGCTCGCCATGACGCCACACCAGGAAAGCCGGGCGACCTTTGCCGCGCCCAAGGGCACGGTCGGGCTGATCGCGCGGGATCGGTGCTTTGCCAACGGTCTGGTGATGCGGCATGTGGGCGACCGCATGATCATCTCGCCGCCGCTGATCCTGACGCCGGATCAGATCGACACGCTAATTTCGCGGGCGACCAAGGCGCTGGACGAGACCCATGCCATCGCCAAGGAGCAGGGGCTGCTGGTTCCGGCCTGATCCCATGGACCTTTTGACTGTCAATGACCGGGCGGGGGACTATCCCCCGTCCTTTTACGCCCACGCGGCGACACCCCTGCCCCGGTTTCCGGCCCCGCAGGGCACGATCACGTGCGACGTGGCCGTGGTGGGGGGCGGGTTCACCGGGCTGTCCACCGCGTGGCACCTGGCCGAGCGCGGCTATGACGTGGTGCTTCTGGAGGCGCAGCGGGTGGGCTTCGGCGCCTCGGGGCGCAATGGCGGGCAGGTCGGGCAAGGGCAGCGGCTGGAGCAGGATGAGCTGGAAGCGATGGTGGGGCGGGATCGGGCCCGCGCGCTGTGGGAGATTGCCAACCAGTCGGTCGATCTGGTGCGAGAGGTCGCGGCGCGCGACGAGGTTCACGCGCGGTTCCATCCCGGCGTGATCCATGCGGCCCACAGGGCGCGCTATGTGCCCGAATACCGCGCCTATGCCGAGAAGTTGCAGACCGAATATGGCTATGACCGGATTCGCGCGCTGGACCGGGAAGAGATGCAGGGCCTCGTCGCCTCGCCCGCCTATCACGGCGGCACGCTTGACATGGGCGCGGGTCATATCGACCCGCTGGAACTGGCGCTTGGACTGGCGCGGTTGGCGCAAGCGGCCGGCGCCCGGATTTTCGAGAATGCCAAGGTCGCAGCATTGACACAGGGCGACCCGGCCGAGCTGACCACCGAGACGGCAGAGATCACCGCGCGCCACGTCGTGCTGGCCTGCAACGGCTATCTCGGCGGGCTGGAGCCTCGCGTTGCGGCCCGTGTCATGCCGATCAACAATTACGTCGTGGCAACCGCACCCTTGGGGCCAGAGCGGCAGGAGCAGATCATTCGCGGCAACCACGCGGTGGCCGACAGCAAGTTCGTGGTGAATTACTTCCGCTTTTCCGACGATCACCGGCTGCTGTTCGGCGGCACGGAAAGCTATGGCTACCGCTTCCCGAAGGACATTCGCGCCAAGGTGCGTGGACCGCTGGCCGAAATCTTTCCGCAACTGGCGGATGTGGAGCTGACCCATGGCTGGGGCGGCACGCTGGGGATCACCATGAACCGGATGCCGCATTTCGAGCGGCTGGCGGGCAATATGCTGAGCTTGTCGGGCTATTCCGGGCATGGCGTGGCGATGGCGACGCTGGCCGGGCAAATCGCGGCCGAAACCATCGCGGGACAGGCGGAACGCTTCGACCTGATGGCCAGCGTGCCCACCCCCCGCTTTCCCGGCGGCGTGGCGATGCGTTGGCCGCTTCTGGTATTGGCGATGGTCTGGTTTTCCCTGCGCGACAAGCTCTGACAAGGGTCGCCGCGCCTTTGGCGCGTCGATCCGGGCGCGATCCTTCCCCATCGCGCGGGGGCGCCGCCCCCGTCGCCTGACGTCGGCGCCGCCGAAGTATTCCTACAAAGGTGAAAGACGCAAATTCCTTTCGCCGTCCTTGCGCCGGATCAAACCACTTTGGGTCGTCCATGACATACTGCCCAAAAAACAGGGAGCGCGCAGTCCAATGTTCCAGCGCATGTTTTTCGCCACTTCGGTCGTTTTGATCCTTTGCGGGCTGGCCGGGTGCGAGGCCCCGGCGAGTGACGTGTCCGTGGATCGGGACAGCGACGCCGTGGAGGTTTTTCAGACCACCTGCCAGCAATGCCACGGGGGCACCCACAACGGCAGGATGCTGGCCGACCTCACGCGGCTTTCTGCGGTAAACGGGGGCACGTTCCCGATGCAGCGGGTGATCGAGATCATCGACGGGCGCCAGGGCGTGCGGGCACATGGATCGCCGATGCCGGTCTGGGGGGATCGGTATTCGCAAGACCTGATCCGCGAATTGGCGGGCTATATCGAAACGATCCAGCAGTAGGCGCATAGCTGGCGGACCAGAGGCGATAGACCTTCCGGCAAATTGGCCGGTCCATTGGTCAAGCCGACCGCTCGCAGGCGGCTGAGCGCGGCGGCCTCGGCCAGATCTTCATCGCTTACACTCATGCGCATGTCCTTGGTATGACGCAGCCTAAGCGGCGATCCTTGGCGGGGAAGCAAAAAAGTTCCGTCTCCGGGCCGGGCAGCTTTCGCGGCTTGAAAACGGGAATTTCGAAATCCCGAAATGAATGGCATAACACACGAATTTCATTGACCAATTTTCGACCCACCCGCAAGATTTCCGCTATGCGAACAGAAAGGTCGGACCGATGGTCATAACCTATGTGAAAGAGGGTCTGCCGCAGGCCCGCGAGGACCGCCAGGACCTGAGCGATCAGGTCAGCCTGATGCT
The DNA here is from genome assembly GCF_001879715.1 of Nioella nitratireducens. Lineage (GTDB taxonomy): Bacteria > Pseudomonadota > Alphaproteobacteria > Rhodobacterales > Rhodobacteraceae > Nioella > Nioella nitratireducens. The sequence goes on along the minus strand of NZ_MNBW01000005.1, from coordinate 79,150 downwards.
GCGCGTGATCGAGGCCGAGGGCGAAGCGGCGGTGACGCGCTATGCCCGGCAGTTCGACCGCCATGACGGCCCGGTTCTGCTGTCAGATGCCGACCGCGCGCGGGCCATCGCCATGGTGCCGGACGCGGTCAAGGATGACATTCGCTATGCCCATGACAACATCCGCCGCTTTGCGCAGGCGCAGCGCGCCTCGGTCACCGATTGCGAAATCGAGCTGGCGCCGGGGCTGGTGGCGGGGCAAAAGCTCATCCCGGTTTCGGCGGCGGGCTGTTACGTGCCGGGGGGGCGCTATTCGCATGTGGCCTCGGCCTTGATGACGATCACCACGGCCAAGGTCGCGGGCGTGCCACATATCACGGCGGCGTCGCCGCCCAAGCCGGGACAAGGCATTCCGCCCGCCGTGATCTTCACCATGGACCTTGCCGGGGCCGACGCGATCCTGTCGCTTGGCGGGGTGCAGGCGGTGGCGGCGATGGCCTACGGGCATTTCGGTCTGCCGGGGGCGGATATTCTTGTCGGGCCGGGCAACCAGTATGTGGCCGAGGCCAAGCGGCAGCTCTTTGGCCCGGTCGGGATCGACATGGTGGCGGGGCCGACGGATTCCATGATTCTCGCCGACCGAAGGGCGGACCCGGAAACCGTGGCATGGGATTTGGTGGGGCAGGCAGAGCATGGATACAACTCGCCGGTCTGGCTGGTCACCAACGACACCTGCCTTGCGCAAAGCGTGCTGGCGATGGTGCCGCGCCTGATCGACACCCTGCCAGAGCCGAATGCCGAAAACGCCCGCCGCGCCTGGGACTGTTTTGGCGAGATCATCCTGTGCGACAGCTTCGAAGACATGGCGCGGGTGGCCGATGAATATGCGCCCGAACACCTGCATGTGCAGGCCGAGGGGCTGGAATGGTGGCTGAACCGCCTGCGGGTCTATGGATCGTTGTTTCTGGGGGCAGAAACCACGGTGGCCTTCGGCGACAAGTGCGCCGGGCCGAACCATGTGCTGCCCACGTCAGGCGCGGCGCGCTATACCGGTGGGCTGAGCGTGCACAAGTTCCTGAAAACCGTGACATGGCAACGCGCCACGCCAGAGGCCGCGCGGCCAGTCGCGGCGGCGGCGGCAAGAATTTCGCGGCTGGAGGGGATGGAAGGCCACGCGCGCACGGCGGATTTGCGGCTGCGTGGGTAAAGACCAGAGCGCCACACGCGGACCAAAGGTCGTCAGGCCTCTGCTCGATTGACAGACCGTTCTGCGGGCTGGCCGACGCGCGGTTAGTCGAACGCCGACCAGTCCCGTTCCTCATATGCGAAACAAGGGCTGCAACAAGCGCGGGATCATCGTGGTGAAGCGCAGCGGCGCGTCGGTCGCGGCCAAGCAGATGCAGGGCTCGCCCTCGCCCGCGATGGGGGTATGCTCCAACTCATCGCCAGCGACTTCAAGATCGCCCACGCCAAAGGCGCCGGTCTCATCCGCGAAGCTGCCCTGAAGAACCAACGTCATCTCGATCCCGTTATGGCCATGATCGGGCACAGCGCGACCGGGCGGGATGTGGAGCAGCCGCAAGCTGCCCTCAGAGCCGTGTTCCAGAATGCTCTGCCGTACCCCGAACCCGAGGCTTTTCCAACGCGGCGGCCTGTTTTTCAGCGCCGCCATCACCGGGGCCGGGAAAATACCAGATCCTTTCGGCGCGGGCGGCTCGGGCATGTCGATATCCAGCAGCGCCAGGACATCTGCTTTCAGGTCATCCGACAGGGCGGCCGCATTGGTCGCTTCCAACACGACACCGCCTGCGGTTTCATGTGCCTCCAACCCTGCCCGACACTGTGCGCAGAGCGAAATATGGGTGGCCACGACCACCTCGAACACGTGCGGCAACGTTCCTGCCGCATAGGCGGCAAGCATTGGTTCAGGGATATGGTGATGTATCTTGCTCATGGCTCTCTCAGGCCCTTCAACTCGTGCCGCAGGCGTTCCAGCCCCAATCGGATGCGGGATTTAATGGTTCCAAGCGGCAACCCTGTCTCGGCGTGTATTTCCTGATGCGTCAATTCACCGAGGTAGGCTTTTTCGATCATCTGGCGTTGTTCCGGTTTTAGTTTTCCCAACGCCTGTTTCAACTTCCCTGTTTCCTGTTCAAGGGCGAGGATCTGACCGGGGTCAGGGTCGTGCTCGTCCTCGTGTTTGAGCTCTTCCGGCATGGCGCGGCTGACACGGCGGATCATGTCGATCTGCCGGTTCCGGGTGATCTGATAGATCCAGCCCGACACCTGCGCGCGGGTGGGATCGAACTGATCGGCCTTGCGCCAGATCGTCAGCATCACGTCCTGCACGATTTCCTCGGCCTGCGCCGCATCTGCCCCACCCCGCATGACGAAGCCCTTCAGGCGGGGGGCATAGAAATCGAACAACCGTGCAAAGGCCTGACGGTCGCAGGAGTCCCGCACCGCCAGCATCAGCCGGGTTTGCTCTGATAGATCGCGTTCGGGCGCCACGGCGTCCTTTTCCTTTCGCAAGGGGCGCGGCGGGGCCATCGGGCGGGCCGGGCGCGCGGGCTTGCAGATATCTGTTGCGATCAACATACGGCTCTTACGCGTCGGCGCAAATCGCGGATCAATTTTGATCCGAAGAAATTTCCCGCTCGTATGAGTTGCATACACAAGCTGGAGACTGCCCGATGTCCTTTGACGCCCCGTTCCGACCCTCGCGCCGTATTGCCGTCATCGGCGGGGGCATTTCGGGGCTGGCCGCCGCGTGGCTGCTGTCGCGCAATGACGCGGTCACGCTTTACGAGGCCGAGCCGCGCCTGGGCGGTCACGCCCGCACGGTGATGGCCGGCCTGAACGGCGACCAGCCGGTTGACACGGGGTTTATCGTCTTCAACTACGCAAATTATCCGCACCTGACACGGATGTTCCAAGACCTCGACGTGCCGGTCGCGAAAAGCGACATGAGTTTCGGGGCCTCGATTGACGGCGGTCGGATCGAATATGGCCTCAAGAACCTTGACGCCCTGCTGGCACAGCGCGGCAATCTTGCGCGGCCGGGGTTCCTGCGCATGGTGCGCGACGTGCTGCGCTTTAACGCGCGTGCCGAAGAGCTGGCCCGCGACGACAGTGCCACCATCGCGGACCTGATGCGCGACCTGCGGCTTGGGCAATGGTTCCGCGACTATTACCTCGCGCCGCTATCGGGCGCGATCTGGTCGACCCCGCCCGACCAGATCATGGCCTTCCCCGCCCGCGCACTGGTGCAATTCTTTCGCAATCACGCGCTGCTGTCGCCCACTGGTCAACACCAGTGGTGGACCGTCGATGGCGGCAGCCGGGAATATGTGACGCGATTGGAACGCGCCCTGACGCAACGCGGGACCGATCTGCGCATTGGCACGCCGGTCAAATCCGTCCGCCGCACGCCCGGCGCCGTCACGATCCAGACAGACGGCGCGGCGGAGGTCTTCGATCACGTCATCTTCGCCTGTCATTCCGACCAGGCGCTGCGCTTGCTGGACCGCCCCACGCAGGCCGAGCGGAACGCCCTCGGCGCGATCCGGTTTCAGGACAACGCGATCTGGTTGCACCGCGACACCGCCCAGATGCCCAAGCGGCGCAAGGTGTGGTCGTCATGGGTCTATCAGGCGCAGACGGGGGTCGACGTCCCGGCGATCGGAGTCAGCTACTGGATGAACCGGCTTCAGAACATCCCCGAGAGCGATCCGATGTTCGTGACGCTCAACCCCGCGCAGTCGATCCGCGAGGATCTGGTCTACGATCAGACCAGCTTTCGCCACCCCGTCTTCGATCTGGCCGCCCTCACGGCGCAGAGGGCGCTGCGCGAGATGCAGGGCCAGAACAACACGTGGTTCGCCGGGGCCTATACGCGGCACGGCTTTCACGAAGACGGGTTCGCCAGCGCCGCGCGCATCGCCCGCGCGATGACGCCGGTGGAACGGGTTGCTGCCGCATGAGCCAGTGGCCTGAACATCTGCGCGGCAAGACCACCCATGCGCGGCGGGGCGGCATTGCCCATGCCTTCACGCATTCGGTGGATTTCGTGCTGATCGACCCTGACAGCGACGCGGGCCCGGCCCTTTTCGCGCGTAACCGGCGCGGGCTCTTTTCCGTGCAGGACCGCCACCATGGCGGCCCGCCCAAGCACGGGCGCGGCGCGGAGTGGGCGCGCGAGGTTCTGGCCGCGCGGGGCCTGAGCGATGCGCGCCTGCTGTTGCTGGCGCAACCGGCGTTTCTGGGCCGTGTCTTCAACCCGGTCAGCTTCTGGCTGGCGTTCCGGGGCGATCAACTCGTGGCGGTCATCTCGGAAGTGACCAACACGTTCGGCGACCGGCACAGCTATGTCAGCCACAAACCCGGCTTTGCCCCGGTCGGCCCGAGCGACGTGTTGCAGGCCGAAAAGGTCATGCATGTCTCGCCCTTCCAAGAGGTGGCCGGTGGCTATCGCTTCCAGTTTCGCGTGACGCCGGAACGTATCGTGATCCGCATCCTGCACGACAACGGCCCCGAAGGCGTGGTCGCCACCCTGTCCGGCAATCGCCAGCCGATGACAACGTGGGGGCTGCTTGCCGCAACCTTGCGTCGCCCCCTCGGCACACTGCGCACATGGGGGCTGATCCATTGGCACGCGCTACGCCTGAAACTTAAAGGCGCGCGCTATCGCAGCCGCCCCCAAGCCCCCACAGAAGAGGTGAGTTGATGAATTTCCTGACGGCCCGCGTGAAACGCGAATTTCTGGAAAGTTGCGGCCAGATACAGGCTGGCACCCTGCGGCTGCGCACACCGGAGGGCGAGATGTATACCTTCGGACAGGGCCTGCCCGATGCCGAAATGCAGATCAACGACTGGTCCGTCGTCACCGCCTGCGCCGCCAAAGGCGATATCGGTTTGGGCGAAACCTATATGGCGGGGCTGTGGGATACGCCCTCGGTCGCGGACCTGTGCCAAGTGGCATTGATGAACATGGAGCGGCTGGAAACCTTCGTTTATGGCGGCTTCTGGGCGCGGATGGGGTATCGCCTGCTCAACACCGTTCTGCGCGCCAATTCGCGCCGGGGGGCATCGCGCAACATCCGCCAGCACTATGACGTCGGCAACGAGTTCTATGCGTTGTGGCTCGACCCCGGCATGACCTATTCCTCGGCCCTGTTTGCCGATGGCGACAGCGACCTGACCCGCGCGCAAGAGCGCAAGAACGCGCGCATCCTGAACCAGTTGCATGGCGAAAGCGTGCTGGAAATCGGGTGTGGCTGGGGTGGCTTCGCCGAGGCGGCGGCGGATCGGGGCCATCGCGTGACCGGCCTGACCCTGTCGCCGAGCCAAAAGGGCTATGCCGATGCGCGGCTGGATGGCCGGGCCGAGATCCGGTTGCAGGATTATCGCGACGCGACAGGACGGTTCGATAACATCGTCTCGATCGAAATGGTCGAGGCCGTGGGCGAACGGTATTGGCCAACCTATTTCAAGGCGCTGAAGGATCGCCTGTCAGACAACGGACAGGCGGTGTTGCAGGTCATCACCGTGCCCGACAGCTATTTCAACATCTACCGGCGCGGGTCGGACTTCATTCGCTCGCATATCTTTCCCGGCGGCATGTTGCTGTCGCACGGGGCGATCCGCGATCAGGCCCGCCGCGCGGGATTGAAGGTAGTGGACCGGTTCGAGTTCGGCCCCCACTACGCCGCGACCTGCCAGGCGTGGCACACCCGGATGCAGGAGGAAGAGCGGCGCATCAACCGGCTCGGCTACCCGCCCGAGTTCCTGCGTGCTTGGCGGTTCTACCTTGGCAGTTGCACGGCGGCCTTCCTGACCGGACAGACCGGCGTCAGCCAAGTCACACTGATGCATCACGGGAAGGCTGTTTCATGAGTTTCATGCTTGGCATCGTCGTTATCCTGCTTGGCGGCTGGATCGTGTTTCGACACCGGACCGGCTTTCGCAGCCAATCCCCGGCCGCCTATGCCGGGACACACCCGGCCTTTGACCTGCGCACCCACCTGTCGGGGCCGATCCTGTGCGAAGGCGTGATCTATGGGCCACTTGGCCGCGTGACCTCTCGCTTCACGGCCAACATGAACGGGGTCTGGACCGGTGCCACCGGCACGCTGGCCGAACATTTCGCCTATGCTGGTGGCGGCACGCAGGACCGGGAATGGCGCCTGCGGATGGGCAATGACGGCACCTTCACCGCCACCGCCGATGACATTGTCGGCGAGGGGCGCGGCGTCGTGTCGGGCGCGACGATCTGCATGACCTACCGTCTGCGCCTGCCCGAGGATGCGGGCGGGCATGTGCTGGATGTGACAGACTGGATGTATCTCATGGACAACGGGGTGATCATCAACCGCTCGCAAATGCGCAAGTTCGGTATCCGTGTGGCCGAGTTGATCGCCACCATGCGCCCGGCGACCTGAGCCATGTTCGAAGGCCGCACATATTGGCTGATCGGCGCGTCGGAAGGCTTGGGGCGGGCCTTGGCGCATCTCTTGGCCGACGAGGGTGCACGGCTGATCCTGTCGGCCCGCAATGCCGACCGGCTTGTCGATCTGGCAGGCGAGATCCGGGGCGCGCGCGCCCTGCCGATGGATGTCACCAATGATGGCTCGGTCGCGGCAGCGGCGGGCGATGTCGGCGAAATAGACGGCGTGATCTATGCCGCCGGGGCCTATGAGCCGATGAGCGCAGAAGACTGGGACGTGGATGCCGCGTTGAAGGTGTCGGACGTCAACTTCACCGGTGCAATGCGGGTGTTGGGCCACGTCGTGCCAGACATGGCCGCGCGGCGGCAAGGGCATATCGTGGTCATCGGTTCGCTTGCCGGGTTCAGCGGGCTGCCGGGGGCCATCGGTTATGGCGCAAGCAAGGCCGCGCTGATGCACCTGGCCGAGAACCTCTACATGGACCTGTCGCGCAAGAACATCCTCGTGCAGCAAATCAACCCGGGCTTTATCCGCACGCGGCTGACGGCGAAGAACACCTTTGACATGCCCTATATCATCGACCCCGAAGACGCCGCCCGACGGACGCTCAGGGCGATGACGTCGCGCCGCTTCGCCACGTCCTACCCGTGGCAGATGGCGACCTTCTTCCGCCTTGGGGCGCGGCTGCCGAAGCGGCTCTTTCGCCGTCTTCTCGGCGCATAGGAAAAGGCCCGCGCCTGACGTTGCGCGGGCCTGTCACGGTGTGGTCGGATCAATCGGTGTTCTTGCCGATCGCCCAAAGGCGCACGCGTTTGCTGAGCCAGTCGATCAGGAAGATCAGCACCAGCACGTTCAGCACCACGAAGGCGACCTGATCATACAGGCTCGCGCGGAAGCGTTCGATGATGATCATGCCGATACCGCCGGCGCCCACGATCCCGAGGATGGTGGCCGAGCGGGTGTTGGACTCGAGGAAATACAGCGATTGCGAGATGAAGACCGGCAGAACCTGCGGGATGTAGCCATAGCGGATCACCGCCAGCGGACCGGCCCCGGTGGCCCTTACGCCCTCGACCTGCTTGCGGTCGATGTTCTCGATTGCCTCGGAATAGAGCTTGGACAGCGTGCCAAGGTCGCTGACGAAAATCGCCAGCACGCCAGCCAGCGGCCCCAGCCCGACCGAGCGCACGAAGACGAGACCCCAGACCAGTTGATCGACACCGCGCAGCACGTCCAGCACCCTGCGGATCACCTGACGCACCACGAGGAACGGCATCACGTTGCGCGCGGCAAGGAAGCCGACGAAAAGCGCCCCGATAGACCCCAGAAGCGTGCCGAGAAAGGCCATCGCCAGCGTCTGCGCGATGCCGGTGTAGATGTTGCCGTATTGCCAGCTTTCCATGTCGCGCCACACAACGAAGTTGCGCAGCAAGTCCCAGACCCGCTCGGACGCGTTGAGCAGGCGGGCAATATCGAAATACCACAACGACCAGACGAGGTAGACCAGCGCGATGACCCACGGGGCCCATTTCTTGACGGTCTTCCACGCGGTGCCGAAGACCTCGGGATGCGTGGCCCGGACATCGGCCATTAGGGCGGGGGAAACGAGGGCGGTGCTCATGCGAAATTCTCCCGTCCGATGAAGCCAAGGCGCAGGCGTTCCGAGATCAGGTCGATCACGGTCACGGTCAGCACCACGAGGATCAGCACCGCCAGCACGCGGTCATCCGAGTAGAAGGAAATCACCCGGTTGAGTTCCTGCCCGATGCCGCCGGCGCCGACAAAGCCGATGATCGACGAGGCGCGGACATTGATCTCGAAGCGCAACAGGGCATAGCTGGTGAAGTTGGGCGTCACTTGGGGCACGACGCCGTAAAGCATCTGCTGCACCCATGTGCCGCCGACGGCGGCGATGCCCTCGACAGGCCGGGACGAAGCGTTTTCGTTTACTTCCGAGAAGAGCTTGCCAAGCGCGCCGGTGGTGTGGATTGCGATGGCGACCACGCCCGCCAGTGGACCGATCCCCACCATGAACACCAGCACGAGGGCCAGCAGGATCTCGGGGATGCCACGGCAGAGTTCGAGGAACCGGCGGGACAGCCAATGCACCCAGCTGTTCGGGGCAAAGTTGTGCGCGGCCGGGAAGCTGAGGACGAAAGCGCCGATGGCGCCGATCATGGTGGCGGTGATGGCCATCAGGATCGTTTCGCCGATCAGCTCGATATAGGTCCAGAAATCGGCATACCAGTAGGTCAGCGACCCCGGCGTCGCGCGGCCCGCCTCGTTACGTGCCTCGAACAGCACATCCCATTGCAGTTGGGGAACGATCGTCTGGAAATATTCGAAAATGCGCGGCACGCCATTGGCCAGCCGCTCGGGTGTAAAGCGGCTGATCCAGACGGACAGGGCCACGCAAATCAGGAAGATCGCAAGGGCGACGATGGTCATCAGCCGCTTGGAGGCCAGCAGTTCGGCGCGGTGGCGCTCGAAGGTGCTGACGGCGTCGTTTTGGTCACTCATGTCGCGGACCTCAGGCGGTTGCGCGCGCGGGCGCGGGACGCGCCCCGAGCGAGGTGGAGGTCGCGGCCTCGTTGAAGGCCTCGCCCGCTTCGGCGCCGTAGATGTCGCGCGCCATGCCAAGGGTCAGTTGCTCGGGCGTGCCATCGAACACCACGCGGCCGTCCTGCATTCCGATAATCCGGTCGCAATAGTCGCGCGCGGTGTCCAACGTGTGCAGGTTGCAGATCACGGTGATGCCATCCTCGCGGTTGATCGAGCGCAGGCTGTCCATCACGATCTTGGCGTTCATCGGGTCGAGCGAGGCAATCGGTTCATCTGCCAACAGGATGCGCGGCTGCTGCGCCAAGGCACGCGCAATCGCCACCCGTTGCTGTTGCCCGCCCGAAAGCGTCTCGGCCCGTTGCAGCGCGGTGTGCGCCATGCCGAGGCGATCCAGCGCCTGCACCGCCAGCGCGCGTTCCTCGGCGGTGAAGATCTGTGCCATCGCGCGCCAGCCCGGCATTTCGAAGAGGCGACCGGTCATCACGTTGGTCAGCACGTCGAGACGGCCCACAAGGTTGAACTGCTGAAAGATCATTGCGCAGTCAGACCGCCACGCGCGCAGGTCGCGCCCCCTGAGTTGCGCAATGTCGTTGTCGCCGAACAGGATCTGACCGTCGCTCGGGTCGATCAGCCGGTTGAGCAGGCGCAGAAGGGTGGATTTCCCCGCGCCGGAACGACCGATGATTCCGACCATCTGGCCGTCGGGGATGTCGAGCGATGCAGAGGACACCGCGACGGTATCCTTGAAGCGGCGGGTCAACTTGTCGAGCTTGAGCATGGAGGCGGTCCCGAAGTCTGGGCCGGGCCGGGCCTTGGCCCCCCGGCAAAGGAAAAACCGCGGAGCGGGCGCAAGGGCCAGCTCCGCGGCGTTAGGTCTGGTCGGCTCAGCGGTTGCTGGCGGCCTCACGACGCATGTTGATGATCGGCGTGTAGAAGTCGTGGTTGATCGGCCAGTAGCCGAGCGACTCACCGTCGTTGATGGCATCGAAGCATTCGCGGTCCTGGACCTGCAGCTGCATCATGGCGCCCATCACCAGGTCTTTCAGTTCCTGCGGAACGTCGGAACGGATGACGCGGGGGCCGTTGGTGATCAGGTTCGACTGCCACAGAACGCGGATCTCGTTCATGTCCAGCATGCCGCGATCCACCATCGAACGCAGGTTGCCGCGCGAGTAACCTTCGTCGTAGTTGCCAACACCCGACGTCCAGGTAACGCCAGCGTCGTACTGACCGTTCAGAACCGCGACAACCGCCTGCTCGTGGCCGCCACCAAAGCCGGTCTGCGAGAAGTAGGTGTCCATGTTGAGGCCTTCTTCATTGGCCAATTCGTAGGACGGGACCAGGTAGCCGGAGGTGGAGTTCGGGTCAGCGAACGCCAGGCTGTGGCCTTCCATGTCGGCCAGGCTCTCGATGCCGCTGTCGGCGCGGGTATACATGACCGAGTAATAGCCGAGCGAGCCATCCACCTGCATGACGGTGTAGAGCGGCTCAACCGCTTCGGGGTCTTGCAGGTAGATGCCGGCATAGCCCGAAGAGCCCAGACCAGCGAATTCCAGCTGACCGGCCAGCAGGCCCTGAAGAACGCCAGCATAGTCGGAGGCGGGGTAGAGTTCGACCGGAACGCCAAGACGCTCTTCCAGATAAGCCTGCTGGCAAGCGTGGTCGCGCAGGCGGTCGGCTTCGTTTTCGCCGCCGAGGATGCCGATGCGGAACACCGGAACTTCGTCACGCCAATCGGCAGAGCCGCCATGGCTTTCGGCAAAAGCTGCGGTCGAGGTGAGGGCGGTCGCGCCCATGATGAGGGCGACCAAGGATTTCTTGAACATCGTTTCTGTCCCGTCCTGAATGCGTTTCAGCCTCAGGGGGGCCACCTGCCGAATGCAGCCGATCCGCCCCTGAACACGAGCCATCGGCTACGGCGCGGATGTGAAAGCTTGACGAACGATATATGAAGTTAATGTTACGCCGAAAACTTGTCTGAATTTGCGGAAAACCATGGAAAACCACGTCAAATCAGGGGGCTTTGGCAGCCCCCCAACTCCCGCTCAGCGGTATTTGTCTATGAATTCATCCACCGACAATTTTCGGAAATCGGGCAATGCCGCCCCGAATGCCTCGTGGCTCCAGTCCCACCACGCGATCTCTTGCAGCGCCTCGGCCTGGGCTTCCGAAAAGCGGCGGCGGATCGGTTTGGCGGGCACCCCGCCGACGATGGTGTAGGGCGCCACGTCCTTGGTCACCACGGCCCCCGCGCCCACCACGGCCCCGTCGCCGATGCTGACCCCGGCGGTGATGGTGACGCCATGGCCGATCCAGACATCGTGGCCGATGGTCACCCAATGCTCCTTGCGCCATCCGAAGAAGTCGTCCTCGTCCTCGCCCAACCCGTAGGCCGCCGCGCGATACACCGCATGGTGCTGGCAGGCCCGCCATGTCGGGTGGTTGCCGGGATTGATCCGCGCGCCATTGGCGATGTTGGTAAACTTGCCGACCGTGGTCCAGATGACGTGGCCCCATTCGCAGATGTAGGAGTAATCGCCCATCTGGCTGTCCTTCATCTGCGTGCCGCGCCCGACCTCGGTCCAGCGGCCAAGGGAAACGTCGGGGGCCACGCTGGCCTCTGGGTGGATGGTGGGGGCTTCGCTCAGGCGCTTCATGGCTTTGGTCCTTCGGGTGTGTGTCACCGGCAGCTAACCGCCACCGCCCGACCCAGGGAAGCCCCGGCCCACCACCGTCACCGAAACTTCATCCCCCCGACATGAAGCCGTTACCGGCGGGGGTCTTCTGACGCGCACACGCGCATTCAGGAGAGACCCATGTTCGACGCCGTCGCCCCCGCCCCCTTGACCCTGTCCAACGCCACCATCGTCACGCCCGAAGGCTTGATCGAGGCCACCCTGCGCGTGGAGAGCGGCCGGATCGCGGGCTTTGCCTCTGACCGGGGCGAGGGCGTGGACCTGTCGGGGCACGTCCTGATCCCCGGGATCGTCGATCTGCACACCGACCATGTCGAGGCCCATGTGCACCCCCGCAACACGGTGCAATGGGCCTTCCTGCCCGCGCTGATGGCCCATGACGGGGTGGTGATCTCGGGCGGCACCACGACGGTGTTCGACTCGCTTTCCGTCGGTGCCTCGATGAAGCGACCCGAGCGGCGCGAAATCCTCGGACCTCTGGTCGAGGCGATCGAGCATGGCGTGTCCAATGGCCTGTTCCGCGCCGAGCACCTGCTGCACATGCGCTGCGAAATCTCCGACCCCGCCACGATTGATCTGGTCGATGCCACCATCGGCAAGGGCCTCGCGCGGCTGGTTTCGGTCATGGACCACACCCCCGGCGACCGCCAAAGCCCCGACATGGAGCGCTGGTTCCACCACATGATCCACGAGATGGAGATCGACGAGGCAGAGGGCCGTCTGCGGATGCAGGAACTGCTGGACCGCTCGGCCCGCGTCGGTGCCGAAGTGCGCGCCCATGTGGTCGCCGCCACCCACGCCCACGCCCTGCCATTGATGAGCCATGATGACCGCACGCTCGACCATGTCGATCAGGCACAGGCCGAGGGCGTCACGATCTCGGAATTTCCCACAACGCTGGATGCCGCCCGCAAGGCACGCGATTACGGGCAGGCCATCGTGGCGGGCGCCCCCAACTACCTGCGCGGCGGGTCGCAATCGGGCAATGTCGCGGTGCGGACCCTGCTGGAACAGCGGTTGGTGGATGTGCTGGCGTCCGACTACATCCCGCGCAGTCCGCTGGATGCGGCCTTTGCCATCGCCGCCGATCCCGCCCTGCCCCACAAGCTGCACGAAGCCGTCGCCCTGGTCACCGACCGCCCGGCACAATTGACCGGTTTGGGCGACCGGGGCCGGATCGAGGAAGGCCTGCGCGCTGACCTTGCCGCCGTGCGCGTGGTGCACGGCCAGCCGCAGGTCAGCGCCGTCTGGCGCGAAGGCGTGCGGGTATTTTGAAACCCCGAACACCGGCCCCGCACGGGCGGGCGCCGCGCCGCGCCCTGCCCTCAGGCCACGCGAACTCCATGCGACCAGACTCCGCGCAACAGCGGCACCTCGCCCGACAGACCGAAGCGCAGCACATCGGCCCGCAGCCCCGGCACCAATTGCCCCCGGTCTTCCAGCCCCGAGGCCTTGGCCGGGGCGCTTGTGACGGTGGCGATGGCGTCGGGCATCGAGTCCCACAACACGCCCAGCTTCACCGCAGCATAGAGCAGCGCCGAAGGCACGTAGTCGGACGACAGGATATCCAGCAGCCCCAATTCGGCCAGTTCCCCGGCGGCCACGTTGCCCGAATGCGACCCGCCCCGCACAAGGTTGGGCGCCCCCATCATCACCGCGATGCCATGCGCCTGACAGGCGCGCGCGGCGGCCTCGGTCGTGGGAAACTCGGCCAGCGCGATGCCATGCTCGGCAGACCGCGTCACATGCGTTTCGGTCGTGTCGTCATGGCTCGCCATCACCGCGCCAAAGCGCTGCGCGGCAGCCACGGCGGCGGCCTCATGCGGCTCGCGCACCTTTTCACCCAGCGCCACCCGGGTCGCCACATGCTCGTTGAAGACGTCCTCCGACAGGCCGTGCTTGCCGCGCATGTAGATCTCGTATTGGCGCAGGTCCGCGAATTGGCGCTGCCCCGGCGTGTGGTCCATCAGGCTCAGGATGCCGACGCGGTCCTCGGGGCCGAAATCGTCCAGTTCCTCGATCAACGTGTCCGAGCAGATCTCGGCGCGCAGATGCAAATGGTGGCTGATCTTCAGCGCCCCGCTCGCGCGCATCGCCAGAACCTCGTCGGCCAGCGCGCGGGCATAGCGGCGCCAGCCGACGCCGCCCTTGCCCTCGATCGACCCCACGCGGATCGCGTCAAAGACCGTGGTGATCCCCGTCGCGGCCAGTTCCGCGTCATGGGCGACGATGGCGGCGGCATGGGGCCAGTCGGCGCTCGGGCGCGGGCGGATATGGCGTTCGAGGTTGTCGGTGTGCAGTTCGATCAGCCCCGGCGCAACGTAGTCGCCGCCACAGTCGATGGCCCCGGCGGGCACGCTCGCCCCCCCTGCAATATCGGTGATCTCGCCATCCGCCATCCGCAGGCTGCCGGTGATCTCGCCCTCGGGCAGCACCAGCCGTGCATTGGCAAGGATCGTCTCTTCTGTCATCTGAACGTGACCTCTTCGAGGTTGGAAAGGAAAGAATTATGACCGCCTATCGCCGCTACGGAATCTACGCCGTGCCCCACGGGGCGTTTTACGCCAAGGGGGCCGCGTGGCTGGGTTGGGACAGCGTGGCGGGCTGCAAGCTGGATCACCCCGAGGTCGAGGGCCTGCCCCGCCCGGTGGCCGAGATGACCGGGACGCCCCGCAAATACGGCTTTCACGGCACCGTGAAACCACCCTTCCGGCTGGCCGACGGCATGACCGAGGGAGCGCTGCGCGATGCCGCGACCGCACTGTTTTCCCGGCTCGCGCCGGTCGAGATTCCGGCCCTGACCGTGCGCCGCCTTGGCGGCTTCGTCGCGGTGGTGCCGGTTGTCCCCTCCGACACGCTGACGCATCTGGCGGCGGAAACCGTGAAAGGGCTCGATGCCTTCCGCTCCGCCCCCTCCGAGGCCGAGCTGGAACGGCGCCGCGCATCGGATCTTTCTGCCCGGCAAGAGGCCAACCTCGCCCAATGGGGTTACCCTTACGTGATGGAAGAGTTCCGCTTTCACCTGACGCTGACAGGCCGTCTTGGCGACAACGCCGAGACCATGGCCGAACACCTGCGCAAAGAGTTCACGCCGGTCCTGCCGCAGCCCTACCGCATCGCAGACCTCGCCCTGATGGGAGAAGACGCGCAAGGCAGGTTTCACGCCCTCCATCGCTACACCCTTTCGGGGTAAAGCGCGGCAAGGGCGGTCTCGACACTGTCTTGCAGCCGCCCGCCATTGTCCACTTCGGTCACCCGTAGCCCGTCGGGCAAGGCCACCTCGCGCGCCAGACGGGCGCGGATATCCTCGGGCGTTTCGCGCCCCCGTGCCGCCAGCCGCTGCGCCAGCACCTCGGGCGCGGCGGTGACGTGCAGGACGTGCAGACTGGGAAACACCTCGGCCGCCGCCAACAGGTGCGCACGCGACAGGTTTGCCAGAACGTCGATCCCGAGCGACAGGGTTTTGTGGACCGAGGCTGGAATCCCGTACAGCAACCCGTGCGCGGGCCACCACAGGGCAAAGGCCCCGGCGTCGCGGCGGGCTTCGAACTCGGCCCGGCTGACGCCCTCGAAATCCTCGCCCCCCGCCGCCGAGGGGCGGGTGATAACCCGCCGCACCCGGTGGAAATCGGGATGCGCCGCGATCAGCGCCTCCATCACGCTGTCCTTGCCAACGCCCGAGGGGCCAACGACCGCGATGAAGCGTCCGGTGCTCATGCCGCGACCGGGGTGAAGGCGCTGACATTGACCTCGCGGTCGGCCACGCGGGTGCGGGCCTCCACGTCGTGGAAAATGCCGACGATGGCCGCGCCGTTCGCCTTGGCCTCTTCAATGAGTTGCAACACCGTTTCGCGGTTCAGCGCATCGAGGCTCGCGGTCGGCTCATCCAGCAGCAGCGCCGGATAGCCATGGGCAAAGCCGCGCGCGATGTTCACCCGCTGCTGTTCCCCGCCCGAGAAGGTGGTGGGTGACAGGCCCCACAGCGTTTCGGGAATGCGCAGCCGGGTCAGCAGGTCACGGGCGCGGGCAAAGGCCGCGTCGTCCGCGACCCCAAGCGCCAAAAGCGGCTCTGCCACCACCTCCAGCGTCGGCACGCGGGGCACCACACGCAGGAACTGGCTGACATAGCCCAGTGTCTCGCGCCGCAGGCCAAGGATCTCGCGCGGTTCGGCGGCGGTCAGGTCCACGTCGCCGATCATCACCCGCCCCGCCTGCGCCAGGTAATTGCCGTAGAGGATGCGCATGACGGTGGATTTGCCCGCGCCACTTTCCCCCGTCAGCGCCACGCATTCGCCGGGGGCCACGGTGAAATCGGCCCCTTCCAGCACCGGGATGACCGCGCTGCCCTGATTGTGCAGCGTAAAGGACTTGGCGAGGTTTTCGACCGTGATCATAGCCATTTCTTCCATTTGAAAATCAGGTAACAGCCAACCGCCGAGGCCAGCATCAACGCCAGCGCCGCCGGATAGCCCCACGGGCTGTCCAGCTCTGGCATCAGGTGAAAGTTCATCCCGTAGATCGACGCAACAAGCGTCGGCGGCAGGAACAGAACCGCCGCCACGGACACGATCCGCACAGTGGCATTCTGCAAGAGATTGATCATGCCCATCGTGGCATCGACTGTCAGGCCGATCCGCCCGGACAGGTAATCGCTATGGACCGACAGGGCCTGAATATCGCGCATTAGCCCCTTGATCAGCGCTTGCGCCGGGTCATCCCGCTCGATCGCGCCGAAATAGGATACCGCACGCTCCATGGTCAGAAGGGCCAGCCGCACCCGGCCGATCAGTTCCCCCTGTTGGCCGACCCGCCGCAAGGTCGCCTGCAACGCGTCGGAATCGCTGGTGGCATCCTCGGCAAAGACGCTGCGCGCGGCCTCGTCCAGCACCCGGCCCGCCGCTTCCAGCAAATCCGCCAGCCGCGCCACGATCTCTTCCCCAAGCCCAAGGAAAATCCGGTCGGGCGACCCGCACCCCGCCGCCGATTGCGCCGCGCGCGGCGGGAAAACCTCGAACGGGCGCGGCGCATGGTGGCGCACCGTCACCAGCCGGTCGGGTGTCAGGATGAAGGTCACCGGCCCGGCAGAGGGCTCGCCATCCGCGGTCTTTCCCGGCAGCACGACGGTCAGGTATTCCAGCCCCTCTTCGCGGAACAGCCGGTTTGAAATCTCGATCTGCTCCATCTCTTCCAGCGTCGGCACATCAACGCCAAGGGCGCGCACCGCCTCGACCTGTCGCGGCAGCGGGCGGAAAAGGTCGATCCACACCGCCTCGTCCGGGATCGTCACCGCGCCGCGATCGTCGATGAGAGACCCCGCCCCCGCCTCCAGCGCGATCAGCCCCTTGCCGCTATGTCCGTAGGCCGTCAGCATATCATACCTGCAGGACCGAGCTGACCAGCAACTGTGTATAGGCGTGTTGCGGATCGTCCAGCACCTGGTCCGTCAGGCCGGTTTCCACCACCTGCCCGCCCTTCATCACCATCAGCCGGTCGGCCAGCAGCCGCACCACCGCCAGATCGTGGGTGACGATGATCGCAGACAGCCCAAGCCGCCGCACCAGACCGCGCAACAGGTCCAGCAGACGCGCCTGCACGCTCACGTCCAGCCCGCCGGTGGGTTCGTCCATGAACACCAGTCGCGGCCCGGTCACAAGGTTGCGCGCGATTTGCAGGCGTTGCTGCATCCCGCCCGAAAAGCCCGAGGGGCGGTCGTCGATCCGGCTCATGTCGATCTCGACCCGCGCCAGCCAATCACCGGCTTCCTGCCGGATGTCGCCATAATGGCGCGCGCCCACGGCCATCAGCCGCTCGCCCACATTGCCGCCCGCGCTGATCCGCATCCGCAGCCCGTCGCGCGGGTTCTGGTGAACAAAGGCCCAATCGGTGCGCCCCAACATCCGCCGTTCCGGCTCGCTCATGGTCAGCGTGTCCTGCGGGCCGTCGGCGCGGGTGTCGAAGATCACCTCGCCGCTATCGGACGGCAGATGGCCGGCAAGACAGTTCAGCAAGGTGGACTTTCCCGAGCCGGACTCTCCCACGATGCCCAGAACCTCGCCGGGATAGAGATTGAAATTCACGTTCTCACAGCCAATGCGCGCGCCATAGAACTTGGAGAGGTTTCGCACCTCAAGCAGCGGGGTCACCGGGGTCTCTTTCACGGCGGCGGTCATGCGGCCTCTCCTTTTTCGCGGCGCGCGGCGCAGTAATCGGTATCGGAACAGACGAAGATCCGCCCGCCCGCGTCATCGACGATCACCTCGTCGAGATAGCTGTCCTCGGCCCCGCACAATTCACACGGGTGGTCGGCGCGCGAGGGGTCGAACGGGTAGTCCTCGAAATCGAGGCTCACCACCTTGGTATAAGGTGGCACCGCATAGATGCGTTGTTCGCGCCCGGCCCCGAACAATTGCAGCGCCGCCGATTCCAGCTTCGGGTTGTCGAACTTGGGAATCGGCGAAGGGTCCATCACGTAGCGGCCTTCAACTTTCACCGGATAGGCATAGGCTGTCGCTATTTCGCCATGTTTTGCAATGTCTTCATACAGCTTAACATGCATCAGGCCGTATTCTTCCAAGGCGTGCATCTTGCGTGTCTCGGTCTCGCGCGGTTCCAGAAACCGCAGCGGTTCGGGGATCGGCACCTGATAGACGAGGATCTGATCCTCTGTCAGGTCGGTTTCCGGAATCCGGTGCCGCGTCTGGATCACAGTGGCGTCGGATGTGCGCTCGGTCACCGCCACACCAGCCGTTTTTTCAAAGAACTTGCGGATAGAAACCGCGTTGGTCGTATCGTCCGCGCCCTGGTCGATCACCTTGAAGGTATCGTCGGGCGTCAGGCAGGCCGCGCTGACCTGCACACCGCCCGTGCCCCAGCCATAGGGCATCGGCATTTCGCGGCTGGCAAACGGCACCTGATAACCGGGAACCGAGACGCCCTTCAGGATGGCGCGGCGGATCATCCGCTTGGTCTGCTCATCGAGATAGGCAAAGTTATAATTGCTGATCATTTCCCATTCTCCGCCGTCAACGTGCCACAAACCGGGGCGATGTTCTGAGACACAACGAGTAAAACCAAACTGGAGACGTTACATGACACTTTACCTTGCCTGCATCGCCACCGTCGTATGCTGCACCATGGGCGCAAACGCGCTTCACAAATTCATCCTCGCGCGCCGTGAAGAGCGCGCGGACGCGGATACGATGGACAGCGGCGCTCCGGCGTAAAGCTGTTGTGCCCCGGCCGCGCCGGGGCAACCGCCACAGCCTGAAAGCGGCGCCCATCGTGGCGCCGTCTTTTTTTGCGCCAACGACCGCGATCATTCCGCCGCCTCCTGCACGTCGCCCTGCGCGGCCATGGCCTCGGCCCGGATGCGCCGGATCAGTTCCAGTTCGGACTGGAAGTCGACGTAATGCGGCAGCTTGATATGTTCGAGGAACCCCGTCGCCTGCACGTTATCCGAATGATACAGCACGAATTCCGCATCCTGCGCAGGCGCACCCATGTCATCTTCGCCCAGTTCTTCCCAGCGTAACGCCCGGTCCACCAGCGCCATCGAAATCGCCTTGCGCTCCGAATGCCCGAAGACCAGCCCATAGCCCCGCGTGAATTGCGGCGGCTCGCTCTTGCTCCCCAGAAACTGGTTCACGGTCTCGCATTCGGTGACCTTCACCTCGCCGATCTCGATGGCAAAGCCCAGTTCCGGGATCTCCATCTCGACCGGCACCGTGCCCACGCGCAACTCTCCCACGAAGGGGTGGTTGCGGCCATAGCCGCGTTGCGTGGAATAAGCCATCGACAGCACGAACCCCTCGTCCCCCCGCGTCAACGCCTGCAAGCGCAGGGGCCGGTCTGCCGGGAAATCCAGCGGCTCTCGCGTCAGGTCGCGCGGCGTGGCCGGGCCCTCGGGTTCGTCCTGAATCAGGTCTTCCCGCGCCAGAAAGCTTGTCACATGCGGCAGGTCGCCCTCGGTGGCCGCGCCGGTCGCGGGCTCCGGCACCTCACCGCCCTCGGCGGCCAGCGCGAAATCCAGCAGCCGGTGGGTATAGTCGAAGGTCGGCCCCAGTACCTGCCCGCCCGGCAAATCCTTGAAGGTCGCGCTGATGCGCCGGTCACAGGCCATCGCCCCGGTCGCCACCGGCGCCGACGCGCCAAACCGCGGCAACGTCGTGCGGTAGGCCCTGATCAGGAACACCGCCTCGATCATGTCGCCCCGCGCCTGCTTGATCGCCAGTGCCGCAAGGTCGGGATCATAAAGCGACCCCTCGGCCATCACCCGGTTCACCGCCAGCGCCAGTTGCTCGCGGATCTGGGCCAGGCTCAACTCGGACACATCCGTGTCGCCCCGGCGTTCCTCGGCCAGCCACGCGTGCGCATTGTCGATCGCCCGCTCGCCGCCTTTTACAGCCACATACATCAGCCAGCCTCCGTCACGGTCGTGGATCGCGGCAGACCGGCCACCCGGTCGCCACAGGTGAAGTAACAGTCGAACCCCAGCGGGAAGCGCTTGGCATTGGCCTGGAACGCCGCCAGCTCCGGCAGGCTCAGCGCCGCCTCGGCCTCGATCCCCGGCCCGGTCAACCGCGCGCCCGCGGGGTCCAGCACCTCCGTCTCGACGATCAGCGTGGCCGAGCGGTCCGGGTATTCCGACGTCCCGATCCGATAGGCCCCGACCGGCTGCAACGCCGCCCATGTTCCAAGCGCGAAATCGGCCTGCTCCGGCCCCACCAGCGGCGCACCGCAGTGAAAGGTGATCCACTGGCGCAGCGCTTGCGTGTCATGCGCCCCCGCCAGATAGACCCCGGTTTCCGGGTCGCACAGCGTCAGAAGAAGCGCCCCCGCAGCGGGCGAGGCCGGCGCGGGCGGCGCCGCACCCGCCAGCCGGTCGATCCGACCGGGCCGGGCCAGCACCTGCAACGCCGCGCGAAACGCCAGCGCCGCCTCACGCGGGGCATCGGCAAAGCCGCCATCCATCGCCGTCATTTCCATGCTCATTCTCCCCGCACGATGGTAAAGAATTCCACCTTCGTCGCGGCGGCCTTTTCGGCCCGCGCGGCCTTGCCGCCTTCGGCCTCGGCCCGCAGCGGCAACAGGATCGCCGCCTCCAGCGCCGCCGCCTGCCCGTCCTCGGACAGGGCGTCGATCAGCGCAACAGCGCGCGCCGCCTCATGGCTGCGCCCCTGCACATAGCCATGCCCAACCGCGCCCGATCCCAACCGGACCGAACACCGCGTCACGGTGATTTCGCCAAGGTTGAACGGCGCGCCCACGGCCCCCGCGCGTCCCCGCACCATCACGGTGCCGATCTCGGGCGCGCGCAGCACCTCATGCTCCGGCGCCGCGCCAAAGCCCTGCCACAAGTCCAGCAGCCGCGCATGCGGTGCCTTGGCCAGCGTCGAGAGCCGGGCCTTGCGGGCGTCAATTTCAATTTGATCAGACATCTTGCCAAGTTGTCCATTTATATATACAACTAGACAAATCCATACAGACGCCCCCGAGTCGGGGCAAGTGCCGCATGATGAAAGTTTGGTGACATATGGGACGCAGCCCGCTCTGGACGGCCATCCGTGCCACGCTCAGCGACGAGATCGCGCGCGGCCACTACCAGCCCGGCGACCGCCTGCCGACCGAGGCGCAGCTTTCCGACCGCTTCGGCGTGAACCGCCATACCGTGCGCCGCGCCCTGTCGGCCCTGGCCGAGGACGGCACGGTCCATTCCCGACGTGGCGCAGGCGTATTCGTGACGCATCGGCCCACCGACTACGCCATCGGCCAGCGGGTGCGCTTCCACCAGAACCTCATGGCCTCGGGCCGGGTGCCGGGGCGCGAAATCCTGCACCTCGCCACCCGCGCCGCCGATGCGCGCGAGGCTCTGGCACTTGGCCTCGCGCCCGGCGCTGCCGTCCATGCCTATGAAGGGCTCTCGTTTTCAGACGACCAGCCCATCGCGCTCGCCCGCTCGGTCTTTCCCGCCGACCGCTTCCCCACCATGCTGGACGACCTGCGCCACCACCGCTCGGTCACGGCAGCCTTCAGGGCCCAGGGATTGGCCGACTATACCCGCGCCTCGACCCGGATCACCGCCAAGACGGCCTCGCCCACCCAGGCCGTGCACCTGCGCCTGCAACCCGGCGCCCCGATCCTGCGCGCGGTCAGCATCAATGTCGATGCCGCGGGTACGCCGGTGGAATATGGCCGCACATGGTTCGCAGGCGACCGCGTCACCCTGACCATGGGCGAACCCTGATCCCTTCTTCTTGGCAAAAATACTCCGGGGGAGCGCGAGGGGGCAGCGCCCCCTCGCCCGGATCGGCGGCGTCAGCCGACGATCCCGCAGGGCCTCAGCGCGCCATCAGCCCCCTGGCATAGCCTTCAAGCTGGGTGACCACCGTCCCCCAGCCATCGGAGAACCCCATCTCCTCATGCCCCTGCCGCGCCTCGGGGCTGCGGTGACGGGCAACGTCGTTATCACCCCTGCTCTGTCATCCCCGCGCAAGCGGGGACCTCTCTTATTTGACGCCGACCCCGGAAAGCCGCCAATCCGGTGTACGGGGGGTGCACAGGGGGTGTACGCCCGGTGTACGGGGGGCGACGGGGGTTTTTTCGGGCGTCAGCGCCCTTTCCAGACCGGGTCGCGCCCCTCGGAAAAGGCCCGCGCCCCCTCCCTCTGATCCTCGGACCGGTAGAGCGTTTCGACCGTCTCGAACTGGCTTTTGGTGATCCGGTTCATCGCGTCCTGAAAGCTCATGGCCTCCGCCTCGCGCACGATTTCCTTGATCGCCGCATAGACCAGCGGCGGCCCCGAGGCCAGAAGGTCCGCCATCTCGCGCGCCTTGGCAAGCAATTGATTCGATGGGTAAATATGGTTGATCATCCCCCACCGCGCCGCCTCTTCGGCGTCGATCCATCGGCCGGTGAACAGCATCTCCATGGCGATGTGATAGGGGATGCGTTTGGGCAGCTTGATGCTGGCCGCGTCCGCCACCGTGCCCGACCGGATTTCCGGCAAGGCAAAGGTCGCGTGCTCGGCCGCCAGAATGATGTCACCTGACAAGGCCAGTTCCAGCCCGCCGCCGCAGCAGATCCCGTTAACCGCTGAAATCACAGGCTTATTCAACCCCCTGAGTTCCTGCAACCCGCCGAAACCACCCTTCCCGTAGTCGCCATCCACGGCATCGCCACCCGCCGCCGCCTTCAAGTCCCAGCCAGGGCAAAAGAACTTTTCGCCCGCCCCGGTGACAATCGCCACCCGCAACTCGGGATCGTCCCGAAACCCAGTAAAGACCTCGCCCATGATCACACTGGTTTTCAGGTCGATCGCATTGGCCTTGGGCCGGTCCAGAGTGACCTCCAACACATGCCCGCGCCGCTCCGCGCGAATGGGATTGTCCGTCATGTTTTCTCTCCAATCGTGATCAGCGCATCGGCGGCAATCGCCCCTGCGCCCGTGCAGATCAAGGGGTTGATTTCCACCTCTTCAAGCCAGGAAGCCTCTTCCGTGACAAAGGCTTGTACGGCCATGACCGTATCGAGCACCGCCGCCATGTTAACCGCCGCCGCCCCCCGATAGCCAGCCAGAAGCGGCGCGATTTTCAGGCGGCTCAACGCCTCTTGCACCGCGCCGCGTGACGCAGGCAGCAGCAGCGAGGCCGTGTCTTTCAGGATTTCGGTCAGCGTCCCGCCCGCGCCCAGGGTCAGCACGAACCCATGCGCCGGGTCGCGCACCACGCCCACCAGCAATTCGACCAAACCACCGCTTACCATTTCCTCGACGAGGACGCTTTCCGCCCCCATCCCGCGCACCGCCGTCCCGACCGCCGCCGCATCGCGCAGGTTCAAGGCGATCGCCCCAGCTTCGGTCTTGTGGGCAACGCCCTCGCCCTTCAGGACCACGGGGAATCCTATGCTCTGCGCAACGCGCGCCGCCGCCTCCGGCGACGCGGCCCGTCCCGCCCGCGGCACCCGCACCCCATGCGCCGCCAGCCGCGCCTTGGCCTCGGCCTCGCTCAAGACCTGCGCCGCAACCGGCCGCCCCGGCATCAGGACAGGCCCCTGATCTTCGCGCGCCTCTCCCAGCCACGCCGCCAGGTCCATCGCCGCCAGCGCCTCTCCCATGCCGCAGAACGGAACGATCCCCTGCGCCATCGCCGCATCGGCAACCGCTTCCGGCATGGTTTCGGGAATGCTTCCCAGCACCGCCATGCGCTTGCCAGTGGCAGCTTGCGTTGCGACCGCGGCCTCGACCACCTTGTGCCAATCCGTGCCATCACAGCGGTCCGGTCTGGGGAAGTCCAGGACCGCGCAGCCCATGGCCAGATCGCCTTGCATCATGGCCCTGAAACAGGATGCCGTCGCCGGGCCATCGCCCCATATATAGGTGTGGTAATCCAACGGGTTGGCCAGCGCAACCTTGGGCCCCAACGCCTCGGCCAGGGCCATCGCCTGCTCCGGTTGCAACGCCGGAAAGACCAGCCCCGTGTCCAGCGCCAGATCGGCCATCAGGCTGGCCTCGCCGCCGGAACACGACATCGACGCGATCCGGTTCGACGCCAAGGGCCCGCCCGCATGCAGGATCTTCAGCGTCTCCAGCATGTCCGACAGGGTCCGCGCCTGCGCGATCCCGAGCCGTGCCAACACCGCCCGACCGCCCGCGTCACTGCCAGCGACCGAGGCGGTATGCGACACCGTCGCCGCCCGTGCCTGGTCGGACGCCCCCACCTTCAGCGCAACAATGGATTTGCCCACGGCCCGCGCCTCACGCGACAGGGCCTCCAGCCCCCGCAGGTCCGCAATCCCCTCGATATGCAGGCCAAGCGCTGTCACTCGGGGGTCGGCCAGCAAGCCGCGCCCCATTTCGGCCAAATCGGTCTGGGCCTGGTTGCCCGCCGTCAGGATATAGGCAATCGGCAGCCCCCGCGCCTGCATCGAGATATTGCACGCGATGTTGGAGCTTTGCAGCACGAAGGCCACGCCACGTTCGACGGGAACCAGCCCATGCTGGTCCGGCCACAGCACCGCCCCATCCAGCGCATTCAGCAGCCCATAACAATTCGGCCCGAGGATCGGCATATCCCCCGCAGCGTCGATCAGCGCCCGCTGCAGCTCCGGCCCATCCGCGAGTTCCCGCTCGGCCTCTGCAAAGCCGCTGGCAAAACAGATCGCGCCGCCAGCGCCCATACCCGACAGCAATGCCACGGTCTCGACGGTCACATACCGGTTTACCCCGACAAAGACCGCGTCCGGTGCCCCCGGCAGGTCTTCGACATGCGAAAAGACCGGCAGCCCCGCCATTTCGGTACGGCGCGGATGTACCGGCCACAAGTCGCCGGAAAACCCGATCTTGCGGCATTCACGAAGAACATTCGCACACCACGCCCCGCCGCCGACAACGGCAATGCTCCGGGGCCTCAGCAATCGGTCGAGGTTACGCATAACGCCCCCTTCTTCTTGGCAAAAATACTCCGGGGGGGGGTCGCCGTCAGGCGACGGGGGGCAGCGCCCCCACCCGCGCGACCGGCACGGTCGCGCGCGGATCGACGCGCGACAGCGCGGCGAACCCCCCTTCATCACGCACCCAAAGGCCGGAACAGCTCCCGGCTGATGATGTGGCGCTGGATTTCGCTGGTCCCGTCCCAGATCCGCTCCACCCGCGCATCGCGCCAGAACCGCTCGATCGGATAGTCACTCATCAACCCCATGCCGCCATAGATTTGCATCGCCGTATCCGTGACCCGCGCCAGCATCTCGGATGCATAAACCTTGGCCGAGGCAATCTCCCGGTTCGCAGGCAACCCCTGATCCAGCCGCCAGGCCGCATTCAGCGTCAGCAGGTCCGCCGCATCAATCTCGGTGATCATATCCGCGATCTGAAAGCTCACGCCCTGAAATTTTGCAATCTGCTGCCCGAACTGTTCCCGCTCTGCCGCATAATTCAGCGCGTAGTCGAAAACCCGCCGGGCGCGACCGACGCTCATGGTGGCAACCGTGATCCGCGTGGCATAGAGCCAGGTGTTCATCACTTCGAACCCACCATCGACCTCCCCCAAGACCTGCGCGTCGGGCAGCCGGCAATCGTCGAACTCCAGCACCATGTTCTTGTAGCCCCGATGGCTGACCGATTTGTAGCCGTCGCGGATGGTGAAACCGGGCGTGCCTCGATCCACCAGAAACGCCGTGATCCGCTTTTTCGGGCCCTTCGGCGTCTGATCCTCACCCGTGGCGATGAAGACGATGATGAAATCCGCATGGTCCGCGCCGGAAATGAAGTGCTTGGTGCCATTCACAACCCAATCCCCACCATCGCGCACCGCGGAACATTTCATCCCCCGCACGTCCGACCCGGCCCCCGGTTCGGTCATTGCCAGCGCGTCCATCCGTTCGCCGCGCACGGCAGGCAGCAGGTAGCGGTCCCTCTGCTCGCCCTCGCAGGCCATCAGGATGTTCTGCGGTCGCCCGAAGAAATGGTTGAGCGCCATGGACCCGCGCCCCAATTCCCGCTCCACCAGAGCGAAATCAAGGTGGCTCAGCCCGGCGCCGCCGACCTCTTCGGGAAAGTTGC
Organism: Nioella nitratireducens; assembly: GCF_001879715.1. GTDB lineage: Bacteria > Pseudomonadota > Alphaproteobacteria > Rhodobacterales > Rhodobacteraceae > Nioella > Nioella nitratireducens. The sequence goes on along the minus strand of NZ_MNBW01000005.1, from coordinate 52,913 downwards.
AGGCGTAAAAGCCAATCTCGATGGTCTTGCGCTTGATCTCGTCGGCCACCTCTTTCGGCACTTCACCGCTGCGCTCCACCGCGTCTTCGTGCGGGTAAATCTCCTTCTCGACGAAGCTGCGCACGGTCGAGACGATCATTTCCTGTTCATCGGTCAGGCCGAAATGCATGGGGCTCTCCCTTGTCCTGTTGGCCTGACTATGGAAGATGCGCACACAAGAATTGTGCAGGATTAATCAAAAACCATGCAGAACCCGCAACAGATGTCGCCGCCCCGCAGCGTTGGCGTGCTGCTGTTTCCGGCCTTTTCAAACCATTGCCTTGCCAATGCAGTCGAACCGCTGCGCGGCGCGAACACCCTGTCGCGCCGGACACTCTATGACTGGCAGTTCCTCAGCCTCGATGGCGCAGGCGTGGCCTCCTCTTCCGGGCTGACCGTGCAACCCGAGGCGCGCCTGTCCAACCATCCGGGCGGTGACTACCTGCTGGTCATGCCAAGCTACGACTTCGAACGCCACGCGACCCCTGCCACGAAACGCGCGCTTCGGGCAGCGGCGGGGCGGTTCAAGACCGTGGTTGGCCTTGATACCGGCAGTTGGCTGATGGCGGCGGCGGGTTTGCTGGACGGGCGGCCCGCGACGATCCACTGGGACGAAATGGAAAACCTCGCCGAGAGCTTTCCCGAGGTGGAGGTAATCGAAGACAGGTTCGTGATCGACGGCACGCGCATCACCTGCGGCGGCACCACGACCACCTTTGAGTTGATGCTCGACCTGATCGGCCAGCATCACGGCGCGCTGCTGCGGTTGGAGGTGGCGGCCCTCTTCATGCATGGCGAGGCGGACCCGCGCGCCGACCCGATGCTGCGCCTGCCCGGCGACCGTCTGGTGCAGGCCGCCGTGTCGATCATGCGCCGCAACATCGAAGTCCCCCTGCCTATTGGCGAGGTCGCCGCGCGCCTGCGGCTCAGCCAGCGCGGGCTGGAGGCGCATTTCGCGGCCGAGACCGGCATGACCCCACGCGCCGTCTATACCGCCCTGCGCCTGCGGGCGGTGCAGTTGCTGGTCGAGCGCACCAGCCTTGGCATGGTCGAGATCGCCACCCGCTGCGGCTATACCGACGCCAGCGCCATGACCCGCGCGTTCCGGCGCGAATTCGGCCAACCGCCCACGGCCTTGCGCCGCCACCGTCCGACAGGTGTTTCAAGCTTGAAATAAAAATCCACTGGCCGTAGGGTCCGCCCAGACCAAACAGGAGCCCGCGCCATGAGCGACCAGCCCTACAACCCCGGACCCGACGGCGCGCGGATGGATTTTCGCAGCGCCATGTCCTACGGGGACTACCTGCATCTCGACGGCATCCTGACCCAGCAACACCCGCTGTCGGACGCCCATGACGAAATGCTGTTCATCATCCAGCACCAGACCAGCGAACTGTGGATGAAACAGGCAATTCATGAACTTTCGGCGGCGCGTGCGGCGCTCACCACGGGACAGACCGCGCAAATGTTCAAGATGCTGGCCCGCGTGACCCGCATTTTCGAGCAGTTGAACAGCGCGTGGGACGTGCTGCGCACGATGACGCCCGCCGACTACACCCGCTTCCGCGAAACACTCGGCCCCTCGTCGGGGTTTCAATCCTATCAATACCGGCTGATCGAATACATCCTTGGCAACCGCAACCCCAACATGCTGAAACCCCACGCCCATGTGCCCAAGGTCAAGGCCATGCTGGAGGCCGAACTCGCCCGTCCCTGTTTCTATGACGAAGTGATCGCGCTGCTGTTCGCCACGGTCGAGGGCGCCGGTCCAGCCCCTGCGCCCAACCTGTCCGCGCCCCACAATGCACTGCCCGAGGTGCAGGCACTCTGGCAGACCGTCTACGAAGATATCGACCGCTACTGGACGCTCTATGAACTGGGTGAAAAGCTGGTGGATCTTGAGGACTACTTCCGCCGCTGGCGGTTCAACCATGTGACCACGGTGGAACGGGTCATCGGCTTCAAGCGCGGCACCGGGGGCACGTCTGGCGTGCAATACCTGCGCCGAATGCTGGAGGTGGAACTGTTCCCCGAGCTTTGGCATGTCAGAGGAGACTTGTGAGATGGGCGTATCGCTGCCTCGAAAAGAGATGTTCGAAATCCCCGAGGGGGTGATCTATCTCGACGGAAATTCGCTCGGTGTCATGCCCAAGGGGGCAGCGGCGCGCGCCACGACCGTCATCGAACAGGAATGGGGCGATCAACTGATCCGCGCGTGGAACAGCGCCGGGTGGATGGACCTGCCCCGCGTCGTGGGCGACCGGATCGCCGCCTTGCTTGGCGCGCCCGCTGGGTCGGTGGCCACCGGCGATACGCTCTCGATCAAGGTCTACCAGGCACTCGCCGCCGCCCTCAAGATGCGCCCGAACCGCCGGGTGATCCTGTCGGATAACGGCAATTTCCCGTCCGACCTGTATATGGCGCAGGGGTTGATCGACACCATCGACAAGGGCTACGAGTTGCGCACCCCCGCCCCCGAGGACGTGGCCGACGCGATCACCGACGAGATGGCCGTGGTGATGCTGACGCAGGTCGACTACCGCTCGGGCCGGATGCACGACATGAAAGCGATTACCGAAAAGGCCCATGCCGTGGGCGCGGTGATGATCTGGGATCTGGCCCATTCGGCGGGCGCGGTGCCGGTGGACCTCACGGCCTGCAACGCCGAATTCGCGGTGGGGTGCAGCTACAAATACCTCAATGGCGGCCCCGGCGCGCCGGCCTTCATCTATGCCCGCCCCGATATCATCGACGATGTGCAACCAGCGCTGTCCGGCTGGCTTGGCCATGACGCGCCCTTTGCCATGGAACTGGGCTATCGCCCCGCCATGGCCACCGAACGGCTGCGCGTCGGCACCCCGCCGATCCTTCAACTGGCCGTGCTGCAAGAGGCGCTCAAGGTCTGGGACGGGGTCGAGATGGCCGACCTGCGCGCCGCCTCGCTTGCCCTGTCCGAGCGGTTCATCAAGGAGGTCTCGGCCCGCTGCCCCGAGCTGACGCTTGCCTCCCCCGCCGATCCGGCACTACGCGGCAGCCAGGTTTCCTTCGCCTTTGAACAGGGCTACGCTGCCATGCAGGCCCTGATCGCGCGTGGCGTGATCGGCGATTTCCGCGCGCCGGACATCATGCGGTTCGGCTTCACTCCGCTCTATCTGGACGAGGCCGACGTGATCCGCGCGGCCGAAATCATCGAAACCGTGATCAAGGACCGCGTCTACGAGCATCCCGACTACCAGACGCGATCGCGCGTGACCTAGGCGCGACGCCCTCCGTCGGCGGGTGGCAACCCGCTGTCCGTCGACGAAAGGCACGCAAATCCCCCGCGCGCGCCTTTGTCCTGTTGATCCGCGCCGCACTCTGTTCTAGGCGTGCGCCGAACCCGAGAACGGCGACTTTCCGGGTCCCCGCAATTGATGCAGGACGCCCCCCATGACGGGGCCGTCCATGGGGGCCCACCCCTCTGAACTTTGAAAAAGGGAACGGACCATGGCAGATCAAAAACAACCTGACATTGTGTATACCATTGTAGACGAAGCGCCCGAACTGGCCTCGGGCTCTTTCCTGCCGATCATCCGCTCTTTCGCCGATGCGGCAGGCGTCACCGTGGGCACCAAGGATATCTCGCTGGCGGGCCGCATCCTTGCGACCTTCCCCGAAGCGTTGACCGAAGACCAGCGCCAGTCCGATGATCTGGCCGAACTCGGTCAACTGGTGAAAACCCCCGACGCCAATGTCATCAAGCTGCCGAACATCTCGGCCTCGGTGCCGCAACTGGTTGCAGCCGTGACCGAGCTTCAGGGCAAGGGCTACGCGCTGCCCGACTACCCGTATGACCCCTCGACCGACGAAGAAAAGGCCGTCCGCGCCAAGTATGACTCGATCAAGGGTTCGGCCGTAAACCCGGTCTTGCGCGAGGGCAATTCCGACCGCCGCGCCGCAAAGGCCGTCAAGACCTACGCCCAGAACAACCCGCACCGCATGGGCAAATGGTCGTCCGACAGCAAGACCAAGGTCTCGTCCATGCCGGGCAATGACTTCTACGCCAACGAGGTGTCGGCCACGCTGACTGCCGAACAGGCCGGTCCTGCCCGGATCGAATTTGTCGGCACCGATGGCACCGTCTCGGTCCTGAAGGACGGCTGGCAACTGGGCGCCGGCACCGTGGTCGACGCAACCTTCATGTCCGCCAAGGCGCTTTCATCCTTCCTTGCAGACGCCATCGAGGACACCAAGAAAGACGGCACCCTTTTCTCGCTGCACATGAAGGCCACCATGATGAAGGTCTCGGACCCGATCATCTTCGGCCACGCCGTGCGCGCATGGCTCGCCCCGGTCTTTGACAAATACGGCGACGAGATGAAGGCCCTCGGCGTCAACCCCAACTCTGGCATGGGCGACCTGCTGGCCCGCGTGAAGGACCAGCCCGAGATCATGGCCGCGATCGAAGCCGTCCGCGCCGAGCGTCCGCCGATGTACATGGTCGATTCCGACAAGGGCATCACCAACCTGCACGTCCCCTCTGACGTAATCATCGACGCCTCCATGCCCGCCCTGATCCGCGCAGGCGGCAAAGGCTGGGGCCCCGACGGAAACGAAGGCGACAGCAACTGCGTCATCCCCGACAACTGCTATGCAACCGTCTATGACGAAGCCATCAATTTCTTCAAAGCCAACGGCGCACTCGACGTGGCCACAGCAGGCACCGTTCAGAACGTCGGCCTGATGGCCCAGAAGGCCGAGGAATACGGCTCCCACCCGACCACGTTCGAGGCCCCCGCAGATGGCACCATCCGCGTGGTGCTGGCCGATGGCGAGACCCTGCACAGCCACGCGGTCGAAGCTGGCGACATCTGGCGCGCCTGCACCGCCAATCAGGCCCCGATCGAAAACTGGATTCAACTGGCCATCGACCGCCAGCGCCTGACCGGCGCACAGGCGATCTTCTGGCTCGACGCGAACCGTGCCCATGACGCCGAGTTGATCAAATGCGTGGAACCGGCCCTCGCCGCCGCTGGCGTGGCCGACAAGTTCCAGATCATGGCCCCGCGCGAAGCCACCCGCGCTTCGCTGGAAACCATCACCGCCGGAAAGGACAGCATCGCCATCACCGGCAACGTGCTGCGCGACTACCTGACCGACCTGTTCCCGATCCTCGAACTGGGCACTTCGGCCAAGATGCTGTCGATCGTCAAGCTGATGAACGGCGGCGGCCTGTTCGAAACCGGCGCCGGTGGCTCGGCCCCCAAGCATGTGCAGCAGCTTGTCGAGCAGAACCACCTGCGGTGGGACTCGATGGGCGAATTCTGCGCACTCTCGGAATCGCTGAATTTCCTTGCCGACAGCAAGGGCAACGCCAAGGCCGGGGTTCTGGCCGCGGGGGCCGAGGCCGCGACGCAAGGCATTCTGGACAATGACCGAAGCCCCAGCCGCAAGGCCGGCGAACCCGACAACCGCGACAGCCACTACTGGTTCGCCCGCTATTGGGCCGAAGCGCTCGCCGCCCAGACCGACGACGCCGAGATCGCGGCCTATTTCGCGCCCGTCGCCAAGGCACTGGCCGAGAAAGAGGCCCAGATCGTCGCTGAACTGGCCGACGCCCAAGGCAAGCCCGCCGATATCGGCGGATACTACAAGCCCGACGCCGCCAAGAAGGCCGCCGTCATGCGCCCCTCGGCCACGCTGAACGCCATCTTCGGCTAAGCCGCCACCAGGCGCCGCGACACCAACAGGGCCACCCCGACCGCCGGGGTGGCCTTAATTCCTTGCGCCACTGTCCTACGGGGGGATCACCCCTTGCGCGCGAGACGACGCCCCGGCCAGCCTACGCCGGAAGCGCTTGACCCCGCCCCCGCTTGCGCCCATGTCGGACCCATGAAAGTGAATGGCACCCCGTACCGCTCTCTCTGGTGGGATCAAGACGCAGACGCGCTGCAAATCATCGACCAGCGCTGGCTTCCACATGACTTCCGCATTCAGCAGCTCGACAGCCTGCCCGACTACGCGACCGCGATCCGCGACATGCATGTGCGCGGCGCGCCGCTCATTGGGGCGACAGCGGCCTATGGCCTGGCTTTCGCGCTGCGACAGGCCCCGTCTGACGCGGCCATGGCCGAGGCGTATACCACGCTTCACGCCACCCGGCCGACGGCGATAAACCTCAAATGGGCGCTTGACCGGATGCAGGCCGCCGTTGCGCCCTTGCCCGAGGGCGCCCGCGCCGCCGCCGCATTCGCTCTCGCCCATGAGATTGCCGACGAAGATGTCGAGATCAACCGCCGCATCGGGGTCCATGGGCTGACTCTTATCCGCGCCATTGCCGCAAGGAAGCCGAAGGGCGAGCCGGTGCGCCTGCTGACCCATTGCAATGCAGGCTGGCTTGCCACTGTCGACTGGGGCACCGCCACCAGCCCGATGTATCACGCCCATGACGCCGGGCTGCCGATCCATGTCTGGGTGGATGAAACCCGACCCCGGAACCAAGGCGCGCTGACGGCGTGGGAACTTGGCAGCCACGGCATTTCCCACAACTACATCACCGACAATGCGGGCGGGCACCTGATGCAGCGGGGGCAGGTCGATCTGGTCATCACCGGCACCGACCGCACCACCCGCGCGGGCGATGTCTGCAACAAGATCGGCACCTATCTCAAGGCGCTCGCGGCCCATGACAACGGCGTGCCCTTCTATGTCGCCCTGCCCTCGCCCACCATCGACTGGACCGTGACAGATGGGATTGCAGAGATCCCGATCGAGGACCGGTCCGAGCGTGAAGTCACCCATGTGCAGGGCCAGACCGACGCCGGGATCGCATCGGTTCAGGTCACGCCCCAAGGAACCCCCGGCGGTAACCCCGCCTTTGACGTGACACCCGCCCGCCTTGTCACCGGCCTGATCACCGAGCGGGGCATTTGCGACGCGTCCACAGACGGCCTTGCCGGGCTGTTCCCCGACAGGGCCACCCGATGACCGCCCCCTATTCCGATTGCCCCGAGGTGCGGCAGGCCATCATAGACGCCTGCCTGCATCTGAACGCCAAGGGCATCAATCAGGGCACCTCGGGCAATGTCTCGGTCAGGGCGGGGGCGTCGATGCTGATCACCCCCTCGGGCATTCCCTATTCCGACATGACCCCGGACATGATTCAATCGGTCCCGCTCGACGCCACGCCCACGGCACGGGGGCCGCTCAAACCCTCGTCGGAATGGCGCTTTCATCAGGCGCTGCTGACGGCCAAGCCCGACAGTCATGCCATCGTTCATGCCCATCCGGTCCATTGCACGGCGTTGGCCCAGAATCGGCAACCGATCCCGGCGGTGCACTACATGGTGGCGGCCTTCGGCGGCCATGACGTGCCACTCGCGGGATACGCGCTGTTCGGCGGGGAAGAGCTGGCGAAAAATGTGGTCAATGCCATGACCGGCCGCCACGCCTGCCTGATGGCCAATCACGGTGCGACGGTGGTGGGCGAGACGCTGGACAAGGCGCTGTGGCGGATGGAGGAACTGGAAACGCTGGCACGCGGCTATGTCCTGTCCCTGTCCGCAGGCACGCCACATGTGCTCGACCGGTTCCAGATAGAAGAGGCCCTTGCCGCCTTTGCCGATTACGGCCCGCGCGATTGAGGGCCTTTCCCGGTCGCGGACTAAATGCTACACATGTGAAGCAAATGCGACGGAGGAGATCGCCATGGACTTGCCCCGCAACGCCTTCAAGGCCGCCTTGCAAGAGGGCCGCACCCAGATCGGCATGTGGGTCACCATCCCCGACAAGGGTGTGGTCGAGATGCTGGCGGGCGCGGGCTATGACTGGCTGCTGCTGGATACCGAGCATTCGGCCATGGGGGCCGTCGATACGTTGGCGTTGATGCAGGCAGCCGCCGCCTATCCCGTCACGACCATCGTGAGGCCCGGCTGGAACGACCCGGTCGAGATCAAGAAACTGCTCGATTGCGGCGCGCAGAGCCTGCTGATCCCCTATGTCCAGACCGCTGACGAGGCCGCGGCAGCCGTGGCGGCTGTTCGTTACCCACCCAAGGGCATCCGGGGTGTCGCTGGCACCACCCGCGCCAGCCGCTACGGCGCCGTCAAGGATTACGCGATCCATGCCGAGCAAGAGATTTGCCTGCTGGTACAGGTCGAAACCGCCGACGCGCTGGCCCGGATCGAGGCTATTGCCGCCGTTGACGGGGTGGATGGCATCTTCATCGGTCCGGCCGATCTGGCGGCCTCGATGGGCTATCCGGGCCAGCCCGGCCACCCCAAGGTCAAGGCCGCCGTTCTGGACGCCACCCGCCGCATCGCCGCGGCGGGACTGCCGCCGGGGATCCTGTCGCTTGACCCTGCGTTTCTTGGCGACGTTGCAGAGGCGGGCGGGAAATTCATCGCAATAGATGTGGATATGGCCCTGCTGCGCCGTGGCGCTCTGGCCGCGCGGCAGCGGTGGGGCTGACCCGGCCACCGGGGTCGATCCCGGTATCGTGAGGCAATCCGCGCTAGGAAAATCTCTGGCGCGCGGCTACATTCCTCATGATAAATACAGGCCCACCACATGTCCGATCCCGCCCCATCCCCTGCGCGCCCGCGCCGTTCCCGTCCCGTTCAGGTCGCCGACCAGATCAAGGACTGGGTGGTCGAACGCGACCTGAAACAGGGTGCCAAACTGCCCAACGAGGCCGAGATGATCGCCCTTTTCCGGGTGTCCAAAGGCACCGTGCGCGAGGCCATGCGCATCCTTGAAGCGCAGGGGTTGATCGTCACCCGGACCGGGCCGGGGGGCGGCAGTTTCGTTGGTGAGGTCAGCTTGGAGCGGGCCAAGTCCCTGCTAGCCAACTATTTCTATTTTCAGGATTTATCCGTCTCTGACGTCTACCAGATGCGTAAGGTGGTCGAACCGGAACTGGCCGCATCACTGGCGGGCAAGCTGTCACCGGCGCAGATCAAGGAATTGCGCCTTTTGGTGCAGGAATACCCAGCCCCCGCGCAATCGCCCGAGGAAGAGCGCGACCAGCACATTGCCTCGCTGCGGTTCCATGCCAAGCTGGCGGAATACTCGGCCAATCCCCTCCTGACCTTCATGGTGTCGTTCATGGCCCGTATATTGACCGACCTGACGGTCTACCGCCGACTTTACGAGCCGCATAACGTCGAGCTTTGGGCGCGAGGGCGTCGGCATCAGCTCGATCTGGTAGACGCACTTGAGGCCGGGGAGGCCGAGCGCGCCTCGGCAATCATGCGCTCTCACATGGAGGGGGCAGAACGGCTGATGCAGGCACAAGAGGCCCGCGTCATGCGGCGGTTCATGGCAGTGTGACCGCGAATTTCCGACGGTCTTGTCGGTTATTTCTGACAGGGTTGTCGGTTTTTCGGATCAAATCACAGAGGCGCGGCAGAGGTCACTCTGGCGCGCGGGACTTGTCGCCCACCACCGGCACCACATGCAGCCAGTCGGCATAGGGCGAGCCGCGCGCTGCCGTCAGCAACGCCCCGAGATCATCCAGCGGTCGCGCGCTGTGATCGATCCTGAGATCGAGCGGCGGCGCATCGGGGCGCAACACCAGAATCGCCGCAGACAACAGCCCACGGGAATCGCCGCCCGCCCCTTCGGCGGCGCGCAGGACCGACAGCATGAGATCCGCCAGATCGGCGGCGCCCGCCTGATACCGGGCGACCATCGCGTCAAGCACCGCCTCGGAGGTCAGCATATTGCCCGCCACCGCCAGCCCCGGCGTGCAGCGGTGCGCGGCCACGGGCACGCTTTTGCCGCCGGTGAAGCCACTGGTGCGCCCATCACGGTCCAGCGCGGTCATCTGCCGGTGGCCCCGGCCCGCGTCATTTTCGGTCACGGCGAAAACGGCATCGCCTGCCTTGACCCCGCCATGCATCAGCCGAATCCCATCGTCGCGCCAAAAGGTGCTGGGGGCGGTGCCTTGCGAGGCCACCAAACCGGCCTCGATATCGCCGCGAATGACCCATCCCCCCACGCACAGGCTGCCTGTTGCCGCCGCGGCAGCGTATGTGCCTGATTTCTGGTCATACGCAAGGATCGAAAAAGTCATCCGCTGCTCCGTGGAATATTTTGTCTTGAATTTATCATGATCATTTGCGTGAATGCAATTCATCATGATAAATTCACAGGGAAGGAACCACCATGAGATTGCTGACCATGACGCGGCGCGCGTTGCTCGCTGCCGTGGCGGCTTCGGCATTGGCCTTCGGGGCTGATCCCGCTGCCGCGCAAACCCCGCCCGGCGTGCTGGTTGTCGGACAGATTGCCGAACCGCAGGCGCTCGACCCCCATGCAGTGACGGCGGTCAACGACTTCCGCATCCTGATGAACATCTATGACGGGCTGGTGCGCTACGCCCCCGGCACGCTAGAGGTCGAACCGGCGCTGGCCACCTCGTGGGAGGTGTCCGATGACGGCACCGTCTACACCTTTCACCTGCGCGAGGGCGTGACTTTCCACGACGGCACGCCGTTCAATGCCGAGGCCGTGGTGTTCAACTTCGAGCGGATGCTGAACGACGATCATCCCTACCACGACACCGGCCCTTTCCCGCTGTCCTTCTTCTTCTCGGCGGTGGACACGGTCGAGGCGCTGGATGACATGACAGTGCAGTTCACGCTGAACGCGCCCTATGCGCCGTTCCTGTCGAACCTCGCCTATCCCACCGGCCTGATCGTCTCGCCCGCTGCCGTCATGCAATACGGGCAGGATTTCGGGCGTCACCCCGTCGGCACCGGCGCGTTCCAGTTCGAGGAATGGCGCGCCAACGAGGCCGTGGTCGTGACCGGCAACCCCGATTACTGGGATGGCGCGCCCGCGTTGGAGGCCGTGGTGTTCCGCCCGATCACCGATGCCAACACCCGCACCGCCGAGATGCTGGCAGGCGGAATCGACATGATGGTCGAAGTGCCGCCCGTGTCGCTGTCGGAATTTCAGGGTGACGCGTTCAACATCGTCGAACAGGCCGGCCCCCACGTCTGGTTCCTGATCCTGAACGCCGCCGAAGGCCCGTTCGCCGATGTGCGCGTGCGTCAGGCCGCGAACTACGCGGTCAACAAGGACGCCATCGTGAATGACGTGCTGGAAGGCACCGCCGCCGTGGCGGCAGGCCCGACCCCGCCCGCCTTTGCATGGGCCTATAACGAAGATCTCGATCCATACCCCTATGACCCCGACCGCGCCCGCGCATTGCTGGCCGAGGCCGGGGTCGAGAACCCCTCGATCACTTTCTACGTCACCGAGGGCGGATCGGGGATGCTGGACCCCATCGCCATGGGCACCGCGATTCAGGCGGACCTGGAGGCCGTGGGTTTTGACGTAACCATCGAAACCTACGAGTGGAACACCTTTCTTGGCCGCGTGAACCCCGGGCTGGAGGGGGAAGCCGACATGGCCGAGATGGCATGGATGACCAACGACCCCGACACCCTGCCCTACCTGGCGCTGCGCACAGACGCGTGGCCCGATCAGGGCGGCTTCAACTCGGGCTACTATTCCAACCCCGAGGTCGACGCCCTGCTGGAAGAGGCCCGCACCTCGACCGATCAGGACCGCCGCGCGGAACTGTATCGTCAGATGCAGGAAATCGTGCAGGAAGACGCCCCGTGGGTCTTCGTGGCCAACTGGGTGCAGAACGCGGTCACGTCCGACCGGGTCGAGAACTTCGCGCTCGAACCCTCGTTCTTCCTGCTGCTGCATGACGTGGTGAAGAACTGAACAATGCGCGCCGTGGCGGGGGCCTCCCTTCCCCCGCCACGGCCATTTTGTCTGCACGGGGGGTGTACGGGGGGTGTACGCCCGGTGCACGGGGGGTGACGCCCCGAATTTGCGCCCATGAACGGCCAGAGGTTTCATGACCGGTTACATCCTCAAACGCCTGATTTCCGCGATCCCGGTGCTGATCGGCATCTCGATCGTGGTCTTCCTGATCATGGCGATGATCCCCGGCGATCCCGCCACCGCCATTCTCGGCAGCTATGCAACGCCGGAAAACGTGGCCGAGCTGAACCGCGACCTCGGTCTCGATAAGCCTTTGGTGCAACGGTATTTTATCTGGCTCAGCAACCTGATGCAGGGTGATCTGGGGCGGTCGTTCAACCTTAACCGGCCGGTGCTGGACGAGGTGCTTGAACGCTTCAACGCGACGCTGATACTTGCCGGAACGTCGTTCGTGCTGTGCTCGGTTCTGGGTATCGCGGCGGGCGTGATTTCCGCCGCGCGCCAATACGGGATTGCGGACAAGGCGATCACTTTCGCGGTTTTGCTAGGGATTTCAATCCCTTCCTTCTTCCTCGGCATGATGATGATCCTGATTTTCGCGGTCAATCTGCGATGGTTCCCGGTCTCGGGCATGTGGCCCATTTACGGCACGCGGGACATCTGGGCGCTGATTGATCACCTGACCATGCCCGCACTGGCGCTGTCGGTGGTGGCGACCGGCGTCGTGGCGCGGCTGTCGCGCTCGGCCATGCTGGAGGTACTGCGGCAGGATTTCATCCGCACCGCGCGCGCCAAGGGCGTGCATGAACGCAGCATCATCTGGCGCCACGCGCTGCGCGCCGCGATGGTCTCGATCATTCCCGTGCTTGGGATTCAGGCGGGCTTCGTGCTGTCGGGTGCGGTTTATATCGAGCGCGTGTTCCAGTGGCCGGGCATAGGGCAGATGCTGGTCGACGCGATCCTGCGCCGCGACATCCTGCTGGTGCAGGGCGGCGTGGTCTTCGTTGCCGCCTGCTATGTCCTGTTCAACATCATCGTCGACGTGGCGCAGAGCCTGCTCGACCCGCGGATCAAGACATGAGCGCCTTTCTAAAACTGCTCGCCCGCAACCAGCTGGCCCTCGCGGGGCTGATCGTGATGGGCATCGTCGTGGTGCTGGCGCTGCTGACGCCGCTGTTGCCGTTGGCCGACCCGGACGTGACCAACACCCCTGCCCGCTTTACCCCGCCGTTTTCCGAGGGCGCGTGGCTGGGCACCGACCATCTGGGGCGCGATCTGCTGTCGCGCCTGATGTGGGGCACGCGGCTGTCGCTTGCCGTGGGCTTTGCCGCCGCGACGATTGCCGCCACCCTCGGCGCTGCCATCGGCATCATCTCGGGCTTTTACGGGGGGCGGGTGGACAACATCATCATGCGTTTCGTCGATGTCTTGATGGCGTTCCCCTATATCCTGCTGGCGCTGGCCATCGTGGCCGCTCTCGGCCCCGGTCTGATGAACGCGCTGATCGCGGTGGCGGCCGTGAACATCCCGTTTTTTGCGCGGAATATCCGGGGCATCACCGTCGGCATCGCGCATAAGGAATTCGTCGATGCGGCGCGGCTGGCGGGGTTGTCGGATGCCAAGATCATCTTGACCGAGATCTTGCCAAATGTGCTGCCGGTGATCGTTATCGCCATGTCCACCACCGTGGGCTGGATGATCCTTGAAACCGCCGGTCTGTCCTTCCTCGGCCTTGGCTCGCAGCCACCGCAGGCCGATCTGGGCTCGATGCTGGGCGAGGCGCGCAACGCGCTGATCACGAACCCGCATACCTCGATCGTGCCGGGGGTGATGATCCTAATCATCGTGATGGCGATCAACCTGCTGGGCGACGGGGTGCGCGATGCGCTGGACCCACGGCTGAAATCGGGCGCGCTGAACCGGCCGTTGCCGGCGACGCTGGTCGCGCGGCCTGCGGGCTATACGGCCCCCGCGCCGGACGGCGAGGCGGTGCTGCAACTGGCCGGGCTGGAAACGCAGTTTCATGTCGGGCGGCGGACTTACCGCGCCGTGGGTGGGGTCGATCTGCAAATCAGCCCCGGCGAATGCGTGGGGCTGATCGGGGAAAGCGGATCGGGCAAGTCGGTGACTGCACTGTCGATCATGGGGCTTGTGGCCTCGCCGCCCGGCAAGATCACCGGCGGCTCGGTGTTTTACAAGGGGCAGGATCTGGTCGGCGCGCCTTATGAGCGGCTGCGCAGCCTGCGCGGGCGGCGGGTGGCCTATATCTTTCAGGACCCGCTGGCCACGCTGCATCCGCTCTATACCGTTGGCGATCAGCTGATCGAGGCCGTGCGCTGCCACCGCAACGTGCCAAAGTCCGAGGCGCGCGCCCATGCCATCGAGTTGTTGCGCGCGGTGCGCATCCCCAATGCCGCCGACCGCGTGGACAGCTACCCGCACGAATTGTCGGGCGGGATGCGCCAGCGGGTCGGCATCGCCATGGCGCTGGCCAATGACCCCGAAGTGATCATCGCCGATGAACCGACGACCGCGCTCGACGTGACGGTGCAGGCGCAGATCCTGACCCTGCTGGATGACCTGCGGCGCGATCGGGGGCTGGCCATTCTGTTCATCACCCATGATTTTGGCGTGGTCGCGCAGCTTTGCGACCGGGTGGCGGTGATGTATGCGGGCCGCATCGTCGAGGACGGCACGGTGGACGACATCCTGGCTGCGCCCGCGCATCCCTATACCAAGCGGCTGATGGCCTGCGTGCCGGAACTGGGCGGCGGACGCAGGCGGCTGGAGGCCATTCCCGGCCTGCCGCCCGTCGTGGACAACCTGCCCGATGGCTGCGCCTTTGCCGACCGCTGCGACAAGGCGCGCGACGCCTGCCGACAGGGCACCATCCCGCTCGATCCGCTGGGGGCCACACGGCGCGTGCGTTGCATCGACCCAGAATTGCAGGAGGCGTCGGCATGAGCCTTGCGCTGAAACTGACCGGGCTGACCAAGGATTTCCCCGTCGGCAAGCGCCTGCTGGGGCCACCGCGCGCGGTGGTTCACGCGGTGCAACCCGTGACGCTGGATGTGGAGACCGGCGAAACCCTCGGCATCGTGGGCGAGTCCGGCTGCGGCAAGTCCACGCTGGCGCGGATGCTGGTGGGGCTTTTGCCGCCAACCGAAGGGGCCATCGAGATCGAGGGCGAGGCGTTGAACGCCGCCAACCCTGCCGAATTCGGCAAAAAGATCCAGTATGTGTTTCAAGACCCGCTCTCGTCGCTCAACCCGCGCAAGACGATCCGGCAAATCATGGACGCGCCGCTGAAGAACCTGCACGGGATGGCGGCCCCGGCGCGGCGCAAGCGGATTGCGCAGATATTTGCCGCGGTGAACCTGCGGGAAGAGTTCCTCGACCGCTACCCGCACGAGTTTTCCGGCGGGCAGGCGCAGCGGATCGGGATTGCGCGGGCGCTGGCCGCCGAGGCGCGGATTCTGATCCTGGACGAACCTGTGTCGGCGCTGGATGTCTCGGTGCAGGCGCAGGTGCTGAACCTGCTGGCAGACCTGAAGACCGAATTCGGGCTGACCTATCTGTTCATTACCCATGACCTCGCGGTGGTGGAGGCGGTGAGCGACCGCATCGCGGTGCTGTACTTCGGCGCACTGGTGGAACTCGGACCGGCGGAACGCATCTTCAACGCGCCGCGCCATCCCTATACCAAGCTCTTGGCGGACAGTGCGCCGGTGGTGGGCCGTGACCTGTCGGCGCCCGAAGGCAAGGAAACCGAGCTGCCCGATCCGCTGAACCCGCCGCCCGGCTGTTCCTTTGCCGCCCGCTGCCCGCGCGCGACCGAGCGGTGCCGGGCAGAGGTGCCGGTGCTGGAAGACAAGGGCAGCGGCGTGGCGGCGGCTTGTTTCCACCCGTTGGAAGGGTAGGCCTCAATTGACACTGACTTCGTTCAATCCCCGCGATCAGGAGTCGATGGCAGCTATGCGGCACGGATCGGACCCTTGCCAAGACGCGCATCGACGGGCCGCGGTGCGGCGAGCCGACGGTTGGTCTGCGGCACTTTATGCCTGCCAAATCCGCATAACATCAGAGCGATGCGTTGAGCTTCACCAAATCGCCGTGCCGGGGGGCGGCGTCATGCCGGAGGCATGCCTTCGGCATGACGATGCGTGGCGCCTTCGGCGCTATTCGCGCGGGGCGCTCGATCGAATGTACGGCAAGGGCTCGAAGCGGACCATGCCCGCCCCGAGCCGTTTGAGCACCAGAGTCAGCCGAGAACCGAGGTCACGGCCTTGACGGTCTTGCCCACGACCTCGTCCGCTTCTTCCTTGGTCAGGCAGAAGGGCGGCGCGAAGCCGAGGATGTCGCCCTGCGGCATGGCGCGGCCGATGACGTTTTCCGCCAGCAGCGCCGAAGCGATTTGCGGGCCGACCTTTTCGGACGCGTCGAACAGGCTGTTGCTGCCCTTGTCCTTAACGAACTCGACCGCGCACATCATGCCCTCGCCCCGGACTTCGCCCACATGGGCGTGATCGGCCAGGGCGGCGGTCATGGTGGTGGTCAGGTAGTTGCCCACCTCGCCCGCGTTATGGACGAGGTTCAACTCGTCGATGAGCTTGAGGTTGGCAACGCCCGCCGCCGCACCGATCGGGTGGGCGGAATAGGTCCAGCCGTGGCCTATGGGGCCGTTTTCGTCGGTGCCCTGTTCCAGCACTTTCCACATCTTGTCGCCGACGATGGAGCCAGACAGCGGCGCATAGGCCGAGGTCAGGCCCTTGGCGATGGTGATAAGGTCGGGTTTGATGCCGTAATGGGTGGAGCCGAACATGGTGCCGAGGCGGCCGAAGCCGGTCACGACCTCATCCGCGATCAGCAGGATGTCGTGCTTTTCAAGGACTTTCTGGATTGCGTCCCAGTAGCCTGCCGGGGGCGGCACGATGCCACCGGTGCCCAGAACCGGCTCACCGATGAAGGCGGCGATGGTGTCGGCCCCCTCACGCTCGATCAGCGCTTCAAGTTCGGCCACGCAGTGGGTGGTGAAGGCCTCTTCCGACATGTCCAGATCGGGGCGGCGGAAATAGTAGGGCGCTTCCGTGTGGATCACTTGGGTCAGCGGCAGGTCAAATTTCTTGTGGAAGAGTTCCAGCCCGGTCAGCGACCCGGTCATCAGGCCCGAGCCGTGATAGCCGCGCCAACGCGAGATGATCTTCTTCTTTTCGGGGCGGCCAAGGATATTGTTGTAGTACCAGACCAGCTTGATGTTGGTCTCGTTCGCATCGGACCCGCCGAGGCCGAAATAGACCTTGGACATGTTCTCGGGCGCGCGGTCGAGGATCATCTTTGAGAGCGTGATGGAGGCCTCGGTGCCGTGGCCGACATAGGCGTGATAGTAGGCCAGTTCCTTGGCCTGCGCGGCGATGGCCTCGGCGATGTCCTGACGGCCATAGCCCACGTTGACACAGTAGAGCCCGGCGAAGGCGTCGAGCAGGCGGTTGCCGTCGCGATCCTCGATATGGCAGCCCGAGCCACCGGTGATGACGCGGTTGGGCACGTTGCCCCGCGCGAATTCGGCAAGGTGGGTGGACGGGTGGAAGAAGTTGTCACGATCCCATTGATCGAGTTGGTCATTTTTCAGCATTTTCTTTCCTTCTCTCGTTTGCGGTGCGGCCCCGTGCGGGGCGTCCAGAAGCCCTTGGGGCCGCGTGTGTGGTCGTCAGGCCCAATCCCGGCAGACGTATTTGATATCCATGAACTCTTCCATCCCACGCCGGGCCCCTTCGCGGCCAAGGCCGGATTGCTTGGTGCCGCCAAAGGGAATCGGCGCGCCAGTAACCTTGGTGCGGTTCACCGCGACCATGCCGAATTGCAGCGCGCGGCTGAGCCGGTAGATGCGGCGCGGGTCCATCGAGTGAACGTAGGCGACCAGCCCGTATTCGGTAGCGTTCGCGCGGGCGACCACCTCGTCTTCGGTATCGAAGGGCGTGATCGGTGCAACCGGGCCAAAGGTTTCCTCGGACATGATCTTTGCCTCATCCGGCACATCGGTCAGCACGGTAGGTTCATAGAAGAGCGGGCCGAGGGCGTGACGCTTGCCGCCGCAGGCCAGCTTGGCCCCCTTGGCCAGCGCGTCGGCCACATGCTCTTCCTGCTTGGCGACGGCGGCCTCGTTCATTAGGGGGCCGATTTCGGGGTCGTCCATGCCTGCCCCGATGGAAAGCGCCTTGGTTGCCGCAACGAATTTTTCGCAGAAGGAATCGTAGACTGCGCGCTCTACATAGATGCGGTTGGCCCCAAGGCAATCTTGCCCCGAGGTGGCGAACTTGGCCTTGATGGTTTCGGCCACGGCCTCATCCAGATCGGTGTTCTTGAACACGATGACGGGGGCGTGACCGCCAAGCTCCATTACCAGCCGCTTGATGGTTTCGGCAGAGGCTCGGTAGAGCAGCCGCCCGACCTCGGTCGAGCCGGTGAAGGACAGGGCGCGCACCCGCTTGTCATCGGTCCAGGGCGGCACGACGATGCTGGCGCGACCGGTGACCACGTTGAACACACCCGGAGGGAAGCCTGCCCGTTCCGCCAGTTCGGCCAGCGCGAGGGCCGAGAACGGCGTTTCGTGGCTGGGATGAGAGACCACGGTGCAACCGGCGGCCAGCGCGGCGGCGGCCTTGCGGGTCAGCATGGCGGAAGGGAAATTCCACGGGGTGATCAGGGCAGCAACGCCCACCGGCTCCAGCCACAGCTCCACCTCGGCATCGGGCAGGTGGCTGGTGACGCCTTCGATATTCGGGCGCTTGGCCTCTTCGGCGTAGTATTCGACGAAGCTGGCGGCATAGTCGATTTCGCCGCGCGCCTCGGACAGCGGCTTGCCTTGTTCCAGCACCATGATCCGCGCGAGGTCTTCCTTGTGGGCGATCATCAGGTCGAACCAGCGGCGCAGCAGGGTGGAGCGCTCTTGTGGCAGGGTGTGCGCCCAATCAGCAAAGGCCGCCTGCGCCGCATCCACCGCAGCGGCGCTGTCGGCCTCGGACAGGCTCGCCACCTCGCCCACCAGATCGCCGGTGGCCGGGTCAGTCACCCGCAGAACGGCGTTATCCTCTGCCGCGACCCATTTGCCGCCGACATAGGAAAAACTGCGCACAAGCGCCTTGTCCTCGATCTCTGCGCGCGCGGAGAGAACCGTTTGAGACATAGTGAAACCTCCATGATTGGGGGCAAAATGCCCCGGATGGCAGAGGCTATGAGACCGTTCTTGCCGGGTGATTCAGAATATTCATCTGGAAACAAGCACGATGGCAGACCAAACCTTTGGTTTTAACCCTTGAGCAGCAAATCCAGTGGCAGCGCACCCGGAGATTTCACCGGCTTGGTCACGATATAGGTAAAGTACCGGGCCAGCCCGATCCGGGCCTCCAGCATCGCGTCGATGAGGCGTTGATAGGCGTCGATATCGCGGGTGACGATCTGCATCAGGTAGTCGAAGCCGCCGCCCAAGGCCCAACAGGCCACAACCTCGTCATAGGCCTGCATGGCCCGTTCGAAAGCCTGCATACTGGCCGCCGTGTGGTCGGTCAGTTCGGCGGCCACGAAGACGGTGACATGCGGCCCGAGTTTCTTGAGGTCGATCTCGGCCCGGTAGCGCGCGATCAGCCCGGCCTTTTCCAGCTTTTTCAGCCGTTCCCAACAGGGTGTGGCCGACAGGCCGACGGCCTCGGCAAGGGCCGATTTGGTGATGCGTCCGTTCTGGGACAGCACCGTCAGGATGCGAATATCGCGGTCATCGAGGCGGATCATGTGCGGATCAGCGTCCCGGCATCGCCAAGGGTCCGGGCGACATGGGTGGCAATCGCGGTGTCCTGCGCGCCGGTGCCGGTAAGGTCGCAGATGGTCACCGCCTCGGGCGAGGTTCGGCCCGTCGCCGCGCCGGTGATGACGGCCCCAAGCTCGGTCGGGGTGCCCTTGGTCCAGACACCGGCGGCAAGCGCGGCCTCCAGCTCTCCCGACACCTCGCATTGGCGGACGCTGTCACAGATATAGGCGTCGGCGGCGACAAGAGACTGCGGGTCGATCTCGGTCTTGCCGGATTGGTCCGACCCGATGGCGGTGATGTGCAGACCGGGGTGCAGCCAATCGGCGCGGATGATTGGCGCGCGCGCGGGGGTGGTGGTCACAACCAGTTGGCTTTCGGCGACAAGGGCGGCCGGATCGGCGACCGCCTCGACCTCTATCCCCAGATCGCGGCGCAGGTCGTCGGCGCAATCGGCGGATTTCACAGGATCGCGGCCCCAAACCAGCAGACGCTGAAGGGGGCGCACCAGATGCGCCGCCTGCATCTGAAGGCGGGCCTGCACGCCGGTGCCGATCACGCCCGCCGTTTCGACCGTTTCCGGTGCCAGATGGCGCGCGGCGACGGCCCCTGCGGCGGCGGTGCGGATATCGGTCAGGTAGCCGTTGTCCAGGAAAACCGCTTCGACCAGCCCGGTCTTGGCCGAGAACAGGATCATCAACCCGTTGAGGCTGGGCAGGCCGAGGGTGGGGTTGTCGAAAAAGCCGGGGCTGACCTTGATGGCGAAGCCGTCAAAGCCGGGGATATAGGCGGTCTTCACGTCGACCTCGCCGTTGGCCTCTGCCAGATCCATCGACAGGATCGGCGGCATGACGACACTGCCCGAGGCAAGCGCGGCAAAGGCCCGTTCGATCACGTCGACCGTGGTCAGGTCGAGCGCGACCGCACCGCGAAGCTCGGATTCCGTGACAATACGGATGTCATGCGCCATAGCGTTTTCCTTTCAGAGTCCGGTCGCCCAGATCAATGTCCTCGCCCGCCATGATGCGATGGAACATGCCCATATCCAGATTGCGACCGGTGATGATGGTGCCGACGGGGCCCTGCGGCCGCACCTTGCCCGAGAGTATGGCGGCCAGCCCCACGACGCTGGCGCCCTCGGCGACCATGCGGTCTTCGTAGAACAACACCTGCATGGCGTCGCGGATGTCCTCTTCGGTCACAAGGATGGTGCCGTCGAGATGGTCACGGCAGAGCGGGAAGGACAGCCGGTTGTCCATGCCGATGCCTCCGCCGAGAGAGTCCGCGAGGCTGGGCACTTCTTCCACCTCGACCGGGTGGCCAGCGGCAATCGAGGCGTGCATGGCCGCGCCCCGGTCCATCGTGATGCCGATGACCTGCACGGCGGGGTTCACCGCCTTCACCGCCACGGCGACACCTGCCGCCAAGCCGCCACCCGAGAGTGGCACCAACGCCATGGACAGGTCGGGGCGGGCCTCGATCATCTCAAGGCCAATGGTGCCCTGCCCGGCGATCACCTTTGGATCATCGAAGGGCGAGATTTCAACCAGCCCTTCGGCCGCGACAAGACGCAGGCTTTGGGCCAGCGCGTCGTCTTGGCTTCGGCCGATGATGCAGACCTCGGCCCCGAGGGCGCGGATGCCGTCGACCTTGGCCTGGGGAACAAGCTCGGACATGCAGATGACCGCGCGGATGCCCCGGCGCGCGGCGGCATAGGCCACGCCGCGCCCGTGGTTGCCGGTGGAACAGCAGGTCACGCCTGCCACGCCCTCGGGCAGGTTCATCACCGCGTTCACTGCGCCGCGCAGCTTGAAGGCACCGATGGGCTGACAGGTTTCCAGCTTCATCAGGACGTCATGCCCGGCGCGTGCCGTCATGTAGGGCGACGGCACGAAGGGCGTTGCGTCGGCCTGCCCGCGCAGGGTCAGGCGGGCGGCGAAGATATCGGCGAGGCTGACTGTCATGGCGACCACTCATGCAGATTTCGGCGGACGATGGAACCATAGGAACCCGTGCCACTATCAAATTTTCAAAACGCCCACTTGATAAATGTGATTTACACACTTACAAGCTGACCGCGTGGTATCACACTGACCAAAAAGTGGCCCGGCCACCGGGCCCCCTGCCATAAGGACTTGAGATAAAATGAAACTTGCCCTGTTCTCCGGCGCCATCTTGATGGCCGCCGCAACCTCGGCCTTTGCCTGCCCCGACTACAGCCAGACCGGCGAAACCTACAACGCCACCGGCGATCAGCTCTATTCCGGGTTCGACCTGTCGGTCACCGCTGGTGGCAGCAACAGCATCGCCAATTGCAACATTCCCGGCGTGTCCGGCGCGGGCTATGTCGTCACGGTGCCCGATTTCAGCTTTTACCTGAGTGGCATGGGAGGATACGACCTTGAAGTCACCGCCGAGGGAAGCTGCGACACCGTTCTGTTGGTGAATACGCCCACCGGGGCATGGCTGCATGACGACGACAGCGCGGGCAACCTGCAACCGACCCTGCGGATCAACCAGATTTCCGACGGGCGTCTGGATGTGTGGGTCGGCTCTTATGACGGCAGCGCCTGCCCGGCCAACCTGCATCTGGAAACCTGGTAAGACAGGTGGGACGGGGCCGCGCCGCGGCCCTGTCCCTGCCAACTTAGTCCAGCACCACGATGCCGGAATGCTTGGCCTTGTGTTCAGGCTCGACGTGGATGGTGATATTGGCGTCGGGCACCGCCCGTTTCAGCGCTCCTTCCACCCGGTCGCAGATTTCATGGGCGTCCTGAACGGTGGTGTCGCCGGGCATCACCAGGTGGAAGTCGATGAAGGTCATCTTGCCGGCGTGGCGCGTGCGCAGGTCATGCGCCTCCATCGCGCCGCCCGCTTCGGTCGAGATCACGTCGCGGATGCGGGCCAGCGTGTCTTCTGGCACCGCTTCGTCCAACAGGCCGCTGACCGAGTCGCGAATGACGCGGCTGCCGGACCAAAGGATGTTGACGGCGACCAGCGCGGCCATGATCGGATCAAGAATCCACCAGCCGGTGGCGACCGCCATCAGAAACCCGACCGCCACGCCCGCCGAGGTCACGACATCGGCCAGCAAATGCTTGCCATCGGCCACAAGCGCGGGCGAGCGTTCGGCCCGGCCCCTTGTCAGCAAAACCCAGCACCACAGCCCGTTCAGCACCGTCGCCACCCCGTTGACCAGAAGGCCATCCAACGGTGCCGAGATCGTCCGCGGGGACATGATTCCCTCATAGGCCTGATGCAGGATCAGCAGCGCCGCGCCGACGATCAACATGCCTTCCAGAACGGCACTGAGGAACTCGGCCTTGTGGTGGCCGTAGGGGTGGTTGGTATCCGCAGGCAGCGCCGCAACCCGGATCGCCAGCAAGGCGGCCAGCGCCGTTGCGACATTCACTGTGCTTTCCAGCGCATCCGAGAACAGCGCGATTGAACCGGTGATCCAGTAGGCCAGCCCCTTGAGCGCCAAAACGATGACACCGACCACGAGGCTACCGACGGCGAGTTTCATGGTGGTTGGCACGGATCACGGCCCCTCTGCGGTTGAGCCGGGCATGTAGCAGCCCGACCCGAGTCCGGCAAGCGTGCGGGGCCGGATAGGCCGACCGAAACACGAGCGTTGCCGGATGGGCGCAATTCACAGCCCTTGACCGCACCGGCCCGGCAGGCTATCTGCCGCCACGGCTACAGACGCCCGCCATCCGCAAACGCGCCCGCGTTCCGGTGAAGTTCTGTGAAAGACATCCTTCTCTTCCCTCCGCGTCTCGCGCGGGTGGCAATGCGGACCCCATCCATTCCTGCGAGACCCGTTAGAGGAGCGAGAGAGCGATGTCGCATTCGCCTCACAATACCTATCTTGACGGGCCTTTGCCGGCCCTGTTTCTACGCACCGCCCTGCCCATTATCTTCGTGATGAGCATGAATGGCCTGCTGACCGTCGCCGACGCCCTGTTTCTGGGGCACTATGTCGGGGAAAGGGCACTGGCCGCCGTGACCCTGATGTTCCCGCCCTACATGCTGATCGTCGCGCTGGCGACGCTGGTGGCCAGCGGCATGTCCAGCGGATTGGCCCGTCATCTGGGCGCGGGCCGCATGGGTGACGCCCGGCGGCTCTTTGCCAGCGCGCACTGGCTGGCGCTGAGCGTCGGGGGCGGGCTGATCGGCATATACCTGTTGCTTGGTCAGCGGGCGGTCCTGCTGGCCGCCGATGGCGACACCGGCCTTGCCGCCATGTCCGACGCCTACCTGCGGGTTCTGGTGCTGGCCGCACCGCTGATGTTCGTGCTGTCGGTCAATTCCGACGCGCTGCGCAACGAAGGCCGGGTCGGCGCGATGGCCGGGCTGAGCCTGTTGGTGTCCCTGGCCAATATCGGCTTCAACTACGTGCTGATCGCCCGTCTGGAGCTTGGCGTTGCCGGGTCGGCCTATGGCACCGTGCTGGCACAGGCGGTCGCGCTGGCCCTGCTGCTGATCTACCGCAGCCGGGGCCAGACCGCGCTGCACCCACGCGACGTGGTGCGGAACCTGACCGCCGATGGGTGGCGGGGCATTCTGGCGCTCGGGGCACCGCAGAGTCTTGGGTTTATCGGGGTGGCGCTTGGGTCCACCGCGATCCTGACGGCGCTGCAACTGTCGCGGGCGCCGAACTATGCGGTCACGGTGTCGGCCTACGGGATTGTCACTCGGGTGCTGACCTTTGCCATTCTTCCGCTGATCGGGTTGTCGCAGGCGATGCAGTCGATCACCGGCAACAACCATGGCGCGGGTCAGGCCGCCCGCACCGATGCCAGCCTGCGGGTGGCGCTGACGGCTGCGCTGATCTTCTGTGCCGTCGTGCAGGGGACACTGACGCTGACCGCGCCATGGATCGGGGCCAGGTTCGTCGCAGACCCGGCGGTTGTGGCCAAAGTTGCAACGATCCTGCCGGAGATGGTCGCCCTGTTCCTGCTGTCGGGGCCGCTGATGATGGTCGGCGCGCACTTTCAGGCGATTGGCGATGCGCCTCGGGCTGCTGTGCTGGGGCTGGCGAAACCCTATCTCTTCGCCATTCCGCTGACCTTTACCCTGCCTGCCCTCTTCGGCGCCGGGGCGATCTGGTGGACGGGGCCCTTGGCCGAGGCGGGTCTGCTGTGCCTGACGATCGTGGTATTATCGCGCAACGCCCGACGAAACGCGCGGCGGTTGGGCGTGTTCACCGACCCCAAGGAGGTGCGGATATGACCCGCTCGCTTCCCACCCTTGCCGAGGCCAAGGCGCAGGCCAAGCGGCTGCGCGTCAAACTGGCCGAGGACGGCACCGAGATCGGCCATGCCCGGTCGCTGGAACTGGTGGCTCATCAGCTTGGCTTTCGGGACTGGAACACGCTGCACGCGGCCATCGGCAACCGCCCGCCCGAAGGGTTTGCCGTCGGTGGCCGGATCGAGGGCCGCTATCTGGGCCAGCCCTTTGCCGCCACGGTCGTGGGGGTCGAGTCGTTGTCGCCCGGATGGTTCCGGCTGGAGCTGGATCTGGACGAAGCGGTGGACGTGGTGACGTTCGACAGTTTCTCGAACTTTCGCAAACGCATTCGCGGGGTGGTCGGGCCGTCTGGTCTGTCGAAGGAACGCACGTCTGGCGGGCAGCCGCATCTGGAGCTGGAGATCTGAGCCTTGCAACCGGGGGCGGCCCGATCCGGGCCGCCCCTGACCACCTTGCATGCCGAGGTCACTTGCCCCCTTGTGACAGTGCACGCATCGTCAGGCCAATTTCACATCGGCACCGGTTTCTCTTGCTTAAATGAGAATCTCCACTATATCGGGGGTGCTACGCTTTTCTTTTCGAACCTTCTGCCTCCGATAAACGGCTCTCAGTTGATCGATACGGACTGACGATGCCGGACTGCCGCACACTGCGGGCAGTATTTATCAAAGGAGACCACGGATATGGCCAATGGCACCGTGAAATGGTTTAACGCAACCAAAGGCTTCGGCTTCATCGCACCGGAAACCGGTGGCAAGGACGTTTTCGTCCACATCTCTGCCGTCGAGCGTTCCGGTCTGACCGGCCTGGATGACAACCAGAAAGTGACTTTTGACGTGGAAGCAGGCCGTGACGGTCGCGAATCCGCAGTCAACCTGTCGCTCGCCTGATCATCCGATCATCTGAACGACCAAGCGCAGGGCAACTTCGGTTGCCCTGCGTTTTCTTTTGGGCCAGCCCTTATTCCCCCCTTGGAAAGCGCTGGTTTTCTTCAACGACATTCAGATCCATGTGATTGCGCATATAGCGGTTCGAGGCGTCCTTGAACGGCTGGAAATCCCATGGCTTGTAGGCGCCGGTGCGCAGCGCCTCGTAGGTGATCCAGCGGCGGGCCTGACTGTCGCGCACCTGTTGGTCGAAAGCGTCCAGATCCCACCGATCCTCGGCCTGCGCCCTGAGACCTGCCAACTGCTCGGCATGGGCCGGATTTTGGGCAAGGTTGGTCAGTTCCTGCGGGTCGGCCTCCAGATCGTAAAGCAGATCGGGGTCGAGCGCGCAGCGGATATACTTGTAGCGCCCGTCACGCAGCGCCACGAGGGGCGCATAGCTGGCCTCGGCCGCATATTCCATCGGCACCGGCGCGCGTGGATGGATGCCGTCGATGACGGGCAAGAGGTTTTCGCCCTCGACCCATGGCGACACCTCGCCCTCGGGGATGCCCGCCAGTGCGGCCAGTGTCGGGCAGATGTCGATGGTCGAGACCGGCGAATCGACCCGGCCGGGCGCAATTCCCGGCGCCGAGATCATCAGCGGCACGCGGGACGAATTTTCGTAAAAGCTCATCTTGAACCACAACCCGCGCTCGCCCAGCATGTCGCCGTGATCCGACGTGAAAACGATGGCGGCCTCTTGTCCGGTCCGCTCCAACACGTCGAGGATCTCGCCCACCTTGTCGTCGAGATAGCTGATATTGGCCAGATAGGCCTGGCGGGAGCGGCGGACATCCGTGTCCGAAATCTCGAAATTATGGTAGTCGTTGGCGTCGAAGATGCGTTTGGAATGGGCGTCTTGATCGTCGTAGGGGATCGGGCCGACCTGCGGTTCCAGGTGGTCGCAATCCTCGTAGAGATCCCAGTATTTCCGGCGGGCGACATACGGGTCATGCGGGTGCGTGAAGCTGACCGTCAGGCACCACGGGCGGTCGTCATGGCCGCGCGACAGATCGTAGAGCTTGTTGCAGGCGTTGTAGGCAACCTCGTCGTCATATTCCATTTGGTTGGTGATCTCGGCCACGCCCGCACCGGTCACTGACCCCATGTTGTGATACCACCAGTCGATACGCTCGCCCGGTTTGCGGTAATCCGGGGTCCAGCCGAAATCGGCGGGGTAGATGTCTGTGGTCAGACGCTCTTCGAACCCGTGCAACTGGTCGGGGCCAACGAAATGCATCTTGCCCGACAGGCTGGTCTGATAACCCGCCCGGCGCAGGTGGTGGGCATAAGTCGGCATGTCGGCGCGCAGTTCGGCGGCGTTGTCATAGACCCCGGTTCCCGAGGGCAGTTTCCCGGTCATGAAACTCGCCCGGCTTGGCCCACACAGGGGCGAGGCCGTGTAGCAGGTGGAAAACCGTGCCGAACGATCCGCCAACCGCCGCAGGTTGGGCGTGTGCAGCCAGTCGGCAGGCCCATCGGGAAACAGCGTGCCGGTCAACTGGTCGACCATGAGGATCAGGATATTCATTGGCGCACCCCTGCTGGAATCGGACGGATTGGCGGACATCCCGGCCCGCGCGGCCCTGCCCTTTCCAAGATGGCAGAGGCCCACACTCTGGGATAAAGCTGACCGCTTTTGAAGGATAGACTTGGCAGAACAGGCAGAGATTGCACGCCACTCTTGCTAGTAACTGACCAGTCAGTTATTAAGGAGGAACTCGGACGCCGAAGGCCACTCATGACCGCACCCGACCCTGAACCGAAATTCCGTCGCCGGGCCGAGGCCCGCCCCGACGAAATACTCGATGCCGCGCTGACGCTGTTTGAAACGCAGGGCTTTGCGGCTACCACGGTCGAGCAGATCGCGCGGCAGGCCGGATTGTCGAAAGGCGCGGTCTATCTCTACTTCCCGTCGAAAGATGCCGTTCTGGAAGGTCTGGTGCGCCGCGCCCTCACACCGCTGACCGATCAGGCTGCGGCGATGCTGCGCGCGCATAGCGGCGATCCGCGCCCGATGCTGGTGCGCCTGGCGCAATTGCTGCGGGCAGGGTTGGCGGATGAGCATACGCTGGCGATCCCCAAGCTGGTGATCCGCGAGGCCGTGGGCAAGCCGGAACTGGCAGCGATGTATCGCGACGCGGTGATCGACCGGGTGCTGCCAGCCCTTGTCAGCCTGCTGTCGCAGGGGGTGGATGGCGGATTCATCCGCCCGATCGACCCCGAAATGACCGTGCGCACCATCCTTGGCCCGATCCTGATGCACCTGCTGCTGGCCGATGTCTTCGACATCACGCCCAAGGACGGGCTGCGGCTGGAGGCCCTGATCGACAACCACCTGTCCATTCTCTTTGCCGGGTTGGCCCCGGTGTCAGGAGACACGCCATGAGCACCCTGCCCGACTGGCTGATCGCCGTGATCGCCCTTGTCTACCCACAGATCGAGGCACCGCCGCCGCACAGCTATAACGGCTATATCGAGGGCGATTACGTCTACGCCGCGGCCGCGTCGTCGGGACGGATCACCGATATCTCGGTCACCGAAGGGGCCGCAGTCACCGAGGGCACGGTTCTGTTCCGGCTCGACGCGACCCAGCAGGAGGCCGCCCTGCGCGCCGCCCAGGCGCAAGTGGCGCAGGCGCAGGCGGTGCTGGACAACCTGCTGACCGGCAGCCGCGAGGCAGAGACCGAAGTGATCCGCGCCGAACTGGCCCGCGCCGAGACCGAACTGGACCTGGCGCAGTCACGCCTTGAACGGACCCGGCAATTGTTCGACCGTGGCTCGGTCGCGCAGGCCCGTGTCGATGACGATCAGGCCGCGACTGACAGCGCCGCCGCGCGCATGGCGGAATTGAGGGCGCAACTGGCGGTGGCCGAACTGCCCGCCCGTGCCGCGCAAGTGGTCGCGGCAGAGGCGGCGCTTGACGCCGCCCGCGCCGAGGCGGACAGGGCGCGTTCGGCGCTGGACGATCAGGTGGTTCTGTCGCCCCATGGCGGGCTGATCGACCGGGTCTTTTTCGACAACGGAGAGGTCGCGGGGGCCGGAACGCCGGTGGTGGCGATCCTGCCGCCCGACGGGCTGACGGCGCTGTTCTTCATTCCGCAAGACGACCGCTCGTCCTATCGGCCGGGCGATGAAATGGCGGTGTCCTGCGACGGATGCCAGCCGGGGCTGACCGCAACGATCACACGCCTTGCCTCGACCCCGCAATACACGCCGCCGATCATCTACAGCAGCCAGGAACGTGCGCGCCTTGTGTTTCGCGCCGAGGCCGACCTGACGACGGGCAGCGGCCTGTTGCCCGGCCAGCCCATCACCGTGAGGCCCCTGCCATGACCGAGGGCCAAGACGCTCCGGCCATCGAGGTCTCGGGCCTGACCAAGGTTTTCGACGGTCGCAAGGTGGTGGACGGCTTCGACATGTCGGTGCCGCGCGGGGCGATCTATGGCTTTCTCGGCCCCAACGGCAGCGGCAAGACCACGACCATTCGCATGATGTGCGGGCTGCTGACGCCCGATGGCGGCAGCGGCACCTGTCTGGGCTACGACATTCACCGCGAAGCAGGCGAGATCAAACGCCGTGTCGGCTACATGACGCAGCGGTTCTCGCTCTACGAAGATCTGACGATCCGCGAAAACCTCGATTTCATGGCGCGGATGTACGGGCTGCCGCACCGGAAGGAAAAGGTCAGTCGGGCGTTGGAGGATCTGGGGCTCGCGAACCGGTCCGGGCAATTGGCGGGCACGCTGTCTGGCGGCTGGAAACAGCGCCTGTCACTGGCAGCCTGCATGATCCACACGCCGCAGCTATTGCTGCTGGATGAGCCCACGGCGGGTGTCGACCCCAAGGCGCGGCGCGATTTCTGGGATGAAATCCGGCGCCTTTCGGCCAAGGGCGTGACGGTTCTGGTTTCGACCCACTACATGGACGAGGCGGTGCAGTGCGATTTCATCGCCTACATCGCCTACGGCAAAAAGCTGATTTCCGGCCCCTCGCGCGATATCCCCGGCATGGTCGGCCTGACGACCTGGCGGGTGACGGGCGAGGCGCTTGGCCCGCTTGAAGCCAAGCTCAGGGCTGAGCCGGACGTGGCGCAGATCGCCCGCTTTGGCGACGCACTGCATGTGTCGGGCACGGACAAGGCCGCGCTTGACCGGCTGGCAACGCGATACGAAGCCGAAGGCCCGCAAAAATGGGTTGAACGCGAGGCCGGCCTCGAAGACGCCTTCATCTACCTGATGACCGGCAGCGAGGATAATTTCGGCCTCAAGGGGGCGGCATGAAACTGTTCTCTTTCGCCCGGTTCGCGGCGGTTCTGGTCAAGGAGTTCATCCAGATGCGGCGCGACCGCGTCACATTTGCGATGATGATCGGCGTGCCGGTAATGCAACTTCTGCTTTTTGGATACGCGATCAACACCGACCCGCACAACCTGCCGACACTGGTGGAAATGGCCGATGAAGGCCCGGTGACTCGGGCGATCCTGATGGGGATGGAGACCTCGGATTTCTTCGACTTTCAGGGCGTTGTCACCAGTCAGGCAGACGGCGATCGCGCGTTGCGCGACGGCACTGCCAATTTTGTGGTGGTGATCCCGCCGGGGTTCGAGCGCGACGTGGTGCGCGGGCTGCGGCCAACGATCCTGCTGGCCGCCGACGCGTCCGACCCGGTCGCGGCCTCGGGGGCGGTCGGTGCCATTCGCGGCATCGTGGACACGGCCATGACCGAGAGCCTGACCGGCCCGCTCGCCTATGCAGCGCAGACCGCGCCGCCCGTGGATGTCACCGTCCATCGCCAATTCAACCCCGAGGGGGTGACGGCGATCAATATCGTGCCGGGGCTGCTGGCGGTGATCCTGTCGATGACCATGGTGATGATCACCGCCGTCGCCATCGTGCGAGAGGTCGAAAAGGGCACGATGGAGGCGCTGATCGCCACGCCCGTGCGCCCGTTGGAGGTGATGCTGGGAAAGATCATTCCCTATGTGGTGGTGGGCTATGTGCAGACGGCTCTCTTCCTTGTGGCGGCGGGCACGCTGTTCGGGGTGCCGTTCATCGGCAGCCCGGTGGCGTTCTTCGCGGGGTTCAACCTCTATATCCTCGTCAATCTGGCGATCGGCTTTCTCGTCTCGACGGTGGCCCGGTCGCAGATGCAGGCCTTGCAGCTTTCGTTTTTCACGATCCTGCCGACGATCCTGCTGTCGGGGTTCATGTTTCCCTTCGCCGCAATGCCCGCATGGGCACAAACGCTTGGCACGGCAATTCCTGCCACCCATTTCCTGCGGCTGACCCGCAAGGTCATGCTGAAGGGCGCGACGCTGGCCGATGTCGCGGGCAACATGGTCGCGATTTCCATCATCATGGTGGTGGTGATCTTCATCGCGTTGAAACGGTATCGCGGGACGCTGGACTGACCCCCGTCAGGTCACCACGTCAGGGGCATCGCGGCCGGTCAGGCCGATGTCGCACGCCTCTTTCGCGGCGTCCCGGATCGGGGCCAGCGCCGCCTGGGTATCCAGAAACAGGTTGTCCGGGTCGGTTTCCAGACGTTCCAGATACATCCGCAACGTTGCACCCTCGGTGCCGGTGCCGGACAGGCGGAAGACCGCCCGTGCCCCGCCCTCGAAGAACAGGCGCACCCCTTGGCGGGCGCTGGTCGAGCCATCGACAGGGTCGTGGTAGGAAAACTCGTCTGCCCCGGTTACGATCTGCCCGGCAAAGCCCTGCCCTTTCAGATCGCTCAGCTTGTCACGCAGCCCCGCCATCAGAGCGTCGGCCTTGTCCTTGGGGATCGCCTCGTAATCGTGGCGGGAATAGTAGTTGCGACCGTAGGTCTTCCAGTGATCGGACAGGATCTCGGCCACCGATTGCCGCCGCTCGGCAAGGATATTGAGCCAGAGCAGCACCGCCCATAGGCCGTCCTTTTCGCGCACATGGTCCGACCCGGTGCCAAAGCTTTCCTCGCCACAGATCGTGGCCCGGCCCGCGTCCAGCAGGTTGCCGAAGAATTTCCAGCCGGTGGGCGTTTCAAAATGGGCGATCCCCATGGCCTCGGCCACCCGGTCACACGCAAGGCTGGTGGGCATCGACCGCGCCACACCGGCCAATCCGTCGGCATATCCCGGCGCAAGATGGGCGTTAGCGGTCAGCACCGCGAGGCTGTCGGAGGGGGAGACATAGCAGTTCCGCCCCAAGATCATGTTGCGGTCGCCATCGCCGTCCGAGGCCGCGCCGAAATCCGGGCCGAGATCGGTCATCACCAATCCCATCAGATCCTTGGCCCAAGTCGGGTTGGGGTCGGGGTGGCCGCCGCCAAAATCTTCGCGCGGAACGGCATTCATGACCGAGGCCGGATCAGCGCCAAGCGTATTGACAAGGATCGCCTTGGCATAGGGGCCTGTGATCGCATGCATGGCATCGAAGCGCAGGGTAAAGCCCGAGGCAAAGAGCGCCCTGATCTTGTCGAAATCAAACAACGTCTGCATCAGCGCGGCGTAATCCGCGACCGGGTCGACCACCTCGACAACCATGCCCCCAAGCTGCTGCTCACCAATCAGGCCAAGGTCCAGATCGGTGGCATCGACAATGGAATAGCGCTCGATCCGCTTGGTCTCTGTCACGATGCAGTCGGTCACGCCCTCGGGGGCCGGGCCGCCATTTGCGGTGTTGAACTTGATCCCGAAATCCTCGTCGAGGCCGCCGGGGTTGTGACTGGCCGACAGGATCAACCCGCCATCGGTGCCGCGCTGGCGAATGAGGTTCGAGGCCGCAGGGGTCGACAGCAGCCCGCCCCGCCCCACGATCGCCCGCGCCGCGCCGTTCGCCGCCGCCATTTTCAGGATCGTCTGGATCGCGGGTTTGTTGAAATAGCGTCCGTCGCCACCCACGACAAAGGTCTTGTCCGCCGCGCCCCCGATGGCGTTGAACACCGACTGGACGAAATTCTCCAGATAGCCAGGCTGCATGAAAACGCGGGTCTTCTTGCGCAGGCCCGAGGTGCCGGGGGCCTGACCTTCAATCGGGGCGGTGGCGATGGTGTCGGTCTTCATGGCTGATCCTCGCAATCAATAGTCGTCGATAAATGTCTGCCCGCGCCCTGCATCAGGTCCGCGGCGATCCGGACATTGGCGGATGCGGCGATGGCTTCGACAGGTGTCTCGTAGCGTCGCCGCCAGTTGGGATGTTCATCGGTCGTGCCCGGCAGGTTCTGCGCCTCGGTGACCCCGAGCAGATCGTCAAGCTGAACCGCGACCATCGCTGCCGGCGAACGGGCCAAGGCCGCGTGAACCCGGCAAAACACATCCTGCCCGCCCGTCGGGCCGATCGCGTCCAGCAGCGCCTGCTTTTCCGTCTCTCGCCGTGCGATCAAGTCATCCCCCGCGTCGGCAGCACCCCAGCCGAGCCGCCGCCACCAGCCAATATCCGCCCCTGACCAATAGCCGTTGAGCGTTGGCGTGTCATGGGTGGCGAAACAGGCAAGGCTTTGCGGGCGCAGATCCTCGGGGGGACGAAAGCGGCCGTTGTCGTCCTTTTCGAATTGCAGCACCGAGTAGCCGTAGACCCCTCTTTCGGCCATCGACTCCCGAAAGCCCGGCGGCACCAGCCCAAGGTCTTCGCCCACCACGACGGTGCCCGCCCGCGCCGCCTCGATCGCGGTGATGGCCAGCAGCGCCTGCATGGGTTGGCGCATATAGGCGCCGGGGCTGCCATCATCGGGCAGCCAGAAGCTGCGGTTGAACCCCAGCACATGGTCGATCCGCAGGATGCCCGCGTGGCGCATGGTCCGGCGCAGGATGCCGCGCAGACCGCGATAGCGGGTGCGGGCCAGCTTGACCGGCGACATCGCCGCGAGGGCCCACGCCTGCCCGCCGGGGCTGAGCTGATCGGGCGGCGCACCGATCGAAACCCCATCGGCCACCATATCACGCTCGCTCCATGTTTCGGCCCCGCCACGGCGCGGCCCCACGGCAAGGTCGAGATACAGCCCCGGCAGCATTCCAGCGGCTTGTGCGCGGGTCTGTGCCGCGTTCAGCTGATGGTCCGCGACCCATTGCAGCCACATATGGAACGCCCGCCGCTTGGCCAGCGGCGCGGCCTCGGACACGACCGATGGGAGGGACATGTCGTGCAACGCTTCGGGCCAGTCGCGCCAGTCGCCGCCGTGGCGCTCGCTCAGTGCCTCGAATTGCGCGAACCGGTCCAGCCCGTCGCCCCCCGCGGCGCGAAACCGGTCGAACGCCGCCTGCGCGGGGGCGGGGGCAGAGGATTGGAACAGCGCGTAAAGCTTGGTCAAGGCGCGGCGCACGGCCCCCGTCGCAGCGGCATAGTCGATAAGCGCGCCTTGACCGGCAGCGCCCTGCACCTCCGCACAAATGCGCCGCGCTTCGGGGTGGGTGTCCAATCCGGGCACGCAATCCACGGCAATGTGGGCGGTGTTGAGATACCCGCGATGCGAAGGAGAATAGGGGCTGATGGCCTCGGGGGTGGCCCATCCCCAGTTGTGCACCGGGTTCACCCCCAGAAACCCTGCGCCGACTTGACCGAAGGTTTCGGCCAGACGCGCGAGATCTTCGTAATCGCCCAAGCCCGCAGTCCGCCCGGACCGCAGCCCGTAAAGCGCTGCCGTGACGCCCCAGATGCGGTCCTGCCCGGTGACGGACGGCACCGATGGCAAGCGGGCGGGGGCAAGAATCAGAGTCACGCGCTGGTGCTGGCCGGGGCGCGAAAGAACCAGATCATGCACGCCATCGGGCAGGGGCGGCAGGGTGAGTGGGCCCTCGGCAGAACCCTCGTGCAGGCCGCCCTCTTCCAGCAGCACGCGCCATTCGACCGGTCCCCTGGTTTCGATGATCGTGGGCGTTCCCGCCACGCCCACCACTTCGGGCGGGGCGATCCGCGTGCGGTCCCGCTGCCGCAGATCCGCCAGCGCCTCTTCGACCATCGCGTCGCTGTCCACCGCCAGACCATTGGCCCGCAGAAGCGCGCGCTTGGTGTCTGGCGGGGTCACACGTTCTTGGCCCCAAAGGTCGATGAATTCCGGCAGCACACCGCAAGCGGCTGCAAGCGCATCGAGGGCCGCGTGGCCGCTCATGCCGGGATCTCCGTCAGGGCGAAGGCCAGCACGGATTGGCCCGCCACTGCCGCTGCATCCGGGGTTTCTTCCACGCTTGCTGTTGCCTCGGGCGCTGCCGTGTCAATGGCCCGCACCCACTGCCGCCCCGCCGGTGCCGGCGGCAAGGTCGCCTTGGCCGAGGCATCCTCGCGGTTGAAAACCAGGAAGACCGGGTCGTCATCGACCGCATACCCAGGCGCCTCTGCCGATGCGCGCAGGATCAGGGCAAAGGTCGACAGGCCGGGATCGCGCCATTGCAGCGGGCGGCCTCGCAGGTCCATCCATTGCACATCGGCCTGCGCGTCCTGCAAACGCTCGCCGCCATGCAGGAACCGCGATTGCCGCAAAACCGGATGCGCCCGGCGAAAGGCCGATAGCCGGGTGACGAATGCCAAGAGGGTCTCGTCGCCCTCGTCCCATGTGATCCAGCCTGTCGGATTGTCCTGACAATAGGCGTTGTTGTTGCCCTGCTGGCTGTTGCCGATCTCGTCCCCCGCCAGAACCATCGGCGTGCCCTGTGCCAGAAACATCGTGGCCAACAGGTTTCGCTGTCGCTGCTGCCTGCGGGCGAGGATCGCAGCATCGTCGGTCTCGCCCTCGACCCCGCAATTGTCGCTGAAATTTGCGTGGTGGCCGTCACGCCCCTCTTCCAGGTTGGCAAGGTTGTGGCGTTCGGCGTAGCGGGTCACATCGGCCAGCGTGAACCCGTCATGGGCCGTGATCATGTTGACCGACGACCACGCCCGTCGCCCGCCGCGGTCGAAATGCCCGGCCGAGCCAAGCAGGCACGCCGCCAGATCCTGTGCGCTGTGATCGTCGCCACGCCAATAGCGGCGCGAGGTGTCGCGGAACCGGTCGTTCCATTCCCCGAACCCCGGTGGAAACCGGCCAAGCTGATAGCCGCCGGGGCCGATATCCCACGGCTCTGCAATCAGGTGAACACCTGCCAGAACCGGGTCTTGGCGCAGCGCATCGAGGAACCCGCCATTGGGGTCGAACCCGTTGTCTTCCCGGCCCAAGGTCGTGGCCAGATCGAAGCGGAAGCCGTCAACGCCCATTCCCTCGACCCAGAAACGCAGGCTGTCCATCACCATCCGCAGCACGAAGGGATGGGCCACGTTGAGCGTGTTTCCACAGCCCGTGTCGTTCACGTAATAGCGCGGCTGACCATGTGATAGCCGGTAATAGGAGGCGTTGTCCAAGCCCCGAAAGCTCAAGGTCGGGCCACGGTGGTCACCCTCGGCGGTGTGGTTGTAGACCACGTCGAGGATCACCTCGATCCCGGCAGCGTGAAACCGGTCCACCATGGCGCGGACCCCGGCAAAGCCCGCAGGCCCGAAATAGCGCGGTTCGGGGGCGAAAAACCCGATGCTGTTGTAGCCCCAGTAGTTCACCAGCCCCTTTTCCAGCAGAAACCCGTCATCGACGAAGGCATGAACCGGCAACAACTCGACCGACGTCACCCCCAGCTTGGTCAGGTGGTCCAGCATCGCGTCCGAGGCCAGCCCCTCGTAGGTGCCGCGCAACGCCTCGGGCACGTTGGGGTGTTGCTGAGTCAGCCCTTTCACATGAGCTTCGTAGATCAGCATCTCGGTCCGGTCGGTGGCGGGATGGGCCCGCAACCGATCCAGCAAGGCCGGATCGGAGACGACCGATTTCGGCACGTGGGGCGCGCTATCGCGCGGATCGAAGGACAGATCGCCCTTGGCCGATTTCCTGACATATCCGAGCGTCGCGTCGTGGTTGGTCCAGCGTCCCGCCAGTTCGCGCGTATAAGGATCGAGCAGCAACTTGTTGGGGTTGAACCTGTGGCCTTGGTCGGGGGCATAGCTGCCATGGGCGCGAAAGCCGTATAGGGCGCCGGGTTTGAGGCCGGGGATATAGCCGTGCCACACCGGCCCCGTGCATTCAGGCAACGCGATACGCGCGGTTTCCTTGCGTCCGTCGGGCGAGAACAGGCACAGGTCCATCTGGCTGGCATGTGCCGAAAAGACCGCGAAATTGGTGCCGTCCCCATCGAACCGCGCCCCAAGGCGGGTGGCAGAGCCTGCCGCAATCAGGTGGTTCATGCGCCGATGGTCTCCGCGATGCCGGGCAGCCCGGCAAACATCCGGGAATAGGCTTTGGCCGATTTGTCCCACCCGACCGGATGGCGCATCGCGCGTCGCATCATGCCTTGCCACAGCGTCTTGTCGGCAAAGAGATCGCAGGTTCGGTCAATGGCCTGCCCCAAGGCCGCCGCCGTGACCGGCGAAAACTGCACGCCGGTCGCACAGGCCGCCGACAAGGCCGCCTCGTTCGCGTCGATCACCGTATCGGCCAGCCCGCCGGTGCGCGCGACCACGGGCAGGGTGCCGTAGCGCAACCCGTAAAGCTGCGTCAGGCCGCAAGGCTCGAACCGCGAGGGGACAAGGATGGCATCCGCCCCGGCCTGCATCTGGTGCGAGCGCGGTTCGTCATAGCCGATGATCACCCCGACCGAGCCTTTGTAGTCGATGGCGGCCTTGCGAAACGCAGCCTCCAGCCCCGGTTCCCCGTTGCCGAGCACGGCCAGCCGCGCACCCCGGTCCACGAGAAGCGGCAAGACATCGAGCAACAGGTCGAGGCCCTTTTGCTGGGTCAGGCGGCTGATGACGCAAAAGAGCGGGGCGTCGGGGTTGGCCACAAGGTCGAACCGCTCTTCCAGCTCGGTCCGGTTCGTGGCCTTGCGTTTGAGGCTGCGGGCCGAATAGGGGGCCACGAGATGGGGATCGGTCTCGGGGTTCCAGAGGTCAAGGTCGATGCCGTTCAGAATGCCCAGCAAATCGTGCTTGCGCGATTGCAGCACCCCTTCCAGCCCGACGCCAAACTCGGGCAGCATCAATTCGCGGGCATAGGTCGGGCTGACCGTGGTGATCTTGTCGGAATAGGTGATCCCGGCCTTGAGAAAGCTGACGCGGCCATAGAACTCGATCCCCTCAGGGGTGAACAGATCGCGCGACAGCCCAAGCGGCCCGCAGACCTCCGGCTCGAAAAGGCCCTGAAAGGCGATGTTGTGGATGGTCATCACACAGGGCGTCATGTCCCCTGCCTGCCGCAAATAGGCCGGGACCAGCCCCGCGTGCCAGTCGTGCACATGGACGACATCGGGCCGCCAGCCGGCCACCCCCTCGGTCGTGACCCGCGCCCCCGCCAGCGACAGCGCGCCGAAGCGGATGGGATTGTCGGGCCAATCCTCGCCCTTCTCGTTGAGGTAGATCGAGCCGCTGCGATCGAACAGGTGCGGGGCGTCGAGGAACAGAAGGTCGAGCCCCTTATAGGTCGTCGCCAGAATTCGCGCCGGCCCGCCGTGCACGGCCCCGAGGTCCAGCACGCATTCCGCGCCGTCTGCCGCATCCCTGATCGCCGCATACAACGGCATCAGGATACGCGCGTGCACCCCGAACGGCGCCAAGGCCTTGGGCAAGGCGCCGATGACATCGGCCAGACCGCCGGTTTTGATCAAGGGCACGCACTCGGACGCGACCAGCAGCAGGTTCATGGGTCAGGGCTCCAATCTATCCATCATTTCCTGGGTGATCAGGCAAATCCCGTTCTCGGTACGCCGGAACCGTTTGCCATCGAGGGCGGGGTCTTCGCCCACCACCATGCCATCCGGTATCTTGACACCCCGGTCGATCACCACATTCGTCAGCCGAGCGCTACGCCCGATCTCGACATAGGGCAAGGCGACGACCCCTTCGAGTTGCGAGAAGGAATGCGTGCGCACCCCGGTGAACATCAGACATCGTTCCAGTTGCGAGCCGGAAATGATGCAGCCCCCCGACACCATCGACGACACCGCCAGCCCACGCCGACCCTCTTCGTTGTGAATGAATTTCGCGGGCGCGGTCAGCTCCTGATAGGTCCAGATCGGCCATTCGGTGTCATAGATGTCGAGCGCCGGGGTGAAATCGGTCAGGTCGATATTGGCCCGCCAGAAGGCATCCACCGTGCCCACATCACGCCAATAGGGTTCGGTTTCCAGGCCCGTCATCACACAAGAGCGGCTGAAGGGATGCGCCACTGCCGTGCCCTTGGCCACCAGCGCGGGGATGATGTCCTTGCCGAAATCATGGCTGGACGCAGCGTCCGCGGCGTCTTCCTTGAGGATACGGAACAGGAATTCGGTCTCGAAAACATAGATACCCATGCTGGCCAGCGCCATGTCGGGCCGCCCCGCCATCGCGGGTGGGTTCGCGGGCTTTTCGACAAACGCGGTGATCTTGTCGCTTGCATCCGCCGCCATCACCCCAAAGCCCTTGGCGTCTTCCAGCGGCACCTCGATACAGCCCACCGTCACCTCGGCGCCGCTGTCGACATGCTGCTTGATCATCAGCGAATAGTCTTGCTTGTAGATGTGATCGCCCGCGAGGATAACGATATATTTGGGGGCGTAGCTTTCGATGATGTCGATGTTCTGCGTCACCGCGTCGGCGGTGCCCTTGTACCAGTTTTCTTCGTCCAGGCGTTGCGACGCGGGCAGGATATCGAGCGACTCGTTGCGTTCGGGGCGGAAGAAGCTCCAGCCGCGTTGAAGATGGCGGATCAGGCTGTGCGCCTTGTACTGGGTGGCCACGCAGATGCGGCGAATGCCCGAGTTCATCGAGTTGGACAGGGCGAAGTCGATGATCCGGCTCTTGCCACCGAAATAGACCGCTGGCTTGGCCCGCCTGTCCGTCAGTTCCATCAGGCGACTGCCCCGCCCGCCCGCCAAGACAAAGGCCATGGATTGCTGCGCAAGACGCTGAGATTCGTTATCCATACTTCGGTCCTCCCACTAGATATCGACCGGTGAAACTACCCTCTCTCCAACGCGAAGATCAGGGTTGAGAGCGGTGGCAAGGTCAGGCTCAGCGACTGCGCCCGTCCGGACGCTGCGACATCGTCTGACGTCACCGCGCCCAGGTTGCCACGGCCACCTCCGCCATAGCACCTTGCGTCCGTATTGATCCGTTCCAGCCACCGGCCCGGTTCCGGCACGCCGATGCGACGAGCCGAGCGTTCGACCGGTGTGAAATTGCAGACCACCAGAACCGGCGGTTCGTCGTCCCTGCCCCGCCGGACCCATGCCAGCACGGATTCCTCGTCTGCACCGTCCTCGATCCATTCGAAGCCCTCTGGCTTGCTGTCGAAATGGTAGAGCGCGGGCGTCGCGGCATACAGGCGGTTGAGATCTCGGATCAGGGTCTGCACCCCCTTGTGCGCTGGCCGGTCCAGCAGATGCCAATCGACGCTGTTGTCGTGGTTCCATTCGGTGCCCTGCGCAAACTCGCCCCCCATGAAGAGCAGCTTCTTGCCCGGATGGCCCCACATGAACCCGAAATAGGCGCGCAGGTTGGCGAATTTCTCGTCCTCCGGCCCCGGCATCTTGGCCAGAAGCGAGCCCTTGCCATGCACCACTTCGTCATGGCTGAGCGGCAGAACGAAATTCTCGGAAAAGGCGTAGTGCAGCCCGAAGGTCATCTTGGAGTGGTGATATTTCCGATAGATCGGGTCTTCTTGCATGTAGGACAGGGTGTCGTTCATCCAGCCCATGTTCCACTTGAACCCAAACCCGAGCCCGCGTGCATCCACAGGCGCGCTGACGCCCGGAAAGGCCGTGGATTCCTCGGCCACCGTCATGATCCCCGGCACCTCGCCATAGACGGCGACGTTCATGTCTTGCAGGAAGGAAATCGCTTCGAGATTTTCACGCCCGCCATGGATGTTGGGCACCCACTCGCCGTCTTTGCGGGAATAGTCGCGGTACAGCATCGAGGCCACTGCATCGACGCGCAGCCCGTCGACGTGATGTTCTTGGAACCAGTAAAGCGCATTGGCGATCAGGAAGTTGCGCACCTCGGCCCGGCCATAGTTGTAGACCAGGGTGCGCCAATCGGGATGCCACCCCTCCTTGGGGTCCGCGTGCTCGTATAGGGCGGTGCCGTCGAACCGGCCAAGCCCGTGCGCATCTTCGGGGAAGTGGCCCGGCACCCAGTCAAGGATCAGCCCCAGTCCGGCGGCATGGCAGGCTTCGACAAAGGCGCGGAATTCTTCTGCCGTGCCGTGGCGAATCGTCGGCGCATAGAGGCCGACCGGCTGGTAGCCCCACGACCCGTCGAACGGGTATTCCGACACCGGCAGCAGTTCGATATGGGTAAAACCCATCTCCTTGGCATAGGCCACCAGTTCGCGCGCCAGCTCATCATAGGATAACGGACGATTGCCCTCGTCCGCGACCCGCCGCCACGATCCCAGATGCACCTCGTAGATCGAGATCGGACTGTCGATCGCCTGATGCGCGGCGCGACCCTGCATCCAGTCGGCATCGCCCCACCGATGGTGGCCCAGATCACGCACGATCGACGCGGTATGTGGCGGATGCTCGGCCCCGAAACCGAGCGGGTCGGCCTTTTGCGGCAACAGCTTGCCATCGGCGGCCAGCAGTTCGTATTTGTAGGCCGTGCCCGCACTGAGGCCCGGCACGAAGATCTCCCAGACACCGGTCTGCCCGCGCAACCGCATCGGTGTGCGCCGCCCGTCCCATGCGTTGAATTCGCCAACGACCGATACCCGCTTGGCATTGGGGGCCCAGACCGCGAAATGCACGCCTTCGGCCCCCTCATGGGACATCACATGGGCACCCAGCACGGTCCAGAGCCGGTGGTGCGCGCCTTCGCCGATCAGGTGTTCGTCCAGATCGCCCAGAACCGGGCCGAACCGATAGGGATCGTCGGCGATCCATGTCACCCCGTTGCGGGACAGGCGCAGTCGATAGGCGAACCGGTTCCTGCGGCGGGCGGCCACGCCGGAAAAGACGCCGGGGGCATTTTCGACCGGGGCCAATGACAGGATCACACGGTCGGTTTTCGGGTCGATGACGTCAATGCCGTCGGCGTCTGGATGAAAGGCAGTGAGAGTCAGGGCGCCATCACGGTCATGCAGCCCGAGAACCGAAAACGGGTCTCCATGCGTGCCCGCTGCAATGGCCTTTTGGTCTTCGGTGCCCGTTTTCGTCACAGCATCTTCCCTTGTTCCTTCAGCCCTCCGACCGGCCGATAAGCGGCTTGGCCCCCCAAATGTCCCGCGCGTAGCCCGCAATCGTGCGATCCGACGAGAACCAGCCGACCCGCGCGGTGTTCAGCACCGTCAACTCGGTCCAGCGTGCGGTGTCGCGGTAGACCTGATCCACCTCGCGTTGGGCACGATAGTAGTCATCGAAATCGCAGGTCACGAGGAAATAGTCGTCGTCGTGGAGACGCTGCACCAGACCTGCGAAGCGGCTTGGCTCACCCGGCGAGAACATCCCGCCAGCGATCTGGTCGAGCACCCGCGACAGGCGCGGGCTGGCGGCGATGGCAGCGCGGGCAAAGCCCGGCTCGGCCCGGCGCGCAACCACTTCGGCAGCGGTCAGGCCAAAGAGAAAGAAGTTTTCCGCGCCAACGCAGTCCCGGATTTCCACGTTGGCCCCGTCGAGGGTGCCGATAGTGGCCGCCCCGTTGAGGGCGAATTTCATGTTGCCTGTGCCGGACGCTTCCTTGCCCGCCGTCGAAATCTGTTCCGACAGATCGGAGGCCGGGATAAGAAGTTCGGCCATGCTGACGTTGTAATTCTCGGGGAATACGACCTGAAGCAGATCCCGCGTTTGCGGATCGGCATTGAGGACTCTGGCCACGTTGTTGATCAGGTGGATGATCTCTTTGGCGACGACATAGCCCGGCGCCGCCTTGCCACCGAAAATCTTGACCCGCGGCGTCCAGTCGCCCGACGGGTTTTCCCGGACCTCGTTCCAGAGCGCGACCGTTTCCAG
Organism: Nioella nitratireducens; assembly: GCF_001879715.1. Classification (GTDB taxonomy): domain Bacteria; phylum Pseudomonadota; class Alphaproteobacteria; order Rhodobacterales; family Rhodobacteraceae; genus Nioella; species Nioella nitratireducens. Next base: position 10,249 of record NZ_MNBW01000005.1, on the reverse strand, counting down.
AATGTTCATCAATTGGCGTTTGTATTCGTGGATGCGCTTGATCTGCACATCGAACATGGCCGCCGGGTTGATCGTCACGCCGTCGCGCGAAGCCAGCCAATTGGCCAGCCCAACCTTGTTTTCGGCCTTCGCCGCCTGGAACCGATCCTGAAAACCGGCATCGCCTGCAAACGGCACAAGGCCCTGCAACTTGTCCAGATCGGCTGGCCAGTCGGTACCGATGGTGTCGTCGATCAACCGGCGCAGGGGCGGGTTGCAGGAATACAGCCAGCGGCGCGGCGTGATGCCATTGGTTTCGTTGATGATCCGGTCGGGATAGTCGCGGTTGAGGTCGGCGAACACGGTTTGTTTCACAAGGTCAGAATGCAGCGCCGAAACGCCGTTCACCTTGTGGCCCATGATGAAGGCCAGTTCGCCCATCTTGACGCTACCATGTTCGATGATGCGCACGGGGCTGGCGGTCTTGGCCAGATGATCGGCTTCGATCGCCTCGATGATCTGCAAGTGGCGCGGCAGCACTTTTTCGAACAGTCCGATATCCCACCGTTCCAGCGCCTCGGGCAGCAGCGTGTGATTGGTATAGGCAAGGCAGTTCCGTGCAATGCTGATCGCCTTGTCCATCGTCAGCCCGTGCCCATCCACCAACAGCCGCACCAATTCAGGCCCCGCAATGGCCGGATGCGTGTCGTTGAGCTGGATCGCGACGTGATCGCTCAGGCTCTCGATCGCGTAGCCTTCTGACAGGAACCGCCGCAGCAAGTCCTGGATCGAGGCCGCGGTAAAGAAATACTCCTGCTTGAGGCGCAGTTCCTTGCCAGTCTCGGTGGTGTCGTCGGGATACAGCACGCGCGAGATGGTTCGCGCCAAGGCCTCGGGTCGGCTTGCACCGATGTAGTCGCCCCGGTTGAAGCTGGTGAGGTCGAACACCTTGGTCGGCTTTGCCGCCCACAAGCGCAGGGTGTTGGCCCATTTCGCCTGCCAACCGACGACCGGCGTATCGTAGGCCGATGCGATGACAGTCTCTGCGCTGGCCCATTCGACACCAGCCTCCGTCTCGTGCAGGGTGCCGCCGAACCCGATGGTGTAGGTGACTTCCGGGCGCTCGAATTCCCAAGCGTAGCGCTGGTTGAGCCAGGTTTCGGCCACTTCGACCTGACGGCCGTCTTCGAAATGCTGTTCGAACAGGCCGTGTTCATAGCGGATGCCATAGCCGAAGGCCGGGATTCCAAGGGTCGCAAGACTGTCCATGAAACAGGCCGCAAGCCGCCCCAGACCGCCATTCCCGAGCGCGGCGTCCGGCTCGTCTGCCACGACGCGACCATAGTCCTGCCCCAGCATCTTCATGGCCTGCGCGGCGGTGTCGTCAAGGCCGAGATTGACGGCCACATCTTCTATCAGGCGACCGATCAGGAATTCCATCGACAGGTAGTAAACGCGCTTGCCCTTGGCCGCGTATGTGGCGCGGGTGGATGCGAACCACGGGTCGACCACCAGATCGCGCAGCGACAAGGACAGGGCCATCCGCCAGTGGTAGGTCGTGGCATGGGCCGCGTCGATCCCCTGCGAGGTCTTGAGATGCCGCAAGATGGCGTCGCGCAACCGTTCTGCCGTGATGGCGCCGCCGGGGGTGCCGCCCTGATCGTACATGCCGTCTTTCCCGTCCTGTTCCCGTTTCGGCCGCGTCTGGCCGCGCGCCCTATGAAACAAGGGGCCTTGCCCCAAGTCGTAAGCACTTCGCCAGAGGATTGGAAGAGCAAAAGCCCGCCCGGCGGGCTAGCGCTCGGGCGGGACAGGGCGGTTGGGGGCACGGCAAAGGCGGCGCCAATCGTTGCGGATCGCAACGGCTGCCGGGGCCCTTACCGCAGGATGTTCAGGCTTCCCATGTCGATCCCCAGCGGGCCGGACAGGTCTTCGATCGAGTCGTAGAGCAATTCCAGCGCGTAATAGGGATTGTGGGCAAACGCCCCCGGATCGGCTGTCACCAGCTTCCAGTTATAGGCCGCGATCAACATTCGCGGCGTCCAGCTGGAATAGGCCACCGGCTGGCCGTCCCGGTCATCGACAATGCCGTCACCATTGGCATCCGCGAAGAAATACGGGTAGCGGTTGCCATCGTAGATGATCGGCACCCCGGCAATCCGGGCGCCATAGGCCTCGACCGTGTCGAGCAGAAGCGCCGCGTTGGCCTGAATATCGGACCGAATGCCGACCGAGAGATCCCCGCTGCCGTCATAGCTTTGCCGGGCAATCCTAATCTCCTCGATGCTGTTGGCCTGATGGCAGGTCTGGCAGGGTTCGAAATCCACCTCCAGCGTGTGGGGTTCGTGGCACGACACACAGGACGAGATCGGGCGCGCGTGGAAGAACCGGTTGGAATATTCACGCCCTGCGTATTGATACCCCGCCCCGCCATAGCCGCCGAGCCATGTGGCGGCGGCCGTGGCGTAGTGCGGATTGATGAACCGCAGATCGCCGTTCGGCAGATCCTCGTCCATTCCGGCGACGGCCTCGGACACGGTCGACCCTGCCGACCGCCCTTGGTGGCAGGTCATGCACGCGGCCTCGACCCCTGTGACGGGGTGCGCAACCCCGCTGGGGAAGACGACCTCTGTCACGTTGGCAAGACCAGCGTTGTGGCATGTTCCGCAATCCACCACGCCACCGACATTCACCGGGGTCTCCGGCAAGCCCGGCGCGCTGCCGTCCAGCCCGTGGAAAGACCGGAACCCCTCGCCCGAGTGACACACGGCGCAGGCGGGGCGGATTTCCTCTTCTTCGTCCCAATGGCGGAACGCTTCAGAGGCCGCATCGGCATGGGCCGATCGGTACCAGTCCGAGATCGCTTGATTGTTTTCGATCTCGATCCGTTCGGGATGAAATGGCCCGGCTTCAGGCAGCACGAAGGGCACAACCGCATCGTCCCCCGCGACCGGAGTCGCGTCGCCTTGGGTATAGGCGGGCTGACTGACCGCGCCCAATAGCAGCAGGGCGGCAATCGCCACTGGAAGAAAGAAGAAAAACGACGTTCTGTTCATGGTCAAATACCTCGGTCCAAGAAAGTGTCGGCCCCTATGAAAGACACACACCTGTGTTACAGTTTCATGCAAAACGCCGGAATGACCAAGATCAAGGCTGGGGGACAATGATGCCATGCCTCGCAATTGGCGCAGGGCTTTCGCCGCGGATTCAGTCACCTTGCGTGACCGGGCCGGATGGGCAGGAGCACATCACCGAAGAGGCCGGGATCACGGCCCCGGCGGGCGCCGCGTTGCGTGTAGAGATGCTGGTCGGTGAAGGGGAGGGCGTGGCCCATGGCCAGCCCGTCGCGCGATGCCGCGATCATCCCGAGGTCTGTTTTACCGCGCCAATGGCAGCGACGGTGGCCAGCATCCGGCTGCATCCGGGGCGGAAACTTTCGGAAGTCGTGCTCTTTCGGGACAGCGGCGGCGACAGCCACCACCACCCGACCCAAGCCGAAACACCCGCAGCCCTGCGCAGGCTTATGCAAGGCGCCGGACTTTGGCAATCGCTGCGCAGACGCCCTTTCGGCGGAATGCCTGCCCCGTCGGAAACCCCGTCCGCCCTGGTCGTCATGGCGGCGGACACCAGACCGCATGCCCCCGATCCCCGCCGCGCACTCAAGGGCCACGAAGAGGCGTTTTCGCGCGGGCTGGCCGCTCTGGCCACGCTGACCGAGGGGCCGGTGATCCTTTGTCAATCCCGGGGCGATGCCCTTTTCGACAAAGGGCTGGCCGGGGGCCGTATAACGACGGTTGGAACGGGTCCGCGCCATCCGCAGGGATTGGCGGGCTTTCACATTCACGCCCACACCCCGGCCGCCCTGGACTGCCCGGTCTGGGACATTCATGCCGAGGATGTGGCCGCGCTTGGCGACCTTCTGGCCACCGGTCATGTCGCCGCGACGCGGCTTGTGCGGGTGGCTGGCGCCGCTTTGCGCGAAAGCCGCGTGTATCGCACACAGCCGGGCGCGGATCTGCGCGGGCTCAGCCAATCCTTGATGCTACCCGGCCCGCATATCCTGTTGTCGGGTTCGGCCCTTGACGGGCGTCAGGCACATTGGCTGGGCGCGAATGACCGCCAGGTGACGGCACTGCCACGCGAGGCCGCCCCCGGCAAACGCCACTGGTTCCTGACAGCACTGACGCGCTCGGCCCTGCCCAAGCCGGTTATTCCCACCTCTGCCCTGACGCAGGCTTTCGGTGCCGCCCTGCCCGCCGTCGCCCTCGTGCGGGCCTTGGCGAGCGGCGATGACGAAACCGCGATGAAGCTGGGCGTTCTGTCTTTGCTGGAAGAAGATGTCGCCCTGGCCGATTACGTTCTGGGCGGCGAGGCCGATCTGGCAAGGCTGTTGCGGGCCGCGCTCGACCGGATTGCGGCGGAGTTCGCGTCATGACCAAGGGACTTTGGGATCGGGAAACCGTGGCAACGATGCTGATGGCCGCCTACGCGCCATTGGCGATCGTCTGGCTCTGGTTCGACGGGGTGGACGGGGCCGCGCGTCTGGTGCTGGCCCTTGTCATCTCGGGCGGCTGGCATCTGGTGTTCATGCTGGCCCGCGCGCAGCCGCCATCGCTGGCCGGGGCGATCAGCGCCCTTGCCGTGGCGATGTTGGCCCCCGAGGAGCTTGGCCTGATCCGGCTGACCCTCGGGATCAGCTTTGGCGCGGTCATGGGCGAGTTGATCTTTGGCGGCTGGGGCCGAAATGTCGTGAATCCCGCCACGGTGACGCTGTCCTTCCTCGGCTTCGGCTTTCCCGCCTTTGGCTGGCCCGAGTTCGTGCAACCCGTCATATGGGCGGTCCTTCCCGCCGCGGCCATCGGCGTGGCGACCGGTGTGATGCCCGCCGCCGTGATCGCGGGGGCCGCCGTGGTCACGGGCCTTGCCGCTGCGGCCGGACTGCCACTCGTCCCCGTCCTGCCCGCTGCTGGCATTGTTCTGGTCTTGCTGGTTTGCGACCCTGTGACAAGCGCGGCGACAGCGCTTGGCCGGTGGCTGAACGGGGCGTTCTTTGGCGGGCTGGTGTGCCTCTTTGCCTATGGGTGGGACGGCGCCGCACCGCTGCAAATGGCCGTGGCCGCGGCGCTGCTGTCCTCGCTTGCCGCCCCTTTGTTTGACGAGGCCGCTATCGAAATGTGGCACTTACGCCGGAGAAGACGCCTTGGCAGATCATGAACGCAATCCCCTGCGCCGGTTCCTCGCGCTTCCCAACGAAAGCCGGACCAAGACCATTGTCGTGGCCTTTCTGGTCTCGGCAGCCTGTGCCTTGATGGTCAGTGGCGCGACCGTTCTGTTGCGCCCGATCCAGGCCGCCAATCGCGCGGCAGAGGAACAGGCCCGGATCGAAGCGCTGGTGCGCGGTGTGCCGGGCATGGGGGCTTTGCTGGAGGAAAGCGGCGGCACCCTTTCTACGGTCATCATCGACCTCGACACCGGGCGCGCGGCGACCGATGTGACGCCCGCCACGCTGGAAACCGCCCTCGCCGATCCCGCGAACTGGACGGCGCTCAGCCCCGGCGACGACATCGCGTCGATCGGCCAGCGGCCGGACTATGTTCAGATCTACATGCTGCGGGATGGCGAGCGGATTTCGCTGGTTTTGCTGCCGCTCAGCGGACAGGGCTATAACGGGCGGATCGACGCAGTTCTGGCGATGCAGGGCGACATGAACACCATTGCGGGTCTCGCCGTGACCCGGCATTCCGAAACTCCGGGCCTTGGCGGGCGGATCGAAGAGCCCGCTTGGCTGGCAAGCTGGCCCGGCACGCTGACCCGCGACGAAGAGGGCAACGTCCGCTTCGCGGTGGCCCGCGGCACCGCGTCGAGCAACCACGAGGTCGATGGGATCACCGGGGCCACGCGCACCAGCAACGCCATCACCCGGATCGTCCGGTTCTGGCTGGGCGATCAAGGCTATGGGCCGCTGATCGACGCGATCCGGCGGCAGGAGTTCTGAACCATGGCCGCGCGCTTCGCCTTCTGGTCGACCCTGACCGACCCGCTGATCCGCCAGAACCCGGTGACGCTGCAAATCCTCGGGATTTGTTCGGCCCTTGCCGTCACCACCTCTTTGGCCACGGCATTGACCATGGCGGCCTCGCTGACGGTGGTGATCACCTTGGCCGCTGGCGTCATCAGCCTGATCCGGCGGCATATCCCGGACACGATCCGGCTGATCGTGCAGATCGTGATCGTCGCCTCGCTCGTGATCGTGATTGACCAGATCCTGCAAGCCTATTTCGCCGAAATCAGCCGCGCACTGTCGGTCTTTGTTGCGCTGATCACGACCAATTGCCTTGTCCTTGGGCGGACCGAAACCTTTGCCCGCCACAACGCCCCCGGACCTGCGATGGTGGATGCGTTCGGCAACGGGCTGGGTTATTCGCTTGTGCTGATCATCATCGGCAGCCTGCGAGAGCTGTTCGGCAAGGGAGAATTGTTTGGCCACAACGTCCTGCCACTGGCCGATAGTGGCGGCTGGTTCACGCCGCTGAGCCTGATGTTGCTGGCCCCTTCCGCGTTCTTCTTGCTTGGCGGTCTCGTATGGGTGGTCCGGTCGATCTATCCCGAACAGGCCGAAGCGCCGGAATTCGACGCGACTGAACGCCGGGGGGCCGCAGAATGACCGATCTCGGCGCGCTGTTTCTGTCCGCGAGCTTTGCGCAAAACATGCCGCTCAGCCTGTTTCTGGGCCTATGCACCTTTCTGGCCCTGTCAAAACGCCCCGAAAGCGCCATCGGCCTCGGCGTTGCCATCACCGGGGTGATGGGGGTGACGGTTCCCCTCAATCAACTGATTTATACCTACGTTCTGGCCCCCGGCGCGTGGGGCTGGGCCGGGATGCCCGACCTTGACCTGTCCTATCTTGCGCTTATCGCCTTTATTGGTGTGATCGCGGCCACCGTGCAATTGCTGGAAATGCTGCTCGACCGGTTCTTTCCCGCGATCTACGCGGCATTCGGGGTCTTCCTGCCCCTGCTGACCGTGCAATGCGCCATTCTTGCCGGCAGCCTGTTCATGGTCGAACGCCGCTACACCGTGGCCGAATCCGCCGTGTTCGGGGTCGGCAGCGGGGTCGGGTTTGCCGTGGCGGTGGTCATGCTGTCGGCGGTGCGCAAGCGGCTGGCCTATGCCGATCTGCCCGCCGGGCTGAGGGGGCTTGGCATCACGTTCATCCTTGCCGGGCTGATGTCGCTCGGCTTTTCCTCGTTCGCGCAGATGGCGGCCCAATGACCGAGATCCTTATCGCCAGCGCCATAATCGTGATCCTCGTCGTGGGGCTGTCGCTGGGGTTGCTGGCGGCCCGCCGCCGTCTGGTGCCGCAAGGGGCCATTGACGTCACCGTGAACGAGGCGACGCATCTGACCGCCGGGCGCGGCGCCAAGCTACTGTCGGTTTTGCACAATGGCGGCATTCGCATCCCGGCGGCCTGCGGCGGATCGGGCACCTGCGGCCTGTGCCGGGTGCATGTGACCGGCGCGGGAGCGGGCGAGCCACAGGCAACCGAGCGCGGCGTTCTGTCGGCAAAGGAACGGCGCGAACATGTGCGGCTGGCCTGCCAAACCAGCCTGCGGGGCGATTGCGCTGTCACCGTTCCCGACGACATCCTCAGCAGTGGCGGCGGGTTCCAATGCACCGTGGCCTCGACCCGGATGCTGGCCCCCCTGATCCGCGAGATCGTTCTGGACCTGCCCCCAGAGCAGCCGTTTTCCTTTCGCGCCGGTGGCTTCATGCAGCTGACCGCGCCGCCCTTTTCACTGGATTTCTCCACCTTCACGCTGCCCCCCGCCTTCCGCGACGCGTGGGCTATGGCTGGCTGGACCCGTTTGTCCGTCAATTCGGCCACCGCCGTGACGCGCGCCTATTCTCTGGCAAACCGGGCCGAGGACACGGCGCAAGCGGTCTTCAACATCCGTCTTGCCGTGCCGCCCGCCGGGCGCGAAACCGAGATCGCGCCGGGGATTGTCTCGTCATACCTGTTTTCCCTGAGCGAAGGCGATACGATCACCGCCTCGGGGCCGTTCGGGGATTTCCATGTGCAACCAACCGGGCGGGACATGATTTTTGTTGGGGGCGGGGTCGGCATGGCGCCCCTCAGGTCGATGATCCATGAACAGCTTGGCCACGGCACGACGCGGCAGATCCGCTATTTCTACGGCGCACGCACGGCCTCGGACCTGTTCTATACCGAAGAATTCGAGGCCCTTGCCGCCGGGCATCCCAATTTCTCTTGGTTCCCGGCCCTGTCGGACCCCGCCCCCGGTGATCGCTGGACCGGGCGCACCGGGTTCATCCACGAAACCCTGAGAAGCAGCATGCAGGGGCATCCGGCCCCGGAAGAGTGCGAATACTACCTTTGTGGCCCGCCGGTCATGATCTCGGCCGTGCTCTCGACGCTGGACCGGTTGGGCGTGGAGCCACGGTCCATTTTCCACGACGATTTCGGAGTTTGACCCATGGTGACCTCTCTCTCCTGCCTCGATAGACGCAGTGTTCTGGGGCTGACCGGCGCCGCCTTGGCCTGGCCCGTGATCGGTCGTGCCAGCCCTCTGGACACGATGACCGGGGCCGCCTTCGGAACCGGCTGGTCCCTGTCTGGACGATCCGACGCGCGGCTGGACCCGTTGCGCCCGGCCTTGGACCAGCTGTTTGCCGAGATCGACCGCCAGATGTCCCCGTGGCGCCCCGACAGCGCGATCAGCACTGTCAACGCCGCGGCGCCGGGCGTGCACAGGCTGCCCGACCAGATGGCCACGGTCACCAGAGCGGCCCTTGATCTGGCGGCCAGCAGCGACGGCGCATTCGACCCGACCGTCGGCCCGCTGGTGGCGCGGTGGGGCTTCGGTCCGATCACCGGCAGCGACACGTGCGACTGGCGGGATCTCACCGTGGATGGTGCTGACCTGACGACCTTCCACGCCGGGGTTACACTGGATTTGTGCGGGATCGCCAAGGGGTGGGCCCTTGACCGCGCGCTGGACATGGCCCGACAGGACGGGCACGATCAACTGCTGATGGATCTGGGAGGCGAGCTTCGTGCCATCGGGACGCACCCCGATGGCCGTCCATGGCAGGTGGCTGTCGAAGATCCGTTGGGCAGCATGACACCGCCCGCGATCCTGCAATTGGCTGACGGGATGGCGGTGGCAACCTCGGGCCTGAGAACGCAAAGCTACCGTCTTGGCGACAGAGACTACGGCCATATCATCGACCCCGCGACAGACAGCCCGGCCACCGGCCGATTGCGGTCGGTCAGCGTGATCGCCCCGGAGGCAATGATCGCCGACGGATGGGCCACGGCCCTCTTCGCGGCAGGCGAGATCCGGGGACCGGAGCTGGCCCGCCGCCACGGGATCGCCGCACTGTTTTTGGTGGAAGAGAACGAGGCCTTGCGACAGGTTCGGACCGGGACCATTGGCGAGGTGGTGCTGTGATCGAGTTTCTCTTCACAATCATCGTCTTTGCACTGGCCGCAGGCGGCATCGGCATCGGCCTCGCCCTCGGGCGCGGTCCGGCCAAGACCAGTTGCGGCGCGTCGGCCTGCCAATCCGGCCTGTCCTGCGCGGCCTGCCCCCATCGCAAGACGACCGGGGAGGCGAGTGAATGACCGAACTGACAATTAGCCCGATCACCCGGACCGAGATCGTCACCCTGACCCCGGACATGCCGATCCGGCGCGCCGTGTCACTGCTGGTGGACCATAACGAACCAGCCGCCCCCGTCATCACCGAGGATGGTCGGTTGACCGGCGTCCTGACCCAGAAAGACTGTTTTCGTCCGGCGCTACATGCAAGCTACTACCAAGATTGGTCAGGTCGCGTGGCCGAGCACATGACGTCGGACGTGGTGTGGATCTCGGCACAGTTGAACATCATACAGGCGGCGGAAATGTTCCTGTCCTCCCCGCACCGGGTCTTTCCAGTATTGGACGACACCACGTTGATCGGGCTCTTGCACCGCTCCGACGTCTTGGCCCTGCTGTCGCGAAACGGGTAGCCGGTTCGATCCGGCTCTGGCTGCGCACTGCCCTGCAATGGCAGGGTCTTGTGGTTTATCTTTCGCTTGCCGCCATCCGAAGTGCTTCCACGGCTGTATTGCCAACGCAGAAGGCCCCGCGCGAGTGGGGCGTAACGTGTTGATATGTCGGTAATTTTTTGGTTGCGGGGGTAGGATTTGAACCTACGACCTTCAGGTTATGAGCCTGACGAGCTACCGGGCTGCTCCACCCCGC
>NZ_MNBW01000049.1 GCF_001879715.1 Nioella nitratireducens | reverse complement strand
CGGGCACAAACAAACCGATATCAACCTGCTGCTGCCCTGGAATTACGGCAATCACGTGTGAACGGCGCACCGCTTACGGTACAAGTACGACACTTACACGAAATTCGTGCTCAAGGGCGGCCAGAGCACGACTGCCTAGGAGACCGAGGTCAAACGGCGCTTCATCGAAGAGCCGGCGAACATGAAGCTGCTGATCGTGGTGTCCAAGCTGCTCACCGGCTTCGACGCGCCGAGCTGCAGCTACATCTATCTCGACGACAAGCTGCGGGACCACACGCTGTTCCAAGCGATCTGTCGGACCAACCGGATCGACGGCGATGACAAGGATTACGGTCACATCGTCGACTTCAAGGAGCTGTTCGGCGACGTCCAGCACGCGATCGCAGTCTACAGCTCGGATGAACTCGATCTGGATGCGGGCAGCGGCGGCGACAACAACGTCCAAATCAAGAACTGGATCGAAGAGGGGAAGGCCCGCCTCGACGCAGCACGTGAAGCGCTTCACTATCTCTGCGCACCCGTGCCCCCGCCGAGAGAGGTTGAGCAGTTCCTGCGGTATTTCTGCGGCGATGCCGCAGATCCAAACGCCCTGAATGAGACCGAGGCGCTGAGGATCTCGTTTTACAAGTCCGTGGCGTCGTTCGTCCGGGCCTATGCCGCCATCGCGCAGAATCTAGACGACGCAGGGTATTCGCCGTCCGAGCAGAGCGACATCCAGCACGATGTCGATTTCTACAGTGATCTCAGGGCCGCCATCAAAAAGCATTCGGGCGAAGAGCTCGACATCAAGCCTTATGAAGCCGACATGCGACATCTTCTGAACACCTACATTCAGGCCGATCCTGCCCAAGCGCTTGGCGCGTTGTCGAACGTGTCGCTTACCCAGGCCATCATCGAAACCGGAATCCATGATGTGATCGCCAAGCAGCTGAACGAAAAGGGGAAGCTGTCGAAAAACGCGGTGGCCGAAGGCATCATCAATAACATCCGAAAGACCATCATCCGCGATCAGCTCACCGACCCTCGCTTCTATGACGAGATGTCCAAGCTCCTCGAGGATCTGATCCAGCAAAGCCGCGACAGTGCGAAGGCCTATGAGGATTTCCTGAAGAAGGCCGAGGACCTGGTCCGCAAGATGGCGACACGGGAGGCGGGTCCGGATCTGCCTGGAAGCCTATCGGGCAATAGCGAAGCCGTGGTGATCTACAACAACATTCCAGACCTTCATGCTACAGGGTTTGTTGTCCCCGCAGATGAAGACAAAAGAGCGGATCTGGCGCTGGAAATCGACCGCACCGTTCGAGAACACGCCCCCGCCGGTTGGAAGGGCGATCCGGTGCGCGAACGGGAGGTCAAGAACGTCCTCTTCCCGCTCTTTAACCGAGATCGAGACGCCACGCTTGCGATGTTCGAAATTATCAAGAACCAATCGGGGTATTGATGGGTGAAGTGATTGAAATCGGCGATCTGTTCATCGACGTGACCCGGAAGGACGTCAAAAACGTCCATCTCTCGGTTCATCCCCCCGATGGGCGCGTTACACTCGTTGCACCGACATCCACCAGGATCGACGTCGCCCGCGCCTATGCGATCACCAAGATCGGCTGGATTCGTCAGCAGCAAGGAAAGCTCGCACAGCAGGCTCGAGAGGCACCACTGCAATTTGTCGGGCGCGAAACTCACTATCTATGGGGCCGCCGACATCTTCTTCGGGTGACGGAATGTGAGGGCAAGCCTGCAGTGCGCCTCGATCATCGAACGATTCATCTTCAAGTGCGCCCTGGAAGCACTCTGGAGACCCGTGCGAAGGTGATACACAATTGGCACCTCAAGCTTCTTCACGCCGCGGTCCCCCCCTTGATCAAGAAGTGGGAAAGCCGGATTGGTGTCGAAGTACAAGGCTATTTCCTGCAGCGCATGAAGACCAAATGGGGAAGCTGCAACGCGGAACAGCGGACCATTCGTCTGAATACGGAGTTGGTCAAGAAACCCCGGGATTTGCTCGAGTACGTCGTGGTTCACGAGATGATCCATATACTCGCACCGACACATAGCCCAAGGTTCTTCGATCTCCTGTCAACGCACTATCCGAGCTGGTCCGAAGCGCGCACTGAATTGAACGAGTTGCCTATCCCGGCACTCTGAGCGGTCCGTTACGACACCTGCCAAACCTCTCCATCGTCCAAACGCTTGACGTAATCGACTGCGGTGCCATCCCAGTGATACGCGAAATGAGCCCCTTGGGTCGGGATCGGGATCACGTCGGGCCAGAAGACGGCGATGCACTGGCCCTCGGGAAAGCGCACGCTGGGCCAGGTGATACCGTTCGATCCGGCCGCGCGCCGCTCGGCCCCGAAGACCTGGGACGCGTGGTAGTCGTCGGGATCCAGCAGATCGGCGCGGCCCGCGGCGTCGTCGAGATCGGTGTCGATCGACCCGATCAGCTCGCGGAACTGCGAGGTCCAGCCCGGGGCCTCCTCGGTCGCGCGCATGAAGCGGGCGTGGTGATGGACGGTCTCGGCGATCGCCACCTCGGTGCGGTCGCCCGCGTAGTAGAGGCCGAAGCTGCCATCCGAGAACCGCCCCGGCCTGAGCGGCGAGCAATGGACGAAAGGCGCCATGACCCAGCTTGCGCCGGGCCCGGTCACGCGGCGGGCGACGGGCACCTTAGAGAGATCGCCGATGCTCTCGCGGATGCGCGGGTTGAACTTGGCCTCGGCCGAGGCCAGCGCTTCCCAGTCGGCAGGATCGGCGATGTCCTCGAAGAGGTCGATCGGCGGGTGGATCGAGCGGATGATGCGGACCGTCCGCGGCCAGGTCACGCGCCGGACAGGCACATTCACCAGGCACCCCGTTCGGCGTCGAGATAGGCGCGCAGATCGATCAGGTCGGTGATCTCGCCCCGGAGCATGACGTCCAGCGCGCTCCGGCCCGCGAAGGCGGCATTCGGCTTGCGGATCCACGCGTAGCCCCGGGCAGGGTCGACGAAGAGATAGCGCAGCGCCTTGTGGATCCCCATCAGGATCGCCATCCGCGCGCGCAGGTCGCGGTCGATCCGGCCGATATCGCCGGTCTTCCAGCGCGCCCAGGTGCGCTGTGCCATGTCGCCCAGCAACGTGCGGGCTTCGGTATCCGTCAGCTCCCAGGCCCGGAACAGGTTGACCGTTGTGCGCGCCAGCGCCGCGGCCTCCTCGTCGGTGATGACGGGAAGATCGGTTCGGGCGGTGACGGGCTGGACGGTGGCGAACTGCATGGCTATCTCCTTTGGCATCAATATAGGTATTTCATGCCAAAAGGCAAGACGGATCGCGCGGTGCCGGTTTGAGCGCCTCCAGCCTTTTCTCCTGTCTTTGCACGCCAGAGCCCTACGCCCCTTGAAGAGCTGTTGAGCCAAGCCGGTTTCCGGTTTTCTTGATGGACCCGATCCAGGGCCGCCCGTCGGTGGCCACTCACGGAACGGGGACAGCATGGCAGAGGCAGCTCGGAAACCGGATGCGATGGCGCGCGGCGCGCGGATGCTGCGCACGGCGCTTGGGCCCGCCATCGCCGGGTTTCTGGAAGACCCGACGATTGTCGAGGTCATGCTCAATCCCGACGGGCGGCTCTGGATCGACCTGCTGTCCGAGGGGCTCTCCGATACCGGCGCGACGCTCTCGCCCGCCGATGGCGAGCGGATCGTGCGCCTCGTCGCCCATCACGTCGGGGCCGAGGTGCATGCCGCGCGCCCGCGCGTCTCGGCCGAACTCCCCGAGACCGGGGAACGGTTCGAGGGGCTCCTGCCGCCCGTGGTCACCGCGCCCTGTTTCGCGATCCGCAAGCCCGCCGTCGCGGTCTTCACCCTGGCCGATTACGTCGCGGCAGGGATCATGACCGAGACCCAGGCGGCGCTGTTGCGCGAGGGCGTTGCCGAACGCGCCAATATCCTCGTGGCCGGCGGCACCTCGACCGGCAAGACCACGTTGACCAATGCGCTCCTGGCGGAAGTGGCCGGATCGTCGGACCGCGTGGTGATCATCGAGGACACGCGGGAGCTGCAATGCAGCGCCCCCAACCTCGTCGCGCTGCGCACCAAGGACGGGGTCGCTTCACTCTCCGATCTCGTCCGCTCCTCGCTCCGCCTGCGCCCGGACCGCATTCCTATCGGCGAGGTGCGCGGGTCCGAGGCGCTGGACCTGTTGAAAGCCTGGGGCACTGGGCATCCGGGCGGGATCGGCACCATCCATGCGGGCTCGGCCCTCGGCGCCCTGCGCCGGATGGAGCAGCTCATCCAGGAGGCGGTGGTCACCGTGCCGCGCGCCCTCATCGCCGAGACCATCAATCTCATCGCCGTCCTCTCCGGGCGCGGGGCCAACCGGCATCTCGCCGAGCTCGCCCGCGTCGACGGGCTTGGACCGGACGGCGACTACCGCATCACCCCGGCGGCGCTGCCGACCGGGATGGAAACCGACACAGGAGACCCTTCATGACCCGATCCCTTCACCGGCTGCGCGCGCAGGCCGCCCATGCCGTCACCTACGCCACCGTCACCCTGATGCTGGCCGGCCCGGCCCGGGCGGCAGGCTCTTCCATGCCCTGGGAGGCGCCACTGCAATCGATCCTCGAGTCGATCGAGGGGCCGGTCGCCAAGATCATCGCGGTGATCATCATCATCGTCACCGGCCTGACGCTGGCTTTCGGCGATACCTCCGGGGGCTTCCGCCGCCTGATCCAGATCGTCTTCGGAATCTCCATCGCCTTCGCGGCGAGTTCCTTCTTCCTGAGCTTCTTCAGCTTCGGCGGCGGGGCGCTGATCTGATGGTGACGACCGGTTCACCGCAGGGGAAC
>NZ_MNBW01000048.1 GCF_001879715.1 Nioella nitratireducens | reverse complement strand
AAACCTCGCGTCTCCGCATCAGCCCCGCCAGCGACCCGACAGTGCATCTCTGCGCCGCCGGTGAAGGGGCTTTTACGTCCGCCCCCGAGTCTCCGCAAGCGAAAAATGACAGAAATACGAAAAAATTTCCGTCCGATCCGCGACGCAGTCCGGCGTCGCCAAACCGGCTGCTCGGGACGGCCTGAACCGCCGCGACGCCCCCCGCCGCGCCCTGCCTTCGTCGGCACGCGTTCGACCTTTGCAGTGATGCACATTCCGACCGCACGCACTACTCCCCTGGTCGCAAAAGGCGGAGATATTGCCCCAGCGACAAAGTGAAGGGTCAAATGCCGCGCGAACCGCCCGCAATTTGGGCGCTTTACGGGGTGCAGTTCTTGGTGCGGGACGCGGACAACTGGACGAATTGGCTGCCGACAGATCTGCCGCCTGCCCCACGATACCGCGCGTTGACCCCCTGCCGAAGCCACGACAGAACCGGACAAGGGCCGAGGGGGCCGTTAGTCCACTTCTCGCAGACTGCGGCTGAGGGCGTTGGCGATAGGGGCGACGAGATAGCTGATCACGCTGCGTTCCCCTTGCAGAAGAAAAACGTCGACCGGCATGCCGAAAGTCACCGTTGCGCGAATTTCCCGTGGCAGTGTGTCCCGCTCTACCGTGATCCGGGCGAGGTAGTGTGGCGTGTCCGAATTCTGCGAGGCCGGGACGACGTTGTCGGACACAGTCAGGACCGTGCCAAAAGCCGGGTCCAGACGCCGCGAATTGTAGCCGCGAAAGCGGATCTCGACGCGCTGCCCGGCCCGGATGTTTTCGATGTCGAGCGGGGAGATCCGCGCGGTGACGATGAAATCCTGATCTTGCGGCGTGATCTCCATCAGGATCTGTCCAGCCTGGATCACGTCATTCGGGGCGACGTTGACCTCTTGCACGCGGCCGCTGATCGGCGCGCGCATGTCGGTGCGGGTCAGGGCGTCTTCGATGACATCCAGCTCGCTCTCATGGGTGCTCAGCGCGTCTTGTGCGTCGGTCAATTGGGCGGCGGCGCGTTCGCTGTATTGCTGGCGCGCGCGGGCCAGTTCCGCCTGCGTTGACAGGGCGTCGCTACGGGCCGTGGCTATATCAGAGGCGATCTGGCCGAGAGAGGCCCGGATCTGGATCACCAGATCGCGCTGTTCGACCACGCGATTGGTCTCGACAATCCCGCGATCGCTGCCGTCTTGCATCCTGTCCAGCATCTCGCGTTGCAGAGCCAAGCGTTCGCGAAGCGCCGCTGCCTGATCTTGAAGCCCTGCGATCTCCTCGTTGATCTGGCCCTCCCGCTGGTCGAGGATTTCGACATTCGACAACAGGACGTTCCGGCGCTCGACAAACAGGGCCTGCTCTCTCTGCCGAATGGCTTCAGGCAGGCCGTCCGGGAAATCGACGCGATCATGCTGCCCGCGCTCGGCCAACAGGCGTGCGATGCGGGCGCCGGCCGAATCCACCCGGTCGCGAAGGGCCCGTCGGTCGGACAATTGTTGCAGCGGGTCGAGGCGCACGAGCGTGTCCCCCTCTTGCACCTCGTCCCCTTCAACCACCAGCACTTCGGCCACGATCCCGCCTTCGAGATGTTGCAGCCGCTGCCCACGTTCGACGGTCGCAACGACCCCCGGCGCGATGATGGCGGCGTCGATCCGGGCGAAGGCAGCCCATGCGCCAAAGCCCGCAAAGGTGAGGAAGATCACCATGACGCCCAACCACGCGAAGGCAGAGGCGCGGCTGAATCCCTGCGGCAAGGGGCGGGTCATGCTGTGCCTCCCTGCGCCTTGGGGGTTAGGGGCGTCCCGCTCTCGGTCGGGGCTTTCACCGCATCCGCGGTTTCCAGCAGCTTTTGCACAGCCCCTCTCTCCAGCACCATCACCTTGCTGGACGTGGCCACGAGGTTGCTGCGATGGGTGGCGACGACCACGGTGGTCTTGAGGTGGCGCAGCGCCATGATGCACTTGATCAGGGCCTCTTCCCCGGCGGTGTCGAGGTTGGAATTGGGCTCATCCAGGATCAGCAGTTTCGGAACCCGAAAGACAGCCCGCGCAAGAGCCACGCGTTGCCGTTGCCCCCCGGACAGGCGGTCCCCGTTATGGCCGACCTCGGTTTCGAACGCTTCGGGCAACCCCTTGATCATATCGTAGGCGCCAGACAGGTAGGCGGCGGCAATGATCTCTTTATCCGTGGCATCCGGCTGAAAGCGTGCGATGTTTTGCGCAACGGTGCCGATAAAGAGCGTGCTCGATTGCGGCATATATCCCGTCAGGGCCCCCAGTTGGCTTGACGGCCAATGGGCCAGCTCTGTTCCATCAAGGCGGATCGTCCCGGCGGCTGGGGTCAGCGTTCCGGCCAGATGGCGCAGAAGGGTCGATTTACCGGAGCCGCTGGTGCCCAGAACAGCAAGGCATTCACCGGGATCAAGGCTGACCGAGACCCCTTTCAACGCCAGATCGTTGGACCCCGGTATGCGGGCGCTGACCTTGTCGATTTCCAGCTTCCCGTGCGGTTTGGGGTGGGCCGTGCGGGCGGTATCCTGGGCGACCCTGACGAAGAGTTCGGACAACCGGCGATAGGATTGACGGGCCTGAATGAAGCCTCGCCACTGACCGACGGCCTGCTCCACCGGCGACAACGCGCGGCCCATCATGATGGACGCCACGATCATGATCCCCGGCGTGATCTGTTGATCAAGGGCCAGAAGCGCCCCGGTGCCTAGGATAGCGATCTGCAACGCCATCCGAATGAAGCGGGACAAGGCAAGGATACTGCCGGACCGATCGCTGGCGACGGATTGATTGTGCAGAACAGATTGGCGTGCCTCCGTCCATGTGTCGCGCAGGGCCGTTTCCATGCCCATGGATTGCACAAGGTCGGCGTGCGTCAGCGCGCTGGCCGCGAACCCATTCGCAATGCGGGCCGCCGTGGTAGCGTCGGTCAACGGTTTGCGGGTCAAAACCTCGTTCAGGATCGCGAGCAAGAAAATGGTCAGGGTTCCGATCAGCGCCACCAGCCCCAGATAGGGGTGAAAGAGAAAACAGATCAACAAGAACAGAGGCACCCAAGGCGCGTCCAGCAAGGCCAGCAGGCCCGGGCCGGTCAGAAATTCACGTATGCGCTCGGCATCCCGCAACAACGGCTCTGGGTTGCTTTCGGGTTCGGCAAGTTTCAATCGGAGGATGCGGTTGAACAGTGGGCGGGCGAGGCCAGCGTCGAACTCCAGCCCTGCTCGCACGAGGATGCGAAAGCGGATCATCTCCATCGCCGCGTAGGCCACAAGCAGGAATCCAGCGATGACCGTCAGCGCCAAGAGCGTTTCCTGGCTGCGGCTGGTCATGACCCGCTCGTAGACCTGTAGCATATAAAGAGGGCCCACGAAGGTCAGGAGGTTCAGGAAAAAGCTGAAGCCAAAGACGAACGCGACCCACAAACGCAAGCGCTTGCGGGCGGTGGCAAAAGTTTGGGCACCTGCGTCGGCGGCAGCGGAGGATTTGCGCACAGTCTATCCGGGCCTCGGCTTGTCTTGGGCAATCACTGGAATAGGGAAAACAGGCGACCGAAAGCCGCCTGTCTTGGTGTCGTCAAAATCGGGCCGATCAAGCGAGCGACAGCAGGCCGTCGGTCCCTAGCAGATCGCCAACCAGCGGCAGGCCACCGTCGCCGAGCAGGCCATCGGTCAAACCACCAAGATCGCCAACCAGCGGCAGACCACCGTCGCCGAGCAGGCCATCGGTCAGGCCACCAAGGTCGCCGACCAGCGGCAGACCACCGTCGCCGAGCAGGCCATCGGTCAAACCACCAAGGTCGCCAACCAACGGCAGACCACCGTCGCCGAGCAGGCCGATAAGTGGCTGGTCTCCTCCAAGGATTGACGCGACAAGGCCGTTATCCCCCAACAGGTCATCGACCAGATTGGACACGAGGCCATCCGGCCCAAGCACCGTATCAAGGACGACCTCGACAAGGCCACCATCTCCGGCCAGCCCGGGAACCAGCAAGTCGGGATTGTCAATCAGGTTGAGATCGCCAACCAGCGGCAGGCCACCGTCACCGAGCAAACCATCGGTCAAGCCACCGAGATTGCCCACCAATGGCAGACCGCCATCCAGCAGCCCCCCGGTCAGATCGCCGACCAGAGGCAGATCGCCGCCGCCCAGTAGATCTCCGACGAGCGGCAGATCACCGCCGAGGACATCACCGACCAGCGGCAGATCCCCCCCAAGAAGGGTGTCCGTCAGACCGCCAACGACAGGCAGGCCACCATCGCCCAGACCAAGCGGGTCGCCAGCGGTGCCCAACAGGTCGCCGACCGTATTATCCAGTGCCATTTGTCTCTCCATAACCAAAGCAATTTGTTGAGAGGCCAAGAGAAGACCGCTTGGAAGGAGCAAGCGAGCTGCTGCCCGGCGCTCGTCGAGATCAAGCGTTTGCATCGCGTCCCTTTTTGTTTGCCTCTTTTCACGGCGCGTTCGTGCGGAGCGCGCCCCGTGATCCAAACAACGTGGACGCCACTGGTGCCATTGGACTCCAGTAGGGGATGCGCCCGCAGGCCTACGACTTGGGTCGGGTATGGCGTCTCGGCGCCGGAAACCTGCCCTTTCGGACAGGTCGCTTTTGCAAAAATGTGCGACCTACGGGGGATTTCGGCAACGTTTGTGCGCCGGGGTGGCCAGCCGGGGCCATGTGGTCGCTGTCACCACCGCCACACCACTGCATGTGAGACGCCCCTTTCAGCGCAGTGGATCAAGGGGTGGATTAGGTCATGTTGACAAATGGCGGAGCCAGAGGCGGATCGATGTTATGTCGATGAAGCCCAGGAAACTCTCCGCCGTT
>NZ_MNBW01000047.1 GCF_001879715.1 Nioella nitratireducens | reverse complement strand
TGGAAAAGCCCGGTCGCCTTCGAACGGAAAGTGGCCTAAACGAGCACTTGGGGCGGCACAAAGACGTGACAGGTCCATTCCCGCGCATGCGGTCAGGCGGATAGGCGACCAGAATCTTCTCAACCTCTATATCCTCCGCCGACTCGCGCTCGCGCGTAGGAGGTTTATGGATGGTTTTAGGATGGTTTGGGGGCCGTGGTGGCCCCGGTACCCCGGCCACTGTGGTCCCCGTTCCGGGTCCAGTCCGGACGGGGTCCACTGTGGCCCCCGTCTCAATCTCGGGCTCAGCCGTCAGTTCCAGCGCTTCGATACGGGCAAGATCGATCCGGTAGACCACCGTGAATCCATTCTTGCACCCCCGCGCGCCGGTCTCGACCAGGATGCCTTCCTTTAAGAAGTCACGGATCGTCCGCTTGACGGTAGTCTCGCCGAGCTCCGTATGCCGCTGGATGGTCCCTTTCGAACACCATATGCCCGACCCATCATCCGAGGCCTTGTCTGCCAGAAGCATGATGATCTGCTTGCGCGTCGCACTACCGAACTTCCGCTCCGCACACGCATTCGCCACCCGCCAGCTCATCGGATGGCCTCAAAAGCCGCACAGACGTACGAATTTTGTACAGGTTTTGTACGAGATTTCGGTCGTTTTCGGAGAATTCGGCGGAAAACGAAACGGGCGTTTCTGCACGCTCCTGCAGAACCCCTTGCAAATAAGCCATATTTTTCAGGCGTTTTTGGCGACCCCGGCAGGATTCGAACCTGCAACCTGCCCCTTAGGAGGGGGCTGCTCTATCCAGTTGAGCCACGGGGCCGACCCAAGCCCCGTTCTGCGCAATTCCTGCGGCGCTGACAAGTCGCGGCTGCCCACTTTCCACAACCCGTTTTCAGGTTTGGACAAGACGGGCGGAACCGCGTAACAGTTTTTGTTACCGCAACCATTGCAGGAGCTTACCGAATTGCCGCCAAGACCGACTGATCCGGGCCGCCCCCAACTGACCCTGCGCGACGTCGCCGAGACCGCCCGCGTGTCGGAAATGACGGTCAGCCGCGTTCTGCGCAACCGGGGCGACGTGTCTCAGGCGACTCGGCAACGGGTGCTGGAGGCTGCACGGTCACTCGGCTACGTGCCCAACAAGATCGCGGGCGCGCTCGCGTCGTCTCGCGTGAACCTTGTCGGCGTGGTGATTCCGTCGTTGTCGAACATGGTGTTTCCGCAAGTGCTGGCGGGGATCTCGGATATTCTCGACGACACGCCCCTGCAACCGGTCTTCGGCGCGACCCACTACAAGGGCGAGCGCGAAGAGGAAGTGATCTACGAGATGCTGTCGTGGCGGCCCTCGGGCATGATCGTCGCGGGCATCGAACATTCCGACGCGTCCAAGGCGATGCTGGCCAATTCCGGTATTCCGGTGGTCGAGATCATGGATGCCGACGGCGACCCCATCGACTCGATGGTGGGGATCAGCCACCGCGCCGCGGGCGCGCGCATGGCCCGCGAAATCCTGTCGCGCGGGTATACGCGCATCGGCTTCATGGGCACCAAGATGCCGGAAGACCACCGCGCCCGGAAACGGCTGGAAGGCTTTGAAGGCGTGCTGGATGAGGCAGGCGTCGCCCTGGCCGACCGCATCTTCTATTCCGGCAACTCGGGTCTGGGCAAAGGCCGCGAGATGACGCAGGAAATGCTCTCGCGCCATGATGACCTCGATTTCCTCTATTATTCCAATGACATGATCGGGGCGGGCGGGTTGCTTTACTGTCTCGAACAGGGCATTCGCATCCCCGAGGACATGGGGCTTGCAGGCTTCAACGCGGTGGAAATTCTCGACGGCCTGCCAATGCGGCTGGCCACGATGGACACGCGGCGGCTGGAAATCGGCCGGGCTGCGGCCGAAATCATCGCTGCCCGCGTGGCAGGCGAGGATTGCGATCACATCATCACCATGGATGCGGGCTTCGACCCCGGCGAAACCATGCGCGCGGCCCCGAAGGACGGGACATCCCCCCTTTTGTGAAAAAGAAGATTCATTTTTCCGCCTGACCTGCTACGATTCCCCCAAAGACGAGGGCAAATGCCCCGGATCGAGCAAGAGGCACCCCATGACCAAGCTGTTGGACCCGTCCGCCGTGACCAAGGCGGCTGACCGCATCGAAGGCAATGAATCCACCAAGGACGGCCGCGTGCACCAGACGTGGTTTCGCGGATCGAAAGGCAGCCGCCCGCCCAAGGCGATGCAGATGATGCCGGAAACCGCCGTGATGGATTATGTCCTGCAAGGCTGGACGCCACCCGCCCCCTGCATCGACGAAACGACCAAGGTCACCGCCTTCGGCAGCTGCTTTGCCGCCTATATCTCGGATTGGCTGGCCTCGCGCCACTACAACGTCCTGACCCGCAATTCCGACAGCAACGCCTATGTCGTCAGTTGCGGCGAGGGCATGGTCAATTCCTTCGTCATTCGCCAGCAATTCGAATGGGCGTTCGAGGCCAAAAAATTCGAGGCGCCGCTGTGGCACGGCTACAAGGCCGAGGAATTCGGCTATGATGAAGACGTGCGGCAGGAAACCCTGCGCCTGTTCAACGAAACCGATGTCTTCATCCTGACCCTTGGCTTGTCCGAGGTCTGGTATGACGAGCCCACCGGCGGCGTCTTCTGGCGCACCCTGCCCAAGGATAGATACGACCCCGAACGCCACAAGTTCCGCGTATCGACGGCGCAGGAAAACACCGAGAACCTGCGTGCCATCTATCACCTGATCCGCAAGCATCGCCCCGATGCCAAGATCATCCTAACGCTGTCTCCGATCCCGCTGATCACGACGTTCCGCGACGAAAGCTGCATCAGCGCCAACAGCGTGTCCAAGGCCGTTCTGCGCGTCGCCATCGACGAGGTGATGCGCGAATTCAAGGACGAGGGCCATATCTTCTATTGGCCGTCCTATGAAATCGTGGCCGATATCTTCACCTACCCGTTCAAGGAAGATCGCCGCCACCTGCGCAAATCGGTCCAGGATTTCATCATGATGGCGTTCGAGCGCGTCTGGTGCGTCAAGGCCCCGACCGACCATGAATACCTGCGTCAGTGGCTGCGGGCAAAATCGGCGGCGGGCCAGATCCACGAAAATGTCGATGGCGCCATCGGCAATGGCAACCTGTCCAAACTGCGCCACATGCTGAACCGCAACCGGATCAGCGAATTCAAGGTGACCGACGACAAGGCCAAGGACCTGCTCCTGCGCTTTATCGAGGAAGAAGAGCGCCTACAGGCCAACGCCTCGGCGGCAGAGTAAACCCGGCGCAGACAGCGGCCCGCACGCTGTCTGCCGCGCGCGCCCTGCGCCGGCTGCCATGACGCCCGTTCCATATCCCCGTCATGCCCGTGAAAACGGGCATCTCGCCCCACGCCCCCCTCACCACAGCCTGGGATCGCAGCGCCACCGCCCGCACATCCGCCTCAACACTCAGGGATATTCACCGCCAGCCCGCCCCGGCTGGTTTCCTTGTAGTTGTCACTCATATCCATGCCGGTCTGACGCATCGCCTCGATGCAATTGTCCAGCGGCATGAAATGTTGCCCGTCGCCGCGCAAGGCCAGCGACGCGGCCGACACGGCCTTGATCGCGCCCAGACCGTTCCGTTCGATGCAGGGCACCTGCACCAACCCCGCCACCGGGTCGCACGTCATGCCAAGGTGATGCTCCAGGGCGATCTCGGCGGCATTTTCGATCTGCTCATTGCTGCCGCCAAGGGCAGCGCACAGACCTGCCGCCGCCATGGCGCTGGCCGAGCCGACCTCGCCCTGACAGCCAACCTCGGCCCCCGAAATGCTGGCATTGTGCTTGATCAGCCCGCCAATCGCCGCCGCCGTCATCAGGAAAGTGCGCCGCCCTTCCTCGCTCGCGCCGATGCAATGGTCGCGGTAGTAACGCAGCACAGCCGGCACCACGCCCGCCGCGCCGTTGGTGGGCGACGTCACGACCTTGCCCCCCGCCGCGTTTTCCTCGTTCACCGCCATGGCGTAAACACTGAGCCAGTCGTTCACCACATGCGGTTGCGCGATGTTCTTGCCGCGCTCGGCCAGCAACTGCTCGTGGATGGCCTTGGCACGGCGCTTTACCTTCAACCCGCCGGGCAGGATGCCATCCATGCGCAGCCCCCGGTCGATGCAATCGTCCATCGCCTGCCATACGGCATCCAGCCGCGTCTTGACAGCCATGCGTCCGCCATGGGTGGCCTCGTTTTCCCATTTCATCTCGGCAATCGACTTGCCCGAGATCTGCCCCAGCCGCAGCATTTCCTCGGCCGATCCGAAAGGAAAGGGATAGCCCTGCGCCTGTTTCTCGGCATGCAGCGCCTCGGCCCCGCCCTGATCGGCCCCGGCCAGTTCCGCCGCCGTCACCACGAAGCCGCCGCCGACCGAGTAATAGGTCTCTTCCATGTAAAGATGCCCCGCCGCATCGAAGCCGCGCATCACCATTCCGTTGGCATGGCCCGGCAGCGGCGGCCCGAAATCGAAGATCACGTCGGCCTCGGGGTCGAACCTCAGCGCGGGCAAGCCGTCGGGCTGGATCACCTTGGTGTCGCGCAACCGCGCCTCGGCGGCTTCGGCTTCATCGGGGTCGATTGTGGCAGGCACGAAGCCCAACAGCCCAAGGATCACCGCGCGGTCCGTCGCATGCCCCTTGCCGGTGAAGGCCAGCGAGCCATGCAACGAACAGGACACATGCGCCACCTCGCCCGCCCCCGGCTCGCGCAGGCCGCCTCTCAGCGCCTGCAAGAACCGGGACGCCGCCGTCATCGGCCCCATCGTGTGTGACGAGGACGGGCCGATACCGATCTTGAAGATGTCGAAGACGCTCAGGAACATGGGGTCGCTTCCTTGGGTGGGATCGGGGCGAGACTAGCGGTTTTTCGGGCCAAGCGCTTCGGGAAACCGACGCCCCGCTTGCTGCCACCGACCTGCCCGAGTCCCCCTTCACAGGATTGCCGCCTTCGGCGTCAACCGGCCGGGGGGCGCTGCCCCCCGGACCCCCCGGAGTATTTTCACCAAGAAGAAGGAGGGAGAGGGCGAAAACGGCCAAACCGGTGCACGGGGGGTGCACCGGGGGTGTACGCGGGGTGCACGGGGGGCGACGGGGGGTTTTGGGGGATCGGGGGAAAATTCCCCCGCGCCGTGGGACCATGGCGCGGGGGGCTTGGCGGCTCGGGCGGGGTCCAGGAAAGCCCGTGCCGCCAATGGGGGACAGCGGGGTCTCGCGCCGGTCCGGAGCGCGGGGGTGGGCGCGAGAAAGCCGAGTGGGACCAGGGGGTTGGCGCTTACCAGCCGTATTGGATCAGCATACCCGTCTGGCAGCCA
>NZ_MNBW01000046.1 GCF_001879715.1 Nioella nitratireducens | reverse complement strand
CTTCCTGTGCCCATAGCTCGTCTCCTTTGCTGCACATTATGCTATCAAAGGAGCGGCACCAAACCGCGACAGGTCCAAACCTTCGATTAGCGGCTCGTAGCCTTCGACGAAACACTCATCGAATACCTCGGCAACAATAGCAGCCTGTTGCAAAACACTGGCCTCCAGATCAGGTTTGTTCGCAATCAGGTTTCGTGTCCACTCGTCTATTATGTCCGTTGTAAACCGCGCCCTGAACAGACCCTGTTGCGCAAAGGTGAAGAGGACATCACGCATCCGGAACGGGTATAGGACATTCGCATCTAGAACGACCACGAAAGGGTTGGCAATATGGCTCACGCTCTGTCGAACTCCTGACCAAGCTTAGAGAGTTTCTTCATCGCCTCTTCCTGCTTCCGAGCCTTATCCTCGCGGTAGCGCATCAATGCAGGCAGTGGGACACGCCGGTGTTTGCCGACCTCTTCGAAAGCGATCTCGCCTTGCTTCAGGAGCTTGGTCAGGTGGGGACGGGATACGTTCAACATGTCCGCCGCCTGTTGTGTCGTCAGCATGGCGCTAACCGGTACAAGCGTGACCATATTCCCAGCACTGACATGGCCCAAGAGTTCGATGATGAGTTCGCCGACAGCAGGAGCGATCTTGACAGCTTCGCCACCTTGACCAGAAATTTTTAGCCCGTCGTCAAGCTCCATGGCGACAGCAATCGCGGTGGCAGCGTGTGCAGCACTGTCGATCTCCGCTTCCGTCGGGAGGCGGTCTTTCAACCCCTGAACCACGTCAGAGGTTGTGTCGTTGGTTGATGGCATCTGGGGTCTCCTTATGCCTTAAACCTATGTTGCACTCCTTGGTTTCTCAAGTGAAATAACGGAAATAAGTGCAACAGCCGAAATAGCAATCGAGTTTGAGTCTTCGAGGTCACACCGGACTAATCCCTCTCCTCTCTCGCAGTTGGCCTCACTCAAACCGCTGTTCGCGTTCCTCGTCTCTGCGCTTTTCCCATTTCCGTACTGCGTCGATCCTCTTTGTGATCTCTTTGATCGCATCACCAGCGGCTTTAGCAATGTCCGGATTGGGGTGATGGGCGAAGACTTGGAAGGCTTTCGTCCGATTCTGCATGATGTCGGCACGAGAACCAGACCATGACATTGGTTCCAACTGACTGGCATAAGCCATCAAAACAGCTTCCTTGTGCGGCGAGGCTTCCAAGAACTCCACCGCCGCTGGGGTAAGCTCAATGTCGCCATCGTCCGACTCTTTCTCCCACAACTTGATACTGGCCCCGACAACGGGCCAAACCTCTTCGTTTGCTTGGCTCTGACACCATCTGATCAATACGTCGATGTCGATGCCCGCCAAAGGCAGACTATCCATACCGCCACGTTCGATAAAAAACCGACGCTTTCGCTGGATGTCCTCGTCGCCGGAGAAGACGCGATCCAGGAACAACTCTGGAGCCAGTTCGGCAGTCGTCCTGATCGTGTCGTCAAAACTATGCATGTAACCGTGGTGTTCATCCACCACGGTGAAGATTGCGTCGAGCCATGCCCCCTTCTCGGTCTCGTTGCCCTCGAACGAAAACGCGGCACGGATGACATGCTCCATATCGTGGTCCGTTGATCCACCTGGATCATCCTGACTTCGGATCAATCGTTGAGTCGCAGCCAATAGACCGACGCGGCGGAACCGTGCACCGAGGGTGTCATTCTCATTGGGTTCGCCATGCAGTTTCATACACAAGCCATGGAGAACCACTCCGTCGCCATTGGGCTTGCTCAAAAGAATTCCAATTAGTTCGAGGAGACGATCTGCCGGTAGCTTGTCGTAGAAATCCTGCCAGAGAAGGGCACCGTACATCCATGGCCCGGTGGACGGATGACGCAAAGCGGCTATGCACCGCTCCAGATCAATTTCGTCGAATGATCTAGACGGGGTTAAGCCAACGATAGCCGTTCGAAGCATCGTGTCCTCCAGGCACTGATCGAGCAACGCCTGAGCAGCAGGTCGATCCTGCTCATCGATCTCTTCGATGAAACCGCTGAGTATCGAGTAGTTGTAGTTCTCGGACCCAAACCGATGCAGTTCTTTCACCAGTTCACCCCAGACCGCGTTGCGGTCCAGTGCTCCCTGGGCCAGGCCACGTCCGAATGCCAACCTGTAGGGCATATACTCAGTCGCGAACAGGTCCCGGCCCAACTCTGACATGGGTCGCCCGGAGCAAGCGAACTCTTCGCCCAGTTTTTCTGCTTGTCTCGACAATCGCCGCTCGGAGGCGTTGTATTTCTTTGGCTCGTCATCGTCGAACTCATCGTCCAACGCCCAGTGATCATGCCCCTCACCCAGCACGTATGTCCGGATTTTGGACATCAGGTGCGTCGGGGCAAGGTCACGTTCAAGAGAAGCCAAGTCGTCTGGCAACGTCTCCGCACGGGCTTCTGGCTTTGTTTTCCGATAGTCAAAATAGATGGTTGAACGTACAGCTTTCCATCCTTCGACCCACGGCTGGCTGGCGTTCAGTCCTCTTGCCACCTCTACGAGTTTCTCCCGCATGGCCTGATGATGCCACAACCCTCTGAACGACTGGGCCAACACGCTTCTGGCTTGCCCTGAGAGTTCTGCGTTGTTCCTGAGCCCCATCTCAACCGCCAGGTCAATGAACTGGTTTCTCCAATCCACAAGTTCTTCATGATTGGGTCGATAGCCGAAATCCCGGGGACGGGCCCCGAAATCGTTCGTGCCCGATCCGATCCAGGGTGGTCCGTCCAAGGCTGCTGCAAGCATCCGGACGCCGAGCGTTCTCCGCTTCGGATTACCAGATTGCAACGCATCACGAACCACAGCCAACCTCTGACCAATCGAAGCATGTGTTCCGGACAGATATGCCTGGAAGAACCGAACAATCTTATCTCGCACGGAATCGTAGTTGTTCGACTCGTCCTCGAAGTCGGCCACTCGCAGGAGCATGGCAACACACCGATCAAACTCGTCGGGTTCGTAGGCCAGGGAATGTAGGAGGCTGAGGATCGTTGTTCTACGGGGATTGTGACCGGCGTCCATACCACCAAATTCGTCGGAGCCGATCTCAGCCTCGATACGATTGAGCACCGCGTTCGGGGCGACCGGCGCAACGTAATCGAGGATGCGGGCCCCGGTATCATCGAGAGTGGAGAGACTGCCCAGAATCTCCCCGTCCTGAAGCCAGGTTTCGACGATTTCTTGTGCTACAGGGTGGTCGTGCATCAGGCCCAGACGATGAGCGAACGACATCAGAAGCCGATCTCGGCCCGGCGCTTCAAACGTGGACCGCAGGGTCTCTACGGGGATATTCCGCAGTGCATCCCGTGCTAGTGGATTGGCAATCGCATGTGGTAGAATTGCTCGCCAGTGTGATCGTCCCTGGGCGATGTGACGATCCAGTAGCAGTGCCACAGATCGGTAAAGTTGCATCCGTGGGATGCCATTGATCGACCCCAGAACCGCAAGTTCATCGATCCCAACATCTGGGGAGGCGACCGAGAACGAATACACCAGGGACAGGACCTCTGCATGAACACGTAGATCACCATCTGGCTGGTTTCGTTGTTCGAACAGGCGGTCAAACAGTTGCGCGTCAGACAACAAAGCCAAGGATTCGCCTGCTTCTACCCTCTCGGCCACAGCCAACGATACCCTCGCATTGCCATTGGCAAACTCAGCGATCTTCCCGGCGTTCAACTGCCCGATACCTGGGAACCGACGGAGCAATAGAAGCTCTGCAATATCCGGGCCTTCAGCTTCGATGCGGATCACCTCTGTCGTCTGAGGTTTGTCATCCCGGATATCGTATTCAACGGTGATCAAAGACACCTGGGAACCGGCAGCGGCCACCTTGGCTGCAAGGGCCGTGTGGAGGTCAGAGGGACAGTTATCGAGAACCATGATTGCCCGCCGATCCTCGGCAACCAGTCGCTCCAACATAGCATGGGCTGATGGGTCGGGGCTCGCCCCGGCATCGACATAGATTGCGATGGTCCGGTCCAGTGCATTCTCACCGACGTTCTCGTCGAACAACGACTGAACTATCCGGGTTTTTCCGACGCCCGATAATCCAGTCACACGAATGGTCTTGCTGGTGGAGCGAACAAGGTCACGCATAGGCACAATGGCATCCTCGATGCACAACTTTGTTCCTGTCTCGGCTGGCATGATGATCGAGATGCCCTGTGCGAGGATCAGCGTGTCGTCGGCCCCGGTCGGTGGGTTGCTCCAACGCCCATACGGTTGCCATCCGGAAAGGGCCTGCCCAAGAACCCCACGAACCCAGAGAGCGACGCCGGAGTGCTGCCGCAGCCACTGATGCAGTTTGGATCGGTCGTAGAAGTCCAGGTGGATGTTGTTCGCGTTCGGGTCGTCCGCCACGGCCTT
Organism: Nioella nitratireducens; assembly: GCF_001879715.1. GTDB lineage: Bacteria > Pseudomonadota > Alphaproteobacteria > Rhodobacterales > Rhodobacteraceae > Nioella > Nioella nitratireducens. The sequence continues at coordinate 1,278 of NZ_MNBW01000046.1, read as the reverse complement.
CCTCATAGCCTGGAGACGCCTCTTTCTCATCGGTGGGGAACAATCATCGGTCAAGCTGACGATGATGTAGCTGCCACCGTTTTCCGCTTGCTGGGAGATCGTGGGCGACAGCTTTCCCTTTGGGCGCATTTCTTCGGTAATATTCGATGCCGACATCTTGTGTTTCTTGGCCTGGAAGACTGTGTTCAACCTTGCCAAATAACCGGTGTCCAGTGTGTCAGCAGGGACATTCACGTGGATGTCGATACCTTCGTCTGGGGCCGTGATCGAACCGGACCAGTGGACCCGAGCGGGGCTATGCCCAACCGATGCAACGTCAGCCTCAGCCAGCCGAGCGACCAGTTCCTCTAACTGAGTGTCCGACAACCGAAGCAGATCATCTTTTTCGAGTTCAAATATCGCCACGTCCAGCCTTCAATCAGCAGTTGTTCAACCACCCTAGTACCTTGTTCTCTGCCTCAGGGCATCAGCAACTCCGTTCGGGAAAAGCTGCTTCTTAATAACGGTTGTTTTTGATGTTCTCGTTTCGACTAGGCCATCCCACACACAGGCATCGATCTATTCGTACTCAAAACCCGGCCCCTGAACCTGCGAAGCCATCGCAGACAGAATGTTGGGTTTCGAGAACCTGGTGCCACGGCGTTAGTTCGCCCCACAGCACCGCTTATATTTCCGCCCTGACCCGCATGGACATAGCTCGTTCCGGCCCACCTTCCGGCCCCGAAATGGTTCCTCGGTCGAGTTGGCCGCAGGTGGAAACAACAACCCTCCGCTACTAATGCCGGAACCGGGCTGACCTTTGGTCCAGGCGTTCAGGTTCAGCACGATGTCGTGAATCAGATCAGGGGCTCGCTCGGTCAGATCATCGATACTCTCGTCGGGAAGATCGCATCGACCCTCGGCAATCTCGTGCAGGGTCAGTATCATACTGACTGATGCCGCAGCCTCCTGGTCATGGCTCTCGACGATCCGCTCCCAGGCGTCCGGCCTCAGCCGCATAGCCTGTTCGAATCCATCGACCCACGCCTCCCATAAAAGCTCATCGGTTCGAAGGTCATGATCGAAGACCGGTCCATATCTGGGCACCGGCGATGAGAGCGACTGAGCGACCGCGTTATAATGGCCGGTGATCAGATTGGTCGCGGCCTGGACTGAGCTACCCCCCGAATTTCGGACACTGACATAAGCTACGAATTGCAGTTTGCTGATCTTCGACGAGAAGGAGATCAGAGATGTCGAAACGCAAGCAGCACGCGCCCGAGTTCAAGGCGAAGGTCG
>NZ_MNBW01000045.1 GCF_001879715.1 Nioella nitratireducens | reverse complement strand
CGGGCACAAACAAACCGATATCAACCTGCTGCTGCCCTGGAATTACGGCAATCACGTGTGAACGGCGCACCGCTTACGGTGAGCCGCGACATGGGGCACAAGGAAAAACCCCCGCCGATCGCTCGACGGGGGTTTGTCATGTCGTAGGGTGGGGTTTCACCCCACCACTCACCAATCTTCGCGGACCACGGTGCGGGTCTTGACCGGCAGCTTCATCGCGGCAAGGCGCAGGGCCTCACGTGCGACGTCTTCGGACACACCGTCGATCTCGAACATGATCCGACCGGGCTTCACTTTGCAGGCCCAGTAGTCAACGGACCCTTTACCCTTACCCATACGAACTTCGACGGGCTTGGAGGTCACCGGCAGATCGGGGAAAATCCGGATCCAGACACGACCCTGACGCTTCATATGACGCGTCATGGCCCGACGGGCGGCTTCGATCTGGCGGGCGGTGACCCGCTCGGGTTGCAGCGCTTTCAGGCCGAAAGTGCCAAAGTTCAGGTCAGACCCGCCCTTTGCGTCACCGTGAATACGGCCCTTGTGCTGTTTGCGGAATTTCGTGCGCTTCGGTTGCAGCATCTATCTCACTCCTTACCGGTCGCGGCGGGGACGACCACCGCCCTGAGGACGCGGTCCGCCACCTTCCTGGGCTTCGGCATGACGACGGTCATGAGCAGACGGATCATGCTCCATGATGTCACCTTTGAAGATCCAGGTCTTGATGCCGATGATGCCATAGGGCGTGGACGCTTCCGCGTGCGCATAGTCGATGTCGGCGCGCAGGGTGTGAAGCGGCACGCGGCCCTCACGGTACCATTCGGTCCGCGCGATTTCCGCGCCACCCAGACGGCCGGCCACGTTCACACGGATGCCGAGGGCCCCCATGCGCATCGCGTTCTGCACGGCGCGCTTCATGGCACGACGGAAGGACACACGGCGTTCCAGCTGCTGTGCGATGGACTCTGCCACCAGGGCGGCGTCCAGCTCGGGCTTGCGAACCTCGACGATGTTGAGGTGCAGTTCCGATGCCGTCATCGACGACAGCTTCTTGCGCAGGGTTTCGATATCGGCGCCTTTTTTGCCGATGATCACGCCCGGACGTGCGGTGTGAACGGTCACGCGGCACTTCTTGTGCGGACGCTCGATGATCACTTTCGACACACCGGCCTGCTTGCACTCTTCCTGAATGAACTCACGGATCTTGATGTCCTCCAACAGGAGGTTCCCGTAGTCCTTGGTATCGGCATACCAGCGGCTGTCCCAGGTGCGGTTCACCTGCAGGCGCATGCCGATCGGATTAACCTTATGACCCATTAGGCTTGCTCCTCAACTTGACGCACCGTGATGGTGAGTTCCGCAAACGGCTTCAAGATACGGCCAAAACGACCACGGCCACGCGGACGACCGCGCTTCATGACCATGTTCTTGCCGACATAGGCCTCGGCGACCACCAGCTCATCGACGTCGAGATTGTGGTTGTTCTCGGCATTGGCGATGGCGGACTGAAGGCATTTCTTCACGTCCACGGCGATCCGCTTTTTCGAGAAGGTCAGATCGGCCAGAGCCTTGTCGACCGATTTACCACGGATCATTTGTGCGACGAGGTTCAGCTTTTGCGGGCTGGTGCGCAGCATCCGCAGCTTGGCCATTGCCTCGTTGTCCGCCACGCGGCGGGGATTCTTATCCTTGCCCATGGCTTACTTCCTCTTCGCTTTCTTGTCGGCCGCGTGACCATAGTAGGTCCGCGTCGGCGAATATTCACCGAATTTCTGGCCGATCATGTCCTCGGAGACGTTCACCGGGATATGCTTCTGGCCATTGTAGACGCCGAAGGTGAGGCCCACGAACTGGGGCAGAATGGTAGAACGACGCGACCAGATCTTGATGACCTCGTTGCGGCCCGACTCGCGGGCTTTTTCGGCCTTCTTGAGGACATAAGAGTCGACAAAAGGACCTTTCCAGACGGAACGCGACATGGATTAGCGTCCTTTCTTCTTGGCGTGACGCGAGCGGATGATCAGCTTCTGCGACGCCTTGTTCTTGTTGCGGGTACGAGCGCCCTTGGTCGGCTTGCCCCAAGGCGTAACCGGGTGACGGCCGCCCGAGGTCCGGCCTTCACCACCACCGTGGGGGTGGTCGACCGGGTTCATGACCACACCACGCACGGACGGGCGAATGCCCTTGTGGCGGTTGCGGCCTGCTTTACCAAGGTTCTGGTTCGAGTTGTCGGGGTTCGAAACCGCGCCAACCGTGGCCATGCATTCCTGACGAACGAGGCGAAGCTCGCCCGAGGACAGGCGGATCTGGGCGTAGCCACCGTCACGACCGACGAACTGGGCGTAGGTGCCAGCCGCGCGGGCGATTTGGCCGCCTTTGCCGGGCTTCAGTTCGATGTTGTGAACGATCGTCCCGATCGGCATGCCGGCGAAGGGCATGGCGTTGCCCGGCTTGATGTCGACCTTGGACGCTGCAACCACCCGGTCACCGATGCCAAGGCGCTGCGGGGCCAGAATGTAGGCCTGCTCGCCATCTTCATAGCGGATGAGCGCGATGAAGGCGGTGCGGTTGGGGTCATATTCGATCCGCTCGACCGTCGCGGGGACGTCGAACTTGTTCCGCTTGAAATCGACGATACGATAGAGGCGCTTTGCCCCACCGCCGCGGCGGCGCATCGTGATCCGTCCGGTGTTGTTCCGGCCGCCCGATTTCGTCAGACCCTCGGTGAGGGATTTGACAGGGCGTCCTTTCCACAGCTCCGAACGGTCGATCAGAACCAGCCCACGCTGGCCCGGCGTCGTCGGCTTATACGACTTGAGTGCCATGTTTACTGTCTTCCGTTTTGCTTGTGCGGGTTCAGCGGCACGAGGCTGCGAAACCCTGATGTTATAGGCCCCCGTAGGTGCCCGTAGAATTGTTCCTGCGAACAAAGGCGAAGCCCCGGACGAATCCGGGGCCTTGCCGATGGGGTCTGTTAGGGGATGGGCGGGGGGAGGTCAAGCGGTTGTGGAGCCTGCGTCTGTAGGCAGGGCAGTTTTGCCCACCCTATGCAGTGTGCACCACCATACGAAACCCCTCCCGCGCGCTCGGAGGCACGAAGTGGCTGGTGATCTTTTCGAACTGCTCATCCGTCACCTCGAACGGATGCGCCCCTTCCGCGTTACGTGCCTTTAGCCGGGCCCTGCAGACCTCGTCCGGCACATCGAGATGGTGCAGCGTATGCGGCGCGTCGGTGCTGTCGGCCAGCTGCTTCATCCAGTGGCGCTGCTCGACCGTGTTGGCAGGGAAGTCCAGCACCACGCTCATCCCTGCCGCCAGCAGATCGCGCACCAACGGCCCCACGACCTTTTTCAATCGGTTGGAATAGCGCACATAGTCGGGGATCGTCAGCAGCTCATCCGGATAGAGAAGTGGCAGCCACTCGTCCTCTGACAGCACCACCGCGCGATGCTCCGCCGCCAGCGCCTTCGATAGGGTCGACTTCCCCGCAGCGATCTTGCCGCAGAGGAAATGCAGCTCGGCCTGCCCGTTCACCATGATCAAATTCCCTTCGCTTATTCAGTCCAAACCATAAGGGGCACCCCTGAAACAAGAAAACCCCCGGCTTTCGCCGAGGGTTCCCTCAATCATAGTGACCAGAAGATCAGAGACCGGTCGATACGTCGATCGTGTTGCCCTCTTCGAGGGTCACATAGGCCTTCTTCACGTCCTTCCGCTTGCCCAACTGGCCGCGGAAGCGCTTGGTCTTGCCCTTGGTGATGGTCGTGTTCACGGCCTTCACCTTGACGCCGAAGAGGTTTTCCACCGCTTCCTTGATCTGGGGCTTGTTCGCATCAATCGCCACTTCAAAGACAACCGCGCCGTTCTCAGACGCCATGGTCGACTTTTCGGTGATGATCGGCTTGCGGATCACATCGTAATGCTCGTGCTTCGCGCTCATTTCAGTCGAGCCTCCAGTGCTTCGACACCCGCTTTCGTGATCACCAGAATGTCACGCTTGAGGATGTCATAAACGTTGGCGCCCATGGTCGGCAGAACATCGAGACCCTCGATGTTGCGCGCGGCCTTGGCGAAGTTCTCGTCCACGGACGCGCCGTCGATGATCAGGGCACGCTTCCAGCCGAGCTCGCGCACCTGCTTGGCCAGAGCCGAGGTCTTCGGCGTGTCCAGAGCGGCGGTGTCGATCACGACCAGTTCACCCGCTGCCGCCTTGGCAGACAGCGCGTGACGCAGGCCAAGTTTGCGGAATTTCTTCGGCAGGTCGTGGCCGTGGCTGCGCGGGGTCGGACCCTTGTAGATACCACCCTTGCGGAAGATCGGCGCGTTGCGGTCACCATGGCGTGCGCCACCGGTACCCTTCTGGCGGTAGATCTTCTTGGTCGAGTAGCTGGTTTCCGACCGGGTCTTCACCTTGTGGGTGCCGGCCTGGGCGTTGTTGCGCTGCCAGCGAACGACGCGGTGCAGGATGTCGGCGCGCGGTTCCAGCCCGAAGAGATCTTCGGACAGTTCCACGGAACCGGCAGTGCCACCGTCGAGCTTGATCACATCAGCTTTCATTCTTCCGCTCCTTCAGCAGGAGCCTCGACCGGTGCTTCCGTAGCAGCCGATTTCACGGCGGCGGGGAACGGAACACCCTCGGGCAGTTTCTTCTTCACGGCGTCCTTGATGGTGACCCAGCCACCCTTCGACCCCGGCACGGCGCCCTTGACCATGATCAGACCACGGTCTGCGTCGGTCCGGACGACTTCCAGGTTCTGGGTGGTCACGCGGGCAGCGCCCATGTGGCCGGCCATCTTCTTGCCTTTGAACACGCGGCCCGGGTCTTGACACTGACCGGTCGAACCGTGCGAACGGTGGCTGATCGACACACCGTGCGAGGCGCGCAGGCCGCCGAAGTTGTGCCGCTTCATCGCACCGGCAAAACCTTTACCGATCGAGGTGCCCGACACGTCGACTTTCTGACCTTCGATGAAGTGCTCGGCCGACAGTTCGGCGCCCACTTCGATCAGATTGTCTTCGGACACGCGGAACTCGGCCAGCTTGCGCTTGGGAGCCACGCCGGCGCCGGCGTAGTAGCCACGCAGGGCCTTCGAGACGCGTTTGACCTTCGGGGTGCCCGCGCCGAGCTGAACAGCCGAATAGCCGTCCTTCTCGGAGGTGCGCTGAGCCACAACCTGAAGGTTATCGAGTTGAAGAACGGTCACAGGAATCTGTTTGCCGTCTTCCATGAACAGGCGGGTCATCCCCACCTTTTTCGCGATCAATCCAGAGCGCATGATGGTGCCCTCCTTAAACCGAGATCTGAACGTCGACGCCAGCAGCGAGGTCGAGCTTCATCAGCGCGTCCACGGTCTGCGGGGTCGGGTCGACGATGTCGAGCAGACGCTTGTGGGTACGGATTTCCCACTGGTCGCGCGATTTCTTGTCGACATGGGGGCCACGGAGAACCGTGAACTTCTCGATCTTGTTCGGCAGCGGGATCGGTCCGCGCACCTGCGCACCGGTCCGCTTGGCGGTGTTGACGATCTCCTGCGTGCTGGCATCCAGCACACGATAATCAAACGCCTTCAGCCGAATACGGATATTTTGGCTTTGCATTCTTATCGCCCTTTCAGGCTTTGGAGTTGATAGGACGACCGGCGGCTCATTCCCCCGGCCCTCTTCGAACCCGAAGGGCGGGATATGCTCCCGCCCATAGGTCAGTTCGTTTTGTCGAACCGGGGCCGCTTAAACGACCCCGGACAAGACATCAAGCCAAATCAGGCGAGGATCTTGGACACGACGCCGGAGCCGACGGTGCGGCCGCCTTCGCGGATGGCGAAGCGCAGGCCGTCTTCCAT
>NZ_MNBW01000044.1 GCF_001879715.1 Nioella nitratireducens | reverse complement strand
CTTCCTGTGCCCATAGCTCGTCTCCTTTGCTGCACATTATGCTATCAAAGGAGCGGCACCAAACCGCGACAGGTCCATTCGGTGTCAGGTCCGAGCGTCAGCTGATGCGCGAGATCGAGGTCAACGTGGCCTATCGCTGGTTCCTCGGGCTGCGTCTGACGGACCGTGTGTTCGATGCCTCCACGTTCAGCCAGAACCGGCGGCGCCGCTTCGACGGCACGGACATTGCGCAGCGTATCTTCGATCACATCGTGGAGCAGGCCATCGCGAGGGGTCTGGTCGGCGGCGATGTGCTCTATACCGACAGCACGCATCTCAAGGCCTCGGCCAACAAGGGGCGCTATGACAAGGCGTTGATCGCCAAGTCCCGCGCCGCCTATTGGGACGACCTGGATGCCGCGATCACCCAGGATCGCGCGACGCATGGCAAGAAGCCCCTGGCCCCCAAGGACCGTCAGCCGCCGGTGAAGGAGACCAAGGTCAGCCGCACCGATAGGGACGCGGGATACATGGTGCGCGACGGCAAGCCAAAAGGGTTCTTCTACCTCGATCACCGCAGTGTGGATGGGCGGGCGGGCATCATCACCGACACCCATGTCACCCCTGCCAATGTGCATGACAGCATCCCATACCTGGCCCGGCTGGATCGGCAACGCGCGCGGTTCGATCTCGATGTGGTGGCGGTGGGCCTCGATGCAGGCTATGCCAGCGCGCCCATCGCCAAGGGTTTGGAAGATCGGGGCATTCTGGGCGTTACGGGTTACCTGCGTCCATCCGGCCCAAAGGGAATGCTGCGCAAAAGCGCATTCGACTATGATCCTGCGCTGGACGCCTATCGCTGTCCCGAGGGCCAGATCATCCCTTGTGCCACCACCGACCGGACCGGCTATCGGCATTACAAGTCGGACCCCGCCCAATGCCGGACCTGCCCGCTGCTGGCTTCTTGCACGACGAATGCCAAGACACAAAAGACCGTCACCCGCCATGTCTGGGCCGATGCCCGCGAACGCGTGGATGCACACCGCCTGACCGATTGGGGCAAGCGGCTCTACAAGCGCCGAAAGGAAACGGTCGAGCGATCATTCGCAGACGCCAAACAACTCTTCGGCCACCGATACGCCCGCTTCCGATCCCTCGCAAAAGTCCAGACCCAAGCCCTCCTCGCCGCCACCGCCCAGAACATCAAGAAAATCGCGATGGCGAAGTGGCCGACACAGCCACAGACGACCTGACCAAGGGCCTAACCTCACAAACCAAAATAGAACCCCGCCAAAATGACGGGGTTTGTCAGCAGTCTGAGGCGCCCTGCGGCGCGCCTTTCCCGCTCGACTGCGCGGGATCACCCTGCCTTCACATTCGCCACATGGATGTCGAACTCCGGCGCGTTCATCAGCGCCTGGCAGCGGTCGAAGCGGGTCACAGCGTAGAGCCAGAAATCCTCTGCCGGGTTGCCATCGGCGTGCTGGATCAGGCCCCAGAGCGTCCAGATCAGATCGCACATCGCCTTGTAGATCACCACGCGACCTTTCTCGGCGGCGGTCGGCGAGCGTCCGAAGTAGGCCTGCAGCATTTCGGCTTCCATTGCCTCTGTGAAATGCCCTTCAACCGACACGTCACCCAGATCCCAAAGCGGGTCGTTCATGCCGCCGTATTCATAGTCGACAATCCACATCTTCTGACCGTCATCGAGGAAGTTCTCGCAAAGCGGATCGCAATGACAGGGCGCGAGGTCTACTGGATGTGCCTCCAATGCTTCACGTACCGGCGCGGCGGCGGCAACCACGTCGTGATACCCGTCGGGCAAGGTCGAGTTCGCCTTCTTGGAAAGCACGTCGAGATAGTCCTCGATCATCTGGAACAGCTCGAACCGCCCGGCAAATTTTTCGCCCGACTGGTGCAACAGCCGCAACGCGGCCCCTGCGCGGCCGGGGCTGCCCTTGATCGCGGCGAAATTCTCGGGCGTCATCGTGGTCACGTTTTCAATGCAATCCATGACCAGCAGGCCGGTTTCGGGTTCGGCGTAGTGGATTGCGGCAGAGACCCCTGCCCGCGCGGCAGCTTCGGCATTGGTCAGTTCAGCAACCCGGTCGATATATTCTTCCGTCCCCGCCCCGGCGAGGCGCACGACCACTGGCGCCGCTTCCGGTGCGTCGACCCGGAAGACGAGGTTGGTCAGCCCGCCCATCCGGGTAATAGTCAGGGCCTCTTCAGGGATGTCGGCGAAGCCGGGGGTTTTCGAAAGCGCATCCAGAATCTCTGCGCGATGATCTGTTGTCATGAGCGGCCTCCCTGTCTGGTGGTCTTTTTCTGATTTCTAAAAGGAATAGCGGGCAAGCCAATCCCTGTTGGCCTGCCCGCCGTGACGTTATGCTTTCAGGCGATGGTTCTCGGGGTCGTAGAGCGGCCCGTCGACCCGAGTGATGGCATGGGTATCCCCAAAGACGACGCAGTCGAACGCCGTTTCGCTGGCCATGTCGGCAGGCAGATACCCCATCAGGATTGTCTTTTCGACGGTATGCCCCCAAGCCGCCGAGGTAGCCAGTGATACCGTCTTACCATTCAGCAGGATCGGCTCACCGCCCGACACTGGCAGGTTCTGATCGGTCACGAAGGTGCACAATACCTGCGACGGGCCCTCGGCCTTCTGCTTTTCGAGCACGTCGCGGCCGAGGAATTCCCCTTTAGACTTCAGGTGAACGCGGAAGCCGAGCCCGGCCTCGATCGGTGTGTAGTCTGGGGTGATATCGCCGGACCAATAGAGGTAGCCCTTTTCGACACGCAGGCTCTCGATCGCGCGATAGCCGATATTGCGAATGCCATGGGCCTGCCCGGCCTGCCAGAGGGTGTCATAGACATGGGCGGCAAACTCCGTCGGTACATGCAACTCCCACCCCAGTTCGCCGACATAGCCGATCCGGGCTGCGCGGACCTTGGCCATGCCGACGATGATCTCTTGCGCCGTGGCGAAGGGAAAGGCCTCGTTCGACAGATCGTTTTCCGAAACCGCCTGAAGCACCTCGCGTGCCTTGGGACCGACAATGTTGATCACCGCCCTTGCGGAGGTCAGTTCGATCAAGTGAACCGACCCGTCCTTGGGCATGTGGCGACGAATCCAATCCTCGTCATGTACGCCAAAGCCCGAACCGGTCACGAGGTAGAAACTGTCCTTACCGGTACGAGTGATGGTGATATCGGCCTCGATCCCGCCCGTCTCATTGCAGAACTGCGCGTAGATGACCGCCCCCACGGGCTTGTCCATGTTGCAGGCTGCAAGCTTTTGCAAAAGGTCCAGCGCGCCCGGCCCCACAAGTTCGAACTTGGAAAACGAGGTCTGGTCGATCAGCGCCACGCCCTCACGCACCGCACGATGTTCCTCGGCCACGAATTTCTTGTAGCCGGGATTGATGAAGGCCAGTTGGTCCTCCTGTGGCACGCCCTCCGGCGCGAACCAGAGCGGCCGTTCCCAACCGTTCTTGGACCCGAAGATCGCACCGGCCTTGTCCAGCCGGTCATGCAGCGGTGACAAGCGCAGGTTGCGGGCGGTCTGGTATTCCTGCCCCGGATAGCGTTGCTTGTAGTGATATTCGTAGTGCTCGACCGCGCGCGGATACATGAACCGCATGGTGCCGTGATGGGGCGAGAACCGCCGCACGTCGAGCGGCCAGAGATCAAGGCTCGGGCGGCCCTCCAATATCCACTCGGCGATCATCTCGCCGGCCCCGCCACCGGCGGCGATCCCGTACAGGAACCCGGTCGCCATCATAAGGTTGTCGAAGCCGGGCTGCCATCCGAGGACGAAATCTCCGTCTGCCGAATAGGGGATCGGGCCATTGATGACCGAGCGGATGCCGACGTCGTTGATCACCGGGGTGACCTTGGCCGCCAATTCCGCCAACGGGCCGAACCGGTCGAGGTTGTCGGGCAGAAGCTGACGCACAAACTCGCCGGGAATGCCGTCATCACCGAAAGGCAGCGTGCCTTCCTCGTAACCGCCGATCACCAGACGCCCACCCGCGTCCGGCTTGTAATAGACCAGCCGCTCGGGGTCGCGCAGCGTGGGCAGCCTCTTGACGCTGTCGGTGTCCGGCAGCGGTTCGGTCACAATATACTGGTGCTCTACCGCACAGGCCGGCACGGTCAGGCCAAGCTTCGCGCCGACCTCGCGGCTCCACATGCCAGCGGCGATGGTGACAGTCTCGGCCTCCCAGGTGCCCTCGTCGGTTTCCACTTCTGCGATCCGCCCGTCGACCACCTTGAAATCCAGCACCTTCACGCCCTGCCGGATCTGTGCCCCGTGCTTGCGCGCGCCCGCCGCGATAGCCTGACAAAGGCTCGCCGGATCAACATGACCGTCAGACGGGATGAAGGCCGCCCCTTCCAACCCCTTGGTGTCGATATAAGGGAACAGCTCTTTCGCTTCCTCCGGGGTGATGATGTTCATTTCCAGATCGAAGCTTTGCGCCATCGTGGCAAGCCGCTTGGCCTCCAGCAGCCTGTCCTTCGTCGCTGCAAGCCGAAGGCTCCCGACCTTCTTCCAGTCAAAGGCCATGCCGGTCTCTGCTTCCAGCCGATCATAGAGTTCGACGGATTTTTTCAGCATGCGGGTCGTGTTCCGGCTGGAGCGCAGTTGCCCGACCAGCCCCGCCGCATGCCAGGTGGCACCTTCGGTAATCGACGCCTTCTCCAGAACGACAACGTCCTTCTCGCCCGCGCGCGCCAAGTGATACGCGACGGAACAGCCGATGATGCCGCCGCCAATGATGAGATGTTTCGCAGAATGCGTGGGCATGTATTGATTCTCCCGATGAACTCTGCTCAAAAATGACTCTTTCCAACATGTTGTAAAGCTTTTTGTTGTTTTTGCTCAAATCTAACGGTTGAAACCGAGAGATGTCAGGATGTAGTACCAGAAAACAACAAATTTGGTGGCTAACATGTCGAAATACGAACAGGAGATCCTGGATACCGTGGCCCTGCACGGCACCATCTCCGTCAGCGCCTTGGCCGAGCAATTGAACGTGACGGACCAGACCATCCGCCGCATCGTGAAGCCCATGGTGGAAAAAGGTCAGGTCGAGAAGGTGCACGGCGCGATCATGGCAGCCGCCGCGCAAAACGATCCGCCACTGGCCGCACGATTGGTCGAAAATCGGCAGGAAAAGGCCGGCATCGCGAAGCTTGTTGCCGGCATGATCCCGTTGGGCGCGGTTCTGGCGATCGACGCGGGCTCGACCTCGGGCTTCATTGCGCAGGCGCTGACCCGGCATCGCAACCTGACGGTGGTCACGAACTCTGCCTATATCGCGTCAACGTTGGCCATGATCGAAGGAAACCGCGTGTTCATGGCAGGGACGCAGTTGCGGAACCATGACTGCGCTGCCTTCGACCGTGCCGCTTTCGACGTGGTGTCGCAATTCACTGCGGATTACGCGATCATGACCGCCTCGCTCGTTCATCCGGAGCTTGGCTTTCTCGTCCACGACCAGCACGAGGTCGACATGGCCCGCGAGATGGCCACCATCGCCGAACGGCGCATCATGGCGGTGGACTACAGCAAGTGGCGAGACCGCAAAGCGGACTCTCCCCTACGCCTGCCCTCGTTAAGGCCCGGCGACATTGTCGTGACCAACGAACACCCGGGGCCGGACTATGCACATCTGCTGCGCGATCTCGATCTGCGCCTGCCGAAAGCGGCCACCTCCTAACCGGCGGCGGGCTGGCGCGAGCCCATCTTTAACAAGTCCATGCCACAGACTTGCCGGCAATCGTCGGGCCAAACAGACGAAGCAACACGGCGCGTCTTTGGCAATCACAGCTCGGCCTTTCGTTGGGCGAAAGCGAGGTCATTTCAGCGAACCACTGAATAGCCCCGCGTTTCTTAGACGCCCTCGTGCTTCAATTTCTGCTGCCGCTCGAACTCGACGGGCGACAGCATTCCGTTTCGCGCGTGCTTACGCTTCGGGTTGTAGAACATCTCAATGTAGTCGAACACATCCTGCCTAGGTGTTTGATCCCAAGGTTTGATGGTGTGTGAGCTACCCCCCGAATTTCGGACACTGACATAAGCTACGAATTGCAGTTTGCTGATCTTCGACGAGAAGGAGATCAGAGATGTCGAAACGCAAGCAGCACGCGCCCGAGTTCAAGGCGAAGGTCG
>NZ_MNBW01000043.1:0-2500 GCF_001879715.1 Nioella nitratireducens | reverse complement strand
CCAATCAAACTCGGAGATAGCTGGTTCTCCGCGAAATCTATTTAGGTAGAGCGTCATCCGAATACCCCGGGGGGTAGAGCACTGGATGGGTAATGGGGCCCCACAGGCTTACTGATCCTAACCAAACTCCGAATACCCGGGAGTACTAGATGGCAGACACACGGCGGATGCTAACGTCCGTCGTGGAGAGGGAAACAACCCTGACCTCCAGCTAAGGCCCCTAATTCATGGCTAAGTGGGAAAGCAGGTGGGACGACCAAAACAACCAGGAGGTTGGCTTAGAAGCAGCCATCCTTTAAAGATAGCGTAACAGCTCACTGGTCTAAACAAGTTGTCCTGCGGCGAAGATGTACCGGGGCTCAAGCCATGAGCCGAAGCTGAGGATGCACATAGTGCATGGTAGCGGAGCGTAGTGTGAATAAACCCTTGTCTCTTCCGTTCATTTTGATGTGTCCCGTTGCGCTCAAGTAGCGAAGCGGTAGCGCATTGAAGAGTGAGCGTCGGAGACGCGGGTTTTACTGTGAAGCCGGCGCGTGAGCGATCCGGTGGAGTGATCACTAGCGAGAATGATGACATGAGTAGCGACAAACAGGGTGAGAGACCCTGTCGCCGAAAGTCCAAGGGTTCCTGCTTAAAGCTAATCTGAGCAGGGTAAGCCGACCCCTAAGGCGAGGCCGAAAGGCGTAGTCGATGGGAACCAGGTTAATATTCCTGGGCCAGGAGGATGTGACGGATCTGAGCCGTTGTTCACACTTATCGGATTGTGTGGGCAGCCAACGGGTCCCTGGAAATAGCCCTCCATGAGATCGTACCCTAAACCGACACAGGTGGACTGGTAGAGAATACCAAGGCGCTTGAGAGAACGATGTTGAAGGAACTCGGCAAAATACCTCCGTAAGTTCGCGAGAAGGAGGCCCGGTTTCCAGGCAACTGGAGGCTGGGGGCACAAACCAGGGGGTGGCGACTGTTTACTAAAAACACAGGGCTCTGCGAAGTCGCAAGACGACGTATAGGGTCTGACGCCTGCCCGGTGCCGGAAGGTTAAATGGAGGGGTGCAAGCTCCGAAATGAAGCCCCGGTAAACGGCGGCCGTAACTATAACGGTCCTAAGGTAGCGAAATTCCTTGTCGGGTAAGTTCCGACCTGCACGAATGGCGTAACGACTTCCCCGCTGTCTCCAACATCGACTCAGCGAAATTGAATTGCCTGTCAAGATGCAGGCTTCCCGCGGTTAGACGGAAAGACCCCGTGCACCTTTACTACAGCTTCGCACTGGCTTCAGGCACAGCATGTGCAGGATAGGTGGTAGGCTTCGAAGCAGGAACGCCAGTTCCTGTGGAGCCTCCCTTGAGATACCACCCTTGCTCTGCTTGAAGTCTAACCGCGGCCCGTTATCCGGGTCCGGGACCCTGCGTGGTGGGTAGTTTGACTGGGGCGGTCGCCTCCTAAAGAGTAACGGAGGCGCGCGAAGGTTGGCTCAGAGCGGTCGGAAATCGCTCGTTGAGTGCAATGGCAGAAGCCAGCCTGACTGCGAGACTGACAAGTCGAGCAGAGTCGAAAGACGGCCATAGTGATCCGGTGGTCCCGAGTGGAAGGGCCATCGCTCAACGGATAAAAGGTACGCCGGGGATAACAGGCTGATGGTGCCCAAGAGTCCATATCGACGGCACCGTTTGGCACCTCGATGTCGGCTCATCTCATCCTGGGGCTGGAGCAGGTCCCAAGGGTACGGCTGTTCGCCGTTTAAAGAGGTACGTGAGCTGGGTTTAGAACGTCGTGAGACAGTTCGGTCCCTATCTGCCGTGGGTGTAGGATACTTGAGAGGAGTTGCCCCTAGTACGAGAGGACCGGGGTGAACGATCCACTGGTGGACCTGTTGTGGCGCCAGCCGCAGTGCAGGGTAGCTATGATCGGAAAGGATAACCGCTGAAGGCATCTAAGCGGGAAGCCCCCCTCAAAACAAGGTATCCCTGAGAGCCGTGGTAGACCACCACGTCGATAGGCCGGAGATGTAAGCGCAGTAATGCGTTCAGTTGACCGGTACTAATGGCTCGATAGGCTTGATTTGATCCAGTAGTAGACAGACTGCAGGACCAAAAGCATACTCATATAGTGGACAAGACCTGGATAACTGATGACCGTCGCACCCGGAATGTGAAGCTGCGGGACAGCGCCTTTGACACCAAAGACGCTCTCCCAACACAAATCACACCCCGAAAGCGACTGTGTTTCTTCCTCGGTTTGGTGGTCATAGCACGAGCAAAACACCCGGCTCCATCCCGAACCCGGCCGTTAAGTGCCGTCGCGCCAATGGTACTGCGTCTCAAGACGTGGGAGAGTAGGTCACCGCCAAACCTAGTAAGAAACACACCTCTCTATAAACAGTCAAAAAATACGCCGACACAACAAAAACAGATCCTTCCGCGGGGTGGAGCAGCCCGGTAGCTCGTCAGGCTCATAACCTGAAGGTCGTAGGTTCAAATCCTACCCCCGCAACCAA
>NZ_MNBW01000042.1 GCF_001879715.1 Nioella nitratireducens | reverse complement strand
GCATAAGAGACGTCATTAGCGACGTCTCTTAGATCATCGCCCCAGCCTCAGGCAGGCGCTGCCAATGGAGCGGTTACCCCGCGCCAAGGGTCTGGATGGCTTCGAGCTCCCACATGCGCGTGAGGGCGATGGCAAGTTCCGCCGTGACGCGGGTGTTATGGTCCATCGAGGCCTTGAGATCTTCCATGTCCGGGATCATCTCGACAAGACGCTCTACCCTCTCGAGGGATTGCGCCGCTTCGGTATGGCTGTTCTGAGCGGCGGCGGACAGCACCGCCCCGGTGGTTGCCCGGGTCGCGATGCCCTCTGCACCGGGAGTTCCACTGGTGGCGATTTCGTTCAGGGTGTTCTCGTCGAACCCGGCACTGGCCAGCGCTGTCTCCATCTGGGTGCGCATCGGTCCGGCGTTGAGACCGATGAGGTTCGACCAGTCGCCCGCCTGGATGCCTCGGATGAGACTTGAGATATTTTCGAAATCGGCGTCAAGGAGCGCGTCCAGATCCTCGCCCATTGCAAGACCGAGGATGTTTCGCGGCCCTGTGAGCGACGTATACATCTGGTTGAGCTGGTTGAGCTGGTTCTGCACCACTTCGAGCTGTGCCAGCGCATTGTCCAGAAGATCGGTCTGGATCCCGAAATCCTGCAGCATCTGCTGAAGCTGGCGGATTTCCTGTGCGATATTCTGGGTGTCCACCGTGGGCACACCCTGTGCCGCGGCAGGTCCGACGACATAGATGGCAAGCGCCAGGGCGATGCTACCGGCGAAAAGGGAACGGGGCAGGCGCAGGTTCAATGCAAATCCTCCTGACTGAAATCCATGAATTGCCGCTCGGCTCCTCTGGCTGCCGCCAAGGCGATTTGCTCGGCGCTGAGTGGCTCGATTCGGGCGGCCCTGATCCGGGTCCGGATCGCGACCAGGCGGGCAAGTTCGGCTCGGGCATAGGTGTTCAGCGCGATCGCCTCGTGCAGGTCTTCAGTCTCGCCGATGCGGGTGATGATATCCTGGACGCGCAGGGCGGCTGCCTGGACCGAGACCAGCGAATAGTCCCCATAGACACCCGCACCATGTGCCGAGAGGCTGAAGCTCGCATTGGCCAGAAGCACCGGATCGATTGTGCCGAGTGCATCGATCCCGCCCACGGCTGCGAGGTAGCTGTTGTACTGCTGCGGGATCACCACGACATAATGCTGGGTTTCCGCGAAGGGTGGCACACCGCCATAATCCTGCACATTGCCCGGCCCGGCGTTATAGGCGGCGAGCGCATGGATAATGTTGCCATCGAACATGTTCAGCATTTGTGCGAGGTATCGCGCACCGCCGGTGACCTGCAGATAGGGATCGTCGTAATAGGCCGGGTAGATCCCGAGATCGCCTGCGGTACCGGGCATGATCTGGGTAAGTCCGAAGGCCCCCACGGGTGAGCGTGCCCCAATCTGGAAACGACTTTCCTGCCAGATCAGCGCCTGCAAGAGACAGCGCCATTGCACGAGCGAAAGACCTGCGCGGCCGACCCCGGACAGACTATGGGTGTCGCGTGCTGCGCGGATGATCAGCTCCTCGATCCCCTCCCTGGCATCGCCGAACATCCGCGCTGCCGCTGGATTGGTGTCCTCGGGCGCATAAAGACTGGCGGCCGCGCTTTCGACGTTGTCTACCGCCCCCTGCCCCGCCTCGAGCCCCGCCACGGTTCCGGCCACGTCTCCAGCGCCAAGCGACATGGCATCCATCAGCCCTTCGAGGGAGGCGAGTTGCTGGCGCTCGATTTCGGCCAGTTCCTCCTCGCGGCTTAGCCGGTCCTGCTGCAGTGCCAGGTCCCGATCGGTCTGCTCAAGGATGGCCTGTCGTCCTGCGAAGAGGCGCAGATCGAAAGTGGGCACGCCTTGGGCGCCCACCGGCACCGCAGTGGGAGCCACCAGCACAAGGCTGATCATCGTAAAAGGAAGCCAGGTCCGCATTGGTTCAGCCGCCCGCCCCCAAGAGGACGAAATCGCAGGCCGTGTCGCGGCGCGTGACCTCCGCCCCCATGGTCGAGATCGTGGTGGTGGCGGTTCCTGCCTGCGCAGGAGCCTCGCGAAAATTGAAGCAGTTGGCTTGCGGGGGGTTATGCTGCGCACAGGCTGTCAGGGTCAGGCCGAGCCCGAGCAGCACGACGCTGCGAATGATGGTACGGGTCATGTCACTCTCCAGAAATCAGGACGGTCGCGGTAGTCAGGGCCGACGAGGGTCTCGCCCTTCTCCATGCCGCCAAGGATGGTCACGAGCGGGCCGAGCGCGCTGAGATCGGCATCGATCACCACCGCGCCCCGATCATCGCGGACAAGCGCCAGCCGCGAGGCCGAGCCGACGCCCAGAAGCACGTCGAGCTCTTTCTCGGTCAGGCCGAGCATCGCGTAGTCAGCGGCGGAAGCACGAATGTTGGGCAAGAGCACCTGCGTCGGCACCGCTTCCACGATGGTCTTTCCGGTGCGCGTGCGCTCGAGCTGGCTGGCATATTGCGTCATCATCACGACGACGGCGTTCTGCTTGCGGGCGGTCACCAGCCAGTTTGAGAGCCGCTCCGCGAAATAGGTGTTGTCGAGGGCTTTCCATGCCTCGTCGATGACGATGATGGTGGGCTTGCGGTCCTCAATCACCCGCTCGACCCGGCGGAAGAGGTAGGACAGGACCGCCATGCGTTCCCGCTCGCTCTCGGAATCGAGGATGCCGGTGAGGTCAAAGCCCGCGACGTCGCCATCGATGCTGAAACTGTCCTCGGCATTGGCCCCGAAGATCCAGCCGTAGCGACCCTCGGCCGTCCATTCCTGCATACGCTCGAAGAGATCGCCCTCGTCATCGGTCGAGACCAGCAGCGAGGCGAAATCCGACCAGTTCCGTAGACCCGCATGTCCTGCGCTGGCGTTCTGGCGCACGACTTCCTGCAGTCGGTTGGTCTGAACCGGGGTTAGCGGTCGATCGCGCCGCTCCAAGAGGCTCGCGAGCCAATCAGCAAGCCATGCCTGGCCCCGCACGTCGATCTCGGTCTGGAGCGGATTGAGGCCCGTTGGGCGCCCCGCCCGCACGGTCGAATAGCTGCCGCCGAGCGCGCGGACGGCCATCTCCATCCCCGCGCGATAGTCGAAGACGAAGACCCGCGCACCTGCCCGCCGTGCCATGGTCATCAGGAAAGCCGCCAGGACGGATTTGCCGGAGCCGGGACGGCCGAGGATCAGCGTGTGCCCACCTGTGGGCTCGCGATCTGGCGCGCCCTGTTCGTGGAAGTTGAAGCGAAAACCGCTGCGCTCTGGCGTCGGGAAGAGTGTGATCGGCACGCCCCAGGGGACTTCCCGCCCTGTCTTTCCGAGCGGGGTGCGGTGGAAGGTAGCGAGATCGGCGAAGTTGTGGTTCGTGATTGCGGCCTTGCGGCTGCGCGCCCCTGTGTTCCCGGGATGCTGCGCCATGAAATGCGCCCGTGCCCCGAAGGCTTCCGAGATCAGGTTGATGCCGGAGGTGGCGGAGATGTTGCGGATCTCGGCCGCGATATCGTCAAGCGCCGTCTGTGTGCGGGCATAGACCGCCACGGTCATGTGGTGCTCGCCGAAGATCAGGCGTTTGGATTCCAAATCGTCCTGCGCGAGTTCCAGCTCCTGCGCGAGGCTGACGGCTCCGTCATTGGCGGCCTGCATCAGCCGCAGCTGCCGCTTGATCCGGCCCGCCATGATGTTGGCGTTGATCGGCACAAAAGAGTGCGTGACCACCATGTCGACGGGCAGATTCAACTCGTCGAGCATCAGGCTATCGGTCTTGGCGGGGTAGTTCTTCACCGCGAAGATCACGCCGAGCTTGTCGCCGACGGCGCCGTCGGACAGCGCGATGGTCGTGCCGCGGAAGGTGACGCGGGTGTTGGCGACGTCCTCGGCGATCACACCGAGGCGCGACCGGGGGAAGAGCGGGTGCTCCTCGCCTGTGTTGAGTGAACCGAGGAAGCCCAGAAGCTCGCCGGTGCTGGCGGCAAGCAGGCGGGGCTTCAGCTCATCGAAGGACGACAGCAGAAACCCCACAACCTCGTCGAGCTTGCGCAAGCGGCGGGTCGTGTCCGCCGCATGTCGCGAGCGAGACGCCCCAAGTCCGAACGGCAAGCGGCTGCCGGTCTGAGGTCGCTTCAGCACGGTCAGGGTCAGCGTCTTGTCGCGCAAGCCCGCGCGGCCGAGATGCGCGTGCCATCGTTTGTCGAGGGCGGCAGCAAACCCCTCGCCTGGAATGGGCGGCAGGGTCACATCGACCGCTTTCGAGACCTTGTGCAGGTAGAAGGAGAACTCCGTCCCCACCTGCGCGACGATGCCAGCCAGCAACCCTCCGATCCGGTCGAGATGCCCGTCCTCGCTCGTGGTGCTGTTCACCCCTTCGAGGCGGATGCACTGCATCAGTTCGTTGCCGCGTGTCCGGATCGTTCGGTCGTTCACGAGGCTCACATAAGGCAGCATCATTGAGAGCCGCTTCTCGCCCTTGACCCATGCGGGTAGCACGGTCAGCGGATCGATGGCGTTCTCAACCTCATCGGCAATTCCATCACGGGGCATAGCTGTCGCCTCCGTGCAGCTTGCGGTTGGCCGTGGGCGGGGTTTCCTGCAAGGTGATCACCAGGACATCGAGGAAGTTCGGATCCCAGTCTGCGGCCTTCCAGAGGGCCGGCCAGGCCAGCCCCGCGAAGACGGCCACCACCCAGCTCTGCACCCAGAGGAACAGAAGCGTCGAGCCGAAGAGCCAGACCATGGCGTACATGATCGGCAGGCCCATCAGCTTGGGCGGCCTGAGAAGGCCGATGAACACGCGGGACTGGTCAGCCATTTTGGACCTCAGGTGGTCCAGATGGCGGCGACGATGGTGGGAGCCGCGGCGATGCCCGCGATCGCGACCACCACCCAGAGCGCCTGACGGAAGTCGAGGATGCCAAAGAGCCAGGAAAGGAACACCCCGATCAGCGCAAGCGTTCCGATCACGATCCCCAAGGGACCGGTGATCGCATCGACGATGCCCTGCAGCAGGGTCTGCACCGGCGAGAGGTCGATGCTCTGCGCAAGCGCTGGACCCGCCAGCACGATAAGGGTCATCGCGCCGAGCGCGGCGATCGCCCGCGTGCGGAGCACGCTTTGACGTTTCCTCGATGTCATGAAAGATCTCCTCTGAGCCGCTCAAACACGGCGGTCACACGGGCCACATGCCCTTGGGTTTCGGTATAGGGGGGAATGCCGCCGTGGCGCGTGACCGCCTCCGGGCCAGCGTTGTAGGCCGCAAGGGCCAGAGACCCGTCGCCGAACTGGTCGAGCATCATCAGCAGGTAGCGGGCTGATCCGTCGAGGTTCTGCGCAATGTCATGTGGGTCCACGCCGAGGTCGCGGGCGGTATCCGGCATAAGCTGGCCAAGGCCTATGGCACCGACAGGGCTACGTGCAGCTGGATTGTATGCGCTCTCGACTTCGATATTGGCCCGGTAAAGGAGCGCCCAATCAGTGACTGAAAGCCCTGCGCGACGCAGCGCACCATGCCCGGCATACCGCAGAGCAGTGGTCTCGATCGCATGGAGGATTTCTGGGGTAGCGTGGGCGGCAGATCGAGCCGGGATCGCTGTCTCGCTCGTTGCGTCAGGAACGCGAGGTTCTGCGAAGAGAAAAAGGCGCCCGTTTGCCTCTTGAGGAGAGGAAATCAATTGGCCGTCGGGGCGGACCTGGAAGATGAAACCGTCGGCCAGGGCCGGGGGCGCGGAACAAGCGCCTGTACCCAAAGCAACGACGAGCGCAGTCGCGCGGTCAGCTGCCTTTGACCGGAACCGCTCCGGTCGGTGCGTCGGCCCCTTGGCCAGGCGCGGCGTGACGCTCGCGGCCCCCTTCTTCAAGTGGGATGCTCGCCGTCGTGCAGCCCATGTCAGCGAGGAAACTGACAAGACCAACGATGGTTTTGAAATCACGGAGCTTGAGGACGCTTCGGCTGGTGACGAGCATTTTATCGTCGCGCCCATCAGTGGCGACGGCGCGGATGACCCATGAGCCGTACCAGCTGTTATGGCGCTTCTCCGCTCTCTCCTTGCAGACCACCTCGATAAGGTAGCCCTCAGTGAGCAAGCCGCGCAGTCCGTCTTCGGTGACCACATTCGGTGCTTCTTCTATCATGACTTTCCCTGGGTCCTCCTCATCATGAGTATCGGCCCGCAGGAACATTTCCACACGGTCGATACAAGACAACATAATTGACTGCAAGACGATTTATTTGAGTTGACGAACCGTCTTTGGCTGCAATAGGTAGCTACCGCACGAAACCATAAATTTGAAGTGGCAAAGGAGTTTTGCCCTGCGCATGTTTTGTGCATTTCGATACGGTTTGCTTGGTCTTGTTGTGCCACTCGCGTCGATTGGCCAAATCGCCATTGCATGTACCGCACCGGAACGGCCCTTCCTGCCTGAGCGGTCCGAAGAAATTCGAGAATATGCCGAGCTGCTGCGTTCCGACTTCGAGGGCTACATCGCGGACATACAGGATTACTTCCGCTGCCTCGATGCCGAGCGGCAACGTGCATTTCTCGAGGCGCAGGAGGTCAGCCGCGACTATGGAAGACTGGTCGAGATATTGGAATGAACAAATGTTGTTTTGTGGGCTGGAGGTAGGTATATTGAGCTTATGCCCAGACTCTCGATCGATATCACGCCTGAAGAACACCAGAAACTCAAGGCTATCGCGGCCCTGAAAGGTCAAAGCATCAAGGATTATGTCTTGAACCGGACACTCGGCGATGCTCCCCCTCTCGGCGGCTTGAACGATGAAGAAGCATTCGGTGCCTTGGCCCGTTTCCTTGAGCCGCGCATCGAGCAGGCCCGCCAAGGCGAGCTGTCCTCGAAGTCGATCCGTGACATCCGGCGCGAAGCTCGCAGCCAAGCCAAGCAATAGGTCCCCGAATGGCTGGCTACGATCTTACGCTCGGCGCCGAGGAAGATTTGCGCGAGATCTGGAGTTACTCCTTCGAAACCTGGGGCGCAGATCAGGCCGACCGGTATCTGAGCCAAATCGAGTCTTGCTGCGACGCCATTGGTGCAGGCCGGGCACGGTCGAAGGCTTTCGATCAGTTGCCGGACGACGTCAGGATCCTGCGATGCGAGCATCACTATGTCGTCTGGATTGTCGCCCCGCGACCTATCATCATTGCTGTCCTTCATGAACGCATGGATTTCGTGCAGCGGTTGAAGGACCGGTTGTGAACTGGTTGTGCTTGTCGCAGGATTGCCCGGCTTGATGGTCGTCAACCGCCGTCGAGGTCCTCGTAGTAGACCAGGGCAGGCATATTGCGGCGCTGGTGCACGATGCGCAGGATGACCGCTGCGCCGTCCGCCGCATCGAGCCGCTTGAAGAAGATCACGTGGCGCTGGCAGTTGACGGACCGCATGCCCGGTACGAAGAGACTCCTGTCCCGGCCGATCTCGGGATCTTCAGTGATCCGCTCGAAGGCGGTGACAAGCTGGCGATAATAGATCAGCCACCGGTCCCTGCCCCAGGTCTCAACGGTATAGGCGCGGATGTCTTCGAGGTCGGACCTGGCCAGACCGGAAAGCCTTATGGTCATGCCGATCAACGGTTAAACGCATCCGGTTCGAAGGCTTGTGCATCGAACTCGGCGAAATCCCCATTCTTGGCCAGCGTGGCCGCCTTCTCGAGATCTGCCTTGAGGGCGTAAAACTGCCTGGCACCGTCCTTCTCCATCAGCATCCTTACGCCCGCGCGCACGACTTCGCTCAGATTGGCGTAGGCACCGGACTCAATCTGCGCCTGCACATATTTCTGCATCGGTTCCGTCAGGTGGACGTTCGGCATCTGGATCTCCTTTTATGCTCAATCGTATCAGATACTGACATAGATCTGCAAGATCGTGTTCCGCCCCGTCACCGTCTTGATGTACCAGCTCTTGTTTGTGCGTACAGATTCCAGCCGGAGTACTAAGCTCGATAGTTTACCTGTATTGCTTGTATTCGAAGACGCTGTGCCGAAGATAAGAACGCATAAGCGGACATTAAAGGGTCAGAGCCTTCTTCAGATCGTCGTGCTCGAAAGCACTTTCAAGATAGTCGAGTTCGCG
>NZ_MNBW01000041.1 GCF_001879715.1 Nioella nitratireducens | reverse complement strand
AGAAAATAGTCTAAATGCGTTACGCCCACCGCTTTCTCTCTTTAAATGCGTCACGTGCTGCATTGAGAAAATCACGTTCAGCATCATCCAGCACGCGCCAATACTTTGAACAAGATTCCATAAGGTTCAGAACGCCTTCGATCTTGTCGGCATCCAAGTGATTTTGGGACTTAAGTGCACTTTCGAGTTCATCTAATTTCTTTTTGATCTTTTCACGAACGGGATTCATTCGTTTCCTTTCATTTTTTGTTGGGAGAATATGGCAGCCGATACTGTCTCCATGAAAAGAGCGTATTCCGTGCCATGTTGTTGTGATGCGTTATCCATATCAGAGAATAAGCATGACGAGAAGCTCATCTGGCGCATTGGCGGCGCAAGTGTGCTGTGCTAAAGTTCTCTGTGGATGCCTTAAGCAACTGTAAAAAATAACAAAAGAGGTCTTCATGAGCAAGAAGTTGACGTTGAAGGAACTGGAATCCTTCCTTTGGGAAACCGCCGACATCCTTCGCGGCAACATGGATGCCTCAGAGTTCAAGGATTACATCTTCGGGATGCTGTTCTTGAAACGTCTTTCTGATGCCTTTGAGGAAGCACAGGAGCAGGTTGTTGCCGACTACGTGGCGCAGGGCAGACCGCTTGCGGAGGCGCAGCAACTGGCGGCAGATGAAGACGAATACGACAAGACGTTCTTCGTTCCTGAACGCAGTCGTTGGTCCGCACTCAAAGACCTCAAACACGACATTGGGTCAGAACTGAACAAGGCAACAGAAGCAATTGAAGAGCATAACCCCTCACTGGAAGGGGTGCTTGTCACGATTGACTTCAACATCAAGAACAAACTGACCGACAAGAAATTGCAGGATTTGCTGTCGCATTTCTCGAAGCATCGCCTTCGGAATGTGGACTTTGAGTCCTCCGATCTTCTTGGAACAGCGTATGAATACCTGATCAAACAGTTCGCAGACTCTGCTGGCAAGAAGGGCGGCGAATTCTACACGCCTAGTGAAGTGGTTTGGTTGCTGGTGTCCTTGCTCAAACCAGAAGCGGGTATGCGTGTATACGACCCTACAGCGGGTTCTGGTGGCATGTTGATCCAGACGCGCAACTACCTCATCGAACACGGGGATAACCCTCAGAACCTCTCTCTGTTCGGGCAGGAAATGAACCTGAACACCTGGGCGATCTGCAAGATGAACATGTTCCTGCACGGCGTGTTCAATGCCGATATTCGCAAGGGCGACACTTTGGGTGATCCTCAGCACATCTCTGGTGGCGAACTGATGATGTTTGACCGCGTGATTGCGAACCCGCCTTTCTCGCTCAAGAAGTGGGGCAAGGAAGCAGCGGACGCGGATGCCTATGGCAGATATCCCTATGGCACACCACCAAAGGATGCAGGTGATCTTGCCTTCATCCAGCACATGATTGCGTCGCTGAACGCAGAAGGAAAGATGGGGGTAGTTGTTCCCCATGGTGTCTTGTTCCGTGGAGCAAGCGAAAAGGAAATCCGCAAGGGCATTCTGGAAGATGATCTTTTGGAGGCGGTGATTGGTCTTCCGTCTGGTCTGTTTTATGGAACAGGCATTCCTGCTGCCTTGCTGATCATCAACAAGCAGAAACCGCAGGAGCGCAAGAATAAGGTTTTGTTCATTAACAGCGAACTGGAATACCAAGAAGGTAAGAACCAGAACAAACTGCGTGGCGAAGACATTCAGCACATCTTGACTGTGTTTGATGCTTACACGGATGAAAAACGCTATTCCAAGGTTGTGGACATGGATGAAATCCGTGGCAATGATTACAACCTGAACATCCGCAGATATGCAGACACGTCACCGCCACCTGAACCTTTTGACGTTCGGGCAATCCTGCATGGTGGGGTTCCTGTGTCCGAAGTGGAAGGTGACTACATCCAAGAAACCTTGCAGGGCATGGATGTGACCTGTGTTTTTGTTCGTCGCGATGATGAATACTATGATTTCAAAGAGGACATCGAAACCAAGGATCAGTTGCGCGATCATCTTGGCGACGTTGATCAATCCGTGGTCAGTCAGTTTGAACGCTGGTGGGATAAGT
Source organism: Nioella nitratireducens (assembly GCF_001879715.1). Taxonomy (GTDB): domain Bacteria; phylum Pseudomonadota; class Alphaproteobacteria; order Rhodobacterales; family Rhodobacteraceae; genus Nioella; species Nioella nitratireducens. Next base: position 6,904 of record NZ_MNBW01000041.1, on the reverse strand, counting down.
ATCGCGTTTCCCTGCATGAGATTGATGCACAGGTGAAGCAATCCGAAGGTGTGATGTGGGGTTATCTGAAGGAACTTGGGTATGAGTGAAATGGTTCCTGAGGGTTGGGAAGGCAAAAAAATTGGCGAAATCGCTTCAATTATCATGGGGCAATCACCATCATCGGACACTTACAATACAGACAGGAAAGGCATTCCCTTCTTTCAAGGGAAGGCAGACTTTGGCGCAAAATATCCTACAGTGAGATATTGGTGCACTGCGCCTTCCAAAATTGCGCCAAAAGACGCAATTCTGTTTAGTGTCAGAGCGCCCGTTGGTGATATTAATAGAAATAATACTGAAGCATGTATTGGCAGGGGACTTGCAGCACTATCTGGCGTAACGGTAGAGCAAGATTTTCTATTTCATTCTCTCACGTTTTCTAAAAAAGAGTTTGACGCGCTGGGACAAGGCAGCACATTTGAGGCGATTAACGGAAGTGAACTGCGAAACTTCCTATTGCCAATCCCACCGCTTCCAGAACAAAAGAAAATCGCTGCGATACTGACCTCTGTTGATGAGGTGATTGAAAGCACTCAAAAACAGATCGACAAACTGCAAGACCTTAAAAAAGCAACCATGAATGAGTTGCTGACCAAAGGCATCGGTCACACAGAGTTCAAGGACAGTGAACTTGGGCGGATTCCGAAGAGTTGGGAGGTTAAGACTCTTTCGGATATTGCAGAGATAATTTCCGGCTATGCGTTTTCTAGCTCCGATTTTGTTGATCGAGGAATCTTATGTATTCGCATGGGAAATCTTTACGGAAATGTATTTGATGAAAATCGCTCACCTGCCTATCTGCCCGACTCGTTTTCAGTAACGCATCCAAAGTTTTTAGTGTCTGCTGGTGATCTTTTGCTTTCAATGACGGGAACGGCAGGCAAGCGGGATTATGGGTATCTTGTGATTGTTCCAGAGAACTTCAATCAGGGCCTTCTCAATCAGCGCGTGTCAAAAATAATTCCAAAACATGAGGAAATGACGGTATATATTCGAGAATTAATGAGGTCAGATTTATATCTTAATGAATTGTTCTCGTTCGGATCGGGAACGAAGCAGGCAAATCTTTCTGCAAGCCAAATTATGGGTATTAATGTCCCAGTGCCACCGTTGGATGAACAGTTTATGATTGGCAAATCTATTTCGGCGGTTGTTCGATCCATTGCGGAAAAAGCATCAATGCTCTCTCAACTCAAATCCCTGAAAAAATCCCTGATGCAAGACCTCCTGACAGGCAAAGTGCGAGTGAAGGTGGACTGATGGCGAATGATGAGTTTGACAAGGTAGAAGGTCCGGCACTGGCGCAATTGCAGTCATTGGGGTGGACCTTTGTAGATGGTGCATCTCTGTCGCCTGACACATCTGACGAGCGATCTTCGTTCAAGGATGTGGTTCTGGAAAAACGCCTGTCAGACAACATCAAACGCATCAATCCATGGATCAGTGACCAGAACCTGCACAAGGTCGTCAGTGATCTGACCCGCACCCCCTATGCCAATTTGATCGAAGCAAACCAATCAGTATGGTCGCTGATCAATCAATGCGTTTCGGTCATGCAGGATTTGGGTAAAGGCAACAAAGGGCAAACCGTCCACATCATTGATTTCGAAAACCCTGAAAACAATGAATTCCTGTGCACGAACCAGTTCAAGGTTTCCGGCGTTCACCAGAACATCATTCCAGATATCGTTTGTTTCGTGAACGGTCTGCCGCTGGCGGTGATTGAATGTAAATCCCCATACTGCACAAATCCCATGGAAGCAGGCATCGACCAGTTGCTGCGTTATGCCAACCGACGGTCCCCTGAACATGACGAAGGCGCGGAAAAACTGTTCCACTATAACCTGATGATGGTGTCCACACACAGGGACAAAGCACGGGTTGGCACGATCACATCACGGATGGAGCATTTCCTTGAATGGAAAGATCCCTATCCGCGATCCCTGAAGGACTTCGATTGCGTCCCAGGGGCACAGGAAATCCTGTTGGAAGGTTTGTTCTCCAAGTCGAACTTCTTGGACATCTTTCAGAACTTCACGGTCTTCGAACCTGTTGATGCCCGTGTGGTGAAGAAGATACCGCGCTATCAACAATTCCGTGCCGTTCACAAGACCATAGAGCGCCTCAGAGACGGCAAGACGCGTCGCGATAAGGGTGGGGTCATCTGGCACACGCAAGGGTCTGGAAAGTCCCTCACAATGGTTTTCCTGACCATGAAGATGCGGCGTGATCCTGTGCTGCGCGAATACAAACTGGTGTTCCTGACGGACCGCACCCAACTGGATGAACAACTGACCAACACCTTTCGAAATGCCCAAGGGGAAACCATTCGCCATGCGCGTTCTGTAAGGGAACTCAAAGACCTGCTGGCAACTGATGCCTCTGACATCATAACTGCCATGGTTCAGAAGTTCCAAGAAGGCGCGGATGATCTGGAATTTCCCGTTCTGAACACGTCTGACAAGATCATCGTCTTGGCAGATGAAGCGCACAGAACCCAGTATGGAACCCTTGGGGTGGCGATCAATGCGGCATTACCCAACGCACCACGGATTGCCTTCACCGGAACGCCGTTGATTAAGACCCAGAAGACCACAAATTCCTTTGGATCATACATCGACACATACACGATTGAACAAGCGGTTCAGGACGGCGCAACAGTTCAAATTCTGTATGAAGGTCGCGAAGCAGCGGTGCGGGTGACCGGAGATTCACTTGATAGTCTGTTTGATGAATATTTCGGGGATAGGTCCGAAGAGGAACAAGCGGCGATCAAGAAGAAATACGGGACCACACAGGCAATCCTTGAAGCGCCGCAACGCATTCGTAGGGTCTGCATAGACATCCTGAAACACTACCGTGAACACATCCACCCCAATGGGTTCAAGGCGATGATTGTCACGTCTTCACGGAACGCTGCTATCACTTACAAAGAGCAACTGGATGCCTTGGATGCTCCTGAGAGTGCGGTGATCATCTCTGGTGATCATAATGATGAAAAACGGTTCTGGGAATATACAGACGGGTCCACGCACAAGAAGCAGATTGATGACTTCAAGAAACCACTGGGAACGGGTGAAAAGCAGTCCAATTTGTCGTTTCTGATAGTAAAAGACATGTTGCTTACGGGGTTTGACGCGCCTGTGGCGCAGGTCATGTATCTTGATCGAAAACTGTCAGATCATACCCTTCTGCAAGCAATCGCCCGTGTGAACCGAACAGCACAAAACAAGTTCAGAGGTTACATTGTCGATTATTACGGATTGAGCGACTATCTCACAGAAGCATTGGAGATGTTTTCCACTGAAGATGTTGCAGTTGCGCTGAAAGACCTCAAAGACGAAATGCCAAAATTGAAAAATGCTCATACACGTGTGTTGAAGCATTTTACTGGTCTGGACCTAGATGATCTAGATGACTGCATCATGGCACTGGAAGATGAAGTGAAGCGGCAGGTTTTTCAGACCGATTTTCAGACGTTCTCTCGCCAGTTGGACATCATCCTGCCTGATCCAGCGGCAACGCCATTCATTATAGACCTGAAGCGCCTTGGAAAGATTTCGATTGGTGCCCGAAACCTGTTTCGAGATGAACAACTGGATGTATCAGGTGCCGGTGAAAAGGTGCGTCAACTGATTGAAGAACATGTTTACTCTACAGGTGTTGATCCTAAGATTGCGCCAGTTGACCTGCTGGCACATGACTTCAAAGACAAGTTGCAATCTCATACGACTGCCAAATCACGGGCATCTGAAATCGAACATGCGATCAAGCATCACATCAAGATCAAGATCGAAGACGATCCCGAATATTACAAAACGCTGTCGCAGCGCCTTGAAGAGATCATCCAGAAACATGCCCATAAATGGGATGAACTGGTTCAACTGCTGCTGGACCTGCGCGACAACATAGAAGCAGACCGTGAAAAGGGTGCCGCTGATCTTGGACTGACAGAAACAGAGTTTGCGTTCCACAACATCTTGGTTGCCGAAATCACCAAACTGAACGGCGACGACAGTCTGGATGAAGAAACTTATGACACGGTTAAGGAACTGGTGCAGTCACTGGTTGCTATGATGGATGAAGCATCTGAAATTGTTGATTTCTTCAACAAGTGGGATGAGCAAAAGCGAGTAAAACGCCAGATCAAACATGCAATCATCAAGCATTTTGACTTGGCATTGGTGAAACCCGTCACTGAACGGTTCATGGAACTTGCCAAGGTGAAGTTTCGATGAACATGGATTTCCCTTTTCAAGTAGATATTGTTCGAACGGCACGTCGCAAATCTGCTGAAATTGAGATCAATGGTGAAACTGTTCGTGTGCTTGTTCCAGATACTTTATCGGATCAACGCATTAAGGATTTGATCACCAAGCGGTCTGTTTGGATTAAACAGAAACTTGCGGTTCATGCATCCACACCAGAACCCAAACAACGTGAGTATGTGAATGGGGAAACCTTCCCTTATCTTGGAAGGAACTACCGCCTGAAGCTGGAAAGCAGTAAGGAATATTCGGTCAAATTGAAAAATGGATATCTGACCGTTTCTTACCCGCGCACCGACAACGACCAAAAGAACAATGTAATTATCAAAAGATTGCTAACCACTTGGTATCAATCACATGCATATGATCGCCTGCACGAAAAGACAAAACGATATGCAAAGATCATTGGTGTAAACCCAATAGGAATAAAGATTGATGATTTCAAAGCAAGATGGGGATCATGCCTTGATACAGGTGAGATTGCTTATAACTGGCGGATCATTCTGACATCACATAAAATCGTTGAATATATAGTGATTCATGAGCTCTGCCATCTGATCGAACACAATCATTCATCAAAATATTGGAAATTGGTTGAAGGGTACTGCAGTGATTATCTGGAATGTCGCAGATGGTTGAAGGATCATGGCGCAAGTTTAATGATTTGATTGATGTATTGTTTTGATATCATGGTGGATTTTTTGAAAAATCAAAGCAATGGAAAATCCAAAAATTGATATCTGGACGGCAAGGCCAGTTACAACCGAAGGTGTAAAATTTTAATTTTACATCTGAGGTTCATTTGCGCAGCAAATGCAATTTGTAATCAGTAATTTACATATTTCCTCATCCTAAATTTTTTGCCATCTTTTCATTATTTGCATTCAGCAGATGCTGAATGCCAGTCCGCTTACGCGCCCTGCTTTATTTTTTTTGTTTAATGTATTAGTTACATGTCAATCATCATTTTATTAAACTTGATCAGTTGCTTGTTTAGTGATATCATTTCTCTACTACTTACCTGCTGTATTCCTCATAACTAATACAAAAACTCAATTACATGGGTTTGATAGGCGGCGACAGTATCGCATAAATATATGCGTAGATTCCTCTGATCTACAGTGTTGATAGCAGGAGGGAGCATTTTGCTCCTGCCTGCTATGTATATCATGGGTTTCTGCATTCAACACATTTTAATCAGAGGAGAAATTCATGTTAGATCATGTATTACTACAAGAAGCGGAATGGGACCGCTCAATTAATAAATCACATGCAATCATTTATGACAAAAGTTCTATGCCAGTTCAAAATGCTCAGTTCGAACGATTGCTAAATACCGTGTTTGAGCGAAGTTGCATAGAAAATATGGTTTCCTCAAAGGTCGACGCTAAGAAGGAAACTGAAACCAATACCCTCAAGAAGTGCTTGAAGTCGATTTTGTGGCACCTGTATAGGGCGTTTACTCTGGATCAAGATTGCTATGTTCAGATTAGTCTTTCATCGAACTCATACAAGGTAAAAGACGCACTTAACCCCCATCGCATTCCACGCCGAATTGTCGATATTGTGCACCGCCTACATGATGTGAGGATTATAGAAATGAAGATCGGGTTTCTTGATCGCGACATCTCGTATGGTCGTCAAACAAGAATAAGAGCAACAATCAATTTCCTTAAAGAACTGAACGCATTACCTCAAAATATCAAAGCGGACCCTGTTCCACCACCTGCAATTCTGTTTCGAGATAAGGAAACCAAGAAACCAATTTCTTCAAATTTGCATATGCAATCAGGAAACGTTGCCGAAGTGGCGGAACTTTTGACATCTTACAACGACATGATGCTTGGGAGTAGGATCACTCTGGAGGGTGTTTCTGGAGATTTGGTTGCTTGGGAGAATAGCAAAGGAAACTTCGAGACAATTGATTTATCCAAGAAATTCCTGTCTGCAGTTGTTCACTGTGCGGACCAAAAACTGAGTTATTTCCGGATGCATAGTGCATTTTGGCAGGGAATGCCAAGCGGTTATCGACATCTTGTGCGCGTTGATGGTGAAAAATCCGTATGCCTAGACTACTCTTCGCAAGTTCTCAACATTGCTGCAAGTCTGAACAAATTCCAACTGCCTGAAGATGCCTATAATATTGATCTTGGAACTCCGTTTCTCAACCAGATTGACACAAAGAACTTAATCAAATCCGCTGTTGTAATTTTCCTGAACACTCCTGACAAGAAGTCGGGATACTATGCGCTAAGGAGCGCATTGCGTAAGACCTACAATGGTGACGGTTTCCCTGTGCGACTTACCAATGAGTTCTTCGATCAGGTTGTGGCACAACTCGTTTATCACTACCCATTTCTCGAACAATATCTGCTAAGAAGTCACGGACACGACTTCTTTGCGGAAGATGCAGATGTCGCTCGAAATATCATTCGAGTGTTTTTGGAAAAAGATAAAGTTGTCCTCCCCATTCATGATGGGTTCATGGTTGCTGTGAGCGACAGGGATTTTCTACATGAAACCATGCACAATGTATGGCGAGATAAGTTTGGCACGACCATCCAGATCAAAGAGGAATGACATTTTAGAAATCC
>NZ_MNBW01000040.1 GCF_001879715.1 Nioella nitratireducens | reverse complement strand
CCGTATGGACGCATCTCTACAATTGGCACCGTCCGCACTCGGCGCTAAAGTCAAAACCACCAATCAGCCGATTAGGATTGGATCGGAACAACCTGTTGACGTTCCACAGCTAGGCGCATGGTTTTTGGCCAAGCCTGAGATTTGTTCACGTTTTTTTGACAGCACTAGGCGAGGGCTAAATAGACGTATCTCTAACTGGCCGAGGATCGGGAGGGTCATAGCCTTGATTACCTGCTTTCCGAACGCCGGGACCTAGCGGCGTCCCGGCGCTCCTTTAGGCGCGCGCGATAGCCGCCAATTGCGTACCAGATCGGGTCGTGATCAACAAGCGCGGCGCCAACCTGGCCGGTCTGCGGGCTGCAAACGTGATCCTGAAATTTACTGCTGGCCGCTCGTCCAGCCCTGAAGGCCGCTCAGGTTTTCTGGCGCACTGGCGAGAAAGTCGCTGAGCCTCGCTTGATAGGCAGCAAACCAGCGGTCTTCCCAATCCTCTCGGGATTCGTGCGGTTCTGGCAGCGGCATTGCGGTCAGCCTGACCTCAAGGCGGCCGTCACGCCAGCGGGATTCATACCAGACGGACGGGATGCCGCGCGCGAACGAAAGACGCGCGACCAGACGTGACACTCTCAGGGTTGCACCTCCGACCGCGACCGACCGGGTGCCCCCCGAAAGATGAGCATCCGCTGTGACACCAACCAGCCGGTTCTCCTTCAGGTGTGTCAGGATTGATTTCACCATCGCGTCGGGCGACGACCCGGCCCACAGAATACCGGTGGCGCGGGTCTGCTCGGTTGCACCGCCAAGGCCCACATAGGCGAAAGGCCAACGGAGGTTTTCAAAGGTGGCAAAGCTCGCGTAGACCGGGCCTGCGTGGGTGCCCACCAGAATGCCCCCCCGTCCGAGCCCCATCGCATCCTCAAGCACCGATATGTCAACCGGGTCGATGAGATCCAGAACATCCTGACGCCCGTCCGAGCCGGAGTAGAGCGCCCATCTGCGGATAAACGCCGAGGCCGCGCCCCCCCAACCCTGCCGCGCGGACCATTCGGGCCAGGCGTCATCGGGCAGGCCGGACAGGCGAAACGGCATCAGCATGGCTTCGGGCACGTCAGTCATTGCCGGACCCGGCGTGTACGGAAGGGCGGCAAGCCCCGCGCTCAGGCTTTCGGGCAAGTCGGCCCGGATGCGGGCGGCTTTAATCCCGCGTAACGTGTCCAAGAGTTCCTCGTTACCAGTTTGGCGCAGCACTCTTGCTAGCTCCCTGGTAGCAAAGTCGCCATTCTGGTCGGGGTTCCAATTGCGAAGCACTTCGGCGAAGTCGTCCGCCCGGCCGGCTTTAAACAACGTATTCGCAAGAAACAGAAGCACGCCCGTCTTGGCTTTTGGTGTGTCGTTTGTTCGTAGCAAGAGGGTCTTTGCGGCAGTTATCGCTGGCGTGGCGTCGCCATCCGCCACCTGACGCTTGAGCAGCGGTATGGCGTGGAGTGTGGAGGTCTGATGCAGTTTTGGCAAGGAAAGCAGCGTGTCTGACCTCTCGGACTGGCCAATCCTGCCCAGCAAATCCGCCAGACGCAGGCGGCAGGAAAACGTGTCGTCGAACGTTTCAAGTTGCTGTTCGGCGGCACGGATCACTGCTTCATCAAGGGTGGGCAGAAACTCTGCGCACAGCGGACTGAGCAAGTATCCAAGCGTCTGATAGAAGTGGTTTAAAATCAGGTCGTTGGCACAAAGGACTGCGCAAAGCGCATCGAACGCCAGCTTCCCGGTTTCGGTCTGGATTGCCAGCCTGGCGACCCTGAAACGCGTGCTGGAGGGCATCTTTTCCGGCATTTGGCGTTCGATTTCCGTCAACAGAACCTGCGCCTCATCCGGGCAATCGTTCTTGACGTGCAATTCGGCAAGCAGAATCGCAATGTCGGGCGTGCGATCGGCGACGGTCAGAACGGATATTGCTTCTGCCTCGCGGTCGGTCCGCACACAGGCCCGCGCAAGAAGCAGGCTACGCACGTTGGGCGGAATATGCGGACAATGGGTATAGATCGCCCGGGCCAGCGCAAAGGCCTCCTGGCCCTTGCCCTCGCGAAACAGAACTTCGATCGCCGACTTAACCTCGTTTGGGGTCCGCAAAGACGTGGCGATCTCGATCTGTGCAGCAGTGTCGGAAAGCTCAACCATGTGTCACCCTTTCACGCGTTCGTTGTGCAGCGTTTTGTCAGCGCAAGCAGAAGGTAATGTTCGAGAAGCTTGATCCAAATCCGTCCTGCCCGTTCAAACCCACTTTCGATCAGGAGGTTCAGATACGGCGTCCCGGTCTCGTTGGTGATGTCTAGACACGTTTCAACCTCCCAGCCGATGCCCCGGATCTGGGCCATGAACGCATCGACCGAAAGCCCGGTGTTTTCCTTGGGGATACCGTAAATGCTGCGGGTGTAAAGCACATCGCTGAAGATTAACCGACTGCCAGGTTTGAGTATGCGGAAGGCTTCGCGCAGGAAATCCTCGCGAGTGTTGAAGTGGAAGGCCGCTTCGACGCAATAGATCCCGTCAACGCTGTTGGACGGCAAATCGAGCCGCGAGGCGTCTTTCTGAATGAAGTGCAACTCAGGATAAGAACGCGACGCAAAGTCAATCTGCTCGGCGGAGAAATTCACCCCCGTCAGCCGCGCCCGCGGATAGGCATCCGCGAACATGCGCGTCGTGTTGCCCAGCCCACAGCCGACATCCAGAATGTCGCCCGCAAGGGTCCCCCTTGCGGGGTCGAGGTCGATGTGAGCGCGGACGAGGGCCTCGCACGCCGCGTTCAGATTGTCCGTTGTCACTGGCTGAACGTCGCGCCAGTATCCCACGTTGAAGAAATTGCTGCCTTCATACAACTTGCGCATCGCGGCGTCGAAGATGATGTGATTATAGTGTTTTGCGTATTCTGCGGAACTGTCGCGCATGGTGCACCCGGTTATCTGGATTTGCGGATTGCGTCTGGAATCAGCGTCACGCCGCCCCAGGCATGAAGGGTGAAGGAATATACCGGCTTGGGTTCGCTGGCGGTTTTGAACCGGAAAAGCCGCAGCAACTCGGACAGGATCACGATCGGCTCCAATTCAGCGAACGCCTTGCCCAAGCACACATGGGCCCCGGCGCTGAAGGGCCGAAAGGAACCCGGCGTGATGTCGCCGACCTTCGGCGGCAAAAACCGCGTGTGATCGAAAATGTCCGGGTCCGACCAGACTTGGCGATGTCTGTGCATCGCGTAGAAGTTGACCACCACCGGTGTCCCCTCGGGAACCTGATGGTCGAGCAGCTGCATCTCATGCCGAGCCTGCCGAACGGTAATGACGGCCGGTGGAAACAAGCGCATTGCCTCGTTCAGAACCGCCGAAGTGACTGGTGTGTCGAGAAATGCGCCCGGTTCCGACGGGTCAATAGCCCCAAGTTCATGGCGAACCGCTTTGTCCGCGACCGGGCTTCGGGCCAGAAACCATAGGGTCCAGCCGATGGCGGCGGCGCTGGTCTTGTGTCCCGCGCTCAGAAACAGGCGGATGTTGTCGCGCAAGGTTGCTGTGTCAAGCGGATTATCACCATCCGCGACAAACGCAGGCAAGGCTATGTGCGGACAGCGCGCGGCGAAGGCCATGGACTTGTCTGCCGTCTCTTCCAGCAGGTCCGCAACCCGGCGATGATCGTTCGCCATCCGCGAAGCATAGATGCCTTCGATGGCCTCGTGCACGAATGCGGGCAGGCGCAGGTCCATATCTTTGTCCGCGAACATAAGTCGCCAGATCACCTCGAAGGTGATAGCGGCCAGCAGCGCTGAAATGTCCATTTCGCCCTGCGCCGGGTCGAGACGCCGCGCCATTCGTTCGGTGACAGAGCGGATCATCGCCACATGCCGTGTGGCGCTGCGACGGTTCACACTTGGCCCCAGCGCCGCCTTAGCATCCCAGCCAGATTGACCCTTGGCGGCGATCATGCTGTTTGGGCCGGACTCACCGCCCGCTATCTTGCGGTAAATCCAGTGTTTTTCGAAACTCGTTCCGTCGTTGGTCAGGATTTGATTGGCCAGTTCCGGTTGCATGACATGCAAAATGTTCGCCCCGCGCACCGCAACCGGAACTATAGGCTTGTGCAACAAGTCTGTCGGCCAGTGGTCGACGGTCTGGAACAGCGCCTTAAGCACACCGGGCGCGCGACCAACGCCCCTCGTGGCAAGCGCCAGACCCGGAACCGGATGGTAAAAGGATGATGGGCTCATGCTGTGGCCTGCCCGGCCTGCCGATAGATTTCCGGCAGCGGAAAAAGAAATATCCGCCCCAGCATGTCCATCATGTCAAGCCATACGACAAAGGTTTCCCGCGAGCGGAGAAATCTGGCGTCGGGAATGAACTGCGACGACCAGACGCCACTATATAGCCGGCAATCCCGGCACTCGATGTCCGGAGTGCAGCATTTCACAGCTTCGGCAGTTAGAGCTGTAGAGTGATAGCGCAAGTTTCCGACGATCCGTGATCCGCAGTCGCGGGCGACTTGCGTGTCCGGGTCTATATCAAACAGCGGGCCGGCTTGCGTGATCACATCCCGGAACCCCGGTGTGCAAAGAACCGTCTCCGGGAACTCGTCCATCGCGCGTGTCATGGCGTCGTTTAGGCGCAGCAGGTCGTCCGCCGAGAAAACCGGTATGCCCTTTTCCGGTGCAAGTCGAAAGAACTCGTCGTCCGCCGGAAACTGAGCAGCAATCTTGTCGGAGTATGTCCGGGTTGGCGAAAACACGCTGAAGGTTACTGGCAATCCATGGTCGCGACTCGCCGCGAGAACTGCGGGTACGGTGTGAAGGTTCCACGGTGACAAGGTGAACAGCATGACAGCGCGTTCGTCCCCGGCATAGTTACGCAGGGCTTTTCGTAAAATGGACCCTCCACGTAAAAGTGTGTCGGTCTCATCGTCGCCCCAAACCGAGACCCCTATCCGAAACCGGATGTCCGGGTCCAATTTTATCGTGCCGTTGGTCCCTATTTTTCCATAAGTCAGATAGCGACTTGCGGCCAGGAGACGGTCTCGTTCCAGTGCGGGTTCCGCGCCGACGAAATAGGCCATGCTGACGCCGCGAGCCGCCTCACCTTCAAAAAAGGACTCCCAGTCGCCTGTTGACGGCTCGTCAATGACCCGGAGCCGGTGTCGGTTTTCGAAATAGTAACACCCTTCACACCATATGTTGCATCGCTGGCTGATCTCGTAGAACGCAGGTGTGCGAAAATGACGGATGACCTGTTTAGCCAATTCGTATCGCGGGTGCAGGTCTGGCGATCTGTCGATCAAACTCTTACATCGTCGCAGCGCATCCCTTGGAACCCAAGAAGATCTCTGGGCCTCGGTTAAAGTTATCATTGCGCAGGCTCCAGTTTAGTCGCGGCAGAAGTATCGAATAATTGTGGCCGCTGCCAGTCAATTTTCTGCTTCGATTTGTCCAGCAGAGCAGAAAGGGCGAAAGCGACCCACCGCGAGTAACGACATATCTACAGGCGATAAAATTCACGTTGCGTCGTGAGGGAGACAGTCCTGTCCCGGATGCCACGCGCCCTCGATCTGCGCCCACCAGTAGTCTAGGCCGAGGCGCACGCGCAGCCGCTCCCGCGCAGCCGCCCCCTCGAGTTGGGGGGCGAGGTCCACTTGCCAGCGCGACAATATCTCCGGGGTCAGGAACCTGGCCTCCCAGTCATCGACGAAAGCGACCGGCAGCCTGGCGTAGGCCGCGTCGAGCGGGCCCCTCTTAATAATGGGAATCGCGCCCTGGATCAACGCCTGCCACGCCTTCGGCGACGGATCTAGGCCTCCGCCCTCGGCGCAGACGACGAAGACATGCTCTCCGAGCAGGCGCTCGAAATCCTCTGGCGCGACCTCGTCCTCGGCTACTGTGCAGAATTCGGCCCAGGCCGTCCGCGCAACCGCAGTTATCCTGCGTCGGGTCTCCCATTGCAACCCCTCCCTGACGCGGTGCGCGACGAGCACCTTCCCCGCCCGGTTGGAGAGCGGCGGGATATCGGAGTACGGCACACCACCCTCCGGCCGCCCCTCGGGGAATACAAGCCCTAGCGGCAGCGGCGAGACTGAGGGATGCACCGCACAGGATAGGTTCTCGACGAACCAATGGCACAGCTTTGGGTGCGCGAGGATCCGCTCGATCATGGCGGCCTCGGCCTCGGTATAGTCGCGCCAGCGCGCGTCGAGCTGTTGCGGCAGCGTGACGTCCTCAGAGCCGGTAATCAGGACGAAGGGCGTGTTCAGGCGCGGGAGCACCTCTTCGGCGAAGACCTCGAGCGCCCGAAACGGCGACCGAAGGGATACGAAGATCGTCTGGGGCCGCTCCCGGCTCCCGGGCATCAGTAGTGCCGTCGTGGGCTCGGCATAGTCCGAGCACAGAACCCAGTCGCAGCGGGCCGCGACGCCCTCGAGCTGGTAGGCTGCCGCCCCCTGTCCCTTGGGAAAGAGACGGGTGGATAGGGGATCGAGCCGGGGCGTCATGCCGCTTCGGAGCGCAGAGCGTCCAGCAGACTCTGGACACTGTGAGGAAGCCCGTCGTCGTCAGCCGGGTTCCGGTAGAGCGCCGGATCGAAGAAAGGCACTCGCTCGAGCGCGTCCGGAGCGACCCGGCGTAGCGCGGCTGCAAGGCGCCGTTCCATATCCGCGGCGGTGTCAGTATATTCCACAAGCGTGGCCCCGAAAGCGCGTCGTGCGTGCAGCAGCCGTTCGTTGTAGCGTCGCCAGAGGGCGAGCGCGCTGTCGACGTCGATACCGTTGCGGTTGGCAAGAGACGCTGCCACCGACGCTGGGTGCCTGAAAATCCCGATGAGCCGCACGTCGTCCAGCACCTCGAGCCAGCCCTCGAGGGCAAAGAGTGTCCGCGGATCCTTGAACCCCCATAGCGGGTGGCCCTGCCTGGACTCGATGAAGAGATCGCGGACTGACAGGTGCAGCTTGCCCCATTCGAGTTGCGGCTCGGGCGGGTCACGCCAGTTGCCGCCGTTCTGCTCCAGAAGACTCTCGTGCATATAGAGCACCGCGGGGGCTTCCCACAGGCCCTTCGGGTTGAATTGGAAGCCGGTGTTGAGAGTATGTCCCATATATACACCGGCGTCATGCAACGAGCCTGCAAGCAGGCTCGTACCACTGCGATGCATGCCAAGCACGATGACACATGTTGTCATGGATCGCCGCTTGCCTCCGTGCTGGATCTCCTTAAGTTTGCATACAGTGGCAGGCCCTGACTCGCAAGTGTGACCTGCCCCCGCTGGTCCCTCGTTCATAACGAGAGTCTGCGCGTTCAATTTTGGTGGCCCGGTCCGTCGTCACCTTGAACCATAGTTCGTATCATTGCCTGACGCGTAGGCGCTGATCCCCGCCGCTCACATCTCCAGCCCGTCCTCCTTGAGATCCGCGATCGTTTCCGCCGTTTCCCCGAGAAGCTCGAGCCCCTCATCCCGAATGAATTTGGGCATGCTCGACAACTTGAGCCATCTCACGAAGCGACTGAGCAAGGTCTCGAGGCGGTTCAACATCCACTGAGCCCGCGTGACCTGAGCCTCGACGGCGTTCTGGTTCCGTTCGAGCTGCTTCTGATCTTCCGCGAGCTGCTCCTGACCCTGGCGCAGCGCAGCTTGATCCGTTTTCAGCGCCTTGCGCTCCCGCATGGTCGCGTCACGGACAACACGCGCATCGCGATGGACGCTCTTCGCTCCGCAAACAATCCTCACGCCGAGCTCAATCGCGGGCAAGATTTCGAGACAGGCGGCCTCAAGACGGTCAGGCTCGTTCGCCCGGATGCGGCCGTCCGGATCACGGGCGAGCGTGCCCTTGTCGATCTCCTTGACCAGAGCGCCCAATCCGTCGGTCAGCACACCGACCCGATCCCGCGTTTTCGCCGCCCGGGCCTCTTCTTTCCGGGCCTTTTCAGCGGCAGACTTTTTAGCTTGCTCAGCTTTGATACACTTCGCCCCGGCCGCATCGCGGGCACGGGCCTGCTCCTCGGCTTCCGCCTTCAGGCGCGCCGCCTCGGCCTTCCGGTCTGCCACGACGCGGGCCATTGCAACCGCGTCCACGGTCAGCTCTTCGATCTCCCGGGCAAGCCCGGTCGCCCGAGCCTCCTCAATCCGGGTCTGTTCGGCGGCCGCTGTGGCAGCAACCTCCGCTCTGATCCGGTCCTCCTCGGCGGCATCGCGGGCGACCTCGGCCAAAGCCTCGACATCGGCCCGCGCGCGTTCGGCAACGGCAACCGCCCGGTCCGCTTTAGCGCGTCGGGCCCGGGCGTCCGCGATCGCGCGCTTGCGCGATTTCCGCACCGTCACGGTCGCGAGCGCAGTCGCATCGGCAATGATGACGTCGGCCCGGTCCCCCGCGGCCTTCGCGATCCGCGCGGCCTCCTCTCTCGCCGCTTCAACCTTCCGCTCAGCCTCCTTCCGAGCTTCCTCCGCCTCCAGTTTCGCCCGCCGCGCAACCTCGGCCTGCGCATCCGCGCGGGCCCGGTCGCGTTGAGCGACAGCGGCCTGACGGTCGGCCTCGGCCTTCCGAGCCTTCGCCTCTGCGATCGCGCGCTTACGCGACTTCTTCACCACGGATTTCGCCAGCGCCACTCCATCCGCGACCGTCGCCTCGGCCTCGGCGCGGCTTGCCTCCCGGATCCGGTCCCGGTCCGCCAGTGCAAGGCGCCGCTGTTCCCGGCGCCAGTCAGACGGTGGAACGTGCCGAGGCGGTTCCGGCATCTCAACCCCGGCCGCAAGCGCCTGACGGGCTGCCTCGGCACGTCTCTCACCACGGTGAATTCCAAGATCCACAAACGCCTCACCCGCCAAATCCTGAGCGTATTCATAGTTCGCCAGGAGGGGGTTTGCCGAGGGCTGGAGCAACCACTGTGTTCCCCGGTTCTGGCTGACCTTTTCCACCCATACGGCGACCGCGAAATGAATGTGCAGCGCCTCTTCATCTTCATCGATATTCACCTCTCGGAGCTGCCCATCCGGGAAATGCTCGAGAAGGAACTCCGTCGCGCGCTGCTTGAACGCCTCCACCCGGTCAGGGTCCCAGTGTTCATGTCCGGTCCCGCCAAACCAGAGCTTGTTCACCGTGATGATGCCCTCACGAAGCGGGCCGCCGCGCGTCGACTTCCACGCGTCGACGGGCCCGCGCTCACGCAGCCGTTCGGCTTCGAGGAACCGCCCCTTGCGTTCCCGCGCGGCGATCTCTTCCTCGAAATTGTGCTCCATCGCGGCCGCGATTTCCCCGTGCAGCCGCTCGATCCAGTCCGGTGCCCCGACCGGCTTGGACCTGTCGCGGTTTGGTGCCGCTCCTTTGATAGCATAATGTGCAGCAAAGGAGACGAGCTATGGGCACAGGAAG